>NZ_JACJRQ010000017.1 GCF_014697355.1 Nostoc calcicola FACHB-3891 | reverse complement strand
ACACCAAGCAAATTACTAATTTGACTCCCGAAAGACACTGGATTCTCACATTTTTTGGTGCGCCCTGTCGAAAATATTATCTGCTTTGCTAACTAACCTGCGGAATGTGGGTTTAAGACAGGGAGAGGTTTGTCGAGATCGCTTTCACAAAAGAGTAATTACGAATTACGAATTATTTCTCCTGATACCCCCCAGCGTAGTTAATCACGCAAACTGTTCTATATGATTTGTGAATTCCAAAAGCAACACCAGAAACTTTAAAAGCGCCGTTAAAAATATTTGTTCGATGACCGCGATCGGGCACACCATCATCAATAATTAATTGCATGACGATATCTTGGGCGGTGTTTGGCCCGTAACTGATATTTTCACCTGCGGTTGTCAGCCATCTACCATAGCGGTTGATGCGAATGAAGGGGTTGCTACCATCGCTACCATCGTGACCTGTGGCACCTTTTGCGCCTTGGTCTTTAACGTGGTCTTTTGCTGCCAAAGACATACCCTTAGAGGCACTCAAAGCACCTACAGGACGTGCTGATTTGAGAAATGCGATCGCCTCATCGACTGCTTTGACTCCTTCTTGAGTTCTCAAATAAGTATTATCAGAAATTTTGACTCGGTTACCTTGAAAGCGCTTGCGATAGTTTTCCAAAATCGGCACATATGCCTGAGGATTTGTTCTGACTTTATTTGTTTCAATAATCACCTGTTGTTCCAGTGGTGAAAGGTAATTTGCTTTTGCTAACAAAGTCGGATTATTTTCTTTAGCTACTGCTGGCTGAGATTTGGCTACAGTGGGGCTAGATTGAAGCAATTGATTTGAACAACCAAATATTAAGGTAAGTGGAAAAAGTACCCAAAATTTAATTCGCTGCATTGATGACCTCACGATTTTTCTAGCAATTAGTTTAGTGAATTAGAAGGAATAGAAATTTTCAAAGCACAGAACACTATGTCAAAGCTTTTACAGCTTCCCTAAGGCGAGCGTAGATTAGCACACTAGTCATATAGATAACACTACAATTATCTTTGTTCCTGAGATACTACAAAATTATCACAACGATTTTTGGAACTTGAAGGCTTTGTTGGAGGATTCCCCAGTCTGTAGTTCAAGTTGCCATCGTCACTCTATGCACTGATTATTAAAATATCAATAGCTGATAAACTTAAATTAGACAAAATAAAACTGAAAAAATAGCAACCATAACAATATAATTAAGTGTTGTTGAAGAAGAATACAGAATTCAGAATTCAGAATTCAGCAATCTTGACGCGACGCTCGAATACTCGCTAACGCTGCGCTATCGCAGACTAGCTTTCCGCGTCGCTATCAGTAGGGGATTGGGACCCGCCACTGATTGAAGACCACCAAATCGTAGATTTGGTGGGGGTGCAAAAACGCCGATTATTCATCCGCCAGTCGTACAAAAAACATTGCTGAATTCTGACTCCTGACTCCTGAATTCTGTTTGATAAAATGCATTTTGATAACTGCGATCGCACCTGAAAAAGTTTCTGATAGTTAAATTTAAGCTGAGTAAACAGATGCGGATGCTTGGACATATTAACTACAAAAGGTACTACCCATGAGTTCCCGCGCACTGCTGTTAGTAAATCGTCATGCCCGCCAAGGGCAAAAAGGTCTATCGGAAGCGATTGATTATTTGAAGACACTCGGCTTTATTTTAATTGAAGAGTCTACAGAACATCCGAAACAACTTTCTGAAGTGATACTTCGCTATCAACATCAAGTTGATTTAGTAATAGTTGGTGGTGGCGATGGCACTCTGAATGCCGCAGTAGATGCTTTAGTTGAAACACAGTTGCCCTTAGGAATTTTGCCTCTAGGAACTGCCAACGACCTAGCAAGAACTTTAGAAATTCCCAACTCCCTCAACGAAGCTTGTAATATTATTGCCCAGAAAAATTTACACCGCATTGACTTGGGTTGGGTTAACGGCAAGCACTTTTTTAACGTTGCTAGTCTGGGATTGAGTGTAAAAATTACCGAACGACTTACCAAAGAAGTCAAACGTCGCTGGGGAATATTTGCTTACGCCGCCACTGCATTGCAAGTGATTTGGTCAGCTAGACCTTTTAGTGCCGAGATTGCCATCAATGGTGAATCGTTTCGCGTGAAAACAGTGCAAATTGCTGTAGGTAACGGTCGCTATTATGGTGGTGGTATGGCAGTGGCAGATGATGCTGCAATAGATGACCAAAGACTGGATCTTTATAGTCTAGAAATTCAACATTGGTGGCAGACTATATTATTATTACCTGCAATGCGACAAGGGCGGCATATACATTGGGAGAGTGTACGCTCTCTTCAAGGTCAGGAAATACATTTATATACTCGCAAACCACGCCCCATTAATACAGATGGTGAAATCACTACTTACACACCTGCCCATTTCCGAGTTATACCTAAAGCTATAAGTGTTTTAGTACCCGCAGAAGTCAAGAGTTAGGAGTCATTCAATTTTAGATTTTAGATTTTAGATTTTAGATTTTTTCTTCAATCGAAAATCTAAGTTGTGCCTCCAGCGTGCCAAAGGTGCGACCTAAAATCTAAAATTGCCAGAGTCAGGAGTTAGGAGTTTCGAGTTTGGAGTTAAGAGTTAGGAGTTAGGAGTTATCCTCCCTCATCTCCCTCATCTCCCTCATCCCCCTCATCTCCCCCACTCCCTTCGATCGAAATCACGCCAAATGCATCTGAGATTTTCTCAAGATATAAAGTCCCTCTTAGAACGCCTAGCCGAACAACCCCTGACTCTAGGTGATATTCTGGCAGAAACCTCAGAACGAGGGTTCAGCCTGGTAATTGCATTATTAGTCTTGCCGTTTTTGTTTCCGATGCCACCGGGATTAACTGGCCCTTTTGGTGCTGCTTGTTTGCTGTTGTCAGTACAAATGCTTTTAGGAAGGCGATCGCCTTGGCTACCGAAAAGAATCGCTAACTACAAATTTCCTCGCCCCTTTGCCCAGTTACTTTTACAAAACTTGGGTCGTCTCACTAAAGTGTTACACAAAATAGCCCGTCCCAGATTGGGAAAAATAGCCCATAATCCCTTGATTTGGCGAATCAATGGGTTTTGTATCTCTTGGTTAACAATATTACTAATATTACCAATTCCCCTGACAAATCCTATTCCCACTGTAGGCATTTTACTTTTAGCTGTTGCCACCATTGAATCTGATGGTTTATTAATTTGTATCAGCTATGTTATTACAGCCATGATTAGTTTGCTATTTGGATTTATTGGTTATGGTCTGTGGTTAGCTCCTGGTTTGCTACCATCTATATTTAAATAATAAAAGCCCCAGACCAATGGCTGAGGGCTGTGACATATGTGATTTATTAGAGTGCATCTACCATTTAATAATCCGTTTTAATTCTGCCTCTATCCGGGCAAATTTTACTTGTTCAGAATATTTTTATTTTCAAAATCAAAATCATCAGTAATAAATAAAGCCCTCAGCTAAAAGCTGGGGGCAATAAATTTATTAAGGTGCATCTACCATTTAATAATCCGCTTTCATTCGCACCATATCCGGGTAAATTTTACTTGTTCAGAATTTTTTTATTTCCAAAATCAAAATTATCAGCAATAAATAAAGCCCTCAACTAAAAGCTGGGGGCGATAAATTTATTAAGGTGCATCTACCATTTAATAATCCGCTTTCATTCGTACTATATCCGGGTAAATTTTACTTGTTCAGAATATTTTTTTATTTCCAAAATCAAAATTATCAGCAATAAATAAAGCCCCCAGCTAAAAGCTGAGGGCAATGATTTAATTAAGGTGCATCTACTATTTATATATCCGCTTTAGTCCTCACTCGATCGGGAAGAATTGAAAAAAAAAGAGGTCGCTGTGGCATTGATTTGGTTATCTATAACGTTAGTATTAACTTCAACAAGGACAACCTGCGGTATTTAACTAAGTAAGCATTGCTCATCTTCACCAGAATTTTACAAATACCCCAATTTTCGCCTAAACAGACAAAGTTTCTGTTAATATCTCTAGTCTGATATCCGCAATAGTACGATTTTAGTTTAGTAGTTGGGTATATAACTATGATAATTAGACACATCCAACTCAATGAAGCGATGTCTACGACGGGCTATGCCTACGCATTTTATCCAAGCTGCCATGATAGTTCTATTTTCCCTTGGCAGTCTTGGTATTGTTGGGGGAAGCTTTTTCCTGAGAAAAGCTTTTAGTAATACTAGCGAACCTAAAATAATAACTGATACAACACGCTATAAAGAAATTCGTAATCAATTGTGGTCTAATAGGGACGAACTAAAACATTTTCCAAATCAGATACCTACTGATGCTAAAGATGTTCGCGTTGCTTACTCTCCCGGATTTTTACAAGGAGGTAGTTTTTTCCAAATTAGATTCAAACAGCCGCCAGAAAAAATAAAAAAATTACTCTCACAATACAGAAATAATGCAAAACATAAATATAGAGGTGGTAATACAAACGACCATATCAACCAGCCTAACGGTGTGCCGACAACTTTTTTCTACACCAGTGACTTTCCGGCGGAAACTTTTCCAGATGCATATGAAGTATTAGTATTAAATGCAACAGACAGAGGTAGATCTGGCTTCAAATGGAATCACGGAGATAGCTATGGTGTTGCAATTAATAATTCCACGTCAGAAATTATCTATTGGGCTGAACAATGGTAGTTATAACTAGATGCTGGTTTTACTCTTTTAGGTATATCACTTTAGATAGTTAAAATTTATATCCATTCTGGCTAGTATTTATAATGTGCTGGAAAAACTATCTGAATATGTAGAATGTCAACTGCTTTAATTACTGGTGCCTCTAGTGGTATTGGTAAGGCTTTTGCCCAGGAATTAGCAGCACGCAAGACAAATCTTGTACTCGTTGCTCGTTCGGAAGATCAACTCAAACAATTAGCTCAACAACTACAAGAGAAACACAAAATTGAAGTAGATGTTATAGTTAAAGATCTTACAGAAGCTAACGCTGCCGCCGCTGTATTGGATGCCACAAAAGCAAAAGGATTAACGATTGATTTATTAATCAACAATGCTGGTTTTGGTTCCTATGGTGACTTTGCCGAGTCAGATGGAGAAAGACAAGTTAAAATCATACAACTAAATATTGTGGCATTGGTAGATTTAACCCATAAATTTTTACCATTAATGCGGCAACGTCGTTCTGGAAGTATTATTAACGTATCCTCAATTACCGGATTTCAACCGATACCATATCTTGCTGTTTATGCTGCGAGTAAAGCTTTTATTCTCAGCTTTAGTGAAGCACTCTGGGCAGAAAACCGCCAATATGGTGTCCGTATCCTAGTTACTTGTCCAGGGCCTATAGAAACAAATTTTTTTGCAGAAGCTCATTTTCCTCCAGCTTTAGCAGGAAGCACAGAAAAGGTATATTCCTCTGAAGAAGTAGTTAGGGAATCTCTCAGAGCTTTAGAAGAATGGCGGCCTACCGTTATTATTGGTGATATTACTACTCACATGAGAAGTACATTAGCTCGATTGGTACCGCGAAAAATTCTGCTGAATATTTTGGCAAAAAGGTTTAAAGTCTAAAGGATTTTAGATTTTAGATTTTAGATTTTGGATTGGGATAGCTTTCTAAGAGGTTGTTTGAAAAGTGGTATGTTGTAATTTTTATCGAATTATTACCCCCCTTAGTCCCCCCTTATAAAGGGGGGAAATAAGAAAATCCGGTTCCCTCACGCCACTTGCTTCTCCTGTCGGAGACGCTGCGCGAACAAGCCGGGGAACCCGTCCAACGCAGTGGCTCCCCAATATATCGGGGAGGGTTAGGGTGGGGTAAAAAATCTTTGATACATCAATCATGACTTTTCAAACAACCTCTAAGGTATAAGGTTGGGTTTTGTTCTTCAACCCAACATTACCTATGACAATATTTTACAGCAGTCGCCACTACTTCAGAGGCTGTTATTTATATGCTTTGGATCGAAAGCCCGATCGCATACCCAGCCAAACTAGGCGATGGACTATGCCCCAGCCGAAGCGATCGCCAACACTGACTTCTTGTAGAATGGGTATGTTGTCTGTTCCACAACAAAATGTAATGTAACTTAGCAATAGTGGGGCGATGCCTACCGCCGGCTGCGCCTACGCTGTTATTTTTGTAGTAATTGTTATTCAAGCGGCAATCTGCTACATATCAGCGTGTTTTAATGTCGATTTGTCCACCTAAAGACAGTAGATGAAGTTTTGTCTGAATAACTATAAGGGATGAAGTAGCTCTGCTTTCCAAAAAGTTGAAAAGGAACAGATTTTTATGACATTTGATTATGATTTGTTTGTCATTGGTGCTGGGCCTGGGGGATTGGCAGCAGCTAAAAAAGCAGCTAGTTATGGCGTGCGTGTTGCCATTGCCGAACAAGAAGACCTCGGTGGAACTTGTGTAAATCGTGGCTGCGTTCCCAAAAAACTCATTGTCTGTGCTGCTGACTTTGCCCTACAAAATGAAATGGCACGCAGTTATGGGTGGAGTGATTGCCCGACATACTTTGACTGGACATTATTTATTAAATCTGTACACAAGCATCTTAACAGCATTAACGAATCTTATTTGCAGCAATTGCAGAAATCTGGAATTGAAATAATTTCAGAACGTGCCAGTTTTCTCGATGCTCATACTATTAGTATTGCTGGACGCAAAGTTACAGCGGACAAAATTTTAATTGCTGTGGGCGGCCAACCCCTGAAGCCGAATATCCCAGGTATAGAATACGCCATCACATCCCGCGAGATGTTTCAGCTACCCTATTTGCCGAAACGTTTGACAATTATTGGCGGTGGCTACATTGGCGTAGAATTTTCCAGCATGATGCACGCTTTTGGCTGTCAGGTGACGCTAATTGAAAAAGAGAAGATGATTTTATCAGGATTTGATGATGACATTCGCTCTAATGTGCAACAGGCTTTGAGTAAACGGGGAATTAAGTTATTCACCAACACCACCGTTCAAAAAATCAAATATTCAGAAGAGTGTTTGTTGTTGACTATTAATAGTGAGAGCCGACAAATAGTTGCAGCAGATACGATTTTAGTTGCCACAGGTTACACCCCAAATACTAAAAATCTCGGCTTGGAAAATGCCCGTGTTGCACTTGGCGAAAATGGTGCAATCAAAGTAGATGAAGAAAGCCGCACCAACCAAGAAAATATCTTTGCTGTCGGTGACTGTACCAGCCGCATCCAATTGTCTCCAGTGGCTCAAGCAGAAGGTATTGCCTTTGCCAATACAGTTTTTGGCAACAAGCCGCAAAAAGTTAATTATGATTATGTGCCCTCTGCTGTTTTTTGCCGTCCAGAAGTTGCCACAGTGGGAATGACTGAAGCTAAGGCACGGGAAAAATTTGGTGAATCTGTAAAATGCTACTACAGCCAATTCCAACCACTGTTTTATCAGCTAACCGAAAATGATAAGCAAGCAATCATCAAGTTAGTGGTAAATGCTGATTCTGAGGAAGTTTTGGGCGCTCATATGGTGGGTGAGAATGCGGCAGATATCATTCAAAGTCTCGGTGTTGCAATTCGCAAGGGCATTACTAAGCAAGAACTGGATGAAACAATAGGCATTCATCCTACATCTGGGGAGGAATTTTTGTCGTTAAATTGAAGACGCGGGGAGGGGGAGACGCAAGGCAATACGGTTCGGTTAAAGGGGAAAGGGGAAAGGGGAAAGGTTTCAAATACATCCAAATCCCCTTACCCCAAAACCTTTTCCCAGACCACAAGGGAAGTTCATACTGCTTATCCGAACCGTATTGGGACGCGGGGAGGGGGAGACGCGGGGAATCAGGAAGAGGTAGGGAGTGAGAGAGACTCTGATGCGTTGAAATTATCAAATTTTCTCCCAACTTTCCCGCGTCCCCACGTCCCCGCGTCCCCGCGTCCTTGTCAAGTTGTTTCTGACGATTTTCCTGGATAAGATTTTGTGGGGGCGTTTAATTCAACTAAAGTACTCATCAATGGCTCATGTTGTAACATGGGGTATCGGCTTTGGGAATTTAGCAAATCGCTAGAAGCTTCAACAGCTTCAACAGCTTTAAGAGCCTCCGATGCAGACTGATATCGCATTTTGAAGTCATCCTGCACCATTTTACTGAGAATCTGAGCGAAAGAGTTGCTTACCTGGGTGCGTAGTTTACCGCCGTAGGCATCGCTCCATTCGATCTTTCCGTTAGCATCTCTATCTAACTCACGCGGTGTAATGCCAGTCAAGGCTTTAATCCCAACCATACCCACTGCATAGATATCACTACTGTATTGTGGACGACCCAAACATTGCTCGGTTGGTGCGTAACCTTGAGTTCCAATACCGATGGTGAAGGCAGTTTGCTCTTGAGGCTCTAGCTGTGTGGCGGCGACTTCTTTAACTGCGCCAAAGTCAATTAGTACAAGCTTTCCGTCTGAGTGTCGGCGGATGATATTGCTGGGTTTAATATCCCGATGAATCACGTTGTTTTGATGGACAAATATTAATGTTTCCAATAAGTCTTTGACAATTTTGATGGCTGCAATTTCTTCAATTGCTCTGCCTGGTGGTAGTTCGTAACTGAGAGGATGACCAAGTATGTATTCTTGAACTAAATAAAATTCTTCATCTTCTTCAAAATACGCCAGAAGTTGGGGAATTTGAGGATGAGTTCCCAATTTTTCTAGTGTTTGCGCTTCTGAATTAAATAAACGTCTGGCAAGTTGCAATCCTTCTGGTTTGGTGTTGCTTGGTTTTAGTTGCTTGACAACACATCTTGGGTTACCAGGACGTTGGGTATCTTCAGCAATGTAGGTTTCGCTAAATCCACCTGCGCCCAGAACTTTGACAATTTTATACCGTAGAGCCAACATTTTACCTGATAAAGCTAAATCTCGCTCCAAGATTAGCTCTTGCAGGTCATCTTGCTGGCTGATAATCTCTTGAACAACGGGAGAAGTTTTATATTTCTGAAATATGTCTACTAATTGGCGTTTTCTGATGTTTTCTCTGACTACTGAGGTTCCCAAATAACTTAGTCCGCAAAAAGCGATCGCCACCATTGGTACACTAGTGGGGAAAATTAATCGCCCGTAAACAAATAACCCATAGCTAATTGCTAACCAAGTACCAGATAAAACCAGACTATACAGAAATCGATTGATACTATGCTTGCTTCTGTTAATAATTAAGGTTGTACTGCCAACTAAAATTAGTACAAATAAACCACGCAATGGTAAATTTGAAATTTCTTGGGTGATGGCTTTACCTGTCATCAAAGTTGCGATGGCATTGGCGTGAATTTCCACCCCGGACATCGGTTCAGGACTCTTGCTAGCTGCTACTGGATAATAATCATTGTTTAACTTATCTGTTGAACCAATCAAAACTATTTTGTTTTTGAACACTTTTCCCTGCTGCAAATAAGTGTTCCAATTTTCTGGATCGAGTACGTGCCAAAAGGGTATTTGCTCAAATGTTCCTGGAGGTCCCCAAAAATAAATGCGATCGCCTTTTGGTCGGGGATAATTTACTTGTGCTGCCCTCAATGCTGCTTCATCAAAGGAAAGTAGCTTGTTTGTAAATAAATTTTCTCGATCTAACAACTTGGGAAACTCACTAGCCAATCGATGAACTTTACCATCTACCTCCACAGGGAAATTAACTGAACCAATGGACACTGACCCTCTGTGAAACATCTGTTGTGGCGCTGTCAGTTGGATAAAAGACCCTTGGCGCGTGTCGAAATTTTCGTACAAAGCTGCTAAGGTAACTTTGCTGCCATATTTTTTTAATGCTGCTTGGAGTTGGCGATCGTCACTAGCTCCATAACTACTTGGTGTATCAAAAACAATATCTATAGCTACAGAACGAGCGCCTGTTTCCATTAATTTTGTAATTACCTGAGCATATGCAGCACGTTTGAAAGGAAAAGATTTCAGTGTTTCTAGGTAGGCGTACTGTTTTGGATCTGTTTTATAGTACTGTTTTGGAATTGATATTGACTGATCGTCTATTGCTAAAATTACGATGTCTTCTGGAGGCACAATCGGCCCGCGCACTTGAAAAAAGTGAAAAAGTGCCTGATTCTCCATTAATTGAACCAAATCACAACCAGAAGCAGTCAGCGCTGCTGCGCCTATTGCCCAAGTCCCAGCTAGTAGATGACCTAAGCGAACTATCCACCTAGACTGGCGTGCGGCTGCTGTAGATGTGACTTTTGTCGGCTTAGTTGAGACTCTATTGGCAGCAGAGACACAGTTTTTGGTTAAGGTAGATGTAGATTCTTCTGCCATATGGTGTTAATGATTGATTTAAGTCCAACATTTTTATTTATTCAGACCACCTTTTACTACAAGCACATTGAAATAAGACTTAAAATGCTAATCTTATACATTTGTAAAGTATCTTCTATTTATCAACAAACTTGCATTAACAAAATCAGCCCCCAAGAGATTCTTTCTCAGGCACTACCTAAGTTATTTCTTGTCTGTTGAGTGAGTTACAACTAGTGATTGTCCCACAGATTAGAGCTAATATACTCTACCTGTACACTTGTTTACTGGGAGATTTTATTGCAACCTAACCAACAGGTATGCTCTTAACTGGGTGCAATACCCGAAACTGTTCCAAGTCCGTCTTCTGTCTTTGGCGCAACTATTGGTATTCCCCACAAAGTGCGTCCTGATACTGAAAGCTTTACCTATAGATGGGCGTTAACTTATATTCTCCCTTGAGCTTATGCGATACCTCTTTAGGAGTAAACTTTAGTGTTATACAGCTATGAATGCTGTTACTGGGTCAATTTTATTGGTAGATTTTGATTACAGGGTGGCTGTTGCAGTAGCGGAGGTGAATAAGGCTTAGCACCCAGGATCTCGACTCTAATGTTGCAGCCGTTTTTATGCCTTGAAAGAGGTAACATCAGAGCTATAGATGAAGAGCTACTTTATAGATATTAGCAAACAAGGCATTTGAAAATTGCTATAATCTATTGTTCCATCTAAATTCATTTATATTATTAGGTGTAAATTTGTATGGGTTCTCCAATGAATCGTCTGTCTATTTTTGTAGACGGAAACAATATGTTCTATGCTCAACAAAAAAATGGGTGGTTTTTTGACCCGCGGCGAGTCTTAGAATACTTCAAACATGAGCAGTCAGAAACAACATTAATCAATGCATTCTGGTACACTGGCTTAAAAGACCCACAAGATCAACGAGGTTTTAGAGATGCTCTAATTAGTCTGGGATATACAGTCCGAACTAAAATTCTCAAAGAATACTATGACGATACTTCTGGTCGCTACTCCCAAAAAGCAAATTTAGATATTGAAATTGTTGTAGATATGTTTAATACGGTAGACCAGTATGACCGAGTGGTATTATTTAGTGGTGATGGAGATTTTGAACGAGCAATCGAACTATTACGTTCCAAAAATACACATATTACAGTAGTATCAACAGAAGGAATGATTGCGAGAGAACTACGAAATGCTACGGATAGATATATAGATTTAAATGATATCAGAGATCAAATAGAAAAAACTGATGCTTAGTAGAATTAACAATTATTTACAAAGGTAAAAGTAAAAGAAAAACTAAGTTTGAAGATATTTTGAGCCAAAAGTAAAAACTAAACAACAAAGCGCAAATGACAACTAAAACCGATAAAATATTGATTTTTGATACGACACTGCGAGATGGAGAGCAGTGTCCAGGAGCAACCCTGAACATAGACGAAAAGTTAGTAATTGCCAAGCAATTGGCACGACTGGGTGTCGATATCATTGAAGCAGGGTTTGCCTTTGCCAGTCCCGGAGATTTTGAAGCAGTTAGCAAGATTGCCCAAATTGTGGGGACAGAAAATGGCCCTGTAATTTGTAGTTTGGCAAGGGCGATTAAAGGAGATATTGAAGCTGCTGCTGAAGCATTAAAACCAGCAGTTCATGGGAGAATTCACACATTTATTTCGACTTCAGATATTCATTTAGAATATCAGTTGCGGAAGTCACGGGCAGAAGTATTAGCGATCGCCCAAGAAATGGTAGCTTATGCTAAATCATTCATGGCAGATGTGGAATTTTCACCGATGGATGCAGCGCGTTCCGATCCAGAATTTCTGTATCAAGTCTTAGAAGCTGCCATCGCCGCTGGTGCAACAACAGTTAACATTCCCGATACAGTTGGTTACACCACACCTAGCGAATTTGGGGCAATTATTAAAGGCATTAAAGAAAATGTCCCCAACATCGACCAAGCGATTATTTCCGTTCACGGTCATAATGATTTAGGCTTGGCAGTTGCTAACTTTTTAGAAGCCGTCAAAAATGGCGCACGCCAACTAGAATGTACCATTAATGGCATTGGCGAACGCGCTGGAAATGCATCACTAGAAGAATTAGTGATGGCGTTGCATGTGCGACGACAATATTTTAATCCCTATGTTGGCAGACCAGAGGAATCTCAAGAAGCCCTGACAAATATTGACACCCGTGAAATTTACAGAACTTCACGCTTAGTTTCTAATTTGACAGGAATGCTAGTCCAACCAAACAAAGCGATCGTTGGGGCAAATGCCTTTGCCCATGAATCTGGCATTCACCAAGATGGGGTATTAAAAAATAAACTCACCTACGAAATTATGGATGCCCAATTGATTGGCTTGACAGACAATCAAATAGTTTTGGGCAAACATTCAGGGAGAAATGCTTTTCGTACCCGGTTAAAAGAATTGGGCTTTGAATTGTCGGATAGCGAATTAAATAAAGCATTCGTTAGATTCAAAGAAGTTGCAGATAAAAAGAAAGAAATATCCGATCGCGATTTAGAAGCGATCGTCAACGATGAAATCCAGCAAGCGCCGGATTTGTTCCGGGTAGAATTGGTGCAGGTTTCCTGTGGTAGCAACGCCAAACCCACAGCTACAGTCACTTTACGTACCCCAGAAGGTGAAGAATTAACCGATGCAGCGATCGGTACTGGGCCAGTGGATGCAGTTTACAAAGCAATCAATCGTGTGGTGAATGTGCCCAACGAATTGATCGAGTTTTCTGTGCAATCAGTCACAGCAGGTATTGATGCTATAGGCGAAGTGACAATTCGTTTGCGTTATGAATCTAGAGTATTTTCTGGTCATGCGGCGAACACAGACATCATCGTGGCATCAGCGCAAGCTTATGTAAATGCCCTAAATAGGTTGTATGCAGCATTGCAAACTCAAGAAAAACCACAAGGAGTATCTGCACAGAAAGTGTAAAAACACTTTTGTTTTGATTTGCAGTTAGTTGAAAGCATAAGTAGGGTAGCACATCTGTGCTACCCTATTTGATTTATAGCGATTTTCATTCAAATGAAAATTGCTATAAGTCCTCAATAAAGGGCACAGCAGTGTTCCCTAAGAAAGATGTGGTTTTTAAATCACCCATGTTTGGTATTTCCTGTCAATGCGTAATACCATTTCACGAAAACCTTGATACAGATAGATTTCTCGTAGGGGCACGGCACTGCCGTGCCCTTACTAACTTGTGTATACACCGTAGCTGATGCTTTGGGGGGAATACAGGGGGGTCTTGTTATGTGCATCTTCATACAGAATTAATAGAAGTTAATTATTAATATTTTTTACTTTGTATATTTTGTGATTTACCTAATATCCAGAAAATCTTATTCTGAAAAAGGATATCTATTATCAATCAAGTTGTAGTATGGTTAGTGAAAAAACTACAGAATTGCCACTGTGGGTACAAGATAGAGATATAGTCATTGCTCATGATGAAGAAGTACAGTGGCGAGAAGGAAAACGTCCAGATTATTCAGGCACAAATGAAGTTCTCGATCGAGAGAGGAAATTTCACCATGCCGAAGGTTCTTTAGAAGCGATCGCTCAAAATTTAGTCCGCACTTTTGAGATGGAAGCTTCTCATAAATCTAATCCCCAACAGTGGCTTTCCATTGTTACTGATAAGTTTAAAATGAGTAGCAACGGCAAAGAACAATATAATGTTCAAGATGTTGTAGAACAAGGTACTTATAACTTATTTCTGGGTGAAAGCGAGCAGTATAGCTCCAAATCTGAAACCTTTGAATCTTCAACTGAACTTTTTCATACAGCCTTTCCTAATGGCTTTCTTTGGGAATTAACAGAAGTGCTTTCCGGACCACCTAATGTTACCTTTAAGTGGCGACATTGGGGAACATTTAATGGTTCCTATAAAAACTATGCACCTACTGGAGAAACAATAGAAGTAGTAGGAGTTAGTATTGCTCGTGTGACTGATGATTTGAAGATTGAGTCTTTAGAGCATTATTTTGATAACAATGCTTTTCTGCAAAAATTAACCAGTGGTGGTTGTCCTTTCCATTCCTAAAATCAGTAGATCTAGAGTGCGTTACGCCGTAGGCTAACGCGCCTTGAATTGTTGACAGTTTGTTTTATTGTGCGACAACTAAGAAATAGTTAGGTAGATGATTTTGTGGGGAAAAACCATTATTTTACAGGTCATTTTTGGGAATTTCCTCACGAAATTCTATAACTAATTGCATAGTTTCCACTACCAAATCACGTAAATCACGATTCAGCGTTACAGCGCCTTCAGATCCAAACCAACGGTCAAAAATAGCGACATATCGCTGATTACCATTGACGAATCCTTGCATAAACTTGACTAGAGAATAGTTGACTGTATCCAATAATTTCGAGTTATTTTCTGGCACCATGCAAGCGATACCTTCTTGTGAATAGGGGCGAGGAGGTACGATCGCAAAAGCATCTGAATTTTTTTGCTGTTGTAGCCATCCCTCTAAAATAATGCTATCGGATGAAAAACCATCAATAGTACCTTTTTGCAAAGCTGTGTATCCTTCTGCTCTAGTTTTAAAATACACCAGCTTTGCTTGGGGTTGTACGCGAGCGATCGCCTGCTCATTTGTGGTTCCTGCCAGCACGCCAATTTGCTTATCAATAAGGGATTCAGCAGAACCTAGATTACTTCCTTTCTTAACTAATAATTGGGTTCCAGTCACACCGTAGCTAACAGAAAAATCTACTTTTTTATCTCGTTGCCATGTAAAACTACTAGCATCACACACAATATCAACTTGTTGATTAACTATTTTAGGAATCCGTTCAGAGGGGCTAAGACCAACTAATTGTAGTTTAATTTTTTTTCCTAGATCTTTTTCTAATTGCTCTTTAATCAGAGTCAACATATCTACAGAATAGCCATTTAACTTTCCTTGACTATCCACATAGGCAAAAGGCAGCGCATCTCTACTAGTACCAGCTGTTAATACCCCTGTTCTGGCTACTTTTTGCATCACAGTCTCAGCAGCTGCCACATTAGGCATGAGCATTGCAAACATGAGACTTAAAATCGGAATAGCAATTTTTTTATACATCAGTTTTAAGAGTAGGTCGTTTTTTGATAAATCAAATCTGATTTATATATCAAGCTCAAGAAGTTATCACTATCGAGTACATAGTCAACTTAACTAGTAACTATTCTTTACATTAGAGAATTGCAGAAAATAAAATATACACTTGGGAATGATATCATGTCCGCATAATTAGTTATGATTGCCACAATCGTTGCATCCTACACGCCAAACAGATGGCAAAACATTAATACCCAATCTCTGGCTCCTTAATTGACAATATCCTAAATTTGTACAGAGCTAAATTCTATATTTATGGTATTACTGTTTGCACACTATTAGCTAGTGTATTAACTGGAGGTGTAAATCCAGCCAGTTTACCCAACTTCTGGGGTACAAAGTCCGTTTCTTTACTACCTTGAACCTCAGATAAATAGCAATCTCGCACTGCCAATAACAAGCCTTTGATGGCATCTTGTCTGCCTGTTTTGACTAAATCATCTGCCTTTTTGAAAAAATGCGATCGCCATTTGCCATCGTTATTGCCATACAATTCGATTAAATACCAACCTGCAAGATACTCAGCTAAAGGGTCAAGACAGAAACGAATTCTATCTTTAGCAGAACCGATAGTTTGAATCAGGTGTAGGCGTTTTTCCAGATAATCGAGATGGGTTTCGGGATCGTCAATACCCAAATCTGCTAATGCAACAATAGCATCTGCACGCTTGGCGGTTCCTGGTTGATAGCTTTGCTGCAAGCATTCCCAAGCGATCGCTTTGGCATTTTGATGAACGGTGCGATCGTCAAATTGCTCGTCTGTAACATCACGATTGAGTTCATTGATATAACCCAGCATCAAATTCGGAATATTCTCTGGCAAGGCAGAAATATTAGATGCAACGTCTTTACTTGCGATTAACTGTTCAGCATAAAGTTTAGCCAGCAAAACAGTGATATTATTTTGACCGACCATGAGAGAAAGGCGGTTACAAGCGTCAAAAAATTCTTGATCGGTAAAGCGATCGCGTTTACCTCGCTGCATCAGATAAGCTTCCATAAAGGACGATAGTTTATTAGCCTCAATCCGCAAAGGTTTAATTATCGTCTTATTAACCCGCCCCAGCTTTTCCTCAATTCGGGAAGTCATCACCAACGCATTCACCGGAAACTCTGGTGACTCCGGTTCAATTGCTTCTCGTGTAGTGGCATTCATTTCTGAGAAACGGTCTACAATTACTAAAATGCGTTTCTTTCTTAACAAACGTAACAGTAACTCTTGACAAATTGGCTCTGGTTCATCAATTAAAGCTTGCAACTGTCCTCTGATGGCTTCTAAAAGCGGTGACTTCCCTTCCGTTACCCGAAATTCCTCTTCCAACAGCACTGGTAGCATTAGATGTTTGCAGAGTCGTTGATCTTGGACTTCTGCCATTGCCCACCCAGCAATTTGACACGCTAAACTCGTTTTACCTACACCCCCTTCACCGTTGATTACAAGGCAGCTACGTTGTTTATCGAAAGTTGAACGCAAATTCTCACTCATAAGTTGAGGAACTGTTGTACCATCCAAAACAACAGGAATGGGAATGTAACAGGCGCGACTGCTAACTGTATCCTTTTTAGGAAATTGTTCGCGGGCTGCTTTGATGTATTTACTTACCCAAGCATCTAATACTCTGGGATGGTAATGAAACCAGCCAACAAATAGCACATATCGCAGAGGTACATTGACACTGATAAATGGGAGAGAAAAGTCTGTGTAGGGTTTGAGGGCGTTGTTAATTTTTAACAACCATAAAGGGGCTACCCGCAAGAGAATTAACCACACAGCAGGCAATAAGATAACGTAGGCGGCAATTCCTAAGAGTAATTTATGTCCAAATAGCCATTCTAAAACTCTATCAAAGAGGCGAGTTTCTTTTTCTGCTTTTAGGGCATTCAGAGGGCGACGTATCAACCTAATGTCCGTCTCTGTGAATTTATCTTTGTATTCTTGGATGGTTGTCAATACCTGGTCAAAGTCTAAGATGACTTTCTGCAACTTGGAAGTAGGTAAAGCGTTTGCTTTGTCCTGAAAGCCTGCTGCGATTCCTCCCAAACCTTTGATAGCACCTAGACGCACGTAAGATAGATTATCATTCAACAGGGCAATTAAATTCGGGACAGCGGATACTGCTTCTGTACCCATTGCACCCAGAGCGTAGGCGGCATTGTAACGTACTGTGGGGTTATTATCTTTTAAGGCAGCAGTTAGTACTGGGACAGCTACTTTTGCTTCGACACCAATTTTCCTGAGTGCAGAAGGAACATAAATCCGAACGTATTGTTCCTTGTCTTGTAATGCTGCCATCAAGGATGGAACTGCTGCCTTTGCTGCTGTACCAATATTTCCTAAAGCTAAGGTGGCATAGAGACGGACTTGTGCATCCTCATCTTGCAATGCCGCACTTAAAGCCGAAACAGCTGGTGCTGCTTCTGCACCTAAATCTCCTAAAACCGAAGCGGCGTGCCAGCGAAGATTAGTATCCTGATTTTTCAAAGCTTCAATCAGAGATGGCACTGCTGCCGAACCGATGTTAACTAATGCGTCTGCGGCAATGCTACGGATGTGGGCATCGTTATCTATCAGCTTCTCAATCAGGGGAGCAATTTTGCTGTCAGTAGTGATTTGCGCCCAACTGTTGCCTGTCCATAGTAGGAACAGTGTCAGGCATAAGACAACCACCTTGAGGGCAGTCAGTAATACTTGTCTGATTTGCTTGGTCATTGGATCGGATTGAATCACCCGATGAACAACTCCAGTCAGAGAAACTATACCTAGATTGTAATCTAAGTGTCAATGTGGGTTGGCGATGTCTACGACGGGCTACGCCTACACACTGATTTGCTGTTGGCGGTTAGGTGCGATCGCAATTAGGATTTAAACGCATCATAATTCTTTCCGGTTCAGTCAAATTTTTAAACCCATAACGCCGATAAAGTCCATGAGCATCTTTTGTACCTAACATCCACCTTTGAACATCTTGGAGTTCTGGATATTCGACAATATATTCTACAAACCATTTTCCTAAACCCTGTCCTCGATAAGGCTCCAAAATAAAAACATCTTTTAATAACGCAGAAGTCGCATAATCAGTGATGACTCTCGCAAAGCCAACTTGTTGTTCGCCTTCATAAAGTCCAAAACATAAAGAATTTTTGATTGACTTTTCTACAATCGCTAATGAGATGTTTTCAGCCCAATAGGAAGTTTGTAAAAAATCATGAATTATTTTAATATCTAATTTAGACTTATCGGTGTTGATGTAAAACCTATGTTTTAAGTCTTCGTTCATCTGGGTGAATGTTTTATTAGATTTTATCACGCAGAGCCGCAGAAGCGCGGAGAGTTGAGAGAAATTTTGAGCGTTGGCAAACAATTTAGGATTGTTGTAATTAATCGTAATTGATTATTGCGATCGCTGCATTGGAATATCAGATGATGAAATTACTGAACCATTAGCTGGAAAGCGGAGGCTATATTCAGTGTTCAAGGATATGGGTGCATCTAGTATTGATTATGAATCAGCCGACAACAAAATCTTGGCAAGAAGTCCTTGCAGCTTTTAAAAAGATTTGGGGTTATGAAGACTTCCGGCCGCCACAGGGAGAAATCGTCAGCAGTTTGTTAGCACAAAAAGATGCGCTGATTATTATGCCTACAGGTGGCGGAAAGTCAATTTGTTTTCAACTTCCTGCACTTCTACAAACAGGATTAACTTTAGTAGTTTCGCCCTTGGTGGCGTTGATGGAAAATCAAGTACAGGAACTACGAGAAAACCACCAAAAAGCTGCACTTTTGCATAGTGAATTATCTTCATCTCAGCGCCGTGCAACTCTGCAAGCTTTGGAACGCCAACAGTTAAGATTACTGTACTTGTCACCAGAAACTTTACTAAGTCCGCCAGTGTGGGAAAGATTATGTCACCCGCAATTGCAAATTAATGGTTTGATTTTAGATGAAGCCCATTGTTTAGTGCAGTGGGGTGATACTTTTCGCCCAGCTTATCGCAGATTAGGAGCGGTACGTCCTGCATTGCTAAAATCAAAACCACCAGGAACAAAAATCTGCATTGCAGCTTTTACCGCTACTGCTGACCCCCTAGCTCAAAAAATTATTCAAACAGTTTTACAATTACAGCAACCAGAGATTTTTCGGTTGAATCCTTACCGTCCGAATTTGCATCCTACTGTGCGTGTTGCTTGGACGCCACGAGGTAGGAAACAACAATTATTAAAGTTTATTCAAAATAGACCGCAAGAATCGGGATTAGTTTATGTTCGCACTAGGCGAGATAGTGAAGATTTAGCCCAATGGTTAGCAGACATGGGTTATGCCACAGCGAGTTATCATGCGGGATTAGGTGCAACAGAACGCCGTGCAGTGGAAGCCAGCTGGTTAAGTGGGAAAATGCCATTTGTGGTTTGTACCTGTGCATTTGGTATGGGGATAAATAAAAGTAATGTGAGGTGGGTTGTTCACTTTCAAGCGCCACATCTGCTTTCAGAATATGTGCAAGAAATTGGCCGTGCTGGCAGAGATGGTAAACCAGCCGAAGCCTTAACGCTGGTGAGTGAACCTACAGGCTGGTTAGATTCAGGAGATAAGCAAAGACAGCAGTTTTTTCAAGAACAAATGCGATCGCAACAACAAATAGCGCAGCAACTTGTGAAAAAATTACCAAAGCAGGGAGAAGTCAACGCAGTAACCCGACAATTTCCCGAAGCCGCCACAGCTTTAGCTTTACTCCACAGCAGCGGTCAGTTAAACTGGCTTGACCCTTTTCATTACACCATTGAGTCAAAAGCGAAAAATCAGCTAGCGACGCAATTACACGCCGCCAAACAAATGCATCAATATCTCACAAGCAAGCAATGTCGTTGGCAGTTTTTATTAAACGCCTTTGGTTTTGACAAAGAAGCAGCCAACTGGCATTGCGGACATTGCGATAATTGTCGCTAACCTTACCTTCAGGGACTTATAAATAAAAAATATCTCACTGTTATTGGTCAACGGTCAACAGTCATCTGTCTAACTAGGTTCACCCAATCGGATGAATTATCATTTTCTCCACTAAGTGACAATAGGGTAGTTATAGCGGTTCCCATTCAGATGCGGTACAACATTATATTGCCAGGTGTAGGGGCACGGCAGTGCCGTGCCCCTACAAGGTGTACCTCAGTAGGTCGGGAAACGCCATAACACAATTCGTAATTGCTTCCCGACAGATTAATCCCCTTCCTTGAAGCCACCAAAAGTATTTATTTTGCTCTGAAACGAAATTGGGGGATGAAACTGTAATCAATTAATTACGAATTACCAATTACAAATTATCAATTACGAATTATTCACTCAGGTAGAGCATAAAATATGTCATCTGCAACAGCAACCTCACTACCACCGCTGATTCCGCGTGAAATTCTCTTTGGAAATCCTGAAAAAGCTAGCCCAAGACTCTCGCCGGATGGCAAATATTTAGCATATATCGCCCCCGATGAGAAAAATATCTTGCAAGTATGGTTGCGAACTGTGGGACAAGAAGATGACCAAATACTGACTGCGGACAAAAAACGCGGTATCCGCATTTTCTTTTGGACTTATAACGCTAACCAGTTGATTTACATGCAGGACTCAGACGGTGATGAAAACTTTCACCTCTACCTAGTCAATATTGAATCAAAGATTGTGCGTGATTTAACGCCGTTCCAGGGTGTAAAAGCAGAAGTTGTAGAAATAGAACCTAAATTTCCAGATGAAATACTGGTGGCGTTGAACTTGAACAATCCGCAAAAGTTCGACGTTTACCGTCTCAACCTGAAAAATGGTGCAGTGGAGTTTGACACTGACAACCCCGGTAACATTATTAGCTGGACATCTGACGCCGATTTCCAAATACGTGCAGCAACAGCCAGCACCCCTGATGGTGGTTATGATTTGTTATTACGGGAAACCACAGATCGAGAGTGGGAAATTCTTCGCCACTGGGGGCCAGAAGAAGAAGGAAGTCCTGTTAGCTTTTCAGCCGATGGCAAAACACTTTACATTGAAGCCAATCATGATGCTAACGCCCAACGACTGCTAGCTGTGGATTTAGACACCCGTCAAGAAACCGTCATTGCCCAAGATGAGCAGTACGATCTTGTGGGTGTAGTAATTCAGCCTGTGACGCGAGTTATCCAAGCAGTTTCTTTCTATAAAGACAAGCAGGAATGGCAGATAATTGACCAGAGTATCGCTGCTGATTTTGCGGAAATCGCCAAGGTGCGTCCTGGGGAATTCTCCTTAGTTAGCCGCGACTTAGAAGATAAGAACTGGCTAGTAGCTTACAACACTGACGATGGTCCAGTTTATTACTATGCCTACAACCGAGAGTCAAAAACTAGCACTTTCCTCTTTAGCAACAAATCTAAACTCGAAGGGTTGCAGTTAGCTTCAATGCAACCGATTTCCTACGAGGCGCGGGATGGTTTGACTATCCACGGTTACCTGAGTACCCCTGTGGGAATACCTAGCCAGAATTTACCAACAGTACTGCTGGTTCATGGCGGCCCTTGGGTGCGGGATACCTGGGGTTTAGATCCGGAGGCGCAATGGCTAGCTAATCGGGGTTATGCTGTTTTGCAAGTAAATTATCGGGGTTCCACTGGTTATGGTAAGGCATTTGTGAATGCTGGAAACCGAGAATGGGCTGGCAAAATGCACGATGATTTGATTGATGCTGTTAATTGGCTAGTGCAACAAGGTATTTCCGATCCGCAAAAGATTGCGATTATGGGTGGTTCTTATGGTGGTTATGCAACTTTGGTGGGGTTAACTTTTACACCAGAAATTTTTGCCGCTGGTGTGGATATAGTAGGTCCCAGTAACTTAATTACTTTGATCCAAACCATACCGCCTTATTGGGAACCACTCAAGGCAATGTTTTATCACCGTGTTGGGAATTTAGAAACAGAAGAAGAGTTTTTGAAATCGCGATCGCCTTTATTTTTCGCTGACCAAATTCAAAAACCTTTACTCATCGGTCAAGGTGCAAACGATCCACGGGTAAAACAATCAGAAAGTGACCAAATTGTTAAGGCAATGCAACAAGCTGGTTTACCAGTGCAATATGTACTTTACCCCGACGAAGGACATGGTTTTGCCAGACCAGAAAATCGCTTGCATTTTTTTGCGATCGCCGAAGAATTTCTCGCTAAATATTTAGGTGGCAGATTTGAACCTTTGGCAGATATTCCAGGTCATTCAGGAATAGTTAAATAAAGTCCCACGCATGGTGGTTAGTGTCATTCACTGACCACCTTAATATTTTTAATCGAGTAACCGTAGACGCAAAAACTAAATGGGTAGTACTTTTGCACAGTCGTGTAGGTATTTAAACAGGGGAATCAACTGGGCGGGTAAATTATTCTTGTTAAAAATGAACTCGTGTACTGTGTTGTCAATTTCTACCTTGATTTCGTAAGTAAGCGTGTCCGCTTCCTCGCTAGTTAAAGACTGGAGTTCTTGGGAATGCAATATCCCACTCTGATCCACCAGCGATTCTAAGTGATCGGCTTCCTCTTTATCCATCATGCTCGTATCGAGATCGCAACCCTTCACTAGACCTGTATATGTTCCAGATTCGTAAAAAGTTAGCCTCATAAGATGACAAACCCTAACTAAAGAGTAATTTCTATTGGAGCTTAATTTTAGATTTATGGCAAAGGGATGGGCAGAACCCAATCCCCTAAATAGTTAAAAACCGCCCGAAACGTTTTCACCACGTCGGGGCGGTTTATAGCAAGTGGCGGCAGGGCTAGCTGCACTGTCTAGACGGTGAGTCCAACCGCATCCCAGGCTTCTTTAACAGCCTGTTGCTCGAGACTATTGCTGCCGAACAGAGTGCCTGCGATCGTGTAGCTTTGTTCTGCTGCATCTTTCATCTTGCTCTTCTTGTTCAAAGCTAGCAAAGTCTTGTACCAGATTGGCCCTGCTTTCTCCCAGGCATAGCCCCCGATCTTTGTTGCCACCAGATAAAAGGCGTGGTTCGGGATACCTGAGTTGATATGAACTCCCTTTCTGTCACGAGGTCCTGTGTACAGATCTTTGTAGTGTTTGGGTTGGGGATCTGTGCCGAAGTCTCGATCGTTTTCGTAGGCTTTCTCTGCCGTGAGTGTACGGATACCTTTAATTTTTGCTCCTGGACCCAGCACTTCGTTGCCTATGTACCAGTCTGCCCGATCGACGGTCTGCTTATTTTTCCATTGAGTAATTAAGCTACCCATAACATCGGCGAAACTTTCATTAAGCGCGCCAGACTCGAAATAATATTCTAAGTTGCTGGTGAAACTGACTACGCCATGAGTAAGTTCGTGACCCACAACGTCAAGTGACTTGGTGAAGCTGATAAATAAATTCCCATCGCCATCGCCATAGGCCATCTGCTGACCGTTGAAAAAAGCGTTGGACATCGGTCCCCCAAAGGTATCACCAACATGGACGCTTGAACGTAGGGGCAATCCAGCATCGTCTAATGAGTCCCTATCGAAGACCTCCTTGTAAAAATCATAGACATCACCGGATTTATCGTAGGCTTCATTCACTGCTTCATCTTGGCTCGGCGGATCGCCTTCTTTACGTAGCAGTTTGCCAGGTAAGGGGTCACTATCCCCATCCATATCGAATACATATCGCTCTTTTCCAGCGATTAGCCCCGCCAAAGAAGTCACTACTGGTAGTGTGCCCAGAAGTCGGCGAGCTGTACGGTACTCGTTCCCAAGTGATGCAAGTGCTATCTGACGAACTACAGGATTGTCAGAATCTTTTAAGTTGTCAGCAATGTAGGGCGGAACGAAGCAGCAGAGAGGGTTATGGCATAAATGCATAATAATTTCTTCACCAATTTAGTAACGTTATACGCAAAAGGTTATTGTTTCCCCGGAATCTCTGAAGTGAGTATTTGAAGGACTTCATCGCTAACAAGTGATTTTAGAGAAATATCAGATGCTTTTATAAGTGCTTGGAGACGCTCTTCAACTTTAGTAAGGGTTCCAGATGGAACCACTTCTAACAGTCCAAATACTGCTAGTCCTTGGGAACCATCTGGATTAGTTAGTAACAGGGAGCGATTACCTAGTGGAGTATCAGGATCTGCCGTGATGGAAAGAATGAACAATCTATCTGACTAATCTTTATTCAGGCGTTATTACATCTTTTATGCAAATTGCAAAAAAAAATTTTTAACATCTTTCTCCAATGGGCAGAAATGATTGTTTGGGGTTTGTAATATTTCAGTGTTGCCTACAAAAAAGGCAATGCGGATGACCCTGTTAACGGAACTTAAACATTTTTGAGGCATAAACAAACCTCAAACCCATACAGGGTAAGGAAAATACACCAAATGCTCAAAAATACTTGAAACCTAGATATATCAACAAACTACGCGAAACAATATCAAAGTCTTTCTGTATATACGTTTGATAGTTTTTTCTAGCTATTTTTTGTCTAAGTCCCATTATTTGAAACCACAGATAATTGATGAGTATTTATCTGTGGTTATCTTTTCATCGAATTGACTTGTCAAACAGATTTAGTTAACGCCTGATTATTTAAAGCGATCGCTTACCTAAAATTGCTGCAAAAATCGCAAATCGCTGGCATACAATCGACGAATATCATCGATTTGATGTAACACCATTGCAAAGCGTTCTACACCGAAACCAGCAGCAAATCCAGTATAAATTTCTGGGTCATAACCCACCGATTTAAGAACATTTGGATCGACCATACCGCAGCCCATCACTTCCAGCCAGCGGCCATTCCACTGCAAATCGACTTCAGCAGAAGGTTCGGTAAACGGGAAATAACTGGCGCGGAAGCGAATCGGTAAATCGCCAAATATTGCTTGTAAAAATACCTTAATTGTGCCTTTGAGGTCTGTAAAAGTTAATCCTTCATCAATGGCTAAAAGTTCTATTTGATGGAAAACTGCTGAGTGAGTGGCATCTACATTATCTCGCCGATAAACTCGCCCTGGAGCCACAACCCGAATTGGTGGTTCCTCTCTTTCCATATAGCGAATTTGCACTGAGGAAGTGTGAGTCCGCAACAGATTACCGTCTGGCAGGTAAAATGTATCCTGCATATCACGGGCTGGATGGTCTGGTGGGGTATTAAGCGCCTCGAAATTGTAGTAATCTGTTTCCATCTCTGGCCCTTGAGCCACAGTGTAGCCCATGCCGACAAAGATATCCAGCGCGCGATCGATAATGCCATTGAGGGGATGAATGCGGCCTTGGGGGCTGTAAATTCCCGGCATAGTCACATCCAGGGTTTCAGCTTCTAGCTGGGTGCGAATTTGCGCGGCTTCCAGGGCGGTACGTTGTTGGTCTAGACTAGTTTGCAGGGATTCTTTAACTGTATTGGCGATCGCCCCAATTACCGGTCGTTCCTCTGCACTCAGCTGCCCCATACTCCGCAACAGCGCCCCCAGTTCCCCTTTCTTGCCCAGATAGCTGACTCTGAGTTCTTCTAGACGTTCTAGGGTATCAGCGGCGGCGATCGCTTGTTCTCCTTGGTGCCGCAGTGCTAAAAGTTGAGCTTCTAAATTGCTAGTCATTAGTCATTTGTCATTGGTCACTAGTCATTAGTCTATAGTCAAAAGCTGTGAACTGCTCGATAAATAAACTAAACCAAAAACAACGGTGGAAATCCAACCTCTGTTTATCGGTTAGAGAATATTCGGTGATTGACACTCTCACACCTTCAAGGTGTGGGATTCTTAACACTTGTAAATGTGTTTTTTCGCCTGATACTTGTGACGGCTGTCATTGACAAATGACACTTGACCAATGACAAATGACTAATGACTAATGACCAATGCCTATGAAATTACTAATTAGCAACGATGACGGTATTTCTGCTGTGGGTATTCGTACCCTAGCCAACTACTTAGCAGAAGCAGGCCATGATGTGACTGTAGTTTGCCCAGATCGAGAGCGATCGGCAACTGGACATGGATTAACTTTACACCAACCAATTCGCGCCGAAATTGTTGAGTCGCTTTTTCATCCAGGTGTCAAAGCTTGGGCTTGCGATGGTACGCCTTCAGATTGTGTCAAATTGGCGCTGTGGGCTTTGTTAGAAACTCCCCCGGATTTCGTTCTCTCTGGAATTAATCAAGGCGCCAATTTGGGAACTGAAATTTTGTATTCTGGCACTGTTTCTGCGGCAATGGAAGGTTTAATTGAAGGCATTCCCAGTGTGGCGATGAGTCTTACCAGTCATACCTCGAAAAACTTTCAACCTGCTGCTAAGTTTGCCAAGATTCTCTTAGACCAGTTAGCCCAAAAACCACTGCCAGATTTGATGTTGCTTAATGTCAATATCCCCGCTGTTGAGTGGGAAGAAATTGCTGGAGCGACTCTCACCCGTCAAGGAGTGCGGCGTTACATAGATGTATTTGATAAACGAGTCGATCCTCGTGGAAAAACGTACTACTGGTTGACTGGAGAAGTCATTGAGGATGTGGAACCCCCAACTGGGTTAAATTTGCCGCAAAATGTACCTATAGATGTGCATGTTGTACGTAATAACTACATCAGTATAACTCCCTTACAATACAATCTTACTTACGCAACTGGACTAGATAACTTATCTCAGTGGGAATTAAAGTTTCCCTGAATCATTGATTCATCAGGAAAGAACTGGAATTAATCAAATGCATCATCTCAAAATGTAGGCTATAACGTAGGGGCACTCTTGAGATAAAGGATACACATACACCCGAAAAACTTGAAATACTATAGCTTAGAGTACCTCATCGACATTTACACAATCAGCCGGAAACAGGGTATGCTGTTTTACCAAGAAATCTTCCCTCTAAATCATCCCCTAATAAAATCGGTGAGACAGCATAAACTTAAAACTTAATAAGTAACAATTTTTCCATTTATCGCCCGCTCAGTCCAGCAAGCAACACCCATGTCTAGGATAGAGAACCAATTTACCGTACAATTTTGGGGAGTTCGCGGCAGCATCCCCAGTCCAGGACCACACACCGTTCGTTACGGCGGTAATACCCCTTGCGTTGAGATGCAAGTGGGCGGTAAACGCTTAATTTTCGATGGTGGCACAGGACTACATGTTTTGGGGCAATCTTTATTGCGCCAGATGCCGTTAGAAGCTCATATATTTTTCACCCACTCCCACTGGGACCACATGCAGGGTTTTCCCTTCTTTGTTCCAGGGTTTGTTAAGGGGAATGACTTTCATATCTACGGCGCGATCGCTCCTGATGGTTCTACCATAGAACAGCGCCTCAATGACCAGATGCTTCACCCGAACTTCCCCGTGCCCTTGCAGATTATGCAAGCCAATTTAAGTTTCCACGACATTCGACCGGGGCAACCAATAGACATTGATGATGTTACCGTCGAAACAGCACCTTTAAATCATCCAGGTGAAGCTGTGGGATACCGCGTCAACTGGCGTGATGGTGCTGCTGTTTACATTACAGATACCGAACATTTTCCTGACCGACTCGACGAAAATGTGCTTTGGCTATCTCGTAATGCCGACATCTTAATTTACGATTCCACCTACACTGACGAGGAATATCACTCACCAACATCCCCGAAAATTGGCTGGGGGCACTCTACCTGGCAAGAAGCTGTGAAAGTGGCACAAGCTGCTAACGTTAAAACTTTGGTGATTTACCACCATGACCCGGCACACAATGACGACTTTTTGGATCGTGTAGGAAAACAGGCAGCTGCGAAATTCCCTGGTGCCATCATGGCACGGGAAGGAATCGTACTCCAAGTTTCCACCTCAGTTTCCTTATCAGAATCTTTTCCTGTTAGCAAGTTTTCTATCTGAAGCTGGCGATCGAAGCAATTGTAGATTTTAGATTAGATTGGTGATCGGAAGCTTTCAGCGCGAGAGCGCACTTGTTGGCTACATGGTGAGACAGCGCTGCCCAAGCAAGTTGTCGCAGCGCTAACTACAGAACAAGGGCGACAATAGGAGGACAGTCATTAGTCATTGGTCATTGGACAACTGACAAAGCGCAAAGTCTCTTGCGTCCCTTGAGCATCTCGTAGAGAGGTTTCCGGGCATCAGACGCCACCTAGTTCTCCCATCCCAAGGGGAGACGCTGCGCGAAGAAGCCAAAGACCTGTCCAACGCAGTGGCTCAAGGGCAGTTCCTTTAAGCAGGGGAACCCCGCCAATGGACTGTCTAAACTTTGTCACAGAGGACAAAAGACGAATGACAAAAAACAAATTGGTACTACAAAAGCTGTCCTCCTCAAAGCGGTTTACCATAAGGTAGCTTCCTGCTGATAGCTAAAATAAACCTAAAATCTCAGAATCCACGTGCTAAATTTGTCTCAAAATGGGTGTTCTGTGTGGGTTGCTTCTTCCACCGAAGGGCTACTAACGCCGACTGCTGTTGCACTTGGCAAATTTGATGGTGTACATCTTGGTCATCAAAGGGTAATTGAGCCAGTATTGCACCCTGGTGGTCAGTTGTCAGTAGTCAGTAGTCCACAGTCTCACGAAAATCAACAACTGACAAATCAACAATACATTTACTCGACAGTTGTCACCTTCGATCCCCACCCACAGGAGTTTTTTACGGGGCAACCCCGGACTTTGTTAACGCCACTCGATGAAAAAGTCCAACAATTGCGATCGCTTGGAGTAGAACAACTGGTATTACTACCCTTCGATAAAGAATTATCTGCTTTGACTCCTGAAGAATTTGTCGAAAAAATTCTTGTCCAACAACTCCAATGCCAGCAAATTAGTATCGGGGAAGATTTTTGTTTTGGCAAAAAGCGCATTGGTACTGCTAAAGATTTGCAATTAATCGCCGCCAATTACAATATTCCCGTTACCATCGTTCCCTTACAAACTTATACAGGCGACTCACCTACCCAAAGCAGTTGCACCAGTAACACTCCAAGTCAGGATGCCCGCATTAGCACTTCATTGATCCGCCAAACCCTTGAGAAAGGCGACATCGAAAACGCAAATCTCCTACTAGGGCGTCCGTACACCCTTGTTGGTGTAGTCGTTCAAGGACAGCAACTCGGCAGAACCATTGGCTTTCCCACCGCCAATCTCCAGCTACCAAAAGAAAAGTTCTTGCCCCGCCAAGGAGTTTACGCTGTCCGAGTTTTCACTCTCAGTGAAACAGCAAATGTATCTCCTAGTGAGAACTTAGGCGTCATGAATATCGGTAACCGTCCAACTATAAATGGTACTTCTGCATCCGTGGAAGTACATCTGTTCGATTGGTCTGGTGATTTGTATGGTAAAAAACTGGCTATAGAACTAGTCAAATTTTTGCGCCCGGAACAAAAATTCCCTTCTCTAGAAGCCCTGAAAACACAAATTCAACTTGACTGCATAGCCGCTAAACAAGTTCTTAGTGCCCAGTGCTGAGTGCCCAGTGCTGAGTGGGAACAATAGATAGGGTATTGGGGATTGGGAATTGGGGACTGGGGCATTGAGCATGGGGAAAGGGTAAGGGGTAAGGGGGAAAGGTTAAATTTATCCCTTTACCCTTTACGCTTTAACCTTTCCCCTGCCTCCCATCTCCCCATCTCCCTCATCTCCCCATTCCCCATTCCCCGGTCCCCATTCCCCATTTCCCACACTCCATGAGAGAAAAAATTGACGCTCTAACACAAAATCTGACTCTTACCATCGTTGGCAAAAGTGAGGCTATACGCCTAGTGCTAGTAGCCTTGCTAGGTGGTGGTCATGCCTTATTAGAAGATGTCCCTGGCGTTGGCAAAACCCTGCTGGCTAAATCTCTAGCTCGTTCAGTGGATGGCAAGTTTCAACGCTTACAATGCACCCCTGATTTACTGCCAACTGACATCACTGGTACCAACATCTGGAACCCAAAAAGCGGCGAATTTACTTTTCTTCCCGGGCCAGTTTTTGCCAATGTGCTACTTGCTGACGAAATTAATCGCGCCACACCCCGCACTCAGTCAGCTTTGCTGGAAGTTATGGAAGAAAATCAGGTAACAGTCGATGGTGTCTCTCGTGCAGTTCCTCAACCATTTTTTGTCATTGCTACGCAAAACCCTATCGAATATCAAGGTACTTTTCCCCTGCCAGAAGCCCAAATGGACAGGTTTATGTTGTCATTGAGTTTGGGCTATCCTTCCGAAGCAGAAGAACTCCAAATGCTGCAAAATCTCCAAAATGGTATCAAGGTTGCTGACTTAAAGCCTTGTATTACCTTGGCAGAAGTACAGGAATTGCGTTACCTCTGTTCTCAAGTCAAAGTGACAACCTCCTTGCAACAGTACATCCTTGAATTAGTGCGGGCGACACGCCAAGATGAGGAAATCGCCCTTGGTGTTAGCCCCCGTGGCACAGTAGCATTACAACGAGGTGCCCAAGCCCTAGCTTTTCTATTAGGGCGTGATTATGCCATTCCCGATGATGTAAAATTTCTCGTCCCTTACGTTATTTGTCATCGCCTCATTCCTAGAGGAGGACGCAACGCTAGAACTGTTGTTGAGCGATTATTGCGATCGGTTCCCATTCCTTAAAAATAATTATACATTTCTTGATGTGAAGGATATTTGTTTGGGTTTCTACTCAAGTCAATTCGGTGTTAATAAATACCTCATAACAGTCATCCTTCGCACCTTATTTACAGGGAAAACCCAGCCACAAAATTGCGATCGCTTTCATGAATTTCCCGATCGCCCTTGGATTTGGGCGTGTTAGGATCTCCTACAAAATCAGGTAGACAACAAATGAAAGCGATCGAAGTTACTGGCAAAATTGACTCTCAGGGAAACTTAGTTTTAGATGAGCCGATTCAAGGAACGAATTATCCTCACAAGGTTCGGGTAATCGTTTTGGTTCCAGAATCAACAGATACTGAAGAAATTGACCCCGACGATACACCCATTGAGGAAGTGAAAGCGAGTTTGAGAAGAGCCTTGCAGCAAGCAAAAACTGGGCAACGCTTACCACTATCCGAAATGTGGGAGGGAATCGATGCCGAATGAACAGCCATCGATATTAATTGATTTAACTCCTGAATATAAACAAAATTTGCGCGATCTTTCTAAGAGATTTCGCAATATTCGCTCTGATGTTCAACCGATTATTGAGCAATTACAACAGGGAAATATCGTAGGAGATAGAATTGCAGGTATTGGTGAAGAGTATGTTGTTTATAAGGTGAGAGTTCGCAATAGTAATATTCAAAAAGGTAAAAGTGCTGGTTATCGACTGATTTATCAAGTTGAGTCACCTACAAGTATTTTGCTGTTAACGATTTATGCCAAATCTGACCGAGAAGATATTAATGCAAATGAAATCCGAGATATCTTAGCTGATTTTTCTAGTGAGTCAGGTTAAAACTGCCAGGAGATTTTTTCTTGCATAGTCAGCAGTAGTATGCTGTACAAATATTTGATGTATCCCACAAATGCGATCGCCATATTCCTTGTCAAAAATACTTACCAAAAAGGGGAAAAGGGGAAAGGGGAAGGGGTAAAGGAAAAAAAGAGTAAAACTTTTCCCCACATGGTATAAAGCCCCTATCTTAATTGCGGAGAATATTAAAAGAAGATTTAGGAGGACACGTAGTGCGACTCTAAATCAGCGTCTATGCTTGAAACCCCTATTTTTAAATATGGGGTTCCCTTTCCCCTTTCCCCCTTGCCCTTTCCCCTTCTTCATGCAGAATCTGAAACACTCCGAATACTGCGTAAGTCCTATGATTAACACAAGCGCCACTTCTAAAAATCTGGGAATGTGAGGAATGTCAATTTTTGTTAAGCGGAAATCCCGTGATGGGGAAAAGCGATCGCTAAATAGCGATAGCCAAGCGCTACGACAAAGCGCCGAACGCGAATTCAAACGTCAATTTTTCGGTTTACTTTTGGTAATTGTAACGTGGAGTCTAGCTATGGGCTGGCTTTTAGCCTTGGTAACTAATGCCCAAGGTGCTACTCCCACCGCTGAAATTGGCACAGTTGACGTAGTACCTGCACAGTACCAACTCGGGCAAGAACTGTATTTAGAAAATTGCTCCACATGCCACATTGCCTTACCACCAGCCGTTTTTCCCACCCAAACATGGAAAAATCTCCTGGAAGACTCGCAACACTACGGCGCACAACTCAAGCCTTTAGTCGATCCGCCCCGCATTTTAGTGTGGAAATATCTTTCGACTTTCTCGCGCGTCAAACTCAACGATGAAGAAACACCCTATCGTCTCAATAACTCACGTTATTTCAAAGCTTTGCATCCAGAAGTTAAGCTACCACGTCCCCTCGAAATTGGTAGCTGTCTAAGCTGTCATCCCAGTGCTAGTGACTACAATTTCCGCCGCCTTAGCCCAGAGTGGGAGAGATGAGGGAGTGTGGGGGGATGGGGAGGAAAGGGGCAGGGGAAAAGGTTAAAGGGGAAAGGGGAAACGGTAAACGGTAAAGGGATAAATTTAACCTTTCCCCCTTACCCCTTTCCCTTTCCCCATTCCCAATGCCCAATGCCCCATCTGTGGCCTCATCTGGAGGCAAAATGATACTATGAAGAAAGACTAAATATAAGATAAGAGTTAAAACCAATCATTTAAGAAACTGATTGACCAGTTTTTCTCCTGTTTTTGAGTGAATTCTCATTTCACACCCATCCACAACTAAGACTGTTGAATGGGTTAAATGTTTATAATCAATCCCAAACCTTTAATTCCCATCCCCCTTGATTCAGTTCGATAACCTGCCATGCTAAAACTTTTGTTGGGCGATCCCAACGCTCGTAAGCTGAAAAAATACCAGCCTTCCGTTACTGAAATTAACCTTTTAGAGGAAGAAATTAACACTCTTTCCGACGAAGAGTTAAAAGGTAAAACCGCAGAATTTAAACAACGACTCGCCAAAGGTGAAGCTCTGGATGATATCTTGCCAGAAGCTTATGCTGTTGTCCGGGAAGCAGGACGGCGAGTCTTAGGCTTACGGCACTTTGATGTCCAACTGCTTGGCGGTATCATTTTGCACGTAGGGCAAATTGCTGAAATGAAAACGGGTGAGGGTAAAACACTAGTAGCTACCTTGCCTAGTTATTTGAATGCCCTTACTGGTAAAGGTGTACACGTTATCACTGTGAACGATTACCTGGCTCGTCGGGACGCCGAATGGATGGGACAGGTGCATCGGTTTTTGGGGTTGAGTGTGGGGCTAATCCAGGCAAACATGACCCCCACTGAACGCCAGAAAAACTATGACTGTGATATCACTTATGTGACGAACAGTGAAGTAGGCTTTGACTACCTACGGGACAATATGGCCACAGACATGAAAGATGTGGTGCAACGCCCGTTTAATTACTGCGTCATTGACGAGGTAGACTCGATTTTAATTGATGAGGCGCGGACACCGCTGATTATTTCAGGACAGGTGGAAAGACCGACAGAAAAATATCTGCAAGCTTCTGAAATAGCAGTGACTCTCCAAAAAGATGAGCATTACGAGGTAGATGAAAAAGCTCGTAATGTGCTATTGACAGATGAAGGCTTTGCAGAGGCAGAAAATCTTTTGGGAGTCACAGATTTATTTGACCCAGAAGATCCTTGGGCGCACTTTGTTTTCAATGCCATTAAAGCCAAAGAACTTTTCCTGAAAGACACAAACTATATTGTCCGCAATGGAGAAGTAGTGATTGTGGATGAATTTACCGGTCGGGTACTACCCGGACGGCGCTGGAGTGATGGACTACACCAAGCCATTGAAGCCAAAGAACACGTAGAAATTCAGCCAGAAACTCAAACTCTAGCGACAATTACTTATCAAAATCTGTTCTTGCTGTATCCCAAATTGGGTGGAATGACGGGAACGGCAAAAACAGAAGAACCAGAGTTTGAAAAAATTTACAAGCTGGAAGTCACGGTAATTCCTACCAACCGTGACAGAAGACGCGAAGACTTGTCTGATATGGTCTTTAAGACAGAATCAGGTAAGTGGGGAGCGATCGCCAGAGAATGTGCCGAAATGCACGAACTAGGCAGACCAGTATTAGTAGGAACAACGAGTGTAGAAAAGTCTGAATATCTCAGCCGACTACTGAAGCAGCTAGAAATTCCCCACGAATTACTCAATGCCCGACCGGAAAACGTGGAACGCGAGGCAGAAATCGTCGCCCAAGCAGGACGCAAAGGTGCTGTGACCATTGCGACGAATATGGCAGGAAGAGGTACAGACATCATACTGGGTGGTAACTCTGAATACATGGCGCGTCTGAAACTGCGGGAATATTTGATGCCTCGCATTGTCATGCCAGAAGATGAAGATGCCTTTGGCGTTCAAAGACCAGCTGGATTGCCTACAGGACACGGTGGTGGTCAAGGTTTCGTTCCTGGCAAAAAAGTCAAAACCTGGCGGGCTTCACCGGAAATTTTCCCTACCCAGTTGACAAAAGAAACAGAACAGCTTCTCAAAGAAGCTGTCGAAGTTGCAGTGCGTGAGTATGGCGATCGCAGTTTACCGGAACTAGAAGCTGAAGAAAAGGTAGCTGTAGCCGCCGAAAAAGCTCCCATCGATGACCCCGTAATTCAGAAATTGCGGGAAGCATATAAGCATGTTAAGCAGGAATACGAACAATTCACCGAGCGAGAGCATAATGAGGTAGTGCAAATCGGTGGTTTGCACGTCATTGGTACAGAACGCCACGAATCCCGGCGGATTGACAACCAGCTGCGCGGACGCGCTGGCAGACAAGGTGACCCTGGAACCACAAGATTTTTCCTCAGTTTAGAAGATAACTTACTGCGGATTTTTGGTGGCGATCGCGTTGCTGGATTAATGAACGCCTTCCAAGTGGAAGAAGATATGCCCATTGAATCGGGAATGCTAACTCGCAGTTTGGAAGGCGCACAGAAAAAAGTCGAAACCTACTACTACGACATCCGGAAGCAGGTATTTGAGTATGACGAAGTGATGAATAATCAACGTCGTGCTATTTACGCCGAACGCCGTCGGGTGTTGGAAGGTCAAGACTTGAAAGAACAGGTAATCAAGTACGCTGAAAAAACGATGGATGACATCGTTGACTACTACATCAACGTGGACTTACCTTCCGAAGAGTGGGAGTTAGAAAAGTTGGTTGAGAAAGTCAAAGAATTTGTCTATTTGCTAGCGGATATGCAGGCTAGTGAATTAGAAGATATGTCTGTCACTGAAATTAAAGCCTTCCTTCACGAACAAGTGCGAATCGCTTACGATCTCAAAGAAGCGCAAATTGACCAAGTTCAACCCGGACTGATGCGCCAAGCTGAACGCTTTTTTATCTTGCAACGCATCGATACCCTATGGCGAGAACATTTGCAACAAATGGATGCGTTGCGTGAATCAGTGGGATTACGTGGTTACGGTCAAAAAGACCCGCTGATTGAATATAAGAGCGAAGGGTATGAACTGTTCTTGGATATGATGGTGAATATTCGCCGAGATGTAGTGTACTCCTTGTTTATGTTCCAGCCGCAGCCGCAGCCGATGGTGCAGGCCTCCTCGGAGATGGTGTAATTGACACTAGAGACGCGATTTATCGCGTCTCTACAATCAGGCATTTCCAAATTTTTTTGTAGAGACGGCGATTTATCGCGTCTGTTACTTGATGCATATAAAGACGCAGAAGCAATAAGAATGCCTTTGCGTCTTTGTTTTACGTTAGACTTTTGACGATGCCAATTTTAAATTTTGGAACAAATCTAAAATCCAAAATCTAAAATCCAAAATTGTTAGACCAAACCGCCAGCGGCTTGAAACCTAGCGCGGGCGCGTTTGAAGGCTTGAGTTGCTTGGATTTGTGCTTGGCGATCGTCTGCTGTCACTTGACCCAGACGTGCTTCTGCTTGGTTATAAGCAGCACGGGCTTCTTCAAGATTGATTTTGTCGCCACGTTCAGCACCGTTAACCAGAATTGTGACTTCATTTTCTTCCACTTCGGCAAAACCACCCAAAAGAGCGATCGCTTCCCAATTCTGATTTTTAGCGGCACGAACTCGCATCACACCTGTATCCAGGGCGGTTAACAGTGGTGCGTGTCCAGTTAAAATACCTAACTGACCAGTAGTGCTAGGCAAAACTACTTCTTCAGCTGGGGCATCCCAGACTGTTTTATCTGGGGAAATTACACGAACGGTTAATGTCATTTGTCTTTTGTCCTTTGTCCGTTGTCTTTTGTCCTTTGTCCGTTGTCTTTTGTCCTTTGTCCTTTATCATGTGTAATTGCCATTAGTCATTAGCACTTAAACTAATGACCAATGACTAATAACCAATGACCAATGACCAATGACTAATGACCAATGACCAATGACTAATGACTAACCTTTGATTTTTTCAGCTTTGGCGATCGCTTCGTTAATATCGCCTACCAAGTAGAAAGCCTGTTCTGGCAGGTCATCCAACTCACCAGACAGAATTTTTTGGAATCCTTTGATGGTGTCTTCCAATTTCACGTATTTACCAGGAGAACCGGTGAATACTTCTGCCACAAAGAACGGCTGAGACAAGAAGCGCTCAACTTTCCGCGCCCGTGCCACTACCAAACGGTCTTCTTCAGACAATTCATCTAGACCGAGAATGGCGATAATGTCTTGCAGTTCTTTATAACGTTGCAGAGTTGATTGCACCGCACGGGCAGTATTGTAGTGTTCGTCACCTACAATGTTCGGCTGTAGCATGGTGGAAGTGGAACCCAGGGGGTCCACCGCTGGATAAATACCCTTAGCTGCCAAACCGCGAGACAGTACTGTTGTTCCGTCCAAGTGGGCGAAGGTGGTTGCAGGTGCGGGGTCGGTGAGGTCGTCCGCAGGTACGTACACAGCTTGAATGGAGGTAATGGAACCCTCTGTGGTGGAGGTAATCCGCTCTTGCAGTTCACCTACGTCAGTACCCAATGTAGGCTGATATCCCACCGCTGAAGGCATCCGACCCAGGAGCGCTGACACTTCTGAACCTGCTTGCACAAACCGGAAGATGTTGTCAATAAACAGCAGCACGTCTTGTTTGTTGACATCGCGGAAGTACTCTGCCACTGTCAATCCCGACAGACCAACCCGCATTCTTGCTCCGGGTGGCTCGTTCATCTGACCGTAAACTAGAGCAATCTTCGACTCGTTGAGGTTGTCTTTGTTGATTACCCCAGATTCAATCATTTCGTTGTAGAGGTCATTGCCTTCACGGGTGCGTTCGCCCACGCCAGCAAAAACAGATACTCCACCGTGCTGAGTAGCGATGTTGTTAATCAACTCCATCATGATCACGGTCTTACCAACACCAGCACCGCCGAACAGACCAATCTTACCGCCACGTCGATAGGGAGTCAGGAGGTCAACAACTTTAATCCCAGTCTCAAATACCGAAGGTTTGGTTTCTAGGTCAGTGAATTTAGGAGCAGAGCGGTGGATGGGTAAAGTTGCCTCAGCATTTACAGGCCCTCTATTGTCCACGGGTTCGCCAAGGACGTTGAAAATCCGGCCCAAGGTGGCTTTACCAACTGGCACTCTGATGGGAGCGCCTGTATCGACGACCTCCAGACCACGCACTAAGCCATCGGTGGAACTCATCGCAACAGTCCGCACCTGGTTGTCGCCCAGGAGTTGCTGTACTTCAACAGTGAGGTTGATTTCCTGTCCAGCTTCGTTAGTGCCTTTGATGGTCAAAGCGTTGTAGATTTGAGGCAATTTCCCGCCGGGAAATTTAACGTCTACAACTGGACCAATGATTTGGGTAATGTAGCCTATGTTTGTTTTTTGTGCGGTTGTGACCATGCTGCGCCTAATGATTGAAGCTATATTTCAGATAAGGTCGTTGAAGACATAAAATTAAGCAATGTCATCTTTCAGGTTAGCACTGAACGCCCCCCCTCTACGCCATAAATTGATTCTTAAGACTGAGGTTGGGGATCAAAAATTCCCCTCCCTTGTCAAAGTGGCTCTCAGGATACATAAAATCCTGGAAATTGCAACTTGTTTAAGTGTCAGAATCAAAATTGCCATATCAGGCGATCGCACTCAAATAACCAGACTACGCAAGAGTAACTTTTTTTAGGTAAAAAATATACAAAAAATCTGCCCTCCCTAGCGATCGTAGAAAGAGCAGTACTATGCCATTTCATTCAAATAGTTAATACAAATGCTCTCAATGTCGTTTCGGAATTGGAACAATCAGTAATTATAAATTTCTAGTTTTAGAATATACATTACATCCGGCTACCGACGAATCGATTAATGCAAATACTATAAATATGCATTTTAGTCAATAATAAAAAGCTGTATTAAATTATTTTCATACCTTGGATAGATTGATTTCATGAACGCTATGTAGAAACTACATTTTCAAATCTTGTGAATATCCTTAATATAAAAATAGGCACAAAAAGCGGAAAGTTCCAGCAACGGGCTTTTGGCGGATATAACTTTCCTTTGAAACTGTTTGTAGTTAAGCCTTGGCGCTTTCACTTCATCCTCACACCTCCACCGAGCAATAGCTTATGAATTTCTCGTTAGCGCGACAATATTTTTATCAGGAGATTCAGCAGTCTGACGAGAAAATTGATTTAGCAAAGGCAGCTTTATATATTGCACAAGAAGAATATCCTAATTTAGACCCAGAGGAATATCTCAACGCCCTTGATACAATGGCATGGGAGCTGGAAGAACGCTTGCCTCAGGAGCGATATCCCCTACGGATGATTCAAACTATTAATCAATATATCTACGAAGATTTAAGATTTTCTGGTAATAAAATTGACTACTACGACCCACGCAACAGCTTTTTGAATGATGTAATTGACAGACGATTGGGGATTCCCATTAGTTTAGCGTTGGTTTACTTGGAAGTTGCGCGACGGATTGATTTTCCGATGGTGGGTGTAGGAATGCCAGGACATTTTTTGATTCGTCCGGATGTTCCAGATATAGAAATTTTTGTTGATGCCTTTAATGGTGGTGAAATAATATTTGCCGAAGATTGCCAAGAAAGACTATCTCAGCTTTATCAGCAACCGATGACGCTACAACCAGAATTTTTAGCTGTAGTAACTAATCGGCAATTTTTGGCCAGGATGCTGACAAATTTAAAATTTATTTACTTGAAACAACAACAGTTACAAAAAACGCTAGGAGCAGTTGAACGAATTTTACTACTGTTTCCTGATTTAGCTTTAGAATTGCGCGATCGCGGTTTAATCTATTATCAACTCGGTTACTATCCTCAAGCCAGAAACGACTTACAAAAGTATTTAGTAAAAGTTCCTGATGCTAAGGATGCATCGGTGATTCGGCGGCTACTTGGCGAGTTGGCTAAGGATGGGTAGGGAGTGGGGTGATGGGGTGATGAGGGAGTAGGGGAGGCAAGGGGAGAAATAACCAATGACAAATGACCAATGACCAATGACCAATGACAAATAACTAATTTTGTTGTTCTGCGACTCGTTTGAGGCGGCGGAGTTGGGCTTCCATGTCTTGTTTTGTCCAAGATGCCGCAAAGGTTTGGAAACCCCAACTTACTAAGGGGTTAGGAATATCGAACTCAAAGCGGTTCAGTAGGAGTGTTCCTTTTTGTGTTGGTTGACATTCCCAGCGATCGCGTCCTTGAAAAAATCCCTCAAATTCCCAGACTACCAAACCCGGTTGTCGTTCCACAACTACGCTATTCAAAGTAGGTTTGAGTAGAGGAATTTGAATAATAAAACGGCTTTTACTACCTACCTCAGTACTCCAAACTTCGCCCACAGGTTCGCAACTCAGGACGGGGTTTAGCCAACGGTGCATGAGGGCTAAATCAGTAATACAGCGCTCGACTACCGTGGCTGTAGCATTTATTTGAATCGATTGTTCCAGTACTTGGGACATTCCAGATCTTTTAAGCTGTTGCTGCAATTACAGTAGCGCAAAATGGGGCATTGGGAGTGCTGTTAGCTCTCTTCTCTTTTTAGGCTGCCCCAACAAAGCGATGAGCCACCTGCTGAGTGAAGAATGAGGATTTATTATTCTCTCCTCATCTCCTGCACTCCTATAGAGACGCGATTAATCGCGTCTCTACCCGCTACCCTTTTGACGTTTTTTTTGATAAAACGAAAAAATTTTTGACTATATCAAACAGACAATGAGTTTACAGGTGATTTGCTGGTAAATTGATAGGCAAAACATTAGTAAACTTACTGGGATGCAGAATTATTCAACGGGTGGCGTCCAGGATTTCTCAATTTTAGTAGAACAAGTTGGGGAGGAATGGGCGCTTTGGATCTGGGTACTGGCAACGAAATTCTTTTACGGCAATTTACAGATAAATAGACCACGCAGTAGGGGCACAGCATTGCTGTGCCTCTACGACAGATGTGGTTCAAATATATGAAAACTGCTGTAAGATTTGGTTCGGGTATGAATCTACATACTTATATTCTCAGTGTTTAGTCCCTAGTCCCCAATCCCTAGTTAAATCAAGCTACCCGATAAGTATCTCAAGTGTTTTTGGCGAACTAAAACCTTAATAGCGGAAAACCATGAACACAACTTGGCAAGGAATAACCCAGTTGATAGATATTGGTTTATCGATGAGGGGACAGCAATTTTTGGCACAATCATCGCCCAGTCTGCAACCAAGTCAAGGGGCAGTAAACCAAGGTGTCGCTGATGTGCAAGGAATTGTTGAACAGTTAATTCTGTTTATGCCCCGTGTACTGGGAGCAGTGGCAATTTTGTTTGTAGGTTGGCTAATTGCAGCGATCGCAGCGACGGTGACGCAAAAAATTCTCAACCGCACAAACTTAGATAACCGGATTGCTGCAGGGATAACTGGTCGTCAGGATCTTCCCCAGGTGGAGAAGTTAATCTCCGACTTGGTTTTTTGGAGCATTATCTTGCTGACGGCGGTAGCTGTTTTACAAACGCTAAATCTAGAGATAGCGTCTCGACCCCTCAATACTTTTCTTGAGCAACTTATTGGCTTTTTGCCAAAGTTGGTTGGTGCAGGAATCCTTTTGGCAGCTGCCTGGGTATTAGCGAGCATTGTCAAGATTATTACTGTGCGTTTATTACGGACATTTAACCTGGATGAGCGTTTGAATCCAGAACCTGCAGATAATGCGCCCAGTCTCAATCAATTGTCTCTAAGTGAAACCATTGGCAATGCTCTGTATTGGTTTATATTTTTACTGTTTCTGGTTCCGATTCTAGATACTCTCGGACTCAGGGAAGCCCTAGAACCAGTACAAGCTCTAATTACAAAGATTCTGGTAATACTGCCAAACATTTTAGCTGCGGCGCTGATTGCCGCAGTTGGGTGGTTCATCGCTAATGTGGTGCGGCGGATTGTGACGAACTTGCTAGCAAGTACTGGTATTGACCATTTAGGTAGTCGATTTGGGTTATCTTCGAGTGCCGGAGTGCAACCTCTATCAAGTATTATCGGCACAATTGTCTATATTTTGATTTTGATTCCTGTGGCGATCGCAGCGCTGGATACTTTACAAATTCCAGCAATATCACAGCCAGCGATCGCTATGTTACAACAGGTTCTTAACGCTGTACCTGCCATCTTTACAGCTCTCTTCATTTTGATTGTTGCCTATTTCCTGGGACGGTTTGTAGCAGATTTGGTTACAAGTATCCTGACTAATTTAGGCTTTAATAACATTTTCACTGTATTGGGTCTGACAAGGCCAACTAGGCGAATCGTCATTTCCACAGAACCAACAGAACCAACATCTCCTTCCATTCCCACCCGTACTCCGTCGGAAATTGCAGGCATTGTTACCTTAGTGGGTATTATGCTATTTGCAACGGTGGCGGCGGTAAATATCCTGAATATTCCAGCCCTGACAGCCTTAGTGTCTGGTATTTTGATTATATTCGGGCGGATATTGGCGGGTTTGGTAATATTTGCCATTGGTTTATTCCTGGCAAATCTAGCTTTTAACATTATTACCAGTTCGGGAGAGCGCCAAGCACAGATTTTAGGACAGGTAGCGCGGATTTGCATTATTACTTTAGTCTCAGCAATGGCACTGCAACAGATTGGAGTTGCTAGTGATATTGTGAATTTAGCCTTTGGACTTTTGTTAGGTGCGATCGCTGTTGCAATTGCCCTAGCTTTTGGTTTAGGAGGTCGTGATATTGCCCGCGAACAAGTTCAAGAGTGGCTCAATTCTTTCAAAGGTAGAAACTAAAAGGTGATGAAGGCGCAATTTCGGATGTAAATCTGAAAAAATGCAGCCCTAAGCATCAATGTCAAGGCTAAAATAGTGCATAAAATTTAGCTCTTGTGGGATGGGCGTCTCGCCCGTCCGGTGCGGACAAGATGTCCACACCACAAGAAAATTTTTTGCAACATTTTAGCCTTATCACGCTACTACAAATACTTAATGTTGTTCAAATACGTGTCAACTCAGATCTTGCACCTTTACGCATAAACCATGAATATACAAAAATAACGTCATTTCTATTACAGTAAATCAATTTAATTTTCAGTCCTTTTATAGAGGACTTGAGCTATTAGACAGGGACTTTGAGTCCCTGGCTTGAGCTATTCGGACTACGAAAAGCTTAACTACTGAGTAATTTTTGTTTTCGATGATGAGGCTGGTGCAAGATACGTGTCAAGGCATTACTTTCTGAGTTTTACTTTGTGGAGCAATTCGTCTTTAATGCGGTTGAGAATTGAAGTTTCATCAAGGTTTGTCAAAATCCGATTAATTACCGCTTTTGGTCCATCAGGTCCCCAAGTCGCGCCGTTGGCTAAATAAACTTTGGTAACTTGTCCAATACCGTAAGAAGAAACACCAGCGACTCCGGCTTGGGTAAGGGCTACGGATATATAAGGAGCAAGGGCAATACCAGCGGTAGCGGTTGCAGAGATGCCAAGTAAAGTTTTCAATCCACTCAAACCCAAGTTTGCTAAGAGTTCACTGGCACCGATACCGCCCATACTTAGGGCGATTTTTTGTAGCAATTGTACGGCTCCTGCTTCGGTCATGGAGAAGCCATAGAGTTTAGATAAACCTAAAATTAGAGCGATATCAATTACCACACTACTAAGGATATCTACCACAGTTACGGGATTAAGAGCGATCGCCACTGCCTTCGCCATCACTGCTCTCCAAATCAACTGATTGGCATTTTCCTCACGAATCATCAATTTTCGCTCTATCAATTGCTCATTTACGGTGTCAGCATAAAGCATAGTATTGAGAGCAACCAAAGCTTTACCTTCACGGTGGAGAATCTCCAATATTTTCAGCTTCAGTTCCTCCACTTGGGCATTACCTGGACGCAACTGTATGCCCCTAGTGCCATCAGGGCGAAAAACCGCCGTTTTTAACAATGGCGATGCTGCTGACATGACAATTTCTAGGGGTGTGAGTAATTCTCGCACCCTTTCATCACGGATTTTGTGATAAATTGCCATGCGATCGGCTTCTGGATACTGGTCTACTTTGTTAAAGACCAGAATTATCGGTTTACCTGCTTCCCGCAACTGAGAAAGGGCGATGTGTTCTATTTTTGTCATGTCGCCCGATATGACAAACAAAATCAAATCCGCTTGTTTGGCAATCTGCTCAGCTAATGCAGCGCGGGTTGCCCCATCTACCTCATCTAATCCAGGAGTGTCAATTAATTCCACCTGTGATTGACCGATACCAGGGAGAGTGACTCGCAAAGCCCGTTGAGTTTCTCCAACGACTTCCTCGCTAATACTCCAATTCACTCTTTGGGCAGCACGGGTAACACCATGCAGCGGCCCAGTTTCAAATACTGTTTCCCCAACCAAGGCATTAAGTAGCGAAGACTTACCACGTCCCACCATACCAAAAGCCGCAATCTGCACCACCATGCGGTCTAACTTTGAGAGCATGGTTTCCAAATCAGTGATTTCTGCCTCTAATCCGGCTTTTTCTTGGGGGCTGAGGTCAAGATTAGTCACCAAATTTCGCAGCGCCGTTTGTGCTTGTTTATAATTCAGTTCCGTCTGAATATCTTCAAAACTGAAAATGGCACTATCTAGTTCTTCTTCCCAACTGGGTGAGTTGCTGTGATGAGGTTCGGGCAATGTGGAAGTCATAATTTAGATTCTTGGTTAACCTCGCTATTCGATCCTAGTTATTTTTTACAGGGAATGGGGTGATGGGGTGATGGGGTGATGGGGAGAATAATAACTTTTAATTCAGCACTCAGCACTCCTGAAGGCAAGTTTAAGAAATCGAGGTATGTCTTGTTGAAGTGTTAACTTAACTAATTAGTTGCCCAAGTGGGCAAAAATTATGAAAAGTTTTCAATCTTGTGTTGGTACGCGTAAAAAAAATAAGGTAGCCCGTTTTGCAGCGTCTGCTGTAGCAACGTTGGCGATCGCTGCGCCAGCGTCTTTGATGAACGCAGGCACTACTAATTATGCCAGTGCTACTCCCATAAAAATCACTACTGCAAAAGAAATTACTCTGGCGTCAGTCCAACTGAGTCCCGCTAAACCAAATATTGCCCAGTTACAAACTAATCAAACTCAGTATCAAACTGCTGGAATCGATCCTTTTGTACTGATTCCCATCCTAGTTGTTGGTGGTTTAGTGATATTTGTACCGCTGTTCTTTGGCGGACTGGTGGTGATTGGCGAACGGGAAGTTGGTATTGTTGTCAGAAAGTTTACCCTTTCTGGGCGCGGACTCCCCGCTGGAAGGTTAATTGCCCTCAACGGTGAAGCGGGCTTACAGGCAGATACTCTGGCTCCTGGTTGGCACTGGGGCTATTGGCCTTGGCAATACTCAGTTCGTAAAGAATCGGTTGTTGTTGTCCCCCAAGGTGAAATCGCTTTAATTGTGGCCGCAGATGGCGAATCCAACCCACCAGAACGCATTCTGGGCAAAATCGTTGATTGTGACAATTACCAAGATGCCCGGAAATTCCTCACCCACGGTGGCGAAAAAGGTCGCCAAATGGGTTTTCTCACGGCTGGTACTTACCGGATTAACACTGCGTTGTTTAAAGTCATCATGGCGTCAAATGCTACGGCTCATGGCATGGCTCCAGAACAATTACGGGTATACAGCTTGGCATCTGATAAAGTTGGTATCGTCACCACCTTAGATGGTGTCCCAATTTCTGCTGGCGAACTTGCAGGACCGATAATTGAGGGACACGACAACTTTCAAAATGGTCAAAAATTTATTGATGGCGGTGGACGACGCGGCTTACAAGAGCAAATTTTACTTTCTGGTTCTTGGAATTTAAATCCTTGGTTTGTTCAGGTTGAACAAGTACCAATGACGGAAATTCCCATTGGCTATGTGGGTGTGGTGATTTCTTTCGTGGGTAAGGCGCATCAAGATGTCAGCGGTGCAGCCTTCACACATGGTAACTTGGTGAATCAAGGACATAAGGGTGTCTGGGTAGAACCGCTGTATCCTGGGAAGCACCCGATTAATTCGCGGATCATGAAAATTGAACTAGTGCCAACGACCAACATTGTCTTAAACTGGTCAGGTCGCACTGAACGTCACAGCTATGATGCTAAACTGGCTTCGTTAACTGTGCGATCGCGTGATGGATTTGCGTTTGATTTGGAAGTAGCACAAATCATCCATGTGGGTGCTTTGGATGCACCAAAGGTAATTTCCCGCGTTGGTGCAATGCAGAATCTCGTAGACCATGTATTAGAACCAACCATCGGTAATTATTTCCGCAACTCAGCCCAAGATTATACAGTATTAGACTTTTTGACAGCTCGGAGTGAGAGACAAGCTGAGGCTGCTGAGTATATTAAAACAGCATTGCGGGCTTATGACGTGCAAGCGATCGATACCCTCATTGGTGATATTCAGCCACCAGCGTCATTAATGCAGACACAGACAGACCGGAAAATTGCTGAAGAAGAACGCAAGACTTATGAAGTTCAGCAGATGGCGCAAACCCAACGCCAGCAACTTGTTCGAGAAACAGCCCTAGCTGATATTCAGCAAGAAATGGTGAAATCAGAACAGAGTGTACATATAGCCGATTTGAAAGCCCAAGCCCAAATCAAGCAAGCTACAGGTGAAGCTGAGGGAACAAAACTCCGGGCAATTGCGGAGGCTGAAGGTATTCGTGCCACAGGTAACGCCAAAGCTGAGACCTACCGTACTGGTGTGGAAGCCTTGGGGGCACAAGGTTATACAGCAATGCAACTGATGCAAATTATAGGCGATCGCCATGTCCGTTTGATTCCAGATGTTCTCGTTGGCGGTAACGGCAGTAATAACGGCTTAGTAGATGGTCTACTCTCGTTGATTTTATGGAATCAAACCGCTAAAAATGGTGAAATCACACCAACACCTTTGCATCCACAACCGATAACCCCAAGCCAACCAACCGCAGAAAATGGTATTCCACCCATAGTTGTGAATTTTCCAGTAGATAAATAACATCTGTAGAGACGTTGCAATGCTGTAGAGACGTTGCATTGCAACGTCTCTACATCTATTTCGGTATTACCAAAATCAAAAATTCTGCGAAATATTCACCTGAAATGCTGTAACTAACTTTATTCTTGTGTTCAAGGATATCTAAAGTTAGAAAAGATAAGCATATTACTAGCCTCATGTCCATAGATTTACGAGCATTTTTTCAGGCTACTGACCCCAGTCGAACCCTGTTCGTCAACAATCTGTCAGATGTGAAATACTACATTGACTTTTCTGCGGTGCGAGGCGGAGATATTATCGGTAAGCTGAAGCAAAAAATTACTTTTTTCAAGCCGGATGAACCTACCTGCACTCTATTTACTGGGCATATTGGCTGTGGAAAATCGACGGAACTATTAAAGCTACAGGGAGAACTGGAAAAATTAGGCTTTCATGTGGTGTATTTTGAATCTAGCGAAGACTTGGAAATGACTGATGTAGATATTGCTGATGTGTTGTTAGCGATCGCTCGTCGTGTGAGTCAAAGTCTGGATAAAATTACACTGGGGGAAACCAACAGATTTAATGAGTTACTCCAAGGTGCTTGGAACATCTTAAATTCCGAAGTCACAGGGGCAAAAGTCAAGGTGGCTGGTGTTGATGTTGGTGTCACTAGCGACAAAGAAAAGTTGTCTCTAGCTTTTGGTATTGGCGAAATCACTACGAAGATGAAAAGTGACCCGACGCTACGGACAAAACTCAATCAGTATTTAGCGCCGCGAAAAGCCAACTTGCTAGAAGCGATTAATCGAGAATTATTGGAACCTGCGATCGCTAAACTCAAACAGCAAGGTAAAAATGGTTTGGTGGTAATTGTCGATAATCTCGACCGCATCGATAATCGTATCAAAGCTTGGGGTCGTCCGCAGCAGGAATATTTATTTGTAGACCAGGGTGAATTTTTGACAAAACTGAATTGTCATTTAATTTATACCATGCCCTTATCTTTGAAATTTTCCAACGATTACGGAATGCTTACCCAGCGATTTCCCGAAGACCCCAAAGTATTGCCGATGGTACCAGTACAATGGCCTGATGGCAGCGTTCATGAAGACGGAATGGCACTAATGAAACAGATGGTGCTAGCAAGAGCTTTTCCTGACTTGCAGCCAGATGAGCGCTTGCATAAGATTACTGAAATTTTTGATAGTACCGCCACCCTAGACTGCTTATGTAGGTTGAGTGGCGGTCATGTGCGAGACTTGCTCAGACTGCTGAATACTTGGATTATGGAGGAAATGAAGCTTCCTCTGTTGCGTAATACTTTAGACCAAGTTGTTCGCGCGCGTCGGAATGAAATGATGATGCCTATTTCCGATGAGGAATGGCAATTGCTACGTCACGTCAAGCAAAAGAAAAAAGTCAGCGATGACCAAGGATACCAAAAATTAATCCGCAGTCGCTTTGTCTTTGAATATCGAGATAGCGGTGAATCTTGGTTTGATGTCAACCCCATTTTGGCAGAAGCCAGAGAGCTAAACAATTAATCCTCCCGCAGAAGCGCAAAAACTCCTCCTCTGCGCCTCTGCGTCTCTGCGTGAGCTTAAAAAAATCCACCATAAAACCAGATTCCTTTATGAGTGAACATCAAACCAACAACGAGCGCTCTCTGGCACAATTAGCTTGGGCGATAGAGTCCTCTGTCGGGCAGTTTAAGCTGATTTTGGCACGGTGTAATTATGCCAAACTGCGCGATCGCCTGATTCAAAGATTGCGAGAAATCTGCCAAGTCGAAATTCGGGTGTTGGTTGTCCAGCAATCTCACAAAAGCCTTTATACAGCTATTCGCGACGAATTTGGCGAGAACCTACCAGGCTGTGTGATGGTTGTGGGTTTGGAAACAGTGCCGAATTTAGCTGCGATGTTGACTTCTGCTAATCAGGTGCGGGAGGAATTTCGCAAGAATTTTGCTTTTCCGTTGGTGTTGTGGATTGATGATGAAATCTACAAACAACTGATGCAACTGGCTCCAGACTTAGAGAGTTGGGCTACTACCAGGGATTTTGCGATCGCTCAGGATGATTTAACCAATTTTATCGAACAACTCGCCGAGCAATACTTTAACAACACCCTGAACATAAGTTTAGATGATTATGGAGTTTTAGAAACAGAATTAGCAGCAGCCCAGAGAGATTTACCAGGTGAATTACAGGATTCTCATCCAGAACTGAAAGCTAATTTATCATCATTATTGGGTTTGGCAAAACAAGTTAATAATAAAATCGATGTCGCGTTAGAACATTATCAAGTGGCTTTAGCGCTTTTTCTACAACTTAATTATCCAAAACAACAAATAAAAATACTTGGAGATATTGCTTTTTGCTATTATCTCAAAGCTTTTAAACATCAAGATATTAATCATCCAGACTGGAATAACACTCGGTATTATCTTCAACAATATATCAATTTGATTGGGGACAGCAAACGATTAATTGCAAATTCTATATTTAAATTTGGTGTTGTTCTCCGTGATTTACAAGAATGGGAATATTTAAAAAATTTCGCTGAACAAGCATTAGAAATACATCAAGCTGATAATCAACCAATAGAATTAGCAAAGGATTACGGTTTTTTAGCTGAGGTGGCTTTAGCTGAAGAATCCTGGTTAGAAGCAAATAAATTTGCCCAGCAAGCCATAAAGATTGTAGCGACGATTGTAGGGGCGCACAGCAGTGCTACCCTACCACCACAAAAGACTGTTATATCAAATGATTTGAGCCTCTATCGGTTTCTTTTGGCTCGTTCTCAATATCATTTAGGTGCTTATCAACAGGCAATTCGTAACTTAGAAACTGCAAAAGATATCGGCAACCCGCAAGTAGATTTAAAGCTTTATCTCAACATTCTCAGTCATTTGCAAAAGCTTTACTTTGAGCAAAAAGCATATCTGAAAGCTTATGAAATGAAACAGCAACAGCGTTCCGTGGAACAGCAATTTGGTTTGCGGGCGTTTATTGGTGCTGGGAGATTACAGGCAACAAAACAAGCAGGTGTCACAGGACTTGCACCTTTGCGGGTTAATAATAAAGATAGTATTGCCCCAGAAATCGCTGCATCTGGTCGTCAATTGGATGTAGAACGTTTAATTGAACGCATTGGTCGCCCAGATAAAAAGTTGATCGTAATTCACGGACAATCAGGTGTAGGTAAAAGTTCGCTAGTCAACGCAGGACTAGTACCAGCTTTAAAGAATCAAGCGATCGGTATTCAAGATAATTTACCAGTAGCGATGCGCGTTTACACCAACTGGGTGGAAGAGTTGGGGCGGGTTTTGGGGAGAGATGAGGGGGATGAGGGAGATGAGGGAGAGTTAGAAGGTCAACGTTCACCCTCAGAAGGTCAACGTTCATCCTCAGAAGGTCAACTTTCACCCTCAGAAGGTCAACTTTCACCCTCAGAAGGTCAACTTTCACCCTCAGAAGGTCAACTTTCACCCTCAGAAGGTCAACTTTCACCCTCAGAAGGTCAACGTTCACCCTCAGAAGGTCAACTTTCACCCTCAGAAGGTCAACTTTCACCCTCAGAAGGTCAACTTTCACCCTCAGAAGGTCAACTTTCATCCTCAGAACTCGAAACTCCGCAATATTTAATATCCAGACTCAAAGAAAACGAACAGCGTAACCTTCGTACAGTGTTAATTTTCGATCAATTTGAGGAATTTTTCTTTATTTACACCGAACCAGCGCAAAGGAAGCAGTTTTTTGAGTTTTTGGGAGAATGTCTGAATGTTTTATCGCTGAAAGTTATCTTATCGCTGCGGGTGGATTACATCCATTACTTGCTAGAGTGCAATGATTTGCCCAGCCTGAAGATTATAGGCAATGACATTCTCAGTAATAACGTGCTTTACAAGTTGGGGAACTTCTCGCGTGATGATGCCAAGTCAATTATCCAGCGTTTAACTGAAAATAGTAGTTTTCGTTTGGAATCGGCTTTAGTCGATCAAATGGTGCTGGATTTAGCCGAAGAATTAGGTGAAGTGCGTCCCATTGAGTTGCAGGTTATGGGGGCGCAACTGCAAACTGAGAATATTACAACTCTGGCAGAATATCGGCAGCGTGGCACTAAGGACGAATTGGTTAAGCGTTATTTGCATGAAGTTGTTAATGATTGTGGTGAAGAAAATCACCAAGCAGCAGACATATTACTGTATTTGCTGACGGATGAAAAAGGAACTCGCCCTCTGAAGACTCGCGCCGAGTTGGAACGCGATTTGACGCCGTACTTCTCGGAGATCCCCCCAACCCCCCTTAAAAAGGGGGGCTTAATTTCTTCTACCCCCTTTTTAAGGGGGTCAACCCAGGCGGGGGGATCGGAAACTAGGGGGAGCCAAGCTGTTGACATCAGCAAGTTAGATTTGATTTTAGAAATTTTTGTCAAATCCGGCTTAGTGGTTTTATTACCAGAAAATCCGGCTGACCGTTATCAACTGGTACACGACTACATCGCCGGGTTTATCCGCCAGCAACAGGAACCGAACTTAAAGCAGGTGATAGCGGAACTGGAAAAGGAACGAGAACAAAGAAAAATTAGTGACGCTAAACTAAATAACTTTCTCAAACGCGCCCTTTTTGGTTCCGTAGCCGCAGGATTAGTATTAGCTGGGTTGGCAGTTACAGCCTGGGATGCAGCACGAAGGGCAGATGAGCAAAGAAAATATGCTGCAATCAGTGAAATTAACGCTCTTACTAATTCTTCAGAGGCGTTTTTTGTCTCTAAGCAAAACTTCGATGCTTTAATAGAAGGCTTAAAAGCCGGGGGAAAACTAAAACTGACGCCTTGGGCAAACACAGATACTCAAATGCGGACTATGGCAACGTTAAGGCAAGCAGCTTATTTGCAGCCACAAGAGCATAAAGAAAATAGAGCTATAGAGGTTAATACTTTAGAAGGGCATAGCAGTAGGGTCTGGGGCGTAGTCTTCAGCCCCGATGGCAAGACACTGGCTTCTGGCAGTGAAGACAAGACGATCAAACTCTGGGATGTCAGCACAGGCAAAGCGATCAAAACCCTGACTGGGCATAGCAGTTCGGTCATAAGCGTAGTCTTCAGCCCCGATGGCAAGACACTGGCTTCTGGCAGTGAAGACAAGACGATCAAACTCTGGGATGTCAGCACAGGCAAAGCCATCAAAACCCTGACTGGGCATAGCAATAGGATCTATAGCGTCGTCTTCAGCCCCGATGGCAAGACACTGGCTTCTGGCAGTTTAGACAAGACCGTGATTTTATGGGATTTGGATCTCGATAATTTATTACACAGTGGTTGCAACTTGTTGAATAATTACTTCATTGGCCATCCAGAAGTGTTAGAAGAGTTGCAATTATGCCAAACTCCATCGCGGTTGGCGCAAGCTGCGATAACGTTAGTTATCCAAGGTGAGAAGTTAGCGCGAAATGATGATATCAATGGCGCTATTGAAAAGTTCCACCAAGCACAGCTATGGGATAATAAATTAAAGTTTGATTCCCAAGCAAGAGCGACAGAGTTTGTTAACAAAGGCAAGGCTGAACGCTCAGTTAATGAAGGAAATAACCGCTTACAAGAGAAAAAGTTTAAGAAAGCACTAGCAGCTTATACCGAAGCTCTCAAGCTCGATCCAAAAGTTGAAATTCCTGCTGGTTCTTGGAATGCACTATGCTGGGACGGTAGTCTGCAAAAACAAGCCGCTGATGTGTTACCAGCCTGTGAAAAAGCCGTTGCAGTTGTACCTGAAGATGGCAACATTCGTGATAGTCGTGGCTTGGCTAGGGCGCTGACAGGCGACACCCAAGGGGCGATTTCAGACTTTGAAGCATACATCGCCCAGACTCAGGATAAAAATACTAAAGCACAACGGCAGCGCTGGGTGAAAGATTTACGGGCGGGGAAAAATCCGTTTACAGATGCAGAACTTAAGAAGTTACGGAATTAGGGATTTCGTGAAATATAGCGAGCGATAGTTTGTATACAATACACTCTGACCTCTCTCCAAACCTCTCCCCTAAGAGGGGAGAGGCTTTGAGTCTTACTCCCCTTCCCTTGTAGGGAAGGGGCTGGGGGTTAGGTCTCTATTTAACTCAACTGAGAACTGCTATAAATAATCACAAGGTGAAAGGATGGCATACAGCGATTTTAGTCTCGCTAAAGTGAAAAAGACTTTTAACTTAACCCTTGATGAAACTCGTAATTTATTTGCTGATACAAAACCTGTTACACCATCAGAAACTCTCAGAACGATTTTAATAGATTACATTCCTTTAGCAACTGCAATTTCAACCGAAAAAGCCCCTTTTCAGCGTTTTTTAACTGCTGTTTGAATATATAGCAGTCCTAAATTATTTAGGATTGTTGAACGCTAAAACATATTTTTGTCTCACGCAGAGGCGCAGAGGCGCAGAGGGAGTCATAACGGTGACAATACGGTTTGGTTAAGATGAAAATTAATCAGTTCCTTGTAGAGACGGCGATTTATCGCGTCTTTGTAAATCGCGTCTCTTAACCGAATAAGCCGGGTTTTCAGCAATTTTTTTTATAATAGTATTTTCACGCTGATGAATTAAAGGGGACTGTGACTACTACACTACATTGGCAAGAGCGAGTTGGAAATCAAAGAGATTGGGTTTGGCGGGGCTGGCAAACTCGCTATACTTATATTCGCTCTGCCAAAAATGACGAAAAGACACAACCTCTAATTCTGTTGCATGGCTTTGGCGCTTCCATTGGTCACTGGCGACATAATTTAGAGGTGTTGGCTGAACATCACACAGTTTACGCGCTAGATATGCTGGGTTTTGGCGCTTCCCAAAAAGCCGCAGCTAATTACAGCGTGGAACTTTGGGTAGAACAAGTTTACGATTTTTGGCAAACCTTTATCCGTGAACCAGCAATATTAATCGGCAATTCCAACGGTTCACTAATTTCTTTAGCCGCCGCCGCCGCTCATCCCGATATGGTGCAGAGTATAGTGATGATGAGTTTACCCGATCCTTCACTGGAACAAGAAGCAATTCCTCCTGTTCTGCGCCCACTAGTGAGAGGAATTAAAAATATTGTCGCTTCGCCGTTGATTCTCAAACCTGTATTTAACTTTGTCCGCCGTCCTGGCGTGCTGCGTCGCTGGGCTAGTCTCGCCTACGCTAACCCAGAAGCAATTACCGATGAATTGATAGAAATTTTAGCTGGCCCTCCCCAAGACCGAGGTTCGGCGAGGGCGTTTAGTGCTTTGTTTAAAGCGACAATCGGAATTAATTTTAGTCCCAATGTCAAGGCAGTATTACCAACCTTAACAATTCCTATGCTGTTAATTTGGGGACAAAAGGATCGGTTTGTTCCGCCAGCTTTGGCTAGCCAATTTGCCCAATATAACGAGAAATTGGAAGTCCTGAATTTAGAAGGCGTGGGTCATTGCCCCCATGATGAATGTCCCGAACAAGTGAACCAAGCGATTTTAGATTGGATTGAGAGAAATTAGGAGTTAGGAGTTAGGAGTTAGGAGTTAGGAGTTAAGAATTATTGTCCCCCTGCTCTCCCTGCCTCCCCTGCCCCCTCTGCTCCTTCTTGCACTTAGCCGACGGTAGCTTGGGTGCTGTCAACATCTGTGGCACCATTCACAGTACGGGCTACAGAAATCATTCTGGTGAGAATTTCTTGGCTGGGAACTTTACCTTTTAACACTACAGTGCTACCTGTTTGAGCAACCCAAAGAGTATTAACATCATCTAATTCGGCGTCTTGGTCGAATGCCAATGCTACCCGCTTTGCTAAACCACTTTGGTCATATTCTCCATTTAATCCTAGACGTTCTGGCGGTATTGATTGTGTAGCGGTAGGCGCAGCAGTAGGACTAGGAGTTTGGGGTATTGCCTGTGGAGTAGGATTTACTTCGGCATTTTGAGGCTTTTCCATTCCAAATAGTCTTTGTAACCAACCCATAATAAGTTATCTCCGATTAAAGTTAAATCAGACTTGAGTATACAAGCTTTAGCAAGGTGTAACATCTGCCGATGAAAAGATATATGCTCAAAGAGAATCCTGCTTACGAGATAATTTCTGCACAAATTCTCTCTATAAATTGGGATGAATGGAGCTATTAAGTTTAAAATAAAAAGTCGCACTGAAAATTTAGTGCGGCAGTATGTCTAGCGTAGCCTTAGCTAGTGTCTGCGTTACTCAAATCCTGCTCTAGCCTCTGTTGGCGAAGATGAAACATACTCTTTCAGTTCTGGTAGAAGATGAGGCGGGTGTTCTGTCCCGCATTTCTGGTTTGTTTGCGCGTCGTGGTTTTAATATTGAAAGCCTTGCTGTTGGCCCGGCTGAACAGGGTGGAGTCTCACGAATTACGATGGTTGTACCCGGTGACGATCGCATTATCGAACAACTCACCAAGCAATTATACAAGTTAGTCAATGTCCTCAAAGTACAGGATATTACTGAAACTCCTTGTGTAGAACGAGAATTGATGCTGTTAAAGGTGAATGCTACCAGCAGCAATCGTTCTGAAGTCATCGAACTGTCTCAGATTTTCCGGGCGCGAGTCGTCGATGTGGCGGAAGATTCTCTGACTTTAGAAGTTGTGGGAGATCCAGGTAAGATGGTAGCGATCGTGCAAGTTTTACAAAAATTTGGTCTTAGAGAAATCGCCCGCACTGGCAAAATCGCCCTCACTCGTGAATCGGGTGTGAATACCGAATTACTAAAATCTTTGGAAGCAAAGGTTTAGTAGAAGTCAGAATTCAGAAGTCAGAATTCAGAAGTCAGAAGTCAGAATTCAGCTAAGTCTAACGATCTAGATTTGTTTTTTAACCCGCGTATGCGGGTTTTGTTTGTCTGCAAAATGAACTGCGAATGAAATTCGCCAGGGATTTATTATTCGGTAACAACAACTACTAGCCTACAAATAGGCATACACGGTTATGTCTTTTTATATGCACAAGTTACGCCAATTTGGCATGACGCAACAGATAAGAAACTGCTACAAATTTGTTAGACGGATAAAACATTAACAACAACGACAAGTTTTAATAGTCGTCTTGGCGACTATTACCTAATTTTAAATGTTTGATTTAAAAAATTAGGAGTATTCTTTTTGAGCAAAAATATATCCTTGATAAAAACGAAGGTCTTCAATCAGATATACACCTAATTTTAAGCTTGAGATAGTTAGTTTCCTAGACATTAATAATCTAATCTAAGTTAGACAATTAGTTATATTTTCAAATCCCTCAAATGTGCATTTATAGGGTGATTTCTCGTAAATATCCTTATTTTGGGGATAAATGACTATATTTGATTGTCTAATCCAACCGATGATTATTTAGATTATCCTAGAGGTTTTGACAGGCATGAATTTATTATTGTTACTTGTTTCCAATTGGCTGCCTCAAAAACTAATTAGTAAGTTATTAAAAAATTTGCTAAATATCAGAAATAGACATTTGTTTATTTTTGATATTATTGTTTTTTTAATAACAACTTTTTTAGCTCTGAATCTAGGTTTAGACGGAAAATTTTTCATCGAAGAATATAAATCACAATTAGGAATTGCAACAATACTTTTTTTAGCAGTCAAACTGACTGTATTGTGGAATTTTAGTTTTTATAAAGTTTACTGGCGCTATGCGAGTATTGAAGAACTTTTATATATAACTATACTCATGGGTATTGCGGTATTAATCCAAGCAGTATTCTTTGATGCTGTAGAAGTTTTACCATATTTAGGATTGGATATACTGCCGCGATCGCTCCCATTAATCGATGGTTTACTTTCGTGTATTTTCATTGGGGGACTGCGTTTTAGTATTCGGATTGTAGAAAGAATTAGTCAGCAACGTGCAGTATTTAAGCCACAAGAACGTGTATTAATAGTTGGTGCTGGCAATGCTGGAATTTCTCTGGTACAGGAAATGCAAAGAAATCCACAATTAGGGTTTCATCCTGTGGCTTTTATTGATGACGATACTCGGAAATTTCGAGCATACATACGCGGGATTCCTGTAGTTGGCGATCGCTACCAAATTCCTGATGTTTTAAAATCTCTCCAAATCCATAAAGTTATCATTGCTATGCCGACAGTTGCAGGTGGAGTTATTCGAGAAATCGTAGATATTTGCAAAGCTACTGGAACTCAGACTAACACTTTACCAGGTATACATGAAATCCTCAATGGTCGTGTGCGAGTTGACAGCATTCGAGATGTACGAATTGAAGATTTACTCAGACGTGAACCTGTACAAATAGATTTTGAAAAAGTTACCCAATTTCTCAAAGGTAAAACAGTATTAATCACAGGTTCAGGTGGCTCAATTGGTAGCGAACTTTGCCGTCAAATTTTTAAATGCAATCCTGCCCATATGATACTTATGGGACATGGAGAAAACTCTGTATTCAATATACAACAAGAATTAGAACAACTTGTTCAAGTACTCGAAAACGAGGGCAAATCATCAATCAACACCCCTCAGATTTCTACATTTATTGCTGATATTCGCTTCAAATTTCGATTAGAACATGCATTTGAAATCTTCCAACCTGATGTAATTTTTCACGCTGCGGCTCACAAACACGTTCCACTAATGGAATTAAATCCAGTAGAAGCAATCACGAACAATGTAATGGGAACGAAAAATTTACTAGAACTAGCCTTAAAATATGATGTGAAACATTTCGTGATGATTTCCACAGACAAAGCAGTTAATCCTACCAATGTTATGGGTGCTAGTAAAAGAGTTGCTGAAATGTTGGTGTTGCAAGCTGCAAGAGAAAGTGGTAACCCTTATGTCACCGTGCGTTTTGGCAATGTTTTAGGTAGTCGAGGTAGTGTAGTTCCCACTTTTAAAAAACAAATTGCAGCAGGCGGACCAGTAACCGTTACTCATCCAGATATTCGTCGTTATTTCATGACTATTCCCGAAGCAGTTCAACTCGTTTTGCAGGCTGCGGTACTTGGTCGTGGTGGTGAAGTTTTAATGCTAAATATGGGTAAACCTGTAAAAATTGTTGACTTAGCGAAAGAATTAATTCGCCTTTCCGGATACGAAGTTAACCAAGATATTGAAATTGTATTTACTGGTTTACGTCCAGGAGAAAAGTTATTTGAAGAATTATTTATTCCCGGCGAAGAATATGAACCAACTGAACACGAAAAACTGTTAGTAGTAAAAAATGCTAGTGGGATGATTCCAGAAAATTTGGATATTACTGTAGCAACTTTGTGTCAAGCAGCAGTGAAAAATGATATCAACTTTATTCTGTTTTTACTTGAGCAATTAGTACCAGGATATAAGCCAAAACACTTAGATAATTATATGACAGTAAATACTTCCAGTAATTCTTCGCTTAGAGTCAAGCCAAATATGAATATGCTGGCACAGGTGAAATCTTAAGGAGCATATTTAACTTGAATAATTTAGCTTTAAATCTACCTTAATCTCAACAATAAATATGTACAAAATCTCTAATCTCAACAGTATTTCACAGGTATTCGATAGAGTATCTAGGGTTAATCATAGATATTTGGCTGGGATTAAAAACATAGCAAAGATTTTTATCACAAGAAGAAGTGAGTGGTCAATTGGAATTTATACAGGCGAATCTCCTTTTGATTTTGTTTGTCCAGACACAATTATTAATCCAGTTTTGACTGCCAAGGACATAACAGATGTTCCAGCACACTTTGTTGCCGATCCATTTATGGTTAGTGAAGATGGCACTTGGTATATGTTTTTTGAAGTATTAAATGGTCTACAAAATAAAGGAGTAATAGGTCTAGCAACTAGTAATAATGCATACAAATGGAATTACCAAAAAATTGTACTTGATGAACCGTTTCATTTATCTTATCCATATGTATTCAAATTTCAAAATGACTATTATATGATTCCAGAAACTTCCGAAGCAAGTTCTATTCGTTTATATAAAGCAATTAATTTTCCCACAAAATGGTCTTACGTCAAAACTTTACTTGCTCAAAGTGATTTTGTAGATCCTAGTATTTTTCAACACAATAATCTTTGGTGGTTGTTAACTGCAACATCAGAAGCAAGAAATACATTACGTCTTTATTATTCTCAAAATTTAATGGATGGTTGGATTGAACATCCAAAAAGCCCAGTGATTAAAGGAAATAAAAACATAGCAAGACCAGCGGGTAGGGTTATAGTATTCGATGGCAAAATTGTTAGATATACCCAGGATTGTGAGCGGATATATGGTCATCAAGTTAGAGCGTTTGAAATAACTGAATTGACAATAATAAATTATCAAGAAAAAGAAGTCAAAAGTAATTCAGTTATTAAAGCAAGTGGAGTGGGTTGGAATCAAATAGGTATGCACCATATTGATGCTCACCAAATCGATCGAAATAAATGGATTGCATGTGTCGATGGAAAGCGTTATCGATTAATTTTTGAGCCAAGATTTAAGAACTGAAATTTGGTTAATAGGAATTTTATCTGATTTGTGAAAATTCTTTTTTTGTCGGGCTATGCCCCGCTTTGCTAACACGCAGAGACGCAGAGGACGCAAAGAGAATAAGAAAGAGAGGTTTTTATTTATTAGTAGATGTAAATAATCAGAATTAAAATTTGCTAGCTACAAGTGTATTTGAATGAAATAGTGGGGAATAAAAGAGATGTTAATTATCACAAAGAAATTTATCTTTTCAGTGGGAGAAGTCTGGTTTGATGAAAATCCGCAAGAATTAAGTAATGTAGATGTACTCCACTATAGGCAATGGATACACCCCATTAAAGGTGGTCAGTCTGATGAATTTTACACAAGATTGATTGATTTAAATAAAAGTCATGATGAACTTTGGAAAAGTATCAGTAGCAATGATAGATATAAGATTAGACGAGCAGAGCAAAAAGACCAAGTGGTTTATGAATATTGGGAGGACATTGATTCTGATGTACTCAATGAATTTTCTGATTTTTATGATTTATTTGCTTCTCAAAAAGGCTTGACGAAAATTAACAGAGTTCAACTAAAAAATCGCATAGATGCTGGTGTAATTGATATTTCACGTGTCAAGTTAAAAGATGGCGATTCTTTAGTTTGGCATGTTTATTATCGCAGTAAAAATAGAGTCCGTCTTTTGCATTCTGCATCACTGAAAAATAATAATGATACTTCCTATCAATCGATTTTAGGGCGAGCAAATCGTTATCATCACTGGCAAGATATTGTGAGATTTAAGAATTTAGGAATTTCAACTTATGACTTTGGAGGTTGGTATACCGGAAATACAGATCCGGAAAAATTAGGTATTAATCAGTTTAAAGAAAAGTTTGGTGGAGAAGTTGTTAAAAATTTTAACTGTGTTAATGGAGTTACCTTAAAGGGTAAATTATATTTACGTTTGCTCAAGATATATATGAGGTTCTCTGAATTATCTTTACCAAGCTTAGTGAATTTTAAATTTTAAATTTTGGTCTTTGAATCGTAGATTTCCAAAGTCAAAATTTTACATGTCGTAATACTAGTTTAAAAATCATCGCCATAAATATATTCACCAAAATCAGACATACCAAGGCGATTCATCATCCAAAATCTCAAATCTAAAATCCAAAATGGTATTAGTTGATTACTGGAAGAAGCTGACAAGTGGCTCTATCAATCGCCAAATTTTTGGTGCTGCGATGATAGTTGGTTTATTGACAGCATTGGTTAAAGTGGCGGCTGTTGGTAAAGAATTGGTGGTTGCTCAGAGGTTTGGCACTGGAGATGACATAGATGCGTTTTTAATTGCTTTGCTGATTCCTTCTTTTATTATTAATGTGGTTGCTGGTTCTTTTAATACTGCTCTCATACCTACTTATATGCAAGTAAGAGAGCAGGAAGGTACAAAAGCTGCTCAAAAGCTTTTTTGTGGAGCCACAATTAGCGGCTTGGGACTGTTAGGAATTACAACAATATTGACGGTAATCTTAGCACCTTTGTATTTACCACGAATTGCGGCTGGATTTAGTCCTCAAAAGCTAGATCTGACTTTTCATTTGCTTTGCGCGATCGCACCTTTTATTCTCTTAAGTGGGATCATTGTGATCTGGGGTGCTGTATTGAATGCAGGGGAGCGTTTCGCTTTAGCAGCATTCTCACCAATTATTACTCCAACTGTTAGCATCGTATTACTTTTAACGCTGAAATCTTGGGGAATTTTCGCTTTAGCCGCTGGGTTAGTCTGCGGTGCAGTACTAGAAATAATTCTTTTAGGAATAGCATTGCACCGACAAGGCATTTCATTGCTTCCTAAATGGTATGGGGTTGATACTAATCTGCATCAAGTTGTTCGCCAATATTTCCCCATGATTGCAGGCGGACTTTTAATGTGTAGTACAAATTTAGTAGATCAATCTATGGCAGCAATGTTGTTACCTGGTAGTGTAGCAGCACTCAATTACGGTAACAAAGCGATCGCATTCCCCATGTCTCTAGCCACTACAGCATTGAGTACTGCTGTGATTCCCTATTTTTCCAAAATGATCGCTGCTAACGATTGGATCGGGACACGTCGCACACTTAAGCGATATATGCAGATCATCTTTGTCACAACTACTCTACTGTCAACATTCTTATTTATATTTTCTGAATCTATAGTCCAAATACTTTTTCAAAGAGGTTCATTTACGGCTAATGACACTCATTTAGTAGCTCATATTCAAAATTGTTTTGCTTTCCAAATACCTTTTCATGTAGCAGGTATTTTGGTAGTACGGTTAATTTCAGCAATGCAAGCCAATCATATATTAATGTGGGCTTCTGGATACAATCTAATCAACAATATTGTTTTAAACTATTTATTTCTCCACTATTTTGGTGTTGCAGGTATCGCTCTCTCAACAGCCTGTGTTTCCGCCTTAGCATTCTTATTTTTATCATATTTTGCTAATAAAAAACTCAAAAAAAATTCTGCTACCCTAGTAACCTAATTCCCAAATACTCCTCTCTTAATCTCTCTTCTCTGCGTTTCTGCGTGATTTTAAACATTCTCACACAATGAAAATAACATTAATTATTCATTCCCTTACCTATGGTGGTGCCGAACGTATTATGTCAATCATGGCAAATTACTGGTCAGCTAAGGGATGGCAAATTACTTTATTAACATTTAATGACAATAAAATACCCGACTTCTATTTAGATTCTCATATAATTTACATTCCCTTAGGGATAGCTGAAAAATCTCCTAATACAATTATTGGCATTTGGAACAACTTCAAACGTATCCAAATACTACGAAATTCAATTATTAGTAATAACCCAGATGTTGTGATTAGCTTCATGTCTAAAATCAACATCAATACTTTACTAGCAACGCGCTGGTTGAAGATGCCAGTAATAGTTTCTGAACGCAGTAATCCTGTAAAAAGTTCTTTAGGTTGGAATTGGCAACAACTACGAAAATGGACTTATTTATTTGCAGATAAAATTGTTTTTCAAACTCAGCGAGCAAGAGATTATTTTCCATCAAAACTGCAAAATAATAGCTGTATTATACCTAATATGGTTGTATTACCACCAATAAAAAAACAGTCATCAGAAAAATTTTTAGCAGAGCGATCGCTCATTGCTATGGGACGCTTTGTCCCAGAGAAAGGCTTTGATTTATTGCTACAAGCTTTTGCCAAATTAAAAGATAATTATCCAGAATGGACATTGACTATTCTAGGGGATGGAAAACTACGGCCAGAATTGGAATCTCTGCGTAATCAACTTGGACTTGGCGATCGCGTTCATTTTCCCGGAATGGTGAACAATACCTATGCTTTTTTACAAGAGGCAGAGTTTTTTATTATGTCTTCCCGTTTTGAAGGTTTTCCAAATGCTCTTTGCGAAGCAATGGCATGTGGATTACCAGTTATATCCACAGATTGTCCTAGTGGCCCACGAGAAATTATTCGTGATGGTATAGATGGTATTTTGGTTCCCAATGAAGATGTTTCAGCATTAGCCGCAGCAATGGAACGACTGATGTCTAATGAACAAGAACGAAAATCTTTAGCTGCTCGTGCGCCAGAAATAACCGAACGATTTGCTGTCGAAAAAATAATGGGAATGTGGGAAGAAGTGCTAACTCAAGTTATTGAAAAAGAATTCAGAATTCAGAATTCAGGAGTCAGGAGTCAGAATAAAACATCGCAAAATTTAGAGAATTCAAGAATAACATAAAAATTTAAAAACCGTTTTACAATGAATATCCAAAAATATCTTTACTTCATTTATGCCTCTTCTAGAAACTACCATTTTCCTCAACTTTATAATCAATTCGTCAAAGAAAGTTTATCTAATATCTCCATTGACACCACTAGAGGCTTGCTAACAAAGCTCCTAATTCACTGCCATCAATGTGTCCCATACTATGCCCAACTAATCAATAGCCTACCTAACGACGCAATTATTCAGCAAAAACCAGAGCTATATCTCGAACAATTACCAATCCTAACAAAAGAGATTATTCGTAACAACTTTGAACAACTAAAATCTAGAGATTTAGCACAACGTCAGTGGTATTTCAATACATCAGGTGGTTCAACGGGCGAACCAATTAAGCTAATTCAAGATGCTGAATATAATGACCGATCTACAGCAATTAGCTTACTTTATTCTTATTTAGTTGGACGAGAGCTAGGAGAGCCAGAAGTACGTCTATGGGGTTCAGAAAAAGACGTTTTTGATGGCACGATGGGATGGAAGGCAAACTTTTTCAATTTTCTCAGAAATACTACATATATGAATGCCTTTCAGATGACTCCTCAAAGAATGAGAGATTTTCTGAAATTACTGAATACAAAACCACCAAAGTTGATTGTTGCCTACGCTCAAGCAATTTATGAATTAGCAAAATTTGCTGAAGATGAACACATTAAACTTGTTCCTCAAAAGGCAATCATAACTTCTGCTGGGACACTTTATACTTGGATGCGCCAAAAAATTGAGACTGTATTTCAATGTCAAGTATTTAATCGTTATGGTTCGAGAGAGGTCAGCGATGTAGCTTGTGAAAAACAGGAACAGCAAGGATTGTGGGTAGCACCTTGGGGTAATTATATTGAGATTGTAGATGATGACAACAACCCTGTGCCGCCAGGAGTTGAAGGTAATATTCTGATTACTTCTCTCATAAATTTTGCTATGCCGCTGATTCGTTATAAAATTGGCGATCGCGGCATTTTATCTCCTGAATATAAATCGGGACAAATATTAGAGAAAGTTTCCGGTAGAAATGTTGATATTTTTAAAACTCAAAGCGGAACTTTAGTCGATGGGGAATATTTTACTCATCTTTTATACTTCAAAGATTGGGTAGATAAATTTCAAATAATTCAAAAAACCTACTTAGAAATTAACATCAAAATCATTAAATCTAATTCTAATTATCTCACCGAAGAACTCGATGATATTGCCGCCAAGTGCAAGCTGATGATGGGTAAGGATTGTGTAGTAAATTTTGAATTTGTAAATCATATTTCTGTGAATAATTCCGGCAAATACCGCTACACAATTTCCGAGGTTAATTAAATAGACCTCTAGCAAAAGTCCCTCTTTGCGTTCTCTTCTCTGCGCCTCTGCGTGTTATAGAAGCGGGGCGTAGCCCGATAAAAACTTATTTATGCAAGAAATCAAATGAAAAAGAAAATCGTATTTTTGATTCGAGATTTGAACTATGGAGGAGCAGAAAGACAGTTAGTCACACTAGCAAAAGCTCTCGATCAACAATACTTTGATGTAACTGTTTTATGCTTTTACACTGCTGGTTCATTATCTTTAGATAATGACTTGAAAGATAGTGGTATCCCAACTATCTGTTTAGAAAAACAAGGACGTTGGCATTTATTTGGTTTTTTTTGGCGTCTTGTTCAGCATCTTCAACGGATACATCCTGCTGTCTTGCATGGATATGGTGGAACGCCAAATTTACTCACTATTTTCTTAAAGCCCTTTTTCCCTTCAACCCATATGGTTTGGGGATTACGCAATTCTAATAACGATCCTGATTTTTACGGTTGGTTAGGACGTTTACACTTTTATTTAGAGTGCCTTTTCTCTAATTTTGCTGACCTGATCGTTGTCAATTCCTATGCTGGTCGAGCATATTACCTCACTTATAAATTCCCACCTGACAAGATGATGGTAATTCCTAATGGTATTGATGTCGAACTTTTTCACCCTGACTTAGAAGCTAGGACAAAAGTGCGAAGATTGTGGGGAATTTCCCAAGATACAATTTTGATTGGTTTAGTAGGGCGACTAGATTTGAGAAAAGACCATCCGACATTTATTAAAGCAGCAGCATTACTGTGTGAAGAGAGGCAAGATGTGTATTTTGTTTGTATAGGTAGTGGTTCAGAAAACTATGCGCGGGAGTTGTATGAACTAGCTCATCAGTTAGGCATTTCTGAAAAAATTATCTGGGAAAAAGCGCGTAGAGATATGCCCGTAGTATACAACGCCTTAGATATTATTGCTTCTTCATCTTATACAGAAGGATTTCCTAATGTAATTGGAGAAGCGATGGCCTGCGGTGTTCACTGTGTGGTAACAGATGTAGGCGATTCAGCTTTGATTGTTGGGAATCCTGATGTAGTAGTACCACCTAAAAATCCAGAAGCTTTGAAAACTGCGCTCAATAAATTAATAGAAAGTTTTAGTATTGATAGTTGCGATCGCACTCAAATTCGACAGCGAATAATTGATCAGTTTTCAGTAGCTGAATTAGTCTTGAAAACCCAAGCCGCTTTACTTGCTTTATCCCATGAATCAATCTCTAAATAAAAAATTTGATTTCTTATTTTATTATCAATGTATCCTAGCGGTAGGCGCTATTTTCACTTTTTTCACAGATATTAATTCATATTTATATACATCAGGTATTGTTTCTCAACCTCCTTTATTTTGGATCTTAGGTTTTGCTATAGCTTCTCTCCCATTACTTTTTTCACAGAATAAGTACATACCACTCTCTGTGATTATTTGGTGTTTTGGTTTTATTTTTATCTCATTATTGTGGTTTTTACTATTTTCATCATCTGGAGAACTTGCTTTTGAAGAATTAAGAAAAAGAATTTTAACAGTGATTTTTATCATCACAATGACATTAGTATTTTCTCGAAATCAGACAATTCATTACTTGATTCGATGGGCTATATTTTTAGCAGTATTAATGGCTGCATTTAATAATATTTACGAATTTTTTAACCCTGTTGCATTTATCTCATTAGGTAACGGCGGTCGAGCTACTGGATTTTACTTAAATCCAAATAGTAATGGCTGTGCGTTAATACTTGGGATGATTTTTAGTGTAAGTATATTACAGCCAATATATCGTTTACCTTTTGTCTCTCTCGTCGGTATTGGGGTTCTTTTGACGTTTTCAAGGGGTGCTATTCTTGGCTGGTTAGTGACAGTTATTATTTTTACCATCGCCCGTATAATTCATTTGAACAAATTACTTTATTGGACTTTGGGAATAGGAGCTTTTATTATCAGCTTAGGTTCACAATGGTGGGAAGAGTTATTGCAAAATTTCAATTTGAATCCCAATTCACTGGAAAGAATTGCATGGTTTCAAAATATCTCAGCTTCTGATTCTGAAGATTCCGCTGATTCACGTTTAGAAGTGGCTCAATTAGCTTGGCAGATGTTTACGAAACATCCCTTTTTAGGTAATGGAATTGGCTCAACTTTAACGTGGAATATGGAAATATCTACACACAATATGTACTTATATTATATGGCGGATCATGGAGTTATTGGCACTTTGATTCTACCTCTATTCGTATATGCAGTAACACAGCACGCCCGTGGAGAAACTAAATATATTGGCTTAGCTTTTGCTATTTTTATTCTTCTCTGGGGACTATTTAGCCATAACGTTTTAGAGGAGCGTTATATCCTCATCATGTTTTCATTCATGGCAGCCATGACTGGAGCAAGTCAGTTAGAGCAAAAATTGGAATTAAGACATCAATTATGAAAATTATTTATATCATTACTGGACTCTCCACTGGTGGTGCTGAAGTCATGCTTTACAAACTTCTTTCCGGGATGGATCGACAACGTTTTAGTCCAGTTGTTGTTTCTTTAATGGATCGTGGTACATGGGGCGATCGCATTGCGAATTTAGGCATTCCTGTTTACACCATTGGGATGAAGCAAGGATTACCTAAACTAATTAACATTTGGCGAATGATTCACATAGTAAATAAACTCAAACCTGACTTAATTCAAGGTTGGATGTATCATGGAAACTTAGCAGCACAATTTGCCAAACTTTTTATATTTAGACAAGTACCTATTATCTGGAATATACGCCATTCATTGCATACTTTAGAATTAGAAAAACCGGGAACAAATATTATTATTAATCTGTGCGCTAGATTTTCTCACTTGCCTACAAAAATTATTTATAACTCTCAGAATAGTTCTAAACAGCATGAAAAAATTGGGTATTGTGTTGATAAAACCTGTGTAATTTCCAACGGCTTTGAAACAGAAAAATTTACGCCATCAACGGAGGATCGCCTCAGTGTTCGTTCAGAACTCAATACCCCTGAAAATGCTTTGTTGATTGGTTTGATTGGTCGTTATCATCCCATCAAAGATCATTTTAATTTTCTTCAAGCCGCCGCATTACTAATTAAAAAATATTCCAACGTCCAATTTGTTCTTGCTGGCAATAAAGTTGATTGGCAAAATCCAATTTTATCTGAACTAATCCATGAGTTAGGGCTTGTGAAACACATAAATCTACTAGGTGAACGTCATGATATACCCCGTTTAACCGCTGCTTTAGATATCGCTTCTTCCTCTTCATCAGGAGAAGGCTTTCCCAATATAATTGGCGAAGCAATGTCTTGTGGTGTTCCTTGTGTAGTCACAGATGTGGGAGATTCAGGTTGGATTGTTGGTGATACCGGAAAAGTAGTCCCCCCAAGGAATCCAGAAGCATTAGCTAATGCTTGGCAAGCATTAATCGATATGGGAAAAGAGGGTAGAGAAAGCTTAGGAAAAGCAGCACGTGCAAGAGTCATAAAATGTTTTTCTTTAGACTCGATTGTGGCTGAATACGAGGCACTTTATGACAATATATTGGCTAAACAATTCACAATTCAAGAATCAGAATTTAGGTATCACAATACTATTCCCAAATCCAAAATCTAAAATCCAAAATCTAAAATTGGATCACTTCTTAGGCATAGTAATTTCCCAAAGTCCTTGATTTCCACCATATTCCAAAACATAAATCTTATTACCGATAATTTCAGCATCAATGGGATTGCTGAAACCTTGGACAATCCGTCTGGCTTCAAGTCGATAATTTGTAGTTCCTACTTTAGTTAAGTTTAAATGCAACAAATCTTGGCTAGGATCTTTAAAAGGACCTGCTACTGTTTCACCAACGGGATCGCCTGGAGTCCAACTCAATATGAATCCATCTTTGTTGAATTCTGGACTCATTACTCCTTGTGTATCAAAAACTAAGCCCAAAGGGGAACGGTGTGTTGTAAAAGTGCTAAAAGGTTGCCCAAGAACGCTAGCATCTTTGACTTTGCCATCTTGAGGATCGCGGTAACTGTCTGCATCAGGGCCGATATTAGTAATTGGTTCAGTCAAGGTGATATTAGGCCGAGCCGGAAAGGTGGGATCGTTATAATAGTAGCCTTTTGTAACCGCGCCAAATTTGGGATTTAACAAACGGTCATTGGCAGGATTATAGTTGGGAAATTGTTGTGGATTATCTGTCCCACCTATACGCCAGGGAAAGCCATAATGATAACCCTCACGCAGCCAATTTAATTCTTCTGACATATCGCGATCGGGGCCATTTTCTGCACCAAATAAATCGCCATTAGGCGCAAAAGCCATATCAAAAGTATTGCGTGTTCCTTCTACAAAAATATAGCCAGCCGTCTTTAAAGTAGCTCTATTGTTTGCAAGAAATAGATTTTGACCATTAGTAGGAAGACGGATTATACAGGCTGTTAATCCTACATCGCGAGTATTGGGATACAAACCTCCAGCAGTCTGGACTTCACCATGATCGGTACGAGAACCACTATTCACATAAATAAAATTACCATCTGGGCTAACAACCACACCGTTAAAGCGATGATCGTAGGCTGTTTTGCTTTTAGGATACGCTGCACTCTTAGCCAAAACAGACCAAATGCGCTGTCCAGTACTTGAGTTAATTACGCCTTTCACAATAATTGCTTTGGTTTGGTCATTAACAAGGTTTCCATTGCCAACTAAATAAATTGTCCCGTTAGGACCAATGGCCATACCTTGAGTTTCACCTACCTTATGATCGCTAAAGCTGTACACAAGTGTACTAGTAGATAAAGCTAAATTAACTTGATAAATTTCACCATTACGCTTGAGATAATAGAGAGTATTATTTCGTGGATCTTTTGCAATCCTAACAGAAGGAGAAATCGATGCCGTATTTAAAATATTGCGAACCTGAATATCAGGACGTAGGGATTGAGGTTCAGCATTAACTACAGTAGTTCCATGATTTAATATAAATATGGTTAATACAAGTGTTTTTGTCCAAAAAAAGCAGTCTTTGAGAGCGAATTTATCGCTAAATCTGGGTTTAGCTGACTTGGATAGTTTAGTACTATTCATTATTTTCTCCATAAACATAGTCAGATTATTTTTTCTAAATATTTTTAATTAATTAAAAATATTTAGAAAATGTTTGAAAATTTCTACAGATGGATTTACAAAAACTAGACACAGAAATTGCGAATCCCAAATTATATTTATCAAATGCCCTTATTCATCCTTATGTCACACTAACTTCTAAGGTATAAGGAACAGAAATGCTGTCACTTTCGCCAGAAAAAGTTCCACCATTTTGAGGGAAAAAAGCATATTTACTTACTGAAATAGAGTACGTTCCTGCACCTAGTGACGCGGTAATTAATGACCCAAACTCTGATTCATTACCAGTATCATCATTAAATTGCAGTAAAGTCCCAGCATTATTAAACAAACCGAGAACTGTATCATCAGGTGTGACGGTTTTGATAGTTACAGTTCTGGAATTTGCTAGAGAAAATTTAAAAAAGTCGAAATCAGGATTATCTCCTGGTTGAACTGTTACTAACTGAGCTGAAAGATTGACATCTGAACCTGATGATAAGGAACCTAATCCTTCAGCACTGGAGAGTGTATTGTTTGTAGCTTGTCCAGCATTTTCTCGCTCATAGAAAAGGAAGTCGTCACTATCAAGTCTGAGATTGTTTCTACCCTGTACAATACCTACGATTTCATCTGGCTCAGTTCCCGGTTTATCTAAGAAAATTTGTGTATTAGTTCCAACAACTTGCAGACGATAGTTCTGTGGAGATCCTTTGAGTTCAATTCGATCTTCACTAGAGTTGAAGTCAGTAATGGTAGCCAAGTTTCCAAAACCTGCATTTGCAGTATTGTTATCGTCATAGAAAACTTTTGTAGCGTTCCCAAGGATAAATCTATCTGCCCCAAGCCCGCCAGTCAAGGTATCAGCCTCTCCTATTCCAGGTGCAAGTGGACTATCAGGCCAAACACCGATGAGGATGTCGTCTCCAGACCCCCCATTGAGTCTGTCATTACCCTCTCCACCCTGTAAACTGTCATTGCCATCCTCACCATTGAGAATGTCATCGCCCAAATTACCGTCTAGCGTGTCATTACCTGCTCCAGCATTCACAGTGTTATTAGCAGTATTAGCAAAAATAAAGTTGTTAAGACTGTTACCTGTGCCGTTGACGGCGCTAGTTCCCGTTAACCTCAAATTCTCTACATTAGCACCTAGTGTGTAAGTGATAGAACACCGGATAGTATCTGTGCCTGAATTAGCAGTTTCAGTAATAACATCAGCAGCACTGTCAACGATGTAAGTGTCGTTACCTGCCCCCCCATTCAAGCTGTCAGTACCTATACCACCATCAAGTGTGTCATCGCCATTTCCACCGATTAGACTGTCGTTTCCCGTCCCACCAAACAGACTATCGTTACCATCTGCACCATTTAAGATATCGTTAGCAGATGCACTGTTGGCATTACCACCACTAGCCCAACCATATATCGCGTCATTTCCCGAAGTCCCATTTATGGTATCGGAACCTGTTGTACCGTAAGTAACTGCCATATTATTTCTCCTGAATTTTTAACTAATGCCTAAGTTCGGCCTTAGTCAAATAACTCTTTATCAGTTCGATATAGATTACTTGCCATTTGCGTAATCCTATTTGGAAAACGTTAATTTTGGTTAAGGATTTGCAAATAAAAAATATTCAACTAGTGATTGTGGTCTTGGTCAAAAACCACACCTTTGATTTGGGTGAGCGAGATACTCACTCTACAATAAGATTGGATAACTTATTTCTTGCAAATCCCTTAACCGATTACGCAAATGGTAAGTAATTGGCAAAAATTTATTTATGTTGGTTATTTTTATAAATTTCTTTTATGCCCTAATTATTTAATTATCATGAACGAAAGTATACATAAACTTCTTTACCAAATCTTCAAAATACCAATCTCTGCAATTTATAATACATTCAACAAAATATTAAATTTAATTAAGTATTTTTTTCAAAATTATTAATTTTTTTATTGAAAGTTGCGATAATTTTCAAATTCAGGCATTTCAGTAGTTAAGTTAGGTTTCAATATCAGATTTTTTGTTAATAAAGTATTTTTTTTGACTAAAAAAAATATTTATCGATTATAGAAATCTATTTTAGAATCAATAAGTTAAATTGATATATTTTTCCAAAAAAGTCTTGTGCTAATCACAGTTAAACTTTACATAAATTTTATCAACACAGAAGACAGGAGTCAGTCCTGAGAATTCAGTTGAAAATTGGAGTCGAAGTGGCTCGTGAATAAAGGGTAAAACACCAGCAAATCTCAGATTTGGTGTTTACTTTCTGGCGGGTACGACTCCAAACTGATTGATTCTGATTACTTAATTATTCTTGAATTTCATCTAAAAGTTGCATGGTCTTTCTCAAAAATAGTACTTAATCAATATTAAGTTGATATTCAAGGCAGTTATTTCTAACTGTAAAAAAACATTTATCAAGGTTGAAAATAATCTCTTATATAAGGAGGACACGGTGCAGTGTCCTCCTATTTAGCAGAAAAAGTGTCCTTCAATCTGCCTTTCGATGTCAGTAATTTCTGAAGTGAACAACGTCCTTAAACAAAAGTGACTTGTAACGTATAAGAAAAATCAGGGTTAATGTTGCTACCAGAGAAAGTTCCACCATTCTGAGGTAAGAAATCATATTTGCTCACTGAAATGGAATACGTGCCGGCGCTTAATGAAGTAGTGATTAATGATGCTAGGCTAACACCGTTATCATCATTAACTTGCAGTAAAGTCCCAGCATTGTCAAACAGTCCGAGAACTGAATCTCCTGATGTTGCCGTACTAATAGTGACAGTTCCTGCATTTGCTAAAGAAAATTTAAAAAAGTCAAAATCAGGATTATCTCCTGGTTGAACTGCTTTTAACTGGGCTGAAACATTAACGTTTGAACCTGACGATAAGGAACCCAATCCTTCAGCGCTGGCTAGTGTATTGTTTGTAGCTTGTCCAGCATCTTCGCGCTCATAGAAAAGGAAGTCGTCACTATCAAGTCTGAGATTGGTTCTTCCTTGCACAATGCCTACGATCTCATCTGGTTCTGTTCCTGGTTTATCTAAGAATATTCGTGTGTTGCTGCCAACAACTTCCAGGCGGTAGTCCTGTGTAGCTCCTTTAAGTTCAATTCGATCTTCACTAGAGTTTAAGTCAGTAATGGTAGCCAGATCTCCAAAACCAGGATTCACAGTGTTGTTATCATCGTAGAAAACACTTAAGGCATCTCCCAAGATAAATCTATCTACCCCAAGCCCACCAGTCAAAGTATCAGCCTCCCCTATTCCGGGTGGAAGCAGATCGAGGGGGTAAACACCGATGAGGATGTCGTCTCCAGACCCCCCATTCAGTCTCTCATTCCCCCCTCCGCCTTGTAAACTGTCATTGCCATCATCACCATTGAGGATGTCATCGCCCAAGTTACCATCTAGGGTGTCATTACCTGTTCCGCCATTCACAGTGTTGTTAACAGTATTAGCAAAGATAAAGTTGTTAAGACTGTTACCTGTACCGTTGATGGTGCTAGTTCCCGTTAGCCTCAAATTCTCGACATTAGCACCCAATGTGTAGGTGATAGAAGACCGGACGGTATCTGTGCCTGAATTAGCAGCTTCGATAATGGTGTCAACGGCACCGTCAATGATGTAAGTGTCGTCGCCTGCTCCACCATTCAAACTGTCAGTACCCGTACCTCCATTAAGTGTGTCATTTCCAATATCTCCATTAAGTGTGTCATTGCCATCTCCACCTATTAGGCTGTCGTTTTCTGTACCTCCATTAAGTGTGTCATTGCCAAGACCCCCATCAAGTGTGTCATTGCCAGCACCCCCATCAAGTGTGTCATTCCCACTGTTACCGGATAATAGGTTACTTTGGCTATCACCAGTAATTTTGTCATTTGCATTTGTACCGACGACATTATCAAAGTTGATTGCAGTAAATGACAATGTTCCCAAACCAGGAACATTATTGACAGCCAAACTTTGGGTTTGGAGGTTAACGATGATAGATACTCCAGCCGAAGCTTGTGATGCATTTATGGTGTTGTTAGCAACATTAGCATTAGCAATGATTCTTTCTACTTTAAAAAGTTGGTCTTGCCCTAATCCCCCAGCTTTTTGAATGATTCCGACAGATGACAAGGTAATGGCTTGATTTAGTTGACTGTAGTCTGCGGTATCAGTACCATCTCCGCCATTAATACTATCGTTACCCTGACTGCCTTTGAAGGTGTCAGTGCCTGTACCACCGATTAGAGAGTCGTTTCCTGTGCCTCCATCAAGTGTGTCATTTTCTGTGCCTCCATCCAGTGTGTCACTGCCATCTCCACCAATTAGACTATCGTTTGCCGTCCCGCCTGCGAGGGAATCATTACCTGCTGCACCATTCAAGGTGTCGTTACCGGAGATACTAGTGGCATTACCGTTAATAGCCCAACCAACTATCGTGTCATTTGCCGAACTCCCAAGGAGACTATCAGCGCTTGTACTGCCGAAAATAAATGCCATGTTATTTGTCCTAAATTTCTCACTAATAAGTCAGTTCAGCCTCAGCCAAAGTAAATCGCTTACCATTTGGGTAATCATAAGTTAGAAAACATTAATTATTTGCTTAGGAACTTCTAAACAAAAAATATTCAACTAATTATTGTGGACAAGCTAAAAAAGCCTGCCTTTGGTTGCGATCGAGCAAGATACCTACTCTACAAAATTAGATAATTTATGTTCCTAAAAGTTACTTAATTGATTAGGCAAACGATAAGTATTTAGCTCAATAATTTTTATTTTTACCAAGTTTGTTGAGCGAAGCTGTAATTATTTAATTATCATGAGCCAAAGGTTAACTAAACTTCTTTATCAAATCTTTAAATTATTAATAGCATCCATTAATAATACATCAAATACATTTGTGAATTTTAATTAAAATTTTGGGGAAATATATCGATTTTTTTGGTTAAAGCTACAAATTTTCTTAACTTAACGCGTTATTTTCGTAAATTTAAGTTTCAATTTCATAATTTTCTTAACAACCAATTTATTTTTTATAAAATAAAATACTTTTACAGTAAAGAAAAATGTTTTACAATATATAAGTTAAAATGATATATTTTTGCAAGATTTTTAACGCTTCAAAACATTTAAGCTTTACATAAAATTTATATTGTTCGTTTAAAGGCTCTGAAAGGCTAAATGATTCAAGTGATGTGGAATCAAAAAATTAGCGATCGCACACCCCCCCAAATCTTATAAAAAAATCTTAATGTGCAAATATACTTTTGCATAAATATTGCAAATTGTTTTTATCAAAAATCGCTAGTTTGAGACTCATAGGTTAAAACTTTCCTTTAAGTCTGGGCACTTTAATTTTCAAAATCTAGTTGCATAACTCTTATAAAAAAAAAGCCTCAAATGCTAAAATAATAATTCAGGCATTTACTAATCTCCCAGTCACAAGATTACTTCTCACTTCAATAGTTGAGTCAGGAGAATTTGAAATGTCTCTTTTAAAAACCAAGGGAAAGTTTCCTAATAAACTCAAACTTTTTTTATGGATATTGGCAACAGGATTTATTTTATTTGCTTGTTCAAGTATCGGGTTATTAGCTAATAACTCATCCTTAGGCGATCGCCCTTTAATATGGGTGGCTTCAAATCTACAAAGAATAAAGCAAAAAGAGCCACCAGGAAGCAAAACCGACATTGATTTGTACGCGGCACGTGGAGAATATGAACCTTTTCAGATAGGAATTCGCGCACCCAATGGCGATCTGACAAATGTGAATGTTAAAGTTTCAGATTTGTCTGCTTCAAACAACCGAATAATTTCCAATACAAACATTACACTCTATCGTGAACATTACGTTCGCGTTACTCATTCCAGCCCTAACAAAAAAGGTAGTACCAATCCATCTTTAGGTACTGGATGGTATGCAGATGGACTAATTCCATTTATTAATCCTGAAAACAAAACAGATCTTACAGGTGCCGAGTTAGACGCTGTTCCATTCAATCTGAAAGCTGGAAATAACCAACCCATTTGGGTAGATATTTTTGTACCCCGTAACACTCAAGCTGGTGATTATCTAAGTACTTTTACTGTTAGTAGTGACCAAGGAGCGATCGCAGGTAAAATCCACTTGAAAGTTTGGAATTTTGAGTTGCCAATCAAACCATCGCTTAATTCTGAGTTCACATTCTATGAACATCAAGATAAAAGCGACATGATAGAACTTCTCAAACATAAATTAATGCCTGATGCCCATTTTAATCCAGCAGATGAACCTGAGTTAATCAACCAGTGGGGACTGCGTTCTCGTGGTCTTCCTTTCTGGAGTGGAGCTAATGTTAGCACTTGCAAAATGGCTCCAGCTCCTTCTCTCAAAAGAATTAAAACTACTTCTGCTAAACATGAATCGGGTTTATTTCTCTACGCAAGATATGCTGATGAAATTGATAACTGTCCAAATTTAATTGAACCTGTAAAGCAATGGGCGCGAAATTTTCATCAAGCTGGAATCGCAACCGCTTTAGCAATGACTCCCACACCTACGCTTTATGATGATGGTTCCGGAACTGGACGTTCAGCCGTAGATATATGGGTAGTATTACCAGAATCCTATAATGAAGCTCCTGAACGAATTACTGAGGTTTTGCAAAAAGGAGATAAAGTTTGGTCTTACAACGCTTTGGTACAAGATGGGTACTCTCCCAAATGGCAGATAGATTTTGAACCAATAAACTACAGAATTCATCCAGGCTTCATTAGCCAAAGCCTTGGGCTAACAGGAATTTTATACTGGCGAGTTGATTTATGGACAAAAGATCCGTGGAAGGACGTTCAAACTTATTTCCAGAAAAAATACAAACACTATTTTCCTGGTGAAGGGATGTTGTTTTATCCGGGGAAACAGGTAGGTATCAAAGGGGTTATTCCTTCCATGAGACTGAAGTGGCTCAGAGAAGGGGTAGAAGACTACGAGTATCTCGAAATACTTAAAAATAGCCATCGCCAACAGTGGGCGTTTCCATTAGCTCGGCGTGTCGGCCTTGACTGGAAGCACTGGACGCGGGATACAAATCTACTGGAATCAGTTCGGCGACAGTTGGGGGAGGAAATACATAGACTCTCTTCTCAACAAGAATCTTGAAAAATTCATCATTACTTTGACTAAAATTTAGATATTTTTTAATATATCAAAGTGGATATATTTTTTTCGTGTTTAAATATACTTTATACTTAGTTAGTGTCTACACTATAAGTATAGTATGACCACCAACAACCAAGGCCTGATTTAGTTTCAAAAGGAATTAAAAATATGAACCCACCAGAAGAATACATCAATCATAATTCATTCAAGGTAGAACACGAAGGATCGAATTCAGCAATAAACGATCTGCAATTTAGTAATAGTATTAGCGAAAGTAGAAATTTAGATAAAGTTAGAGAAATTCTTGTTGGCAATCAAATTCGAGATATTGAAAAACGATTTACACGCCTAGAAGAACGATTAATTCAAGAATTTAGTAACGTGCGAGATGAGACCAAAAAACGTCTAGATGCTTTAGAATATTATGTTAAACAAGAAGTTGATTCCTTAACACAACGCCTCAAAAATGAGCAGGCAGAACGTGATGTTCAGGTGAAAGCAGTTGCAGAAGAAAATAAACATCTAACTATAGCTTTTGAAAAGAAAATTACTCAATTTGATGAACAAAGTACTCATACGCAACGAGAGTTACGCGAGCAGATTCTCAACCAATCCAAAAGCTTACAAGATGATATTCAAAAAAAATCTGAGGAAATTTTAGTTTTACTACAGCGTGAAGCTCAAGAACTTCGCAGGGACAAAACCGATCGTTCTAATCTTGCGGCTATGTTTACGGAATTAGCTATCCGGCTGAACGCAGAAAACAAGTCTTAAACTCGGGATTAGGAAGCAGAAAGCTGATTGTTCGATCGTCAGTGTAGTTCTCCTGTTAACAACAGAATGTTACTTCGTAAAAATTTTGGATTGGGGGATTTTGGTAATGGGTGACTCTTCGATAAATCAAATACCAAAAGTATCTCCTGAAGGTTTGAATAGGAACAGCCAAACCTCCGAAATAAACGACGAATTAACTACACTCCGTAGTTTGCTGCTGGATATTGAGCCGACTAAACTTGAAAGATTTTATGAGCGACTAGAAAACCCTGAAATTCAACCAGAAGATATTAGCGACATGCTTCCAGAAGCTGTAATTCTGCGCTCAAAGCAAGATAAACAACTTGGAGAAGTAATGGTATCAACTGTTGAACAAGCCATTCAAGTTTCTGTTAAACAAGACTATAATGTGCTTGCAGATGCATTATTTCCAGTTATTGGGCCAGCTACTCGTAAAGCGATTTCCACAGCTCTTGAGCAAATGACTCAATCTCTGAATCAAACCTTGGAACATAGTTTGTCTCCACAAAGTTTTCAGTGGAGATTAGAAGCGCAACGCACAGGAAAATCATTTGCCGAAATTGTGCTGCTAAGAACGCTAGTTTACCGAGTGGAACAAATATTTCTGATTCATAAAGAATCTGGATTATTACTTCAACATTTAGTAACAAAACAGGTGACGATTCAAGATCCAGATTTAGTAGCTGCTATGTTGACAGCTATCCAAGATTTTATCAAAGATTCGTTTAATGTTCAAAAAGGAGATGGGATCAAAAGTTTACGTTTTGGAGAAGTCACGATTTGGATTGAAGAGGGACCGCAAGCGTTAATAGCAGCGATGATTCGGGGAAACCCTCCCCAAGAATTAAGGTTAGTTTTACAAGAAGCAATCGAAAAAATTCACCTCAAGTTTAGTAGAGAAATTAAAAATTTTGCCGGGGATACAGAACCATTTGAGTTAAGTAAGCCCGATTTAGAAGCTTGCCTGGTAGTTCAGTATAAACCTGCCGCTAAAAAAAATTATACTTATGCTTGGATTATTTTAGGTGCAATGGCGATCGCTTGTGGAACTTGGGGCTTTTTTACCATTAGAGAACAACTCCGTTGGCAAGCCTATCTCCAAAAACTCAACTCTCAGCCAGGAATTGTTGTGATTAACTCCAAGCAAAGTTTTGGCAAATACTTTATCTGGGGAATGCGCGATCCTTTAGCAGTAGATCCCAATACACTTATACAACAAACAAATCTCAACCCCAAAACAGTAATCAGCCAGTGGCAACCTTACTTGTCTTTGGAGCCACAATTTACTACCAAAAGAGTTGAAGAATTATTACATCCACCCCCAAGTGTATCACTACAAGTTGATAAAAACGGTACTCTTAATGCCACAGGTTATGCATCTCGTCAATGGATTTTAGAAGCACGGAAATTATGGCATTTTATTCCCGGTATTACTCAATTTCAGGATAAAAATATTCTCGAAATAGAACTTAGTCAATTGGAGTTCTATAAAAAACAAATAGAACAACAAATATTGTTTTTTGCAGAAGGAAAAGTTGAACTTAGCGCTGGTGAAGTTAGCAAGCTACCTAATTTAACCCTATCAATACACAATTTTTTGAAGATTGCTAAATATTTGGATAAAGACGTGCAAATTCAAATCATTGGACATACCAACAGCACCGGAACAGAGCAAACAAATATACTCCTCAGTCAAGCCCGCGCTGAGAAAATTCTATCTTATTTAAAATCCCAAGGAATCAACACAAACCAAATTAAAGCAATAGGCGTAAGTTCTAGCCAACCTTTCCAGCCACAAGAAACATCAGAATCTCAAAATGTTAGTAGCCTTCGAGTATCTTTTAAAGTTTTTCTAGCTAATAAATCTGACTAAAGTTACATCAATTTATTTATGGTTCTCCAGAAAAAAATTTGTATGATAGGTGCATTTGCTACAGGTAAAACTAGTCTAGTATCGAAGTTCGTTCACAGTATTTTTTCCGAAAAATACCATACCACTGTTGGTGTAAAGATTGATAAAAAAATTCTAGATATTCAAGAAAAGAAGGTAAACCTTATTCTTTGGGATCTCTACGGAGAAGACGAATTTCAAAAAGTGCGAATGTCTTATTTACGGGGTTGTGCTGGTTATTTATTAGTCGCAGATGGTACGAGACGTAATACTTTAGAAAAAGCTTTTGAACTACAAACAAGAGTAGAAGATGCCATTGGTAATGTTCCATTTATTTTGGCAATCAACAAATGTGATATCACAGATGAATGGGAAATTGAATCGACTGAAATTGATGATGTGATAGAAAAAGGTTGGATTGTGATTAAAACAAGTGCCAAAAATGGACTCGGTGTTGAAGAAATTTTTCAAATTCTTGCTAAGAAAATAATCTTGGATTGCTAAATGCTAGATGTCCCTACTTCTGTAATTACCTATCTTCTCAATTTTCTAACAGTAGAGCGTTCTCTTGCCTATCTGTTGCTGAACAAAGACGGTAGCCTATTGGATTGGGGAGGCAAGTTGGCAGAATATGGAATTACTAACCTTAGTAAAGGAGAAAATATCAAAGAGCAACTTTGTTTTCTGGAAGGCTTACTACCACTGGGTGATACCTCTCTATTTCTACCATTTATCAAAACAGAGTATGGCAGTTGTGCAGATGTTCATATATTCCCGACTGAGGAAGGAGATTGGGTATTATTGTTAGATAGTAGCTGCGATGAAAATCACCTCTTCGCTATTCAACAAAAAGCTAATGAGTTTAGTCTTTTGCAAGAAAAATCAAATAAAGAATTATATTAGTCAACTGAAATCCAAATTAATCATCCAAAGTTTAAATTATGAATACGTCTATTGTAAATGATGTGGTGGCTGCTTTAGACATTCTAACTCTAGAGTATATTAATGCAGGCTTATTTAAAATTATTGGTAATACACCTGATTGGGTAAATCAATTTTGTCATAAGAAATTAACCTCAGGAATGAATATATCAATAACACAGGAAAGATTTTGCTTTTTAAAAAACTTTTTAATTGATGCTGAAGAATTTTGGATGAATAATAGTGAGAAAAAACTCAGTTCAGGTTTATGGACTGAAATAGATACAAATGGACAAGAATATCAATTTGAAGCTTATGCGATTTTTGTAAATCATAAAAAAGTCTTATTGATTGAGCTTTTAGAAGAAACTTATCAAGATAAACAATATATTATACAAAAAGGTAGAGAATATCAATTAATTTATCATCAACTGCTCAAAGACAATCAAAAAAAAGATGTTTTACTTCATTGCATTATGCATGATATAGCCGGACAATTAAGCGCTATCAATGGTTGTTTATCACTCTTAGAATATGAGAATCTAACACCTAAAGGTAAAGAATATTTAGAAGTTGGAATGCAGCAGTGTTTAAAGCAAGAGATGTTAATTAAAGATATTTTAGATATTTTTTCCACCGAAATAACATCGCTAGAAAATTCTCATATTGATATTCAAGAAACACCGAATGTTTTAACTTCTATCAAAGAAGTAATTGAGTTTTTAAAGCCTACTTTTTCACTAAAAAATATACAGTTAGAGCTTGATAACGAAATTGATAAAACAATAAACTGGACAGTTAGCGGAGAAAAATCTCGTTTGGATAGAGTGATTTCTAATCTTGTAGAAAATGCTTATCGTTACAGTGTTCAAGATTCTATTGTCACTATTAGTCTCCAACTGGATGGAGACTATATTTTAGTTAATGTAGACGATCGCGGTTCCGGTGTACCACCAGAAATGGTCAAAAATTTATTTCAAAAATTTTCCCAAGGCAAAGATAAATCAGGCAGAGCAGGTTTAGGTCTCTATTTTTGTAAAATCACATTGGAACGTTGGGGAGGTAGTATTGGTTATTTACCACGTCCCGAAGGTGGTTCTAGATTTTGGTTCCGCTTGCCAAGGAGGGGATGAAGGGGATGGGGAGCAAAGGAGCAGGGGTAAAGGGTAAAGGGTAAAGGGTAAAGGGATAAATTTAACCTTTCCCCCTTACCCCTTTCCCCTTTCCCCATTCCCAATGCCCCATCCTATATGTGCGAGGCAAATCCGATCGCTCCTCCTGCTAGCACTAACCAAGCAGAATTGATTTTAAATCGGAACACAGCGATCGCACTCACAATCGCCATAGTAGTTGTCAACCAATCCATCAGTGCGGCTTGTCCTAATGTGTAGCTAACTCCTGCCATTAATCCCAGAGAAGCCGCATTCACACCATCTAAAAATCCACTTGCCCAAGGAGATTGACGCAACTTAGAAACCCAAGGATTAACCACCCACACCAATAGAAAAGCTGGTAAAAAAATACCGATTGTACCAGCGATCGCCCCGGCATTTCCTGCTAGCAAATAGCCAATAAATGTTGCAGTGGTGAAAACAGGCCCCGGTGTAAACTGACCGATCGCCACCGCATCTAAAAGTTGCTGTGAGGTAAGCCAGTGGTTGCGTTCGACTAATTCCCGTTGCAGAAATGCCAGCAATACGTAACCACTGCCATAGAGAACACACCCAATTTTGAGAAAGAAGAAAAAGACATTAATCCAACTAACTGATGTGACTGCTGCTGTACTACCAACCTGTCCTAAAATACCTGAAAATGGCAATAGAAATGCTCCTGTTATTCGTCCTCTGCTTTGCCAATTCTTCAATAGCATCACAGCAACACCTAGCAAAATCAGCACCAAAATTTCATTCAATCCAGCAAAATAGGCGGCGATCGCTGCTACGCCGGCAATAATTGTTGGCACATCTTTGGCTGCCTTTTTACCCAGATTCCACACAGCCTGAAGCACGATCGCAATAATTACAGGTTTAATTCCATAAAGCAACCAACCCACTTGGGGAACAGTTTGATAGCGGTCATAAATGACGGCTAATCCCCAAACAATCAGCATCGCAGGCAAAATAAAGCAACTTCCTGCAACCAGTAAACCACGCCATCCGGCTCGTTCGTAGCCGATGTGAATTGCTAATTCCGTTGAGTTGGGGCCTGGAATTAAATTCGTAATCCCCAGTAAATCTAGTAGTTTTTCCCGGCTCATCCACTGACGGCGATTCACCACTTCATTGTCCATCATAGCGATGTGGGCAGCCGGACCACCAAAGGCGATCGCCCCCAATCGCAAAAACACCATTGCCAGTTCCCTTAATCGCTGCTTCTGCTGTGTGGGAGTCAGAGCATTATCGGATTTCTGGATATCCTCAGCTTCCTGAGTCACTGTGGTTTTCCTGATTTAATGATGTTGACAGCATCAATATATCGAAATTCGATATCGAAAATCTATATATTAGAAGTTAATCCATGTTACCATGCCATTGAATATAAAATACGGTAATACAATCGAGTTAATGGAGTATATATGAGTGATATTAAAAAGGTGAGCGATGAGTTTTCAGCCGGTGGACAGCCAACACCAGAGACGCTAAAACAACTTGTTGATCGGGGGTATAAGTCTGTGGTTAATTTGCGATCGCTGGATGAAACTGGAGCGTTAGCAGACGAACAGCAACAGGCTCAAGCGGTAGGTCTTGAATATGTCAACGTTCCACTCAAGCCAACCCAAGCCAACGATAACTCCACTGCAAAAGTTCTCTCAGAACTACAGCAATTGCCGACTCCTGTATATTTTCATTGTGGTGTAGGCGGACGAGCCAGCGCCTTAGCCCTCATTGCCTTTGCAACTCAACATCAACTCAACCGCGAACAAGTTTTAGCAAAAGCCAAGGAACTTGATATCAATCCAGAGCAAGCTCATCTCAAACAGTTTTTGGAAAACCTCTCTTGATCTGGGGACAGAACGCGCCTACGCTCATCTTTTCCTCTCGTAGAGAGGAAAACTTTGGGCTAACAGTTCACAAAAATACCCTGACTTGGCGTTAGTAAATTATCTGGATCGTAACGTCGCTTTGCACTTACCAGATTTCCCCAAACTGGACGAAAATGCTGCTGCCAATCCTTTTTGGAGAAGGACAGGGCGTTTACAGGATATTGATAACCACCCAAATCACGATTTTGCTCAAAGAGTCTACGATTATCATTGAGCATTTTTGTAATTACAGAATTGTCTGGTGGTACTGCTGTTCGCAATATGGCAAACAGAAACACAACCTTCTGATTTGGAACGCGGAAATTGGGTAGCCCGAAGCGTTTAGTTTTAACTGGATACAGCAGAATTGGCCCTTGACCAGTGTCAGCTAGCGTTAAGTTGGCAGCAACTTTGCCAACAAAACTGTTAACTGCACTACCTGGGACAAACAGGTTTAACCAAGGATGAGGATAAGACCAAACACCAATAGATTTGAGAAACTCAACTGTAGGAGCTAAACGGTTGAGAAAATCAAAGTAAGTTTTATCCTCTATTTGTTGTGTACCACGAGTGTAGTTTAAGCCTCCAAGTAACAAACTGTTATTAGGTACAGAGGGAGGACTGTAAAAGCTAGCCGCTTCTAGCAAATAACGCCATCCACCAGCATTATTAGAAACTAACTGACCTTCTACATAGTTGAAGCGCTCATCATTGATGATTTCGCGTTGGTCACGAGTAAAGGTAGCTAAATCGTCATAATACAACTGAAACACACGGGCATTGGTAGTGGCGGGAATTAGCTTAATAGTTGCCTGTACGATAATTCCACATTGACCTAGCCCTGCTAGTACTGCTTCCCATAAATTGCGATTGTACGATAGCGAACAAGTTTCGAGATGACCAATACCAGTCACTACCTTCAGTTCTAAAACATTGTCAACTTGCACACCATAGCGATGAGTTGCACCACCAATACCCCCGACTGACAAAGTACCACCGATAGAAAGTTCGATGTAATCAGTGAGAACGGGCGGTGTTAATCCCTGCACAAGCGTTTGTTGCAATAACTGACTCCATACCACTCCAGCATCAACAATCGCTCGGTCTGTACCAATGAAATGAATCTTGTTGAGCGTACTCAAATCAATCACAATGCCTGCTTCTACTTGTGACTGACCGTAGGTAGAGTGACCCTGACCGCGTGGGGCAACTTTGAGCTTGTAAGTCCGAGCGAATTGAATAATTTGAACAATATCCTCAATTGAGCCTGGTTTAAGTACTGCGATCGGTTGACGATGCACGATATTACCAAAGTCAATACTGGCATCAGCAAGTGTCGCATTATCAGTGTAAAGCACTCCATCTAGGGGAGGTAAGCTTTCAAAAACAGATGTGGCACTGGCAGATGTTACCCAGGAACGAGTAGTTAAATCAAACCCGATAACAATTGTGCTGGTAATCAAACCTCGTAAAACTGAGCGACGTGAAGTGTTTTGTCCCATAATTTTTACTTGGTGGTGTAATAGTTGCTTTTTCAAGTCAACACACTGATAGTTTTTAGCGTTTACTTAACTAAACTTGAATTTATATTCAGTGAAAAGTGTAATTTTATGGCTGTGCCATAAATTAAAAAATATACAATTATTCCATGAAAAATACGGTTAAATACTGTTAAGGCTATTACTGAGGAAAAATCGCCTTTAGAAAATACTAGGACTTAGGCGCTCAGATCCCCTAACTCCCTTAAAAAGCAATACACTTGGGTTAAGACTAAAACCTTTTGCCAAAGTCAATTTTTTTAACGAACCACAGAGAGAAGAAAGAAATGCTTACAGCTTTTCATCTATTTGAACCACAATCCCCGGTAGGGTAGCACAGCTGTGCTACCCTACAACGTGGTTATTTACTTGCAAAAGGCTGTAACTCAGCACTCATCACTACTCCTCAAACAATTCGCCAAATAATTTTCGTACCTTTTCTTTGGCATCCTCTAAGGTGATTTTTCCTAAATCGGTAGCTCGGTAGAGGCGTCGGTTCTGTCGCCCATATCTTTCCTCAACTGAATATAGATATCCCTTACGCTCCATATCGTGCAGCATTGGGTAGAGTGTTCCTGCACTGAGTTTATAGCCGTGACGTGCCAATTCTTCAATAATGCCCAGCCCAAAAATTGGCTCCTGAACTGCATGATGCAGAATATGAAGTCGAATTAAGCTTGAGTAAAACTCTCTTCCATCCATTGGGCAAGGCTTTTGCAACACTTATACCATTTTGAATTTTAGATTTTGGATTGGGAATAGCTTTCTGAATCTAGGTTTTGTGAATCCATCTGTCGTAATGATTTTAGAAATTGGTATTAGAGTTTAATTTTCACCTATATCGGGCTGGGTGTTGTCGGGTTTTCCTACAGAGACCCTGCACAGATGTCAGCATCGACACTAAAACGGGTAATTTTGCATGTACTTCATCATACACAACGTTCCAGTAGCTTCTATGCAATGACTTCTGCTCAGGATAGAAAGTAAGCACACAATCCAATACAGTTCGGTTAAGGTTTTTTGATCGACATTCTACATGACAAAGACAAGGGTAAATCGCCGTCTCTTTTTTAACCGAACAGTATTGGCACACAATCAGTGTACAGATTTTTTCCAAAATTAAATAGAAAGTCCATATAAAAATAACTACTTGCAGACAATTCCAGAGATGTGATTATGTCTTTTTATTTGTATAAGCTGCGCCAATTTGGCATGACTCAAACAACAAAACGGTGCTACAAAATAGAGATAGAAATCAAAAATAAACATTAGCTAATATTTGGAATCAGCTAAAAAACATATTTGTTTTACAATTCCTTAATCTGGTTATTTTTCATCGTTTGTCATCATTCAAAAGTATTTACAAATGACAAATAACGAATGACATATTCAGAATATACCCCTGTTGAGATATGAGCAACCGCATTGCAGTTATTGGCCTTGGCTACGTTGGTCTACCTGTTGCCCTGGCATTTGCTAAAAAGTTTCCCAATACTATTGGATTTGATATCAATTTAGAGAAAGTTAAAAGTTTAAAGCAAGGCATCGATCGCACAAATCAAATTTCCACCAATGAATTAATCAATTCTAGTCTAATTATCACTTCAGAACTCTACGATTTAGTAGACACTAACTTTTTTGTGATTGCTGTACCAACCCCAGTTGACCGCAATCATAATCCTGATTTGACTTTGCTAATTAAAGCTTCTGAACTCGTTGGCAAAGTCTTACAACCTGGAGCGATCGTGGTGTATGAATCCACTGTGTATCCAGGGGTGACTGAGGATATCTGCAAAGCAACTTTGGCCAAAGTATCTGGGTTACGACCGGGTGTCGATTTCAAGTTGGGCTATTCTCCAGAACGGATAAATCCGGGTGACAAAGCTCATACTCTAGAAAAAATTGTGAAAGTAGTAGCTGGGGAAGATGGGGAAACTCTAGAACGAGTTGCCAGTGTTTACACAGCTATTATTGATGCTGGTGTTTATCGCACCTCCTCAATTAAAGTAGCTGAGGCTGCCAAAGTCATGGAGAATACTCAGCGAGACTTAAATATTGCTTTGATGAACGAACTCGCGCTAATATGCGATCGCCTTGGTATTCGTACACATGATGTTTTGGCGGCTGCCGGTACCAAATGGAACTTTTTGCCATTCACTCCAGGACTTGTTGGCGGTCACTGCATCGGGGTTGACCCTTACTATCTAACCACCAAAGCAGAAGAATTGGGATATCATCCCGAAGTTATCCTAGCTGGTCGTCGAATTAACGACAGTATGGGTACTTACCTTGGTCAGCGTTTTGTGAAACTCCTAGTTGAAGCCAACCTGTCCATTAAAGAAGCACGGGTAGGAATTCTCGGTCTGACCTTTAAAGAAAATGTACCCGACATTCGCAATAGTCGCATACCAGATGTGGTGAAAGAGTTGCAGCAATTTGGCATTGAACCACTCTTACACGACCCTCTGGTAGATCCTGATGAAGCACAGCATGAATATGGGATTGATTTAGTCCATTGGGATAACCTGTCTGATTTAGATGGGGTAATACTTGCAGTCAGTCATCGGGCTTATTTAGATATGCCTTGCGAACAACTTCTGAACTGTTTGCGTCCAGGTGGAGTACTGATGGATATCAAATCCATTTTTAGCAAAGCTATACTACCACCCCATATTCATTACTGGAGCTTATAGGAGAAACATCATGGTCAAGGTTTTAGTGACTGGCGCTGCTGGTTTTATTGGTTTTCACCTCAGCCAACGTCTATTGACCAGGGGTGACAAAGTTGTTGGTCTTGATAATCTCAATGATTACTACGATGTCTTCCTGAAAAAAGACCGTTTATCTCAATTACAGGAAAGACCGGGTTTTAGTTTTTATCAACTGGACTTGGCAGACTCGGTAGCAATAGCTGAACTTTTTGCCGAACAACGCTTTGATGTGGTGGTCAACTTAGCAGCCCAGGCTGGTGTTCGATACTCCATCAAGAACCCTCATGCATATGTAAACAGTAATTTAGTGGGGTTTATTAACATTCTCGAAGGTTGTCGTCATTCAGGTGTTCAGCACTTAGTATTTGCTTCTTCTAGTTCTGTTTATGGTGCTAATACTAAAATGCCTTTTTCTGTTCATGACAATGTAGACCATCCAGTTAGTTTATATGCTGCTACTAAAAAAGCTAACGAATTAATGGCTCATAGTTATAGCCATTTATATGGTTTACCAACAACTGGACTCCGCTTTTTTACTGTTTATGGGCCGTGGGGTCGTCCAGATATGGCGCTGTTTTTGTTCACTAAAGCAATTTTGGCAAAACAGCCAATTGATGTGTTTAATTACGGGAAAATGCGTCGAGATTTTACTTATATTGACGACATTGTAGAAGGTGTTGTCCGAGTGATGGATAAAATTCCTGAGTCAAATATCGCTTGGTCAGGAAATACACCCGACCCAGGAACGAGTAAAGCTGCTTATAAAATTTACAACATAGGTAACAATCAACCAGTTGAATTAATGCGCTTTATACAAGTACTAGAAGATTGTTTGGGAATAAAAGCACAAAAAAATTTGCTACCTCTGCAACCTGGTGATGTTCCCGTTACATATGCCGATGTTGATGATTTAGTCAAGGATGTAGGCTTTAGACCTAGCACACCTATTGAAGTAGGAATTCAACGTTTTGTAGCTTGGTATTGTTCTTATTATCAAAAAACTAGTACTCGATTAACCCAAAATTCCTGGGTGAAGGTCGGGAGTAGGGAATAATGAAAATACTGCATATTTGTGCAATTGGTGGCACTGTTGAGACGCTTTTACGACCTCAAATTGATTATTTTTTGTCCCATAATTTATCGGTGGAAATAGCTTGTTCTCCAGGTTTAGATGTTGAAAAACTACAAAAACGGGGTTATGTAATTCATCCAATTGAAATCGATCGCCGGATTTCTCCTGTTAGAAATTTGAGAAGCATTTATCAATTGACACAATTAATGAGGCAGAATCAGTATGACCTTGTTCACGTACACACTCCTATTGCTGCCGTCTTAGGTCGGATTGCTGCTAAGCTAGCTGGTGTTAAAAGAATTGTCTATACTGCTCACGGCTTTCCGTTTCACGATCGCTCCTCACCTAATGAATATCGTTTTTATTTTACTGTTGAGAAACTTGCAGCTTTTATAACTGATTTGATTCTTACCCAAAATTACGAAGATATTGCCACGGCTAAAAAATTAGGTATGTGTCCGCCGGAAAAATTGCGTTATTTGGGTAACGGTGTAGATATTAATCGCTTCCAACGCCATCGCCTCAATTCCACTCATCAAATTGAATTACGAAAATCTTTAGGCATACCTGATAATACCGACTTAATTATTGGCACAATTGGACGCATAACTCATAAAAAAGGTAGCCGATATTTAATTGAAGCCGCAGCCAAATTATTGCCTGAATTTCCGAATTTACAAGTTTTAGTAATTGGTTCTCAACTTAGTAGTGACCCTGAACCTTTCCAAAAGCAATTAGTTGAAAAAATTCATGATTTGGGACTGGAAAAACATGTTATCTTGACAGGAGAACGTGAAGATATACCAGAAATTTTAGGTTTATTAGATATCTTCACTTTGCCGACATTCACCCATGAAGGATTACCGCGATCTATTGTCGAAGCAATGTCAATGAGTTTACCAGTTGTCGCTACAGATATTCGTGGCTGTCGAGAAGCAGTAATTCATGGAAAAACGGGTTTAATTGTACCACCTCAAAATAGTGAAAAGTTAGCTGAGGCTTTGGGGATACTATTGTCTAATTATGAATTGCGACAAAGTTATGGTAAAGCTAGCCGCGAACGTGTTGAAGTTGATTATGATGAAGAATTAGTTTTTAAACGGCTGAATAAGTACTATCAAGAGTTAGGAATTTATAATCACGCAGAGGCGCAGAGGCGCAGAGAAGAGGGAGAGGAAGAATATTTGGAGAGTGGAGGGGGTATTGATGAATGGTAAGAAGTTTGAGGGTGTTGAGTTAAGAAGGTATAGCAGGTTAATTAAATCTATATTGGATAGAGTTGTGGCAGCGATCGCCTTAATTTTTCTTTGTCCTTTATTTGTGGGTGTGGCGATCGCCATTTATTTGCGGATGGGCAGTCCAGTTATTTTTACCCAACCTCGTCCCGGTAAAAATGCTCGGATTTTTAATTTTTATAAATTTCGCACGATGACCAATGAATGCGATGCCCAAGGCAATCTTTTTGCTGATGAAAAACGCCTCACAGCCTTCGGTAAATTTCTGCGTCAAACGAGTCTTGATGAATTACCTCAACTTTGGAATGTCTTGAAAGGAGACATGAGTTTTGTTGGCCCTCGTCCATTATTAGTAAAGTATCTTGACCGCTACACACCTCAACAAGCACGTCGTCATGAAGTGAAGCCGGGTATTACTGGCTGGGCACAAGTTAATGGTCGCCGCACATTGGATCGAGTTTGGCATAAAAAATTTGAGTTGGATGTTTGGTATATCGATCGCTGGAGTTTGTGGCTTGATTTGAAAATTTTATTCATGACTGTATGGCAAGTAATTCAGCGAAAAAGTATCAGCCAAGAAGGTCACGTCACATCAGAGGAATTCACAGGTCAACTTAAAAGCGATCGCCAATAGATGTACAGGAAGTGAAAAAGCATGAGTCTTCAACAGATACGAGATGTATCCGCAGCGGTGCTAACCTCCATGACAGAAGAAGAATGCGCTGATTGGTACCGCAAACGGGGAACCCATGTGATTCGGCATCGCGATCGCTACTGGAAGGAAACAATCCGGGGTTTTTATCAGCCGTTGCATTGGTTAGCACGTTTGAGTGTCCAAGAAGCAAACTCTCCAACGCATCTATCTTGGGGATTTCAAGCAACATTATCTGAAGTTGACGCAACAGCGGCTAACGCTTCAATGCCAATTCATTGGTTGCCCAATTTGGAAAACTATGATTTCCACAGTCTGACATCAAATCGCCGAAATCATCTGCGAAGGTCTTATAAGCGAGTCAATATCGTGCAATTAGATAAACCCACGCTTTTGCAGCAGCAGGGATATGAAGTCTTTTTATCAGCATTGAAGCGAACAGCTCACCGTCAGATACCTTCAAAAAAAGACTATCTGACGGCAGTTGCTGATTATGTTGTCCCTCAAAGGCAGTTGATTCTTGCAGGTCTTAATGGTGATAAGCTTCTCGGGTATGTAACAGGATACGCTGTCAACAGTATCGCTTACATTGATGAAGTAATCATAGCTACTGAAGCATTAACTACTAATATTGGTACCGGATTACTATTTGAATTTGCACAAGCCTGTCGCCGGTCTGGGTTAATTCGTGAGCTTGTTAACGGTTTGCACTCAAGAGAAGATGCAAAACTCTGTGTTTTCAAAGAAGGAATGGGTTTCCAAGTAAAGCATATTCCTGCAAAAGTACAGATGAATCCGATGATTGAGCAATTCATTCAGTGGCGATATCCAGATAAATATTATCGCTTGGTTGGTCGTTAGATGCGTAGGCGTAGCCCGTCGTAGACATCGCACCAGATTTTCACCAATACTCAAAATACGAAAAGTAAAGAGGTATGAGTTTTCAACAGATGCGAGATGTATCCGAAGCAGTGTTGACCTCAATGAGCGAAGAAGAATTTGCCACCTGGCGCTGCAAGGAAGGCGCAAACGTTATCTTTCATCGTGGGTGCCATTGGGAAGAACGACATTTTGGTTTCTATCAGCCAATCCATTTGTTAGCCCGTTTACAGATTCAACAAGTAAGTCCTCCGATGCAACTATGCTGGGGATTCCAAGCATCATTGTGTGAAAATGACGCGGTAAGTGCTAACGGGTCAATCCCTATTCATTTATTGTCAAATCTTCAAGACTACGATTTGTATAGCGTCAACAAGAACAGCAGACAAAATATCCGCAAAAATCGCCATCTGTTTAACATTGTGGAGTTAACTGGTACACAACTGCTACAAGAGCAGGGATATGATGTTTTTCTCTCGGCGACTGCACGAACGCGATCGAAACAATTGCTTTCTAGAGAGAAATATATGGTGAATCTTGTAGACTATGTTGTGCCGAAACGTCGGCTAATTCTTGCAGGACTTAGTGGTGCAAAGCTTTGTGGTTATCTCACCGGCTATGCTATCAATGGCACTGCATATGGAGAGGATCTCTACATCACCACTGAGGCATCAAAAAACAATATGAATAGAATATTGGTTTTTGAGTTTGTGCAAGTTTGCCGTCGTTCTGGTGGAATTTATGAGTTTGCGATCGGCCAGCACTGGCGCGAAAAGCCGGGAATAGTTGAATTCAAAGAAGGAATGGGCTTTCCCATCACATATATCCCTGCCAAAGTGCAGATCAATCCCATCGTTGAGCAATTTATCCGTTGGAAATATCCACATAAATACTATCGTTTGACTGGCCATGATTAATATTCAAAAAAACACTGCTCAGTTAAAAGATATAACTTTAATTAAATATAGGAGAACTCAATGGATTATAAAATAGTTAGTTTGTCAGATCCATTGTGGCCGCAAATTTTAGATAAATTAAATCATGATATATATCATCTGCCGGAATATTTAGATTTAGAAGCAAAAAGAATTAATGCTATTCCCGAAGCTATATTGATATTTGAAAATGACAAAATATTGTTTTTACCTTATTTATTGCGTTGTGTAAATAATTTATTTGAGACGCACATTGAAATTCCATTGATTTGGGATATTGTATCTCCTTATGGTTACCCTGGAATTTTATTGAGTAAAGCAGCAGCGAATACCCCAGAGTTTTTGGAGTTGGCATTAAATCAGTTAATAGTTGGATTGAGCGATCGCCAAATTTGTTCAGCATTTTTAAGGTTACATCCAATATTAAATCAAGGGTTAAATGAAGTTTTGCCACTTGGATTGTGTCAAGTAAGTGGCGAAACTGTGTCGATAGATTTAAGCCTATCAACATCACAAATTTGGCATCAAACTAGACCAGAGCATCGCAATCATATCAATAGATGTAAACGTTATGGATTTACTGCAAAAATAGTTCGATTAGAAGAGTATATAGATAAATTTATGATTGTATATCATGAAACCATGAACCGCGTAGAAGCAAAAGAATATTTTTATTTTGATTATGATTATTTTCAGGCTTTGGCAAATTTAAATAAAAATATTTACCTATGTCTCATAGAATTGGATAATCAAATTGCTTGTGCTGGAATATTTACTGAATGCTGTGAAATAGTTCAATACCACCTTGGAGGAACAAAAAACGAGTTTTTGAAACAAGCTCCGAGTAAATTAATGTTTGATTACGTTCGATTTTGGGCTAAAGAACGCGGAAATAAATTTTTGCATTTAGGTGGTGGTGTTGGCTCAGCTAAAGATAGTCTCTACAATTTTAAAGCAGGGTTTTCTAAACAAAGACATCTATTTTTGACACTCCGCCTAATTACAGACGCAGAAAAATATGATTCTTTAGTAGAATTACAAGCAAAATCTTTAAAAACTGAACCAAAAAATTTATTTGAGTCCAAATTTTTTCCTGCATATCGTTCTTTGAATTGAGTCATAACTGGCAAATCTGCAAGTCAATCGATAGGAAACAGATTCAGGTAATGTGCATGAATAAACCAATTCTGCTTTCAACACCCCACATGGGCGATCGCGAACTAGAATTAGTGAAAGAAGCTTTTGAAACAAACTGGATTGCTCCTATTGGTCCCCATGTTGATGCTTTCGAGGAAGAATTTTGTCAAATAACTAATGCTGGTTATGCTGTTGCTGTAACTTCCGGTACAGCGGCTTTGCATTTAGCTTTACGATTAGTTGGTGTTGAGGCTGGGGATGAAGTTTTTTGTTCTACCTTAACGTTTATTGCCAGTGCTAACCCAATTATTTATTTAGGGGCAAAACCAGTATTTATTGATAGCGATCGCACTTCATGGAATATGAATCCCCAATTGCTAGCAGAAGCGCTAGATAGCCGCGCCAAAAAAGGCAAATTACCTAAAGCAGTTGTCGTTGTACATTTATATGGTCAAAGTGCAGATCTCGACCCAATTTTGCGCGCTTGTAATCATTACGATATACCCTTAATTGAAGATGCTGCTGAAGCTTTAGGAGCTACTTACAAAGGACGTTCTTTGGGAACTTTTGGCCGCCTTGGTATTTATTCATTTAATGGTAATAAAATTATTACTACTTCTGGCGGGGGTATGTTAGTTTCTGAGGATTTAGAATTAGTAGAAAAGGCACGTTTTTTAGCAACCCAAGCACGCGATCGCGCTCCTCACTACCAACACTCAGAAATTGGCTATAACTATCGTCTCAGTAACATTTTAGCTGGGATTGGTCGGGGTCAGTTGCATGTATTAAATCAGCGAGTAGCAGCTAGACGACGCAACTTTGAAATTTATTACCAGGCTTTGAAAAATTTACCAGGAATAGAATTTATGCCAGAAGCAAATTATGGATATGCTACTCGCTGGCTGACCTGTATAACAATAGATTCTGAGGCTTTTGGTGCCAACCGAGAACAACTGCGTCTAGCACTTCTTGAACAGCAAATTGAATCCCGTCCTGTCTGGAAACCTTTGCACATGCAGCCTATTTTTGCCGAATGTGAATGTTTTGGCGGCATAGTAGCCGAAGATTTATTTGCAAACGGTCTTTGCTTACCTTCTGGGTCTAATCTCACAGAAGAAGATTTAGAAATAGTAATTAATCAAATTCAAACAGTCCATCATCAAACTCTAAAAAATCACCAAAAAATTATCAATTCTTCACTTGCAATAATTTAGTAAAACTTCTGCCAAACTGGTAGATAAATAATTATTAATTACAAATAAATACTAATTTTTCTCTTTTACCTTTCGCATTTCTCAATAGACTTATAGCAAAAGTATTCCTTTGCGTTCTCTTCTTTGCGCCTCTGCGTCTCTGCGTGAGAAAAAAATATTTCAACAAAAATTATAGAAAATTGATATCTTCTATAACTCCTAACTCCTGAATTCTCATTTATCAAAAACGCGCAATTATTTTATGAAAATACAAGAATCTTCTCCAAATTTTGATAACTATTGGCAAGTCCTAAAGCGTCGTTGGATTCCTGCTTTAAGTGTTTTTATCTGTGTGTTCATCACCTTACAGGTAGCTACATTTTTCAAAAAGCCTTATTACTTAGCAGAAGGCAAGCTAAAATTCCAAAGAATAAACACTACTTCTTCTTTAACAGGAGTAGGAACAGAAATGGGTAAATTAGAGCCATTAGTTGATGATAAAAGTAATCCTCTCAATACAGAAGCAGAAGTTATTCGTTCTGTCCCAGTTATAAACACTACTATAAATAGACTCAACTTGAAAGATAAAAATGTACATATAAAAACTAAACGATTTCTACAACAACTGACAATAAAGGAAGTTAAAGGAGCCGATGTTCTCAGTATTTCTTATAAAGATACAAACCCAGAAATAGCTGCACAGGTTGTTAATACTCTCATAAATGTCTATTTAGAATACAATATATCTGCTCATAGAACTCAAGCTGCAACTGCTCGCAAATTCATAGAAAAACAACTACCAAATGCAGAATTAATCGTTCGACAAGCAGAAGCAGAACTAGCAGAATTTAAAGAAAAATATAAAATTGTGTCCTTACAAGAAGAAGCAAATAAATCACTGGAACTCATTACAGAATTACAACAGCAAATTAGTGAAGCTCAATCTAGATTTGCTGATGCTGAGGCGCAGACTCAAGGAATCCGCAAACAATTGGGTATGAACTCCCAGCAAGCTGTAATTATGACTTCCCTTAGTCAAACTTCAGGGGTACAAGATATTCTTAAAGAAATCCAACAGCTAGAATCACAATTGGCTGCTAGACGGACTGTTTTACAAGACAATCATCCGGAAATTATCAATTTGCAATACAAATTAAGCTCTTTAAATAAATTACTAGAACAACGAGTCAAAAACGTTGTAGGCATAAGTTCGGCACAGCTAAATAATAATTTTCAACTAGGACAATTACAACAGCAACTTTCTGCAAAACTTGTAGATTTAGAGTCAAATCGTCTGGGTTTAGCAAGTCAAATAACTACTTTATCTGGGTTACAAGCTGCTTATAAACAACGCTTGAACAATCTGCCAAGATTAGAACAACAACAGCGACAATTAGAACGTAAAGTACAAGCCGCACAATCTACCTACTCACTTTTATTACAAAAACTACAAGAAAGCCGAATAGCAGAAAATCAAAATTTAGGCAATGCAAGTATGATATCGGAAGCTGAAGTTCCAGAAGAGTCAATTTCCTCTCCGATGTTTTTGTATTTGAGTGCAGGTTTATTGTCTACTTTAGCAGCTTTGGCGATTGTGTATGGCTTAGAAAAAATAGATAAATCAATTAAGACTACCGATCAGGCTAAGGAATTATTGAAATTTACTTTATTAGGGGTTATTCCTGCTTTTAATAAGTCGAAAAAGTCTCTTCGTGGCAATGAAGAACTGGAATTATATAGTAAAAGACTTATGGTTCGAGATGCACCGCGATCGCCTATTAATGAAGCATACCGTATGCTGCGAGCAAATCTCAAATTCCTGAGTGCCGATCGGGAACTAAAAGTTATAGTTATCACTAGTTCTGTACCCAGAGAAGGCAAATCTACAGTAGCAGCTAATTTAGCGATTACAATGGCTCAAATGGAGCGCAAAGTATTACTAGTAGATGCGGATATGCGCCGTCCTGTTCAGCATAAAATTTGGGAATTGATTAATAATCAAGGACTGAGCAATTTAATTGTTGGACAAGCTGAAATTAGTACAGCCATCCAACAAGTAATGGATAATTTGTATGTCCTCACTTGTGGAGTTATACCTCCTAATCCAGGTTCTCTCCTTGACTCAAAAAAAATGGCTGCGTTAATTCAAACTTTTTCTGTTTACTACGACTTCGTAATTATCGATGCTCCATCATTGAACGTTGCGGCTGATGCTGCTACTCTAGGGCAAATGGCTGACGGTGTGTTATTTGTCGTTCGTCCGGGGGTAGTTGATTGTGTTAGTGCCACTATTGCAAAAGAACTTTTAGAAAAATCTGGTCAGAATGTCTTAGGACAGGTAGTAAATGGAGTTATTCCCCAGCATGAACGCTACAATTATTACTACTCAAATGAAGAAAATAATGAAGAATTCCGAAGCCAAAAATCAGGTGTTAGAATCAAGTTGCCTGGATCGTAATTTACAACTAAATAACACCGTCAATTTTGATAAATTTTCTATTAAAAACGAACTATTAACTAACTTGAGTTTAATATCGAGCAATCAAAACACAAATAAATATAATCAATTAAACTCTATCTTCAGCTACCCGATTATTGTAAACATTACAGCCACAAAAATGTATGCATCTCAATTTGGAGAAGTTGGCGAGTTTGTGATTACTCGTAATGGTGATATGAGTCAAGATTTAACGGTGAAGTATAGCATTCAGGGAACAGCTGAGGCTGGAGTAGATTATCAACCAATTGCTAATTTTGCGAGCATTCCCGCTGGAGTGAATGAGGTAGCAATTGTAATCCAACCTCAAAAAAGCGATTTTCAGGGTACAAAAACAGTCTTGTTAAGCTTAGAAAATTTACCCAATAGCAATCAATATATGCTCGGAGTAAACTTTCATGCAGTGGTGAATATTCTTGATTCCTGTACTTACTAAATATTGCAAAGCTAAATGATTTTAATTTTATTTGCAGCTTTAGTAGCTTTTTCTCTAGCTTCTTGGACATTCACACCTTTTGCTAAAGCAACTCCCATTCGGCGATATGGATGGGCATTAGGTTTACCAAATAATCTGATATCTACGTCTTTTTCTGACAAAGCATCGGCAACACCAGCAAAAGTAATAGAATCAGATTTTGTTGAAGCTAAAATTACTGCACTAGCTGATGCTCCTAATTGTTCTATATGAGGAATTGGTAAGTTTAAAATAGCTCGTAGATGTAATTCAAATTCGTTGAGATTTTGGGAGATTAATGTCACCATCCCCGTATCATGGGGTCTGGGAGAAAGTTCGGAAAAAATTACTTCATCTTTGGTAATAAAAAATTCAACGCCAAAAATTCCGGCTCCTCCTAAAGCATCGGTGACTTTTATAGCTATTTCTTGGGCTTTTAATATCTTGTCTTCAGAAATTTCTGCGGGTTGCCACGATTCTTGATAATCGCCTCGTTCTTGGCGATGACCAATAGGAGAACAGAAAATTGTTGGGGCACTCCACTGTTTAATAGTTAGTAAAGTTATCTCAATTTCAAAGTTAATAAATTCTTCTACGATCGCCTTTTGACTATCACCTCTAGAATTAGCGATCGCATAATTCCAAGCCTTCTCAACCTCAGTCTTATTCTGCACCACAGACTGACCTTTTCCGGATGATGACATCACAGGTTTAACAACATTAGGAAACCCAATTTCATCAGAAACAGCAATCAATTCCTCTAAACTGACTGCATAACCATATTTGGCTGTTCTGATGCCTAATTGTTGATGTGCCAGTTCCCTAATTCTATCGCGGTTCATTGTATAGTTAGTAGCAGACGCAGTCGGTATAACTGTAATCCCTCGCTGCTCAAATTCGATCAGTTTTTCTGTTCTGATTGCTTCAATTTCTGGTATAATGAAATCAGGCTGATGTTTTTTAACTATAGCTTCTAAATCATCAGCACTGAGCATAGAAATGACTTCAAAACAGTCAGCAACTTGCATCGCTGGAGCATCAGGGTAGCGGTCAACAGCAATCACATAATTACCAAGACGTTGAGCAGCAATTGTAAATTCTTTCCCTAGTTCTCCAGAACCAAGCAGCATCAATTTTTGGGGCAGCTTAACACTCATTAATTTATCCAACTCAATGTCAATCTAATAATTTTATAACTTTCTGTATTTTAATTAGGGACTTCCAGAAAATAAATTATCCCAAATTATTTGTACATTTGTAGGGGCGCACAGCTGTGCGCCCCTACGATAGGATATTTTTTTAATTGGAAGTCCCTTATCTTTTTTTCAAGAGTTAAATTTAGCTCCCCGCAGTTGTAAATCTTGGCGTTGCAGATGAGTTAAACCAATACCTACACCAAGCTGACACTGTTCTACTAAGGTATCTAACCAAATAGTCTCATTCAAAGTTGCACCTGTTAAATCTGCATTTTTTAAATTAGCTTTTGTCAAATTTGCAAACAATAAGTCGGCATTAACTAAACTACTACCTTGCAGATTTGCTGCTGATAAGTTTGCTCGGATGAAATTTAAACCATCTAAAATTAAACTAGATAAATCTGCTTGTTCCAGATTGGGAAATTTTAGCTGATTTGGATATTTTAAATATCGCATTATACAAATGATATTTGCTTCATTGAGGCGTATTTTAGTTAAAAATTCATAACGAGCTATGCCCAATTCTTTGAGAATTTGCAGACGTTGTGCAGGGTTTTGTTCTAAAAATTGGATAGCTATATGGCGTAGGTTTTCAGGAGAAATATCTGGCATAATTTTCAGGTTGTTGTAATATTTATGCTGAAGAAAAATTGAAGACTATTTAATAAAAATACGACTAAAGATAGATGAATATGTACGCACAGATGTGAACCACTATATTCGATTTATTGGATTGCAAATATTTTTGAAAATCCTAGAACTTTCGATGTAAACAACTAATAAATAATATAGCAAAAACAAGAACCCCGATTTCTGAAATAAATCGGGGTTCTAATGTGCCTCAACTAGCGAACTACCGTCCTGCTAACAATGCTTTTGTCGCAGATTCACCTGCTAATCTCACCTGTTTTGTTAACTGGAAATTTAACAATGTGAGAACACTCAACTGGGCTAGGAATGACATCAAAATTGTTGTCGCCCCAGAGTATTGTATCGCTGACCACGGAAAAGTTGAAAACAGCCATATGGTGGGATGTTTCCACGAAGACATGCCGATAAATTCTAAAATCATCGGTGGTAGAAACATGACTCCACCGATAGTTCCAATTGCCCAGAAAGAACGCTTGGGAGTTTTTAGCAAAAGTATCAATTGAGCAACGGTAGCATAAATCAACATCATGCTGATAGACAAAGCCACTGCTAAAAATAATTTCAACCTGTCAACGTTATCATCTGCCCAACTTAGGTTACCGTCTGTATCCAAAAAAGATGTCAGTGAAATCCAGACTAGCCAAGGGATACTAACAATTGTAAGGTTAATGGCGATCGCCACTAATGCAGGACTTTTTTCGCTCGAAATTAAATCCCACCAAATACTCTTGTAGCTAGAAACTTCTTGATGTCGATATCTCGCCCAATCTTGTACAGCTTGACGGTGAGGCGAAAGAATTGCAATCAAACTGAAAAGCAATATCAAGTCGTATAATGCAATAAAAGCAAAGTTTCGCTCAATTTGTTGATTAAAATTGGAAACTTCTGTCCAATCTTGTAAGGTAAATCCCCACATCATGACTTGGGAAAAAGCTACTAATAAATAACTTTGTTCCTTGTTGATTACTGAGGCTTCAGGATTACGGAAGCAGCGTTTCAGTGCTTGGAAAATTCCGTAACTACACAATCCAAAATTTAATAAATGGAAGCCAACAACGCTGACAACATTTGTTCCCAACGGTATATAGAAAAACTGCAAGTTTGTCACAGGAGAAGCATTGGATACATGGGACAAGTTCGGAAACAGATAATTGGTTACATCCCAAGGATTAAAAAGTCTCAACCAAGCACCTGAATTATTTAAACTATTGCTATAAGACGATGCCATTATCATCGTCATAAACAAGAAAAATAAAACAGTGCCACTACCTAACCAGGGCTGAAAACCACTGAACCAACGAGTAACTAATCCAAAGAGTAATGCAGTACTGTAGAAGAAAATACAGCAACCAACAATAATAGCGTAGTAACTCAAAATGTAACTAAAAGCAATGTTGGCGGAACGTCCAGCCCACAAATGTAAAGGAAGGGCTGCTAAGACTACGAGATAAATTAAACTCGGAACTCCTAACAATTTACCAGTCAATATACTTGTTTCTGATTGGGGACTTAGACGAATGAAATTTAGCGTACCGCGACGTTCTTCTTTGGCTAAATCATTAATGAGTAAATAAGTTCCTGCAACTAATAGTGTAAATATAAAAATTACACTCAAAGAAAGGAATATATATTCCCAATGATCTCGCCACCATAACTGGAAATTAATTTCGTTGTGCGGGCATAAATTCTTAGACAAGAAATCATTTATTTCAGCAATTTTAACTTTATCTGATAGCTGGTAAGCTCGTGTTCGTTGCCCCTCATATACTGGACTTAAACGGCAGTATGTGCCAGTCAGCGGATATTTATTAGGCAATTCGCGCAACTGATATAAAAAAACTACTAGTTGCATTAGTAGGGATGTTGCAACAGCGATCGCCACATTAAAAAATTTCAGGCGTCCTTTCAATTCCCGCAATAGTTGCGGATTTGCATCGCCGATTTTGTCTATCAAATTGAGCATCATAGGAAAAAAATCTCCAAAAATTCAGACTTATCTGTGGGGTCAATCCAAAATCCAAAATCTAAAATTGTCTGACGAATTAAGATGCTTGTTTGTGACCTAATTTTAAGAAAATAGTTTCTAAGTCTTCTTGCGTGCAGTGGAAATCACTCAGAGGAATGCCTGTTTCAATGAGCGATCGCAACAAATCAGCACATTCTTCCTGTGTCCCCGAAAAATTCACCCGCACGCTGTTTTTTCCTGGTATCACCTCCCACTGTTCTACTAAAGGATGATGCTTCAATTCACTCAAAAGTGCCTCTATTTCTCCCAAAGTAGATAACACAATTTGTTGATGTGAAAGACGTTGGTAAAGTTGCTGTAGGGAAGTACTTTCTACTAAAAAGCCAAGTTCCATAATTCCCACGGAAGTACACAGTTCCGCTAAATCACTGAGGACATGGGAGGAAATTAAGATTGTCATCCCAGCTTCTCGTAAAGCCTTGATGATTTCCCGGAAATGCATTCTCGCAATGGGATCAAGCCCAGAAACAGGCTCATCTAGTAGTAGTAAAATCGGTTCGTGGATAATCGTTCGCGCTAAACTCAAACGCTGTTTCATCCCCCGTGAGAGAGTAGAAATCTGGCTGTGGCGTTTGTTACCAAGTTGGATTAATTCTAAAACTTCATGTAGGCGTTGGGTGCGGCGCGGTTCTCGCAAGCGATACAAACGCGCAAAATAATCTAAGTAGTCCCAGACTGTCAAATCTTCATATAGTGGATAATCATCGGGTAAATAACCAAGACGACGCTTGAGTTTGGGGTTACTTTTGTCACGTAAAAGGCGATCGCCATTAATATAAATCTCACCCGTAGTAGGTTCCTCAGCAGTCGCCAACATCCGGATGAGAGTCGTTTTACCCGCGCCATTCGGCCCAATCAATCCATATACTTCACCCGCCTGGATTTCTAAATCAACATCATTGACAGCAACGTGTCGGTCAAATTGCTTAGTTAGTCCACGGGTGCAAATTGCTAATTCTTTTACCATCGCTGCTGGGGGTGCGGCTTGTGATTAACAGTTAAGCTAACCTGTTTCTACAGCATTTGTCAGGCTCGTTTCGGAAATTGAAACTGGTTTTAAAGAAAATTTACGACATCAAAAAGTAGTTAAGGCATATGCCCTAACTACTTTTTAATTCTGACAGCAGATTTTAAAGAAAATGAAGTACACAAGGTAAGTCTAGTATCCAGCTATCAATCCTATTTGAATTCTGAATTCAGAATTCTGACTCCTGAATTCTGACTCCTGACTCCTGAATTCTCAAGTTATTTCCGATAGTGGTGGGATAACGGCATTAATTCCATTACCAGATAAACTATTAATCGTATAACGGTATTCGGGAGCAGGATACCCAGCCTCGCCAAATGTTTCACGGATAGCTTTATTAGCGTCGAAGTAAACTTGCCAGTAATGGTCATTATTGCAATAAGGACGTACTGCTAGTATTGGCCCTGCAAAGTTGAAATCCAGAATTTCTACATCCGGTGCTGGATTTTGGAGAACATTCGGAATTTGGCTAATTTTGGCTTTCAAAAGTGCGATCGCTTCGTTATGTTTCACATCCTGGTGCAGTTGAGCCACCAGATCAACCCGACGGTAAGGATTGGCAGAATAATTCTGGATATTATCAGCAAATATCTTGTTATTTGCGACAATTGTCAAAACGTTATCAGGTGTATTGATACTGGTTGTAAACAGCCCAATTTCTATAACAGTACCTGTGACACCTGCCGTTGTGATAAAATCACCAACTTTGAATGGTCGAAAAACTATTAAAAATGCGCCCGCTGCAAAGTTTGCCAGTAATCCACCCCATGCTGCACCAATTGCTACACCAGCAGCTGCTAGCAATGCGGCAAAGGAAGTTGTTTCAATTCCGAAGAAGCCGAGAATTGCCACAATTAGAACAATTCTCAGGGTGACACCAATGATATTCAGAAGATAGTTAATCAGTGTCGGATCAACGTGTTGACTGCGGAAAGCACGTCGCAGTAGCTTCAATCCAAAGTCAATCAAGCGTTGAGCAACCAGCCACAGAGCGATCGCACCTAAAATTTTCAGTCCAAACTGAGTTAAAAGTTGACTAGCAACCTGACTAATCTGCTTAAAATCCATATTTTTTTGATTGTGAATTCTTAAACACAATCAACATACAAGAAATTGCATCAAAACTACGTATCAATACTTTTTTTTTAATTTTTATTTAGCTGTTGACGAAATAGGCGATCGCGTTGTGACAAATCATCAACACACCAGATTTCAAGAAGCGTGAAGTTACTATCTAGCTACGGTAGCTAGGCACACAGCCGATTATAATTCTGAATTCTGACTCCTGAATTCTGTTCTAATTCCCAAACTTATAGAAATCGGACAAGAAAGGGTGAAAAATTTTACTCACCCTTTCATCCCTGTTTATTCACTCATCACAGAAGCACAGGCTTGAGCTTCCTGCCAAAGTTTGTGCAAAAAGAACTCAGCGCGATCGCTCATTGTGGTGACAAACACACCCACAGCATCCTCAGAACCATATGATAGCCAAGAACCCCGCAAGGTGACTTCCACATATTCGCTATCGCAGACGCACAGAGCAATGATTTCTCTGTCATCCCTTTTCACCTCAACCTTCAGCATTTCTACTCCCGGTAAATCAACAGGAAGCAAAAAGGAAGCTGTACTCGGTTCAACGCTCAGAGTTTGCCCAACTCGTAGCGCCAAAATCACTCGCTGCGCTACCCATTCTTCTAGCGACTGAGTGATAAATTCTAAATAAAAGCTGTTTTCAGTGTAAGTTAATTTCAGCATTCCTCATGCTCTCCTGTTATTCCAGGTTTGCTTGCACATTTATTCAAAACTCTTCAGCCTCGATATCGCGGTATCAGATAATCTAGCCTTAGATGTTTGCTGATATCGGAGTCTTGGCAACTGCGATCGTCTTGTGGTAACACTTCCCGCCAATTAATTGCTGGAATCTTCCACATACTTTCCCAACTTGGTTGAGTGAATTTGCCATTCACTTTCCGTAGTAAAACCCAGTCGCTCAGTTTGTTTTGTTACCAAAAATTTAATTGCCCGCTTGATATTGATCCGACATAGTGGTAAATAATTCTGATAAAACATCACTACGGATTGCTCTAACACTTGCCTTGCAGTCGTCACAGCTTTACTCCTCATAAAAAACCCCCGCTTCTTGTTTGCCTGAAGCGGGGGTTGGAAATTGACCGAAAGTTTTTCTGGTCTTATATCGGTACAGCATTTCTTCGCCTGTACCCCCCGCTTTCTTCATCTAGTTGTGGTTTCGCAATCAGCCCACTAATGCTCAGATATCTAAACTCATGATTACCCTCTGTGATTTGCCCATGATTTCGGCTACTATCGCCCATAAATAAATACTCCACTCCCACAGCAGCTGATTCCCAATCGGCTCGGCAATTGGTAGCGCATAAGGAAGTAGAGATGGGGTAAATGGATTTCACAGAAAATTTCACCTATTGAACATTCCTTTAAACATACTACACTTGTATTACTATCCTGTCTATACCCTCAAGGAGAAAAAGTCATGCATACAATCGCTCGCACCCCAACCACCGATATGGAAGTTACCAGCATCCGCCTAGAACGGGAACTCAAAGATAAACTCAAAGAAATCGCTGGCAATCAGGGATATCAAGCTCTGATTCGAGATATCCTTTGGAATTATGTCCAGCAAAAATCCGGTGAGTGGAAGCCGCGATTTTCCCGAGCCGATATTCGAGCTAGCATAGCCGCCACAGCCCAGCAAGAAGAACGCTGTGTACTCACAGGTCAACTTATTCAACCCCAACAACCGATGTTGTTAGGACTGACGAGGAATGGCGATATGGTTCCTCTGAGTGTCGAGAGTTTGGCTGGATAGTCTTATATCCAGGCGAATGCAGCTCGGTTATTCTGACTAAATAATTGGGCTGCATGCAAAATTTAGCTCTACTTTACTCCTGTACGGAAAATTCATTATTAAAACTTATATTTTATTTATTTGCATTTATTTATAGTTATAATTGTGAAGTTGGTAATGGATAACCGCCAAAAGTTAATAATTTCTTCACAATTACCAAACCCAAAGACGACACCTTCCTAATATCCACTGAGACTTGACCCAAAGACCCTTACTCGATCGCTCTGAAAAAAATGAAATGCAGCGATCGCCTTTAGGTGTTATTGGAAGTTAGCATTTTAGACGCCATCCTCTAGAAAGCATTTTGCGTCTAGATTCAACTTTGCTCTATTCAGCATCAGAGTTTTAGGACAGTTTCTATGTCTATATTTTTCAAGCTTTTAGTTTTTTTATAATCTTCATGAGATTAACACAGAGCCAAAGGTAGTCTGTGAAGCATGAAGCGATTGAAATAAAATTTACGAAAAGATTAAAATTAATTCGGTAAAATTACGGTAAAAACTACCGACTGTCGTGGTTTGATTCCAGAGAAATTACGGTTTATGTATACTTACAGACAGGATATTCTAAGTCAAAGTTAGTTAATCATATCAATATAAAAAGCAAAAATCATGTGGCCGAGGGACTTTAGCATATCTTAACTATCTCAGTATCCATGTAGCAATTTGCTTAATATATTTAGAAACTTGGCCATCTGACATAGAAAAGGGCTATAACAGGTGAGAGAAAGTATTCATACAAAATTTGTCAATTATCAAGGTGTAGCAACACAACTAACGGTGAACAATATGCCAAAAGGTTGCGTGCAAAAACAATGGATTTATTATCCAAGGGCGTGCCAAGAATGAAAAAGCCTTTATCGTCGCCGCCACAGTACTTAAATGACGTAGATCGACTACAACCTTACCAAGTCAAGCTGATGCAGCATCAGGATGAACCTGCCCGCCAATTGGTACAAAAGATTAACCAAATCATTGCTAATAGCTCGGCAACGGCATTGATGCTGCAAGATATTGCCCGATTGGTAGGAGTCACTTTTCAAGTGGATTGTTGCTGCTTGGTTTCAGTAACAGGTGAGATATCCCAGGAAGCAACTGCGATTAATTGGTGTGCTGATGAGTATTTAGGGTTGCCACACCCAGAAGAGATATTTTCGATGGAACAGTTGCTGATGCACTCCCCAGTGCTGCAATGTGCTGCTGAACCATTGACTATTGAGGACATTTCCATCATTCAAAACAGTCTGGTAATTGGCTGTCAATATCTGCCACTACCGATAAAAGCAGTTTTGGCAATTCCCACTCGGTTTGGTGGCAATAACAATGGGGTGATTTGTCTGATTAAATTCCAACCTTATGATTGGAGTGAGTCAGAAAAACAACTGCTCAAAGAAGTCGAGTCATCTTGCGCGATCGCGTTTTCTCGAGTCGCACAAGCCCAGCTAATTGCCAGTCACCAACAGTATTTAGAAAAGACCAACCAGCATCAAAACCTGATCAAGCAATTGACTATATTAAGTCGCAGCAACTTGGAGCTTAATCAAATGCTCCAATTAGTTATCGCCTCTACTGCTGAATCTCTACAGGCAGATCGGGGTTTGCTGATCCTGTTGAAATATACAGATCCACTATTTAGGACTCAAGCCAAGAAACAAGTTCCCAAAGCCAAAGCTACGGTAGTTGGTGAATGGGCAAAGGCAACACAAAATTCCCGCACCAGTAAACCAGATATCTTAAATCAGTCTTTCTTGCTTTCCGACTGTGGTTTATGCCAGCGTGCCTTTATAGATTCTGGAAGACCAGTAATTTTTGATGATTACACAGCCCAAAACGATATCTCCTGTGCTGTTCCATTATTTGCACTAGAGGAATTGCCTGCGGTACTGTTAATGCCCTTAGAAAGTCAAGGTAAAATTTTAGGATTTTTGGTATTACAGCAATCTTTGACTCGCAGTTGGCAACCAGCAGAATTAAATCTTGTGGAAATGGTTTGCGCTCAAGTGAGCAATGCCATCATTCAGTCACAGACATTGCGTCAAGTGCAAACTTTGGTAGACGAGCGGACGGCGAAACTACAGAGTAGCCTAGAGCTGCAAGCAAAATTGCATGAAAGAACGCGGCAATATGTTGAGCAGTTACGGCAGCTGAACGAACTCAAAGATGAATTTTTGAGTAATATGAGCGATCGCCTACGCTATCCTCTGACAAACATGCTGATGTCAATTCGCAACTTACGTTTGCCAGGAATAGCCCCAGAGCGTCAGGTTAGATATCTCGATATCCTAGAACAGGAATGTACAAAAGAAATTAACTTAATTAACGACTTGTTGACACTCCAGAAGCTAGAGTCGCCTCACGAAGCTCCGCAATTAGAAACTATAGATTTAAATACCAAAATCCACCATATAGCAGCATCTTTTGAGAAAAAACTTGCTGAAAAAGGATTAAAAATTTCCTTAGATTTACCACAAGAGTCGCTAAAACTGCAAACTGAACTAGAAAGTTTCGACCGCATTCTCCAAGAATTGCTCACCAATGCCTGTAAATACTCAGAGCATGAGAGCATAGTTCACCTACACGCGTTTCATCAAGTCGATGAACAAATCGATCGAGTTATCATGAAAGTGACGAACATCGGACGTGCCATCTCTGAAGAAGAAGGGACCTACATCTTTGACAAGTTCCGTCGCGGAAAAGGACGCTGGACTCCAGGAACTGGCTTGGGACTTGCTCTAGTCAAGTCTTTAGTGCAGCATCTCAATGGGGCGATCGCAGTTGAAAGTCTACCAATAGAGGATTCTCAACAGAGCGAAATCTGCTTCACCCTGACTCTGCCCCAATTTTCTGACGAAAGCAAACCATAATTGGCGAAAGTGACTCAAGAACACAACACAACAGATAACCTTGATTTCCAGTCTTCCACTGATGACACTAATTTAGAAGCCCATTTGTCTGCTGATGCAGTCGCTTTATTGGCTAAAGTAGAAGTCCAAGTTGAGAAATTAGCACAGCGACAGCGGCAAATTAGTGCTAAGCTCCGAATCCCCCAACCAGTGGAACAAATTTGGAAAGTTTTGACAGATTATGAAGCCTTGGCTGACTTTATCCCCAACCTAGCCAAAAGTCGCCTCATCGAGCATCCTGACGGTGGTATTCGACTCGAACAAGTCGGTTCCCAGCGGTTACTAAATTTCAACTTTTGTGCGCGGGTAGTTCTGGATCTCCAAGAATACTTCCCTAAAGAAATTAATTTCCGCATGGTGGAAGGAGATTTTAAAGGCTTCTCTGGTAGCTGGTGTTTAGAGCCTTGTTCCCTTGGCGAGGATGTGGGAACCAACCTCTGCTACACAATTCAAGTTTGGCCTAAGCTCACTATGCCAATCTCAATTATTGAAAACCGCCTGAGTAAAGATCTGCGGTTGAATCTTCTGGCTATTTACCAGCGTGTAGAAGAACTAGCCAGTCAAAAAAGCTGATGTTTGGTAAGCTATCATTCAGACTTGACTCTGGGTGATAGTTTTGACTGGTTAAGTTTCTACAAAGAAAGACTTTTGCTTTCTGTTTTCTAGTACCCCCAGGGGAATTCGAATCCCCGTTACCTCCGTGAAAGGGAGGTGTCCTAGGCCTCTAGACGATGGGGGCATCGGACTCAGACCTTTTATAAATTAACGAATTTTCTCAGGGATGTCAATAGCTTTTGCCAAAAAAAGTTTGTGGCAGCTAAACTGGGTGGAGGCGAAACTTTGAAAAGGATACACAGACATGGATACACAAAAATATGTCCGTAGACGCTTGTGCGGCTTTGGGCAGAGTGGCTCAACGTCCAGGCCTCTTGATTCTAGTGAATGCCTAAATAGAAAAAACGCAAAATTCGCCAAAGGAGAAAGGGTATGATGTTGTACCCTGTAGAGTTAATATCTACTGTTTTTTTACAAAAGATTTTGAAATAAATGGCTCAAAATCTACAACATGGAAGCATCTTTTGAAATCACTCTCCAGATGGCGATCGCTGTACTAGCAGGTATTAGCGCCCAAGTGCTGGCTGCCTACCTTCGAGTACCCAGCATCGTCTTGTTATTGCTGTTGGGCATTCTATTTGGCTCTGATGGCTTAGGACTGTTACATCCCCAGTTACTTGGTAGTGGACTGGAAGTTATTGTCGCCCTAGCAACGGCAATCATTTTGTTTGAAGGTGGACTGAATTTAGATCTGCGGGAGTTAGGCAGAGTTTCAGTCAGCCTACAATTGCTCGTCACTCAAGGAACTCTAATCACACTGCTTGGTGGGAGTATGGCTGCTCACTGGCTGGGTGAATTTCCTTGGAACATAGCTTTTCTCTATGCTTCTATAGTCGTGGTTACAGGCCCGACTGTCGTTGGTCCCCTACTCAAACAAATTAATGTAGACCGACAGGTGGCAACACTTTTAGAAGGCGAAGGGGTTTTAATTGACCCTGTAGGAGCTATTCTCGCCTTCGTTGTCCTGGATACGATTTTGAACGGCGATGCCGATCCAATAAATGCGATCGCTGGTTTACTGATGCGGTTGGGTGTTGGTGCGGCAATTGGCGGCGTTGGCGGTTATCTGATGAGTTTGATTTTCAAACGCGCCAGTTTTCTGTCATTCGAGCTGAAAAACTTAGTGGTGCTGGCCATACTTTGGAGCCTGTTTACCTTATCGCAAATGATCCGCAGTGAATCCGGAGTCATGACGACAGTAGTCGCTGGAGCGGTATTTGCTAACTCCTCAGTGCCAGAAGAACGTCTGTTAAGGAGCTTTAAGGGTCAGCTGACAATTCTCAGCGTTTCGGTATTATTCATCCTATTAGCGGCTGACCTATCCATTGCCAGTGTGTTCGCTTTGGGTTGGGGTAGTTTATTCACTGTTTTGGTACTAATGTTTGTCGTTCGGCCAATTAATATCCTCTTGTGTACCTGGAACAGTGACCTAAACTGGCGACAGAAATTGTTTTTAAGCTGGGTTGCTCCTAGAGGAATTGTTTCCGCTTCCGTTGCTTCTCTATTTGCGATTTTGCTGACACAGCGGGGTATCAATGGCGGTGACTCCATCAAAGCTCTAGTCTTCCTGACAATTATCATGACTGTTGTCTGCCAAGGACTAACGGCTGGCTGGGTTGCTAAGTGTCTGGAAATTACCTCCAAAGACGCCACTGGGGCAGTGATTGTGGGTTGTAATCCCTTGAGTCTTTTGATTGCCCGGTTCTTTCAAGAACGGGGAGAAAACGTGGTGATGATTGATACTGACCCCCAATGTCTTCTGCAAGCCCAAGCACAAAATCTCCGGGTGATTGCTAATAGTGCTTTGGATGCGGCTGTTTTGGAAGAGGCTGGACTTGCCTCTATGGGTACTTTTTTGGCGATGACAAGTAATGGTGAGGTGAATTTTGTTTTGGCTCAACGTGCAGCTGAGGAGTTTAATCCACCCCGTGTGTTAGCAGTGTTTCCCCGCGATCCCCAAGCGAATAGCTCAGCCAATAATAAAGTTAATCAAGCTTTTATCCCAGATTTGGCCATTAAGACTTGGAACGAGTATCTCAACGATGGACGAGTCAAGCTGGGGACAACTACCCTTAATGAGTCGGAATTTTCCACTCAATACGATCGCATCCAAGAGAAAATTCGGACTGGGGTAATAATACCGCTATTGGTAGAACGAGAAGAACGCTTACAGGTAATGCCAGCTAACCAAGAGTGGGAAGTTGGCGATCGCATTATCTACCTATTACATGACCCCAGGCCTAGCCTTTTAAAACGCCTATCTGGCGCTACCCAATCCACTCCCCTATCTCTAGAAAAGTTACCAGAAGTTGAAGACCTACCCCTTGTCCAGTTAACTGAACTTTCCACTACTGAGAGTGCTGGGAGATGAGGGAGATGGGAAGGATAATAACTCCTAACTCCTAACTCCTAACTCCTAATTCAGCACTCTCTTGCCTTTCTTGCCACAGTAAAGCAGATAAATGCACTATGGCCAGAATTAGTGTCGTGGTAGCAATCAGATAACTGTGTATTGTATAAAGGTGTTCAACAGTGACTGTGCTGATAGCTCCACCGCCTGTGAGGATGTCGCGCAGTTGCACGCCAATAAACGGAATTGCTTCGATGGTTCCTAGCTCAATGCTAAAACGCCAGTATCCTTCTTGAGTCCAGTCTAGGATCATCGCTGTCCAATCTAGCCCGATCGCACTCAGGGTAAACAAAATGCCGCTAATCCAAGCAGTCAGCCAACTCTTGCGAAATTGCCGACTCAAAAACATCACTACAATTTGAACCAGAGCGATCGCAATTAGCCCGTTACCTGCAATATCGTGCGCTCTCCGAAACAACCAACCATATGCCAGTTGGGTATTAATCATCTTTAGGGAGTTATAGGCACCGCCTGCTGTCGGCTCGTAGTAAAAGGAAAGCAAAACTCCGGTAGAAACATAAATTAAGCACAGAGTCAGAATTACAACTGATAATATCGTCGCAACTCGTCGCAAAATCCTATCGAACTGGGTGCTTTGCATGGCTCACCCCTCCTGTTCTTAAGTAGGTATTTATTCTTATACAGTTATTTTAGCTAAGAAATTTTAATAAATTTTACTTTTCTTATATAAAAATAAAGTTTTTTAAATCAAATATTGCACCCACGCTTTTAAGGGTTCTGGTGAGCCGTACCAGATTCCGGCGCTTCTGGGAGAATGCTTCACACCTTCAATCACAAGATTTTCTGCGCCTTCGAGGTGAGCTGCTTCAATGGGTGTGATTCCATCTCCCCAGGTGTTACCTTTGCCACAGGTTAATTGATAACTACTGTAAGCTAACCAGCTACCGCGCCGCCTTTGTCCAAAGATAGTTTTGCCAGCCACACAAACGTAACGAACCTTGCTGTAAAAAGCTCCAGGATAGTTATTGTTGACAAAATCCAGATTTGAGCGCGTCCAGCGTTCTTGGCTGATGTGGGGTGTACCCAAGGTGATGAGAGTCGCAACTAAGGGATGGGCTTCCCAGAGGGATGGCGTGAGATCGCCGCGTGCCAAATAAGGTTTTTCTCCCATATAGATGCGCGATATCCAACCTCCGGCTGAGTGACCAATTAAGTTAATTTGAGTAGCCTTATATTGCTGCAATATCTGTTTGACCGTGCGATCGAGTTGTTGCAAAATCTGGGTTACAGGACTTCCTCCAATAGTGGGTAGCCAGTCACGCCGCCGTAGTGGTACTGTAACTGTGGGAAAGTTTAACTGCTGTAAAGATTGTTCTAGTTGGCGGTAAGCGATTGCACTTTCTAGATATCCAGGCACAATAACTGTCGGTAAGGGCATTGAAAATTTTTGGTTACAAGAACTAAAGGATTAAAATTTTTTAATTAACAAGTAGTAAGTATTAAAAGCTCAAATCTCCATTCTCTGACTTACTCTTGGGATCAAAACCGAAACACATATCGATGGGTTTGAGGGTTAAAATGTCAATAAAATGGTACAATCTACAACAGTTTTAGAATCGTCTGATGTGGTAAGATTGTCACAAAGGGCGTAGTATATTGCAGTCAGTGTGCCATCTTTTACGTAAGTTTTGTTGAAAAAAAAGTAGTAGAAAAAACAGCGTAACGTTAGCAACTGTTCTGATTCGATCGAATTTATAACAGATGTGAAATTTGATAAATATCCGAGAGATTATTTTTAATTGTGCGCCTTTTAACAATAAAAAGTCCAACTTAGTAATAGTTCAAACATCTTTTTAGCAAGCCCAACTTAAAAATATGATAGAGCATCATTAAGAAATTAAGAACTTGAGGAAATGGTCATCTTAGGCTCTGGATTGCCAGCATAGGAAGTTACTATTTCCTTAGAGGGACGCATCTCTTGCAATATATTGCAATATAGTCACCAAAGAGAAAATTGTTAGTCAACTGCAACTGAGTCGAGTGAACGATAACAGCTATGTCTTACGTCTCCCTGCTGAAAAATATACCGGAAATCATTAGCCAGCCAATTGGGATAGCAGCTATAGCTTCCGTTGGCATTCACGGTGCGATCGCCATGATTGTACCATTGATGCCTATGGACTCCAGCAAGCCCCAAGAAACGGCATCATCAAAAACAGTCGGACTTACGGAATTGAGTCAAGCCGACCAAAGCCGTTTGCCGCAAACCACACCTCGAATAGGCTTACAACAATTACCGCCAATAGCGCCGCTTTCTGCACCGAATTTTAACGCCCAGACTGCATTAGCTCCATTGACGCCACCGCCATCGAGTCAATTAGTACTGCCTCCCCTACCTCCATCATCAAATAACTATCGGGTCTCGTCTTTACCTACAAGGCAGTCTTTGCGGACGATTCCTAATTATAATTTGGGATTTGACGCTTCTAAATTTGACAGTTCTAAATACAATAACAGCCCCAAATTCTCGTCATCAGTTCCTCCAGCTCCTCGTTTTAGTGAGAGCGATCGCAAATACGAGGCACCTCAGCCGCTGTCTGTAAATAGGTTGCCACAATTGCAATCACAGAACATACCTGATGATATTCTGCAAAATGCCCAATCTCGCAACCTTTCTGATATTCCCCCCATTACAACAGCACAGGGAAATCCAACTCCACAAATTACCCAACCAAGTATTGATGGATCTAAAATTTCTCAAAACTTGCTCGTCAACTCTCTAAAAGAAGGTCGAGGCAATAGCAATACTTTAATCGGAACTAGGGTAAGTACGCCCCAGGCAAGCGATTTATCCCCTAAAGGAACTCAACAGGCGATCGCACAACTGGATTCTTACGATGCCCTCAGAAAAGAAGTCCAGCAACAATACCCCAATGCTGAACAAAAACCAGTTATTCGACAAACACTAGCCACAGATAAGCCGAATGTGGAAGGGGCTGTTTTGGGTGTATTAGTGGTAGATCCTGATGGCAAGGTCTTAGATATCAAGTTCCAAGACAAATTACTCTCCCCACAATTGCGAACAAAAGCAAGAGAATACTTTAGCAAACAATCCCTCAAGGGAGATAAAAAGATCAGTTCTTATCCATTTAACCTAGTTTTCCAAAACAACAGTAGCAACACAACTGGAGCTACTCAAGACCAAAAGCCATTTCCATTATTGACACCAGGAAGCAACAGCAATCAGCTGAAGCCATCGCCAGTATCTACTTCTAAACCATTCTCGGAAGCGCCAATCAAAACTAATCAGCCAGGGCGTTTACCGGCAGCTACTCTCAAACCATTAGTTGTGCCAGGAGTCAATAGCAACTCACCATCAGGTACCGCAAAACCATCATCCGAAGCGTCTACAGGTACTCTCAAACCATTAGTTCTACCAAGAATCAACAGCAATCAATCTCAGCCCTTACCAGCAGCTACTTCTAAGCCATTATCCGAAGCGGGAACGAGAAAAAACCAGCCTACGCCTTCATCGGCAAATGCTACTTCTTCTCAACAGTTAGTGCCAGAAACGAATAAAAATCAGCCGACACCCACTTCTGGAACTGACCAAGAATTACTGCAACAGTTGCGGCAACTGAAGCAAAACAGAGAAAAGTCGAATTAATAAATTAGGGACTTTCAGAAAATAAATTATCCCAAATTATTTGTACATTTTTCGGGTAGCACAGCTGTGCTACCCTACGGTGGAATATTTTTTTCTTTGGAAGTCCCTTATCCAATATTGCGGGGTGGGCATCCTGCCAGTCCAGTTTATATGGCTCTCGTGTCGCCCACCCCACAAGAGTTATAGCAAAAGCCTTGGTGGTTAGGACATTAACAGATGATAAAACCTAGACACAAAAAGACTTTTCACCCAGTCCCCAGTCCCTTGCTATAATTGGATCTTTTGTTATTTGGAAGTCCCTTATTGGCTAAGGCGATTAGCTTTTGGCTACTTTACCAGCCTTGTTCTGCATTCTGGAAAACGTAAGCCGCTACCTCTAGAATTTCCTCAGGACTTAACTTTTCTTTAAAGGCAGGCATGGCATTTTTACCATTTTGCACTTGGTGGATAATTGCCTGAATGGAGTCGCTATCATAATTTTCAAGGTACTTTGACAGTGCTTCCTTTTTCAAGGTTTTCTGGTTAATCAGGATATTACCGCCACCGATATGGCACGAAGCGCAGTTAGCCTCGAAAATGTTAGCACCGTTGGACGTTTCGGCAGCTAGTGCTGGACTAATGAGTGTTAATTTGAATAGGGCGATCGCTAACAGCAAAATTAATAAAAATATTCTCAAGAGAATTTCCTCGCAACAAGCCTCCAGGAAGAGTATAAACGCGATCAATCCCTGATTAAGTCAAATTTGATCAAAATTGGCGGTAACGAGTTCACCCCTCCGTCGGCACGCGGTGCTTAGCGTCTTCGGTGGGCACATGACTTGTTACCGCCATTATCCATTGTGTGGGTCACTCTGGGAGTGTAACGTGTTGCTTATGAGCTGATTTCACTGGGGGAAGCTGAAAAAATCATCTAGTGTCAACGACGATATTTCTAGCTATTCGACAGTGATTGTACCAACCATGCCAGCACCACGGTGAGGTTCGCAGTAGAAGGTGTATTCACCTGCCGGTGCGTCTGCGGGGAAGGTAGTTGCTACTTTTTGACCAGGATTCATCAACTGCTTTTTATGAGACAGAGATGATGCTAATTCCTTGTTTCCACCTGGGTTTTTAGTGGGATCAAACACAACATTATGGGGAGGAACTTTATTGTTCACCCACTCAATTGTGTCACCTGCTTTAATTGTCAATTTTTTCGGTTGAAATGCCAGCATTCCTTTATCGCTACCAAGTTTCACCTGATATGTTTCAGCCGCAGCGCTGGGAGTAAAAACAGCGAAGCTGCTAACAACTAAAACAATTGTCAATACAGCCAAACTCAGCCGTCGCCAGCTTGCCGAAATAAATTTCATAACTGCTCTCCTAAACAAACATTTTCTTTTCCTTTCTCATTTTAAATAAAATCAACGCCAAAGTATGACAATCTGTCGTAGATACAATTTTTTTTTAAGAATCGCCAGGAAAATATAACAAAAAGCTGTGCAATCTGCTGTAGATGCTAGATTGCCATACCACAAAAAGTATGTGAATTCAGAATTCGGAATTCAGAATTCAGAATTGGGAAGTAAAACAGGGTTTATACGTGGCTTTGGCACGAATCGCTGTGTAGTTCACTTCTCTTGAAATCTGCTGTAAATCCTAAGATGAGGAGTTTTGATGTTTTGGGGATGAAAACAAGGGACTGGGGATTGGGGACTGGGCGTTAGGAGTTATGAGTTAGGAGTTGAAGAATAGTTTGCTTTGTTTACCCCATCCGTTCAATACCCAATACTCTATGCCCTATGCCCAATACCCAATACCCAATCCCCAAGATTCAGCACTTAGTGCTAATTCTGGGATTTAGTAATAGATTTTTCCGCCTCCCCACTTAGTGCCAACAACTTTGGGTTGTAGGAGAATATGGCCAGCGATCGCTACTAAATCATCATCTGTCAGATTTCTCATTTCTGTGAAAATATCTGCGCTCTTAGTGCTGGGGTGTAATTCGGAAATTTCCTCTACCCCGTCGTAAGTAGTGGGATTTTTCATGTAATCCACCAAGCCTTCAATGTTATTACGGTTTGGTGTTGCTAATGCCAGAGCTTCTGGTTCTAGTCCCACGTTCTGGTTAGTCTTGGTAACGCCGCCGACATGACATTGGGCACAAGCGTAAGCAAATAAGCGTTTGCCTTCTTTGACTTGTTTGAGGCTAAGTACGACAGTATCACCCTGATCGTTTAATGGCACTGTTCGGGTAGCTTTGTCCAGTTCCACTGCTGTCGCGTTACCGACAATCAACCCAAACGTGAGTAAAAAAGTAGCCACAACAACGCCAATTAGTCTTCTAAACATGTTTCCCCTTAAAGATTTTGACGCTCAACACAGCTAATAAAACGATGCTCAATCTCCTATCCAAAGCGTGAGATAGCCCTTGGGGTGACTTCGGTACCACCCACCGATTCGCCAACCCTTTGGGCGTGTATCAGACGATATTCGGAAAATAATTGCCTTTGCATCCTCTAACGCCAAACGGCTCTTTTGGTGTTTGTCGGCAATTAAGAGTTGGTTGTCCAGAGAAAACAATTTTTCTACAGGAATGCTGTAGTCGGCTGTTATCTCTGCGATCGATAGGTTTGCAAAACCCATAATGCTTGTTAACTGATAGATAGAGATTGAGTCGCTGTAATACCAATATCACGTTAGGAGTGCAATTTGTTGCACAAAATACGGTTTTGGGGAATGGGGAGTGGGGAGTGGGGAGTGGGGAGTGGGGGGATGGGGGGGATGAGGGGGATGAGGGGGATGAGGAAGCAGGGAAAGTACTGTAGCAGTAAAAGAGTTAATACAATTCAACAAGTTAATGATTCTTGAGCTTCGGCGATGAACCTCTGAGCTTCGTTGATGAACCTCTGAGCTTCGTTAATGAACCTCTGAGCTTCGTTAATGAACCTCTGAGCTTCGTTAATGAACCTCTGAGCTTCGTTAATGAACCTCTGAGCTTCGGCGATGAACCTTTGAGCTTCGGCGATGAACCTCTGAGCTTCGTTAATAAACCTCTGAACTTCGGCGATGAACCTCTGAGCTTCGTTAATGAACCTCTGAGCTTCGGCGATGAACCTTTGAGCTTCGGCAATGAACCTCTGAGCTTCGGCGATGAACCTTTGAGCTTGGAATTTCAAGTTTGACAAATGCCTAATGCCCAATGCCCCATGCCCCATACCCAATGACAATTAACCTTTTCCGCCAGTAAATGTAACGCTTTGGATGAAGTAGCGGTTAAAAAAGGCGTAGATACTTATAGCTGGCAGGGTAAATACCATTGAGGCTGCCATGATGTAGTTCCAATAGCTGATATATTGACCTTTGAAGGTGTTTAGCCCCAAGGGTAAGGTAAACATTTCTGGGTCAAATAGGATAACTATAGGCAACAAGAAATTATTCCAGCTTCCCATAAACACAAAAACTGCCTGGGCTGCTAGTGCTGGTTTTGCCAAAGGTAAAACAATATGCCGGAAAATTCCAAAGGTATTTAAGCCATCAAGTTGGCCTGCTTCTTCTAATTCTTTAGGAAAATTCACGAAAAACTGTCGCATCATAAAGATGAAAGTGGCATTAACCATGCTGGGGACAATCATCCCTTGGTAGGAATTTAGCCAGCCGATCGCCTTTAAAATCAAAAATGTGGGAATTAAGGTAATTTGGGCTGGTACTGCCAATACTGCCAAGATTAGAAAGAACCAAAAGCGTTTGCCGACAAAGCGTAGTCTGGCTAAGGCATAACCCGCCATTGAATTTAACAACAAGTTTAAAACTGTGACACTGAGGGCAATCACCACGCTGTTAAACACCCACCGCCAAAATAGCGGTTCTTGCAAAAATATTTGCCTGTAGTTGTCGAGAGTGAAATTTTTGGGGAAAAAGTTGGGTTCGCCGCTGACAATTTCCGTTAGCGGCTTAAATGATGCTGAAAGTGCCCAGAGAAACGGAATGAGGGTAATGAGGGCATAGAGTGTCAGCAAGGTATATAACAGGACTTTGAACCAAGACAAGCCAGAAATTCTAGTCAAATCTGTTCGCCTCCAAAAAGTCGCCGCCCAACTATAGTAAGGGTAATGATGACTGCTGCTAATAAAAAGGCGATCGCAGCAGCATATCCCATTTGTAAATTCCGAAACACAGCTTGGTAAACTAGTAGCACCACAGTTAAAGTAGCGTTATTTGGCCCGCCAGTACCCCCAGAGAAAATGTAAGATTGGTCAAACAATTGAAAAGTGCCAATCACCCCCATCGCTACCACAAAGAAGGTTACAGGCTTGAGTAAAGGAATAGTAATGTAAATAAATTGCTGCCATCCATTGGCGCCATCGAGTTCGGCGGCTTCATAGACTGTTTGGGGGATATCTTGCAACGCCGCCAGGTAAATCACCATAAAAAACGGCGCTGTTGACCAAATGTTCATAATCATAATCCCTTTGAGCGCAACTGCTGGGTCACCCAACCAGTTATAAGTAGGTAGTCCCACAAAAGCCAGAAAATCGTTTAGTAGCCCATCGGTGTTATAAATCCACATGAAAATCAGCGTCAGCACTGCTGAAGAAGTGACTGTGGGCAAAAAGTAGAGAATGCGCCACCAGTTTTTACCGCGAATTCCAGAATTGAGAGTTACCGCCAAAATCAAAGCTAGGACTGTTTGAGTTGGCACAACAATGGCTACATATTGGGCGGTGTTTCTCAAAGCAACCCAAACCCGTTCATCTTCAACTAATCGCGTGAAATTCCGAAAACCAATGAACTCGTACTGAATACCGCCCAGAAGTTGAACTTTTTGCAGAGAAAGAAAAACAGCAAAGAAAATCGGTAAGACTACAAAAGTTCCTAAAACCAAAATGGTAGGCATCATGAACATATACCCAGCCAAATCTTCTGTAATGTTCCACCTGGGGTTACTTTGCCGCCTGTTGATTTCAAACACTGTTGAACCTCCGTTTAATCCTGTACTAACCAGGCTGTACCGATGATTCGTGCATGATTATCGATCGTACTGCGTAAAAAAAATATTTAACCTTATTCAATAGACGTGTCTTGAAAATAGGGAGTTTTGCAATATAGCGATTTTCATTTGAATGAGATACATGGTAGGGGCGCACAGCTGTGCGCCCCTACGAATTGTCTGCACTCCACGCAATTGCGAACTGCTATAGATATCAGGACTTACGCAAAATTATGAAAAAACGAACCGCAAAGGACGCAAAGGACACAAAGAAATAAGAGTTGCAGAGAGTTTTTGCGTAAGTCCTAAATATAATAAGTCTCTATTTTGGGAAAGCATACATGCAAAGCATCAGGTCAAGAGACATCGTTTCTATGAGTTAGCTGCTATGTAACTTAGGGAACTATATATTTGGTTTCCCTGGGGATGCTAATTAACCCTACTCAAGCAATAGGATACAAAATGTCATATACAGCCTACTTACGTTCGATTAAAAATGAACTTCAGAGAACTGGTAAAACCAAAAAAAGTCTCCGAGTAAAAACGATCATAGAACAGTTTGGCTACCAGCGTAGAAGTCAATCATTTGTAAATGATTTTAATACTGCTCTCGATCAATTGGGGCTTTCTGCCAATCCTGTATTAGATTTGCATATTCCCTTAGATACAAAAATAGCTATTGCTGTTAAAGGTGTAGAACCAAGAAATCAAGTTACTGATTCTCAATTAATTTCAGCGAAACTCAGACAGGAAATTACAGTCAAGCATGATTTTTTCTACTACTTATTTGATTTTGGCTCGGAACAAGAATATGAACGATTCCAAGCTTGTTTAGATTCTCATCAGCCAGTGGGTATTTTTTTGATTCCACAAGTAGATGATTTCTTTTGTGATATTGTTGTCAAAATCTTTAATTATGAATTAATTAGGAAGTATCAATATGGAGGTAGTAACAGTATACCAAAAAATGCTCACCGGAAAATTGCTACCAGTCTGGCATCAGATGAAGACTGTGAAAATGAGCAAGAAAATTCTGTTACCGATGCTAATATTTTTCAGTTTCCTCGTTCAACGATGGACAGCATCATCCTTGGTAACACAGGTTTAGAATTACTTGATTCGGAAAAATTCGATCAACAGTTTGAACAGATATCATTATATGCAAATAAATATAATTCTGAGCAATTCTTTATTGTATTTCATTGTCCATCACTCTCAGAAATTCAAGCGCATCAGCAAGAAGATGCTTTCGGATACTTAGTAGATAGAGTTGCCCATAAAATTCCTTTTACTTTTACTCTCAGATGTAAATACCCAAATGAAGCGTCTATTGAATACAAAGAAGAAGTATACGCTCATTTCCGTCTACTACTAGAACTTCCATATTATCAAATAGAGGAAGATGATCCATCTTTAGGAGATTATTTTCTAGAATTACAAAAGGCTCAAATACAAGCTGAATCGCAGTTATTGCTGAAAATGAAAGCTGAACATTTTTATAGTCTCAAGTGGCAGCAGGAAAGTCAAGAATATATCTATCTCAAATATTTTGCTATTAAAACTTTAGAAAGTCTAGGATATGAATTATCTCATATCGGCTGTGAAGTGGAGTTGACTTCCAGAGATGAAGAAACAATAGATGAAGATACCTCCGATGATGATGAAGAATATCAAAGTGAAATCATAGAAGTCTATGTCAAAAATCAGGTAGTGGTTGAGATAGAAACCCTGAAATACCATGAATTTCAGGATAATAATCTCTTTTTAGATACAATTAAAAGAGTTTTGAGAAAATCAAAAGTGTGGCCGAATCAACTGGAAAGTCTTTGGTTGGTAATTCCGGGTTTTGAGATCGCACGCAACTATTATCAGCTGAAAAAAGCCAAGGAAATATTAGAGTATAAGTTTTCTGGATATTATGGCGATCGCTTCCAGGTTATAATCATGGCTCCTGACTATGAAAATCACCAATTAGCCCTAGTATCATTTGATACTATCGATTATCCATCTTTTGAATATACAGCTAAAAAACCTAGTTTAGTACCAGCATATCCAATTACTAATCGCGTCAAAGAATTGAAGCTTGACTTTAGCCAAGTTAAAGGGCTAAATGAAGAAAAAGAAAAACTCACTAAACTTCTAAAGCTGCAATCTAAAGGATACAAAGGTTCAATTGGTGGAATTCTCTTCTATGGTTTACCAGGATGCGGTAAAACTCTATTGGCAAATGCCTTTGCTAATGAATCTGGGAGATATTTCTTTAAGTTTTCTCCTGCTGATATTGTCAGTGTTTGGATTGGTCAAAGTCAAAAAAATATCCGAGATATCTTTGCTCAGGCTAAGAAAAAAGCTCCTTCGCTTTTATTCATTGATGAGTTAGACAGTATTGGGTTTAACCGTAACGAAGACAACGCACACACAGACCAAAAGGCAACCATTAACCAATTACTCATAGAATTAAATAATCTGCAAAATAGTGATGTAATTGTCATTGCTGCCACTAACTATTTGAGTGGTATTGATAGTGCTTTGAAACGTTCTGGTAGATTGGATTGGAAGATTCCTATTTTTCCACCAGATCGAGTAGAAAGAATAGATTTATTCAAACACTATCTGTTAAAAATTGATATGAATCAGCTAGTGAATTTTGAAATTTTAGCTGACAAAAGTGCAAGGTTTACTTCATCTGACATTGAATTGGTTTGTCGGGAACTTAAAAATGCTATTATTTTAGAGGAAATAAGTTCCGCTTTGACAACTTCAGATGTTATTAGTTACATCAATAATCTGCAAGATGGCGGGTTAAGTCTTAATGAAGAACAAGTCAAGGAATTTTTAGAAGAGTGTAAAAGAATGAGTGTGAAGAATCCTAAGTTGGAAACTCTGAAATTAGAATGGGGATTAGATTAATCATAAGCTAATTATCTGATTCCTCCCCAATACGGTTTGGTTAAGGTTTTTTGATTAAAATTCTAAATTCCAAAGACGCGATAAATCGCCGTCTCTACAAAGGAATGATTATTGTAGAGACGGCGATTTATCGCGTCTGGTGACTTAACTACAATTTTAAGTCATTGCTCAATCAGATATTCAGAAGCCCGACTTTTCAAAAAAGTCGGGCTTCTTGTCCCTCATAGCAGATGTAGTTCATGGGAAATAGCGGTAAATATCCTTACGGTGAAGCACCCGCACAAAGGTACTGTATCCCCTACAACCGTAAAGCCTACGCGGTAATCACCAACCCGAATGCGATATGTACTATCAGCGTCTTTGAGCTTTTTGAGATTACTTATTTCATCCAGACTGGAATAGCTAGGAATCTCATCAAACACAAGAGATTTAACAGAATCGAACACTGGGGTACTTTTCAACGCCTTGAGGTCCTTGATAAAACTAGGCATATACTCGCAATTCATAGTTGTTCAAGTTCTTCAAGAGCCTGATTCCTGTTTAAAGGTGTTTCGCCCTTAACTGCTTGCATCGCTCGATAAAGTCCTTCATCTTCAATCGCATCTAATAAGCGCTGATATGCCTCAAACTCTAGGACTACTTTGAGAATTTGACCTTGTTTATCCGTAATTAACTCCTGAACAAACGGATATTCTTCAGCTTTCATATATGACCCAAAGTAATTGTTTAATATCTACTATAAAGAGCGATGTCTACGACGGGCTATGACGCTCGATGACTCGCTACCGCTTCGCTATCGGCGTCGCTTCCCACTCTCCATTTAAACTCAGTTTCGTAATCCGCGATCGGCTACGTTGGGCGGTTACACCGAAGTTTAATTTTCTTGCTGAGTGCGGTAATGCTTGCTGATGCTGTGAGGGCGACACCGAGAAACCGAAGGTTGCAGATAGCACAGAAGCTAGAAACCACTCAACAAAATGCCACTTGCGCTGCTGCGGAACGGCTTTATCAACATCCCGCGCCGATTGTCTAATTGGTTATTTATCTGAGAAGTAGCGACTTAGAAAATCTTGCAGTGTCAAAATTGGAATTTCATTAAATTCTATCAACACCAATAAATCTAAATCCCCACTAACAATTGCTTTGGCATTAGCAGATAAAGCAGTTGCGAGTATAACCGTATCATCTGGATCTCGCAGTTGGGAAACTTCAACAGAAGTGATAATACATGAATGTGATAATTGTTTTACTGTAGAAAGTAACTCTTTTACACTTGTATTCAAAGCATTTATTTTTGACTGAAACTTCTTACGCCCAAGTATTTATTCAACATCTGCGAGGATAGGCTCAGAAGTATAAATAGTTATTTTATTTGCTGCTGCTAAATCGAAAATTCGACCTGGGACACCACGCCAAAGTAAACCAGAAACCCAAACATTAACATCTAAGACAACTCTCATTTTTTAGAGCGTCGTTCCCGTCGCATTTCTTTGACCATCTCACTAATTTCTTCAAGAGTAGGTTCATCGGCATCTACTCCTAAAGTTTCGATTTTTTCTGATAATTTTGCCCAAGTCAATTGTTTACTAATTTTTTTGAACACAATTTCGTGTTCTGTAACCAATACTTCATATTCTGTCAAAGGTTGGAGTTTAACTAACACCTCTGGCGGAATTTCGAGTTTTCCTTCAGCCGTCACTTTAGCAACAATATTTGTATTCATAGTTTAAATTTACCAGTTTTATAGATTTTATCCTTTTCTGCCTCATCTCCCCACCTCCCCTTAGGAAGCGTGAGGACGAGAAAATCAGGGTTTACCGATGAATTCGTTACAAAAACCGTAACCACAACTGCAACCTTAAACCTCAACCGTAAAATCAACATAAAGTTTCAGCAATATTACTGGCGACAATTAAATAATTTACTAATAAGCGGAATTGATGCCGACAGGATAGGGCTGCAAATAATCACTGATTGAGGCTGTGAGGCTAAAGAATGAAGAGGAGTGCAAAGTCTCAACGGATTTGCTGGTGGTTTCTACCAAAATTGACCCGCTACAGTTTAAGTTTCTTGCTGAGTGCGGTAATGCTTGCTGATGCAGTGGAGGCGACACCGAGAAACCGAGGGTTGCAGATAGCACAGCAGCCAGCAACCACTCAACAAAATGCCACTAGCGCGGCTGCGGAACGGGTTTTTCAAGAGGGGATGCAGCTTTATAAACAAGGTACAGCAGAATCACTGCGAGAGGCGATTGAGAAATGGCAAGAAGCGCTGAAGCTTTGGCAACAAGTTGATGATAAAGGCTCGGAAGCTGCCACCCTCAACAATATTGGCAGAGTTTACGACTTATTAGGAGAAAAGCAAGAAGCGCTCAAATACTACAACCAAGCTTTACCCATAATCCGTGTAGTGGGAGACAGGGGAGGGGAAGCCACCACCCTCAACAATATTGGCTTAGTCTACCACTCATTAGGAGAAAAGCAAGAAGCGCTCAAATACTACAACCAAGCTTTGCCCATAAGCCGTGCAGTCGGGGACAGAGGAGGAGAAGCTACCACTCTCAACAATATTGGTGGTGTCTACGACTTATTAGGAGAAAAGCAAGAAGCGCTCAAATACTACAACCAAGCTTTACCCATACTCCGTGCAGTAGGGGACAGGGGAGTGGAAGCCACCACCCTCAACAATATTGGCAAGGTCTACGACGATTTAGGAGAAAAGCAAGAAGCGCTTAAATACTACAACCAAGCCTTACCCATACGCCGTGCAGTGGGGGACAGAGGAGGGGAAGCTACCACCCTCAACAATATTGGTGCTGTGTACTCCTCATTAGGAGAAAAGCAAGAAGCGCTCAAATACTACAACCAAGCTTTACCCATACTCCGTGCAGTGGGGGACAAGGGAGTTGAAGCCACCACCCTCAACAATATTGGCAAGGTCTACGACGATTTAGGAGAAAAGCAAGAAGCGCTTAAATACTACAACCAAGCTTTACCCATACGCCGTGCAGTGGGGGACAGAGGAGGAGAAGCCATAACCCTCAACAATATTGGCATAGTCTACGACGATTTAGGACAAAAGCAAGAAGCGCTCAAATACTACAACCAAGCCTTACCCATACTCCGTGCAGTGGGAAACAGGGGAGGGGAAGCCAACACCCTCAACAATATTGGCTTAGTCTACAACTCATTAGGAGAAAAGCAAGAAGCGCTCAAATACTACAACCAAGCTTTGCCCATAAGCCGTGCAGTGGGGGACAGGGGAGGAGAAGCCACCACCCTCAGCAATATTGGCTTAGTCTACTCCTCATTAGGAGAAAAGCAAGAAGCGCTCAAATACTACAACCAAGCTTTACCCATACTTCGTGCAGTGGGGGACAGGGGAGGGGAAGCCACCACCCTCTCTAATATGGCTGTCCTCGAACGGAGTCGCGGTAATTTACTACAAGCCCAAACACATATTCAAGCAGCAATCAAAATCATTGAAGATTTACGCACCAAAATAGCTGACAAAGAACTACGCGCTTCTTACTTTGCCTCAGTCCAAAACTACTACAAGTTCTACATCGACCTGCTGATGGAACTGCACAAAAAAGACCCATCAAAAGGATACGATGCATTGGCACTGGAAGTTAGCGATCGCTCCCGCGCCCGTGGTCTAATTGAACTACTAACCGAAGCAAACATAGATATCAAAAAAGGCATTGACCCAAAACTTTTAGCAGAAGAACGCCGTTTGCAATGGCAAATCAATGCTCAAGAAAAATTATTATCAGAACTAGCAAGTAAAAAAGAAACCCCAGAACAAGTTTTAACTAACACCAAACAAAAAATTCAAGATTTACTCAAACAACAGCGAGAACTTGAAGTTAAAATCCGCGCCAATAACCCTGAATATGCCGATTTAAAATATCCCCAACCTCTGACTCTCAAACAAATTCAGCAACAACTAGATAAAGACACACTGCTATTGCAATATTCTTTGGGTGAAGAACGCAGCTATCTTTGGGCTGTCACACCAGACTCTCTCTATAGCTATCAACTTCCAAAACGCCAACAAATAGACAAAGCAGCCAAGAATTTATACGACAATTACTTAAAAAATCCTGGATACCAGGGAGTTTCCCCAGAAGAAACGGCGAAAGCTGCTAATGAACTGAGTCAACTTATCCTCAAACCTGTAGCTGATAAATTGGGGCAAAAACGCCTCGTAATTGTTGGTGATGAAGCTTTACAATACATTCCCTTTGCGGCATTAACTACATCAACTAAATCAGCTGATGGTTCAGATTATCAACCATTGGTAGTCAACCATGAAATTATCTCTCTACCTTCCGCTTCCACCATTGCCATTCTCAGGAAACAAACCACAGGACGCACCAAAGCACCGAAAACCCTCGCCATCCTTGCAGACCCAGTGTTTAGCGCTAATGATGAGCGAGTAGCTGGCAAATCCTCCAATGTTGCTAATAATAACATTAACCAGCAACTACAAGAGTCTGCCCTCAAGCGGTCTACTAGAAACATCAAGCGTAGCGAAATTCAAAGACTCCCCGGCACAGAAAAAGAAGCGCAGGAAATTCTCAAACTTGTCTCACCCTCAGAGAATATCCAAGCCTTTGGTTTTGACGCAAACTACAACTGGGCTACCAACGACCAACTAAGTCAATACAAAATCCTGCATTTTGCCACCCACGGCTTTTTAGACAGCACTGAACCAGAGTTATCAGGAATTGTCCTTTCCCTGATAGATAAACAAGGCAAATCCCAAAGAGGCTTTTTGCGACTCACTGATATCTTTAACCTCAACTTTCCAGCAGAGTTAGTTGTGCTAAGTGCTTGCCAAACCGGTCTAGGTGAAGAAGTGAAAGGAGAAGGGCTAGTGGGGTTGACAAGAGGATTAATGTATGCAGGTGCAGCGCGGGTGGTGGTGTCTTTATGGAACGTTGATGATGAGGCGACATCTTTGTTGATGAGCCAATTTTACAGCCAAATGTTGCAGCAAGGGAAAACCCCCGCCGCCGCCCTCAGAGCCGCACAACTCAAAATGTGGTCACAAGAACAATGGCGTAACCCCTATTCTTGGTCAGCCTTTACCCTGCTGGGCGAATGGCGGTGAACTAATTCGTAATTAAGCATCGTAGACTCCGCGTACCTCTGCGCTTCCCTTTGCGCCCCTTTGCGTTTAAATTTCACCTCAAAATTTACAGGAATAATTTTTCATGAAAACCATATTTCCATCCACACAATTTATTTTCCCCTGCCTAGCCACAATAGGAATTTTAGGAATTTGGGCTTCAGTCTCAGCCGAACCACAAACCCCACCTAGCTTTACCAAGGTTGAAAATCCCGAAGAATTTCAACTACAAGGAAAAGGAGAACCCTCGCTGCTAAATCAGAAAGAAGAACTTCCCGGACAACGGGTAATCATTGGTTCCAAGGATGACCGTATTCCCATGACTAGCAGAAACTACCCTTGGTCGGCGGTGGGTAAAATCGAGGGAGTAAGTGCTGATGGTGGCGGCTACAGTTGTACAGGAACCTTGATTTCTGAAGATGTTGTTTTGACAAATGCTCATTGTGTCGTTAACCCTGAAACCAGAAAAGTTAGTCAAGCGATCGCCTTTCTGCCAAACTTAGTTAATGGTGTCGTCAAAAGTAAAAATGATGTAGCATACGCAACTAATGTTTATTACGGCACAGACTTTAAAAATAGCACTTTAACTGATTACGCAAACGATTGGGCGATTTTGAAACTCAACAAGCCTATCGGTAAAAAATATGGTTATTTGGGTTGGAAATCCTTACCATCTTCTAGGTTGGTTGGCGATACGAAAAAATTTGCCTTAGTCGGCTATTCTGGTGATTTTCCCAACCCCAAGAAAAAAGGTTATGAAACTCTAACTGCTGGAGAAAGCATGACTGCTGGCGTTCACCTGGGATGCAGTATCCTCCGCCGTCAGGATAATTTTTTGTACCACAACTGTGATACTAATCAGGGAGCTTCTGGAGGTGCAATTATCAGTAATATAAATGGGAAATATTATATTTTAGCGCTCCATTCCGGCTCAAATCAGGTTAATGGATTGCTGTTGAACCGGGCGGTGGAAATGTCTCGTTTGGATGAGTGGTTACAAGGGAATTAAGAAGTTTAATACAGCAGAATTCAGGATTTTTTTAACGCAAAGTACGCGGAGGTTAGCGCAAAGGTAAACAGAGGTTTTTTAAAGATAATTCCTTATGTCCCAAAATAATTAGGCATTTTCTTTGAAATTAAGCATCAATCTATAGCTTTAATCTGCTGATTAGCTGCATTTTCTGCCCGCACCATCGCCTTTTTTAATGCTTGTTGCCCCAATAAAGCACTGACAAACTGATTTTCAAAATTATTGACGATCGCCCCTGGATATTTACCCACCTGCCAAGGTGTAGCATAATCAACACCAGCCACTAATGGCGATCGCAATGCCTCTTGGTCATAGCCTAAATTCTTTGCTACTGATTGACGTGTTGGCAAAGCAAACCCTGTTCCTGTCCACTTCTGCATCCCAGCTTTCCCTGTGAGATAAGAAATCAACTCCCAAGCTTCGGCTTTGTGCTGTGCTTGTTTGTTCATCACGTAGGCAACCGTAAACACCATCGTGCCTTTTTGATCGTTAATTGTAGGCAGTTGGGCAGTAGCAAACTCTACTTGAGGAAAGGTTTCTGTTAAATAAGGAATTGCCCAGTTACCTTCAATTACCATTGCTACTTTACTCTGACCAAACATTTCACTCCCTGAGTTTGTCCCCACGTCAGATTTTTGGGCAGAGGAACGATCTTTTTGATACTGGTCTATCACTAACTGTAAACCTTTCAAACTTGCCTCACTGGCAAAAGTTGCATAGCCATTTTGGTCTATGACTTGTCCACCAAAGGCTTTGATTTTATAAGCCTGACGCGCTAATTCTGGGATTTCTCCAAACCCGTATCTGTTAAGTTTGCCTGTTAATTGTTTTGAGTAGCTGCGTAGTTCGTCCCAAGTCGCTGGCGGATTACTCAAGCCAGCGGCGGCGAAGGATTTTTTGTTATAAAACAGCGCTAGGGTGGAATAGTCTTTGGGAAGACCATAAATTTGGTTTTCGTATTTGAAGCTATCGAGTAGAGTATCTTCAAAATCCGCTAGATCAAATTCGGGAGTGATGTAATTGTCAAGTGGTTCCAGAACATTTTGACTCATCAAAAAAGGAGCTTCTAATGCATCTAAATAAAAGACATCAGGTGCGGCTTCTCCAACTAAGCGGGTTTTGATTACATCCATGTATTGGTCAGAAATCACCTCATATTTGACCTTAATAGCTGGATGCTGTGCTTCAAAGTCTTGCAATACCTGTCTCAAGAGTTTTTGTTCAACAGGATTACCTCCCCAACCGCTGAGTTTAACGGTAGTTGCGGTAGAGGCTAAGGGTTTGCTTGTTAATTGTAGGTTGTCAAAAGCAATAAAAGCGATCGCAATGGCGATCGCCACTCCGAAAAAAGTTAATAACTTTCTGCTCATCATTGGCTCTACCTCTTAAGAATTGCTCATCTCATATCAAACTCTCTCTTTATTTATATATCGTCTGTAACTAAGGAGTGATATTTTTCTTTTTGAACTTTTTATTTAAAAATGCAAGTTAAAATAACGAAGAATTATTAACAAGGTTGATGAAAGCATACTGAATGATTCGACAACTTGATTGACGCCAGGATGCTTCATCCGTAAACATAGATTATGGATTTTCTTCCAGTTGAAATATCTGCGCCTCTGAGTCTGGAAATTGCCCAGATTACTACACCGCAAACAGCAGTTTCTCCAACTTTTCGCATTCCCAAGGATGCTATTCGCAGAAGTTTAAAAGCCTCTACAGTAGATTCTGTTTTAGCAGCGGTTTATTCCATTGGTACTAGCGGTATTTTACTTGGCAATTTATTGGTGGAGTTAGATGCTAGTCCAGTGGTATTTGGGATGTTGTCCTCTATCCCCATGTTGGTGAATCTGATTCAGCCCTTGGGTGCTTACTTGTCTGAACGCAGCACCAGCCGCTTTCAATATGCACTGCGGACACACGGAATTGCTCGTCTATTGTGGCTGATTTTAGTAATTGGAATTGCAACCGCAAGCTGGGGACTGTTGAATAAGAACCAGTTAGTGATATTAACACTTTTGATTCTTCTATTGAGCAGTCTTTTAGCAGGACTAGGAAGCGCATCATGGCTAAGTTGGTTAGCAATGATAGTTCCCCGACGATTACGAGGCAGGTATTTTGGGATACGCAATAGTGCCGCTAGCCTCACCAATTTGATTTGCGTACCAATAGCCGGTTTAGCTGTATCTCATTGGTATGGGGGAGTTTTACAAGGCTATGGAGTGATTCTGCTGTTGAGTATTATTTTTGGGATTGTCGGGCTAGGGTGTCAGTATTTTCAAGTTGATATGAATCCGCTGGCACAAAACACTTATGTTGGCAAGTTACCTCAAACAAATGAGACTCCATCAGATGCTACAAAAAACGAATCTTCCCAAGAAACTCAATTAATTTATACACCACCAGACCAGTTAACTATTAGTATTTGGAAAAACTCTAACTTTTTGAGATTTCTGTCATATTTCGGCTTGTGGACGCTGGCTTTTAACCTCAGCGCTCCTTTTTTTAACCTCTACATGCTGGACACCTTGGATTTGAATGTTAGCTACGTGACTATCTACACTAGCCTTCAGGCGGGGGCGAATTTGCTGATGTTGATTCTGTGGGGCAAATTAGCAGACAAGATAGGCAATCGCCCCATTCTGATCTTTGGTGGAATTCTGGTTGCAGCCACACCATTGCTGTGGCTGGGGATTGGTGTTAATCGCCTGGATATCTGGCTATGGTTGCCACTGTTACACATCTTGACTGGAGGTACAGGGGCGGCGATGGACTTATGTAATAACAATATTCAATTAGGGATTGCGCCGATTAAAAATCAGTCTATCTATTTTGCGATCGCAGCTGCCGTTGCTGGGGCGAGTGGTGCTTTGGGCACAACCATAGGCAGCTTCATCTTGCAATTTACTCAATCTGGAGGGTCATTGGCGTTATTTGCCCTCTCTACTGTATTTCGACTAACAGCCTTGATTCCGCTGATTTTTACCCAAGAACCGGGAAAGTAAGAGAGAGTGAGGAGTTATGAGTGAGGAGTTATGAGTTAGGAGTTATGAGTGAGGAGTTAAGAGAGTTAGGAGTTAGGAGTTAAGAGTTATGAGTGAGGAGTTATGAGTGAGGAGTTATGAGTTATTACTAAAAAATTCAGGCTTTTACTGAATCAAAATATGAAAGAGCTTTACTTGTACTTCCAAAGGTACAAAAAATAACTCCAAACTCCAAACTCCAAACTCCAAACTCCTAACTCCTAACCCCTAACCCCTAACTCCTAACTCCTAACCCCTAACTCCAAACTCCAAACTCCTAACTCCTAACTCCTAACTTTTAACTCCTAACTCCTAACTTTTAACTATTCTGCGGCAGTAGAAGTTAAGGACATGGTTTCCCATAACACCATGTGAGGCGGTGTTAGCACAGGCTGGTGTAGAGCAATCAGCTGGGCTAAGGTGTTCTTTAATTGGGTACGCGGTACAATATCATCGATAAAACCATGCTGGAGTAAATCTTCAGCTGTTTGAAAATCATCGGGTAGTTTTTCCCGTAGGGTTTGCTCAATCACTCGCCGACCTGCAAAACCAATGGTTGCCTTGGGTTCTGCCAAAATAATATCGCCCAACATTGCAAAACTAGCGGTAACGCCCCCTGTTGTAGGATTGGTCAAAACAGGAATATACAACAGTCGGGCGTCTTGATGGCGCTGTAAGGCTGCGGAGATTTTCGCCATCTGCATCAGGGAAAGCATTCCTTCTTGCATTCTCGCGCCACCGGAGGTGCAGACGATAATTACAGGATACCGCCGTTGAGTGGCTTGCTCAATCATACGGGTGAGTTTTTCTCCCACAACCGAACCCATACTACCACCCATGAAGCGGAAGTCCATAACTCCAAGGGCAACAGGCAAACTGTTGATTTGACCCAAACCAGTTTTAACTGCGTCTATTAAGCCAATTTTTTCCTGCGTTTCCCGTAGGCGATCGCTGTAGAGTTTGCGATCGCGGAATTGCAGCGGATCGGTTGGACGCAAATGCTCGTCTAGAGGTTTCCAGGTATTGTGGTCTACCAATTGACGGATACGCTCATCGCTATCTACACGATTATGATGACCACATTCGACACAAACCATCTGGTTAGCTCTCAAGTCTTTTGTGTATGTCAACACACCACAATTAGAACATTTGTGCCACAAACCATCAGCAATTTCACGTTCTTGGCGTTCGAGGCTGGTAGATCCTGATTTACGTCGATTTGCAAACCAATCAAATAAAGACTTTAAACCGCGTGATTCTTCGTTGTTAGCCATTTTTATCTTATTTTAAGTGGGTATGAGGTCGAAACCATCTGAAGCCCTATCGGGTTGTCCTTAGTCATTAGCCATTCGTTTTTACCAATGAGCAATGACTAAATTGTCAAATTAAGCTTTTAAGCAATTGAGACCTTAATTTTCATCTTTGGTTGCCAGCTTAACGAAAATACTCATGCCAATACAAGTCTCTTGCTCTTTTTTTAGAGGACTTTTTATATGAATCTAGTGAGAAAGCCATGCAAAGACTAACCTCCAAATAAGATGCTTACCCTCTCCTACCCAAATTAATTATTTTTTTGCTGGGTCATAAGCAATCAGTATCTGTTTTATTAGTTGTGCTTGCCAACGATTAATCGTCGTTAAGAGGGTAATACAAGTCACAAGCTGAATATTATCAAAATGTCAAGGGCAGATGGCGTAATGCAAGTTACAGTCACGAATTATAAAAATGGGCATTGGGCATTAGGAAGGGGGAAAGGGAAAGGGGTAAGGGGGAAAAGTTAAATTTATCCCTTTACCCTTTACCCTTTACCCCATCTCCCTTATCTGCCCATGCCCCATTCCAATTCATGACGCTGGAAAAAATAACCGTAGGTAGGTAGATAAAATAATTTCACCAACAAATAAAGTAATTACAGACCCTAAAGCCAGAAAAGGCCCGAAAGGCATCTTTTGTCCGAATTTGTGGCGCGATCGCACAATTACACCGCTACCCACTAACGCTCCCAGCACACAGGCTATAAAGCTAGCTAAGAGCAAATATTTCCATCCTAACCAGGCTCCCATCATCGCTGCTAACTTGGCGTCACCTGCACCCATTGCAGCTTTGCCAAACGCAATTGAACCTAATATGGCGATCGCATCAAATAGCCATAAGCCCAACACTGCACCAACTATCCCCATCATCAAGTGATTTACCAATGCTACAGAACTAGCCTCTGGTAAAAAACCAACCACCATTTGAAATAAAATCCCCACCACCAAACCCGACTTAGTAAGTGCATTGGGTAAGGTCATTGTATCCAGGTCAATCAGCGATAACGCCAATAACCAACTGCAAAAAGCCCAATAGCCTATTGTGAAAGTTGAAGCTTTGAATACTAAAAAAACCAGCAAAAAAATTATTCCCGTTATCCCTTCTACCACAGGATAACGGGGAGAAATTTTGCTTTTGCAATATCGACACCGCCCTCTTAAGGAAATCCAGCCGAAGACTGGTACATTGTCGTAGGCTTTTAGCTGGTTTAAGCAACGCGGACAACGAGAAGGCGGCCAAAGAATTGACAACCCAGCAGGTAGCCGATAAACAACAACATTGATAAAACTGCCAACAGATGCACCCAAAGCAAAGACAATTGCACTCGCCAGGACGGCGAATAAAATGTCCATATAGTCATTTGTCCTTTGTCATTTGTCCTTTGTCATTTATCGTTTGTCATTTGCCCTTTGTCGAGGGCTAATGACGTTTGTCATTTGTCCGTTGTCTTTTGCCCTTTGTCATTTGTCCTTCTTCTTTGACTAATGACTAATGACCAATGACCAATGACCAATGACCAATGACTAATGACCAATGACTAATACATGTGGGATTCAATTTGACTCAAGGGCACAAAACATTCTTGAGGTAAGAGAACTGGTTGGTTAGTAAAAATAACCTTACCTCGATGAGTCACGCGATTAATTGCTACACCGGAAGGTTGCCCAGCTATTTCGGGATGTACTTCACAGTGAGTATAGTAGATCTGCCCAGCGGCTCTGATTACGGCGGTGTCAATCAAAGGGGGCTGGTTCTTTGGAACTGTAAAATTAGTTTGGCCTTGTCGTAATGCGTACACTATCGACTGTTATTTGATTGCTAGATTTCTCTTTAGTCTACCCGAAACTTATGGTAAAGGTTGCCAAATTGCCCTGGTTGAATTATCGAATTATTAAGCTTCCAGAGCTAAAATCAGCGCATTGCCCATAGCACGGCAACCTAAGAGATTTTTTCCAGCTGAAATTATATCACCTGTGCGATCGCCTTGTTCTAAAACTTGTAGTACGGCTTTTTCTATACTGTCTGCCGCTTTTGCCTGATTTAAACCGTAGCGTAACATCATGGCCGCACTCAAAACCTGTGCTAAAGGATTTGCCTTATCCTGCCCTGCGATATCTGGGGCGGAACCATGAACTGGTTCAAATACACCAGGCCCCTCAGCGCCCAAACTAGCGGAAGGCAACATCCCAATACTACCAGTGAGCATGGCAGCAGCATCAGAGAGAATATCACCAAACAAATTGCCTGTGACAATGGTATCGAACTGCTTGGGAGAGCGTACCAACTGCATGGCAGCATTATCTACATAAAGATGAGACAGTTCGATGTCTGGATATTCTGAAGAAAGTTGAGTAATGCGATCGCGCCATAACTGAGATACTTCTAAGACATTAGCCTTATCCACCGAACAAAGTTTGCCGCCACGTTTGCGGGCTGCTTCAAAAGCCACTCTTCCAATGCGATCGATTTCTGATTCACTGTAAACCATCGTATTTACACCGCGTTTTTCACCAGTTTCGGTAGCAAAAATCCCCTTGGGTTTCCCGAAATAAATTCCACCAGTGAGTTCGCGCACCACCATAATATCCACGCCTTCCACAACTTCCCGCTTCAAAGTCGAAGCATCGATTAGCTGCGGCAAAATTTTCGCTGGGCGTAAATTGGCAAATAATCCTAAACCCGCACGTAGCCCTAACAAACCTGCTTCTGGGCGTAAATTCGATGGTAGAGAATCCCACTTGTAGCCACCAATAGCAGCGAGTAATACAGCATCACTATTACGACAAGTATCTAAAGTCGCAGAAGGCAGAGGTTCCCCCGTAGCGTCAATTGCAGCACCGCCGATGAGGGCTTCTTGGAATTCAAACTGAATATCAAATTGCTTCCCTACAACTTTCAGCACATCTACCGCCACTGCCATAATTTCAGGGCCAATGCCATCGCCGGGGAGTAGGGTAATGCGGTAGTTCTGGGTCATAGCTCGTTTCTATTGGGTAAATGCTTGCAGATTAAATATCATACCGAGCAAAACGTACCGATGGAATTTTTAATTTATAGCGATTCTCATTTGAATGAGGTATGTGGGTAGGGGCGCACAGCTGTGCGCCCCTGCGAGGATATATTTTTTTCTGTACCTCACCCATACAGGAACCGCTATATTTAGATGTTTATTGCCTGAATCGCCCCATCGGTAATCAGACACAAGAACCCATTAATTTAGAAGCCCAGACAATACTGCTGATTTTGGCAAACTTGTGACGTACTGAAGACTTAATTATTAGACTTCTTGCAAAAGTCGGGAAAAGGGGAAGGGGAAAGGGGGAAAGGTTTGTTATTTTCCCTTTAACCTTTTCCCTTTTCCCACCTCTTGCAAAAAGAACTTTTGCAAGAGGTCTATTCTTTGTCGCTTGATGTAGTTGTCTCTGTAATCAAGCTTTTAACCCCTCACCCAATCATCTCATCAGTTGTAGTGTTACTTTTCAGAGTGCTTAGTCAGTTAAAACATAAGCACAGAAGCTCTGATGGGCAATTTTAAAAAATTTTTCTCAAATCCCTTGACAGTCTCTTGTAGTATCATGTAGTATAAATGTAGTGAACCGAAAGACAAGCTTCGCAAAGGTCAAAGTGATGTTCTACATACAACTCAAAGGCAGACGTTGGAATAAACCAAAGTCCCCAATCAACAAAGCGGCTTCTACTTACAAACCATTGGAAGTAGAGGCAAGAAACGAAAAAAGTTCAAAGTTTGCACTGTTACAAACGACTGAATACATCAGGAATATCCAACAGATTTACTACCTAGAATTTCCGTTGCTTTCCTAAGATTTTCTAACAGTAAAAAGTAATTTATCTGAACCTTGAAAACTGAATAAGAAATGGGCAAGTTCACCAACAAAACATGTGCCTAAAAACCTCAAATTTTAGGCACATATTCCCAAAAATCGGGGTGTAGCTCAATTGGCTAGAGCGTTCCGTTGTCTGCGGAAATGTTGCGGGTTCAAGTCCCGTCACCCTGGTTGAAGTCCCGTAGGCGAATAGTTGAAGCCGTCAGTTTCTCAAACTGAAGACTGCGAGTGCAAATCTCGTCGGGACTCCCAAACGGCTGAGTAGCCAAGTGGTTGAAGGCATTGGTCTGCAAAACCGACATCGTGAGTACCCTTCGGGAAGCCGCTTAGCGTCTACAAATCTCACCTCAGCCTTATGATGCCGCAGTGTAGCTTAACGTAAAGCCCCTGGCTCATAACCTGGTCGATGCGGGTGCAAGTCCCGCCACTGCTACCAAATGCAGGGATGGTGTAACGGTAACACCTCGTGACTCCAAATCCGATGTTCTAGGTTCAAATCCTAGTCCCTGCGTCAGACAATTTTGGATTTTGGATTTTAGATTTTGGATTAAATTTTTAATCTAAAATCCAAAATTTAAAATCTAAAATTCTCTCAATTATGCCCTCGTGGACGAATGGTTAAGTCATTGCTCTTTCAAAGCAAAAATGCGAGTTCAATTCTCGTCGAGGGAATCATTTTAAATTTTGAATATTTAATCCAAAATTCAAAATCTAAAATTCATTATGGGTCGATGGCCGAGTCTGGTTGAAGGCGACAGTCTGTAAAACTGTTCTTTTTTGCACGCAGGTTCAAATCCTGCTCGACCCACTGTGGAGAGGTGGCTGAGTGGTTAAAAGCGTCCTCCTGCTAAGAGGAAGCGGATAGTTAATATCCGTCGCAGGTTCAAATCCTGTCCTCTCCGCCTTGAGAGTGTGGTGTAACTGGATAACATCTTAGTCTACGAAACTGAAGACATGAGGGTTCAAATCCCTCCGCTCTCGTTACATGGGAGAGATGATGGAGTGGCTGATTCGAGTTGAATTAAACCAGTCCACTGGGTAAAACCCATCTCTCCTCCTTATCCCCCGGTAGCTCAGTTGGTAGTTAGCGCCTGTCTGAAGAACAGGAGGTCGTCGGTTCAATTCCGACCTGGGGGGCTTCGTTGCCTCATAGCTCAATGGCAGAGCAAGCGGCTGTTAACCGCGCGGCTGTAGGTTCGAGTCCTACTGAGGCAGCCATTTATCAAGAATTCAGAACTCAGGAGTCAGAATTCAGCATGAATTTGGTTTAAAGCCAAGCCGACCCTTCATGGGTAGAGTATTCACCAATTCTGAATTCTGAATTCTGACTCCTGTTTCATTTCCTTGCCGGGTGGACGAATTGGGAAGTCGCATCGCTCTGAACGATGAGGTTGCAGGTTCAAACCCTGCCCTGGCAATAAAGCCCTGTGGTGTAATTGGCAACATAGCGCCCTTTGAAGGCGAAGATTCCAGGTTCGAGTCCTGGTGGGGCTGCCAAACATGCTCTTGTAGCCCAACTGGAAGAGGCTGCCGTCTCAAAAACGGTAAGTTGTGGGTTCGATTCCCACCAAGAGTACCAAAATTTGCTCCTGTAGCCCAATTGGAAGAGGTGGCAGACTTAAAATCTGTTTCGTTGTGGGTTCGACTCCCACCAGGAGTACCAACGGGGTGTAGCGCAGCTTGGTAGCGCGTCTGCTTTGGGAGCAGAATGTCGCAGGTTCAAATCCTGTCACCCCGATATGCCCCTGTGACGGAACTGGCATACGTGCTGGAATCAGAGTCCAGATTTTGCAGCTACCCTTCGGGAAGCCGCTTCGCGTCTACAAATCCTGTCAGGGGTACTAAGCTCTCGTGGCGGAACGGAAGACGCACTAGATTGAGGATCTAGTTTTTTGCAGGTTCAAATCCTGTCGAGAGTACCAAAATATCTGGGTGTGGCGTAGTTGGGAGCGCGGGAGTTTCGGGAACTCCAGGTCGTAGGTTCAATCCCTACCACTCAGACTTTGCCCTTGTAGCCCAACGGAAGAGGCGCTTCGCTTAGAACGAAGAGGTTGCTGGTTCAAATCCAGTCAGGGGTATTGGTGAATATGCGGGGATGGAGCAACGGTGGCTCATCAGGCTCATAACCTGAACATCGGCAGGTTCGACTCCTGCCCCCGTCACCAAATTTTAGATTTTAGATTTTAAATTTTGGATTGTTGATTTAAACCTGAAAATCTAAAAAGGTGTGAGAGCAAGCTTACTTTATTTGTGCAACAAATACTTTCATCCCAAATCTACAATTCTTTACTCAAATTCATATCTGAAGCTATGGGGTCAATCTAAAATCCAAAATCCAAAATCCAAAATTCTTAGTGCTGGTGTAGCTCAATTGGCAGAGCAACTGACTTGTAATCAGTAGGTTGCAGGTTCAATTCCTGTTACCAGCTTGATGCGGGTGTGATGTAACGGCAGCATGAGACGTTTCCACCGTCTTCGTGCGAGTACCCTGCGGGAAGCAAGCTACAAATCTCGCCGTCCGCTCTGAAACTTGCGGGTGTGATGTAATCGGTAGCATCTGAGTGCGCCATACTCAGTGCGTGGGTTCAAGTCCCTCCACTCGCTTGCGTAGTCCTGTAGCTCAATTGGTAGAGTGTCTTCCTTACAAGAAGAATGTTGCGGGTTCAATTCCTGCCAGGACTACCAAATCTTGGGAGTGTAGCTCAATGGAATAGAGCTTCGAGCTTCTACCTCGAAAGTTGTGGGTTCGAGTCCTACCACTCCCGCCTAAACAAGTCAAAAGTTAAAAGTCAAAAGTCAAAAGAATGAATTTAATATTTCTCTTTCTTTTTAGCTTTTACTTTGCTCTTTTTACTTATTTGATGGGGTCATAGCTCAAATGGATAGAGCGCCTGCCTTGCAAGCAGGAGGTTATGGGTTCAATTCCCATTGATTCCACTGATGGTGTCTGAAGCCAAAGTGGTCGAGGCGCTGGTTTGTGGAACCAGTCAGAGCGGGTTCAAGTCCCGTCTGATACCCCTGAATGGAAGATGCTGCTGAATGGACGGCAACCAAGCTTGAACCTTGGAGTACGGGCAACTGTAGGGGTTCGATTCCTCCATCTTCCTCTTTTTCCACCTGAAGCCGAAAAGCGAGGCGCTGTGCTGATAACACAGAAATAGGAGGGGCAGTACCTCCCTGGTGGATTTATATCTAAGTTTGGTGTTACAAGATTTGCGATGTAATACGATCGCACTTGCCCATTTTTTTATTCAAATTAACTAGGGTGGTTGGCATACCGGCTGTGCAGCGGGCTTTTAACCCGCAGAAATAGGTTCGACCCCTATACCACCCACTAAGGAATTCAAAATTAAGAAATACAATCCTAGCTAGCCTTTTGGCAATTGGTAATATACAACTTGAATGCACGTTAGATTATGAATAGCAACTAGCGATCGCCAGTTGAGCATGTTGCAATAAGATATCTTTATCCAAAGCCTGGACGGTATATTGCGGTGTTATTGCCAATAGTTTCTCAATCCTTTCTCTAGCGGCTTCCACGACTGCTTCACCTAAGCTACCGTTACTCAGAGAATCGATAAAATCTTCAGCAATCCGATAAGTTCTTTCAATAGATGATGAATTAATATTACGTGAAACAATAAACAGGTCGCAACCTGCATTAAATGACCGCGCCACAGTACCAGCTTGAATAAACACATCTGAGATTGCTTTCATATCTAAGTCGTCAGAAACAACCACTCCCTTAAAGCCAAGTTCCTCCCTCAGTATGTTTTTGAGAATAGGACTCGAAAGAGTTGCTGGCACATCAGGATCTATCCTGGGAAATAAGATATGGACAGTCATAACTAGAGGAATCTGTACTTCGATGAGGGTTTTGAAAGGTATCAGTTCTCGAAGTCGCAGTTCTTCTAAGGTCAAATTGAGTATTGGTAGCTCGATGTGAGAATCTTGGCTAGTGTCTCCGTGTCCGGGGAAATGCTTGGCGCATCCAATAATTCCTGAATCTTGAAGTCCAAGGTAGTAATCACGGGCACTTTGAGCAGCAGTTTCGGGAGTGCTACCAAAGGCACGAGAGCCAATTACAGGATTATTGGGATGAGAAAAAATATCTGCTACAGGTGCCCAAGATAAATTGATTCCCAGTGATTTTAGTTCCACTGCTGTGGCTTTTGCTACTTCGTAGGCGTGCGATCGCAGCAACAACGCATGAGGAAATCGCGTAATGGGTAGTGGTGTACGAACAACCCGACCTCCTTCATGATCCAAAGTGACAAACATGGAATCGCGTTCAGTATATTCTCGTATCTGATTGTTCAGATTTTTGAATTTTTCTAGCCAAACCTCATAGGGGGTGCCATCCAGAAAATTCTTAGCAAAAAATATCACCCCAATCGGCTTTAATTCATTGAGTGCGTGTTTATCGTCATCAGTTAACGTAGTACCGGAAATACCCAGAATCAGGTGATGTCCAAAGCGGTTTAGCTTTTGCGATCGTGCCATAATCCTTTACCTATAGTTGTGTAGCAATACAACTGGGATGCTCAACTTCAAAACATCAACCCTAATCCTATACCTTTATCGGGAGTGGGGAGTAGGAAAAACAAAGGAACAAGTAGGCAACTTGCAATAATTAGCAGTCTTTAGGAATACCCCAAATATTTCCTGAGAGCAAATACACGGATTACCAAAGAAATCAACTACTTTGAGACAACAGTTAATAAGTAGTTTTTTAGTCAGAGGTAATGAATTTTGTTTCTCTACATCTGGTAGTCTAAATTTAGATGAAATCAAGCCTGCAAAGCCATTGTCAACAATGGTTGTCTTGATGGGTGTGTGTTAGGCAAAATTCCCTTTGAAACAAGTTTTTTGGGAAAGCGATCGCACAACGACTACTAAATGTAACGGATTGCAACGTATAATGAAAACGGCAAAACCATTAAGAAATATTGAAAGGCAGTAGGGTTAAATGCGAGTAGCGATCGCGGGTGCTGGTCTAGCAGGGCTTTCCTGCGCGAAATATCTTACAGACGCAGGTCATACTCCCATTGTCTTGGAAAGCCGGGACGTACTGGGTGGCCTTGTTGCGGCTTGGAAAGACTCTGATGGCGACTGGTACGAAACCGGGTTACACGCCTTCTTTGGGGCATACCCAAATATGCTCCAATTGCTCAAGGAGTTGGGCATTGAAGACAGACTCCAGTGGAAAGAGCATACACTGATTTTCAATCAACCAGACAAGCCTGGTACATTCTCACGTTTTGATGTTCCAGACATTCCATCGCCATTCAACGTCATTGCATCGATTCTTCGCAACAAAGACATGTTGACTTGGGAGCAGAAGATTCGATTTGCAATTGGCCTACTTCCAGCAGTGGTTCGGGGTCAAAAGTACGTTGAAGACATGGACAAGTACAGCTTCTTAGAGTGGTTGGAAAGGCAAGGTGTTGATGAGCGAGTAACTAGTGACGTGTTTATCGCTGCATGTAAAGCCCTCACCTTTATCAATCCCGATGAAGTTTCCGCAACGATTCTGTTAACTGCGCTAAACCGCTTTCTGCAAGAACGATACGGTTCTAAGATTGCATTTTTGGATGGTTCTCCCACAGAACGCCTATGCAACCCTATCGTAGATTACATCACAGAACGTGGTGGCGAAGTGCGGTTAAATGCACCGTTGAAAGAAATTTTGCTCAACCCCGATAACACGGTCAAAGGATTCTTGATTCGAGGGTTAAATGGGGCAGAAGATGAAATTATCACAGCTGATTCCTATGTATCAGCCATATCAGTTGACCCCCTGAAAGCGATCTTGCCTGGGTCTTGGAAGCAAATGGAGTTTTTCCAGAAGCTAGAAGGCTTAGAAGGAGTACCAGTGATCAACCTGCATCTGTGGTTTGACCGGAAACTGACAGAAATCGATCACTTGCTATTTTCGCGATCGCCACTCCTGAGCGTTTATGCTGATATGAGCAATACCTGCCGTGAATACGCCAACCCTGACCGCTCAATGCTGGAATTAGTTCTAGCCCCGGCAAAAGATTGGATAGCCAAATCCGATGAGGAGATTGTGGCTGCAACAATTGCCGAGTTAGAAAAACTCTTCCCCGACCACTTTGGGGGAGACAACCCAGCAAAACTGCTGAAATCTCATGTGGTGAAAACGCCGCGTTCAGTTTACAAAGCGACCCCTGGTCGTCAACAGTACCGTCCTGCACAAGTCACGCCAATTGTCAACTTCTATCTAGCCGGAAGTTACACCATGCAACGCTACTTAGGCAGTATGGAAGGTGCCGTACTTTCTGGTAAGCTGACAGCACAGGCGATTTCTGAGGCCTTCCCGGTAGCAAAATCCTCAAACCTGCAAACGCTCACCCGACCGCCTGCAACGAATGCTGCAACTGCCTGAATCCAAAGCCCGCATGAAAACGCTGGTCTCTGTTGACGAGTCCTACGAACTTTGTCGTCATCTCATAGCCAAGTATTCCACGACTTTTTACCTCAGTACTTTGCTTCTGAGTAAGGAAAAGCGTCCCGCTATTTGGGCAATCTATGCTTGGTGTCGCCGTTTAGATGAACTGGTGGATGGTCCTGCATCTGCTATTACCACACCAGAAACCCTAGACCTATGGGAGCAGCAGCTAGAATCGATTTTTGCTGGACGCCCATTGGATAATTTCGATGTAGCTTTGGTAGATACTGTTCAACGCTTCCCGATGGACATTGAGCCTTTTCGGGATATGATCGCTGGTCAACGTATGGACTTATACCGAAGTCGCTATGAAACCTTCGAGGAGTTATATCTCTACTGTTATCGTGTCGCCGGCACTGTAGGCTTGATGTCAACAGCAGTCATGGGATTGGATACTAGCAAAAATACAGCTCCGTGGAATCGTCAACAACAGTCACATAATCCCACCGAAGAAGAAATTGCCTTGGGAATTGCCAAGCAACTAACCAACATCTTGCGGGATGTCGGCGAGGATGCCCGACGCGGGCGAATTTATATTCCTCTAGAAGATTTGGCAAGATTCAACTATACCGAACAAGATTTGTTTGCGGGTATAGTTGACGATCGCTGGCGTTCCTTAATGCGCTTTCAAATTGCTCGGGCACGACAGTTTTATCGCAAGGCAGAAAAAGGAATCTCCTGCCTAGCTTATGATGGTCGTTGGCCTGTGTGGGCGGCTCTGATGCATTACAGTGGGATTTTAACCGTAATTGAACGTAACGATTATAATGCCTTCACCAAACGCGCCTACGTGCCTCAGTGGCGAAAGTTACGTTCTTTGCCCGTGGCGTGGATGCGATCGCAAGTCCTTTGAGAAATTAGTCATTAGCCATTAGTCATTGGTCATTGGTCATTGGTCATTGGTCATTGGTCATTAGTTGAAGAAAAAGGACAAATGACAAATGACTATTGACTCTCCCAAATAAATCTGCTAACCTTATTATTCGTGACCCAGGAGAGGTGGCTGAGTGGTCGAAAGCGGCAGATTGCTAATCTGTTGTACGGCAGGCAACTCCGTACCGAGGGTTCGAATCCCTCCCTCTCCGTTTTTCAGACTTTGAAATAGATATCGCACCATAGTGTGTGCAAAAAACACTCGCACTTAAGAGTAAGGACTTTTACTTCTTCAGAGGGATGATATGATTTATCCTTTGGAGTCCTGATAAAATCAAACTAACTTGCAAATGTAGTTTGAATATTACTTTTAGACTCCTAAATGTACTGAGGAGTGAGAGTACTTATGCAAAGAATTAGTGCAGCCTTAACCTTGAGTCTAATTACCCTAGCAAGTGGGTTTCTGTTAGGGGCTTGTGAAGATGGTAATGGAAGTAACCCTACAGCTAGTGGACTGAAAATTGGTTCCCTGCTGCCAACAACAGGCGATTTAGCATCTATTGGACAGCAGATGGCTGCTAGTGTTCCCTTGTTAGTAGAGACCGTCAACGCTTGCGGTGGTGTAAATGGCCAACCTGTTACCCTTGTTGCTGTAGACGACCAAACAGACCCGAAAGCTGGTGCTGCCGGTATGACTAAACTAGCGTCAGTAGATAAGGTTGCAGGCGTCGTTGGCTCTTTTGCTAGCAGTGTTTCCACAGCCGCCGTTTCAATTGCTGCTCAAAATCAAGTGATGCTAATTTCACCAGGTAGCACCAGCCCTGTATTTACTGAAAAGGCACAAAAAGGCGACTTCAAAGGTTTTTGGGCACGTACAGTCCCCCCTGATAGCTACCAAGGTCCAGCTTTAGCCCAACTCGCCAGTAAAAAAGGTTTCAAGCGAGTATCCACCGTCGTAATTAATAACGACTATGGTGTGGGCTTTGAAAAAGCATTTGTCCAAGCTTTTGAAAAATTGGGGGGAACCATAGTCAACAAAAAAAATCCTGTCCGCTACGACCCCAAAGCAACTACCTTTGAAAGTGAAGCCACCGCTGCTTTTGCTGGCAAGCCAGATGCAGTTCTTGGAGTTTTTTATGTAGAAACAGGTAGTTTGTTGCTCAAGTCAGCATATCAGCAAGGTCTAAGTAAAGGCGTGCAGGTAATGCTGACAGATGGTATGAAGTCAGACGAATTTCCTGGTCAAGTTGGCAAAGGTAGTGACGGTAAATACATTGCATCTGGAACCATCGGCACAGTCCCTGGTTCTGATGGTAAAGCATTAGACGCTTTAAAAAAGCTTTGGCAAGAGAAAAAAAATAGTTCACCAGGGGAATTCGCTCCCCAAGCTTGGGATGCGGCTGCTTTATTAGTATTGGCGGCGCAAGCTGCTAAAGAAAATACAGGCCCTGGGATAGCCAAGCACATCCGTGAAGTTGCTGGGGGTCCTGGTACAGAAGTTACCGATGTCTGCGAGGGACTGAAGTTGCTCAAAGAAGGTAAAGATATTAACTACCAAGGAGCCAGCGGTAATGTAGATGTTGACGCTAACGGTGATGTTATTGGTGTTTACGATGTCTGGACGGTAGGAGACGATGGCAAAATTAAGGTAATTGATAAAGTTACCCCTAAGTAGAAAGTTAACAGTTAGGAGTTAAGGTCAGAATTCAGAATTCTGAATTCAGGAGTCAGAATTCTGAATTCAGGAGTCAGAATAATTCAAGAATCAGGAGAATTTACGATCGATGAATACGCTAATCATATCTAGACTCGTTATCAATTCTTAACTCCTAACTCCTAACTCCTAACTCCTAACTCCTAACTCCTAACTTTTAAAAGCCATTGAAGTTGTAACCGACACCTAGTAACAAGCCCACGTCAGTTTGATCGAAAAATCCTGCATTCACAGACGCTGTTGCCGTAAATTGAGAACTCAGGGGCACATCAACCCCACCAGATATTAAAAAGGCAAATTGAGAATCATCACCAGTTTTCCAGGCTGCACCCACTCCTACGTAAGGTGCAATGCCTAACGGTTCGCTAAAAACATCTGCTGGCTTGAAAGAAAAATCATAGGTGACGGGAAGTAAAACTGTGGTATTGTCGCCAATGATAGCGGATGGTCGGACTGATATAGCACTTGTTAAGCCGACTTTGCTGATTACCGCGAAGTTGCCATCACCTAAAGATGAGTCTCCTCCACTCAAACCAATATTCCCAGCAACCCCAACATAGCTACTACCGCCACGAGTAGTTGTACCTAGATCGATATCTGATTGTGCCACTTTGGGAGCAGATGGTTGAGAAATAGACCCAGAATTGGGTTCTACAGGCTCAGAAATCAGCTTTGCAGATGAGGTTGCAACTGTCCCTGGAATGGGTGTGAGGGTTTCTGCCACACCATTAGGCAACCGATCTATTCTAGTTACATTTGCTACTGTAGATGGCTCAGTTGTTTCCGTAACCTCCGGTTCAGTACTTAATTCATTGCCAGACACTACAGCTGCTGGAGACTCGGTTAGTGGCTGAGTGTTTACCGCATCCACTGTCTGGGCAATAGCAGATAAGCCGCTACTCAGGACTGTAAGAGTAGCTATACTTGGTAACCAAAAAACACCTTTACGAAGAAAGCTAGTATTCACGTTCACTCCTAAAACAATTATTGCCGCGAAAAATAAAAGGTTTTGTTGATTTATATCAACAAATTCGGACAATACTCAAAATTTAACATCAAAAAATCCTTTTTACATCCTGGTTTGAATGGATTTATTTACTTAACAGTGAGTAGCAAAAAATTAAATCCTATATCCTAAATATCCGGAATTTAACAGATGACAAAAATTATCCTGGCTTTATGCACTATGATATTTTTTGTCCTTTAGAGCAAAGCCTCTATTTATAGAAGAAGCAATCAGGAAATTACTTAAAAATTTAGGCAAAAGCTCACTCTACGCCAACATCGAGCGCTCTTGGTCTTTGATTGAACGATTGAGCAAGCTGGCATTTTTGCCGTGACTCGAAGCTTGGTTGTTGTAACTCTAACTTCCTATGTAATACGGTTGATTCTGGTGTTGACACTCAACAGAAAAATTGTAAATACTGAACAATTAGCTATCAGCGATCGCTTATTCAGTTATCACAGAGAGTTCGAGTCGGCAACAACTATTCAATGGCTGATTTCAGTTCAGGTTTAAATCTGTAACTTAGACCTTACCAGGACTGACGCAACTGGCACATATATTTTCTGGCATGGAAGCCAATCTCAGAATTTTCTTTATGTAACAAAAAAAATAAAGTATGAAGTTATATTACGAACTTTGCAAAAATATTTAGAAATTGTCTGCAAGCCAAACATAGCTCTAAGGTAGAACCTATAGGAGAGACTTGAGGCAAATGTGATGAGCGGAAATAATATTCAAAGCTATCGGTATGTCTGTACCCTGACCTTTGGTGACATCTACGGTCAAATAATTGTTTGGTTAATTACAATTACCCTAAGTTTGGCATCAGCTTTGGCACTAATGGGTGCTAAGAAACCGGTGTACGCTTTAGCAACAGTAGGTCTCGTCGTTCTGCTATCGCTGCCTTTCTTGCTGTTTGCGTTTGTGACTACATTGTTAAATCATATTGAAATGGTTCCTGTAGAACCTGGAACCAAAACGGAACCTATCCCAGGTAATGTGTCTCAGCAAAAACCTGTACAAGTAGCTAGCTAAAAAGTTAGGAGTTAGGAGTTAGGAGTTAGGAGTTAGGAGTTACGTCTGATGTGAATTAGAAACGCCGCTTATTCTATAAGGGTTTCTAGATTCGCTCAAAATCATAGTTTTGGGATTACCTATGAAATTACAAGGGTTTCAAAGCTTAATTCACATTAAACGTGAGTTAGGAGTTAGGAGTTACTCCATCTGCCTGTTAACTCTTAATTTTTAATTTTTCACTTCTGACTTCAAAATTTGTAATAACATCCCTGTCTATGGGCAGGGAATTTTTTTGTAGAGATGCATCCTTAAGACAGGAAGTGGTGTAGTTCAAAAACGCTTGAATCAGGTTTCTACAATAGAACAGCAGTGGTTTGCAGTCGGGGACTAATTATGCTGGAACACGATGTGATTATTGTTGGCGGTGGATTGGCGGGATGTCGCGCTGCTGTGGAAATTGCCCGCACCGACCCTAGTTTAAATATCGCTGTGGTTGCTAAAACACACCCGATTCGCTCCCACTCGGTGGCAGCCCAAGGTGGTATGGCTGCGTCGCTGAAAAATGTCGATTCCGAAGATAGCTGGGAAGCACATGCTTTTGATACTGTCAAGGGTTCTGACTATTTAGCAGATCAAGATGCTGTGGCAATTCTCGCCCAGGAAGCGCCAGATGTAGTAATTGACTTGGAACACATGGGCGTTTTGTTCTCGCGGTTAGCTGACGGTCGTATTGCTCAAAGGGCTTTTGGCGGACATTCCCACAACCGCACTTGCTACGCCGCAGACAAGACTGGTCACGCAATTTTGCATGAATTAGTTAACAACCTCCGGCGTTATGGGGTGCAAGTTTATGAAGAGTGGTACGTGATGCGCCTCATTTTAGAAGAGGGGCAGGCCAAGGGTGTGGTGATGTTTCATCTGTTGGATGGACATATTGAGGTTGTGCGGGCTAAGGCAGTGATGTTTGCTACAGGTGGCTATGGTCGCGTTTATAACACCACCTCCAATGATTACGCTTCTTCGGGTGATGGTTTAGCAATGACTGCGATCGCCGGGTTGCCCTTAGAAGATATGGAATTTGTGCAATTTCATCCCACTGGTTTATATCCGGTAGGAGTGCTGATTTCAGAAGCAGTACGCGGTGAAGGGGCGTATTTGATTAATAGCGAAGGCGATCGCTTTATGGCGAACTACGCACCCAGTCGTATGGAACTAGCCCCTCGTGATATTACCTCACGGGCGATCGCTTATGAAATTCGCGCCGGTCGTGGTGTCCATTCTGACGGTAGCGCTGGCGGTCCCTTTGTCTATCTTGATTTGCGACACATGGGTAAAGAAAAAATTATGAGTCGCGTTCCCTTCTGTTGGGAAGAAGCCCATCGACTAGTAGGTGTTGATGCTGTAACTCAACCTATGCCAGTACGCCCGACAATTCATTATTGTATGGGTGGTATCCCAGTGAACATCGATGGTCAAGTCCGCAGTAGTGGCGATGGCTTAGTTGAAGCTTTCTTTGCCGCTGGGGAAACAGCTTGTGTTTCCGTACATGGGGCGAATCGCTTAGGTAGTAATTCACTTTTGGAGTGTGTAGTTTATGGTAAACGCACTGGGGCGGCGATCGCTCAATTTGTGCAAAAACGTAAATTGCCTTCTGTGGATGAGCAACGCTACCTCAAAGAAGCCCAGCAACAAATCCAAGCTTTGTTAGAACAACCAGGAGAGTATCGGATTAATCAAGTTCGTCAAGCCTTCCAAGATTGTATGACTGAGTATTGCGGTGTTTTCCGCACTGAGGCATTAATGAGTGAAGGACTAGAAAAACTAGAAGAAATCCAACAGCAATATCCACAAATTTATTTAGATGACAAAGGTAGTTGCTGGAATACCGAACTTGTGGAAGCCTTGGAACTGCGAAGTTTGATGGTAGTAGGACAGACAATTTTGGCATCAGCGCTGAATCGCCAAGAAAGTCGCGGCGCACATTTCCGCGAAGATTATTCACAGCGAGATGATGCTAACTTTCTCAAACACACAATGGCTTATTATTCACCAGCGGGAATTGATATACAGTATCGACCTGTGGCGATTACTATGTTTGAGCCAAAAGAAAGAAAGTATTAACGAAAAGTCAATTTATATCGAAAATCGAGGGGACTACAAAAACTTTGTCCGCCTCGATTAAGAATATCGATATAAATGATTAATCAGAGCCTAATTGTTTTTGAATCACAGCTATTATCTTTTCTTCCCAAGCTGGATCGTTTAATTTTATTGCAGCATCGTGAGGGCGAGCTTTCCGTCTATTCATATAAGCATAAAAAGCTTCCTTATCATCCTTATGGGTGAGAAGGTAGCTCTTTAGCTCTCGGTCATTCATTGCTGCATAGTTTACCTTATTCATGGTTCTATACTACCATTTGGTGTAATTTCTAGCTCTATTTCTTCATTTTGTCCAGCTAAGATAAATATATTTAGCGATCGCTCATCTAATCGCACGATGTGAATCGGCTGGAACATCACATTTGTAAGCTGATGGCAAAGTCTATATAAGCATTGTAGCTGTTCTGCTGTTGGTTGTAGATTATCATTTGTTAGTTTTTTTACCATAAATTTTTCTATTTATAAATTTGTCTGTAACAAATTTACATTAAATTTGTTACAGACAAATTTTCTCGCAGTTGTGACTCTCACATCCTACTTAGGATTCCAAATTAGCTTACCTTTCTCACCGGGATGTGCTGCTCCCTCTTTGGCGCGCCACTCGAAGTGTATTTCAATTGGCATTTTCAAATTCTTCATTAAGTGTAAAGTATTACGCCAAGCAAGATTTGAATCTACACCTTGTATTGAAATGTTTACCTCTGGCAAATAATGAAAACCAGAGTTAATTTTTTCGCCCTTAACAACATGAGCAAGGGTTAGCTTGATGAGTTCGTCTACAGAAAGTCCCTGTCGAATAGCGATTTCGTGTGCTGCATCGACGATTTTGTTCCAGTTCGGTTGATGAATTTCCTCACCACCCATGATGGCTCGAAGCACTCTGGTATGCTGTAAATTGGTTACAATATCAGGCTCAATAACTTTATAGTTTTCAATTTCAGAAATTTGCTGAGGCTGGTGCAGTGCTTCATATTCATTCAACAACTTCTCAATAACAGTGATAGGTGTATCTTCAAAAGGTATGGCCATCGCTTGGAGCCTCTTGTAAATAGGATCGGGTATTCTGATAACTGGCATCGTATATATTATGTTCTGTTTACATTATATTAGTAACATAATTACATAAAAATTGCAGCAGCCACATCATGCCAACACAGAAACAATCAAATACAGCGATATTCCTTTGCCAGTTACTTTCTAATCTGTATCAGCCCATCCAGGTTTTTCGCTACGACCAAAACTTGAAAACGCTTTATATTCAGGCTGGTTTGGACTATGAGATTGCAGTCATAATTAATCAAAATGAGAATTGGACATTTGTTCTATGATGCAGAACCTCAATCAAATGACCAATACTGAACTAAAAAAGTATATTTCAGAACATAGAAATGAAGAAGAAGCATTTCGGGCTGCATTGCAAGTTTTGATGAGTCGTTGTGACTCTGCTACACAACAACCCTATCCTTTTGATCTAGACCATCCTAAGAGCGAGGTAGAAGCTCTTCTCTTAGAGAAACTCAATCGAACTGAGTGAGAAGCGGCCAAAAAATATACCAAGTATGAAATATTATGGTGTAAGCCTTCTGCTGTTCAAGGTAAAATCCTGGAGATAGAAAAAGGTGATTCATAGAGTCTCAATAGAATGGCACAGGATAGGAAATCAACAGTTGTAATCACCGGCGCTTCTTCGGGGGTCGGTTTGTACGCTGCAAAAGCTCTTGCCCAAAGAGGATGGTACGTGGTGCTAGCGTGTCGGGATTTAGCAAAGGCACAACAAGCTGCCCAAGCTGTGGACATCCCTTACAACAGCTATACCAGCATACATATTGACCTTGGCTCCTTGGAAAGCGTTCGACAGTTTGTAAATAACTTCCGGGCAACGGGTAGATCTCTGGATGCTTTGGTTTGCAACGCAGCAATTTATATGCCCTTAATCAAAGAACCATTACGAAGCCCAGAAGGTTACGAGTTAACTGTCACTACCAATCATCTTGGGCATTTCCTTTTGTGCAACCTTTTGTTAGAGGATTTGCAGAAGTCATCTTCACAGCCAAGGCTGGTGATTTTGGGAACTGTTACCCACAATCCAGACGAACTCGGTGGGAAGATTCCGCCGCGTCCAGACTTGGGCGATTTTCAGGGCTTTGCACAGGGCTTTAAAGACCCAATTTCGATGATTGATGGCAAAAAATTTGAACCAGTCAAAGCCTACAAAGACAGCAAGGTATGCAACGTGTTGACCATGAGAGAACTGCATCGGCGCTATCATGAGTCAACCAATATTGTTTTCAGTTCTCTTTATCCGGGATGTGTTGCAGAAACGCCGTTATTTCGAAACCACTATCCCCTGTTTCAGAAACTTTTCCCATTATTCCAAAAGTACATCACTGGGGGATATGTATCTCAAGAGTTGGCGGGAGAACGGGTTGCTACCGTTGTTGCTGACCCTGAATATAATCAATCTGGTGCTTATTGGAGTTGGGGAAATCGTCAGAAGAAAGATGGCAAGTCCTTTGTGCAAAAGGTTTCTCCTCAAGCCCGCGATGATGAAAAAGGCGATCGCATGTGGGAACTAAGTGCAAAGTTGGTTGGACTTGCATGACCAGATAAGACTTGGTATTACCCTTGTGCATGATTTATTAATTGAACGACCCACTTTTTTGAATCAATCGGCATCATAGGCAGGTAAGCGATGATTGAGGTGATTGAATAATCACCTCTGATCTTATTGATAGTTTTATGGAATATCTAAGCCATGAGTACGGGAATATCTCAGTTTTAGAGAAAATATAAAAATATCTAAAAACGAATCCGAAAAGCAGCAACTTCAGTTTGTAGATCAGTCTGTACCTGGCAAGTAAGATGAACTGTATGACTACGGATTTGAGCGTTGACCCACAAATACTCATTTATCTAGAGCAGATAGCTCGAAATGCCCGTTTGAATAAACATCAACATTTTCATGCTGCCGAAAGACATCATTTCCACAATAACTTATTTGGCTCTGTTGCAATAGTTATAAACGTAACTTTAGGTTCTGTACTTTTTGGAACTATTTCAGCAAATTTACCAGAGATTGCAAAATGGATTAGCGGATTCATGGCTATGATTGCTGCTAGTTGTGGTGGTATACAAACATTTTTTAATTTTCAAAAATCTTTTGAAGGGCATCGAAGAATTGCTAACAGCTACCTTGAAGTTCAACGGGAATGCGAGAAACTTATAGCGTTATTTGCAGATAATTTGATTGATGTAGCTCAACTGTCGAAAGAAGTCGAGCTAATCAACAAGCAGTACAATACCATCACTAATGAGGCAGAAGTTTTTCCTACAGGAGATAAGGATTTTAAAAAAGCACTAAGTAATGAAAAAAGCAAGCGCGAACAGAAAAAAAATGCTTTTTAGTACGATCACATTAGACTTCTTGCAAAAGTCTTTCTTTGCGTTCTCTTCTCTGCGCCTCAGCACCTCTACGTGAGACAAAAAAATATTTATACAAGAGGTCTGTTCTTTCAGACTAGAATCACAGTGACTATCTAAATCATTCCCAATGGAAACTGCCATGTCTTCCCTAAAGGCCCATTCCCAAACCCTATTATATGACAGGGACTACTTGCAATGGATAGAAACGACTCTCGAAAAATTGCAAAGTCAAGACTACGCGGATGTGGACTGGGAGAATCTCATTGAAGAAATTGCCGATATGGGAAGGAGTGAACGTGGGAGTCTCAAAAGTAATCTGATTGTAATTCTAGTGCATTTGCTCAAGTGGCAATTTCAGCCCGACAACAGAAGTGGTAGTTGGGAAGGAAGCATCATTGAACATCGTAGACGTGTCAAAGAAGCTCTAGATGATTCGCCTAGTCTCAAATCCTATCTTGAGAGTATTTTTGTGGAGTGTTATACACAAGCGGTTAAGCAAGCAAAAGCTGAAACTGGTTTGTCAGTGGAATCCTTTCCTGTGAACTGTCCATACCAACTACCAGAAGTCACAAATGATGAGTTTTTACCTCAGTAACCACTTAATTTAGGTGCATGTTTTCACTTATCTTTCACTTATCTGCTGCCTTGACTTGTACTTGAAATAGATGTAAAATCAATCTCGCAATAGAAGGGGAGTAGCTGCTGGCAAAAAATTTCAAAGCCAGTACACCTGAGTCAACATACTGGCGATGAGCCTGGCTCAGGTGGCAAGTAATAAATATTTGAAAGCGAGACCTTCACTAAGTTCACACCGAAAAGTGTAAACTTGGTGAGGTCTTTTGGTTCTCATCAAGCTTCACATCGGTAAACGATTCTTCAGGAGCTTGAGAGAGTGTTAACAGCTTTTACCGCAGGTTTATTATTAATTACAGTTTCAGAACTAGGCGATAAAACATTTTTTATTGCTGTGATTTTGGCAATGCACCACCCCCGTAAATTGGTATTTGCAGGAGTGACAGCTGCTTTAGCCGCGATGACAATCCTTTCGGTGCTATTTGGACAAGCAGCGTCTTTATTGCCAAAAGTTTATATTCATTATGCGGAAATAATTTTGTTTATCGCCTTTGGTCTGAAACTTTTGTACGACGCTAGTAAAATGTCTGCCTCTAGTTGTGATACTGAAGTTGTAGAAGAGGCGGAAGCTGCGGTGAAACAGGCAGATTTGCAGCTACCAAAGCAAAAAAGTTCCTTAGCAATTTTAATAGAGGCTTTTGGATTAACATTTATGGCAGAGTGGGGCGATCGCACTCAAATTGCCACCATTGCCCTAGCAGCCGGAAATAACCCAATTGGAGTGACCATAGGTGCAATTTTGGGACATGCGATTTGTGCAGCGATCGCTGTTATCGGCGGCAAAATGATCGCTGGTCGCATTTCCGAGCGTCAACTCACCCTGATTGGCGGATGTCTGTTTTTAGTCTTTGGTATCGTTGCTGCCATTGAAGGAGTGTGACGGGATGGGGGAGTGTGGGGAGAAAGAGAATTTATACTTCCCACACCTCCCACACCTCCCACACCTCCCACACCTCCCAATCCCCATCACTTAGGTTTACTTTCCGGTGAAGGTGCGCTAGGTGCAGCAGGATTAGGAGCGGAAGGAGCAGTTGCAGCTTTGTTAATTTCGTCCCTGTATTGAGCAGGTGCTAAAGCTGCGGCACTATCAAATAAAGGTTTTGCTTGTGCGTTTTTGCCCTGTTGTTTCAGGAGCATTGCTTTTGCCACAACGGGGCGAAAATCCTTAGGATCTTTCTTAATTGCTTGGTCATATGCAGAGGCGGCTTGGGCGTAGCGTTTCTGGGAGGCGTGAACAGAACCTAACAGCACTTGCACAGCAACTGTGTCGATGCTTCCAGGCTGATTTGTATTTGTTTGGGCTGCCTGAGTGAGAGTATCTTGCAACAAACCAATGGCTGCTTCGGGGCGTTGCTGACTCATCAACAGAGCTACCATTCCTTGCAAAGCCTTTAAATCACCAGGTTTCGTGTCTAAAATCGAGCGATAAGCTTGGGCGGCTCCTTCGCGATCGCCTATTTGCTGTTTGGCTTGAGCCAGCAACACTGCGTATTCTGACTGTTCGGGATTCAGTTTAGCAAGCTTTTCTAGAGGTTCAATAACAACTTGAATATCAGATGGTTTAACCTCACCTTTTTCTTTTTGACTGAGTAATTGTAGCCGCGCCTCTAATAAGCCTTTGAGCGCAGTTTGATTTTCTGGTTCCCTTTGTAAAACCAGTTCATATCCTCGTACTTGGTCTTCTAATTTTGATTTTTGATCCGAGGAAGTAGAACTGCCTCTGGTGCTAGGGTTATTCTGGCTTGAAGATGGCGCATTATTAAGCGCTCCAAATATGGGAATCACCGAAACACTCACAAAAGCAAGAATTGCCAGCACCAAGATCACTTGAACTACCCAGCGATTGCGCGGTTGAGACACAGTTTTGTCTTTCTCCTGAACTCTAATGACATTATGATTTAAATTTGTTGACGCTCTTACCCCTAGAAGGAGTACGGGTCTCTGCTCAAAGTTTTGTAAAGTTAAAAATTTCCAAAACTTTGCGGAATATCACCCATTGCCTGTGAATTTTATAACAATTAACTATCCACACTGCTAAAGTAAGTGATGACTTTAGGAGGAGCCGTCAGAATTGTAGCTATGATATGCTTCCGAAACTAGTGTCTGGGCGCTAGATTAGACTTTTAGTGTTTACACACTAAATTTAGCGCCTTTAGGATTGTTAGAGTACTTTGGTGTGACTTTGTGAAAAGTAAATATACTTTCATCAGCCGCACAAACGCTCTTTCCAGCTGCCTTTGTAAAATCCCACAATGGGATGTGTCTCCGCCGCAAGGAGTTTTTATGAATTCCGACCTGATGCCGTTGCCTGAACCTTCTAATTCTTCTGCCTCTAACCAGGGTCTCAATAAAATAGAGGCAGCCGCTAGTGTTAATACAGTAGCAGCCCTGTCCTCTAAAGTTGAAAATTCCCCTGCTAACTCCACCGAAACTGACTCAAATGGGAACTTAATTAATCGACAACAACCGATTCCGCCTCCCAGTGAGCCGATGCAATATCGAGCCATCGGCTTAGTCCGAGGCCGTTATCACGCTAGCAGCGAACAATTTACCCAAGGTACACTGCTGACCCCAGATGGTGTAGAACTCAATGCTGTCCTTTTAGGGCGGATTATGAGCCTAGTCAAGAATCACCTAGACTTAGAGAAAGAACATTTGTGGGTAGTATATCCACGTACAAGACAAGAAAATGATACTTTGCACATCCAAATCGTTGGAGTTTGGGAGCCAGAAAATCTGGCTAAAAACTTTATAGATGAGGACGAACCAGACTCGGAGTCACAAGAGGTAGAAACGCCCGATGATGGCTTATCCGAAAACTCTGAACTCAATTCTGAACTCAGTACAGGTGCCCTGATACCCTCATCAGAAATTGCAGATGGTGGCTTTTCTGTTCGTGGTGAGGTAGTATACCAGTCTTTTGATGCTAAGAGCTTGGTAGTCAAAATTAGGCAAGCTCCACGCAAACCAACTGACAAACCCAAATATTTTAAGTTGAAATTGAGGGGTGTGCTGACAACCAAAGCAGTGGGAAAATTCTGGGACTTCCAAGCCAAGCGGGAAGCTGATGTTTTAGTCGTAGAAAAAGCTGAGGCGATCGCTGATTTGCCCAAAAAACGCAAACCAGGATTTAAAGGAGCTCCTCGTGGTGGTAGAAAACCATTCCCACCCAGACGCGGTAGCGACACCCCCCGTCCCATCAAGAAAGGCAGTGCAGGCGGCGACACCCCTATAGTGTCAAAACCTATACCCAAAACACCCACTCCTAAGCCCATCAAGCGACCGAAACCACCCCAAGAGTAGGGCATGGGGCAATTCAATTTTGGATTTTGGATTTTAGATTTTGGATTAAATTTCAATCTAAAATCCAAAATCTAAAATCTAAAATTCTTATTCCCCGAGATCAAAAATCCGTCCAACGATCTTGGGGTAAAAAAGAACGCTCCATCGGAATTGGAGAAACTGGTTCTGTAAGGGTAAACTTACCTGCTTCAATCCACTGTTTTAACTCTAGGGCAACTTGCCTGGAAAAAAACAAACTCGCTAAGGGGGCACAGCGTACTGCTTTGCCCTCTATGGTAATCCGGCCAGATTTAAGTTGAGCGTAACTCACTAAACCAAAGGTGGGACGGACACGCCGGGGAATGGAAAAGTCTACTATTGGGGCTACTAAGTCTCGATCTTGTACGGCACAGTGTTCAACTACTTGTTCATTTAATACGGGGAGCGGTATACCAACACCTAACATCAATGAAGGCCCGTAACTTTTGAAGTAGCAACCCCGCACCCAATGAGCATCCATTTGCTTGGCATCGCCAATTAAAGCTAGAGTAGCGGCAGGCCCAATGGGTGTGCGATTGGCTAAACGCTTTTGTAAGGGAAAGTGCTGAGTGCCTTCCCAGGCGACATAGCCAACACCACCGCCTAAAAAAATTCTTGTACCTATACCAACGAGTTGTAAATCAGGGTCGTTGAGTAAGGGGGAAATCGCACCGGGATTAGAGTAAACGGCATTCCCCAGACGTGGTTGTAAAGGCCCCAAGTAAGTGAAAAGTGGGCGATCGCCACCATTCACACCAACAATAAAATTTTGATAAAGATTACGCGGATTAAATAAATAAAATTGATTGATTGTTTGACTAGTAATTGTAGTTTCAAATGTCGCTCTGGGGTAACAATCTGTTACTTGTCCTTGCGCTCTGACGTGTATAGGTTTGCCAGCGATCAAATCTTGGATGACATGACCCCCGCCGCGTTCTCGGACTTCTTCGCCATCAATCGCTTCCACACCACAACTGGCACCCAAATATAAATCTACTGCTCCAAAACCAGAGTAAGCTGGAACGCCATCTAACCAGCAACGGCGAATTTTTATCGGGGGGTCAGTGTGCCCAAGATTAATAATTGCACCACTTGATTCCATTGGCTCAAAAGTGCCAGTAGTAATGACATCAACTTCTTTAGCAGCTTTAGTAACACCGATTTCTACAACTCGCGCTTTTAATTCTTCGGTTGTCAACACTACCGCACGTTGGCGGCTAATTTTGTCGTTAATTTCTGCAATTGTTCGCATCTTATTGGGGACTTGCGCCTTTTATTGTCTTCTTTTATAAATGGCAGACTCTGAGATAATTTCCTCTTGAAATAGTTGTAAAACTCAAGTTTTTTTTAAGGCGCATGTCCAATACGGTTCGGGGAAAGGGGAAAGGGGAAAGGGGAAAGGGAAAAGGGAAAAGGGAAAGGGGAAAGGGAAAGGGGAAAGGGGAAAGGGAAAAGGGAAAGGTTTCAAATACATCCTTTACCCCTTACCCCAAAACCTTTTCCCAGATCGCAAGGGAAGTTCATACTGCTTATCCGAACCGTATTGGGCCCAGGCCAGCCAAAGTCCATACAACAAGCTGATAGCCTATTGTTGGACTCGCAAATGCCATTGGGGGCGATCGCACGCACGATCTTTACAACACCGTAACTATCATGACGATAGACAATATCCTAAAGTAAAATTTTTAACTTAAATCCACACAATGTAGCTAAGTATCCTGTCCTAGCCATCCTCTAAAGATCCGTAAAATTACTACAATAAAAGTCTTGCTTTATCAATCAAATGTATGTATGGTTAGGATTGACTACAGTCAGTGGACTTAAATCATTTTACATCAACCCAAACAAACACTTATGGTTTTTGTCAAGCATTATTAAAGCAACTGAGCAAAGGCAAAGTGGGATTTTGATGCCAAATGTATGGAAGTTTTAGGGAAAGTAGAATGCATCTACAAGCAAAGTCAAACTTGAAATCTCTAGTAAGCGACTTTTCGCTGCTTTGTGGCGAAGTATTCTAACTGATACCCTTGAAAAGCAGTTTTGCTAATTGCTATTTTTCATATTACTACATTTTACCCGTTAATAAACTGAGTAAAAGACAATGACTACTTCTGAATTAACTAATCTTGAACAGAAAAACCAAAGTCAAATTTCTGATAAAGTTGAAAATTTATCCTCTTCAGCAGAAGAAAGAAAGTTATTTACCTTAAAGGTACTTGAGTATTTATTACTTGCTATTTTTGTTTCTGATGTTCTATTTATTGGTTTTTTCTCAAACGAGAAAACAGTAGTAATTTATGGAGTAATATCTCTAACTTTTTTGTTCTTTTTGTTATTAATCAATCGACAAGTTTTTCAAGATTCTCAAAAATTGGCTGACAGATCTGAACTGACCAGAAAGGCTGAACTCTATACTTATCTATTGGCTAATAATAACTCTTGGAATCAAAATACTCTGACTTTAGCTAGAGGCAAGGCTTTACAATATTGCCAAGACTTAATTGATGATTATAAAAGAATTAGGGGTGTATCAAGGAACCTTTACTACAGTTTGCAAATAGCAACAGTTATTTTATCAGGGGTCACACCAATTTTAGTTCTAGTAGACAAATTAGAATCAGGACAACCTTGGCTAAAGTGGCTCCCTGTTCTCTGCCCAGCTCTTGCTTCCATACTTGCCAGTATAGTTACCTCTTTTCCTTTTCAAAAGAATTCTATTGCAGCTAACACAGCCGTTGAATTGTTAGAAGCTGAACAAGAGAAATTTATATTGGGAGTAACTCAACCTTATCGTTGCTATGATGTGTCTGATGAAATCCAACAGCAACAAAAAGCAAGTCAGGCACTAGAATACTTTATTGTTCAAGTGAATAACATTCATCTCAACCAAGTGCAACAAGCGAGCGAGACGCAATCCGAGAAAACAGAATCGGCATCACCTAATGAGTCAGACAAAGAGGCAACTAATCAGAAATAAGCCTGATGAACTGATTTTACTTAGCTATTGTCTGTCGTTAAAGTAAGTTGTGTTGAGTGACAGTGAAACCCAACAAAATGTTCAGGATGTTGGGTTTTGTTACTCTACGAAAAATCAGGTTTTTAGTTTTAGTTTAATCGATTGCTTAAAATTGAAATCCCCCAAGCAATGTCCATGCCTGGGGGTTGATACTAAAAGCTTAAAACTTTCAGTTGTTGTTTCACAATTTCTGCCTAGTTAATTTCCGGTTCTTGCAAATTTAATCTTTAAGTCGTGGTGTTTTACCGCTAAACTACCAGGTCAAATATTTGGAGACCCGGACGAGATTTGAACTCGTGTACCGCTGACATTAATTCACAAGGGTTGATGCAGAAAGTGAATTTTTAACATGAGCTTGGAGCAATAGCCTAAGACTAAATATGATTTTGATTGTGTCGAGGAGTGCCTTTACCTTTTGGCTATCCCTCGGTTTAATTAATTAAGTCGAGGGAGTAGGACTCGAACCTACACATTTTCCTATAGACACTGAAACTAAACTTGCGCTCCAAGACTATTTTACCTGAATGTTGAGGGCGCAAACAAGTAGCCAAAGATTGAGCGGGCAACTTGATTGTTTTGAGTAACTTCTAAACTATTTGCCTGTTCTCTAGCAAAAATTACCTCTTGCATCAGTTTATCTACTCGCCGTAATAATTCATTCTGTCTAGCTTGGGAAATTGCCCCAGAAAATTTGACTGTTCGCCAAGTTCCTTCTGGCACATCTTCAGAAGATTCTTTCACCTGGGCAGGATGTTCTTTTGTGGCTTCATATAGTACCACTGGCTTGACTATTTTTTTGGTCTTGGTGGTGTATTTCGGTTCCGTAGCAAAGCATTCTTGCTGTTGGTCATAAAGCCAAGATTCGCTAGTATCCAAGATGGGTAACGTTGAGATAAACGTTTTGATATCAGCTAATTGCTTTTCCAAAAACAGTAGATAAGAAACTGGTACTTCTCGTAAAATCGTAGTTCCATCAACTACTATATCTGCTTTGGCTTGGGCGTTAGCCCAGTCTTGGGTAGCACATAAGTTAAATAATTCTGTACAAGCTTGCTCAAATTGAGTCAGTAAATCCTCTGCTTTCATTTGCAGTGTTTGATTTTCTGGAGGATATACGAAACCATCTTCTGCTACTGGCTGGAATGTCCGCGAAATTCCTTGAAATATTGTATTTTTTTGAATCAGATGATAAACACTTGTTTTTGCTTTTGCGCTATTAGCTTTAACAGTTTGTAAAACTGCTATCACTTGATTAAGTTTCAACTTTTACCCTCCAACATCTAGTAATCAGCTTTGATTTTTGAACTTACAGCAGAATTCGGAATTAGAATAGGCTATTGACCTAGCTACTAGAACTAGATGGTGTAAGTCACTCACTTGAAATCTGCTGTATTGGCGTAGGGAATAGAGAATCAATCACTTTTTTCGAGTTTTATGAAGTTTTTTCACACACTCAAATCCAAGTCTTATATCTATCAATTATTAATCGTCTTTGGTTAAAGTGTCATCAATTGGTCGCTCTCGATCGATAGCTGGAGTTTCTGTTGTCCAAGGATCATCTAGTTCAGGGGATTTAGAAACGATTACAAACTCAGTTTCTTGTCGATGTTCATTTCGCCATTCATCTAAAACATCTTTAATCAATACTTCTTGCACCCAAATTTTAGCGACAACCGTTAAAGGGAGTGCGAGAAATAATCCTAAAAAGCCAAAAAAAGTGACGAAAAATAATTGGGCAATTAAGGTGACAGCTGGTAGCAATGAGACTTGATGCGCCATGACAATGGGCGTGATGAAATTACTCTCAACCTGTTGAATAATAAAGTAGAGAATCAAAACAGCGATCGCTTTCCAAGGTTCATCCAAGAGAGCGATCGCCATTGCTGGTACTACACTCAGCGTCGGACCGAGGTTGGGAATTAAGTTCAAAAATCCTGCCAAAACTCCTAAAGCAAGCGCTGCTTTTACATGCAAAATTGATAAGCCAACTACACTCATCAATCCCACTACACCCATAGCAATCACAGCGCCTATCACCCACCCCCCCAAAGAAATTTCGCATTTCGTTAAAATCCCTTCCACCCGTCGCCGATAAAATGAGGGAAAAAGCCGCACAAAGACTTTGCGGTAAGCTACGGGGTCGGCTAATAACATTCCTGTTAAAACCAGCACTAGTAAAACCTTGAGGACAACTTCCAAGGAACCAGACACGAAGGCGAAGGAGTTTCCTAATAGCCGATTGACAAAAGGCTGTGCTTGTTGGATCAGGCTGTTGAAATCTGGAATGTAGGGAACCAACTCAGCAGGGATGCGGGTTCTTAGACCGTCAAGCCAACTATTAAAGCGCCCAAACCCTTCGGGAACCCGATAGGTTAATTCTTGAAACTGCTGTGCAAAAGGTGGCACAATTAGCCAGAAAAAACCCACAATTAGTCCAAAAAAGATAGCGACTGACAACAGGACAGCGAATCCACGCTTCATGCCTGAGCGTTGAAAGCGTTTCGCTAGCCGATTTAAGGTGGTGGCTAACACAACAGCGGCAAACATCAGTAAAAGTACTTCCCGAATTTGCCACAAAATGTATAAAGAAAGAACGATCGCAATTAAACCGATCCATTGACCCAGATTCACAGGCTGACTCCCCACACTTGGTGAGATGCAATTTTGTTGTAATTCAGCTAGGTTAGCTGATTTCGATCGCTTGTGCCTAGATAGTTGAAGTTAACTTTGTTTGTATGCTTGGAATCGCCACAGTAGAGCGATCGCCATAATCATGCTCGGCAATAAAACTATAATTAAGGTATTAGTTGCTGTTGCCGAAATTGATAGACTTGGACCAACGTACTTAATTAATGCCGATACCAAAGCCGAAAGTAGAAGTAATTTCAGAACAAATCCTAGCTGATTTTGCATAACAGTACGGTAATACACATTTTTCTGTTGGGTATACACGAATTTAGACTGCACCATCTAGTTTCTAGAATAGAAACCAAGAGATATGAATTCAGGAGTCAGGAGTCAGGAGTCAGAATTCAGAATTCAGGAGTCAGAATTCAGAATTAGAAGGGACTTTTTGCCTAGCTTTGAGACTTAGATAGTATAGTTCACGGTTCTTGAAATCTACTGTAAAAGTCTTTCTTACCTATATTTTTCACTTATAACGGCCAAAATTACTAGCAGCTTAATTACTACTTAAGCATTTATTGGATTAGCTCATATAGCATCTTTTGATAGATTTTTGTGTAATCTGACACAATCATAATTTTTCTCATCTGATGATTTACCTACCAGTTTCATTACTGCTATTTCTATTGCAAAAGAGTCATTAGTCATTTGTCCTTGGTTATTTGCAAAGACCAAATGACTAGGGACAATTAAAGAGGCAACTCTTAACAGAATGTAATGTATGGGGATTTAAAACCAACACATAACTTGCTACTTGATAGTTGTAGGGGTCTCTTACTCCCTCCAGGTACAGGAAATAGGAAAAACTGTTCCCTGTTCCCTATTCCCTGTTCCCTTCTTGGATAACAAATTTTAATTGAGGGTACATCAAAATGCCTGTTGAAACTAATAACAAAAAACCCATTAAACCACCCAAAACTCAGCAGTTTAGTAGCAGTTTCATAACTTTACTAACCCTGTTGTTACTACTGAACTTTATTATTCCAAGTTTTTTTAGATCGGCAACGCCGCAAGTTCCCTACAGCAAGTTTCTGGCTGAGGTAGAAGCCGGAAAAGTAGATCGAGCGATTGTTGGTAGCGATCGCATTGAATATACCATCAAAACTCAAACTCCAGATGGCAAACCGAGCGAACAGGTCTTCACCACCATACCAGTAAGCATCGATCTAGATTTGCCGAAAATACTCCGCCAGCATAATGTCGAGTTTGCAGCACCACCGCCAGACCAAAATGCCTGGATTGCTACTTTACTTAGTTGGATTGCACCACCGTTAATTTTCTTTGGGATTTGGGGCTTGTTAATGAGTCGCCAAGGAGGCCCCGGTGTACTCACGGTGGGTAAAAGCAAAGCTAGGATTTATTCAGAAGGTAGCACTGGTGTTAAATTTACCGATGTGGCTGGCGTAGACGAAGCCAAGGCAGAATTAGAAGAAATTATTGATTTTCTCAGAAATGCTGGAAAATATACTGCACTGGGAGCAAAGATTCCCAAAGGTGTGTTGTTGGTGGGACCTCCGGGTACTGGTAAAACATTATTAGCAAAAGCGATCGCGGGTGAAGCTGCTGTTCCCTTCTTCAGTATTTCTGGTTCCGAATTTATTGAACTGTTTGTAGGTGTTGGTGCTGCACGGGTTCGTGATTTGTTTGAACAAGCCAAAGAACAAGCTCCCTGTATTGTCTTTATCGACGAGTTAGACGCACTGGGTAAATCTCGCGGTGGTGCTGGGCCGATTATGGGTGGTAATGATGAACGGGAACAAACCCTCAATCAGTTACTCAGCGAGATGGATGGCTTTGACGCCAACACAGGCGTGATTATCATCGCCGCCACCAACCGTCCAGAAATTCTCGATCCGGCTTTACGCCGTCCTGGTCGATTTGACCGACAAGTTGTTGTCGATCGCCCTGATAAAATTGGTCGAGAAGCAATTCTCAAAGTCCACGCTAAAAACGTCAAATTGGCTGATGATGTCGATTTGGGTACCATCGCCATCAGGACTCCAGGCTTTGCTGGGGCAGATTTAGCCAACCTTGTAAATGAAGCCGCACTCTTAGCCGCACGGCGAAATAGCCAAGCCGTGACAATAGCAGATTTCAACGAAGCGATCGAACGTCTGGTGGCTGGCTTAGAAAAACGCTCCCGCGTCTTGAATGAGATTGAGAAAAAGACCGTCGCTTATCACGAAGTTGGCCACGCTATTATCGGTGCCTTGATGCCTGGTGCGGGTAAAGTTGAAAAAATCTCCGTTGTTCCTCGTGGTGTTGGTGCTTTGGGTTACACAATTCAGATGCCAGAAGAAGACCGCTTTTTGATGCTCGAAGACGAAATTCGCGGGCGTATTGCTAGCCTTTTGGGTGGACGTTCTGCCGAAGAAATCGTTTTTGGCAAAGTATCCACTGGTGCTGCTGACGACATTCAAAAAGCTACTGAATTAGCGGAACGTGCTATTACACTTTACGGAATGAGCGATCGCCTCGGGCCAGTGGCGTTTGAGAAAAATCAACAGCAGTTTCTCGAAGGTTATAGCAACCCACGCCGTGCTATTAGTCCCAAAGTGGCTGAGGAAATCGACCGGGAAGTTAAGCAAACCTTGGATAATGCTCACCATATCGCCTTGAGTATTCTGCAATATAACCGCGAGTTATTAGAGCAAACGGCAGAACAACTGTTGCAAAAAGAAATTTTGGAAGGTTTGGAACTGCGGGAATATATTAGTCAGGCGAAAGCGTCGCCAGAAGTGGAAGAATGGTTGCGGACGGGTAAGGTATCGGAAGATAAGCCGCTGCTGCAAACACTGTTGGTTTAAAATTTCCCGCAGAGGAACTCCTGGCGCAGAGAGTTTTTATTAGACCCGCCTTGAAAATAGGGAGTAGGGAATAGGGAGTGGGGAGTAGGGAAAAGAAATTTTCATTGCTTCTTGTGAGTGCAACTTATGGAGTCTGTTGCAAAAATCCTTCTTTGCGTTCTCTTCTCTGCGCCTCTGCGCCTCTGCGTGAGATAAAAAATTATTTAAAGAGGTCTATTGAAAAGCGTAGGCGTTGGCGATCGCGTACAACGTCAGGACAAAAACAAACCCACCATCGCAGATAATTATTCTTTCTTTTGACTTTTGCCTTGCTAGAAATTATATTTTTGCGAAACCTACGAGGCGCTGAACTTGCACAGATACATCACCAAAGGCTAGGGGGGCAATAGTACCTGTGGTTAATGTCAGTTCTGTTGTGTATTGCCCATTTTTTAAGTCTCGAAATACTAGCAATTGAGAACTATTGAGATTGACAACCCAATATTCAGCGATGCCTGCTTGAGCATATATGTCTTTTTTATCACCTAAGTCTTTGCTCAAGGTGGACTTAGAAAATTCAATAATCCAGAAAATATCTTCAGGGTAAGGGTGGTGTTCTAAGTAGACCTCGCCTAAAGGTTTGACAATAGCAACATCGGGGACGGGTTCTGAGTCGTTGGGTAGGGTGATGGGTTTGGCATCGCGGATTTTTGCCCGTTCACCAAGCAGTGTGCGGAGATAATCGGCTGCTTCGGTATTGTAGTAAGCATGGGGTTCTCGTTCTGGGGGCATAACTATGAGGTCGCCGTGCAATAGTTCAATGGGTTGGTCGTCAAAGATTCCTGCTTGTATTGCTCGGTGATAGCGTTCAATTGTCCATTTATAGGTAGTTACCGTCATCGCTGCCTTTTTTCTACCGCTTCGACAATAGCTTTAGTTTGATTTTAGTTGATGGGCAAGTTACAAAGATTTTTGCAGAGAGCGTGATTGTTACAGCTATTTTCAGGTAAATAGACCACACGGTAGGGGCACAGCAATGCTGTGCCTTTACGACAGATGTGGTTCAAATACATGAAAACTGCTGTAACTGACAAATATTTTTGCCTTGCCACCCTACTGACGAATTACGAATTACGAATTAGCCTAGCCCTCAAACTGTCGCAGTTTCTCCAATTCCTCTGGCGTGAGGGGATTATTTCCTGATTTGAGTGCTTCTATCCAGCGTAAGCGTTGGCGCTTCACGTAGTCAGAATAATCAAGTGAGCCACTGTCTACAGCAGCATGAAAGTCTTCTAATGCCCCTACCAAGTCGCCCGTGAGGACTCTAGCCAGTCCCCGGCTGTCTTGATAGTATTTATTGTCAGGGTCTGAGGTGACAGCTTTTTCACAGATGGAGAGAACTTTTTTAGCATGACCATGTAAACAGCCAACCCAGCAAATGCTATTCCAAAATTCAGCAGAGTTTCTCAAACTAGGGTCAAGTATTTGGGCTTGCTTGAAAGCTTCCTGTGCTTCTTTAATTTTGCCTTCTCTAACCCAACTGATACCCTGACTCAAGGAAAGCGCAGCCGCAAAAGCTTGATTATCTACCAACTCTGGAGATATGCACACTGCTTCATGCAGCCTTTCAGCATTGAGCCATTTTGTGTTGCTGTTCCATACAACTGCTTTAAGGTTGACACCGCTGAGGTCTGCACCGCTGAGGTCTGCACCGCTGAGGTTAGCACCGCCAAGGTTGGCATCACCAAGGTTGGCATCCCTGAGGTTAACACCACCGAGGTCGGCACCCCTGAGGTCAGACTCGCCGAGGTCAGCACCCCTGAGGTCAGCATCGTTGAGGTAAGCATCGCAGAAGCGGATACCAATGAGGTTAGCATCGCAGAGGTTGGCAGCCCTGAGGTTCGCATTGATGAGGTTAGAATTTAAGAGATCAGCATTGCTGAGGTTGGCACTGAAAAGTTCAGTCCCAATTAGGTTAGCATCACTGAGGTCGGCATTGCTGAGGTTAGCATCGCTGAGGTTGGCATCGCTGAGATTAGCACTGCTGAGGTTGGCAAAGCTGAGGTCAGCACTTTTGAGAAATAATGCTAAGTTCTCGTTAAAAGCAAAGATACCCAGGCAGTCACTGTAGCCGATAATACGGAGCAAGCGTTCTGAGTCAAATTGATTGGTATAAGGTTTACCGCAGGGGTGAAAACTGATTTTGTCTTTGAGGTCGTCTTTTCTTTGGGCATAGCGATGCAACTCTAGGAGTAAAATCATCACATTCAACCCTGTATACACATCCACTTGACGCAATCCCAAGTGATTTTCTCGCTCTGGTAATTGCTCCCGCAATTGTTTTTTCTTCATCTGAGGCAGGTTTACATCGTCTGCATCAATAAATTCTCCATCGCACCAACGGAAGTAGAAATGCTCCAACCTTTGGAACAGTTGATACAAACGTTCCACGTTTTGAAATTCTGAACTCTCAACCAACAACCCCATCAAATATTCGACAATCTCAGGCGTTAAATTCCCATAACCTAATAAATCGTAAATCTGCTTATCCATCGTAGCTGTGCTAACCAAGTCTTCTTCGCGCTGACGCTTGCTTACTTTGGTTGTCCAATCTACAAAGCTTTCTAGTAACCGTTCCGAGAATAAAAACTCGCTAAAACTCTTGTGGACAAATTCAACAGAGCCGCCTTTATCCCCTGAAGCTGGTTTAATATAAAATGCCGTCAACAAATTATTGAGTAACTTATCTTGTTGATTTTTTTGGGAAACATTCTCCTGTCTGGCATCTTGAATTAACTTTGCAGCTGGGTTGTTACTGTCTTTGAGCCGTGCTTCTAACATTGCCACTCTCGCAGATTCATTCCCAGACTGCACCACACACAACGCAGCTTCAGTGAGAAATTGCCGCAAATCTTCGCTCTCCAATCCAGTCAAGCGGGAGTTATCATTCTGATTTTCACTCTCACGCTGTTTTTCTAGTACCCACTTGATTGATTCATCATAGATGCGGATTTTTGCCTTAATAGTGTCTGCACCTGCAAACATTTGGACGTTGAGACGGTTGTCTCGGTGCATCCGCGCCAGTAAATAGAGCAGTAAAGGTTCTCGTGCTAGTTTATTTTTGACTTCATCAGGGCAAGCTTGCAAAAATTTCTCAAACTCACTCTTGTTAACTTGAGCCGCAACTGCCCATTTTTCCAGCCATATTTGCCGAAGTGAGTCATCCATTGGCTGAAGTTCGACACGCTTCAAGCTTTTGGTTTGTGAAAGAAAGCGCTCAATTCCTTGCAAGGCTAGGGGACGACCAGTAACTAAAAACTGATGACGGCAAGAGTGGTCTTTTTGATATTGTTCCACCTGTTCTAAAAATTCCCTCAAGCCGCCACTGGCGCGTCCTTCCAGCAACAACTCATCAAACCCATCCAAGAAAAATAAAAAGCGAGTATTTTTATCGGTCAGCCAGCCTGAATCACTGGTGACAAAATCATGGTGTTGTAAATAGTTTTCTAGAGTATCAGTTAAGTTATCTTTTAGTACGCGCAAATCTCGCAACCGAATCAGAATTGGGGTAAAAGAGGGATGCAATTCTCGCCGCACCCAATCGGCAAACATCCGGCAAAAGACACTTTTCCCCCGTCCGGCTTCGCCCTGAATAAATAAAACTTGTTTCTGTTTTGTATCTGGTTTATTCAGTATTGCCTTAACCCACGCTTCCAATTGAACATTTCCATCGTCTTTGGCATCGAGTTGTTTGACTTGCAACGGTACATACAAATCCCGAAAGGTAATATCGCTTTCATCAAAAATGTTTTCTTCTGGCTTTGGTTGAATTATTTTTTCCAAATAATCTTCAATGTCCAGATTTTTCTCTAGCTTTTCTTTTCCTCCGGCGCTGTACCATTTCCAAAGTTTGTGTGCTTTCTCTCCCACTTCTACCAGTGCGTCTTGCATATATTCATCGGTGTGACGCGCCACCCGTTCAGTGAAGGTTTTTGCTTCTGTCTCGTTTAATCCAGCTTCTTGTAAGCGTTGCTGTAAAATCTGATTAAATGATTCTGCTAGTTGAGATTCGTGAAAATAGAGAATTGCTTTTTTCACTTCCCGCTGTTCAAACTCTTGCTCGCCTAATTTCTGAATCTGCAACGCTAAAGCATGAGAAGCAGGAAGGTTGGGATCGATTTTTTGGAGTAATTCGGAATTTTGTTTGAGAATGTCCTGAAAGCTATCTATGTAAGCAGCCTGACTAACTAGTAAGACACAGTTTTCTAAACTTGGCTCTTTGTCGGTTGCATCAACAATGAACTTGAGGATGGTAATGGCAAGGGGTGCAAAGGGAATCACTTCCTTGGTCATTTGACCGAGAGGAGAATTAAATACATCTAATAGCGAGGAAATCTGTTCTACATAGGGTTGGAGGTTTTGAACGTTGGGTTTTTGCTCCTTTATCGCTTTTGCTAAGTCAAACACGGCTTTAGCAGCTTCGGCTCCAGTTTTTGTGACTTCTACGCCTTGCCCCCAGTTCAAATCCTGAATGTTTCGCAAAAATGTCCAGAGTTTCGTCATCGCCATAGACTATTCTCCAATACCATGAATTTGGTAAAAAGGCAGCTGGTATTAGTTCACTCAGAGTGAAGGAGTAAAAACTTGTTCAGCTGTCAGTTCTAACTCAGTATGATTGAGTATAAGTAACTGATAAGCTATTGTATATAATTTCACTGGCTATCTGGAAAACGTTGTCAGCACTATATCAGAGCATTTTTTCCTTTCTTGTTTGTGTCTTTGCGGCTTTGCGTGAAGAAAAAAGAGGGTTGTAAGTTTCACGCAGAGGCGCAGAGGCGCGGAGAGTTTTGAGAGTTTGTTGTGTACGAGTATTAAATACTCATTAATGGAGTTCAAACACTCATTAATGAAGCTCAAACACTTATTAATGGAGTTCAAAGGCTCATTAATGAAGCTCAAATACTCATTAATGGAGTTCAAAGGCTCATTAATGAAGCTCAAATACTCATTAATGGAGTTCAAAGTCAAATACTCATTAATGAACTTCTGAGCCTCATTCACGAGTATCAAAGACTCGTTGACGGAGTTTTCTAACTCCTAACTCCTAACTCCTAACTCCTAACTCCTAACTCCTAACTCCGTTGCCAAATTTTAATTGTCTTATCCAAACTCCCGCTAACCAACATCTCACCGGAAGCAGTAAAGGCTAATGCTGTAACGATATGAGTATGACCTGTAAAGGTACCCAGCAATTCCCCGGTTTGGAGATGCCATAATTTGATGGTTTGATCGGCACTACCGCTGGCGATAATTTGTTCATCGGGACTTAAGGCGATCGCATACACTCTATCTCTATGTCCTTTAAGAGTATGAAGTAATTCCCCAGTCTCCAATTGCCAAATTTTAATCGTTTGATCCCAGCTACCACTCACGAGCAGTTTAGCATCTGTACTGATTGCTAAGGAACTAACGATGTGAGAATGACCCATGAGGGTATGCAGCGGTTGTGTGTCTTTTAAACTTTTGATTCCTGTCTGGGGTGAAATGCGCCAAACTTTGATTTTGCGATAGCTACCTGTGACGATTGTTTGCCCGTCTCGACTCAAAACTAGGGAATGAGCAGCTGTATCATCTAAAGAAAGGGCGATCGCTACCTGACGGTGAATCAAATCCCAAAACAGAATTTTTCGATCGTCTCCGCCTGTAGCTAACATTCTCCCATCTGGGGTGAACGCAGCGCACCGCACCACGCCATGATGTTTGTGCAGGATATCTATTAAGTCTAAAGCGCCCACGTGCCAAAGTTTAATTGTCGAGTCTGCACCGCAACTCACTAAAGTCTGTCCATCTGAACTAAAAGCTAGGGAATTCACTTCATCCACTAGCCCAGATATCACCCAAGGATACTCTGACAATGTATCTATTAATTCACCTTTGCTTAAATCCCATAGCTTCGTCTCGCCACGACTACCACTTGCCAATATGGGTAAGGTGTTGCCATTATTACACCCGGAACTAAAAGCCAAACAATTAATTCCTCTGGTATGCCCTTGCAAAGTTTGCCAGCATTCCCAGTCACCTACTACTTTTTTCAGAGAATGCTCTGGTGGTAGAGTTTGTATTGTCTCTATCGTCCTCTGATTAATTATTGGTGATGTCTCTTTTTTGCCAATAAGTGATTCTAAATACCAACTCAAGCCCCCAGCATATAACAAATCACTCGGAGTAATATATATTTTTGGTTCAGCAAATTCCAGTTGATTTGCAGGTAAAAATCCTGTGATTATAGTCTGCTTTTCGTAACCTAATTTACCTGTGGATGGATAAAACAAACACAGAAAAATTAATACTTGGTGATTTCTCAAATCTTCTTGAGTCACCGTCCATCTAATTTTGTCTTTCTTGATACCATTAAAACTTTCGCCATCGGCAACGTAAACTTGAACACTCAGTTGGGGATGATCTTTGAGTAGATAACTAAATTTGCTTTGACTAGATAAATTTCCCTCATCATCTAAAGTGATGCTTTCTAAAGTGTCTTGGGAGATTTTTTTGAGCAATTTGCCTAGACGTTCAGTGATAATGCGATCGACAATTTTTTCCCGTAAAAGATAATCTTGGGCTTGTTGCTGGAAATATTTGGGAAAAGGTATTGTCCAATCCGGCGGTTCCGGATATTCAGGGGGCATGGGCGGCGGATTTTTGGCGAGAACTTCTGCTTGTTCGCGGGAAAGCTCTAGGAGCTTTGCCAATGCCTCGCCCCAAAATGCCATAATTTCTGTGTGGCAACCTTTGACTTGACTTTCGAGCAAAGACAAATCGTAAGTTTTGGGTTTTTTCACACGTTGAAGGAAGTCACTTTGTTGAGCTTTGAGTAAGCTAATCCAATCCATCTGCATTAGAGGGGCGCACTATTGCATACCTAAGGTAAGCCATACCAATTGAATTACACAAGTCTATAATTTTGAGTTAATTAAAAATTCAGTAATTTTAGTAGTCTAATAAAACACAAGTATGAGCATATGTATAGCACTTAGACATTTCACGAACAGATGTAGCTGAGCTACATAGAATTTAGATGTTATCAACTAATTCTAACGGACATGGAAAACAAGATACTGTCTCTAGGGAAACAGTTCTAGCAGTCATCCAAACCTGATAAACCCAGGTTAAAAAAGTTCGTAGTAAGCACTTTAGTGCTGAGATAGAGACTAATACTCAAAGAATTATTAATCAGTAAAGCAAAAACTTTTTCTCTAAAGAGCAAATACTCAAATGTTTGTAGCTGTAGTTGGCTCTAAGTAGTTGCCAGTATACAAGCCCACCTCCAGGAGTGGCGGATAAATTTATTGCTATTGTAAGATTGCAGGCGTCTCTAAGATATTTGGAGCGATCGCTATCCCCACAGATTAATAGACAAAACATCGTATAGGGCGACAATGCAAAAACTTCTTTTTGATGACAAAGATCGCTTTAGAGCGCAAGCCCTATTTCTTGGTAAGAAGATTAACCTACAGAAATTGGAAAATTACGTTTGCTTGGCGACTATGCCAGTCATGGTTACAGTAGGTGAACACGGCTGTGCGGTGCTGCTGGGCTATGGTGCAGTTGTTTTGTTTAACCTTGAGCCTGGGGAAAAAGTAGCTTTTTTGACTAAACTATCTTCTCAAGTTAGTGATTCTTTTACTCAGCCGGAAACAGAAGAAGTAGAAGTTCATCTCAATATTGTGGAAAGCGAGCGAGTCAAGGAAGGAAAAATTTTACTGCATGAATTTAGTGTAGAGCGTTTACAGATAGTAGCTGATATTCTTGCTAAAAGTGTTGTTTTGTCTCATTATGAAACGAGTCTAGCAACTGTATTCGATCAAATTGAACCGTTTGCAGCTAGTCTCCAGAGTGACAACAGGAGTAAACGCAAGAGTCGGGAATTATTGCGTCAACTTGGGACTACTCTGTTAGTTCAACATAAAATTGTAGGTCGAGTAGAGATTATTGATAAGCCGGAGTTGCTGTGGGAGTCCCCACAGCTAGAAAACTTATATCTGCGGTTGGAGGATGAATACGAAATCCGTGAGCGTCACAATGCCTTAGAACGAAAACTAGAGCTAATTTCCCAAACCGCACAAATTGTGCTGGAGTTCATGCAGCATAGCAGTAGCCAGCGAGTAGAGTGGTATGTGGTAATTCTCATTGTGGTGGAAATTCTGCTGTCGCTGTACGACATCATTTTTAAAGGCTAATGCTTAGTAGGTCGACACTTGAGCAGAACTAGCTAGATTTTATGGCAATACGATTCAGTTAAGGCTAAAACTCTTTGTTAAAGTCAATTTTTTAACGAACCGCAAAGGACGCAAAGGACGCAAAGTAAAAGAAGGAAGAGAAGAAAGAAATGCTTAACTGAACTGTATTGGATTTTATGGAACTGCGATCTACCCCCAATTATTACTGCCAATCTTGTGATAAAATCCCTTGGACATAAATAGTTAATAGTATGACAAGTGCATCTCACATTTTTCTGGCTGGCGCAAGTCGCGGTGTTGGTCGAGAAATTGCCCAATACTTGAGGGCGCAACAGCTAAAGGTAAAAGCACTCCTGAGAACGTTAACAGTTGCTAGTGAACTAGAAAAAATCGGTATTCAAGTAGTTCAGGGAGATGCCTTAAATGTTGGCGATGTAGAACGTGCAATACTGACAGACGAACCTATTGACACTATTATCAGTACAATTGGTGGTTTACCAACAGACACAGAAAGACCAGACTACCCCGGTAATAAAAATCTGATTGACGCAGCAGTGAAAGCTGGGGTGCAAAAGTTTATTCTCGTGTCTTCCATTGGTGCTGGAAATAGTGTGAGTGCTTTGTCTCCTCAGGTTTTAGCAGCATTGGGTACAGTTTTAGCTGAGAAAAACAAAGCTGAAGAATACTTAATTGCCAGCGGACTCACCTACACCATCATCCGTCCTGGTGGACTCAAGTCAGAAGCAGCAACAGGAAATGGCGTTTTAACTGAAGATCCGCAGATTATTGGTAGCATTAATCGCCAAGATGTAGCACAGTTAGTTTGTCGCTGTTTAAATAGTAATGGCGGCGATCGCAAAATCTTGTCAGCGGTAGACCGAAATATGCTATTCGGGCAAACAGAATTTGCAGAATTTAATTTAGATTAATCGCCAATTAGGCACGCCAACGAAGTATCTGACCTTTAACAGGGTTGACAAATTCCCGTTTTTCTGAAATTGACCGAGCATATTCTCGCTTCAACTGGTAATACCACAGCGCCTGCATATCTGAGTCTTTAATTAGTCGCAGCACCGGATTATATTTGAGTCCAATTTGCTGCTTTTCCACCACCGTTCGGTCTTGACCAAGGAAAGTCTCCGCTAAAACATGCAGCAGTGGCTTAAAAAATCCTGCCCAAGAAAGTGTCCAATAAAAAGCAGAGGTTACTTCCGTTTCTGTGTCTGAAATGGGTGTAACTGTCGTTAAATTAACAACTCGATGCTTGCCAATTGTGGTTTCTTCCACTCTGATTCCAGGTAAACGAAAAGAAATTTCTGTTTCTGGTACACCACCACCAATCAGCAAATATAATCGCCCTCCATTGGCTGGCAATTTGTGTCGCCGCATTGTAAAGCCGTAGGGCGAAGCATCAAATTGCTTCACTTCCTCATGCAATTGCTCATTTCGCCACCACCAAGCTCGATGAACATAAGGTGAATGAGCGGGGTCCATTAAACCCACCACTGCATGATCGATAAAACAGGGGAAGCGCATAACGTGTACAAACTGTGGCGATCGCTCATCAAATCCTGGAATCACTGGAATCTCCATTTCCGGAGGCTCAGGGCGATCGCCATCGGGCATATATATCCAAATATTTCCTTGGGCTTCCCTAACTGCATAGGATTGCACGTTGAAGCGACTCAAATCCATCTGCTGATCTTCCAGAAGAGACGGTATGACAGTACACCCCCCACCAGAGTTAAAGCGCCAACCGTGGTAGCAACATTCCACTTCCTCACCATCGAATCTACCACAACTGAGGGGCACACCACGGTGGGGGCAAATGTCGGTCATCGCTGAGACTTTACCATTGCGATCGCGAATTAACAGCACCGGTTCTCCCAACAAAACGCGGCTAACCATCATACCTGGTTTAATCTGATTACTAGGCAAAGCATAGTACCAAATATTACGCAAGAAAAAGTTATCGTTATTTTTCATCGAATTGAATTTCACTATTGACCTGTTAATAACTGTTTGGGGACTACTGTTAACTGTTTTAATACTTGTGGCGATATGATTCAGAGTGTTTTTCTGGGCATCTTATATATTACAAGTTATGTAAAACGATGAATCAGATGGGGCAGCCGCAAAAACCTATAGCCGCTGAACAGCAGATCCTTTCATTGGGGCGTGTCCTCCAGAGCCTTAGGGAAGAAGATGATGTTGATGTTCTGATTGAAATTATTATTTCTTATCTTCAAGAACAGTTTGACTATAAATTAATTTGGATTGCTCTTTACGATCGCCTGAATCACATCTTGTTCGGTAAAGGTGGTATCATTCCTCACAAAGATACAAGTTTTTTACACCAAAAAGTTGTTATTAGTCCTGGGGATTTATTAGAGCAAGTAGTAATTGAACAGCATCCCTTGGGTGTAGCTGATTTGCGAGCTGAAATCCGCGCCGCTGAATGGCGCAAAGTTGCAGAAAAATTCCAGATTCAAGGAACAATTATTATACCAATTCGCTATAAAGACCGTTGTTTAGGTTTGCTGTTACTGGGTTCAGAACGTTGGGGCTACCTGCTGACAGGGGAAGCAAAAGCACGTTTGATGATGGTTTTAGGCGAACTGGGTGCAGTGCTTTATCAACATGACATGCATTTGCAGCAAAAGCAAGTCAAGCGAACCGACGAGCCATTATTAGAATTACTAGAAAATTTACAGAACCTCAGTAACTTAAATCAAAAACTAGAAGTAGCGGTGCAAGCAACCCATAAATTTGTCTCTCCTAACCGAACAAATGTCTACTGGTTTGAGCGGGAAGGGCGCTATTTTTGGTGTCGCATGAGTAATCAACTTGTGAAGATCGCTCCCAATTCTACCACTCAGCCAGCGGCGGGAATGACAGTGCAGGAATTGAGCGATTTTTATTATGCTTTGGCAGTGAACCAAATTGTTTCCATTGGTGATGCTCGCAGTTCGCTAAAGAGTCATTTTACAGCAAAATTGCTGCAACGTTTGAAAGTGCGATCGCTCTTAGCTGCTCCAATTATCTGGCAAAAAAACTTGCTGGGTTTTCTGGCGGTGGAAAGTAATGAACCCCGCATTTGGACGGAAACAGACAAAAATTTTGTCCAAGGTGCAGCTGGGTTGATTTCCCTGTTTGCTCCCAGCGAAAGCAGCGAAAGCACCATCAAACAAATTCAAGAAGATGCTCAACTAACTAGTCAGGTTGCCCAAGGTATTTATAGCGAACATGACCTCCAGGAAACTTTGGAAATTTGTGCTAAGAAAGTTTTAGCTCGATTTGGTGCTACCCGCTTTTTGCTATTGCAGCATGACACTGAGCAGAATAATTATCAATTTATTTATCAAAGTCAGCCCCGTAATCGCCGACCGTTAAAATTTGCCTTCGATATTCTTAAAGAATTAGATGGACAACTTTTGCAACGTTCAGATCGAGCGGTGGAGATTGAGAACTTAGACGAAGATTTACGCTTTTTTAATTGGCGTCCTTTGTTGTTAGAAAATGGGGTGCGATCGCTACTGATTTGTAAATGTCTCCAGGGTCAAATACCACCAGCACTTTTAGTCATCGCTCATGAAAGTCATCGTTCTTGGACAACTTCAGAAAAAGAATTGCTTTGGGCTGTCAGTCAACAAATTGGTGTAATTATTCGTCAGTGGCAATTGCACAACCGCACTCAGCACCAGCAAAAAATTTCCCAGGCATTTGAGCGATGCCTAAATATTCTGGCACAACCGCAAAACAGCAAAATCGAAGCCGGAAAAAAACACTTAGAACTGACAGTACTCGAACAAATTGCAACGATTCTCGGCTGTCCATTAGCGGTACTACTTTCCTGGTCGCCTGGTGAAGAATGGGCACAAATTATACCTGGAGTAACTGCCAGTAGCCAATTTGGGATTTTTGCCGATGCATCAATTTCCATTCGGACTGAGGCGCTGATTCAGTGGGCACTAGATACAGAAAGTTACCTGATTTTGAAGGTGGATGATTTGCCTGCGGAAACTCGCAAATGGCTAAATACAGCCGAAAAAGGTCAAATTTTCGTGATGTCTTTGCGTACTAATACTGATTATGAACCCACAGGTGTAGTTTTATTGGCAGACACTCAAGAGCGTCGCTGGTCAGAGCAAAGCCTGAATACCACAGCAACTCTGATTTCTCAATTAGCTTGGTGGCGTCGTCAAAAGCAAATTAACCAACTTCTAGAGTCCACAACCGAAGAATTACGACAACTCAACTGGTACAAACATCGTCGCCTAGAGGAAATCCAAAGAGTAACAGCCCTATCTCTAAGTCAAATACGTGATTTAGGTATTCCTACAAATGAACTGACTCAGATGCGCTACCAGCTTTTACTCAGGCAGTTAGACCATACAGCCACCTCCATGAGTGGATTGCTAAAACTAGAGCAATGGCAGCTACATAAGAGTTGGGAAACTATGCCCATAGCCAGTTTATTAAAGCGATCGCTCGAACGCATCGATAATTTACTCAAACAACAAAAACTGTGGATTGGTGTGCATGGTTTGGGACAACCAATTGAGGATGGAGAATCACCAAAAAGCTGTTTATTACCCAAAGGTGTTCCTAGCTCCAACCCTCAACCTGCAATGGCGATCGCGGGCGATATCATGAAAATTGAATTAGCGATCCATGAATTGTTGATTAATGCCTGTAACGGTTCTCCAATCGGCGGCAGAATTGATATTTGGTGTCGTCGTTTAACTGACCATCAGCCCACAGTTCCCAAGAAAAACCTATCAGAACTTGGGCAGGATTCTGCTGTGAGAATACGGACTGAACATCGGACATTCCTAGAACTGTCGATTACACACAACGGGGCGATCGAACCACAGCTACTAACAGACTTAAATAAAAATACACTCAAAGATGTTCTTGCTCCCTCTAACCTCGACCAACCACCAGGTTTACACCTACTAATTTGCCGAAACCTCATGCAGGAACTAGGAGGAGAGTTGAATTTCTATCAATTACCCGATAATCGCGTAGTTAGCCGATTGCTTTTGCCCTTAGCGGGTAATGATTATTAAAACAGAATTCAGAATTCAGAATTCAGAATTCAGCAATCTTTTTAGTGGGGGATTTAGACCCGCCACTTTCTTGTAGACCACCAAATTTTTAATTTGGTGGGGGACTTAAACCCAATACGCTTGGGTTAAATATTTTGAGTATTTTAACGGGTTGACAAAACACCTTTTATCTCAACCTCTCACGGATGGGGTAGCCGCCGAGATACCGACACTGTTGGCGAATTAGGCAACAGTGTCCTCGCTGCTTTTCCCCCATCGGAACCTCCGGGGTACTCCCGCCACATTGGTACTCCAATTGGGGGTGATGGGGGATAGGAGGGCTGGCTGAGTGGGGTTCGATACCCCCGAAGTCGGGAATTTTCTTAATTATTTGGACTGTTTTGTTTCTCAACATAAGATTTAAGTTCTTACTATCACTAAGTGAGGCGATGCAATGCAGTCAAGAAGCTGTAGCAATGGAGGCGAAAAAGTAACCCAAGCATTTATCTGATTAGTCAACCTCGTTCATTTGCTCTTACACATATATCACCTATTCAACGCTCCCCCAGGACGCTGCTGTTTCAACAACTCCTCAACCACTACAGCCCTTGCATTTATTTTGTAATTAATTCCGAATATGTAGAAAATTGTCTATTTTGGACTTGCTACAGTCCACTATGGACGTTATACTGTCCTTGTAGTTCATAAATCTGTCTAAAAAATACTTATGCTGACATATGCATTTTGGAACAACAAAGGTGGTACAGGGAAAACCAGCCTAGCGTTTCAAACTATTTGTCGATATGCAGATAGAAACCCTAGCAAGCGGATACTCGTAGTTGATGTGTGCCCTCAAGCCAATCTATCTGAACTTTTCTTGGGTGGATTAACTAACTTTGGCAGCAAAAACCTATTAGAGCGACAGGGGCTGATGCCTCGATGTAGTGTTGGCGGATATTTTCAGTTACGACTTCCTTCCCCTTTTGCAGCGCCTGATTTTTCAGTTCAGGATTTTTTAACTAAGCCTGCGGAATACAATCCAACTATTCCGCAGAATGTAGATTTGTTTTGCGGAGATCCGTTGCTTGAACTACAAGCCAATGCAATCAATACTTTGTCAAACGCACAAATTCCAGGCATTGATCCGTGGATTGAAATTATTGACTGGATTAAAGATGCTCTTGACCAAGTGAAAGATGAATACGATGTGGCGTTTATTGATGCTAATCCGAGTTTCTCAATTTATACACAAATTGCCTTATCAACTACAAACCTTCTTATATTGCCAGTAATGGCTGACGATTCTTCTCGAAGGGCGATCCAAAACGCATTCTCTCTCATATATGGGCTGAAATTGCCTTCCGAGGTATATTCAAAATATGCATTTGCTAATAAATTAGAACAGTCCAATCGCTCACTCCCTCAAGTGCATATAGTCGCTAAAAACCGCATTACTCAATATATGGGGCCTGCTTCTGCATATGCTGCTGTACTACGTTCAATTGAGCAGGATGTAGCAAGTTTAATCAACTCGAATCATGAAATCTTTACTTTCCCCGAAGTCGAGCAAGGTATAGTAAGCATTCGAGACTTTCAAACTACAGGAGTTGTTGCTTTTGCAAGAGGGTGTCCGTTCTATCGATTGCCTAGTGGGAAGTTAGATATTGGTGGTCGTCGAGTCCAAGTTCAAGAAAAGTACAAAAACGATTGCATTCAAGCTATCGACGCCTTAGTTAATATGCTGTGAGCATTACTTTGATAGCCTAAAACTGTTACTGAGAACTTTTTCACGAACCATCCTGCAAAATTGCACAAGCCTTTAAATTATGCTGTGGATTTAGTAACTCCCCCCTAATTCTCTCTTTAATCAAGTCCCTCTACCGAACTATGCGCCTAACCTACCAGTACCGTTTACGCCCTACATCGCAACAGATAGCCACATTTGAAACTTGGGGTGAATTGCTGCGTCGTCACTATAACTACGCACTAGGGCAAAGACTAGATTGGCTAAGGCGTACAAGGTCGCAAATTGACCGATGCAGTTTGGTTTGTGAGCCAATTGGCGAGATACCAAGCAAGGCTGATTACTATACACAAGCTTCAGACCTCAAGCAAACTAAAGACATATTTCCCGAATACAAAAACATCTATACCGACTGCCAACAGCAAAACCTGATAAGGTTGGATAAGGCATGGAAGCGGTGGTTGATGCCTGACAAGAACGGGAAAAGGGGAGGCCGTCCGCGTTTTAAAAAGCGTGGTGATATTCTCTCGTTCACGTTCCCGCGTGTTAACAATGCCAAGGCTGGCGCACACTTAATTGGAAACGTTCTCAAACTATCCAAGATTGGTGAAATTGAGGTTATCTTACACCGTCTTATCCCAGATGGATTTGAAATTAAGCAGGCGACGATTCTAAGAAAAGCTGATGGGTGGTATTGCAGTTTATCAATAGAAGATAAAACCGTTCCCACCTTATTACCTGTTGATGAAATCAAAACCGCTACTGGCATAGATGTCGGGCTAGAAAAGTTTTTAACTACTGCTGATGGGCAAAGTATTGCAGTGCCGCAGTACTACCGCAAGGCACAGGCAATATTAGCCCGTCAGCAGCGCAAGCTTGCACATAAGTCTAAAGGGTCTAAGAACTACCAAAAACAGGCGAACAAAGTTGCTCGTACCCATTTGGACCTTGCCAGACAAAGAAAAGAGTTTCATTATCATGTCTCTCATTGGTTGATTAACTGCTATGACTTAATTATTTTTGAAAATTTGAATATTAGAGGACTGGCTAAGACACGACTAGCTAAATCTATACTAGATGTTGCTTGGGGTACATTCCTGGAAATCATGCAAGCAGTAGCGGTAAAACGCGGCAAGCTGACACTTGGAGTTGACCCAAGAGGAACTAGTATTAATTGTTCAAGTTGTGGTGAGAGAGTTGAGAAAGCCCTTTCAGTCCGTGTTCATAGCTGTTCCTGTGGATTGGTTATTGATAGGGACTGGAATGCATCGCTAAATATTTTGAAGCGTGGATCGGTTGGACTACCGATTCCTGTCTGTGGAGGCTTAGACCCCACATTCCGCACCCCAAGTGTCACAAACGGAAATTACTGAGGGAAAAAAGGTAAACAAGAATAAAAGCAGACATATTTAGATAAAAAATACATAAGAGCCGTCATCAATCA
>NZ_JACJRQ010000016.1 GCF_014697355.1 Nostoc calcicola FACHB-3891 | reverse complement strand
CCTGGCAATGGCGATACTGATAATAACGCCTTCACCATTGATGGCAATCAACTAAAAATCAAAAACTCTCCCAACTTTGAAACTCAATCAAGTTACAAAATTAGAGTTAAAACCACCGACGCTAGTGGACTATCTTACCAAAAGGCATTAACTATCAGTGTCAATGACCTCAATATTCCCACTAAACTAACAACAAAAGATGATGATATCTTTAACATTACAGGTGACGATACTAAAGCCACACTGCAAGTTACGCTCACAGGAAGTAATTCTAATCTGGTAAATGAACTGGGAGTATTTATTGTTGACGATGATACTGGCAAAATTAATGGTATCGCTCCTGGTGAGCCAGGTTACGCCCAAGCTGCTTTAGACCGCGCTCAGGTAATTTTTTCGGTTCTTACTAACATCCCCAATGGATTTAATACTACTAATATTACACGCTTATTAGAACTCAATTCCGGCGATCGCCTGAGATTTTATTTAGTCAAAAATAGTACAACAGATGCAGTATTAGCTGGAATCACCCCAATTACAGAAGTTTTATTTTCTAATACAGCGACACAAAAAGTAACTAATTTAGGCAATGATGAATTTACTTTAGCTTGGGAAGATGGTGGTGGTGCTAGCAATTTTCAAGATTTGGTAGTGAAGATTGGGGGTACTAATCAATCTTTAGCTGTGGGTACAAATTTGCAAGGCAATTCACAAGCAGAATTGATTGATTTACGCACCCAGACACAATTAATGAAAGCTGATTTTACCGTCAACAGAGAAGCAGCTTTTGATAACTTTGTGGGACTTTATCAGATAACCGATAGAAATGGTGGAATTGATACTAACGATGATGGCAATGCAGATATTCTCCCCGGACAGGCTGGTTATACGCAAGCGGCTGTGCGTGGGCGTGTTGCAGGGATTGACCTAACAGTTAGTAATCAAGGTACTGCCACCTCGACTGGTAATTTTTTGGCTGGTGCTATCTATGCACCATTTATTATTGCTAATGGTAGACCCGATGCGATTTTAGATAGCAACGCTAATAACGACCCAGCGGTTTACTTCTCATTTTTGGGAGCTAATACTGACAAAGTTGACCATATTCGCCTGCTGGGAGATAACATCTTTGGTTTTGAAGATTTAGCAAATGGTGGTGACAAAGATTTTAACGATCTAATTGTCCGAGTTAATTTGAGTATTGCTTAGTAAGCTGCTTGAGCTATACACCAGGTCCAGCAGTGACAACTACGATTTTATCTGGGTGGATTAACTCTCGCGCTGCTTGATTGACTTCCTCAAGGGTGACTTTCTGGATTGCTTGTGTAAAGGAGTATAATTCTCCTCTATCTAATCCGTAGACTTCATTCATCAGAATTCTATCTGTTAATTCCTCTGGGTTTGACAGGGAAACACTATAGTTGCCAATTAGGGTGCGTTTAGCTGTTTCTACTTCTAGTTCTGTAACGCCTTGTTCGCGGATTTGCTGTAGTATTTGGCGGGTACTGGCGATCGCTTTGATGCTATCTTCAGGACTAGTTTGCATTTCTATCAAAAATGTCCCCGCATTTTTGCCGACTAGGAAGTAGCTATAAATTCCATAACTCAAACCTTGGCGATCGCGCACCTCTGCTCCCAGTCTACTGGATAAGGTATCGCCTCCCAAAATCTGGTTCAATACTAATACTGCGTAAAACCGAGGATCGTAACGGTTAATACCTGGGTAACCCATACAAGTCACAGCTTGGGTTTTACCTACTAAGACTTGGTTGACACTGACTATTTTTTCTGGCAATGATACTGTAGAATATTTTAATGTTGGAGCTTCACCGCTAACTCGCCAGTCAGCAAACTTGGATTCGATGAGCGATCGCACTGACTCTAGCTCAAAATCTCCCACCAGTACTAGCACCGCTGTGTCGGGGCGATAATATTTGGCTTTGAAATCAATCACATCCTGGCGTTTAATCCGCTGTAGACTCTCCTCTGTGGGAAACGTGTATAAGGGATGTTTTTCGGGATAAATCGACTGAACAAATATTCTTCTGGCTACTTCTGACGGCTCATCTAATTCTATTTGCAAATCGGTTAAAGTTTGTTGGCGATGCAGTTCCAACTCTTTAACGGGAAATGTACTATTTTTCAGAGCATCTGCCAAAATTTCAATGAGTATCGGCAAGTCGGGTGCTAAACTATCACCTTCAATTTGCACACCTTCGGGGTAAGCTTGAAAATCTAGACTCACACCCCGTTGTGCCAACGTTTTGGCAATTGTTAAGACATCCTTGGTTTTTGTGCCACTAAGCAAATTTTCTGCAACAAAAGCAGCCAGTCCAGCTCGCTCATCTGAATCAAATTCCGTCCCGGCTTGAATGTAGCCGCTTAGGGTAACGGTGGGAGTACTATGGTCAGGTAATAGTAATAGCCGCAGTCCGTTGTTCAATTGGAATTGCTGTGGTAATATTTGGGCGATGTCGTTGACGGTAAGCAACCCATCTGTTGCCAAATCCATAGTTGGTAAGTAATTCGCCACTTCAGCAGCAACTACGGGTGCTACAGGAGAGAAATTTTCGGTAGTTTGGGTTGAATCTGGTTTATGACCAACTTCTGTTGTTTGCTTCTGGGTTGGTTCAAAAAAGCCTACTCTACGTGTTTCTTTTTTGAGATATTTATTAATTACAGCCACAACATCCGTTGGCTTCACCAAACCGACAGCTGCTAAATAGCAGTCTGTGTAGTGATAATCATCAGCAGTGGTTTCATCATGACCTAATTGCATTCCTTGAGAAGTGATATCACGGTTACTCAAAATTACATCTGCTATTAATTGAGTTTTGGCTCGTTCCACTTCCTCCAATGTCACACCTTTTTTTGCTACATTGGCGATCGCACTATTCAGCACTGAGTCAATTTTTTGCAAATCTTGTTTAGATGCAGCCGTCACCAACACCTCATACCAACCAAATTCCCGCAAACTGGTAACGGATGCTGTAACTTCACGAGCTAAACCTGATTCCACCAAAGCCTGATAAAGGCGAGAATTCCGTCCCTCAGTCAAAATATAATCCATCACATCCAACGCGGGTACATCCGGTTGATTCACATCTGGTAACGGATAAACCGCTTGTAACAAACGCCCTGCTCCTGGTTCGCGCAATATTATGGGAGTGGGGAGTGAGGAAGATGCGATAAAAGTATTTTGACTCCTAACTCCTAACTCCTCACTCCTCACTCTCTTTGGTAATTCGCCAAATACTTCTTTAACTATTTCCACGGTATTTGCGGTTTGAAAATCTCCAACAATTACTAAGACGGCGTTATCGGGAGTGTAAAAGTTGCGGTAATATTTTTGTACCTGCTCAAGTTCAAATTTTTCAACATCGGCTTTGACGCCGCCTACAGGCAAACCATAGGCATGATTGGGAAACACTGCTTGCATGAGGGCGCGATTGAGGCGATATTCTGGGCTATTTTCGTAACCTTGTAGCTCCGAAATTACTACCCGCTTTTCACTTGCTAGTTGCTCTGGTTCAATCTGGGTATTTTGCATTCTGTCCGCTTCTAGCACCAAGAGTGCTTTCAGCTTGCTTCGTTCAACAGTACCGTAATATGCAGTTTGGTCATAACTGGTGAAAGCATTGGAATCACTACCTAAAGCACTAAACAAACGTCCAAATTGAACCGGACGATTTAGAGTGCCTTTAAACATCATGTGTTCCAATTGGTGAGCAATACCATTGACTCCCGGTTCTTCGTTGCGCGAACCTACCTTGTACCACACCTGCACCGTTACCACGGGCGCAGTATGCACTTCCTTGGTGAGGACAATTAGACCATTTTCTAGTATTGTTTTGCGGACGTTTTCTGTCAGTGTTGAGGGCATTATTATTTTTACTAGCAAACAAGACTTATATTTTTGTTTATGTATAAATTACAACTGGTTTCATTTATTTAAACCACAATCCTTTGTAGGGGCGCACAGCTGTGCGCCCCTACCCTATGGTTTAATTACTTCCGTAGGGGCACAGCAATGCTGTGCCCTCCTACAGTGTGGTTTAATACCTGAAAATTGCTGTAAGTTACATAGTCATTTTGGAGGAAGACCATAGTCAAATTTGGCAAAGAAATCTGTTAGTTCGGCAACATTACAGAAAAAGAATATATTAGCAACAAAATTAATAAAAAAGCTATATTATGGCAGTTTTGCTAAAACTCGAATAAATTCCAGAGGTAAACCATCAGCATCAGCGATAAAAGCCACTTCGTAAATGCGATCGCCTATTTGCTGTTGTGTAGGTTCTAATAATACCTTTAACGGTTCTAATTCTTCTACTTTTAATACACGTTCTTGTAAACTTGTCAACCAGCTAGGTAAATCTGGTGTCATCTCAGTTAAATCGAAAGAGAGATGATAGTATCCCACATAATGTTCATCAGCAAAAGCGTCTGGGGCTGGTTTTGGTTCGGGAATTTGGATCAGTTCGATTCTGCCACCCAATCCTTCCATCCAGCAAGCTAGGGTGTAGCCTGTAGTAAAGCGTTCTGAAATTGTAAAGCCTAAATTTTCGTAAAAAGCGATCGCTCGGTGAATATTCGCCGTCCGAATAGAAGCGTGGTGCATAACAAAAGTTAGGAGTTATGAGTTATTAGTTGTGAGTTAGGAGTTATGAGTTGTGAGTTAGGAGTTAGGAGTTAGGAGTTATGAGTTATGAATTGAATTTAACTCCTAACTTTTAACTTTTAACTCCTAACTCCTAACTCACAACTCATAACTCCTAACTCCTAACTCATAACTTTACTCAAACAACCTGAAATAAGGGTAGCGCACAGGGACGCCAGGTTCTTTTTCCAAGTCAAAATTAATCACTTCCCAGCAGGGATCTTCTGGGGCTTCAGGACTAAACTCTACCGGTAAACCGTACAGCCTCGCCGCTGATGCTTCTGGCTGTCCAGACCTCCAAGGTGTACTGCGTTCCAAGTAGCCACTCATCAATTCCTGATAGCGTCGGGCAATAATCACTCGTGTTGCTCGATAGCCTTGGGTATACAGCTTGTCTAATGCTTCATGAATTTCAAACCGGATACCATCAGGGTGAGTATGCTGTCTATACCATTCATTATTCCACCTCCGCCAATGACGCCCCGATTGTAAATGGATTAGTTCTCCATTTTTCGGGTTAGCTTCAAAAGCGCCATGACGTGGACATAAATAGGTGTCTGTTAGTGTCAACGCCGGAATGGTCTGACGACAGTGGGGACACTGTATTTCAGGGCCAAATATTGGGTACTGCAAGCCTGGATTCATCATGAAGTGCGTACAAACATAATTTTGTCTTTACCAGCACTGGGCACTAGTAGGTCGGGTTATACACTTCGGCTCCGCCACTTTGGGATATTTCCTCACTGCTAGCTCAACAAAGAAGTTCTGAGTCGTGAGTTGAAAGTTTTTGATGAAAACCTTTAGCTCAACACTCAATAAGTACTTGGTTAAGCACTCAGCACTCCTGAATCTAGAGGCTTGACGCTGTGATATCCTGGTTATGCAACCAGCCTCAAAGGTTGGAGTTTCTCCAGTGTTCCTGGGTACCATATTAATATTCTATCGTGTCTACCGCTTCTTACTGGACATCTGTCGATTTTTCTCAAGCTGCCTTCATTGCGGACAATGCTGTTGTTATGGGTTGGGTAAACATAGCAGCAGGAGCGAGCATTTGGTATGGAGCAGTGGTTAGAGGAGATGTTGAACGCATTGACATTGGCGAATGCACGAATATTCAGGATGGGGCAATTTTACATTGCGATCCTGGTTTTCCCACAATCATAGAAGATCGTGTGACCGTAGGGCATCGCGCTGTGGTGCATTCCGCTTACATTGAGCGTGGAAGTTTGATTGGCATTGGCGCAGTGATTTTAGACGGTGTAAGAGTGGGCGCTGGTAGCATTATTGGCGCCGGCGCAGTGGTAACTAAAAATATACCCCCCTTATCCCTAGTTGTCGGTATTCCTGGCAAAATACAGCGCCAAGTAACAGAAGTTGAAGCCGCAGAACTCATCGAACACGCCCAGCGTTACGAAAAGTTAGCTTTAGTTCATGCAGGTAGAGGTACTGATATCGGGTTTGGTAAGGGTTAGGGAGTGGGGAGTGGGGAGTGGGTGAGATGAGGGGGATGAGGGGGATGAGGGGGATGAGGGGGCAGGGGAGGCAGGGGGAGAAATAACCAATGCCCCATGCCCCATGCCCAATAATTTAAATATTCTTTACATATCATCTGGGAAAAATTGCCCACTTCAGCTAAAAATAAAAATGAGAGCAGTTGACAAAACTTTAATTTCTACTTAAAAGAGGAGTTCTAGATATGGATATCGATTTTCGTTTAGCGATCGTTTTAGCACCAGTCGCTATTGCTGCTGGCTGGGCAGTGTTTAACATTGGCGCTGCGGCTTTAAGACAAATTCAAGGCTTTTTGGATAGAGAAGCCTAAATTTAGGTCATTATCCTTACTCTTCAACCGGCTGTTTCTCTTTAATAGGACAGTCGGTTTTATTCATATTGGGCATAGGGCATTGAGAGTGCTGAGTTAGGAGTTAAGAGTTATTCTCCCCCATCCTCCTCATCTCCCTCATCCCCCTCATCTCCCCACTCCCCACTCCCCACTCCCCCTTCTTGTGGATATCGATTCTGTAATCCAACCTCTTCAACGCTTTGGTGTCCATCTGGGACTCGATCGCATTGTCAATCTTTTGGCAAATCTCGGCAATCCCCATCACCAAGTCTCAGTAATTCACGTTGCTGGTACTAATGGCAAAGGTTCAGTTTGTGCTTATCTTTCCTCGGTACTTACTGAGGCTGGCTATCGTACAGGACGCTACACTTCCCCTCATTTAGTTGATTGGACGGAACGTATTTGTCTGAATGAACAGCCAATATCTTCTGAGGAATTAAACCAATTATTTCAACAAGTCCAAGCCGCGATTCTTCCTCATGAGGAATCACCAACTCAATTTGAAGTAATTACCGCCGCAGCTTGGTTATATTTTGCCCAAGCTAAAGTCGATGTCGCAGTGGTGGAAGTCGGACTAGGAGGGCGGTTGGATGCTACCAATGTTTGTTTAGAACCTTTAGTTACGATTATCACTTCCATCAGCCGCGAACACTGGCAACAACTAGGCCCGACTATCGCTGACATTGCTAGAGAAAAAGCAGGTATTCTTAAACCGGGGCGTCCTGTTGTAATTGGACAATTACCACCAGATGCCGAAGATGTGGTGCGATCGCGTGCTTTAGAATTACAATGCCCAATTTTTACCCCTCAACCCGCTCGCCAAATCGCTACAGGATGGGCAGAGTATGAAAGAATTCAAAATTCAAAATTCAAAATTCAAAATTCAAAATCAATTAAATACTCGTTGCCGTTAGCGGGACAAATTCAGTTAAATAATTCAGCTTTGGCTTTAGCTGCTTTAGAAATTCTGCAACAACAGAGTTGGCAGATTTCGGAAGCAGCCATCGTTAACGGGATGGCGAAAACTAAATGGCCGGGGCGGATGCAATGGATTACTTGGAAAAATCATCAATTATTACTTGATGGCGCTCATAACACAGCCGCAGCCCAAGTTCTCCGCCACTATGTGGATAGTTTAGATGCAGTAAAACACAAACCCGTAAATTGGATTATGGGAATGTTTGCTGATAAAGATCATGCTGATATTTTTGCCGCTTTATTGCGAGGGGGCGATCGCCTTTTCTTAGTACCAATCCCAGTAGAACCTTGGCCTGGTAGAACTTCTGCTGATTTAGAGGAACTAGCTAATCTAGCTTACAACCTCTGTCCAGAATTAAGCGATCGCCAAATACATCCAAATTTACTCACAGCATTAGAAACCGCAACCTCAACCGCCACCAAAGAAGATTTAATCGTTATCTGTGGTTCGCTTTATTTAGTAGGCGATTTTTTGTCAACTACCAAATATAATTCGTAAATCATAATTACGAATTACGTTAGCGCAGCGGGGCGAAGCCCATTACGAATTACGAATTACGAATTTATCTGTTGTTCCACTGTTGAGCAGCATCTTCTACCGCTTGATCTACTGTTTTTTCGCCTAACATTGCTGCTTGCAAGTTCTCGTAAACTGCTTTTTGCAGTTTATTAAAATCCTTCAAAGTAGGAGTTAATATTTCTGCTTGTTGCAGTTGTTTGGCAGTGATAACTCGCGCTTTGTCTATTGGTGAAGCATTAGCTGGAACATCTTTAAAGTAGCTGTCAGACAATGCTTTGATTGTAGAAGGTAGAACATTTGCGGCTTTTGCAAAGGCTAACTGATTTTCGTCATTAGTAACAAATAAAGCAAACTTCACGGCGTTGTCAGGTTGTTTGCTGTCACGCGGAATAACTATATTCATTACCGCGACATTTTTTTTGCCTGTGTCGCCGGTGAGTTGGGGTGCTATTTCTGAAGCTTGAGCAATTTTCGGGGCATTATTAGCGATCGCTTTGAGAAACTCTGGCCCCGAAGCTAGAAGCGCCGTTTCTCCAGATTGGTATAAATCGATCGCGTGGCGATGTCCTTGAGTCAAAGCCTCTTTAGGCAGCAAACCTTTTTTATACAAGTCCACCCAATACTGAAATGCAGCTTTTCCTTGTGGCGAATTAAACGCGGCTTTACCTTGGGCATCTATTAAAGTCACTCCCATCTGCACAAAAGATTCCAGCACTTCTCCGGAATCTTGCGGTACAAATGTCACAAAAAAGGCATATTTCCCAGTCTTATCTTTAATTTGTTGCGCTACTTGTGCCAATTCTGCGTAAGTTGCAGGTGGTTTATTGATACCTGCCTGTTTTAATAAATCGGTGTTATAAATGGTTAACCGCGTGGTGAGATACCAGGGAATTCCAAAACTCTTACCATTAAGCGTGCTTGCTTTCCAGATATTCGGTAGATAGGAGGAGCGTACATCATTTGGAACCTTTGTGTCCAAATCTAACCAAGCATTCCGTCCTGCAAGTTGGGAAGCAAAACCGGGATTGAGATTAACAACATCAGGTGGCGTTTTTCCGGAGACAGCTGTTAATATTTTGTTCTCCATTGCTGCCCAAGGTACATCAACCCAGTTAATCTTTATACCTGGATTTTGTGTTTCAAAATTCCCAATCAGGTTTTTGAAGTAGTCAGTAAATTGAGGTTGCAGTTGCATCGTCCAAAACTCAACAGTTGCTACTCCTGAAGTAGTTTGTTTTGTATTTGTACCAACATTACCTGTACCACAACTTACAATCCAACTAGTTAACAAACCAAGCAGTACTAAAGCAGTAAGTTGTTGAAATTTTCGCAATTGAATCATCTTCCCAGTATTTTTACGCTTGTTCGAGGTGAAAATCTTATGCAGAATTGACGAGATTATAGGCTAAATCAATTACCAGTAGTAAAGATAACTAGGAAATAGGGAATAGGGAATAGGCAATAGGGAGATGGGGAAAATTTCAAACTCCTAACTCCTAACTCCTAACTCCTAACTCCTAACTCCTAACTCCCCACTCTCCACTCCCCAATCCTCAATTCAATTTAGCAGTCCAGCGGGCACAACTGTGGTGAAAAGCTTCAATAGTCTGTTTGGCAAATCAAATAAAGGGGTCGGTATTGAACTCGCTCCCGAACGGGTAAATGTAGTTCAGCTACGCAAGCAGCGTCAAGGCTTGAAACTAGAAATTTTGACATCGGTAGCCGTTCCTGAAGGTGTAGTTACCGATGGTCAAATCACCGACCCTCCAGCAATGGCGCAGTTAATCCAGGAAGCGCTAGCCCAAAGCAAAATCAAAGTTTCTCGTGTTGCTACCGGTGTACCAGGACGAGATTCTATTGTTCGTCTAATACCAGTGCCAGCAGAGTTAGATGACAAAGAACTGCGTGAAATGGTGCTAAACCATGAAGCAGGTTTGTATTTACCTTATCCTCGTGAAGAGGCTGATGTAGATTATCAGAAACTTGGGTATTTTGTAGATGAAGATGGCATTGAAAAAGTACAGGTACTGTTAGTTGCTACCCGCAAGGAGATAACGGATACCTATATCAGTACATTCGAGCAGGCAGGATTACAAATCGATGTTTTAGAAATTAACAGTTTTGCTCTCATTCGGACTATTCGCGATCAATTGCGACAATTTGGCCCGCAAGAAGCAGCAGTACTAGTTGATATCGAGTTCGACAGCACAGAAATAGCCATTATCGTGAACGGAGTACCGCAATTTTCCCGCACGGTACCCATAGGAACTTATCAAATGCAAACTGCCCTCGCTAGGGCAATGAGCTTACCTACATCACGAGATATGGAAATGTTACAGGGAATGGTCATTACCCCAACTCCCTTAGATGGCGGCAAAACCGGCGTCACCGAACTCGATCCTGGTATGGCAGCCATATTGAGAGTATTGGGAGAACTAACAGATGAACTGCGCCGTTCCATCGATTTTTACCTCAACCAAAGTGAAAATTTGGAGGTAGCACAGATTTTATTAGCTGGGCCTGGAGGCGGACTCCAACAGCTTGATGAATTCTTTACCCAACGGTTGAGCTTGCCAACTATCCAAATAGATCCAATTGGCGCTTTGTCCTTGCAAGTTGACAGCGACAAATATCCACAGGTACAACGGTCTGGATTGGCGATCGTACTTGGTCTAGGAATGCGGGAGGTCTAATAATTTTGGATTTTGGATTTTGAGATTTTGGATTGTCTATCTTGACAGTCGCGCTGTTTGAGAATTCTCAAACCATAATATCTATCTCTAGTTGGTGTGAGAAAATGTACAGTTTGGATGTTAACTTTCTTAAAGACCGCCCAGCATATCAGAAAAAGCCTGAGAAAAAGGGAGGAGTATCCCTACGTCTTCCTGGAGGGAATTTAACACCAATATATGTGGGAGTTGCACTTGGTGTAGGCCTGCCAGGTTTATTAGGAGTTGGTTGGTGGTTGTTGCAAGGGAAGGTTGTTGAGCTAGATGGCACAATAGCACAACTAGATCAGGAAAGCAAGAGGTTAGATACAGAGATCGGAAATCTGAATAAAATCAAGGCAGAGACGAGCGCAATTAAAGGGGAAACCCAGGCTTTAGTCACTGTATTTGACCAAATTCGCCCTTGGTCTGCCATGCTGCAAGATTTGCGCGATCGCATTCCCGCAGCAGTGCAAATTGAGAACATCAGGCAAATCCCACCCATTCCGGTGGCGGAAGGCAAACCACCCAATAATCCAGCTGGGGGATTAGAAATTACCGGATTGGCTCGTTCTTTTAACGATGTCAATGATTTCTTATTGAGTTTGCAGCAGTCTCGCTTTTTAAAGTCTTCAGAAAGCAGAATTATTACGGCAAGCTTAGTAGATGCTCCCATTACATCAGGTGTAGCTCAACCACTTCCTGGTGTAACAATTAAGCCTCCACAAGTCGTTAAATACACCATTCAATCGAGCATGAATGATGTTCCCGCTTCGGAATTAATTCGAGAGTTGGAGAAAAAAGGCACAGTGGGGCTAGTGACTCGAATTCGTACTATGCAACAAACAGGAGTCATTTCAAAATGACGCTGAGTGATGATTTAAATTTTGCCGAACACGCCGGAGAATTAGATGCAGCAACCCCAGCATCCCCTGTGCTATTTGGCATTGCTTTCACACCAAAAATTATTGGTATTTTAGTGGGGGTAATTGGTTTAGCAGGAGCAGGTTATATATTCTTAAACCTGTTGATGCCAGCTTGGGAAAGCTATCAGCAACAGCAAGCAAAAGCCACGGAACTCCAAGGGCAAATTGAGCAAAAGAAACTTAATATCAAACAGATTGATAAAGTTAAAGAGGAACTAGCACAAGCAAAACAGCAAAAAATCCAGGTTTTAGGTTTATTTGCTAATGAGAAAACCTTGGATACATTGCTGTTGGATCTGAACCGCTTAGTTGAGTCTGGGAATGCTCAAACTCCCATTAGTGGAGTGAAAGCCAAACTCAAGAAATTTGTGCCAATTTCCCAAAAACCAGAACCAATTATCGATGGAAGTCTAGGAAAATTAGTTGACGGCAAACTGCAACGCAGCAGTATCAGTGCCGAAATTACAGGAACCTATGAACAAACGCAATCGATAATTCGTAACATTGAGCGTTTACAGCCTTTGTTGATAGTTAAAGATTATCAATCAAATATAGCTCCACCTGAGTCCAGATCCCCAACAGATAAAACACCGGTGCGGGTGGGACCAGCAGCGATTAATACATCATTCCAATTACAGGTATTGATGCCACTTAGTCCAGAAGAAATAGCAGCCGCAGCAGCTAAGGCTGCACCCAAAAAGTAGTTAGGGGTTAGGAGTTATGAATTATGAGTTAGGAGTTAGGAGTGAGGAGTTATGAATTATTAGTTAGAGGTTAGGAGTTATGAATTAGGAGTTATGAGTTGTAAGTTACAAGCTACTATTAACTCGTCACTTTTCACTCCTAACTCCTCACTCCTAACTCCTCACTCCTAACTCCTCACTCCTAACTAATTTTAAACTCAGCACTCATAACTAACTACTCAAAAATTGCTTCTAAACAAGGTTTTATTTAGGTGAGGAATGAACTGTGAAACAGATTCACGGTAATAGTTTTATATTAGGTACTGCTGCTTTTGTTTTTTTGGCAGCTCAACCAGTTTGGGCACAAATTGCTCAAGTTACTAATGTACAGTTAAATGCAGCTAATGGTGGAGTTAGCGTTGTTTTGAAAACTTCTTCAGGGTCGCGCCCGCAAGTTTTCACTACAAAAAGAGGTAAGGCTTTAGTTGCAGACATTATTAATACTCAATTACGATTACCACAAGGTAATAATTTTCGTCAAGAGAGTCCAGCACCCGGAATTGCTTCGGTAGAGGTTAGTCAACTTGATGCTAATAGTGTTCGGGTGACGGTAATTGGCAGCGACAATGTACCGGGTAGTGAACCTGTGGTGCGATCGCCAAATGGAATTACACTCAGCTTTAGCCCATCTGGTGGCACCACAGCCGCCTCAGCAACACCAACAACGCCAACATCTACAGCGCCGCCTGCTTCTACTCCAGCCCAACCAGGTCAAAAGCCAGACGTTCTCGTTCCCAACCCCCAAGTCACCATTGACGGACAACCCGCACAAGCTGCCGGTCCAGGTCAACCTGTGAGTCAGGCTCCACCTTTCTTACCCAGAGCCGTCGCCCCACCTGTGGGAGATATTGCGATTTCTGCTACCGATGCTTCTCCTAGCACCATTGACTTGGCAACACAGGAACGCGTACCCCGCTTAGTATTGCGAGATGCACCAGTGCGTGAGGTTTTGTCATTACTTGCCCGTGCGGCTGGTTTAAACCTGGCTTACATAGGTAGTGAGCAAGGTGGTGGAGGTCAGCAAGGTGGTGCCGCCCAAGCAACCTCTCAAACAATCTCGTTAGATATAGAAAACGAGCCAGTGCAAGATGTGTTTAACTACGTCTTGCGCTTGAGTGGTTTAGAAGCTAACCGCAGTGGTCGCACGGTCTTCGTAGGGCCGAAACTACCTAATGCGACCCGTGACATGGTTATGCGTAGCTTGAGACTCAATCAGGTATCAGTGGGAGTCGCGCTGAATTTTTTGGTCGGCTTGGGGGCAGAAAGTGCCGTCAGCCGCGAACGACAAGTTACTAGTGTTAATGCTGTACCTGTGGGCACTGGAGTTGCTCCCATCACCCAAACTCAGACAACAACGGAAACCAGACTTGAAACTCAGCGCGCTGAATTTAAAGACTCCAACCCATTACTCAGAGGTTTACAGGCATTAGGAGACGAGCGCACCAATTCTCTGACTTTAATTGGACCTCCCAGGCTAGTTGAAATGGCAATGACTCAACTAACTCAGCTTGATATCCGGCGTCGTCAAGTCGTTGTCAACGTCAAGATTATCGATGTTAACCTCTTGAACACCCAGGACTACAACACTAGCTTTTCCTTTGGGGTTGGAAATAACTTCTTTACCAGTGATGGTGGTGCGGCGTCTTTTAATTTTGGTGGTTCTAGACCAGCTACTGGAACTGAAGCATCAAGCAGTGTGACTAGTACACCCGTCATCCAGAATCCTATTACGGGAACGCCTTTCTTTGATCCCAACACAGGTGTAGCTATTCCAGGAACTACCCCAGGTACGACTGTAGTGGACGCGAATGGCAATATCTTTAGAGTTCAAGACTCAGGAAGTAGAATATTTTATCAACCTATTGCGCCTAGTGGCAATCCCCTACAACCAGGTTTCTCTAATATCACCCCAGCAACCGATAACATCATTACTAGAAATGCTGATGGCACATCAAGTATAGTACGAGGTGCCCTTGGTACAGCTACTGCATCTTTGCCAAGTTTATACCAGTTCCCCAAACGGTTACTCGCTAGTTTGCAAGCTCAGGTTACAAATGGTAACGCTAAGATACTGACCGACCCAACCTTAATTGTGCAAGAAGGTCAACAGGCTAATGTCAAGCTGACCCAGGAAGTTATAGGAAACGTTAAGAGCGAAACCACTCGTGGCGATGGTACCTCCATACAAACGGTTACAGCTGAAAAAACAGATGTGGGTTTAACCCTAGCTGTTAAAATTGAGCGAATTGATGACAATGGTTTTGTTTCCTTATCAGTAGCTCCCGTTGTCAAAGCACCTCAATCGTCAGCTGTGTTGAATGTTTCAGGTAATGACCAAACAATATTTTTGGTGTCTGAACGTTCCCTGAATTCTGGCTTGATTCGCTTGAGAGATGGTCAAACTCTAATTCTGTCAGGCATTATTCAAGATTCAGACCGGACAACTGTCTCCAAGATTCCTATTTTGGGCGATCTTCCGTTGATTGGTTCGCTGTTTAGAAGTACAAACAGATCTAACCAGCGTAATGAGGTAATTGTGTTGCTCACGCCTCAGATTATGGATGACTCTGAGAACTCCTCCTACGGCTATAACTACGCCCCAAGTCCACAGGTGCGACAAATTCTTGAGCGTCGGGGCTTGAAGCTTCCTAGTGGGCAATAAAGATGATGAGCAGGTAGGTGAGTCAGTTCTGCTTAAATCCTCAGCAGTTACTATAGCAGTCCTAAATGGCCTCAATTCTCACTTACAGCAATTTGCAGTCGAATAGACCGGAGTAGGGGCGCACAGCTGTGCGCCCCTACTTTCAAAGGGTGTATTCCATTCAATTGAAATATGCTCAAGGTTTTAACATTTTCTTACTAACAAAACATTTAAAACATTTTTCAACATTAAAAAATCGCTTTCGTTTGTAAAGGCGATCGCTTTTATGGGTGAATCCAGAAGGTTATTGCAAATTTAGATTCGTAGGTTGGGTTGAGGCACGAAACCCAACAAATATGTTAGGCAAGGGAGCAGGGAGCAGAGGGAAGGAACTTCTCCCCTGCACCCTGCCCCCTGCCCCTCTTCCTCTTCCCAATGCCCCATGCCCAATAATTCACCAAAGTATCCGCACTGTGGAAGCCACAGAATTTATCTGTGGGGAATGCGTTACAAATCGTAATCTCTGACAAATTTTTACAGCTACATTTTCAGATACTTGATTGAGAAGACTTGCGACAAGGTGAAGCGATGCCAAAAGCCAGCTGCGCCAATGCACAAATTACCTCACATCCCTGTCTCCTTGTCCCGTTGTCTGCCCACCTCCCTCATCTCCCTCATCCCCCTCATCTCCCTCATCTCCCCCTCTCCTGTTCCCCTCATAACTAGGGTTTTCACTAAGTATTTTTTCCTACTTTTATGGTGGTTTTTAGTGAAACAAGTACCCTAAAACTACAAAAAATCCTGAAATCTATATAAATTAATGGTTTCATCTATCCACATCAGGCTACAACGCCTTAGAATGATTCATTGAAAAGTCGAGCCGATGGGATGTACAGGCGTTTTGAGTAAAAATACTCCCAAAGGATGATTTTTGTATTTCTAACAACAGAGATTTCGGTACAGATGTATCAACATGCATCCGTAAAAAAATCTCAAGTAAACTTTAGGAGTTTGACATGAACAAAGGTGAATTAGTTGATGCCGTAGCTGAAAAGGCTAGTGTTACCAAGAAACAAGCCGATGCAGTTTTAACTGCCGCACTGGAAACGATTATTGAAGCGGTTTCCTCTGGTGATAAAGTAACGCTGGTGGGATTTGGTTCTTTTGAATCACGGGAACGTAAAGCCCGTGAAGGTCGCAACCCGAAAACAAATGAAAAAATGGAAATTCCGGCGACGAAGGTACCAGCCTTCTCGGCAGGGAAGCTATTTAGAGAAAGGGTAGCACCCCCAAAATCATAGGCTCTGTTTCAGGAAACCTTTTTTTGATGCGGCAACCAGCACACGGGGGAAATTTAGCCTGGGCAGCAGCACTGGCTGGCTGTCCCCCTGATGCTATTCTGGATTTTTCTGCTAGCATCAGCCCATTGGGACCGCCAAACAGCGCGATCGCTGCTATCGTGTCCCAAATTGGTAATATTAAGCACTATCCAGACCCTAGCTATAGTGAACTGAGACTGGTTCTCAGTCACTTTCATCAATTGCCGCCTGAGTGGATTCTGCCGGGTAACGGCTCAGCAGAATTACTTACTTTAATAGGTAGGGAATTATCACAATTATCCGAAACAGTTTTAATAACTCCAGCCTTTGGCGACTACTACCGAACCTTGGCAGCATGGAAGGCTAAAGTCCTGGAGTGTCCTTTGTCATTAGTCATTGGTCAAGAGTCATTGGTTATGAGTTCTTTGTCATTAGTTCTTGACAAAGGACAAAAGACTAAGGGCAAAGGACTATTGCTAAATAATCCGCATAACCCAACGGGGAAGCTATTTTCGCGGGACTCGCTTTTGCCCTATCTAGAGCAATTTGCCTTGGTAGTGGTGGATGAAGCGTTTATGGATTTTGTGCCACCGAATGAGGAACAAAGCTTAATTGGGCTGGTGCAGGAGTATGCGAATTTAGTAATATTGCGATCGCTGACAAAATTTTACAGTCTCCCAGGACTGCGACTGGGATATGCGATCGCTCACCCCGATAGCTTGTCTAAGTGGCAGCAATGGCGTGACCCCTGGCCTGTAAACACGCTAGCGGTAGCGGCGGCAATTGCGGCACTCCAAGATAGGGAGTTTCAACTGCAAACCTGGACATGGCTACCACCTGCACGAAACCAACTGTTTCAGGGATTAGCTAAAATACCAGGATTGCAACCCCAAGCAAGTGCTGTTAACTTTTTACTGGTTGAGTCTCAACAATCTACTTCGCAGCTACAGCAAGAGTTACTCAAGCACCATCAGATTTTAATCCGCGATTGCCTTAGCTTTAAAGAACTAGGCGATCGCTTTTTCCGGGTTGCTGTACGTGAAGAGTCGGATAACCAACGCTTACTCACAGCGCTAAATGAGTGGGGAGTAGGGAGATGAGGGGGATGAGGGAGACGAGGAGGCAGGGGAGCAGTTCTTGCTCAAAGCTTGGGGAGAAAATCTTACCCTCTGCCCCCCGCCCCCTGCCCCCTGCTTCTTCCCAATGCCCAATGACAAATAACAAATGCCCAATGACAAATGACTATTGATTACGATGTCGTAATTATTGGTGGCAGTCTTACTGGATATCACGCTGCCCTTGCTGCCAGCCAACTACGTGCTACAGTCGCCTTGGTGCAACCGAAAGTAGACTTCGGGTTTATTCATCATTACGCTCTGAGTGAAATTGCTAAACTGGCACAAAAATTGGGTAATGCAGCTGGTTTTGGTATTCATGCCACACAGACTGATACCTCAGAAAAATGCCACATATCTCTGGCATGGCAGGAAGCGATGCTGTATGCTCAAGCCGTTGCCTCAAATCTCGAAGAACAGCATTCTCCTGCCACCCTAGCCGCCCAGGGAGTCGATGTCATTGTTGGGACTGGGCAATTTCAATCCTCGTCCCAACTGGCTTTTGTTGTTAATAATCGCTTACTACGGGCACGGACATATTTGCTGGCTAGTGGTTCGCGTCCAGAAATTCCGGAAATTGAAGGACTAGAAGCTACGGGCTATCTTACGCTAGCTAATATTTGGCAATACCTAAATAAAGTGACCTTACCCAAAAATTGGGTAATTATTGGCGGGATTCCCCAAAGTATTGAAATCGCTCAAACTTTAGCGCGGTTCGGTTGCAATGTGACGCTGGTAGTCAAGCATCCGTATGTTTTACCTCATATTGACCCTGACATAGCCATAGTGCTTCAAGCACAGTTGGAAGTTGAAGGCGTGCGCGTCCTTACTGCCAAACCAGTGACTCAAGTCAGACGAATTGATGATAAAAAGTGGCTTCAGGCGGGAGATAAAGCCATTGAAACTGATGAAATTTTAGTGGCGACTGGACAACAGCCAAATCTTGAATCTCTAAATTTAGCAACGGTAGGTGTGAAATGGCATGGACGCCGTTTAGTAGTGAATGATAAACTACAAACCACCAATCACCGTATTTACGCTTGCGGTGATGTAATTGGTGGTTACGACTTTGCAAATATCGCTAATTATGAAGCCAAAATTGCTCTGAAAAATGCACTATTTTTCCCCAGATTACGAGTAAATTATCGCTGCATTCCTTGGGGGATATTTTCAGTGCCTGTGATGGTGCAAGTGGGTTTGACTGAGGCACAGGCGAAAGGCCAATTTCGCCGAGATGAATTTTTAGTTTTGCGACAATATTTTAAAACAGTGGCAGCAGCGCAACTCCGGGATGAAACCACTGGTATGTGTAAATTAATTGTGTTACGCAATGGCGAAATTTTAGGAGCTTCGGTATTGGGGGCAGAAGCTGGAGAATTAATTAATTTGATTGCTTTAGCGATGTCTGAAAAAATTAAAATCAAAGATTTAGCAAATTTTTCTCCTATTTATCCCAGTTTTTCCGAAATTTTGGAACAAATTGTCAGAGAGTGGAATAAACAAAAGTTAAATAGCAACATTGCTTTGCAAGACTTATTGGAAGGCTTCTTTCATTTTCGCCGCAATTGGAATTTGTGAATTATTGGGAATGGGGAATGGGGAATGAAATAAAGCAGTTTTAGGTGATGAAAAAAATTATAGGACTTGTAGCGATCGCAGTTTTAGGACTGACACTAACGGTATATTATTTTTTTCCAAAAACTTATGTAGTTGACTGCACCGAAGCCAACAAAATGCCTACAATATCATATGGTAATCCATCTCGGCAAACAGCAGAAATAATTGCCAACCGCTACATTACAGAAGCCGTTTGTTTTAATAAATTAAAGAGTGATAGTTTCAGTCTTCGCCCTTATTTTTTTAGCGCATCTGACCTCAGTAAAAAGTATCAAACTATGAGTTATACAAGCCCAGGGTTCCGCAGTCCAGAAAGTTTAAAGGTGAAATTTGACAACGGAACTCTACTAAACTTTTGCTTTAGTCTGATGGTGATTAATTGCGATCGCGCTGTTGAATGTAGCTGTCCTTATGATTTTAACTGGGAACCGAAACCAAAGTGATGTCTAAGAGGATGTTTTAAAAGTAGTTTGCTGTAATTTTAGGCACTTGTTGATCCCCCCTAACCCCCCTTAAAAAGGGGGGAACCAGAATCAAAGTCCCCCAATTTATCGGGGGATTTAGGGGGATCTAAAACGTTTTGCTACCAACTACAGGACTTTTAAAACATCCTCTAACGACAAGCCTCAAAATAATAGAAAAATTCAAAACTCAGAATTTTTGAAGAAGAATACAGAATTCAGAATTCAGAATTCAGCAATCTTGACGCTCGTGACGCTCGAGTACTCGCTAACGCTGCGCTATCCGCCAGTCGCACAAAATTCATTCTGAATTCTGACTCCTGACTCCTGAATTCTGTTTGATAATTAATTACGAATTATTAAAACCTGCGTTATTACCCAAACTACAGCCGCCGCTACTAATGGTACGCTGAGGTTATCTGTGCCGTGGGGTGAGACTGCTTCGGCTAGGGTGGCAAAAGTAGCAGTTGCGATCGCCGTCAATAAAGCCCATCCCAAACCCAAAGGCATTGCTAAGGGGCTAAGGGACGAACCAGGAAGCAACAACAGCACTAAAAAAATCGCTGCTGTACTCGCCACAAACATCGCTGCTGAACCCTCCCAAGAACGCACAGAATTACCCACTTGGTATTTATGCTCCCCAAAGCGCCTACCGATTAATGCCGCCAGTGCATCACCCCAAGTCATGGCCATTATCCCAGCTACGGCAATTGGGACGCTATCTACTGGGCCATTTGGTCGCCACAGTAACCCAAATAGTAATGTCACAGAAATAGCAAAATAAACTGTACCAGGTGAACTATCTTCGGTATCCATTGCACCAATCACCCGGTAGCGGTAGAACAGGTAATTGAGTGCGATAAACGTAGCAAAGGGTATAATTCCGATTTCCCAGCGGTTAAACAGCAGCAGGACGCCAAAAACCCACATCCCTGCACCAACATGAATTACCTTCCGAGTCAAATCCGGTTTCACACCAAACAGCTTACGTAGTCCCTCACCTACGACGAGTAGACTAGTTGCGTATACGTAAGAAACTACTAACCCGATAATATCGTTGTTTGTCATTTGTCATTGGGCATTTGTCATTAGTCATTAGTCATTAGTCATTTGTACCCCTACCTCCCCCATCTCCCCCATCTCCCTCATCTCCCCCATCTCCCCACTCCCTATTTTCGTCTAAAGTTCTTTTCTATCAACGAAACACTACCAATACCTTGGAGAATACCACGACCGATTAAACCTAAACCACGACCGATTATTTGAGTCAAAATGAATACAATGCCGCTACCTAAAAATGCTAATAGAGATTTTAAACGCGGTGCGATCGCATCACTGAATTCTAGTACCAATGTCACTAATAAAGGAATATTAGAAAGTTTTGTTAATTCCTGATTTCGCGGGGCATAAATTGATGTTTTTGCAATGCCGCGTGGTGCAATCACAAATATTTCGTAGCGACTTTCAAAAATTGTCTGGGCTTCATTTATATAATTATTAAAACGATATTTCCATGACAATTCATTCCGAAATCTTTCAATCTCTCTTGTGGAAATCAATCGGCTACCATAAAAATTTTTCTTAATTATTTCTACATCTGCTAAGGAATTGAGCAGTGGTTGTACTACTGCATTTGCTACCTGAATCAACAAGTTCTCTAAAATCATTGATGCTTGGGATTTTGCTTCAGCGCTGACTGCTGGATAAGAAGCATTATCAATGTATATTTCTGTTTGAAATAGCAGATAACTATACAATTCAAAAACTAAGGGAATTTTATTGAGAATTTCTGCTTGCACAATCTGGGTATTTTGCAGCAACACGTTTACAATTTCTATATTTTGTTTACCTAGTTTAATCAGAGAAAATTTACCAAAAAAATCTGTGACTGCTGCTTGCCATAAATCCCTTGTTAATGTACTTTTTACCCCCAATAATTGATTTATTTCAATTTGAGAAACCCGTAATTCATCCAATTGTTGAGCTAATTTTTGCAGAATTAAATAAAGTAATTCCCGTTTTTTTTGTTCGCGCAAAATGTCAATTTCTAAAGGTATATCTGTGACATTTTCTAAAGGAAATTGAAGTTTAGTAACGCAAGATGCAAACAAAAGAGATTGTAAGGCTGCCGCAGTTAGCAGAGGTGGCTGCATTTGGGTTTGTTGAATGGCACTACTCAATGAAGGACTCACAAGCGGCTCATCAGCAACCGGAATATTATCCTCTTGTCTTTCTTCTGGCGAAACCAGCAACCGATTGAGCAACCAACGAGATGCTAGTAGTTCTCGTCGTTGTCCAGCCAGAATTGCCCGATCTAATACTGGTATTCCAGGTACTTGTAATTGTGCTGTTACTGACGCTAAGGTAGCGTTAATGTAATCAATTCCTGACAAACGTAAATTATTTCGCAGCTTGAACAAAGGAAGTGGGAAATTTGTAGAGACGCGATGAATCGCGTCTCGATTCATCGCGTCTGTGGCGGATGAAGGAGTTATTGTTGTTTGGGTTTGGTCAAACCAATAGGAACCACCAGCTGCAACTTGTTGCATGGCAATGACTAGCTCAGAAAGAGGTGTGCCTTTAGGAGAGTAGCCATTTACACCAATAGATTTGGCAGCTAATAGTAATCCTTGTTCTTGAATAGAACTGAGGAGGAAAATCGGCAGATTGGGGTACAAGGCTCTCAGTTGCCGACAGAATTGCAATCCCAGTTGCTGGCTAGTAGTGGAGCGATTATTACCTAATTCCAAAACCACCAAATTCACCTGATTAGGGTCAAGTTCTGCAATTTCTGCTAAAATCTGCAAGGCAGCAGTATCAGTTTCTACCACTGCTGTAACTTGCAGGTCAGGAATTGCTTCTAGAGCTACCCGTAATCCCAGACGAAAAATCGGGTCTTGGTCGATTAACAGTAACTTTAAAGGGCGATCGCTCATAATCTACTCAATGAAACAATTACTGTTTTTTACTTATTAAAAAACAGTTTTGATACAAAACTTTGTCTTCCCCATTGTGACGTGTTTTCGCAAACTGAATAAATCGATCATAATTGCCATAGCAAGCCTTGGGCATGTAATTAAATGAACCTGAGTATTAGGCACTGGTTGGCAGAACGCAATATCGCAATCAATCAAATCAGCGGATTTTCAGCGGGGGAATTGGCAGGTATTGGCTACCGTATTGTTCAGGTTATGGAAGTCAAAAGCCTGACACCTCTTGATATCTGTACTTTGGTAGAAGTCTTAGAACTACCCTTAAGTATTGTTTGCCAAGAAATTAGTATTATTTCCGAGTTGACAGCAAGCTTGTTGCGTAGCCTCAGCCAAAAAAAACCTTTAAAACGTAATGAAGGCACATGGTTAGCCTTTCAAATTGCTTATCTCCAAGCTTTGCAAGCAATTTTAAAGCAGGAATCAAGCCTGCAAAGACTGTGGCTAGACCGAGCAAAAATACTTACCCAACCAAACATCCCCCAAGAGGAACTCGGTAAAATCACACTCGAAGATCCTCAACTGCAAGGACTGCTGAAAACTCTCAGTCCTGGTAAATTGACTGACACTCAAGCTGAACAAGCACTGTCTTTGGTTGCTGACTCGTTACTGGTACAACAAATAAATAATGCTGCTATGGCTTGGTTGGTAGCCAATGGTGCAGAGGAAGCTGAAGCTAAACTCATTACACAGCGTTTGCTTCATTCGTTTCCTGGTCACTTACTGCTAGTAGTTACCGAAAATGCTGCCCCTTTAGCCCAACTGCAAAAATTTGTCCGATTGGGAATTTCATCAGTTGGTTCTACGGTGGCTGATAAAATTGACTTTCACCGAGAACATTACCGTGCAAGTTTAATTCAAAATCTGAGTCTGCCGTTGCTCACAGAATATTTTGCTCTTAAGGATATTTATGTCCAACAAAAAGGCTTACCAGTAGAGGAAAGCATTTCTGAGCAAGATAACAAAAACCCCAAGCCAGTTGATTTAAAAACATGGGCACAACAACAGCTAGCTGATTTAGAAACCATCGCTGTGATTGAGTCGGAACCTGGTTATGGAAAAACTAGTTTTTGCCAAGTTTGGGCTGCACAAATTGCACAAGAATTTTACCCTGAATGGATGCCGATACTAATTAGGTTGCGAGATATAAGATACGGCAAAACTTTTACTGAAACTCTCAATTGGGCTTTTCCTGCTAATCTTTCAACTTGGTTAGAGCAAGAAAATTCTCGGTGTTTGTTGCTGCTGGATGGTTTGGATGAACTACCTCTTTCCGCTCATAGTATTAGAGCAAAAGCAATTTTTCTTCAGCAATTACTTAACTTTCAGTCTCAGCACCGCCACAAAATTGTGTTAACAAGTCGGTCAAATACGTTGCAGGAAATTGACCCGGAAGTAGTGCTTTTATGTAAGCGAATTACTATCCAGCCGTTGGATGTAGAAGAACTCAAACAATGGTTTCAGCATTGGACAAAAGTACAATCGTTGCCGATTGCTCAAAATTTCTTTACATTCTTAAAACAGGCGGGGTTATTTGGCAAATCAAAGTTTGCAGAATTATCTGTCTTTGTGCGTCAACCTTTAATGCTACATTTGTTGGGCATTTTACACCGTGAGGGACTGCTAGATAATGAATTATTGCAATTATCTAGTAAGGCTACTTTGTTATGGGAAATTCATCATCGCTTGAGTCAATGGTTGTTGGGCTATCCGCTAACTAATGGAATGAAAACAATGCTGTTGCGATGGGGATTTGCTCATATTCATCGGACTCCAGAAGCGATCGCTAATTTACTCGGCGATCGCCATCCCCAGGATTTAGTTGAGCAAATGCAAGCGATCGCTCTGAAAATTCTACAGGCGCAGGGTTATCAGGTCAATGAGGAATGGAAGAATTTACCAGGGTTTTATTTTGAAGTTCAGGACTGGAAAAGTTCACGCAAAGGCGCAGAGGCGCAAAGTAATTTAATTGAGTTTTCGCATACTAAGTTGGGAGAATATCTTTGTGGGGAGGCTGTTGCTGGTGAGTTGAAATTGTTGACTCGGTATCGAGATGAGGGTTATGGGACGCTGAGTTTTGTGCTTGATTCTCCCAGTGGTGTAGCCGAGCATATTTATAAGTTACTGGGTTATGGGATACTGAGTCAGGAAATTGAAGAACTGGCGATCGAGGGATTACGCAAAGAGCAAAAAAACCGCTTTTCTTTTGAAGTTTTGTTTCAACGTCTTTTGTCTTTTTGGCGTGCTTATTGTCAAGGACATTGGTTAGATAAGGGAATAGCACATAAAGCTTTGACTCATTTTCACGCACTGCAAAATCCTGTGAATGTAGAGCAGGTAAATGCTGCTGTGGGATTGAATGTGTTTTTATTGGTTTGTGCTTGCTACCGGGAAACAAAAATTCCTTTTTGGCCTTGTGGTAATCCAATCAATTTGACAGAATTCAATCCGCAGGCCTTAAGTGCGCTAATTGCTAGGACAACGGTTTTACATAAAAGCGCCTTCACAACTCGAATCAATTCTCTGGCTGGACTCAATCTATCGGGAGCCTCTTTATTTCAAGTGGCGTTAACTCAAATAAATCTTGAGCAAACAAATTTATCTAATGCGGAGTTAATCGGGGCGAATTTCGCAAATGCAAACTTGCACCAGGCGAATCTCACAGGCGCAAATCTTCAACAGGCAAATCTCGCAGGCGCAAATCTCCAACAGGCAAATCTCGCAGGTGCTAACCTCCAACAGGCAAACTTAATGGGTGTAAATTTGAATTTTGCCAATCTCACCAACGCCTGTTTATTTGATGCCATCCTGACTGAAACTGACAAAAAATTGGCCGCCGATAATGGTGCTTTGTTCTCCAAAGAATCGTTTCAAAAACTGAAAAGTTTGCCATCGCCTACGGCGGGGCGTAGCCCATCGCACCAACCCTTATTCAACAGCGAAAAAATCACGCCAAACACAAATGTTAATTGGAATAATCCCGCGACAATCGGACTAATTGAAAGCTGCGAAGGCACAATTTTACCAGTAGATTTATATGATGATGATTCAGTTGATGAAACTATTTTTTAGGGACTGGGGACTAGGGACTGGGGACTGGGAGAGATGGAGAGATGGAGAGAGAATTTCACCCTACCACCCTACCCACACCCACATTCTTAATCCCCAATCCCCAATCCCCAATCCCCAGAGCATCGATTCAGTAATCAAAAACCTAACCCCCCAGCCCCCTTCCCTTGAAGGGAAGGGGGAGCTAAACTCCCCTCTCCTCGTAGGAGAGGGGTTGGGGGAGAGGTTCTTCTAGGATTACTGAATTGGCGTCCTAGCCTTCTTGCGAATTCCGATAACCATAAAAGTTAATACTATACTCAGTAATTCGCACTCCTGTTTGTTGTTCAACTTGGCGGATAAAATCTTCTGGCAGTTGCACGTGAACGTCCAGAATTTGATTTGTATCTATACAGTTGACATGACTGTGAGAATCACTGATGTTTCCGTATAAACGCCCGTCGCACCGTTCAATACACTCGATGATGCCTTGACTTGATAATGCTTCTAAATTTTGATACACCGAAGTATGACCGATTTCTTTGCCTTGTTGGTTTAAGCGATCGTAAATCTCTCTAGCAGAAAGATGTTCGTTTGCTTGCCAAAGTAGTTCCAGAATAAAGCGACGCTGGCGGCTGACGCGCATACCCAGGACTTGACACCGTTCAAGTGCATCTTCTAGGGAACGAATTGGTCTTGTAGAAATTGTTTGTTTTTGCATATTACAGCTTGTTAACTGTTGGGGGAATTTTCCCGTCTCAATGTTTATTGGTTATTTAATATATGCATGGATATTGCACACAACTTTTCTACCTGTACTTGTGTTTTGGCTTTTGATGCTGCGAAAATTACAGGTTGCAATAATGATTTTTTTGCTTTTGATGCCTACTTTGTCAGACCTTAATCTAAAACAAACTCATTACAACTTTAGCTTAAAAATGCTCTAAATGTCTACCTGAGAGTACAGTTTGTCTTGACAAAAGACGCTTATTCTGATGCATACCATGTTATGATGTAGTAATTTTTCAGTTAAAGGTCTGTAATTATAGCAGCTATCAAAGTAATATTTCAATTGAGCAAAATATCCTGTGAGTGGCGATCGCCAGACATCAGAGGTTTTTTGACGGCTTTTTTGCTGAATGTAGCGTCAACGGCTCAAAACTGCTACTGTTGATTCTCGATCCTACAGTTGAGCATAAAGAAAGTGGCTGCTGAGTCAAAAACAATTGCGATCGCACTCAATAATGACTTGATTAACAATTTAGATCTGTCGCCTGCGTCAGTGGCGATCGAACAACTGCTGCAAGATGGGGTCGCATCCCACGAACAGCAGCTAAGCTTTGATATCAATTACGACAAAGAACCTGACGATCCACGGGAACTCTCAGAAATTCCAGAAATCCGGCTGTGGTTTGTGCGTTTAGATGCCAAATACCCTTGGTTACCATTTTTACTAGATTGGAAAACTGGAGAATTTGCTCGTTATACTGCCATGCTAGTACCACATCAGTTCAGTTCCCAAGAGGGCATTCAGTATAATCCTGAAGCTTTAGAGATATTTTTGATGCACAAAATCTTTATCTTGAGTGATTGGTTAAAACAGCAAGGCATTCCCAGCTTGTCCCGCCTCAAGTCTATGGCTCAAATGCTGGGTTATGAATTAGACGATGCTTTTTTTGAGATCTTTTGAAGAAGAAGTCAGAATTCAGGAGTCAGAATTCAGAGTTCAGAATTTATAGCAACAGCTAAGGTGCTTATACCGTTTCTTTGTGAGGCTGCGCCAAATATGCCGATTTTTTTTAAACGCAAAGGTACGCGGAGGTTAACGCAAAGGTACGCAGAGGTTTGTCCCAGAATAATTAGGCGCATGTTCATAGAGAATTGGTATTAGGACATCAATAAGATGATAAAACTCAGACACAAAAAGACTTTTCACCCAGTCCCCAGTCCCCAGTCCCCAGTCCCCAGTCCCCAGTCCCCAGTCTCTTGCTATAGCAATGCTTGAAGTGGGGGATTGGGCAAAAAAGCGCACCCTACTAATATTGGGTATTCCCCGCCGATGGTTGGGAATACCCAATATCTTAAGGCTTCACCTGAAGTTGACACAGATGATAGATGCACGGGGTTCTACGTAAGTAGTCGGTTGCAATTCTCCACTGAATTGATTCTGAATTCTGTATTCTGAATTCTGTATTCTTCTTCAACCACCCCAAATTTTCTCCAAAACAGCGTTTGGTGAAATATCTGCCGTTTTGCCCGTAGCGGATTTAATGGCCAGGAATTTATCGTTTTTCGGCAACGACTTAGCTGGATCGGTGGGGCCAAACAAGGCAATAGTGTAAGTTTGTACTGCAACACTCAGTTGTAGTGCCGCACTGTCAGTAGACAACATCAAGTTTGCCCCGGCAATCATGGCAGTTAACTTGCCAATATCATTTGGGGCAGTTACTTTGATCTCTGGAGAAGACTCCAGTAGCGATCGCACAAACTGGTCATCCTCAGCCCCCTTAATTACCACCACAGGCAGATCCGGCTGCTTGTATTGGAAATCTTGGATAATTTGCCGCCAACTTTCAATAGGATAGATTTTATCCTGTTCTTTAGCTTGAAATAACTGTTCAGAACGGCCATGATGAATCAAGACATAGCCTGTTTCATGTATTCCTAAGCGTTTTTGTTCTTTTTGTGCCCATTCAATATCTGGTTTTGGCACATTTACAGCTAACTCTGGTACAGGAGTATTGATACCCAATGGTTGCAGCAAGTCATGATATGCTGCGGCGCCATACTGGGATGGTTTGAACGGCACAGTGTGGGTTAGAAAAACCGAACCCTTGCCTTGGTAGCCAATACGTATGGGAATTCCCGCCAACCAGAGTAAAAGACCAAGCAACCAACTTTGCCCAACAGCAATGACAACATCGTATTCGCGATCGCGAATTGTGCCCACCAGGTTGCCCCAATCTGCCAGACTGTTACGGTCTTTGAAATCAAAAGCCAGTACCTCGTGAACTGACTTGCTGACCTGGTAGGCCGCCTTTGCTTGGGGTTCAACAACGACATCTATCTGAGCGTTTGGGTAATAGCGCTTCAGGTCATCTAGAGTCGGAAAGAAGAGAATTTGGTCGCCAATTCCGCCAGGTACAAGGGCTACTACTCGCATAATATTTATTGACGCTTACTCGCTCCCTATTTTAGGGGAAAATATATAGCTTAAAGATTGAGGAATTCTGTGTATTTACTAATTCCAGCTGCGGGAATCGGAAAAAGGATGGGGAGTAACCGCAATAAACTCCTGCTTCAGGTGCGATCGCAACCAATTATTGCTTGGACTTTGTTAGCCGCCCAAGCAGCCAGTAAAATCAGTTGGATCGGAATTATTTCCCAACCCACTGACTGGCCTGATTTTAAGGCAATTCTCACCGATTTGAAACTAACTAAACCAGTAGAATTGATTCCAGGCGGCTCCACCCGCCAAGAGTCTGTTTACAATGGGTTACAGGCTCTGCCAGCCAATGCCGAACAAGTCTTGATTCACGACGGAGCCAGATGTCTAGTCACACCAGATTTATTTAACTCTTGTGCCCAAGCCATTAGCCAATGTCCCGGTTTAATTGCTGCGGTGCCCGTCAAAGACACCATCAAAGTTGTTGATGGACAAGGAATAATTCAAAGTACACCCGACAGACAACAACTGTGGGCAGCACAAACGCCCCAAGGATTTGATGTCAAATTGTTGAAGCAGTGTCATGCTGAAGGTGTCCGTCAAGGCTGGGAAGTAACAGACGATGCCGCTTTGTTTGAAAGATGCGGCATCCAAGTCCGAATTGTCGAAGGGGAAGAGACAAATTTAAAAGTTACCACCCCACAAGATTTAGCGATCGCAGAATTTATCCTTACGAGCAGAGGCCTTTGATGGGGGAGATGAGGAAGATGAGGAAGATGAGGGAGTAAGGGACGAGAATTAATAACCAATCCCCAATCCCCAATCCCCTATTTTGAAATTATCAAAACATTTTTGACATTTTAGGATATAATCCCAGAGACTTGTTGATTGTTAGTTGTCATTTGTCCCTCGTCATTTGTAAATAACTAATGACCAATGACCGATGACCAACGACTAATAACCAATGACCAACGACTAACCACTAAATGATTACAGCCACAGCGACTAAGATAGAAGCGATTCTCTATTTGAAGGGTAAACCCTTGTCGCTCGGCGAAATCGCCGAGTATGCTGCAAGCGATCGCACCACTGTTAAGGAAGGCATTATTGAACTAATGGACAACTATGCCCACCGAGATAGCGCCCTAGAAGTAGTAGAAACCCCAGACGGTTACAGTTTGCAACTCAGGTCTGATTTTCATGATTTAGTGCAAACAATGATACCAGTAGAACTGGGTGTAGGTGCATTGCGAACTTTGGCAGCGATCGCTCTCAATAATCCCATACTCCAGAGCGACTTAATTAACTTGCGGGGTTCAGGAGTATATCAGCACGTTCCGGAACTCGTTGAACTTGGTTTCGTCCGCAAGCGGCGAGACAGCGATTCTCGCTCCTACTCGCTGCAAGTAACCCCGAAATTTCATCAATACTTCCAAATCGAAGAACTTCCCCAGATACTTGCCACCAACCAGAAGGAAGAACAACTAGAACTAGAACTAGAACTGAAGGGAGTGGCGAGTAGGGAATAGGGAATGGGGCATGGGGCATGGGGCAGGGGAAAAGGTTAAAGGTTAAAGGGAAAAGGAATAAATTTAATCTTTCCCTTTTCCCCTTACCCCTTTCCCTTTCCCCATGCCCTGTTTGCCCCCTCCTCTTAATGACTTATACCCGTGGTGAATGCGCTACCCTTGTACTATGGTTTAGAGTAGAGTTAGCAATTAAGCTAAATAAAACTGCCAATGGTGTTTAATCCTGACTTTTTGAATGACAACTCTGAGGAACACCCTAATCAACTTCTTTCGGATCATTCTGAAGAATACCCCAATCAATTACTCAAATATCTACAACATCAGTCTCCTGATGTTCTAGCCCGGGTCGCCCAGTCTGTCAGCCCTGAAATTAAACAAATCATCTCGCAAAATGTCCAAGGGCTAGTAGGAATGCTCCCGGCAGAAAATTTCAATGTCCAAATTACAACAGATCGGGAGAACCTAGCTGGGCTTCTCGCATCGGCCATGATGACGGGTTATTTTCTGCGTCAGATGGAACAAAGGATGCAGTTAGAACAAAAGTTATGAGTGATGAGTTGAGAGTTGAGAATTATCAGTTATGAGTTAGAAGTTGCGGGAAATTTTTAACTTCTAACTCATAACTCCTCACTCTTGTACAGACGCGATTAATCGCGTCTCTCCTAACTATTTTTTGGGATAAGTTCCTGATTGCACTTTAAAGGTTTGAATTTTACCGCTGCGGTTGACTTCCATCGCTAAAATATCCCCGACTTTGCTGGACTCTACCAGCTTCTGTACTTGGGCTGAGGTTTTGACTGGCTGACCGTTGACTTTTTGAATCACGTCACCAGGAAGAAGTCCTCCCCGCTTAGCTGGAGAGTCCTCTGTTACTCCTTTGATCGCAACCCCCACATCCTGCTGAATATTCAGCTGATTTTCTTGATTAATCTGCTGTTTTCTGCTAGGAGAAAGGTCTGCCATGTCAATACCCAAGAAGGGATGTTCTACACGCCCTTTGGTGAAAAGTTCATTGGCAATGCGGGCAGCGGTTTCAATGGGAATGGCAAAGCCGAGTCCTTGAGCATCAGCGCGGATGGCAGTGTTAATACCAATCACTTCGCCTTGGGCGTTTAACAAAGGACCGCCGGAATTGCCGGGGTTAATTGCAGCATCAGTTTGGATGAAAGTAACTCGCTTATCTGGGACACCAACTTGAGCGCTAGTGCGGTCTGTAGCGCTGATGATGCCGATGGTGACAGTATTATCTAAACCCAGAGGATTGCCAATAGCGATCGCCCACTGTCCTGGTATCAAGTTTTGGGAATTTCCCAGCTTCACCGTTGGTAGATGATTGGCTTTGATTTTCACTACCGCCACATCAGTCATCGAATCAACTCCCACCACCTTACCCTCTAAAGTCCGACCATCCTTCAGGGTAACTAGTACTGTATCTGTATCGGCTACTACATGAGCGTTGGTGAGTAGTTGTCCATCTTCGCTCAAAATAAATCCCGATCCTGTACCGCGTTCAATGCGTTCTTGGGGAATTGGTTGCTCATCTTCTCCAAAAAATCGCCGCAAGAGGGGATTTTTTAAAGCGTCAGAAATGGGATTGGCTACTTTGCGGGTGGCATTAATTCGCACCACAGCGGGGCCAACTTTCTGCACTGCCGTTGCAATAAAATTTACATTATCGCCCCCAGGAATCCCGATCGCCCCGCTGGGAGAATTGGGAACTACCGATTCTGGAGGCAAAGCCATCGTTACATTTTTTAACTGCTGGAACGAGGAATTTTGTGGCATCAGATAACGACTGCCAAACAAACCTGCACCACCGCCGATCACCAGTAAAAACAGATAAACGGCAAGTTGCTTTAAGGATAACTTCATAATCATTCTGCTCAAGGACAGCAATGCAGTTGCTAATTTCTAAGTGTAGTCAAGCTAACGGCAAGTGGACAGATCAATTTAGGAGGAATTGGGGAGTGGGGACTGGGGATTGGGAATGGGGAAAGGAGTAAGGGGAAAAGGGGAAAGATTAAATTTATTCCTTTTCCCTTTAACCTTTAACCTTTTCCCCTGCCTCCCCAGTCCCCAATCCCTAAAATCTCCATCTAAAATCTAAAGTTAATGCGCTATTGACTTGTATACATGACTTTACCTTTTCGTCAACTATTTCTCTGTAGCTTAGTTAGCGCCTTGGGCTTAGTATCCATACTGCCAAACTTGAACAGCGCCAGTGCTGCTGTAGGTGGTTGCCCAACTCCAGCCCTATCTCGCTTCCAACGCCATAAAGTAGTTCGTGGCGAAACTTTGGAGAGCATAGCGCAGCGCTATAATCTCATTCCCACAACTATTATTGGGATGAATCCAGCTTTGCAGAACAACGGAGCCGCCACCGTTGGCACTGTACTGCAAATTCCTCCCTACAATGGGATTGTAGTCGAAGTGCCTCGCGGTCAAACTTGGCGGCAAGTGGCGGCAAAATACAAGGTTCGTGCTGACAGCCTTTTTGAGGTGAATGGTTGCCAACAAGACCCCAGAATCGTGTTTGTTCCGGGGGTAAATTGGTCGCCCGATGGTGTTGTCACTAAGTCACCTGTACCTACTGATACAGGCACGCAAAACCGTGCGTCTCTGTCTGGATATCCCCTGGCAGAAGTGGTAACTGTGGCATTAGCTTATGGCTGGCAGATTAATCCTAGTACAGGTCAAGTTTTCTTCCATAGCGGCGTTGATTTGTTAGCACCAGTTGGTACAGATGTGCTAGCGATCGCCCCTGGAACCGTAGCCTTTGCCAACGAGCAAGGTTCTTATGGCAAACTGGTCATCATTAACCACAGTGGCGGACTCCAAAGCCGCTACGCCCAACTTGACAGCATCAAAGTGAGTGTTGGTCAGCAAGTAAAAAAAGGAGATTTATTGGGAACCGTAGGCACCAGTGGAACACCAAGCGCCAGTCAACCCCATCTCCATTTTGAAATCCGTTCTAGTTCATCTCTAGGTTGGGTAGCGCAAGATCCAAAGAGTTATTTGAAGAAATGAGGTTTGTTTTGAAACGCAAAGGAACGCAGAGGAAAACGCAAAGGAACGCAAAGGAAATCTCTGTGTTCCTCTGCGAAACCTTTGCGATCCTTTGCGTTAAAAAAACGATGCTATATTTTCACTAGATTTTATGATGTGCATTCCTGCCTCTGCAAATCTGGTAAACGCTGCATCTGCCTGTTCTGTGTAGTCCACAACACCGGGAACAACAACAGGAGAAGTGCAATCTTCTAGCAAATATATTTTTTGAGCAAGGGTGGCATCTACCTGTTTAATTTCTGTTAATAAATCGTCAATTGTCCAGGCGACGCAATGACTTTTAGCTTGACCACCAATAATTACAGCATCAAATTCTAAAAGTTGCTTAATTAACCGCGAATTCTTTTGACCAAGTGGACGGTGTTCAAAATCTTCTAAAACTTCTGGACGTAAAATCGAATAGTTTTCTGTTAAAGGATTTTCGCCTTTAATTTCAAATTGCGTTTGATTTTGACGAGTAATGCCATGAAAAAATATTGCTTCTTCTACCGATGAAACTAAAGCATGACCAATGCCACCCAGCATTGAATGATAAGGCCAAACAGTCAGAGGATATTTTCCATCTTGGCTCAGTTGCTTGACGTAATGATAAGCATGTTTTTCTAATAATTCGTAACTGCCATTAGTAACACTGTCGGCAACTGCTGGGTTGACTTTCCAAATACCTTGTTCGATATCTCCAGGAGTGATACTAGTAGCTGCCGGGGTGGGATGTTCTCCGGCGGCGTTCACCCAAAATATTGGATGAAAAATTTGCGTTGCTGTGTGAGTATCGAGGGTAGGTACAATTTTGGTAATTATTCCTAAATTGCGATAGATAAATTCAGATAATCGCTGATTATCTTGCACCGCGGCAGTACCAGACTTTCCACCTACAAATAATTCAAATCCAGGAATGCAGAAGGTATTTTGAACATCAATTAATAGTAGGCAAATGCGGGTTTTATCTGAAGATGCAGGTTGAATATTGTGTTGTTTTGCCCAGGTTTCGGCTGCCGCTGCAATTTCTTGGTAAGGTACGCGCCAAACTTCGCTGACTTTATCGGGGTTAAAGTGGGAGGGAGTTGGTAGTTGGGTTGTTGCTTGGGTATTCATAATTACAGTTGGATTTATTCTGTAATAACATCAATAATTGGAATCCCCAAATTTTTCAAGCCTAGTGTTACTTAGTACACATCATCATGAGAACCTAAAGTCAACAAATAAATTACTAATTCCCCAGAATCAGGATGAGGAACAAATTCAAATAGAATACGATTGTTGTGGTCTATGGAACAAGCCGATGTACCCAATAAATCTCCTTTAAGTTTATGAGTATGCAGGCTAAGGTAAAAAGGATCTTCTGCAAGTTGTTGTAATGTTTGCTCAACCAGAGGGCGTAATTGGGGGTTTCAACGCGCTAAACGCTTAAAATCTCGAATAAATCTTGCACTCCAAAGCAGTTGCATCAATCATCCAACTCCGCCATGAAATCAGCAACAGTTCCACTACGTACTTCCCCTTTAGCATAAGCTTCACGAGCTTCTGCAACCGCTTTTAATAAATCGTTCCTTTGCTGTTGTTTAAGACGTTTTTGGATAATATCTACAAGAATAGCTTGAGCTTCTGGGTCTAATGCTTCTACTGCTTCTATAACTTTCTGAAATGTGGATGTTTTTTCTAGCATGGGAGTTAAAGCATTTGGTGATAAGTCTAATTTAGCTGATGATGCGGCGATCGCCTTCTGTTATCCCCTCTACAACATCAACCTCACAGTTTTTCGCTCTAATCCATAGTTTGTGATTGGTTAAGAGAATTTTAGGCGATCGCATCATAACAGGCGAGCCTTTGTTTCTTTATTTTCTTTTTTGTAATTCCATTACCCAAAAATACCCCTACTATGGCAATCTGGGAAACAGAGATTTATCAAATCTGATATTTTAGCTACAGCAAATTTGCCATTACAGGTTATGCAAACTCTGCCCACACTGGATACTGCAAATACTACATCAACTCAACCTACCTTTGATACAACTATCAAGCGGCGTCAAACCCGTCCCGTAAAGGTAGGTAATGTCACCATTGGGGGTGGCTACCCCGTTGTGGTGCAGTCGATGATTAACGAAGACACTCTTGATATCGATGGTTCCGTGGCTGCTATTCGTCGTTTGCACGAAATTGGCTGCGAAATTGTCCGCGTCACAGTGCCAAGTATGGCTCATGCTAAAGCGTTAGCAGAAATTAAACAAAAATTAATTAAAACTTACCAAGACGTGCCAGTTGTGGCTGATGTCCATCACAATGGCATGAAAATTGCTCTGGAAGTATCCAAGCACATAGAGAAGGTGCGGATTAATCCAGGGTTGTATGTCTTTGAAAAGCCAAACTTTAATAGAACCGAATATACTAAAGCCGAATTTGACGAAATCGGCGAAAAAATCCGCGAAACCCTAGAACCGTTAGTAGTTTCTTTGCGAGATCAAGGTAAATCTATGCGAATTGGGGTAAATCACGGTTCCCTGGCTGAAAGGATGCTATTTACCTACGGTGACACCCCTGAAGGAATGGTGGAATCAGCCATAGAATTTATTCGCATCTGTGAATCTTTAGACTTCCGTAACTTGGTCATTTCCATGAAAGCGTCACGAGTACCGGTGATGGTAGCCGCCTATCGCCTCATAGCCAAGCGTATGGATGAGCTAGGTATGGATTATCCGCTACATTTAGGTGTTACCGAAGCCGGTGATGGCGAATATGGACGAATCAAATCCACCGCTGGAATTGCGACATTACTTGCTGATGGCATCGGCGACACAATTCGCGTGTCACTGACAGAACCACCAGAAAAAGAAATTCCCGTATGCTACAGCATTCTCCAAGCCTTGGGATTGCGGAAAACAATGGTGGAATATGTCGCCTGTCCTTCTTGTGGACGGACTTTGTTTAATTTAGAAGAAGTGCTACACAAAGTCCGCGAAGCCACCAAACATTTAACTGGTCTGGACATAGCAGTTATGGGCTGCATTGTCAACGGGCCAGGAGAAATGGCAGATGCCGACTATGGTTATGTCGGTAAAACACCTGGTTACATTTCTTTGTATCGTGGCAGAGAAGAAATTAAAAAAGTCCCAGAAGACAAAGGCGTAGAGGAATTAATCAACCTGATTAAGGCAGATGAACGCTGGGTAGAGCCGTAAGAGGTGTGGGAGTAGGGAGTAGGGAGTAGGGAGTGGGCAGTAGGGGGAGATGAGGCAGATGAACGATGAACAGGCAGGGGGCAGGGGGCAGGGAGCAGGGAGCAGAGGTGAGAATTCCAAACTCCTAACTCCTAACTCCTAACTCCTAACTCCTAACTCCTAACTCCTAATGCCCACTTTTTAAAACTTTTGTATAGATAACCACCAAGATCGCCTGATTGTCAAGTATTTTGTTGAAATTAGAAATACATGCTTGACCTCTACAGTAATACCCTGTGTTAGATTGAGCATACTGACTATAAATTTTCCCTCTGACGCAGCTGTCATTATGGTGATTACAAAAAATAGGCTTGTTTTGGGTGCTACGGTAGTGACACTCTCCACGATCGCAGTTACTAGCCTTGGCATTCACTCGCGAGGTCAGGCTTTATTTAAAGCAAGTCCTAAAGAATTAGTGGACGAAGTATGGCAAAATATATACCGTAATTACGTAGACGGTACTTTTAACCAGGTAGATTGGCAGGCTGTTCGTAACGAATATGTGAAGAACAAGTCCTACAGTAATCAACAGGAAGCTTATAAGTCCATTCGGGAAATGCTCAAAAAGCTAGATGACCCCTACACCCGATTTATGGACCCAGAGGAATTCAAAAATATGCAAGTCGATACCTCTGGAGAGTTGACAGGAATTGGTATCACAATCAGTCAGGATGAAAAAACCAAACAACTGGTTGTAATTGCACCAATTGAAGATACGCCAGCCTTTAAAGCTGGTGTTTTAGCCAAAGATGTCATCCTCAAAATTGACGACAAAAGTACCAAGGGGATGGATACCAATCAGGCAGTATCTTTGATTCGAGGTGAAGCAGGAACCCAAGTCAGCCTAACGATTCAGCGAAACGGTCAGACAAAGCAATTTAACATCAAACGAGCGCGGATTGAAATTCATCCAGTTAAATATTCTCAAAAACAAACTCCAGCAGGTAACCTTGGCTACATTCGCCTGAATCAATTCAGCGCCAATGCTGGTAAAGAAATGCAAGCTGCTATCAGAGATTTAGAAAGCAAGAAAGTATCCGGATATATCCTCGATTTACGTGGTAATCCAGGCGGTTTATTGTTCTCCAGTATAGAAATTGCTCGGATGTGGTTAAATAAAGGCACAATCGTTTCCACAATTGACCGCCAAGGTGAGCGAGAACGAGAGGTGGCAAACGGGCGGGCGCTGACAAATAAACCGTTGGTGGTATTAGTGGATAAAGGTTCAGCTAGTGCCAGTGAAATACTCTCAGGAGCTTTGCAGGACAACAAGCGTGCAGTTTTGGTGGGTACTCAAACCTTCGGTAAGGGATTGGTGCAATCGGTACGCCCCCTAGAAGATGGTTCAGGTTTAGCAGTGACCATTGCAAAATACCACACACCTAGCGATCGCGATATTAATAAGCATGGTATCGATCCAGATGTGAAGGTAGATTTAACTGATGCCCAGCGACAGGACTTGTGGCTCAACGAACGTGACAAACTCGCTACCCTAAAAGACCCCCAATTCGCTAAAGCAGTAGAAGTAATAGGTAAGCAACTTGCTGCTAAACCAACAGCCACAGCAGAAAAATAACCATGCTCCTGTGGGTATGGTGCGTGGGGCATTGGGCATGAGGGAGATGAGGGAGATGGGGAGAAAGTAATTCTTCTTTCCCCCCATCTCCCCATCCCCTTATCCCCCCATCCTCTTACCTTTGCCCAATGCCCTACTCAAACTGGTTGGCACTTCCCAGTTCTAATGAGTCCGACACGACGGGCGATCGCTTCTTCTTGTGAACTATAAGGCCCCCACTGTTCTATAATCTCTGGATCGTCTTCCCCTATCTGGTCCCTGGATACTATTTCGCAATAACCAGCAGAACGCTTGATAATATACCATTTTTGTGTGTTGTTCATACTGGAAGTGAAAATTTGGCTTTTTATAGTAAGAATTGTACAAAGCAGATTGCTAGTATGTACATTAAGACTCTTGTTTTGTCAAGCTTATGCCTTCGCCGTTTCCAGGGATGAACCCCTACCTAGAAAATCCAGAACTCTGGCCTGAAGTTCACAGTCGATTAATCATTGCGATCGCGGATGCAATTGCTCCTCAACTACGACCGAAATATCGAGTGGCAGTTGAAAAAAGAGTATACCAAATGATAGATGAAAATTCTATTCTCATTGGTATTCCCGATGTAACCATAGGACGTTCTTTAACAAACACAGATAAAGAGAAATTTAATATTGCAGTAGCTTCACCACCTGCAAAACCAACAACTGTTAACGTTCCCATGCCAGAAGAGGTGCGAGAAGGATACCTAGAGGTGCGGGAAGTTGGAACAGGAGAAGTTGTGGTTGCAATTGAGGTTTTATCTCCAAAAAATAAGCGTCCTGGAGAAGGAAGAAAGGCATACGAAAACAAGCGCCAGCAAGTATTAGGTAGCTTAACTCATCTGATTGAAATAGATTTGTTGCGTGGTGGCGAACCGATGCCAATCTTGGGTAATCAAATTAAGTCAGATTATGGGATTTTGGTAAGTCGCAGTGAATCTCGCCCCAAAGCTGAATTATATCCCTTTGGACTACAAGAGCAGATTCCAACTTTTTTGTTACCTCTACGTCGGGGTGATACAGAACCGTTAGTAGATTTACAAGCATTGATACACGGCGTATACGAGCGCGCCGGATTTGATTTGGCTATAGACTACACTCGTGAACCAGTTCCGCCTCTTTCTGAAGCTGATGTAATTTGGGCGAATGAATTATTGCAACAGCAAGGATTACATTAAAAAAATTAACAGTTCAACACATAAGAAATTTTACGGCTTTGAGATTCCTGGTTCTGACTGGATTAGAATAGGCACTCCGCCTTTTTCAGAACCAATAATTACAAGCTTAGAATTATTAGATTGAGCTAACTTTTCTGTAGCTTCAATTGCCCGTAATTGCAGTACTTGATTGGTAAGTCCACCAGAGATAATTTTTTGGGAATCAGCTATGCCTCGCGCTTCAATACGTTTTCGTTCTGCTTCTTGACGCTCTTTCTCTAAAACAAATTTCATCTGCTGATTTTCTTGCTCTGTCTTGAGTTTGTTTTGAATTGCAGCTTGTAGAGTATCAGGCATTTTAACGTTTCTTAAAAGAGCTTCCTCAACAATGAAACCTAAAGCGGGTATCTCCTGAGTCAGTTGTTGGTCAATTTTTTGGGCGATTTCTTGGCGTTTGGTAGAGTAAATAGCACTGGCTGGGTAGTTTGCCGTGATGGCGCGGACGGTAGAGCGGAATCTGGAAATCACAAGTTGTGTTTCGTCAGCTCCAATTGTCTTATATACTGTAGCCGCCTTCTGCGGGTCAAGCTTGTACTGAAGGCTGACATCAAGATTTAGGCTCAAACCTTCTTGGGATGTTGCATCTACGTTTTCCTTTATATCCTTAAGGCGAGTGGAAAAATTCAGCACTTTGCTCAAAGGGTTAAGCAAGTGGACACCAGGCTTAAGAGTAGTTTCGGAAACCTCACCAAACAAGTTGACGACACCAACATTGCCTGGTGGGACAATCACCAAAAGCCTAGAAATAGAATTTAGCAGCGCGATACTGCCAATCAATATTGTAATTGTGCGTATTGCTAAACGTGACTTTTCGCCAGATATCTTATCTGTATTGAGATAAACGAGAATTGCAATCAGGTTAGCTAGAAGAGAGACTATAAAACCCATGATTTTTTCTGGTGGTTAAGACGGATATACTTAATTACATAATTCCCAGACTGTTTTATGAAACTAATACCATTCCACAGAAACCCTGATACATTCAAATAATTTCTTTTTTGGCGTTGCTGATTTCATGTATGAAAAAGATTGTGCGTGATATCAAAATCTTTGTAGAGACGTTGCAATGCAACGTCTCTATATCTGGATTTATACTGCAATTTAGCAACGCCTATTTTTTGGTATTTCCTTAGAGGTTGTTTTAAAAGTGTTTCGCTGTGACTTTAGGCACTTTGATATCCCCCCTAACCCCCCTTAAAAAAGGGGTAACCGGAATCAAAGTCCCCCTTTTTAAGGGGGATTTAGGGGGATCTAAAACGTTTTGATAACAACAAGAGGACTTTTAAAAGATCCTCTTACTACTAAATCAGCGCACCCTAACAAACCCAGCTTGCTCAACTAAATCTTGTCCTTCAGCCGTCAATAGATAATTCGCCAAAAATTCTCCTGCTTTTTCGTCCTCTTGACCATCTTGTTTAATAATTATGAACAAGTAACGCGATAGTGGATAAGTATTGTTTTTTATCGCTTCAATATTGATTTTATTATGTTCCCAAGGGCAGTTTTTACCTGGCATATTTCCCGGCTGATCGAGAGCAATTTTGGTCTTATTCTTCAGAATAATTGGTATGGTTTTCACAGTACATTGATTAATCACTTGAGGAGCAGAAGTATAATAAATACCTCCAGGAGATTTTTTGACCAGGTTTAAAATTTCTGTTGGAGTAATACTAACAAAGGTAACAGGTAAATCTAATTGATTATGTCCTAAAATACTATCTTTTAAAAATGCAGTTGAACCACCGTTTCCAGAATGGAAGTACGGTGTGATTGGAATATCAGGGCCACCAACTTCTTTCCAATTACTGACTTTACGTGTATAGATATCTTTGAGTTGATCTATGCTCAAACCAGAAACATTTAAATCACGATTAACAACGATCGCAATTGCATCCATCGCTACAGCAACGTGCTTCAACTTTATCCCCTTGTTGGTCGCACGTTCAGACTCCTCATCATTTACAAATCGTGCAGACTCAGCCAAAGAGATTTGGCCTTCTAGCAACATCTTGATTCCTGTTCCTGAATTTTGTGGCAGAGTAGGATGCTTCCAGTGTGTCAACTTAAATTGAGGCCATTTTTTTTTAATCTTCTCATTAACTAATGCTCTAATTGGTGCGTATGAAGTACTACCACCATTACGAAATATTCCCGAAGGAGGCGATGGGAACACTGTATTCCAAGCAATATATACAGCACTACTAATCGCTACACTAATTAAGCCAGTTAACAACCACAGATTGATATTTTTCTGAGGTTGATGAAGTGAATTATCTGACTTGACAGGAGACAGAATTCGCTGGGAAATTCCAGACAATTCTTGCCAATTCAACGGTTCAAAATTGGGTTCAATACAAATTGTCGGCAACCAAATTGCACCAGGGTAATCAGACTTAAAATGTTCTAAGCGTTTACGTGCTTTTTGTACAGAATTAAACAGGGAACTGTTGCAGGAAAACTCTTGAAAAAAGTACTTTAAAAACTCCACAGCTACTGGATCTGGGACGGGTTCCCGCATGACAATAATTTGAGGTAAATGTAGTTGGGCAATTTGGTTAGCTAATCCCAACCCATCGCAGGAATTAAAAATTCCTAATTGCAATCCTTTGCCAATAGCTTGCTTGAAAGCTTCCTTAAACTCCTCAATAGTCAAGCTATCTCGATCGTTGAGTTCAATCCAACCTATTTGCCCATCTTGTTGACTGCCACTATGTCCCGTAAAGACGAAAATATGGTAGCCTTTTTCATCCCAAAGCGATTCACACAATTCCTTGCGGCTAGGCTGAATTAAACAGACTACTTCTACCCCATGTTTTTCTAAATCTTGAATTACCTTCAAGTCATCTTTTGTATTAATGCCGTCACTTCTGCCGACAGCAACTAAGATTCTGACTTTTGTACTTTTGAGAACTAGTTTATTGCTTTGTTGATTTGCGTTTTTCGGGATGCTCAGGGCAATTTCGGTTTGGGGATAGTGTTCTTCAAATAAATTCCATGCTTGCCAAGGAAGGCGGCGCAAATCAATGTCAGTGGCATCAATTATTACACGAATTTCATCATTTGATTGATGCAATTGTTGAGCGATCGCAATTAATCTATCCCGGATTGGTCGCCACTTGCTATCCCCAGAATTGAGCCATTGATTCAGGTAATCTTTGACTGCTCCTGTGTGTTCTGCATGAGAATGAATCGTCACACTTTTGGGTGTCAGACGTAACCCTGGGGCAGGAGCAACACAAGACCGCACAGCCTCAATTTGGCGATAGGCTGTCTGCCATTGATTGAAAGATGATTCTAATTCTGGTAGTAATGGAGGCAGAAACCCTTCTGTTTCTTCATCCAAGTTCTTTGCCCTCAGAATTACTAAAAATCCGTCTTGTGAGGTGCGTCTGAGTTTCAAGTTAACGATCGCCATTGCTGTCTCCTTTTGTTCCTCAACGGATACGTACAAATCCAGCTTCATGCATCAGTTCTTGTCCCTGATTTGTGAGTAGCATTTTGGCGTATGCCTCACCCACTTGTTGTTCTAAACTGCCATTATTCTGCTTAACTATGACAAACATCTGGCGTGTAATTGGATACTCACCTGTTTTGAAAGCATCGATGTTTAACTTGTTCCGCTGTTTCGGACATTGCTCGGTTTTAATCAAAGGTTCTATGTAAGGAGCTACAAAACTCTTTCCTTGTCTGGCGATTGGGAGTGGCTTAATTTTGCATTGGGGAACAACTTCTGGTGCCGAAGCGTAGTAAATACCACCGGGATCGCTTGCTAACCTTCTCAGAGCATCTGTGGTATCGTGGACGTATATTACATGACTTCCGAGATTTTCTTTACCGAGAACATTGTCAACTAAAAACTCGACAGTACCTGCGTCTTCAACGTGACGGGAGTAGGCAGTAATTTTTAGGTCAGGGCCACCAACCTGTTTCCAGTTAGTTATCTTACCAGTGTAAATCTCTTTGATTTGTGTTAAATTTAACCCTGGAATTTGCAGATCGGGATGAACAGCGATCGCTAATCCTTCCAAAGCCACTGGAATTTGTTTGAGACTCAAGCCCCGTTGTTGAGATTGTTGATACTCTCTGTCTGCGATCGGACGGGAAGATAGAGAGAAAGTTAGTTGTCCTTCCAACAACATCCGAATTCCCGTACCGGAACCTGGTGTACCATTAATCGGATTGGTATAGCGTAATTCAAACAGGGGATGGACTTTTTTGATTTCAGGATCTACATATTCCCGAATTGGTGCCCAAGATGTGCTACCACCATATAGCCATATTCCGTCGGGAGCAGGGACGGAACTCAAATCGGAGTCAGGTTTTTTCCCATTAAAAAAGTATAATACACCACCACTTATAACCACACCAAGTAAACCAATTAATAACCACGGTTTGATGTTTTTCTTTGGTTGATGAGTTGAATTTTCTGGCTTGATTGGAGTCGGCTTTGGCGGAGAAATTTCAGACAATCCTTGCCAGGTTAATGGTTCAACATTGGCTTGGATACAAATTGTTGGCAACCAAATTGCACCAGGGTAATCTGACTTAAAATGTTCTAAACGTTTCCGTGCTTTTTTAACAGAAGTAAATAGTGATTTATGATTATGGGTAAATTCTTTGAAAAAGTACCTTAAAAAGTCTATTGCTACGGGATCGGGTACTGGTTCCCGCATCACAATAACTTGAGGCAAATGTAGTTGTGCAAGTTCGTTAGCTAATCCCAAACCATCGCAGGAATTAAAAATTGCTAACTGTAATCCTTTATCAATAGCTTGCTTTAAAGCCTCCTTAAAATCTTCAATACTCAAGCTATCTTTGTCATTGAGTTCAATCCAACCTATCTGTCCATCTTCTTGACTTCCACTGTGCCCTGTAAACACAAAAATATGATAACCTTGTTCATCCCAAAGTGCGTCACACAAATCTTTGCGGCTAGGCTGCATTAAACAGAGTACTTCTACTCCATCTTTTTCTAAATCCTGAATTAGCTTTAAGTCCTCTTTTGTATTAATCCCATCGCTCCTACCAACAGCAACTAAAATTCTGATATGTTGGCTTTGAGGAACTAGTTTATCGCTCTGTTTATTTTTATTTTTGGGCGCACTGAGAGCAATTTCGGCATTGGGATAGTGTTCTTCAAATAAATTCCATTCTTGCCAAGGAAGGCGACGTAAGTCGATATCTTTGGCATCAATGATGACGCGAATTTCTTCATTTGATTGATGCAATTGCTGAGCGATCGCAATTAATCTATCCCGAATTGGTCGCCATTTGTAATCGGAAGTATTCAGCCATTGATTTAGCTGGTCTTTGACTGCGGCAGTCTGTTCCGCGTGGGAATGAATTGTGGCACTTTTGGGTGTGAGACGGAATGTAGCGCAAGAACGCACAGCCTCAATTTGGCGATAGGCTGACTGCCATTCATTAAAGGATGATTCTAAATTTGCTGGTAACGGAGGCAGAAACCCTTCTGTTTCTTCATCCAAATTCTTCACCGTCAGAATCACCAGAAATCCATCTGGTAAATTACGTCTGAGTTTCAACTTGACGATCGCCATTCTTGTCTCCTTTTGTTTGTTTTAAAAAGAAGAATTCAGAATTCAGGAATCAGAATCAATTAATGGAGGATTTAAACCAGATTATTCGGACGCTTGCGGACACGGCTTAGCTGTCATAATATATAGAATTTATTCTGAATTCTGACTCCTGACTCCTGAATTCTTTGTCTTAAACAACAAACTCTTCCATCAGACTTGTTTCCCCTAACACTATCTTGACACTGAATTTTTCCTCGTGTTGGCAGCTAAACTCTAGTTGCATCCAGTCATCTGCGCTTCTTGCTTGGACTTCCATACCAGTGTTTCCCGCCGTATCAAGGACTATCAGTTGTAAAGAAGCCGGTAGATGAATAGCATCGTCACCCGGATAAACCCGCAAGCGAATGTCGAAAACTTCACTGTCAGTGGGAGTTAACTGCACTAACAACAGCACTTGTCTGCCTAAATCAATCACTTTCGCCCGACTGATGGAATTTGTGGAAGGGCGAGTCATTGTAGTACTGCTTCTGAAATTGTTAGCAAACACTAACTCTGGGGGTTGCCAATCTGGCTGGAAGATTCCCGTTAGCCATTGACGCAGATTTACCAATAGCGATCGCCCGTGTACGATCTCAAAAAGAGCATCAAAAGATTGTAATTGTCCTATTTCCAGTATTTCTGGTGATTCAGTCATCGTCACTGCTGGGGTAAATCCCAGTAATTCTACATAATCTAACTGCTGACTAAACTGAACTGCTACATAACCAATGCGGTCTTGTGTCATTGTCGGAGGTAAGACGATGGCAACCTCACCCGGTAGTACCGGACGACATTCGAGTTTGCCAACACCAGGCAAAACTAAGTCAGCAACATCAAAAATCGCCCTTAAACCACGATGCCAGCTATCGCCTTGATTTAGGGCTGTTTGAATGTTTAGCCATTTGAGATAACTGTGAACGGCATAAACAGCTAGGGTATTGAGATAAACTTGTTTTCCCTTTTGGGGGTTATCTTGCTGGGCGGCAAATTCCTCAGCCCAACGGTGGGCATTTGGAGGGAGAGGGACGGTTAAAACATGTGATTGTGTGCTACTCATTGGTCATATCCGAAATTAATCCCAATTTCTCTTAACAGGGGAAGACAATTTTTCTTCCAGTGAGAGTAAAGAGTTTGATTGCTTATATTTAAATCTCTAGCAATATCAGAGATTTTATGAGGTGGATTTTCCACAAGTAAGCGCATTGCCAATAACTGACAATGGCATTCTGGTTTTTTTCGCAGATGACTAGCTGTTAATTTACCTTGTTCATCTTGCTCAATGTATTGCCAGATACGTTTTCCAAGGCACTGACGCTCATTTTCTTGGATTTGGGCAATTTTGATATCCAGTAAATCTAAGGTAATACTTTGTGAGTGACGGTCTGGCAAGATATTCAGCAGGCTTGTTTCGTCGCCCTCATCGTTACGGGTAAGTCTGTCTAAACTGATAGTATAATTACTGTCTGAGATGTATAAATCTTTAATTCGCCACTTAAGAAAGCCATTAATCCAGATTACTAGGCTTTGTTGCAGAGAAGGCGATACTCCTTCCCTTCGGGACGCTACGCGAACGGAGTCACTTCGTGAACGCGCTTCAAATGCACAAATCTTCCGGCTCACCCATTCCCAAGTTAGATTTAAAGCTTCTAAATAGTCTTGGTGCCCAGATTTATAAATGCCAGGGAGTTGTTGAATAAGCACAAGCAGTCTGTTTAATGCTTTCTGCCTCGCTGGACTGGGGTCTGGGTAGCAGCATACCTCATCAATTAGTTTTTTAAGTTGTTCATCCACAACGATTTTTCTCCCAAGCTGCTATGGGGGTATTAACTACTTACCCGAAAGACAAAAAAGCTTTTGCTGCTTGAGTTTACCTGATTTTGAATTCACTTATTACTTGTGGATGTTACAAATATCAAAAAGTTTTTATTACTCTTGCCAGAGAAAATTCATAGATAGCATGGCACGAGGTTATGCTAAAACCCAAAAGCCTTTTCTATCAAGGATTTTGGTTTATTTTCTTGCCCTTTGTACTGAGTCATTTCATAAAGATAGAAATATTGGATGTGAATCTAATAAGACTAAGAGCAATCCCAAACCAATGACTTAAGCAACAAGTCTCTTAAACTCCTATTTCTCTGTGTTCTCTGCGTCCTCTGCGGTTTGATTTTCCGTTACCTGTGTGTAGTAAGTCCTGGTTCTTTGGGAAAAGAGCGATCGCACTCCATTGACTCTAAAGATTGACTTTTATTTTAGTGCTATTCATCCTGAGTCATTTCATAAAAATAAAAATACTGGATGTAAATCTAATAAGAGTCGCAATCATAAAACTTGCTGTATCTGATTCAAAGCAATCTTAATGAAATAGGTGTGTTATATGAAAAAAGTTATGTACTGGTTAATGGGTGAAAAAGCCGGACGAACCATAGTCGGTACTTGGAATTGGCTATGGGGAATGCCGGTAGAATCTGGTGGTAAAGTAGCTGTTGCCGTAGCTGAAGAATCACTTCAATCAATGCAAGAATCAGTGCAAAAGCTGGCTGAAGCTGTTGCTATGCAAGAAGCTTCTTACAAAACAGCCAAAAACAAATATGAGACAAAAGTCAAAGAATTAAGGACTTTAGAACAGCAAGCAAATATTGCTCAGCGCAGTGGTAATCCAGAAGCAGCGCGGATGGCAATGACCAAAGCAATTCAAACAGAGCAAATCTTACCCAAGCTGGAGGAGTTAGTCAAGCAAGCCGAATCGGCTGTAAATGCTTCCAAAGACAAGCTAAATCGAGAGCGCATGAAGCTAGAAGCTTACAAAGCTGACATGCAAAATATGAAAGATATGTCAGAGGTAAACGAAGCACTAGCGATGATTGCCAAAGTCAATAATGAATTTGACATTGGTTCGGCTAAAAGTGACTTTGAAAAAGCTAAAAGCGCAGTTGAGCGACGGAATCTAAAAACAGGCGCTTTAGCTGAAATGTCTGAAAATCCAACTGAAAAACTGCAAGCAGAAATAGAACGTATGACTGTAGATGATGAAGTATCTCGTCGTTTGCAGATGTTAGCTGAATCAAGTATTGAAAAAGTACCAGAGTAAAAAGTTATGAGTCAAAAAAACGCTCCTCCTCCAATTGTTTTTATCCTGATTTTTTTCGCTTTAATCGGTGGTGGCTACTGGTTCTTTTTCAACCGGGAACCAGTACCAAGTAATGTTACCTTCCCAAGCAACACACCCTCTACTAGTTTCTCACCCCCAAGTTCACTACCAAGCGGTACTACCGTGAAAATAGACGGTTCTACGAGCATGGTGACAATTAACCAAAATCTTAAAAGAACTTTTGAGAGGCAATTTCCGGGTGCAAATGTTATTACTAGTGCCAATGGTTCTCAAAATGGTATCGCGGATTTGGTAGCGGGTAAAGCGGATATTGCGGCGGTATCTCGGCCACTGACTGCACAAGAACAGAGTCAGGGATTAGTGGCGGTGTCTGTGACAACAGATGCGATCGCTCTTGTGGTTGGCAAAGCAAATCCTTTCAATCAAGGATTAAGCAGCAGCCAAGCAGCAGATATTTTTCAGGGCAAAATTAACAACTGGTCGGCCGTAGGTGGTAACAATGGAAGTATCCGAGTAATTAATCGCCCAGCAGTTAGTGGAACTCATCAAGCATTTCAGGAAATAGTGCTAAAAGGAGCTAATTTTGGCACCACACCAAACATCACAACGTTGCAACGAGATGCCACAACTCCCCTACTCCAAGCTTTAGGAACTGATGGCATCGGCTATGCTACTTTTGCACAGGTTGCTAATCAACAAACAGTGCGATTTGTTCCAATTGACGGGTTAACGCCAGATGCAAGTGGTTATCCCTACCAACGGCAACTATATTATGTCTATAAAAATCCTGCTAGTCCTGGAGTTCAAGCATTTTTAGGTTATGCAACTTCCGCTCAAGGACAGCAAGCGATGATTTTAGAGAATTGATCGATCGTTCGTCAGAGACAAGATACCCGACTTTTTTTAAGAAGTCGGGTATCTATGAGTAAATATTTTTGTTCTAATTACGAATTACAAATTATTTTGAATTTCCTCTCTTACCCATTGCCTAAATGCTCTAAGTGTTGGACTTCTACCTAAAGTTCTGCTCTGTTCAACAAAACGGGGAATTCCTTCAAAAATAGGCAAGTTGGAAAAAGTAGGACTAATTTCAGACTCAATATATTTGCCATACTGAAGAATATTAATTTGTAGTTTCCCATTTTCATATCGCCAAAGTTCGGGAACTCCTAGTGCTTCATAAGCATCTAATTGGGTTTTGGAAGTAACATCAACTTCAATTGCAAGGTCAGGTGGTGGGTCAACTTTTAAGTCTATTCGTTCTTTCCCAATCATCCGAGCATGATTTTGAATGTAGAAAGAATCATCAGGCTCTACACCAACAGCCATATCATCACGTTTGAAAGTAGTTGAGCCAAATGTCTCACAATCAATTTCTAATTCTTCCAGCAGAATTTTTACCAAATCTCCAATGATTACTTTGGCTTTTTCATGCTTCGGTAATGGCATTCTCATCTCCAAAGTTCCGTAGCTATAAGCCAATCGAGTGGCTCGATGGTCACCAAGTTCTTCTAAAATCGCCTCAAATTCTTGCCAGCTAACATCGTGGAGTATTACTCTATGTCCTGGCGGTACACCTAATTGTTGTAATTGCAGTGTTACCATTACTTAATATTTCAATTTAACATTGAAGCTTGCGAAAGCCAGCATTAAACTATCGTAGCAAGGAATAATCCTGGACTGTCAAACTTTTGATTATATCTGCAAAAATAAGTGCTGTTACTTAACCTATATTTCAGGGAAAACTATGTATATAGCTTCTTTATTAGAACAAGATTGAGAAATAGTTATGGATTTAAATGGATTAATTTGGACTAAAAATGTAAAACCTATAGATGGTGAATATTGGGCTTATGAAAGCATATCTATCATAAATCCAGACTTAAAGATTTTCGCTTTGCACTGGAGAAATCAAGAAGGTAAAGATGAAGACAATGCCAAAGCGCCACAAGAAGGCGAATTGATGATTTTAAGACAATATGGCAAAGTAACGCACATTGTTGAAATGCTTAACGATCGACTTTATCGTGAGAAAAATACTGGAGACGGGTTTAATATTTATCGTCTTGTACAAGTAGTTTGGATAACGGATAATTGGCACAATCCTCCAGAAAACCATAAACTGTTTGATTGTACTATTAATTTTCCTCGATTTGGAAAAGCAATAAAGTTGGAAAATATACACGCATTCCAAGAACGTTGGGGTAAAGAAAAATTAGCGTTTCAACAGCACGTCCGAAACGTATTAAACATTCACTAAGAAATGCCCTGCATAAGGACTACTCAAGGATGCAGGTCTTACCGAAGAAGACATAGACTAACAACAATTGATTGGAAACTAGTTATTAGCCCGAAACTAAAAGTTTCGGGCTAGGGTTAATTTTAGATTAATCAAAAATCCAAAATCCAAAATTACTTGCCGTTACCGTTACCACCATTACCATTGCCAGCTAGGACGCGTTCGGCGAGTTTTTCGGGTACTTCCTGCAAATGGTCATACTGCCAGTGGAAGGAACCAACGCCTAAGGTGAGCGATCGCAACTCTACAATAAAATTCTGCATCTCTGCTTGTGGCAAGTATGCAACTACATTATCCCAGCCTTGCCAATCGTTTCTACCTTCATAGCCTAAAATTTGTCCGCGTCTACCACTCAGCAGTTGCAACACTTTGGAGGTAAATTCGCTGGGTGTTGTCACTTCTATCCGCAGAATCGGTTCTAATAAGGTGGGTTGCGCTTGGGGTATCCCCGTTTGCATTGCTAATCGGGCGGCTTGCTTAAAGGCTTGTTCGGAACTATCAACGTTGTGGTAAGAACCGTTGGTCAAAGTTACCGCCACATCCACCACAGGGAAGCCAAGAGGCCCGTGTGCCAGAAATTCCCGCACGCCCATTTCTACGCCGGGGATGTACTGTCTCGGAACTACGCCGCCGACGATGGTTTCATTAAAGTTAAATCCTTCGCCGCGTGGTAGGGGCTTGATTTCGAGGAAAACATCACCAAATTGTCCGTGGCCACCACTTTGGTGTTTGTACCGTCCATGAACTGAAGCCACCGTTTTGCGGATGGTTTCTTTATAAGGCACTTGCGGTAAGTGGGTTGTCATGGGCAAGTTATATTTGCGGCGCAGTCTATCTAAGGCGACTTGCAAATGAATTTCGCCTTGACCCCAAAGGATAACTTCGTGGGTGTCGCCGTGTTGTTCCCAAGCCAGCGAACAGTCTTCTTCTAATAGCTTAATAATGGCACCGCTGAGCTTAACTTCATCGTTGCGCTTTTCTGGTGTAACGGCGAGGGCATACACAGGTTCCAACTGTTCAGCTTTGGGTAATTGCATCGCTGAGGGCTGTTCTGTGGAAATTGTATCTCCGGTCTTGATTCCTTCTAAACGGCTCAATGCAACTATTTCACCAGCAGCAGCTTCATTAACAAACTGCTGTTGTTGTCCCATGAGACGATAAATTCCACCTGTGCGAACACCATTGAGGACAAGACCATCGGTTAATTTGCCCCGCCAAACCCGCACGAGGGAGAGTTTGCCACCTTGGGGAGTGTAGTAAGTTTTGAGTACCTGGGCTATGGGTGTATTGCCTTTGAAGTTTTTTAAGCGGCGTTCTGTTGTGGTTTCTGGTTCGGGGGCTTCCCGTAACAACGCTTCTATTAAAGGTCTAACACCATAATCTTGTTCTGCCACACCAAAGAAAACCGGGACTACTAAATCTGCCCCTAATTCCATTTTTAAATCTTTGAGGATTTCCTCTTGGGGTGGTTCGATATCTTCTAAAAGTTCTTCGAGTAAATGATCGTCAAAATTTGCTAGGGCTTCGAGCATTTCTGCCCGTGCTATATGTTCTTCTTCTTTTAAACTTTCGGGGAAGGGGATGGGGTCAGCAGGTGCGCCGGGATGATATTGATATGCTTGTTCGCTCACCATGTCGATAAAGCCGGTGAGTTGTTCCCCTTGCATGATGGGGTATTGGTGGGCTACTAGGGGACGGCTGGAAACTGCTTTGAGGGCGTGTAATGTTTCTAAAACATGGATATTTGCCCGATCCATTTTGTTGACGAAGACTATGTGGGGAATTTCCCAATCGTCGAGGAATTTAAATAGAGGAGCGAGGGTGAGTACGCGATCGCGTATCGGTTCGCAAACTACAATTGCAGCATCGACTCCTATTAAAGCATTGTATGTTTCCTGGGCAAATTCTACACTTCCGGGACAATCAACAAAAGTGAAACGAGTACCGTTATACTCAGTGCTAGCAGCGCTGACTTCTACACTCATGTGGCGATCGCGCGACTCAGCAGCACTATCTCCCACTGTATTGCTGTCTTTAATACTTCCTTTGCGAGAAATCGCCCCTGTGACAAATAACAAACTTTCTAGTAAAGTAGTTTTTCCACTTAAATAAGGACCAACAATTGCAACATTCCGCGAACCCGATTTTACTTTTTCGTTCATAAAACCTCCCTTGCGGTAATTGATTCCCAACCGCATTACGCTATCTATATCAGGGATAAAAAATGGTTCTCTGGAGTCAAAATTACCCCTTCTTTAATTTGTTATTATCCTACCTTTAATCCAAAGTTAAAAAAATTGTAGCCTGTTGTAAGATTTAGCTTAAGAAAAGTTAAGCAACACAAAGTTTAATACTCAATCAACAAGTTTTGTAAAAAACTTCAGCATTCACCAAATTTTTTGTGAAGTAAACGTAACTGAAAATTGCCCAGATTGAGAAAATCTATGAGATTATCACTCTATAAATATCCCATAGCAACTTTAGTCAGTTTGATATTAGTGGGTAGCCTTGCCTCTACCTCATCCCCCTCATCCCCCCTTTTGCTGGCACAATCTAATAGTCGAACTGCTGTAGACTGGTTAAACCAAGGCTTACAAGCAATTCAGGCGGGAAAAGTCCAAGATGCGATCGCTGCTTTTAAACAAGCAAGTCAATTAGATCCGACATTAGCAGCAGCCCACTATAACTTAGGGTTAGCATTACGACAAACAGGACAATTACAACCCTCTGCGGATGCATTTTATCGAGCGACGCAAGCCGATCCGAAGTTTGCTCCAGCTTTTGCTAATTTAGGCGGTGCGTTGTTAGAAGGCAATAATTTAGACTTAGCTAACGATTACTTGCTGCGTGCGTTGGAACTCGATCCAAAATTAGGATTTGCTCACTATAACTTAGGTTTGCTACGAGAACAAAAACGAGATTGCGATCGGGCGATCGCATCTTTTAAAAAAGCCATAGAATATAGCAAAAATGCACCAGAACCTCCTTACCATATCGGGATGTGTTATCTCCAGCAAGGTAAACTCGATCGAGCGAGAGATGCCTTTAATCAAGCAGTAAAAATTAATCCCAAATATCCAGAAGCTTATTATAATCTTGGCTCAATTTTGTTTAATCAACGCAAATTACAAGAAGCGTTAGAGGCTTTTAGAAAATCAGCCGAAGCTAACTCTAACTATCCCAACGCTTATTATGGAGCTGGATTAGTTTTTATGCAGTTACAACAATATAGTGATGCTGTACAAGTATTGCAATTTGCCAGAGATTTATACAAAGCTCAGGGTAATTCTCAATGGGCAAAAAATGCCGAACAATTGTTGCAGCAAGCACAAAATTTAAATCAATGAATAGTGAGTAGTGAACATCAGAATTCATAATTCTGAATTCTGAATTCAGAAGAAAAAAAACCTTGATGTTAGGGTTTGAGACTTTGGTAATGTACTTTACTTTCTTTAAAATCCGGTATAAGAGTTCAAAGATAAAAATATGTGATAAGTCGATATACCAATCCTACTAGATTCCAGATAAATTCTGAATTCTGACTCCTGAATTCTGAATTCTGAATTCTGCTGTAACATAAAACTATTGGGTTGACTCGCTGGTGTTGTCTGAACTTGTCCTGATAGGAATGAAACGTACATGCAAAAGCGCCTGAAGAGTCGATTTTTATTTTGCGATCGCTGGCTAGATCGCCACTCAATAGTTCGCAACATGGAAGCCTTCCAAGACTTAATTGTGATTGTCTTGTGTTTGGGTTTGTTCGCCGTGATGCTGATCCAATTGTGGGGGATAGGTATTGCCCTTACGCAGCCACTAGACTATAAACATGTGACTGCAAAAATACTATTTGTGTTGATTTTAGTCGAGTTATTTCGACTATTAATGGTCTACTTACAAGAACATAGTATTTCTGTGGGAGTAGCAGTTGAGGTAACAATTGTTTCTGTTCTCCGAGAAATAGTAGTTCACGGTGTACTAGAAATTTCTTCCTTTCAGACAGCTGCAATTTGCGGCTTATTGTTTATTCTGGGTGGCTTACTGGTAGTCTGTGCTAAAACGCCGCACATGGATTGTATAAGTGCTAACACTAAGTTGTGCCCTATTGCTTATAAAGGGGGTAGGGAACGACAAAAGGATCTGGAATTCCAGTATTCACGTCAATGTGATGAAAATCAACCTCTTGGATAAATTCCTCTGAAACTAGAGAGTGGGGAGTGGGGAGTGGGGAGATGAGGAAGCAGGAGAATAATAACAAATGACAAATGACAAATACGAATTAATATAATCTACCTTTGTAAGGTACTTACGGCGTATTTAAATATACTCTTTTTGGGAGATGAATTGCTTTTTTAGGGTGAGTATAAAGTTAATTATAAATCCTACAAAGAGGTTCAAACAATGGCTAAAAATACAGGTAACGGACAGTCTCAAGAACCAATTAGCAACTTGGAGTACGATTTTGTCACCGTGTTGCACAACAAGGCTGAAGCTGTTAAGGCTTACGATATTTACATCAAAGATGCACAGCAAGCCGGTTCCCAACCTTGTGTAGAGTTGTTCCAAAAATTGCGGCAATCTGATATTGAGCAAGCAAAAGAAATTCGCCACCATCTACAAGAAGTGATGCAACACGGTAAGATGTAACCAAATGCCCAGATGCAATAGACTTGTGTAAGCGGCTTAGTGGTTTATGTTATGAGTGATATTATGCCGCTATGGGCTAATGTTTGATAGTTGAATAATGTGATAGCGATCGCCTCTAACAAACACTCGATGATGTGTAAAACATTATCAAGACCAGTAATACAAATACACAATTCGGGGGCACGATCAAAAGTAAAGTCGAGACGAGTAACAACACTCCCCTCGACTTTAGTTCTGGGAATCTCTTCGACCCACAATCAGCCAGACTGATTTTCAGCCGCTTGCTGCACTTGCTCAACTGTTAAATCGAGAGCCACAGCTACTTGTTCTACACTTAACCCTAGTGACAACAACCTCGGAACAGCTTCTAATTTAGCTTCCTGGCGACCTTCCTGGCGACCTTCCTGGCGACCTTCCTGGCGACCTTCCTGGCGACCTTCCTGGCGACCTTCTTCCAAGCCGTCTTGCTTGATTGACTGATACATTCTTGTTTTTTTGAATTCTTCATCTATGCCCAACATTTCTGCCAACTCCTCTCGGCTTAACCGGGTAAATTTGTACAACAAGATGGTTTCTATCAATTCTACAATTTGCTTTTTGGTTGCTTCGTCTGCTAGTTGTTGTCTTGCCTGTAAAATCAATTCTCTACCTTTATCAACGGCTGTGTCTTCTTTTTCGATAATTAATTTGACGATCGCTAGTTGCAATGAATTCTCCGCTGTACCTAGTTCATCTAGATAAATACGTTGCACTTGTGAACTGTTTAGCAGCAACTCATATGGTAGGCGATCGCTTGGATCTAAACTCCTTTGCGGATAGATAACCACTGCACGCCAATAGTTTACTGATTCGTTTTGGCGCAAATAAACAAAGATTTCGGCAAATAAGCGTCTGTAAAAAGTCGAATCTAGTTGAAACTGAACTTCAACAAAGTATAGTGGTTGCTCTATAGTTTCACTTGTAGGAACAAATACCCCATCAATGCGAAAGGCCGTTTCTTTCACTTCAATGGAAACAAATTCATAGGCGTTGACGTTGATAGTCGCATCACCAATTATGGCAAAAAATATACTAGGGAAAGCTTGAAATAAGCTATAAAATATTTTGTCAGTTTGCACTGGAATTGATTTCAGCTAAAAGTGTGTGTTTAAAGTTTATCAAAAATAGCGATCGCCTCCTGTTTAAATATGAAAAAAAGCAGATGGAATAACCAACTGCTTTCATCAAAAATGCATAACTTCGTTTATCTTGATACCAACTGATTAACTTGAGCAATTCCAGCTAAATCTAAAATTGGTGCAATTAAATCTTCACGTTTCACTGCCATCATATGGACACCTTGACACAATTGCCGCGCTATCTGCACTTGTTCGGCGGCAATTTTCATTCCTTCTTCAAGAGGGTCTTTGGCTTTCGCCAATCTATCAATAATATGTTGGGGAATATCTACGCCCGGAACGCACTTATTAATAAACTGGGCATTCTTTGCCGATTTCAACAGAAAAATTCCTGCCAAAATCGGTTTTTTATAGCCAGTAGCAATTGTGTCCATAAATTTTTCTAGGCGTTCAAAATCGGTAATCAACTGACTTTGAAAAAATTGCGCTCCGGCTTCAATTTTGCGTTCAAATCGACTTTGTAAACCTGACCAACTCTTACATTGCGGATCTACTGCGGCGCCAGCAAATAAATCTAGCGCCCCATCAGTTAGGGGTTTATCGTTGCAATCAACGCCTTGATTCAGCTTGCGGATCGTTTGCAGCAGTCGCACAGCTTCCAAGTCAAAAACAGCTTTGGCATCGGCATGATCGCCTGCTTTTACTGGGTCACCAGTTAGGGCTAATATATTGTGTATGCCCAAAGCATGAGCGCCCATCAAATCAGCTTGTAAACCAATGCGGTTGCGATCGCGGCAAGCAACTTGACAAATCGGCTCTACACCGTTTTGTAATAAAATTACTGATGCCATCAACGAAGACATCCGTAGTACGGCGCGGCTACCATCAGTAATATTGACGGCATGAACCCTCCCCTTAAGAGTCGCCGCCATTTTAATCATGTGGGCTGGATCTCCCCCTTTTGGAGGTGCTACCTCAGCTGTAATGAGAAATTCACCTGTTTGCACGGCTCTACGGAAGGCAGTGGGACTATGGGTATGATGCATATCATTAGAAATCTCGATTTATAAAAAACAAGTTAGAAGTCAGAATTCAGAATTCATAATTCAGAAGTAGAGACGCGACGCCAGTCGCTACAACGGGGGGAACCCCCGCAACGCGCTGGCTCATTAATCGCATCTCTACAGAATTCAATTGGAAAATTCTAGCAACTAATTGCTGAATTCTCTCTTGTTAAATGGTATAACAAATCACACCCAAAAGGTAAAACTCATAGAGGCAGAGAGTAACCCAAAGCAACTTTTACTTGTGATAAAGTTTGATTGGCGATCGCTCTAGCTTTTTCGCCTCCATCTCGCAACACGGACTCTAAGTAACTTTTATCCTGAGTTATCGCGTGATATTTTTCTTGGATTGGTTTGAGAGATTCAATTATCGTATCCGTGAATAATGGCTTGAATTGTCCCCAGCCCATATCCTGACACTCAACTGCTACATCTTCCTTTGTTTTACCAGAAAGCAATGTATACAGAGTTAACAAATTATTACACTCTGGACGCTCCGGATCGTCAAAAGTCAGACCACGAATCGGATCGGTTTTACAACGCTTAATCTTATATTGAATTTGCTCTGGTGAATCTAGCAAATTGATGCGACTTAAGTCAGAAGGATCGGACTTGGACATTTTGCGTGTACCATCCGCCAAACTCATCACCCTTGCCCCTTCTTTGCGAATCAAAGGATCTGGTAACTTCAGAACTGGTCGATCCGGTTTACCAAATTGGTGATTTAACCGAGCTGCAATATCCCGTGTCAATTCCAAGTGTTGCTTTTGGTCTTCACCCACTGGCACTTTATCGGCTTGGTAAAGCAAAATATCAGCTGCCATTAGCACTGGGTAATCCAACAAACCTGCACTCACATTTTCTCCCTGTTTGACAGCCTTTTCCTTAAACTGGATCATATCTTGCAGCCAGTTTAGAGGTGTAATACAGTTGAGCAACCAGGTGAGTTCGCTGTGGGCTGAAACGTGGGATTGCACAAAAATGGTGGAGTGATTTAAATCAAGACCACAAGCTAGATACAAAGCAACTAGGGTGTAGGTATCAGCTGCCAACTGTGTTGGGTCGTGTGGCACTGTAATTGCGTGCAAATCAGCCACAAAGAGGTAATTTTCGTATTCGCTCTGACCTTCTACCCAGTTGCGAATGGCTCCCAAGTAGTTGCCTAGATGGTAATTGCCCGTTGGTTGAACTCCAGAAAGAACACGTTGCTTGCCCATAAATTCTCAACTTAGTTATCTCAAATCTGCGCTAATCAAGTGGCGGTCTGGTGACAATTCACCTCTCTTGTCTAGAAGAAGCTGCACCAACGCAAACGCGCCTACGCAAAACTCATTTAATTTTGACATTTTCCTGGTCAACTCGCCGTTGCAGAATTATAGATTTAGTAATGACTATATTCTTCTTGCATCAGATTTACAGTTGCGTAGACGCTCTTAGGCGCTTGTCGTAGACATCGGTTTCCCTCCTAATAGATACTATTCTCAATAAGCAGTTGAAAGTATTATCATGATTATTCGTTTAAGCGAGACAGACTTTAATGAATTATGTGACGATGTACAGCTTAATCACCATGAGGGAAAAGTCAAATTTTCTACTTGGTTTGGTCAAGCCAGCAGTCATTGGACTATGCTACGCCATCGCCTTGAACTAGTAATTCAAGAAAGCGAGTATTCTCAAGCAGTGATTCTTGAGGGTGAACATGATGATTCACCTTTTCTGACATCTAAATTTTTTTTGTCTGGTGGTATGAGAACCACTACGCCAAATATGCCTGGAGTCAGGGACGATTATGAAGAAATTGCAGGCTATAACTACTTATTTTACTTGCCTGATATTCGGGAGTTTGAGCATTTTCCTGCGAAGCAACACAAGCAGTGTATCAGTATTTACTGGTATCCTGATTTACTTTCTAGTTTCCAGGGTAGCTTCCAGGAATTACCAACTCTGCTCCAGCAGTTGATCGAAAATCCGACAAAAGACCGTTTCCATCAGCCATTAGGAGCTATCACACCTGCCATGCGGTTGGTACTTCAGCAAATTTTGCAGTGTCCGTTCCGAGAAACACTCAGACAAATGTATTTAGAAGCAAAGGTATTGGAATTACTGACCCTTCAGATTGCTCAGTGGGGAGAAAATAATCTTTTATTGCAGCGGTCGCTATTTTTTCGCCCTGACGAAGTTGAACGTTTACACCACGCCAAAGCCATTCTCAATCAAAGGCTCCAGCATCCACCTTCTCTACTAAATCTAGCCAGACAAATCGGACTCAATGATTTTAAGCTCAAACGGGGATTTCGAGAAATTTTTGGCACTACAGTGTGTGGGTATGTGCAATCCTTACGGCTAGAGCAAGCACAACAGTTACTCATCAGCACTAATTTAACGATTGCAGAAATTGCTTCTCAAGTAGGGTATGAAAGTACAAGTCATTTCGGCTATCTGTTTAAGCGGCAATTTGGTATGACTCCTAGAGATTATCGCCACCACAAAGCCTGATAGGAAAAGGTAGATCCCGATTCCGATAAAAAAAATCCGGTTTCAGATATATGCGATCGCCCAAATTTTCGTATTCTCCTGAATAGAGTTAATTAAAAGTAATTTGCAAATAGCAAGCTTTGTATTTAGTAATACGGTTGGGTGTGTGGGGTTATGAAACTGTCGCGATCGTTTTTTATTTCCTGCTTTCTGGTTGCTGTCGTTGTCAGACCTGGGCAGGCAAAGGAAGTAACTAAAATTTCTCCTATCCAAGAGCCAAGTCGCTTTGCAAGAACAGTGAAAGAATGGCTGGCTCAGATAGAAGAACAGCACCAAACGCCACAAACAGAAGTTGTGCAGGTGACGGGAGTCAAGGTAAATCCTACCAACAAGGGTGTGGAGGTGATTTTACAGACTTCTAAAGGCGAACAGTTGCCAATCACGAATCGCAGTGCTGGTAATAACTTTATTGCTGATATTCCCAATGCACAGCTGCGTTTACCTAGTGGTGAGGCATTTACATTCCGCTCGGATAAACCGATAGCGGGAATTACCGAGATAACTGTTACTAACTTTGATGCCAATACTATCCGGGTGACTGTAACAGGTGAGACTATTATGCCAGTCGTTGAATTGTTTGACAGTCCAGACGAGGGTCTGGTCTTCTCTGTGGCAAGTGCTGCAACTTCTGCGCCATCCCAACAACAACCTCAAACACAACCAACTCCTCAACCAAGTCAGTCAGAAACTCAGACAGAACCAAGTCAACCATCAGCAGAAGGTGATAAACCGATTGAACTAGTAGTGACGGGTGAGCAGGACGGATATAGCGTACCAGATGCATCAACTGCGACTAGAACCGACACGCCACTGCGCGATATTCCCCAGTCAATTCAAGTGGTTCCCCAACAAGTTATCAAGGATCAACAAATTACACGGATTAGCGATGCAGCACGGAATGTCAGTGGTGTGACTCCCCAAGGAGGCTATGCCGGGGCTACGGATAATTACAACATTCGGGGATTCACAACCTATGACAACTTGAGAAATGGTTTTTCCGTTCAGGACAACTTTGTAAATCCGACTAACATTGAGCGGATCGAAGTTCTCAAGGGTCCAGCTTCAGTGTTATATGGACAGTTTGAGCCTGGAGGTGTGGTGAATTACATTACCAAACAACCACTCAGCGAGCCTTACTACTTTGCTGAATTTACAGCCGGGAATTTTAGCACTTATCGTCCCTCCATTGATATTTCTGGGCCGCTAAACTCAGACAGAACGTTGCTGTACCGTCTGAATGCTGCATACGAAAACTCTGGTAGTTTTATCGATTTTGGTAATCAGGAAGTATTGGCGATCGCACCAGCACTGACTTACAAAATTGGTGATGCGACAACATTGACGCTGGAGTATGAATATCTCAAACTCGATCGCACCTATTATGATGGTCTGCCCCCCGATCCAAGCGTTTTTAAAGCTCCTATCAGTCGTTTTTTAGGGGAACCAGGCGATCGTTTCTCCCAAGAGACACACTCTGTATTTCTGAACGTCAATCATCGCTTCAGTAAAAACATCCAGCTTCGCAGTGGCTTTTCCGTTACGCTTAATGATTCCCAGGAGTCAGAGTTTCGACCGAATAGCATTGATTTAGATGGTCGTACCGTGCTACGGAGGTTTGCCGCTGGTCCGGGTTATTTACAAAATTATTCTCTGCAAAACGATTTGATCGCTAATTTCAGTACGGGTTCCATTCAACATCAAGTTCTTGTGGGGTTGGAATGGAATAAATATATCTATGGCTACGACTATCTCCGAAGTTCTGTTTCACTGACTCCCAGTATTGATTTATTCAATCCTGTGTATGGGGCTTCCCCGCCACCAGAGTTTGATGAGGCAGCCCAACGAGATCGTAACGATCGCAATACCATCGCCCTTTATCTGCAAGATCAAGTGACATTGCTACCAAATCTGAAGCTATTGGTAGGTGGTAGGTATGACTTTGTTCACCGCAAAAATCGCTCTCAACTGCTGGATTCTTTGGGTAGAGAGCCAATTGATGATACCAGCGTTGATAGGTTGTATGATGAGGCCTTTTCACCTCGCATTGGCATCGTTTATCAGCCCCTAGCGCCGATTTCAATTTACGCTAGCTACAGCCGCTCGTTTAATCCCGGCTTTTCGCGGACGGTAGATGGAACTCAACTACCACCAGAGCGCGGCACTCAATATGAAGTAGGACTCAAAGCCGAACTGATTAAAGATCGGCTATCCGCTACTTTTGCTGCCTATGATATCACCAAAAAAAATGTCGCTACAACCGATCCCACTCCAGGTAACTCTGACTTTTCCATTGCGGCTGGAGAGGTGAAAAGTCGCGGTTTGGAATTTGACGTTTCTGGACAGATTTTACCAGGCTGGAATCTAATTGCTTCCTACTTTGTCAACGATGCTTTTGTTAGTCAAGATAACAGCCTGCCAGTGGGGGACTTGCTGGTAAATGCTCCTGGTAGTGGGGGTAGTCTCTGGACGACCTATGAAATTCAAAGCGGTGGTATGAAAGGATTAGGGTTTGGTGGGGGAGTCTTTTATACAGGCGATCGCGAAGCTACACTCCCCAACACTTTCAAAATCCCCTCCTACGTGCGCGCTGATGCCTCAATTTTCTACAAACACGATAACTGGCGGGTTGGGCTGAACTTTAAGAATCTTTTTGGTACTACATATTACGATTCTCAAGGCTACTATCTGCGTCCTGGTGCGCCTTTGACTGTGCTGGGAACAGTTTCAATTGAGTTTTGATTTCTTGAATTTCTTAACTCATTAAGTCCTGTATGGTATCGGAAAGCATCTACTATGAACTCTAAAAAAATACGCGATCTAACATTTATTTTGCACCGCTATGTTGGTTTAGCAGTAGGACTGGTGCTAATTATAGTCGGCTTAACAGGTAGCTTGTTGGTGTTTGAGCAAGATTTTGACCACTTGGCGATCGCTCAACAGTATGGACACATTACACCCCAAAAAGAGCAGTTATCTCCAGAGTCTGTGGTAAATATAATTCAGGCTAGGTATGCTGCACGAAGTGACTTGAAACTTTTTCGGATTTATTTGCCAGATGCTCCAGATACTCCTTACATAGGACAATTGGCATCAACTGATGGTCACAGAACAGAGGTTTTTGTCAACCCTTATACAGGGAAAATTATGGGTCAACGCCTATGGGATCAAACCCTGATTGGGATAATGCTTAATTTGCACTATACCTTGATGGCAGGTGAAACCGGAATTATAATTGTTGGCATTACTGCCTTGCTAATGTGTATTCTTAGTATCACAGGTTTAATTCTTTGGCCTGGTTGGCGCAGATTGATTACAGGCTTCAAAATCAAACTTGATGCTCATCCTAAACGTGCGAACTTTGACATTCACAAAGTGGCTGGCATCATTACTGTGGTTTTTTTATTTTTTACTGGCTTTACTGGCTTTTGCTGGAACTTCTACGATTTAACTGAGCCGATTATTTACGCTGTTACATTCACTCCAAAATTATCTGAGCCAGTATCTCAGCCAATTTTTGGTAAATCGATTTTAAATCTAACCCAACAACTAAAAATTGCGAATGCTGCTTTGCCAGGTGCTATTACCAAAAGCATTTACTTTCCTGATAAACCAGAAAATGCCTTACAAATTCGCATGAAGTTGCCGCAGGAAAATATAGAGTATGGTAACAGTAATGTTTATCTTGACCAGTACAGTGGTAAAGTTTTGCGAGTTGATAACGGTTTGAAGTTATCACTGGGCGATCGCGTCCTCAACTCCTTTGTTCCCCTCCACTATGGTACTTTTTGGGGACTTCCATCCCGTATCCTCTATGTATTTGTTGGACTTGCACCATTAATTTTATTTATCACTGGCTTTGTAATGTGGCGGTATCGTTATCAAGCTAAAACTAGGATAAGCGATCGCCCATCAGAACTGTCACATTCACGCCGCGATTAACTGACAACTGACATTGCCCTTGTTGAGTACTCTGGGCGATCGCCGAATAAAATGATTACAGTCAGGTCGAATAAACCGCAAAACGCCGTAAATAAAACTTTTTTTGCTTATCTAAGCAATTTATGTACTTCTATTTACACGATTAGGAAAAATTTAAGTTTTTCTAAGAGAAAGTAGCAGTAACCTGGGAATTGTGAGTTAATTTCTCTACTCCGGGGAGTCTGCTGATGAAAGCTTTACTACTCTGGCCTATAATGCCCAATTCTTTCTGGTCTTACCAGGAAACCCTTGATTTGGCAGGGTTACGTTCAACAAACCCGCCATTGGGTTTAATTACAGTAGCAGCAATGCTACCAAGTGATTGGGAAATTAGACTAGTCGATCGCAATGTCCGTCTAGAGACAGATGAAGACTGGGCTTGGTGTGAGATGGCAATCATATCTGCAATGATTATCCAGAAAAAAGATTTGTGGGAGTTAATTCAAAAAGGGGTAGCGTTAGGTAAAAAAGTTGCAGTTGGTGGTCCTTTTGCAACATCAGTACCAGAATTTGTCTTGGAAGCAGGAGCTAATTATTTAATTTTGGATGAGGGAGAATGTACTGTCCCCTTATTTTTAGAAGCATTAGCACGGGGAGAAACTTCTGGAGTTTTCCGGGCTACAGAAAAACCCGATGTCACTCAAACACCCATACCGCGTTTTGACTTGCTAGATTTGGATGCTTACTTAGCAATTACCGTGCAATTTTCGCGGGGCTGTCCATTTCAATGTGAATTTTGCGACATTATCACCTTATTTGGTCGCAAGCCACGCACCAAAACACCAGAACAAATGCTGGCTGAGATGGAAGTCTTATATCAAATGGGCTGGCGGCGATTGGTATTTGTCGTAGATGACAATTTTATTGGTAATAAACGCAGTGCTAAGGTGTTTTTGCGATCGCTAATTCCTTGGATGCAAGAGCGTAGCTATCCATTTATGTTACTCACAGAAGCGTCCTTAAATCTCGCAGAGGACGACGAGTTGATTGAGTTGATGGTGCAAGCTGGGTTCAGAATGGTATTTATGGGCATTGAAACACCTGATGTGGAAAGTCTAGCGGTAGCCCATAAAGAACAAAACACCCGCCACTCGCTGGTAGAATCTTGTTACAAGATTACACGAGCCGGACTACAAATTATGTCTGGGTTTATTATTGGTTTTGATGGTGAAAAGAAAGCAGCAGGACAACGCATTCAAACATTTGTAGAAGAGACGGGTATTCCTCAAGCTCATCTTGGTTTGCTGCAAGCATTACCTAACACAGCCATGTGGAATCGTCTTAAGCAAGAAGAACGCCTCAAAGAAGGATCGATGGATTTCATGGGTTCTCAGAAAGGGTTGATGAATTTTGTACCCACCCGCCCTTTAGAAGAAGTTATTAGGGAATATATTGAGACTTTTTGGAATTTGTATGAGCCGATGCTTTATCTCAAGCGCACCTTTCACCACTTTAACTTGATGCAAGGTAAGCGTCCCAAAGGCAAACGTCCTCTGACATGGCATGAATTACGATTATTTCCGATAATTGTTTGGCGACAGGGTATTATTCGCTCAACTCGTTTCCGTTTTTGGTGGCAATTAGTAGCGATCGCCTTTCAGAAACCAGATTTATTGTATGATTACCTCGTCGCATTGAGTTTTGGTGAACACTTCTTCAGCTTCCGTCATGAAGTGAAGCTGGAACTAGAAACACAACTAGAAACATTGAAGCAACAGCAACAGGTAATAGAAAAAGCAAGTTATCAGTTATCGCCTGTTAATTGATGTTTGGTAAGTAGAGACAAAATTAATCCTGTCTCTACTTACCAAACATCGGATTCTCAAACTCAAGATTTTCGTCTTTTTGCGTCCTACCCTGGGTGATGGCGATCGCTCCTACGTAGAAACCCAAAAGACGCTATTTAATAAAATACACCACCTAATTGAAATCAAGGATATAAAAATCAAATAATTAATCCTTCATTAAAAACATATATTTTGGTGGCATGATTTTAGATATTTCCACGTGATTAACCAGATACTAAATTATCCCAGATATAAAATAAGCAATTATCATTATATAAATAATTAAGTACAATACTGAGTTTTTATAGATAAATAAGTAGAATAATTTACGAGATTTTTTCAAAATAAATCATCTAAAACACTACAGACTTTACATAAGTTTGGTTAGGCTTTTTACAGATAAAAAATCATCGCCTAATCGGAAATATTCTCATAAATATGAAAACTCTAAAAGTTCTTCTTGCCACTACAGCTATCAGCATTAGCCTCCTGAGTGTATCTAATCAACAAGCAAATGCTGGACAACTCTACGATGGCTGGAACTATAGTATCGATTCCTTTCAGGATGGTTCTGGAGGTTCCGTTTTTGATATCAAAGGTATGGCTGTCAAAGACTCAGGTGACAAAATCTATGTTGCTCTTACAGGCGGGATGCCTCTGGGTGGTACAACCGATCCCGATGACTACTGGAATCCAGGACATTCAGTCCATATTGGTTGGAGCGACTTATTCTTCAATTTCTCAGGTAAAGACTTCCAAACAGCGAGTCAAAGTGGTCAGCTATTTGGTGTGAGGTTTGCCGACTATAACAATAGCTTAGCAACAGGAGTTTACCAAGGAGTCCAAGCAAAGAGTACAACTACACAACATGGAGGCTACAGTAACTTGAAATGGTACTACGACTGGGGCTGGGGTCAGAATAATACCCAAGGCACAGACCTAGCCACCCAACAAGACGTTTACAACTACTACTACAACTCTAATGTCGCTCAAAATCCTACTTGGAATAATACACCGATTCTCAACGCCATTGGGTCAGGTACGAAAGTTGGAAATATCTCCATGCTCAACGATCAGCAACTCAATCTTGCTGGGCTAAATTTTGGTAACTTTTCTGCTAGTGGGCAATATACCATTGGCTTTTCCTTTGATAAGGCTTTAATGGGCGAGGGTAATTATGTTAGTAACATCTTCTTGGAGTGCGGTAATGATGGAATCGCTCTTAAGGGCGATCTCAAAGCCGTACCAGAATCCGCCGGCACAATGGGTTTACTCTTCGCAGGTTTAAGTTTTATGGCTAGCCAACTTCCACAGCTTCGCAAGAAAAAACAATACGCTTAAGTAATATCATGTCCGGTTAAAGACTTATTGTTTAGACTGACGCGGAGAGATTTTAATGATAAGTGATTAGGCGGACATGATATAAGTTTGTCTAAGTAAGTTGCTAGTAGTAGGGTGGGCATTGCCATGCTCACCCTACTCTATTTATTGATGTAAAAGTAAAAAGATATTTAACTTTTAACTTCTAAAGATGGTCTAACTCTGAAAGTTAATTTATCTTTGTGCCAAACCCACCTGTCCACCAATTAACCCCAAAAATCCTGTTCCAAAGTGCTGAATTTCCAAAAAACTTGCTTGTTCTGGTGAAGTTTTATACACTCGAAATGTTTTCATAATTCCCAAAGTAGCAGCACTTTCAAGAGGACCGACAAAGCTAGTATCTCGGTCGAGAAAATAAGGTTGATTAGCCCATTGAGCCATCTGATTTGCATTCAAAAAATAGCAGCCTGCGTGGGGATTAAGGGCACGAACAAAAGTAATAGGTGTATTCATAATCGTACCCTTGAATTGCTGTTGCTCCTGTACATTTTGAAAAGCAGCAGTGACTCGCAAAGCCAAATCTCCATCAATATAAGCTTTGTGAACCAAACCATGAGGAGAGATTTCATAACGATTTGGCTGGAGTAAATTAGAGTCACCCGCTTGTTGGGTAAACCAGTTTAATTTTATAAAAAACCAGGGGTCATGAATGATTAAATCATCTTCTAGAAAGCAGTAGTAATCATATTGACCAAGACAACTTTTCAGAACAGCTTGACATTCAAATCCTAAAAGCATAGGTTCTACATTGCTAGAATAATGCTTATAAAAATGGGATGGTACAGCAAGCTGATTTAAAAGATGATTATTTTGGGTTGTACAAATAACAATATCTAAGTCGTGAGATTGGGGTTGATTAGCAGGAAAAGCTAATCGCTGAGCAATGTTAATGATACTTTGAGATTTACCAAATAATTGCTGTAAAGCAGTAAGGCTTTGACTTAAGGCTTGCAAACGAGGTTGGGGGTCTTTGCGTTGAGAAGCATGACGACCTTCATTGCTAGGTTTAAAAAAGTGAGCAATAGTAAGAAGAATTCGCATTTCAAATATCGCTTTTCTTAGTCATTTGTTATTTATCATTGGTCATTTGTGAATGTCCCATACCTAATAGCTAATTTCCGCCAAATCCTTTAGAAGTTTTAGGAGTTTGGCGCTTTTTAATATCAGAATTTTTAGTAGCTAACATCCATTGCAAATGCTGTGGTAAAAGTTTCGCCACATCATAATGCTTAAGAATTGTCGCTCGCGCGTTGGCACGAATCGCATTCATTTCCTGAGGATTATTCAGCGCTTCTTCAACCCGATTAGCAATATTTTGGGGAGAAAAGAAATCTACCAGTAGACCATTAACGCCATCCTGTACAACCTCTAACACTGGCGCAGTTCTGGAAGTTACCAGCACACATCCCACTGACATTGCCTCTAACATTGACCACGATAAAACAAAAGGACGAGTTAAATAAATATGAGCAGAAGAAGCTTGTAATACCTGAAGATATTCATGGTAAGGTAGGCTATCTGTAAAGTGCAACCTTGATAAATCTAAAGATAATTTTTCCAGCATTAATTGTTTATAAGTCTTGCCATCGGGGAGATTTTTACCATAAGCAACTCTATCTTCTCCCACAACTACTACATGGCATTTGGGTCGCCGTTGCTGAATTAGGGCTACAGCTTCCATAAACTGCGGAAAACCTCTATAAGGTTCCATTCCTCGCCCCACATAAGTTACTAACTCTTCCACATGGGAAAGGTCGAGATTTATTCTTGGTAAAACTAACTTTGCGTCTGGTTTGGGAACAAAAAATTTCGTATCAACACCATCATGACATACGGTGATTTTATCATGATATTCTTTAGGAAATTGTTGCCGCTGCCAATAGGTAGGAGAAAGTCCGCGATCGCAACTATATAAATCAGTCAAAATCGGCGTATTTTTGACGCGAATTCGGCATACATCATCAGCATTTAATGGTTCGTTGGGATCAAAATCTGCATCGGAACCATGAGCATGATAAAACCACTCGAAATAACATAACAATTCTGCTTTGGGAAACACATCTTTCATAAACAAAGTCGGTCCCCAACCAGAATGACCATAAACTATATCTGGAACAAAACCCTCAGATTTTAATTTTTCTGCTATGCGATAAACAGCTTGACCAGTGAGTACAGCATTTTCCAGACTGCGAACGTAGTGATGGGTTTGGGGAGCAGGTTCACGAGAAGGAGTATAAATGGCTTTATTAACGCCAAATATTTCTCCTTCCCGACGATTTGTGCCAAAAACAACTTTGAAATTATTATCCTTACCCAAAAACATAGCGAGATTGCGAAATTGGGCGGGAAAGTTGGGATGTAAAAATAAAATCTGCATGGTAAGAATTTTAATTAACTTCTTGTGAAATCAAAGAAAACAGCAGTCAGGAGTCAGTAGTCAGGAGTCAGAATTCAGAATTCAGAAATAGTTTAGAATAATTAGTATATGACAAACGATTGAATTTTTACAAATTCAAAATTACATCTACCCGAATTTGGAAATAACTAGAGATATTTTCTCTCACTAAATTAATTATGGCTGCCTTAATTCATCATAACTTCTCCCAATTCTTCAAGCATTCTGGCTCTGGAATTCCGACAAGGTTTTTAAGATTATAAAATTATTTGCGATGATTTTTTGGCAATTAAATATTAGTTTACCTAAATTGTTCTTGAATACTCAGCACTTGCAACTAGGTGCTGTTTTGGTGAAGTGTTGCCGCGGAATGCGAAAATAATCACAAATTCGTGTGATGTTCATGAAATTTATTGGCATTGATTTAGGCTGGAAATCGCAACCAAGCGGACTATGCTGCTTAGAGTGGATAGATGGACAACTGCAACTACTTGATTTAGACCGCAAAGAAGCCATTGCAGACATCCTGACATGGATTGATGAGAGTGTACAACCAGAGGAACCAGCCATCATCGCTGTAGATGCACCCACCCTCATACCTAACGACGCTGGAAGTCGCCTCCCCGACAAACTCACGCATAAATACTTTGGTAAATATCACGCTGGATGTTACCCAGCTAACAAAAACCTGCCCTTTGCCGATCGCACCATCAACTTTGGCTTAGAATTAGAATCTCGTGGCTACATACACGCCCCCACCATCGAACCGCAAAAACTCGGCAGATATCAAATAGAAGTCTTTCCCCACCCAGCAATTGTTCATCTGTTCAACTTAGAACGCATCCTTAAATACAAAAAAGGACGCCTCAGCGAACGCCGCCTAGAATTAATCAAACTGCAAAATTATCTTCTCGATATTCTCCCCTCTCTTTCTCCTCCCGTGCGTCTGTGCAATTCGTTTTTTCTGGAAATCCCTACCACAGGCGCAGCCTTGAAGGCAACTGAAGATAAACTAGATGGCCTAGTTTGCGCTTATGTTGGTGCATACTGGTGGTATTGGGGAGAACAACGTAATTTAGTACTTGGCGATCGCACTACCGGCTATATTGTTATTCCCCAAAGAATTTTAGCTGAAAATGGGCGTCCGTCCTAACTTTAAAGTGCTTCTAACCAAACTTGCAAATCAGCCAAGCTGGTAAAATCAAGCAATGCTTCGCCCAGATTTTCTAATTTTTCTAAGGAGAGAGTTTCAATAGATTCACGGATATCTTGAGGTAATTCTCCCAACCGTCTTTGTAGTAATCGGAAAATGAGCGATCGCTCCCCCTCAATTCGTCCTTCTTCTCGTCCCTCTTCCTTAATTTCTCGATAAACTCTCGTTTCCTTAAGCGTTATTCCCAACATCTGTTCTACCTCCTCTCGGCTTAATTGTTCAAATTTGTACACTAAGATTGTGGTTACTAACTCAATTATGGCGTGACTTGCAGTTTCTGGCTGTTCCACAGAGGAACGCTCAATTAAATATCTAGCCTCGGAGGGTGCAAGTTCATCGTCTACCGTAGTTAATACCATCAATGCCACCCACACAGGTAGGGAGCGAATATCTCCCAATTCATCTAGATAAATCCGATGTACTTGATCGCCATTGAGTTGATTTCGATGGGAATAAATATCATTTTGTTCAATACTGCGGGATGGGTAAATTATCACTACCTGCCAATCGTTAAATCTGTCACGATTGCGGTAGAAATATAAAGATGATTCTGCAAATACCCTTTCATAAAGCCTTTCATCCTTCTGGAATTGTACCTCACAGAAATACACAACACCCGGACTTGTATTTTCTGGTGGTAAAAACACTCCATCGATTTCAAATTTCGGTTCTTTGATAGCGACTGAATCAAATCGATAAGCTTCTGCATTTGTGGGAGGATTTGTTAATAATTCAAACAGCAAAGTCGGGGATTGTTGAAATAGTTTGTAAAATATCGAATCTCGACGCATTTTGATTTTGGATTGTCAATCGCTTTGTGTGTCTGGGTTGGTGTGAATCAATCTGTCACAATCATTTTTCTAATTGTCTTATAAAAGGCGTTGCTAAATTTAAATCAGCAACGCCTAATCTTGAGTATTCAAAAATTATTCAGTAGTCTTATTCTGCCCAAGCAATCAACCTTGGCTCGTAAGCATTAGCCAGATGTTGATTTTTCGGTAATACCCGCAAAGACAAGCCTTGCAAACCAGAGTTGGTGTAGGTAATATTAGCGGTGTAAGTACTCAATCCTTGGCTATCTTCGCCTTGGTAATCCATCACCACTGGTATAGCGTTGACAATATCACCATTGGCATCGATCGCACCTTGATATAATTCCACCTGCACATCATCATTTTTCAAAGTTGCCAAGTCAACCTTAGCTTTGACAGCCACTGTTTGATTAACTTCAATATCCGCAGGTGTGGATACGTCAATATCTTTGATTCTGATGTTGAACCAGTGTTCGCTGAGTTTTGCTTTCCAAGCGGCTAGTTCTTTGGCTGGGGCGTAGTTATCAACGGTCAGGGTATGATAGCGATCGCTAGCTGGAAAATAAGCCCTTTGTGCATATTCTCCTACCATGCGCGCTGTATTAAAGAATGGACAATTCAAGCGAATTGCATCCTTCATTTTGGCAACCCACGGCCGCGGTAAGCCATCACTATCCCGATGTTCGTAAAACAGCGGTACAACTTCCTTATCTAGCAAATCGTAGAGGGCGTTTGCTTCTACTTCATCTTGATAGTTGGGATCGTCGTAATTTTCTCCATGTCCAATTGCCCAGCCTGTGCGGACGTAATCAGCTTCATCCCACCAACCATCTAGTACGCTTAAATTTGGCAATCCATTCATTGAGGCTTTCATGCCACTGGTACCAGATGCTTCCCGTGGACGACGTGGTGTGTTTAACCAAATATCACAACCTGCTACCATCAACCGGGAGATGTGAATGTCGTAATTAGGAACAAACACTATCTGTTTTTCTAAATGCTGTTCGCGGATAAAGTGATTGATGTCGCGGATGAGTTCTTTACCGGGAATATCTTTAGGATGTGCTTTCCCAGCGATGACAAATTGCACCTTGCGGTCTTTGTTGGCTAATAAAATCCGCTTGATGCGTTCCACATCGCGCATCCACAGGGTAGCGCGTTTGTAGGTGGCAAAGCGACGAGCAAAGCCAATGGTGAAAGCGTAAGGATCTAAAACTTCTTGGGCTTGGACGATTTCGGAGGGAGAAGCGCCGCGATCGCGTAAATGCTTCACCAAATGCTCGCGCACATACAGTATCATGTCTAAGCGACAGCGTTCGTGATTCCGCCACAATTCCTCATCGGGTATGGCGTCCATCCGCTCCCACAGCGGGCTATCTACTGGTGCTGATGACCAATTTGGCCCCAGGTAGCGATCGTATAACTCTTGAGTTGATTTGGCAACACAACTCCGAGCATGAACACCGTTGGTAATGGCGGCGATGGGCACTTCTTCCACTGGCACTTTCTTCCACAAGCCCTGGAACATTTGCCGTGACACTACGCCGTGCAGTTGTGCTACGCCGTTAGAAAATGTTGCCATTTTCAGCGCCAGCACTGCCATACTAAAAGGCGCAGATAAATCGCCTGTATTTTCGCGCCCCAGTCCTAAAAATTGCTCTTTGGGCAAGCCAAAGATTTCTGCATAGTACCCCAGATAGTACAAAACTTTATCGGGAGAAAACAGGTCAATCCCCGCTGGTACTGGGGTGTGAGTGGTAAAGATATTGCTCGAAGCCACCACTTGTTTCGCTTCGGCATAATCCAATCCCTCTTCCTGAATCAGCAGCCGGATGCGTTCTAGGGCGGAGAAGGCGGCGTGACCTTCGTTCATGTGGTAGGCGGTAACGTTCAACCCCAAGGCCTTGAGCATTTGCACACCACCGATCCCCAACATGATTTCCTGGTGGATACGCATGTCGATGTCGCCACCATAGAGTTGATCTGTGATGTCGTGGTCGTAGGGATTATTGGGTTCAATGTTGGTGTCTAGCAGATATAAAGGCACCATTCCCACCTGTACGCGCCAAACTCTGGCGTAGACTTTGCGTCCTGGATAATCTACCGCAATTCGCAGTTCTGAACCATCTGGATTGCGCTCTGGGTGCAAAGGCATGTTGTAGAAATCGTTGATGGGGTAGCGTTCTTGCTGCCAACCATCAGCATTGAGATACTGGGCAAAGTAGCCTTGCTGGTAGAGTAAACCTACACCTACAAGTGGTAGCCCCAAGTCACTGGCAGATTTGAGGTGATCCCCCGCCAGAACGCCCAAGCCTCCAGAATAGACGGGCAAACAATCCACAAGTCCAAATTCCGCTGAAAAATAGGCGTAGCATTCTTTTGGCTTATGTTCGCGTTGTTTCTGATACCAGGTACGCTCTTGCAAATAATCTTCTAACTGACGGTTAGCTCGATCCATTTGCGCCAGGAAGCCTTCATCTTCGACAACTTCCAAAAGCCGCGCCTGAGAAATAGTACCCAGCATCAACACCGGGTTATGGCGGCTAGACTCCCACAGGTCGGAATCCAAGCGACGAAATAAATCTTTAGTCTCAACGTTCCAATCCCAGTGCAAGTTATATGCCAGCCGCCGTAGCGGTTCGAGTCGCGGCGGTAGTGAGGGGGAAACATTGAATGTGCGAATTGGCTGCATAGGTTGGCAAAACTCCAAGTTTAGCTATGGTTATTGTTTACTTTCTTTACCAATGTTGCCAATTCTCTATAGCGTAGTTTGTGAAAAAGCGATGACTTTGTTAAGCATTGAGAATTTTTCTTAACCTCGTTGCTGTAGTTTACACCAAGGTGTTTTTTATTCTATGCGTTACGACAAGCCATGTACTTGGTATATTAAGATTTAATCATTTACTAGCATGTATCATTTAAAATAATTTAGTTTTAAATAAATATTTTATATTTATTTTAGTATTGATTCAGGGGATCAATGTCTCGCGTCTTAGCCAATCCCAGAAGCCGATAAAATTTTAATTATTTTTTAATAAGTTTGTCTTGGTATAGAGTCGCTATTATGTATAGCTTATGGTTAAGCTATGTTTATGCCAAACCATGAAATTGTTCCGCCTAGCTAAAAATTATCGCTAACAAAAACTGTAGCAAGGGGTTAAGCAGAATAAGCTATATCTACGAGGAGTTATGCCTACGCTAACTACTTGGTATCAAACATTGATACTACAACAGAAAAACAATTTAATTAGGTGTTATCTTATGCACCTAGTGAAGGCTGATCCTTAGTATTTTTGGACATTGTGAGAGCGATCGCTGCTGCATAAGCAATTTCCGCTGCCATTTGATAAGCATGTTTAATACCCGATGAAGCGTCCTTAGTTTTAGGAGCAGGGGAAACTTTTTGGCGGCGCGATTCTTGTTTGACATCACCCGCTACAATCGATCGCTGTAATAAGATCCAAGCATCTAGATCTTCTGAATCATAATCACTTTGAATGAGCGATCGCACTTCGTCTTCAGCTACAATACTCAGATAGCCGGTAGCTAGAGCTTTTTCCACAATTTCTTTAATTAAAGCCATAATTTGAACCAAGTGTGTGAGTTAAAAGCGATACCTCAATTTCAGCATTACATATTACTTTGTCAACTTTTCCCTGAAACTCAGATACGTTTTAGCTTTCCATAAAATTTATAACAACCAATCCCAAGCACGCATCACCCGCTTGGCTCACCCATTTGGGTGATTTACAAATTTTGAGATATAAGTAACAGGGAAGAAGAGAATTTTTAGCTTTTTGGTTTTCAAGATCGAGAGGGTGTCATTAAGTATAGTAGATATCAATCTGAATTTAACACGAACCCCAAATTTTTTTAGAGTTAAGTAACGGTATAAATATCAACAAAAAAGCCGGCAAACTGTCATTAGTCATTATTCATTTGTACCCCTACCTCCCCCATCTCCCCCATCTCCCTCATCTCCCTCATCTCCCCCATCTCCCCCATCTCCCCCACTCCCCACTCCCCACTCCCCACTCCCTAATTACCGTAAAAAACTTAGCTGATTTGCCTAATTTTTATCAGTAAATAGTCGCAACATCAACGGATTTAAGAATATTGCGCCACTAAAAATAAAATGTGTTATCGTTAAAAACAATTGTAATTAAAAGCCATTCATCTAATTACAACGATGAATTGGTTGGTCTGTAAATCATCCGTGTGCAACATGATTGGAGCAGCATACTCTAGAAATTCGTTGCAAGAAAGCCGTCATAGCAGTCGGGGAAGCGCTTACTTGTTTGCACCGATGGTTAACTTCAATGTGATGGCTGATGTAGGAGATAATCCACCTTAATTGGATTTTATTTGGGCATAAGTACCCATCAAAATCCAACAATATTACATTATCCTGCTAGACAGAGATTGTCTCTGGTCATTAAAAGAGTCTAGTTAAATGTATTTTGTTGTCAAATAGCTTGTGGGAGTGAGTTGTTTTAACACGCTAAAACTGCCTGAAAATAAGTAACCTTCAGGTAAACAACTCTACGCGCAATTGTGTAACAAGCTTTAAAAATTTTTTGCCCAATAACCAAAACAGTAGCCAATACTCCTCGGGTTTTGCATTTTTAACTCAGCATTGGGTTTAGGGTAAAGGTTAAAGGGTAAAGGTTAAAGGTTTTTTCTTTCCCCCTTTTCCCTTCCCCTTTTCCCCAAAACCCGACAAGTATTGAAACAGTAGCCCATCTCAACCTGCAAATATTCCCATCAGACAATTTATATAGTCTGAGCTTTGGCTGTGCAATGCACTGATATTGTTTTGTTAATTCAGCCTAGTGAAAAGAAACAAAACTTTTATGTAACTTGACTGCTGCAAAAGCTTCTAGTTACTAAGGTAATTGTGCATATCAATTGAATGTTCATACCACATCAAAGTGAAAAAATTGCTCATATAGTCAAAGCCAGACTTTGGTTTGTCCAAAAAATCTTGGGAAATATAGTAATACCACTAATCTAGATCGGGTATTAAGACATACCGAGAATACTGGTATGGGCAGGAGATTAGGATACAACCCAAAAAAAGCTTCAAAACTGTCAAGAACACTTGATTGAAGAGATATGTAACCATGCATAACAACCAATATTCCTCAAAATTGCAACGCGTCCAAGAACTTTTAGTAACTACCGTGTTAGGAGATATTCCTACACTAATTCTCGGACCAAAGTTGCGAAATTTGGTATATCGTACTATTTTTGCCCAAATAGGCAGCCAAGTTTATATTCAAAATGGTGTTGAATTTAACGGTACTTCTTGTATTGAAATTGGCAGTGGAGTATATATTTTCCAAGGTGTGCGGTTGGATGCTAGAGGACACAAAAATAATAGAATTCATCTAGGGAATAGAGTCGCTATTGAACGTTACGTTGATATCGGGTGTTTGTCAGATACGTATATACATATTGATGAAGACACCTTTATTGCTCCTAACGTGTGTATTGAAGGTCCAGGAGACATTAAAATTGGCAAACATTGTATGATTGCTGCCCACTCAGGGATATATGCCAATAATCATAATTTTGCCGACCCCATGCAACCGATAAAATACCAAGGTGTGACTCGCAAGGGAATTGTAATTGAGGATGACTGTTGGCTAGGACACGGAGTAACAGTATTAGATGGCGTTACCATCGGTAAAGGCTGTGTGATTGGTGCGGGAGCAGTTGTTAATAAAGATATTCCTCCTTTCTCCGTTGCTGTAGGCATACCTGCACGAGTGATCAAAAACCGAATCGGGAAGAATTTAGCAACATTTTAGGAGAAATAGGGGATTGGGGATTAGGGATTGGGGATTGGGGATTGGGATTTGGGATGTGGTAAGTGTTCCCTGTAACCTCTACTTTTTGGGAAACTTATACTGTTAGTTAACGTCACGAGAATAGCTAGTGTCTGAGTTATTTTTTAGGGACATCTATCAAGTTAGACATGCGCGATTCTCGATAAACTTGGGCATTGAGAGTGAGTAGAGACGCGATTAATCGCCTCTGTATCATCTTCTCTGCCTCTCATTTACCCGCGTCCCCAATCTCCAGTCCCCAGTCCCCAATCCCCAATCCCCAGAAAGTCGTCTCAAAAATGGACGAGATGTGGGTAATATAAAGTAGCTACCTTTTCTGCATGGCAGATACTGAAAGAAAAGCTCTCTTTGTCATACCCGTTGGAGATATTTGTATGGTGACTTTAAAAATCGCTGTTTATATTGTTGTTGCCTTCTTTGTAGCTATCTTCGTCTTCGGATTTTTGTCGAACGACCCAGCTCGTAACCCCGGCCGTCGGGACTTGGAGTAAAAGAGCGATAAATCATCCACAACTTTGGAAGGCGGAAAATACTCAACGCCACGGAAACTTACTAGGCTAAAGTTAGTAAGTTTCCTGCTAAAAGTAGCAGAAGGCGACAGTCAGAAGGCAAAATGTATATTCATGCTTTTGTTCGTCATTTGGCTGTTTGTTAGCTCGGTTTTGCCCAAATATGCTTCATCCAGTTCTGCCGCCCGATCCGCCTCCTATCCTCGAACCTTTACAAGCTGCCAATCCCGTCTCATCTGTTAGTGATACAAAGTCTGCTTCAGGTGTCAAGACTGGGATAGACTTAAACACAGACAAATCGAAGAATCGCAATGATTTGGCTCAGTTGGCGATCGCAGATGACACGAAAAGCGATCCGCGATCGCCAACTGAGAGCGAATCAACTCGTCATAAGTTACTATTCGCCGAAACTCCATCTGTACCCGATCCACCAAAAACTTTCCCCCCAGAATTTTCCTCTGTCACCGCCCCCCCAAGTGCAGCACTTCTGGGGCAATCTCTACAAGTTGGTTATCCCACCCAGCAATTTCAAATTTCTAATTTAGGCGAAAAAGAAGATACAAAGGTAGAGGGGCAGGAAGACGCGCAGCTTGAACTATCTCAAGAATTTCAAGAGCGATCGCCAAATCCCAACTCTAGTAACGAAGAAAAACAAACCTCATTAGACTCTCCTACCTCTAACTCTAGTCCTTCCCCCCCCCCCCCCCCCCCCCCATCCCCTCCTCCTGCTTCTGCATCAAATTCTCAATCAGTACAAAATTTAATACAATTCAAATCTCGCAACCCGACAAAGCAACTCTCGGCGCCCATCACCGTAGAATTTTATTCCCAAAATCAAGCACCAACACCTACGCCACAAGTAGACACCACCAATCAGCCACAAGCGCCAGCTTCCACAACGCCACCTGCTGCTCCCAGAATTGTGGAAGTGACTTCAGATCGCCAAGAATATGACGAACAACAGCGGATTATTACGGCTGTTGGTAATGTAGTTGTCCGATTTGATGGAGCGGTAGTGGATGCCGATCGCTTGCAAGTTAATTTAAACAACTTGATTGCTGCGGGAGAAGGTAATGTAACTCTCACACGGGGCGACCAGGTACTGCGGGGACAACGTTTTACCTATAATTTTGTTCAAGATAGCGGCGAAATGTTAAATGGTAGGGGAGAAATTTATTTACCCTCAACCAATACAGATTTTGCCTTCTCATCCACAGATATCAGAGCTGGTGGAGTACCAAAACGCCCACCAAGCGATCGCGTTATAGCCAATCAGCCGCTTTCAGGAGTCAGCAGTCCTGGAGCAATTAATATCACAGTTGGTGGTGGTCAAGCAGAAGCTACCAACATTGCGCCCCCCATAGCTGGCGGTTCAGTCAAGCGGGTAAGATTTGAAGCCCAACAGATTGACTTCTATCCCCAAGGCTGGCAAGCAAGGGATGTCCGCATTACCAATGACCCTTTTTCACCCCCAGAACTAGAGTTACGTGCAGATAAAGTAACTTTGACGCGGGAATCACCCTTGGTAGACCGCATCCGGACACAGAGTCAGCGTTTGGTATTAGATCAAAGCATTTCCTTACCAATTCCGGTGGATCAGCAGAAGATTGACCGCCGGGAGCGCGACGTTACACCCTTTATAGTCTCTCCTGGCTATGATGGAAAATACCGGGGTGGTTTCTATGTTGAGCGTGGCTTTCAAGTCATTGATACAGAACAGACACGGCTGACAATCACGCCCCAGTTCTTAGTACAGAAGGCTGTGGAAGGAACGGATAACTTAGGCGCACTCTTTGGCGTGAAAACAAAGATAAATTCTGTTTTAAGCCCACGAACTATACTTCAGGGTACTGGAGAGTTAACCAGTTTTGACCTCAACGATGTGGAAGACAGTTTCCGGGCGAATTTCGCATTGCGCCAAAAAATAGGCGATCGCCTTCCTCATCTCTTGAATGTGCAATATAATTACCGCGATCGTCTCTACAACGGTACCCTTGGCTTTCAAACCGTCCAGAGTAGTTTTGGTGGTCTAATTACTTCTCCTGTGATTCCTTTAGGCAAAAGTGGCATCAACCTCAGCTATCAAGCAAGTGCCCAGTATATCGATGCCAACACCGATCGCCCAGATTTACTAGAACTGGGGCGGCAAAACGATCGCATTTCACTAGGTCGCCTACAAGGCAGTGCAGCCCTCAGTACTGGATTTTTACTCTGGCAGGGAAAACCATTACCACCCACAGCCAGCGAGGGATTACGATACACAGCTAGCCCTGTGGTTCCTTACTTGCAAGCGTTCACTGGCCTCACAGGCACCAGCAGTTATTATACCAATGGAGATAGCCAAAGCACCCTAACTGGTACAATTGGTTTACAAGGGCAAATTGGTCATTTTTCTCGACCCTTTTTAGACTATACAGCCTTTAATATTACTTACTCTCAAGGTTTAAATAACGGATTATCGCCTTTTTTATTCGATCGCTCCGTTGATAACAAAGTCTTAAGTGCTGGAATTACACAGCAAATCTACGGGCCTCTGCGCTTAGGATTTCAAACATCAATTAACTTAGATACAGGTAAAGAATCCAGCACTGACTACATTGTGGAATACAGCCGCCGCACCTACGGCATCACCTTGCGTTACAATCCAGTACTGGAATTCGGTGCTTTCAGCATCCGAATTAGCGATTTTAACTGGAATGGCGGTGCAGATCCATTTTCTGAAGTTAAGCCAGTAGTGGGTGGTGTCCAACAGAACTATTAGTCAAAATTGCTCCCAACTTAATTTCTGCTCTGGAATTTTTGATATTTCTGCAATTAATGGTACAATTATACTACTCAATGCAGAATTCAATGCTCATCCTAGTCAGGCGGAAGTGGCGAGCGGCATATTTAATGCTGTTCAAAGCGATCGCTTGGCTTTTATGCTAGAAATAACTAAAAAGTAAGAATTCAGAATTCAGGATTCAGGAGTCAGGAGTCAGAATAGAATTTGTAAGTTCTGGTAGATGAATACAATGGTAAAACACCATCCCCAATTTTCAATTTTGTGGTGCTTCTAGGTGACGAATCCCAATCCTCAAGAACAGTGATTCTGAATTCTGAATTCTCTATTCTGTATTCTGTATTCTGTATTCTTCTTCAAAGATATTTAGATATTAATTGGCGCTACATAGAAAAACGCCCTCTATTTCAATCAGCACTTTTTGCAGTCAGGAGTAATTTTAATGAACAGCTGCGTTTTAATGGCGGAAATTGTTAACGAGCCGCAACTGCGCTACACAGCGGATAATCTGGGAGTTACGGAAATGCTGGTACAGTTTCCCAATTCCCAAAAACCAGAAGAGCCGCCAGCTACCCTAAAAGTAGTTGGTTGGGGGAATTTAGCAACAGAAATTCAGCAAAACTATCACCAAGGCGATCGCGTTATCTTGGTAGGACGTTTAAGTATGACTACTGTTGAGCGTCAAGAAGGTTTTAAAGAAAAACGCGCTGAATTAACAGTACAACAAATTCAATCTGTTGGAGGTAGTTTTAATACTACATCCTTCTCGGCAACCGTAACACCATCATTCACCGAAACATCTCCACGACAACCATCAGCATCCCGTCCACCAGAGACAAATATTCCGACTTATGAGTCACAACGCCCGGTGCCTACCCCAGCTACAAGTCCCGTTGGCGTTACTCCCCCAGCAACAAGTTACGAACCCGCACCCCAACCTGCAAATTACGAGCGAACCACCTACCCAGCAGTGAAACAAGAAGAACCAGATCCAGATGATATTCCGTTCTAAAGTTGGTAGTTTAGATGTCTTGAATTTGCTAAACATACTTAGCAAAAAATATTACGATTAAATAATTTCTAGAAGTAGCCATCCTTTAGGGTGTGCTATTTTTTTAATTTGATTTGCAAAAATTCACAATCAATGATGTGAAGTCCTTTTCTGCTTCTTAGTCTAAAGTGCAGCTTTAACCAATTTGGCTTTAAACCCATTTTTTCGGTAAACACTGAACTCTGAATACAGAAGATACCACGAGGCGATCGCAACTTCCGCAAATCCCAAGCAGGTCTACATCGCAAATGCGTGTATATTGTGGAAAGTGCGATGTCAATTACTGTCAGCAGTCAAAAACTGACAAACAATGCAAAAGCTAAAATTACTGACATACACATCAAAACTATTGTTAAAATCCAGATAATTTTAAGTTAGAATTCCTACCCGACTCCTATGAGAGAAACTGTCCTAGAGGTTCGCAATCTCCAAGTTGAATTTCCCGGTGATGGCAATATCGTCAGAGCTTTGGATGGTATTTCCTTTGAATTGCGTCGAGGTGAGACTCTAGGAATCGTAGGAGAGTCGGGAAGCGGAAAATCAGTCACATCCTTAGCTGTGATGGGTTTGTTGCAGACTCCTGGTAGAGTGGCTGGTGGTGAAATCTGGTTTCGCCCTCAAGAGAACGCCAAGCCCATCGATTTAGTAAAATTGCCGCCTGAAGAAATGCAACTACACCGTGGTGGCGACATTGCGATGATTTTTCAAGAACCGATGAGTTCCCTCAATCCAGTTTATAACATTGGGTTTCAACTGACAGAAGCCATAATGCGTCATCAAAATGTCTCAGCCACTGAAGCAAAACAAATTGCGATCGCAGGTCTGCAAGAGGTAAAACTTTTACCTAGCGATGAAGAGATCCAACAGCAGTATATCGAAACTTGGCACCAAACGGACAGCAATTCATCGAAACCAGATACGCCAAAATTAGCACAGTTGGTCAGGGAACACAAAGAAGCCATGCTGGAACGCTACCCTCATCAACTTTCTGGGGGTCAGTTGCAACGGGTGATGATTGCAATGGCAATTTCTTGCAACCCATTAATATTAATTGCCGATGAACCAACCACAGCTTTGGATGTGACGGTACAAGCGACTATTTTGGAGTTGTTACGAGAATTGCAGCAAAGCCGTGACATGGCAATGATTTTTATCACCCACGACTTGGGGCTAATTTCCGAAATTGCTGACGAAGTAGCGGTAATGTATAAAGGCAAAGTTGTCGAATCTGGTGTTTCTGAACAAATTTTTAGCAATCCCCAACATCCATATACTAAAGGCTTGATAGCCTGTCGCCCCACACTTGACCGCCGTCCCCAAAAATTACTCACCGTTTCCGACTATATGAGTGCCGAAGAAACACCAACGGGACAAGTAGTAATTCAGGCGAAAGAACCCGCACAACCTCTACAAGTTACTAGCCAAGAAATTGCTGCAAGATTGGCAAACTTAAACGAGAAGCAACCTCTGTTGGAAATTCGCAACTTGAAAGTTGGTTTTCCAGTCCGGGGAGTATTTGGTGGTACAAAACGCTACAGCATGGCAGTTAACGGCGTTTCGTTTGATGTCAAACCAGGGGAAACAGTGGGATTAGTTGGAGAATCTGGTTGTGGTAAAACTACCCTTGGTAGAACCCTGCTGCGATTAATTGAACCGATGAGTGGTCAGATTATCTTTGAAAAACAAGATATTACCAGCCTCAAAGGAGAACCGTTGCAAAAACTCCGCCGGGAAATGCAAATAGTCTTCCAAAATCCTTTTAGTTCCCTTGACCCCCGGATGAAGGTTGGAGAGGCGGTGATGGAACCGTTGTTAATCCACTCCGTTGGCAAGACAAAGCAACAACGACGGGAACGCGTAGCCGAACTTTTAGAACGGGTGGGTTTAAATGCAGATGCGATGAACCGCTACCCTCATCAGTTTTCTGGCGGTCAACGCCAGCGGATTTGCATAGCGCGTTCTTTGGCATTAAATCCCAAATTTATTATTTGCGATGAATCAGTTTCAGCGCTGGATGTTTCAGTGCAAGCACAGGTGTTAAATCTGCTTAAAGAATTACAGTCAGATTTTCAACTGACTTATATTTTTATTTCTCATGATTTAAGTGTAGTGAAATTTATGAGCGATCGCATTTTAGTCATGAATCGCGGTCAAATTGTCGAAGAAGGCACAGCCGAAAGCATCTACCAAGAACCCAAAGAAGAATACACACAAAAATTAATCGCTGCAATTCCCACAGGAAGTCCCGAACGCGTGCGAAATCGCCAACTAAGGGCGTTATAAGCTCTACCCCATAACATTGCACCGTGACTAGTGGGGGCTGTCCTTAGTCATTAGTCCTTTGTCATTTGTCTTTACAAAAGACCAATGACTAATGACCAATAACTACTTTCAAGGCATTTTTTATTTCTACCTATATATATATTGACAAATTTGATATGACCTTAAATATATTTAGGAATTGAAATTATTAAATATTAATTTAGTGATATCACTGAATATATCCTACATCAGACAGATGATATATCTGTATTTATTCGGTCATTATAAGTGATGATAAAAATCATTTGTTACCGTTTTTTCTCCGGTGTCAAATATTTATGTGTGTAACTACTATAGAACAATCGAAAACCGCGAATATGCATCACTATTTTTGTAGTTTTGTATTCCACATCACAAATTAGCAATTGGATCGAGATCGCCGGATCAAAGGCGTTGGAGGATGTTATAATTACGAAGTATCTAATAAATACGTTTTCCTAATTAATCTTTAAGCAGCGAAAAAATGTAATATCTAATGCTGCTAACAAAGACTCTGCCTATGCAATTAATTAGACAAGGCAGATAAAGATTTGAAAATATTAATCGTCAAATCCAAGATGGTATATTTTTGTGTAACTTGGTATTAAAAATGGAATGTATAAAAAAGCTGTTATGACAGTTATAAAACTGGTTTAGCTACTTAAATGCTACACATTCTACAGTTTAAAACTAGCTAAAATAGCATCAAAACTCTCTTAGAGAGTAGACCTACACAACAATCCGAATAACTTCAATATTGTATGAATTCAAATAGCCCATCTGCCAATTCTGCCGACACATACTCACATCGGTTGGCAGACATTGTGGGAACTGCGATCGCTCTGTTGACTCTTACCTTACCCGTATTTGTCATCGCCCACTATTCTTCAAGTGATGTTCAAACTAACCAGCAACCTGCGATTCAAAACCTACAAGGAACTAAAGATTGACAAATAGGACGCAACACCAAGCAATGCGGGTAATGTCTAACACCATTTAACCCAGGCTCGCTTTGTCTAAGTGTTGTAGAGCGCAGATCCTTTATTAGCCTCTTGGAAAAAGCGTTGCGAAGAAACTTCGCAACGCTTTTTCCATTTACGGGAGTGGGGGCAGAGGGGAGAATAATAACTCCTCACTCAGCACTCCTAACTCAGCACTCCCAATCCCAATCTCTTGGGAAGAGATCCATATTGCCCTAAAATTCTACACGGGGAGCGAAGCTGAGTGCCCCCATGATTCATCGTTATCAGAGGAGTTTTTTGTGGACTTATCTCGTATTCCTGCCCAACCAAAACCAGGCCTAATCAACGTTCTGATTGAAATTACAGGCGGGAGTAAAAATAAATACGAATATGACAAGGAACTAGAAGCTTTTGCTTTAGACCGAGTACTTTATTCGTCGGTAAAATATCCTTATGACTACGGCTTTGTACCCAATACTTTAGCTGATGATGGCGATCCCCTAGATGGTATGGTGATCGTTGATGAGCCAACCTTTCCAGGCTGTATTATTGCCGCACGGCCAATCGGCTTTTTGGAGATGATTGACGGGGGCGATCGCGACGAAAAAATTCTTTGTGTACCAGACAAAGATCCGCGCTACGCTCAAGTAAAATCCCTCAAAGACGTAGCACCACACCGCTTGGATGAAATTGCTGAATTTTTCCGTAGTTATAAAAATTTGGAAAAAAAGGTGACTGAAATTCTCGGTTGGCAAGATGTAGATAAGGTTGCAGCTTTAGTAGAAAAATCCGTCAAAGCTTATAAAGGATAATAGAAGAGTTAGGAGTTAGGAGTTAAGAGTTAAGAGTTAAGAGTTAAGAGTTAGGAGTTAAGAGTTAAGAGTTATGAATTTTTATTCCTCACTCCTCACTCCTCACTCCTCACTCCTCACTCCTCACTCCTCACTCCTAACTCCTCACTTTTAATAACTTCCCCTTGTTACGGATCGTAAAAACTGCCACCAACCCCAAACCAAAATGCAGCGTACTCTCCTTTTGGCAAAAATTCATAACTGCACCCTTACAGGGGCAAATATCAACTATGTGGGTAGTATCAGTATCGATCGCATCCTGTTGGAAAAAGCTGGCATCTTACCCTATGAGCAAGTGCAAGTAGTAAATAGTGCCAATGGCCAGCGCTTTATTACTTATGCAATCCCGGCTCCAGCCGATTCAGGAGTCATTGAGCTAAATGGGGCTGCGGCACGTCTAGGCATTATTGGCGATCGCTTGATTATAATGACTTACGGGCAGTTCACTCCAGAAGAGTTAAAAAACTACTCTCCTACAGTAGTCATTGTGGACGAAAACAACAGGCTCTTAGAAGTGCGGCGCTACGATGACCTGCTCAGTAAGGTCTAATTTCAAGGAAAATGTCAAATTTTGAGTTGTCGGGTTCCCAGGATTATATACCTCAAAGGTCAACTAGCCTGCTCAGTAGTCCAGCAGGTCAGTTTCTAGTGCAATTCTGGGGTGTAAGGGGTTTGATTCCCACTCCCAGTAATGATACCAGCCGTTATGGTGGTAACACCGCTTGCGTAGAAATGTATGTAGCCGGAAAACGCTTGATTTTTGATGGCGGTACTGGCTTACGCATATTGGGTAAAACTTGGCAAGAAGTACAAGAAGCACTAGAAGCCCATTTATTTTTTACTAATTCTCAATCAAACCGTATTCAAGGATTTCCCTTTTTTGCCCCCGCATTTGTTGCCGAAAATTGCTTTCATATTTACGGCACAGCTGCCTCAAATGGAGCCTCAATTAAACAATGTCTGTGCGATCAGATGCTCCAGCCGCACTTTCCTTACCCTTTACAGGTAATGCAGTCGGAGTTACAGTTTTACAATCTCACTCCAGACAGTGACGTAAAGCTAGATGATGTAATTATTACAACTGCATTAATCAATCAAACTCAGCGGTCAGTGGGCTACCGAGTTAGTTGGCAGGAATATAGTGTTGCCTACGTCACAGATTTGCACCAAAATGCAGATCAAGTAGAACGGGAGCGGATTTTACAGTTCGTTCAAGGTGTTGACTTGTTGATTGCCAATGCCACCTACACTCCTCCAACATCCCACAACCATGACTCTGCTGATTTACTTTGGCAAGTTGCAGTCAATGTGGCTGTTAATGCTGGGGTTAGACAATTAGCCATTTCTCATCACCACCCAGACGATCATGATGATTTTCTTGATAAAGTTCAAGCCGATGTGAAATCTGCCTATCCTGAAGGATTACTAGCCCATGAAGGTTTAGTGTTGGTTGTTGGTAAGTGATTGAAAGTTTTTAGTGACCATCCCCAAAAGGGGCAGGAGTTAATCAACAGTAGCTATTCGTGTGTTCCATCGGAAATTAGATTCGTAGGTTGGGTTGAGCAACGCGCAAACCAACATAGATCTTCGTCTTGGGTTCTCACTTAGTGATGATGGGAGTACCACGAGAAGATATTATCTTGGGTTTGCAAGCTCCTTACAAGCGTCAGTATACAGATTATGGTGTAGCGTAATGCGATCCACTGAATAATGCGGATAACAAGAACAAAAATGAAACGCCCTTTAATCAAAAGGCGTTTCATTTTTATCAACTTCTATGTTTGGTAGTGAATCTATTAAGAAGCGTTTTGCAATTCACCTGTGCGTACTGAAATTTGCTGTGTCTGATTACCCCGTTGCACTTTGACTTGTAAGACTTGACCAAGGCGACTGTCTTCCACAAGATTCTGCAATTGTTCCGCACTGGTAATTGCTTTACCATCAACTTGAACAATTATATCCCCGCGGCGGATACCCGCAGATGCGGCTGGAGAATTGGGAACAACTTGCATGACAAAAACACCATTAATTTCTGGTATTTGAATGGGAGAGTTGGGATCGGTGTTATTTTGCTTGGCAAGATCGGGTGTTAAGGTTAACATTTGCACACCTAAATAGGGGTGAGCAACTCTGCCATCACGTTGCAGCACAGATGCGATCGCTTTGGCTTTATCGATGGGAATGGCAAAGCCAATACCCATAGCATCAGGACGAATGGCTGTGTTGATACCAATTACTTCACCTCGTCCATTTAACAGTGGCCCGCCAGAGTTACCGGGGTTAATGGCGGCGTCTGTTTGAATGAAATCCAAGCGTTTGTCACTAATACCGACTTGGGCGCTGGAACGTTTGAGGGTACTGACAATTCCTAAGGTAACGGTGTTATCGAATCCCAAAGGATTACCAACTGCGATCGCCCAGTCTCCCACTTGTACGTTACTGGAAGAACCCAAGGGCGCCACTGGTAAATTGTTACCAGCGTTAATCTTGACTACAGCCAAATCTGTAACTTCATCAATTCCTTGGACTTTGCCCTCAAAGGTGCGGCCATCTTTGAGCCTGACTGTTACCTTATCAGCTTTATCTACCACGTGAGCATTAGTCAAAACTAATCCACTCTTGTCAATAATGAAACCTGAACCCAAACCCCGCAACTGTTCAGAAGGCATCTGTTGGGGGAAACCATCGCCAAAAAAGCGTCGGAAAAAGGGATCTTGTAAAAATGGATCGATGCGGCGAGTAATTGTACGTTCAGTATCAATGCGGACAACTGCTGTGCCCACACGATTGACTGCTGCCGTAACAAAGCTACTAGTACCGATGGCAGAATTTGCTGGTGATTGTCGTTGGGCAATGATTTCTGAGGTATCCACAGCAGGTGCAATCGGTGCAGGTTCGGCTTGGGAGGGCAACACCTGTAATGTGCTGATTGTGAGTACAATTCCTAGCGCGATCGCTAATACATGAGTGCTGAGTTGACGCATAGACCTGGGTAATTTGGGAAATCGCATAATCACAACCTAAATTTAGAAGCTTAATTGTTACTTAGTCGTGACAAATCTATTTACAATTATTTTTACAAATTTGGCGTTGGGTTTTGGTTTTGCTTGCTCTAGCGCTATTTAGGATTAGGCTATTTTGCAAGCTACCTTTAATCAAGTTAATGGAAAATTTACCCCAAAAGCTATTATGGAGATTTACACTTTACAAGTTCGGTTTTTACCCAGACAACAGAATTCAGGAGTCAGAATTCAGAATTCAGAATTCAGGAGTCAGAATTCAGGAGTCACGGGTCAGAATTTAGGAGGCAGAATTTAGGAATCCGCTGTTAATTACAAATAAACTAAGTAAGTCGGCGGGAATAAACCAAATTATATTAGGAAACGTAAACAGCCTTAAAACCCTTATCAATGACAAGTGACCAATGACAAATGACTGTCCCCGCCAGTTAGCTTTATTTGCGCCGACCTACTTAACTTTTGAATAAGATTTCATTGCGAGTGGCTGCGCCTAGCTGGGGTAAAGAGTTGATGGCTGAGTGGGGAGTGAGGGCAGTGGGAACAGTTGGAGGTAGTTGTAATTGTTGGACAACACGTTGCAAAAGTTGATCTTGTCCAGTACGTAAACCCCAGACATTTGTACCACGGTTGATGATAGCAAACCAAACCAAACCGCGATCGCGGGTGGGCATGACTCCGGCTAAAGCGCTGACATCGCGGAGAGTGCCTGTTTTAATTACAGTAGCAGAGGGGATGTGTCTGGCGTGCAGCGTTCCGCGGCGATCGAATCCAGACATGGGGAACAAGTCAGCTAAATTCAGTTGATGGGCGGCTGCTTCCCCTTGAATAGCCATGAGCATAGAACAAACAGCTCTGGGGGAAATGCGATTTTCTGGTCCTAGTCCGGAACCATTGATTAACTGAATTTCCGATTGCGGTACCCTAGCAAGATAAGCAGCAGTAGATTGTACCACAGTGGCTCCTCCCACTGACTCTGCCAACATCTCCGCCATATCGTTGTTACTGTAAACGTTCATTTCCTTGATCAGTTGCTTCAAAGGTAACGAACGATGACGCACTAACAAAGTTTGTCGGGGGTTTGGTTGTGCCTCAAATTTGACAGCACCCGCAATTACGAGTTTTGGCTTGGGTGTTCCCTTAGGCATGATTGAGTGTATGTAAATAGCGGGGCGACCCCAAGTCGCAGAATTGAGTGTTTGCTTGAGTAATAGACCTGCTAGCATCGGCTGACGTTGGAAATTCATGGCGAAATTGCCAGTAATCACCAAATTTCCCTTTACTTGCTTGATGCCCATTTGATTTAAAGTATTACCAAGGGCGATCGCTTCTTCCCAAACAAACATCGGATCGCCGCCACCAGTAATTACCAAATCGCCTTGCACAACACCATTTACCATTGGCCCGGTGACACTCACCAAAGTATCAAATTGGCGGTCTGGTCCCCAAGTTTTCAAAGCAACTAAAGAAGTAGCAATTTTAGTTAAAGAGGCAGCTGGTAGAGGTGTTGTGCCTTGGTGATTTGCCATCAGCATCGGCCCTGACTGCATCCAAATTCCTTGGCTTTCAGCCAGATTTGGCCCTACTACCTTTGATGTTATTAACTCCTTGAGATATCCCTGCACCGTAGTCGCCCCAGCTGGATTTGGATCGGGCGCAAGAACCAAGCCAGGACTACTTTGCCAAGTCAATGCTTCTATTGCATCTGAAGGCTTAATGTGTATCCCAGCCATTTCTAGCCAAAGTGACACCAAACCTGAACCGAGTATTTCCAGCATATTTTATTCCTCTGTGTGTGTTTAGGATGTTCTATATTATTTCCTGTGCTAATATACATGTTTTTTTATGCGGATCAGCATTGAGTCATAATAACTGGTGTTTTTATCATCTGGAAGTAGGTTAAATTACTTGATTTTCGTGACCCTTTTTACCAAAAAAAGACAGACTCTAACAGCCACGTCTCTTGAAAGCCAGTATAAATAAATCAAGGCGAATTTTATTGCCAAATTGAATCATTTTTCGGCAAATTTTGACAATAATTTATATACAGCAGAATTCAGGAGTCAGAATTCAGGAGTCAGAATTCAGAATTCTGAATTCAGGAGTCAGAATTCAGAATTCTGAATTCTGAATTATTTTTTACTTTTTAATCCTGAGCCTTTTTATTTATTGAACAGAATTCAGAACTCAGGAGTCAGAATTCAGTATGAATTGGAGTCCGACTGCGTAATGAATATTGGTTTAAAACCGGACAACTCTTGGAGACGCTACTACGAACGTCCCGCTGCGCTATAGCGTTTCCCGACCTACTGAGGTACACCTGTAGGGGCACGGCACTGCCGTGCCCTTACACCTGGCGACATAAAGAGAGTTGGAGTTGGGGATTTAAACCCCAACTCAACTGATACTACGTGTTTTGGTTGGGGTCTTAAACCCTTGATGTTACGATAAATTTTACTTTCTTTCTGGATGTGCTGCATCCTCTGGTGAAGGAATACCCATTTGGTTAATTACTGCAATCATCTGATACAAACGCCCCAAATCCCGTTGATTGAAGTAAAAAATTAGGCGGGGTAGTCCAACAGTTTCATCTTGGGCTTCTTGAGGTAATGCCTGACTTTTTTCAATCCTTCCTTGAATAATAATGTCGCTGAAATCAGCATTGAGTTGCTCAACTTGGGTATCTGATAAATCTGTCTTTAGACGGATGACTAATTGATCCCTTACATAACGGCTAGAATGATAAACCTGGTAAAAACGGGTGATGGCATCGCAAGCCACATCCAAGTTATCTGTCACCGTGTAAAGGCTGGGGTCATCAGGACTGACAAGACCTTTATGGACTAATTGCTTATCAATATATTCGCTCCAAGAGCGCCAATAATCACCACCAGGGTGGTCAATTAAAACTAAAGGTACGGGGCCAAATTTACCAGTTTGGCTTAATGTCATACATTCAAAAGCTTCATCTTGGGTGCCAAAGCCACCAGGAAACAAGGCTACAGCATCACTTTCTTTGAGGAGAAACAGCTTGCGGGTGAAGAAATATTTGAAGTGAATTAGCTTCGGGTCGCCATCTATAAAGGGGTTGGCTTCCTGTTCAAAGGGTAACTGAATATTTAACCCAAAAGAATTTTCTCGCCCAGCACCTTCGTGACCGGCTTGCATGATTCCACCGCCACCGCCGGTCATCACCATAAATCCTAATTTAGTTACACAGCGAGCAAACTCCAACGCCATTTGGTATTCTGGTGTATCTGGCGCGAGGCGAGCAGAACCAAAAATCGTGACTTTGCGGACGTGTCGGTAATCATAAAACAGCTGGAAACCTCGCTCCATATCTGCTAGCGCAGCCGACAAGATTTTCCAATCAAGACGCTCAATTTCGGTATCAGCGAGGCGAACAATAGTAGAAAGTGCTTGCTGAATAAGTTGCCGATTTTTTAATGTTGGTAGACGAACGATCAATTCAGCGATATCCGCCTGTAAAGACTCTAATGTGTCAAACGACGCAGATGAAGTCATGAGAACTGCCGGAACAATGGCACTATATTTTACGTGAACGACTTACACTCTAGCAAGCGGGATATACCCCTCTGATGTGCAGTTAGCATTTTCAGAGCTGGCTTTGAGGTAGTATTGGTGACTATTCAAGCTAATATGCCCATGTTTTGGCATTAGAACTCGGAAGTTGGTGTTCGGAACTCGAATAATGGCGATCGCATTATCCTATTAATATTGGTGTTGTGAACCAAAACACTTGTGTTGTGAACCAAAGCACTTGTGTTGTGAACCAAAGCACTTGCATTCTGAACCAAAGCACTTGTGTTGTGAACCAAAGCACTTGCATTCTGAACCAAAGCACTTGCATTCTGAACCAAAGCACTTGTGTTGTGAACCAAAGCACTTGTGTTGTGAACCAAAGCACTTATGTTCTGAACCAAAGCACTTATGTTCTGAACCAAAACACTTATGTTCTGAACTGGAAAATTTTTCTACGAGAATAACCAACTACAAAGGACGCAAAGACTAAAAATGTCCCCGCGTCCCCGTGTCCCTTTACCTCACTTCAACCCCAATTCTTCTTTCAACCCCTCCGGTACATTAACTGCTGTCTCTAATCCCCGCACACTTTCCCACTGCTGCTTTTGACCCCAGGTCATCTGTTCCATATTGGCGTCGCTCAGGTCGGCACCAGAGAGAATGGCGCTACTGAGATTACTGTGGCTGAGATTCGCACCATTGAGGAGCGCACCACTAAGATTACTGCCGCTGAGGTTAGCACTATTCAGGTTGGCATAGCTGAGGTCTGTGCCGAAAAGTATGGCGTCGGTGAGGTCTGCACCACTGAGGTCGGCATCGTTGAGAATTACGCCGCTGAGGTCGGCTTCGTTGAGAGTCACTCGACTCAGGTCTACGCCGCTGAGGTCAGCGCCTAAGAACATGGCACCGTTAAGTCTGGCATCGTTGAGCTTGGCACCGTTGAGTTTGGCATAACTGAGGTCGGCGGCGATGAGGATGGCGCCCTTCAGGTTGGTACTGAAAAGTATTGTGTCACTGAGGTTTGTACCGTTGAGGGTGGCGTGACTCAAGTCAGCACCGCTGAGGTCACCACGGCAAAGGTCAGCATGGCTAAAGTTGGTGTTGCTGAGGTTGGCGTCACTCAAATTGGCACCGAAAAGGATGGCGTTGCTGAGGTCAGCACGGTTTAGGTTGGTGCTGCTGAGGTCGGCGCGGTTGAGGTCAGCGCGGCTGAGGTTGGCGCAGGTGAGGTCGGCACTGCTAAGGTCGGCGCGGGTGAGGTTGGCACCGCTGAGGTTGGCACCGCTGAAGTTGGCGCCGCTGAGGTTGGCGCTGCTGAGGTCGGCGCGGGTGAGGTTGGCACCGCTGAGGTTGGCACCGCTGAGGTTGGCATCACCAAGGTTAGCGGCGCTAAGGTTGGCATCGCTGAAGTTGACTCCTGTTAAGTTGGCATCACCAAGGTAAGCACCGCTGAGGTTGGCGCCGCTAAAGTCTACGCCAGTCAGGTTAGCATCGCCGAGGTAAGCACCGGTAAAGTTGCCGCCTTTGAGAAATTGCCCGACTATAGTGCTAAAGTTGCCAATTTCTAGGGCATCGCTATAGTTAATAATCCGCAGCAGTTGGGATGTGAAAAAATTGTCTGTGTCTGGTTTGCCAGATGGATAGAAGGTGATTTTTTGTTTGAGTCGATCTTGTCCTTGGGCGTAGCGGTGTAGCTCTAATAGTAGGATTAGTACGTTTAGCCCTGTATATATATCTATCTGTCTCAGTGCGATCGCAATATTTTTTGCTGCCAACTGTAACATTTTTTTCTGAGGCAGGTTATCCTCTGGTGTGGCATCGATAAATTCTCCCCGACACCAGCGATGATAAAAATCTTCTAGCCGCCAGAAAAGTAGTTCTAGGCGAATCTTTTTACCTGTCACCAGGAATTCTATAAGTTCTTGGACTATTTCTGGTTTGAGCGCACCGTTACCCAGTAAATCATAAATCTCTTCATGCATCTGGCGATTGCACACTCCAAAGCAAAGCCCGCCAGGTTGCCTACCCAATGCTTTCTCGTCTATCTTAGAATTCCAACCACTCCCTGTGACTGTCCATTTTTCTAAGTTTTTTTGCAGTTTTTCACACAATAAGTATTCCGGCAAATTATCTTGAGCAAATTTAACGCTTTTATCTGCTTCTTTAATACTTTTTCCTAGAGGCAAAACTGCTTCGGTTTCCACAGATGTGGTTTTTGACATCTCTTGTAACCTTGTACCCCTCACATAATTTGTCAGCAGTTTCCAGACTTGAGATAAATATGTTGACATTTCTGTGTCCGTTGATACATTTAAATTAATTGTTTTGATAATCCTGAACTCAAATTTTTTGTCTATTAGTTTGCTTTCCATTGCTAAATAACTAGTATAAATGCATACTAAACAATATGATGTCTTAGTAATGGCATTTGTCATAGGCATTGGTAAATGGCGCTTTCAGACTGAAACACATATTAGTGATGTAAAAAAAATGTCAACTAAAAAATTATTTCTAAAATGACATAATTTTGCTGCGTTGGCGAATTCGTTATATTTTTTTCCCAAGATATTGACTACTCTGATGTAAAAATAATACTTACTCTTTGTCAGAGATGCAATTGTTAGGAAAAATCCTACTGTAAAACAGCACAAAAAACGGAAAAATGGCAATTAAAATTGAAGTCAAAGCTTACTGCTTGATATAAAGCAGGTAATGAATCAACATGGAACAAGCTGCATAGCTTTGCAAAAGTTAAAACTTAACTAAAGATAGTTATTGGGGATGAATGCGATGAACAGATTGAGCTTTTATATAATTTTGTTACACGGTTTGTTTTTAGGAATAACAACGGCGAGTGCCAAGTCATTGTCTGTTAATGGAATCGATCCAGAATTGTCTGGGAACCATCAGACAGTTTTAGTGACAGCTACAACTAAAGACAAATCGAATAGTCCCTTAACAAAAAAAACTTCTTCAACCAAAACCTCAGTTTTAACGCCAGATAATATTAATACTCGCCCTCAACACAGGCTGGCAGCAGGGCAAGTTTGGGTGGTTAATCAAAATAAACAGGTACAGCCTCAACCGTTTATGTGGGTGGTAAAAGATCCAAAAAAAGCAGCACAGCAACCATTTTTGGAAGTTGCCAAGCCACCACAAAAGCCTAATTCTAAGCCAAATCCGACTGCGAAACCAGCAACAAAGGATGATTTACAGGCATTTGATGAAGTAGTGAAAGATACTGTAAAACAGGGTGGATTGTTTACCCTTTATCGCAATCAAGAAAAGAATAAAATTTATTTAGAAATTAAACCAGAGCAACTGAATAAAAATTTTCTAGCTGCGGCAACGTTGGAATCAGGCATTGGTGAACGAGGGATTTACAGCGGTATGCCTTTGCAAGATTTTTTGTTTTATTTCCGGCGAGTGGATAATAATTTACAGTTTGTGATTCGCAATGTCAATTTTCGGACTCGTGAGGGAGATCCACAAGTGCGATCGCTTGCCCGTTCTTTTAGTGACTCTGTTCTCTATAATATTTCCATTAAAAGCATTCATCCACAACGCAAAACCCTTCTCATCGACTTAGGCGATTTATTACTGACAGACTTGGCTGGATTATCTTTCAGTTTAGGAGTTCCAGGCAGCACAGACCAGTCATATTTTGGTACTTCTAAAGCCTTTCCCCAGAATATAGAAGTTGAGTCAGTTTTAAATTTTTCTGGTGCTGGTGGTCGAGACAGTAAAGCGTCAAACTTTAGCTTTACGTCGCTAGCTGACAGCCGTGGCTTTACCTTGCGCGTCCACTACAGTCTCTCCCAACTACCTGATAAAAATTATCGCCCCCGCCTTGCCGACGATCGCATCGGCTATTTCATCACCGCCTACCAAGATTTATCCAAAGACGATCGCGGCGATTCTTTTGTTCGTTACATTAACCGCTGGGATTTGGAAAAACAAGACCCAAAAGCAGCAATTTCTCGTCCCAAAAAACCGATTGTTTTTTGGATTGATAACGCTGTACCTTTAGAATACCGCGATGCCATCAAAGAAGGCGTTTTGATGTGGAACAAAGCTTTTCTCAAAGCCGGATTCAAGGATGCAATTGAAGTCCAGCAAATGCCAGATGACGCGACATGGGACCCAGCAGATATTCGTTACAACACCATTCGCTGGATTAACACAGTAGATGGATACTTTGCAATGGGGCCATCCCGCGTCAACCCGTTAACTGGAGAAATTTTAGATGCAGATATTCTCGTAGACGCTAGCTTTGTAAGGGCACTCAAAAATGAATATCGCAAAATTGTCCAACCCAATCAAGCACAAAATACCACTACCATATCGGCATTGATGCAAAATCGTTTACTTTGTGCCAATGGTTTAAATGCCAAAGACGAGAATCTACCCCAGCAAACCCAAGAACAACAAGGTTTGTTGAATAATTTATCTAAAATGGCAGGTGAGTACGATTTGTGCTACGGCATGGAAGCTGCTAATCAGTTTGCCTTTGGTTCCCTGGCAATGTCATTACTACCAGATAACGTGCCTAATCAAGACCAGGTGAAAGAATACATTAATCAATATTTACGTTTAATCATCGCTCACGAAGTTGGACATACCCTTGGTTTGCGTCATAACTTCCGTGGTAGTACTTTGCTACCACCAGAAGAAATGAATAATACGGAAATTACTCAAACTAAAGGTTTGACAAGTTCCGTGATGGACTACATTCCCCCAAATATTGCCCCCCAAGGTACGAAACAGGGAGATTATTTTCCCAGTATGGTAGGGGTTTATGACGAGTGGGCGATTAAGTACGGCTACATCCCAATTCAGACATCAACTCCTCTAGCGGAAAAGCCAATTTTAGAGGAAATTGCTGCCCAATCTTACAAACCTGAGTTGAGTTATTCCACCGACGAAGATGTGTACGATCTTGACCCCACAGCCGATGCTTGGGATAACAGCGGCAATGTGCTGCTTTATTCTCAGTGGCAGTTGAATAATTCCCGTGTGATGTGGGAACGCCTCGATAAACGTTTCCCAATGGATGGAGATAGTTACAGCGATGTCAGCGAACGTTTTAGCACAGTCTTGGGTAACTATTTCCAGCAAATATATTACACCACAAAATACATCGGCGGTCAGTCTTTCTACCGTGTCCACCCCAGCGAAATACCCTCTGGAGTTAGCCAACGCCGATTACCATTTGAACCGATACCAGTTGAACAACAACGACAGGCTTTAGAAACACTGCAAAAATATCTATTTGCCGAAGATGCCCTCAGCTTTTCACCAGAACTACTGAATAAATTAGCACCTTCACGTTGGCGACATTGGGGTAGTTCTCCGCAAATTGGTCGTTTGGATTATCCAATTCATGATTTGGTGCTGCTGTTGCAGGGTTCTGTGCTGCGGGATTTACTCTCAGGCGATCGCCTTTCCCGTCTCAAGGATATCGAACTCAAAACTCCAGAAGGAAAAGCACTGAGTTTACCAGAATTATTTGACACATTACAGTCTGGTATTTGGACGGAAGTAATTAAACCAAAAGGTAAACCAATGAAGATTGCCAGTTTGCGGCGAGGCTTGCAGCGACAATACTTAGACATTTTAACTGCTATGGTGTTGCGAAAACAAAATGTGCCAGAAGATGCTCGTACTCTGGCATGGTATAAACTCAAACAACTGGATGAGAAACTCAAGGACGTGAATTCCGAGGATGAATATACCAAAGCGCACATACTAGAAACACGCGATCGCATTGAGAAAATCTTGAATGCGCCGTTGCAAGGGAATTAAAAGGGAGTGGGGAGTAGGGAAATAATTTTTAATTTTTTCTCTCTCCTTTCTCTTCTATCACCACTTTGACTAAATATATATAGAATGCCTATACAGGCTGAGAAAAAAGTTTATGTCAGCTAGAGATAAATTTCACGATGTTGTGAAATTGGCATTACAAAAAGACGGGTGGCGAATTACCCATGACCCTTTGCTAATTCGCATAGAAAATATTGCCGATATGTATGTTGATTTGGGTGCAGAGAAAATTATTGCGGCAGAAAGAGAAGGACAAAAAATAGCAGTTGAAGTTAAAAGTTTTATCGGTACTTCAACTATTTATGAGTTTCATACAGCAGTGGGGCAGTTTATTAATTATCGATATGCGTTAGAAGAAATAGGTTCTGAGCTAATTTTGTATTTAGCAGTGCCCTTAAACACTTATAACGATTTTTTAACTAAACAATTTATTAAAACTATTATCCAGCGAAGCCAAATTAATCTGGTAGTTTATGATGTGGAAAAGGAGGAAATTATCCGATGGCAAATTTAGAAAAATATCGGGAATGTATTCGGAAAATCATTACAGAATATGCTCAACTTGCCTCATCTAATAATGAAATTGAAGCTCAAACAATTTTTGATTTACAACAAGACCATTACCAACTGATATATATTGGCTGGCAAAATAAACGTCGGGTTTTTGGTCCTGTGATGCACTTTGATATTAAAAACGGCAAGATTTGGATTCAGTGGAATGGCACAGAAGAGGATGTAGGTGAGCAATTGGTGGCAATGGGAGTACCAAAACACGATATTGTAGTTGGATTTCACCCGCCCTATGTACGGGAGTACACAGATTATGCTGTGAGTTAAACGCTTGTTGCTAAACTATTTAGGGACTTCCAAATAAAAAATATCTCAAAACTGAAGCAAAAACCCTCTGTGTTTCTCCTCTCTCTGTGTTCTCTGCGCCTCTGTGGTTCGATAATTTATTTCTTGGAAATCCCTTACAAAAATATCATTCGCTCTACATCTGTTGCACCGTTGAGAAACTGTACGCGATACACATCTGGATTGCTCAATTTTTGCCATTCAGGATAACCAATGCGATCGTCAAAATGTTTTAGGATCAACGCCATTAAATTACCATGCGTCACGATCGCAATTGTGTTTGCTTTTTGCTGCAATGCTTCATCTACAACAGCTATTCCCCGCGCCATAGCATCACGACTTGACTCACCACCATCGAGACATAAATCAAGATTGGTAAATGACTGGGCCAATCGTTCGCGCCAATCAGCAAGAGGTGTTGCACACAAGACACGTTCAGCAAGTCTCTTGTCGATCTCGATTGATAAACTCAGACGTTCAGTCAGAGGAGCAATTGACTGATATGCTCTAGTAAATGGACTGGAGATAACTCGCTCGATGCCAAAATCGAATAAAAAATCAGTAAGAGCGATCGCTTGCACATAACCTTCTGATGTCAGAGGCGCGTTAGGTTCCTGTCCAACTGCTTGGCAATGTCGCACAATGTACAGGGTTTTCAACATCAAGTTTCTGTTTTATAAATAAACACGAGGTGACTATATAGAAATCTCGTGTATTTTACTTTAAATAAGGTAATACAGCGTATTTCAGGTAAATGAGGTACACCGGTAGGTTAGCACAGCTGTGCTAACCTACGATTATCTGCACCTCACCAACTTGCAATCTACTGTAAATAGAAAACTCAGCAAGGAGGCAGCAAGAGATTAACTTTCCTCCTGCTACCTGTGCTTTCTGTTAACTACTCAACGCCTTTAAGAACCGTTGCAAACTCTTAAAAACATTGGGCTTTCTCGCAGGTGCCGCATCTGTTGTTTGCGGTTGTCCCTTCATCAAAATGAGATCCAACTCATCGCCCGATGGTTTTGTTGGTAATTCGGCAATTCTTTGATATTCGCTGCCGTTTTCTACCCAAACTTCCCACTGTCCTGGGTAGCAGCGATACAGGGCACTTCGATCGTCTATGGGGCGGAGGTAATAGGCGGATTCAATGGTATTGATGAAGCGATCGCGGATTTTTCTGGCTGCATAACCAATACCTACAGTTCCCGAATCTTCAAGACGGGGATTTAAAAATACTAAAGGGCGATCGCCGATGACATCACATAACTTTTCTAACTGCGGTACTTCTACGGAAGTCGGGGAGATGAACAAGAAAATTTCATCCTCTGGCTGAATTTTTGTCTGTAAGGAAGCAGCCCTCCCCGTGCCGATATCCAAAATTTGAAATGGTGCATCAGCCCAATCACGGCGGGCTAAGGCCGCAGCCCCAGCATCTGCAAAGAAAATCTTCAGGCGGGAATCATATTCAATAAACAGGGGCACAAATTGTTCCGCCACGGGCATCAGTTTCAGTTCTGGGAATAGGAACTCGACTTGGAGGCGATTACAGCCATCTGCAAGGGCGGCTTGGACGGCGGTTTGAGATTGAGCGATCGCATCTTCAAGACTATTGGGAAGTTCACTCATGGTTTATTATGTTGGTTTAGCATTACTCCTATTGTTCCAGTATTGGCTGTGATTTTTGGCAGCAACGACACAAAGCCAATGGGCAACAGGTACCGCATTTTAGAAGTTCTCTCTGGTGTTGAGGAGTGGCTGATCTCTACTAGTCATGAAATCATCAGAGAAATTGTCTAGACTATCGATGAGGGATTGCCAGCGGTTATCTTTGGCAATGAGGACAATGGCATTACCAATTTTTTTAATATAAACTTCAATGCCAGTGAGTTGAAAGTCTTCGGGCAAAATAACGATTTGGTGAGTGCCATCAGTGGTGAGTTTAGCAGTGTTCATGGTGTTGTTCTTGAATTAGCTATTATTTCGTAACCTAATCGTGCATGAAGTCCTTTTTCTTTTCTCTTTCAATTTCTTCTCGTAACCGCTGAATATGCTCCTCTACGTATTGCTTATGTTCGAGAAAAGCTACATTATTGAAAAGTGGAAGCAGTGACTCTAAATACTCCATACGTTTCTGATGTACGGGAACCCAACTTCCTACACAACTCCAAGAGGTAGGTTCTAAGCGAAGTTTTTTAAAGTCCTCTGGCTTTTTTTTATGCCTTATAAAAAACTCAACAAATGAACGTCTTCTATCATACGAGAAGTTTGTAACTATATCAAAAATAAACTGGATAAACTGAATCTCATTACATCGAGATTCTAGTAATTTCATTAGTATATGATCTTGCCGCTTCCACAAAGTTTCATTATCTTTTCCATCTCCATTAAGAATGAAGAATTTGCTAAGTCTAATAGAACCTAAGCTAAGATACTCTTCATCTCGTTGATAAATATATTTAATTATCTGAGTCATCAGGCTCTCATAGTTGTCACCTAGCCATAAGAACGAATAGTTTCTTTCATTATCAAAATGATATGATTGATATTCTTGCTGGTAAATCCAATCCATGTATTCAATCACGAATTCTGGATCGCTTTTTAGGATATAAGCAAAGTATTGTCCATTATCATCTATATCCCAGTCATTTTTCAGTGATTGAAGATAAGCTTGTTTCAGTAAATTAAATTGGTTGTCGAAAATTTTAAGTAAAGCTGTATTGACTTTGTATTTATTAAACAACGATGATAGAGGATAATATTTTTTTGAGTTTTCAAAACTACTATCCAAGATAATTTCAACTATCTTAATCAAGACATTCTCATCTATCGTATGATATTTTAAAACAAAATTTAAATCATGTGGTATTTCACTTGGCTCACTTTCCCTATAGAGGCTATAAAGTTCCTCTATATGGTGTTCCCTAATTAGTTCTTGAGGTAATAAACAATAAAAATAAAACAACCACTTTCGCTTTGAAACATAATCAGCTTCGTTCAGAATTGTATAAGTCTTATCAATACCTAAAATTTGAATTAGGTAATTAATAAGTTGAGCCTCATCAATTTTAAGCGGATCTCCATAACTAAAGTAATGCTTGACTACTTCAGTATATAGCTGGGTATCTCGATTTGCTAAGTCAATAAGCACTCTGGCCACTTGGCTTGGAAGATGGTATATATTATGATTTCGGTGGTCTGTTTCTTGCTGAATCTCAACGCATTGCTCAAAGAATTGCTTGTAATCTTCCAAGTTGTAGTTTACAAAGAATTCTTGAATTCGTTGTTGTCTAAATTGCTCGTATTCCTCATATTCTAGATTTAGATATCGTCTCTCTAGTCGATCAGAAATAAGAATTTCAGACATTGCATAGGTTGGATTTGTAAATAAACCGCGCAAAGTTTCACACAATATAAGTTTATGGTCAATTTTAGAGATTTCTAATTTTTGATACTCTAATTTATCTAAGTAGCTTTGAACGATCAGGCAATGAGAATAGCTACTGCTATCCAGATATAACTCAATAAAAGGAAGCACTTCAGATGAATCTTGGATAATTATTTCATTTACTGAGACCTTGTAGCCTGATGTACTGTACTTATAAAGAAGATTAAGCACATCTTCCTTGAAAACAGGTACTTGATACAGTTGGAATACCCTCTGCCAAATTTGTTGTCTAAGTTCAGCCAGTTCTGGCGTTGGTGGTAAGGTGAAATTAAAGATGTTGATCCCTTTCCCTTTCATCCTACTAGTATTGAAGTCTGTGTAAAGAGAATGTTCAGCCACCGCGACAAAGAGCTTTGAAAATGTTATATTTTCACCATTTTTAACCCGTTCCCACAGTACATCACTTACTATCTTCTGAATAGCAAATCCATAACAATAGGATTCGTGATCAAATCCAAATCGTTCGGTAAGAAGGTAAAGCACTTGCGATATTTCGCTTGGTCGCTTGGTCACATACTCCAAAATAAGGTTTAATGCTATTTTGAGATTACTCTCATCTGAATATCTGAATAACCCTAGTGTGCTGAGAATAGAAAGTGATGGAACGGTGGAGTTAGCCTTAATTTCCAATTTAGAGAGGTCTGCTAATTCCGGTTCCATTGCGGAAATGCACTTATGAATATACACTAGGATGTCTGTTTCCTTGAGAAACCAGAACACCTCTATAAAGTGCATAAGATTTTTTTCATCTCCTGCATTTTTATATATTTGCCATGCTTTATTAACGTGGGGACGCATTACCTCTATGATTCTTTTACGATCAAAAGTATTCATAACAGGAATTAGAGCGTCAACAAGTCGAAACTTAAGCTGAGGAAAAAAACGATTTAAGAGAGTAGAAAAATTGATTAGTTTTTCTTTAAAGAAGGCAAGGTAAAAAAGGTAGGTAGCTAGAACTTGATCGGAAACTCGTACAATTTCATTATCGTACATATCGAGTATTTCATAATCATGTAGCTGGCGAACAGCTTTCCAGAAAACTTCTTGGCTAATATCAAATGCAATTTCGATTTCCTCCATCATGTTTTTATTTGAACTATCTACCCTCCTAAAAAATGCAACAATACCAGCAGCTTTCAAGATATTTTCATGACCAAGTTCTTGTAAATCTTTTAGGATTGAAGAATAATACTGGTCGTAAAGATTAGATACGTTATTAATACTGTCAAGTTTATTTTCTCGTTTTGCTAACAGTGCAGCCATGATTGCAAGACGAGGATTTCCTTGAGCAATATCGGCAATTCTGTTGAGATAGAGAGGATTAATAATTTCGTACTCATCTTTAAGTATTTGCTTGATCTGATTCTCGTCGAAAGAGTTTAGCTCTATCTCAGTCCAATTTTTATATGAATGTGCTAATTCCTTAACTTTTTCAAATGCATAATCTCGAACGGTAGCAATAATCTTGATTTGTTGATCCTGGCGTTGGTCATGAAGGATTTGAATGAAGTATTCAAATGAGTTGACTCGATTCGCATCATCAACAAAAATTAGGTGATAGCCCGGTTCTGAAAAATAGACACGGAGATCCTCAAAAATATCTGCTCCTCGAAGCAAAATACATCTAACCTGATATTCAGGGTGACTTGCTAAAAATTGATTGCAACATTCGAGCGCGAATCGAGATTTACCAATGCCTGGTTTGCCAAACACAATAACAAGATTATTGTTATTCAATCCTTGCAATACTTGTTCTAACTCTTGCTCTCTAAAGTGAAAAGCTATATTAAGAGGAGTAGCACCTGCTTTTTTATCGTAAGCATTAACAAATTCGCCAATATCAACAATTTGTCCTGTATCTACCTCAACTCCAAGGAAATCTCTTGCAATACCTGGATACTTTTGGTAGAGATCATAAGAGATAGGCCCAAGACCAAAGATATTAAGGTTGACTCCTCGCTTTTGGCATTCCTCCCTCAGTAAATCTTCTTCATCTGGAGAAAGCATAGAAGTGTGACAAAAAACTATCTCCTGGATTTTCTTAACGGATATTTTAGTTTTTACCTCATCAAAGCACTTATCGAGGTCTCCTTTAAGCTTTTCATAAACTGCACCTTTCTTCGTGTCATTTACTGCCGCATATTCTGCAAAAACATACTTCCCATTTGGTAGTGGAACTAATGTATCAGGAGTTCCCTTTCTCACTTTGTCAGCCGCAATTACAGATCCAATAGGGTTGATTTGCTCATATCCTTTTTTGTGAAGATAAGCATCAGCAAGCTTTTGGAACTTTTCACCGCTTTGTTGTCGTAGTTCATTTTGGATCTGATTAATTTTTGACATAAAACTTTACACGTTTGAAATTCTAGTAGCGTTGCCAATAATTTAACGCTTAACTAAAGATAAATCCGGTGTCACCCTCTCCAAAACTTGCTTCAATACCATCACTGTCCAATCTATATCGGCTTCAGTGGTATCACGCCCCAATGTGATGCGAATTCCACCCAAAGCAGCTTTTTCAGAATAGCCCATTGCTAAAAGTATCGGACTTGGGCTAAGTTTCCCACTATGGCAAGCAGCACCAGCACTAATACCGATACCTGCAAGATTTAGCTGTCGTACCAAGGCTTTACCGCTAAGTTTTTCGCCATCAGCGTTTTCTAAGCACATACTCACATGGTGAGGTAAGCGATAATACGGATGTCCTGTAGGAATTAAACCAGGAATTTCAGCTAATTGGGCAAAGGCGCGATCGCGTAACTGAATCAACCGTGGTGTTTCTACCGCCAATTCCTCTGCTGCTAACTCTGCGGCTACACCAAATCCGGCAATTATCGGTACTGCTTGTGTACCAGAACGCAATCCCATTTCTTGCCCACCACCACCTAGTAAAGGCATCAATTCCACACCAGGACGCACATACAGCGCCCCTGCACCTTGGGGACCATATATTTTATGGCTGGAAAGGCTAAGTAATTCTACGGAGAGCTTTTGTACATCAATCGGTAAACGTCCCGCAGCTTGCACCGCATCTGTATGGAACAAAGCACCATGCGATCGCGCAATTTTTCCCAATTCGGCAATTGGTTGCACAGTCCCAACTTCACTTTGTCCGTAAATCACGGAAACCAACACTGTATTATGTCGCAACGCCACCTTTAAATCCAGCGGGTTAACTCTGCCTTTAACATCTACATCTAAGCGCGTAACTTCCCAACCCCATATCTCTAACAACCGCACTGTCTCGGAAATTGCGGAATGCTCAACGCTAGAGATAATTATGTGACCAGGAACAGTATACAACCGAGCCACGCCCATAATCGCCAGATTATTTGCCTCAGTACCGCCAGAGGTAAAAACAATGGATTCCGGAGTGGCGGCGTTAATTAATCCAGCAACTTGGACTCTAGCTTGTTCCACAACCGTTGCAGCCCTTTGCCCCCATTCATGTAAGCTGGAAGGATTGCCCCACTGTTGAGTGAGGACTGTTTGCATAACTGCGATCGCTTCTTTGCGAGTGGGAGTAGTCGCGCTGTAATCTAAGTAAATTTGCATAAAACCGATAATGGTGAGAACACAGGCTGTTAATAGGCTGTTGATTTTTTTAGCACATACACTTTAGCTGGAAAAATCTCACAAAATCTCTGTAATTGTGCATGTATGAGTGGGTTTTTTCTTGCCTGGGAAAGCTATTTTTCTACTTCATCTCAGAACCCAAAATTTTGGGAATGATAAATATGTCCCCTCTCAATCCACTTTTAACAGATTACAGTGCAAATTTTATCTAGACAAAGGTATTTTTCATATATCTTTTTACTCATCTTTTCCCTCGCTGGTTGTCAACGAGTCCAATCATCCAATAAACTTCTATCACCTCTACCACAAGATCCTTTAGTTCAAGTTTACTTTAACCATTCTCAATCTTCGGAATACAAAGAACTATACCGTCAGCAAACTCGCTTGGGGGATGACTTAGAAAAACAGATTGTTGATACGATTTCTCAAGCTAAATCTACAGTAGATGTGGCGGTGCAAGAATTGCGTTTACCTAAAGTAGCCCAAGCACTAGTTGATAGACAAAAATCTGGGGTAAAAGTTAGGTTGATTTTAGAAAATACTTATAGTCGATCTTGGAGTAATTTTACACCTGAAGAAGTAAATAAATTAGACAAAAGAGAACGACAACGCTATCAAGAATTTCGCCAATTTATCGATATTAATCACGATAATCAACTCACTCCCACAGAAATAAATCAAAGAGATGCTTTAATAATTTTGCAAAATGCGAAAATTCCCTCGCTAGACGATCGAGAGGATGGTTCCGCAGGTAGTAGTTTGATGCATCATAAGTTTGTAATTGTAGATAATCGCATTGTAATTATCACTTCGGCGAATTTTACTTTGAGTGACACTTTTGGTGATTATACAAATCCCAGCACTTTAGGTAATGCCAATAACTTATTGCAAATTGACAGTCCAGAGTTGGCATCTTTATTTACAGAAGAGTTTAATATTATGTGGGGCGACGGCCCGGGAGGTAAGCCAGATAGCCGATTTGGTCTCCAAAAACCGCTGCGTTTACCTAAACAAATCACATTAAATAAAACCAAAATTACTGTGCAGTTTTCGCCGACTTCTCCTACTGAACCTTGGACTAACAGTAGTAATGGTTTAATTGGCAAAACTTTAGATTCAGCAAGGGGATCTATTGATTTGGCTTTATTTGTCTTTTCCGAACAGCGTCTTGCTAATATTTTGGAAAATAAACATCAACAAAATGTCCAAATTCGGGCTTTAATAGAACCACAATTTGCCTATCGTCCTTATAGTGAGGCATTAGATATGATGGGAGTTGCTCTGGGTAATAAATGTAAATATGAAGTTGATAATCATCCTTGGCAAAATCCAATTACGACTGTAGGGGTACCTGTATTACCCAAAGGTGATTTATTGCATCATAAATTTGCTGTTATTGATAACCAAACAGTAATTACAGGTTCTCATAATTGGTCTGATGCAGCCAATAATGGTAACGACGAAACACTTATAGCGATTGAAAGTCCCATAGTCGCTGCTCATTATATGCGAGAATTTGCTCGTCTTTATGCCAAAATCAAACCTGGCTTACCACCAAGCATTCAACAAAAAATTAAAGTCCAACAAACACAATGTCCCCAGATAAAAACTTCTTCGTAAAGTAAAGGATTTGTGAAAATAACAAGGTTCAGATACCCGATTTTTTAAAGAAGTCAGGTATCTGGTTTTTGACGAAGTTCAGTTTGTATTGAAAATTTTCAGGCAATTCTCAGATGAAATTAATTTAATTTAGATTGATTGCATATAAATTATTATCAGAGAGGCTTTTGGAATTGAGAGGAGAATCAAATAAAAAAATTAGCAAATTTTTGGGAATAGCTGTCTTTTTCAGTGTAGGTAGATAACACAGGTATTTTAAAACCAACTATTCATGACAAAATCTCACAAGCAAGAATGAAAAATTAATATACCCAACTCCCAACTCCCCACTCCCAACTCCCTCCTTCAAAACATTAAAGCCGTGAAGCAAATTAAAAAAACTTGGCAAAATATAGATCCATTTTCATTACAGCTACGCCTGACGATTGGGATTGCTGGCTTCTCGGCTTTGGTATTAGGCGGACTCGCTATATGGACGAGTTGGAAAACGCAGAAAATTTTAATTGATAATCATAAACATAACATAGAACAAATAGCTAAACGTTTGCCGCGAGATGTGCAAATTTATAGTGAAATGATGCAACCTGAAACTGGGTTGCAAAAGGCTATTAATAATTTGGCGAATAACAATACACTCTTATGGGTAAAAAGTTCTGAAAATAAAATATTGGTACAATCTAGCACCTTAACTTTACTATCTAATTCTATGGTATCTGAGTTAATGTCCTTAACTAAGATGCCAATTAAACCACAAGTTTATAAAATTAATCAAAACTACTTTGTTTTATGTGGTGGTTCTGTAGAAGTGCGGGGTAAGTTACTGGGTGAATTATTTGTAGTGAAAGATATCACCCGCGAACAGACAATGTTTGTGGGACTGGTGCAGAGTTTAACTATTATTAGTGTGTTGGCTATTCTTATTTTAACAATTGCGATCGCCATTTATATCAAGCATTCCCTACAACCCTTACGCCAGCTAAATCAGATGGCTGCTGTGATTTCCGCCCAAGATTTAGGACAAGCACAATTATATCTTGATAATGCACCCAGCGAAGTCAAAGAATTAGCTCAAACTTTAACCATGTTGTTATCGCGGCTTTCCCAATCGTGGGAACAAGAACGAGAATTTGTGAGTAATGTTTCTCACGAGTTACGTACACCTTTGACCATTGTACATGGTTATTTACAAAGCGTTTTGCGAAGACAAAATAACTTAACCCAAACCCAACAAGAAGCTTTAGAAACTGCTGCATCGGAAGCCGAACGTACTATTCGCTTGCTACAAGATTTACTGGATTTAGCACGAGCTGATAGCGGTTACTTGCATTTTCAGATGAAATCTTACGTTTTAAATGACTTAGTTGAAGAGATTGTAGTCATGGCAGAAAAATATAGCGATCGCCAAATTACCATCGAGTCCACAATTTACCCAATTGAGGTTAAAGTAGACTACAGTCGTCTCAAACAAGTATTACTCAATTTGATTGATAATGCTGTTAAATATTCTGAAGCTGGTACACCCATAATTTTTAAATTAGACCAACTTCCAGACAAAGCAATTATTCAAGTTTCCGACAATGGTTATGGCATTCCTTTGCAACATCAAGCACGTATTTTTGAAAGATTTTACCGCATAGATGAATCTCGCTCTCATGCAACTGGAGGTTCTGGTTTAGGTTTATCAATTGTCAAAACACTTGTAGAAGGTATGGGTGGTAATGTAAGTGTACAATCCAAGTTAGGAGAAGGGAGTATTTTTACAATCAGTTTACCAATCTAACTAATCAAATTCATTATTGTAGACACGGCGATTTATCCAAGAAAGGCAGAAGGCAGAAGGGATTTATCCCTTCTCTGATTGCCCGAACCTTCTGCGCGCTCGTTGGAGCAAGGGTTTAAGACCCCCATCAAATTGAAAATTTGGTGGACTTCATTTAGGAGGGGTCTGAATCCCCTTCTAAATGAAACCTTCTGCCCTCTGCCCTCGCATAGCTGCCTTCTTCAATTTTTGGAAGTCCCTAAGATATCAACACGGTTCGGTTAAAGGGGAAAGGTTTCAAATACATCCTTTACCCCTTATCCCAAAACCATTTCCCAGACCACAAGGGAAGTTCATACTGCTTATCCGAACCGTATTGCCTAAGATATGCCGCAGCTACTATATATAGAAATTTTTAGTTTTATTTTCGTTCTATTGCTTACTTAGCTGGGAATAATAACTTTGTAGATTACCGCTATTCCAAAAAAAATTAACCCTCAGCTTACTACTGGGGGCTTTTTTGTTTGGCAAAATGGCAGATCTGCAAATTAGAGGCTTGCTATGGTATTGAAGTAGGATACATTCCATGCGAAAAGTACTGACTTGCATTACCCCTGGCTAACTACCAGGGGTTTTTATTAAAATTTAGTATTATTCAGCACTCAATACTGAAGAGTCAACCCTTTCTCTGCGAGACGCTACGCGAACGCTAAATACAGCGTATTTCAGGTAAATGAAGTACACGGGTAGGGGCACAACATGTTGTGCCCTTACAATTATCTGTACCTCACCAAGTTGCAATTTGCTGTAATAAGTCTTTTCCCGAACATGATATTACTTCCCAATTCTGAATTTAGCTATATTTTCTAAAACAAAATTACCAATTCCGGTAGAGTTTTTCTGCATAGAACATAATCTCTTCATTTGGCAATCTAATTTTTGGCTTTTGCCGGGGATACAAACTTTCAACTGCACCTGTATCCTGTTCTATGACTGTAGCTGCTACTTGTAAAACTGAGTTTTTAAAGAACAATTTCATCAAAGGATTGTTTACTTGAGCGTACATCAGAATAAACGTCTTAGTTGTTTTTTCTGTTTCAGGATAGAGAATGTGAGTTTGAGCAATATCACCAATAGGGGTTTTAGCAAAAAAAGCTGTAGTCGAAGGAAAAGCGTATTCGAGTGTGTTACTTAGGGTTTTAGGTAAGATTCCCAAAACAGGATTTTGAATAATTTCTCCAAGTGTGTTTTTAGCTCTTGTCAAATCTTGCTTTACTGTCGCATAGTATCCCTTCTCTTCAAAAGAACTGACATCACAAGATGTAATTTTAAATAGGTCTTTATGAGTACCATTTTGGTGATTATAGTCGTAGTTAACCATTAGATTACTCAAAAAGTCTCCCTGAATACTTTTTTCGCCAGTCACTCCAATAAATTCGTATTCATCTACAATTCTTTGATGTAAATCTGGGATAGGTAATCTTGGCTCAAATCCGCCATATGTCCAGATGCAATCGTTACTAATAATTAGCTCTAATGGCTTGGTAATTGGTTGAGTATCTTTTTTATCCCCTTGATAAAGTCTGCCTTGTCCATCAAATTCGAGTGCATGAAAAGGGCAAGTAATAGTATCTCTTTCTTGACAAACCCAGCCGGATGATAAGGGTGCTTGCATATGTGGACAGATGTTATCAAGGGCAAAAACTTCATCTTTTTGGTTTTGCCAAATGACATAATCATGTCCATTTAAAGTAATTTTATGAGGTTTGTTCACTCCTAATGTAGATTTGTGTGCGATTAACCAAGGCGCACCAGGTAAAATAGGTTGCATTTTTCCTCCAAAATATTGTCAAATTATTTATTAACAGAGAACTCAATAGTCAGGAGTCAATCTCTAAAGTTAAAAGTTGTGATTGACGAGGTAGTATCGTCTGTCCTACATTGCTATGAATGAATGTTAATTCATTCGGATAATTAAGGTTCGCTTGGTAATGGACGAAGTAATACTACCGGGCATTGCTCGGCTAACTTCGACTACTGCATGGCTAGATTATGCAAAAGATGAATTAACTAAAAAATTAGTTAACAACTATTAATTTAATAAAGTTCATCTTTTATGTCAACTACTAACCAATTTTTTAGTTAAGATGTTTTCGTTAAGCTGATGGAGTACCGTGGGTCGTTCAACACAATCAAAACTTTCATATAAAAAACCTCGCCAGGTGCGGGATGCAGAGGCGACGAAAAAGCAGATTCTTGATGCAGCAGAAGCAGAGTTTGCTAGAAATGGGCTAAGTGGGGCGCGGACAGAGGCGATCGCCAAAGGTGCAGGTGTCACCACAGCGATGATTTATTACTACTTCCAGAGTAAGGAAGGACTATATCAAGCTGTCTTGCAACGCCCAGCGGTAGAAATGCACGAAGGGTTTGGGCAGCTAAATTTCGATGAGTTACCACCAGAGGAGGCTTTGAAGCTGCTTGTCACAGAAGCGATCGCCTACGAAGCAGCCCACCCACACCGAGGGATGCTTTGGTTCCAGGAAGCAAACCAAAATCAGGGAAAGTATTTCAAACAAGGAAATTGGCAAGAAAATTTTGCGTATCTCATCAAGATTTTAGAACGGGGGATGGCGGAGGGTTGTTTTCGTCAACTCGATCCATTTCTCACCACCCTGCATATTGTTGGTGTTTGTAATTTATACTTCAACGCTTACGAAAACATCAAGCATACTAGGCCTGATTTGCAGCTGCTAAGTCCAGAAATGATTGAGCAGCACACTCAAGCAGCAGTTAATTTTATTTTGGCTGCTGTGCGACGTATTGAGAATTAAAAAGTAAAAGCGGTTGGGGACTGGGGATTGGGTTTGGGTATGTCCAGGAATGAGTGATTTTGATCGAAATTATCAACAGATATGCGTAGGCGTAGCCCTCGTAGACATTGCATTACAAATTCCGCACAGTGCTACTAGCCTTCAACTTAGGATAAGCAATGCGTTTGTGATTAAATTGCTGCCAAACATCCACAAATATCTCGGCAATTTGTGACATTTCTTCCCGTGTTAATCCGGAATCTACGAGTTGATTGTCTTGCCATCTGGCACGGAGAATATTATTCAGCATTGCTAAAGCTTGTTCGGTGGAGACATCTTTAGGCGATCGCTTCTCATCTCCCTCAGATGCCCCGCGTGCCTTGCTTTTAACGGGTACGGGACGTTTAGCCGAGGCTTCGAGCGATCGCAGCGCCGCTTCGCAAGCATCTGCCAACATTACAATTCCTGTTTCCCGTGACTGGGGAATCGGCCCTTCGTAGCGAAAATCTGCTTCGTCTACGGTTAAACTCGGATCTTCTTGAGCCATTTGCTGAGCTTGGTGATAAAAATAAGCAATTAGCATTGTTCCCTGATGTTCGGGAATAAAAGCTTGAATTGCTGTGGGTAAAACGTGTTTACGCGCCATCACCAACCCTTCACTTACGTGCTTTTTGATAATTTCTGCACTCTTCCAAGGGTCTTTAATTTCTGTATCGTGTTTATTTGGTCCCCCCATTTGATTTTCAATAAATCCAAGGGGGTCGTGCATTTTTCCAATATCATGGTATAATGTACCAGCCCTGACTAATTCAACATTGCATCCTAGTTGTTTGGCAGCAGCTTCGGCAAGGGTAGCCACAAACAGCGTATGTTGAAAAGTTCCGGGAGTTTCAGTAGCGAGTCTTTTTAATAAGGGACGATTGGGGTTCGCCAATTCTGCTAGGCGGATGGGAGTGACTAAATCAAAAAATCTTTCTAGATAAGGACTCAAACCTAAAGCGACAACACTCCAAACAAAACCTGATGAAGCAAATAACCCTGCTTCTCGAATGGCGATATACCAAGTTGAACCAAATACTTGTCCAATTAAGACTTTTACGATCAGGTAAATACCGCCTTGAGTTAAGGCGATCGCCACACCTAATAATGCCAGTTCCTCACGCGATCGCAATCTTTGGGCGATGCAACTACCTAATATCCCGCCGCCTACACCAGCTAAAAGCGCAGCTTTGCTCATATCCAAGCTGATTGCTAATATTGGCGACAGCAGTCCGACGACTGTCAACCCCAAACTGGGGCCGTAGAAGCTTCCCAACAATAAACCAAGGGCACTCCAGGTAGTGTAGGGCAATCCCATGACGATTACTCCTGGTACACTCAGGGTGAGCAGTAAGACCAAAAGGCGATCGCGTTGTCGCAATTCACAATTAATATGTCGTTCTACCCAAACAAAAATGCCAATGGCAACAGTAATAATCGTTCCTAACTTCACCAACTCCACCCACTTGATCTCGCGGCGAATCAGGTGATAATGCTGCAATAGCTCAAAATCCCAGGCACTAATCTGCTCTCCTTTTTTGACAATCACTTGACCACGCTGTACATTCATCATTACAGGTGGCACCCCAGCAGCAGCTTTTTGAGCTTTTTCTCTGGTTTTTTCTTCATCTTTTTGCAGATTTGGCTGGAGTACAGCTAACAACAGTTTGCTTGCTAAAGGTTCGGCATCTGCTGGTACAAACGTCTGGATTTGTAAGCTGACCGCATCCTGTAAGATGTTTTGTGGTAGTCCGTGGGGGATACCTTGGGTGAGAATTCGCTCTGCACTTTGATGAATTGCCGTTTGTGTATTTTCCCACTCCACATCTGATAAGTCTAGGAGCAGAGATTCCTCGTATATTGTTTCTGGGCTAACACTCTCCAACTGTAAAAGTTTGGCAGTGGCGAGTGTGTACTTTTGGCGTGCTTGGGAAATTTGGGCAATGAGTGACGAAAAGCTTTTCTCAGAACTTGTCAGTTGGTAAGCTTCTAATTCTTTTATTGCTTGAGTAAAGTCAGTGTTTTGAGAAAAATCAACAGGTTTTGTCTCATCAGACCCTACTTCGGTATTCTGGGAATTAGATTTGGGTAGTGCTTGATTAGGTGCAGCTATGGATGAAGCGGCGGTTCGTCCTGTTATTTTTTGGCGCTGGTTTCGATGGTTTTCTAGAGCCGCTAGCACCGCTTGCCATTCCAGATCGGAGCAAGAACGCAGGTAACGCTGGCTAGATCTAGAGAGGACTATACTATCAAAAAAAGGAAACTCTCCTGCAATGGCACGAATTTCATTACCATCATCCAGAAGTTGTTGTAAATTTTGATTGATTTCTTGATTGATTCGTGGATCGATCATTAATACTGGTATAAAACCTTTACTGGCAGTTCTGCGCTCAGCTTCTGTTTTTTTCTTATCTTCAATGCTGTCTGTATAAGGCGCTCTAATTGTCTGGGGTGAGGGATTGCCTATTTGTATTTGAGTTTGATTGTATAATTTGTTGCCAATTATGCCTGTGAGGGAGACAAGAGCGATCGCCAAAATCACGAAGTAACGCTTTTCATGTACCCAGTTGCAACCAATTGTATAAATACTACTCTGAGTTTGAACTGATTTTGCCATTGACTTGAGCGCTCTTTCTTGTTTTCGCCGTTCGCTTTTGTCATTGGTTTTTGAGAAAAATAAGATTACATTTCTCTGGATAGCTTTTAGAAGTTCCCTTCTATGGTTTCTGGCTTTAAGTAGCTTTCCCTTACGGCGTAGTAATCTGTACCATCGCCGCCAGTAAGACAATTGCTGGGTGAATAACTGCAAAAATTGCTCAGTTGTTTTCATTATCTCTGCCTGCAATTGCTGACTTCGATCGGCTAACGATCGCTAGATTTTTCCAGGATGGTTCCTTTGTAGTAACATTAAGTCCAGGTAATTACTTAATTATTAAAGTATCTGAACGTCATAGGGTCAGCCCTAATAATAAGTCTTCAACCGCACATAAAGGAAGCGGCTTCAAACCTGGTTCTATGGAACTTGAATGTTCATTAGCTTAGCTCAAAACAAAACAATCATCAGTGAATTACAATCTACCGCTACTATTGCAACTACGTTTGGCGGAAGTTACTACAAAATCAAGTTGAGGGTTTGCTGAAAAATATTAGTATAGAATACTGTTAAATCGGGAGTTTGGCATCCGCAGTGTTGTTTGCTGAAAATAGCATTAACGCAACCGCATAACACGAGGAGCTGCGTAAACTGAAAGCAAAGCTACCCTAGACATGGCACATCCTCCCTCTGTTAACTCCTTTGGATCTACGCGAAGGTTATTATACAATCCTGACCACACAGCTACAAGTGCATCAGCCAATTCTAACATTTGGTCAAAGCTTGTCAGTTCCGATGGTGGAGAATTCCTTTGTAGAAGCATGACTCGCCAATTGAGAGGAATTCCGGCTGTGGTGTTATATGCGCCTGATAAAGCAGCAGTAATTGCACCTGTAGAGTGTCCCATTAAATGGGTAGAATCTTGGAGTTTGGAATCACCGTTGTGAGTAGCTCGCAAAACAGCAAGGCGAAAATCTTCCAATGTACTGAGAAAACAGTAAAATGCGATCGCAATACTATCACTGAGTTTTTCTTTGCCCGCAAACTCGGCTTGCACCCTTTCTAATCCAGCCCCTTGTTCTAATAAATTCTGAATTCTTAATAATTTTTTTGGTATTGATGTCGGTGTTTCTTGGAGAAAGGAAATTATTTGGGGAATCAGGGTTAGGGGATCGAGTTTCTCATTCAAGGCTAGAGCGATGGCATACCCTACTGCTAATGTTCCATCTCGTACTACTGGGTCATCATCCCAGATTTTTAGCACATGCAGCAAGTTTTGCCGTAGCTTAATTGGATTTTCGTGAAAAAAAAGTGCCACTGGTAGCGTAGCAATAATTATGTCTGTTGGAGTTAAATCAAGAGAAGCTTGTTGCTGACGCGCTATCCAATCATCTAAATCTAACCTACCCAAGCTAATTAAACTCTCGCTGCCCAGAATGGGCATTCTGCCAAAATCGGGGTAATTCTGAGCCTGTATTCCACTATCCGAGGCTAAATTTCCCCCCAGGAATGCTCCGAGTAAAGTACCTCTAAACCGACTTATAAGGGAGTAACGCATTAAATATGGACTGAAAAGTGAGGAGTGAGGAGTTAATTATAAAAATTTTTAATTCCTGACTTTAGTATCAATATCTTAACTCCTAACTCTTAAATAATTAACTAGTGCTTGTAAGCCCAACACTGCCAATATCTTAACTCCTAACTCCTAACTCCTAACTCTTAAATAATTCACCAGTGCTTGTAAGCCCAACACTGTCAATATCTTAACTCCTAACTCCTAACTCTTAAATAATTCACCAGTGCTTGTAAGCCCAACACTGCCAATATCTTAACTCCTAACTCCTAACTCCTAACTCCTAACTCCTAACTCCTAACTCCTAACTCCTAACTCTTAAATAATTCACTAGTGCTTGTAAGCCTAACAAATAACTTTGAGAGCCAAAACCACTGATTTGCCCGATGGCTACTGGGGCGATGTAGGAGTGATGGCGGAAATCTTCCCTACGGTAAATGTTACTCAGGTGTACTTCTACTGTGGGTAAATTAACGGCAGCGATCGCATCTCGTAATGCCACACTTGTGTGGGTATATGCCCCTGCGTTAATCAAAATTCCTTGATGTTGCCCCAATGCTCCATGAATGGCATCAACCAAAATTCCTTCATGATTTGACTGCAAGGGAAAAACTTTCGCCTGTAATTTTAATCCCTCTTCTTCTAACAGGCGGTTAATTTCTGCTAATGTCAACGAGCCATAAATTCCAGGCTCTCGTTGTCCTAGCAAATTTAAGTTTGGCCCGTGCAGTGCCAGAATACTTAAGGGTTCTAACGTCGGGTTTAGCACTTTCGGGGCTACTAGCGACGGCGTGAGCGATCGTTCACAGGAATCGGAATCAGTTCCGGTTCCGGCTCAGCCTCTGGGCCTAAAAGGCTCTCAATTAGCTTACGTGCTAATTCCTTAAGCTTTTCTAGCACCTTTTCTATATAGTCCATGAACTGACCGCTCCTGAGATACTACCTCAATTTTGATTAACAAATACGCAGTGAATTGCGTATTTTTGCACCTCTAGCATTTAATCGAGCTAACATACAATCCCATTTTTGGGACATCAGCTACTTTGAAAATTTCGACTTGTGTTTTACCTTACCTTTTAGAGTATCACACTTGCAACCTATAGAACTGCATCCTACCAAGGATGGGTATCAAGGGTCAAGAGTCAAGGGGAGTTAGTAGTTTATCAAGCCAAAATTGCCGAGTTATGACTGACACGGGAACGGGGAGAATTTTAAATTTTGCAAGGTTGCCTCGGTAGATCGTCCAAAATCCAAAATCCAAAATCTAAAATCCAAAATTGTTAGCTTTCTGTGGTCTTTTTTTTCGTAGCTGTAGTTGATGACTTCGTTGTTGACTTGGATCTCGAACTAGTTGATTTAGTGGTTTTACGAGTTGATTTTCCTGTGGAAGCTTTAGCTGCCAACAATTCCAAGGCCGCAGCCAGGGTGATATCTTCTACCGATTGACCTTCTGGGATACTAGCATTAGTTTTGCCATGCTTGATGTAAGGGCCATAGGGGCCATCGTAGATGTTCACTGCTTCGCCATCCTCTGGATGTGTACCCAATTCACGTAAGGCTGCCTTGGACTTGCTGTTGGTGGAACTGCGTCCCTTTTTTGGCTCGGACAACAATTCCAATGCACGTTCTAGGCTAACTGTCAATACATTATCAGCAGCTTTTAGAGAGCGGTAATCTTTTCCCTCCTTACCCTGGTCATGAACAACATAAGGACCAAAGCGTCCCAAACTGGCTTGGATTTTGCCGTTAGTGACTGGATGAACTCCTAATGTCCGGGGTAGTGCCAACAGACCAACAGCCGTTTCCAAGGTAAGGTTTTCTGGGGTGACACCTTTGGGTAGAGAGGCTTGTTTCGGTTTGGGGTTTTCCTCAGTCTTGTCACCTAATTGGACATAAGGCCCATAAGCGCCAATTTTCACATAAATTGGTTCGCCAGTTTCGGGATGCCGACCTACCTGGTCAGGGCCAGTGGTTTTTTGGCGCAGCAATACTTCTACCTGTTTGGGGTCAAGGTCAGCTGGTGTCAAATCTTTGGGAATCGAAGCGGTAACAACACCGTCACCATTTTCAACTTCAATGTAAGGGCCATATTTCCCGATGCGGACTTTGGCTGCCAAATTTTCCAGTTCTACAGTTCTGGCTTTGGTAGCATCAATTTGGCTTTCCTGTTCCTTGACTAGGGTTTCTAGACCTTTGTCTCCCAAATAAAATTTCTGGAGGTAGGGTAGCCATTTAGCTTCACCTGTGGCTATGTCATCAAGGGTTTGCTCCATTTTTGAGGTAAAGCTGGGATCGACGATATCCGGGAAATATCTTTCCAGCAAGTCGGTGACGGCGAAAGCAGTGAAGGTGGGTATGAGGGCGTTATTCATCAATTGGGCGTAACCCTTATCGATGATGGTGCCAATAATGCTGGCGTAGGTACTGGGACGACCGATACCTTCGCTTTCTAAGGTTTTCACCAGAGTTGCTTCGGTGTACCTAGCTGGGGGTTGGGTTTCATGACCAACTGCTTCTAGTTCGGTACAATTTGGACGATCTCCCACTTTTAAGCTAGGTAAAATTACTTCTTGGTCTTCCAGTGCCGCTTCTGGGTCATCTGAACCTTCAACGTAAGCGCGTAAGTATCCTGGAAATTCAATGCGCTTACCAGAAGAACGGAAACCAGCGTCTTCGACTTGCAGTTGTACGGAAATTTGGGTTTGTCGAGAATCAGCCATCTGACAGGCGACGGTGCGTTTCCAAATCAAATCGTAGACAGCGAGTTCTCGACCGCCCAAGCCGGTTTCTTGGGGAGTGCGGAAGCTGCTACCTGCTGGGCGAATTGCTTCGTGCGCTTCTTGTGCGCCTTTGGATTTGGTAGTGTATTGCCGTGGCTGGGGGCTGAGATATTGTTGACCGTAGAGTTTTTCTACACAACTTCTAGCAGCTGCGATCGCTTGATCTGACAAATGCACCGAATCTGTCCGCATATAGGTAATATACCCCTGTTCGTACAAATTCTGGGCAATTCGCATCGTATCGCGGGCTGAGAGGCGCAGTTTTCGGTTCGATTCTTGTTGCAGGGTCGAAGTAGTAAATGGTGGCGCGGGTTTGCGCGTCACGGGACGTTCTTCGATGTCGCTGACATTCCAAGTTTTTCCACTCAGGCGTTCTTTGAGGGCTATGGCTTGGTCTTCATTGAGCAACAAGACATTGCGTCCTGCGACAATTTGTCCGGTTGTGGGGTCAAAATCGCCGCCATTGGCTATTTTGGTTCCTCCCAGGGTCACCAACTGGGCGGTAAACGGGGTTTTGTCTTTTTCTAAACTGGCTTTCAAATCCCAGTATGTTCCTTCGTGGAAAGCGCGGCGCTGGCGTTCCTTGGTCACCAAAAGTCGCACCGCTACAGACTGCACCCGCCCAGCAGATAATCCCCAGGCGATTTTTTTCCATAACAGGGGAGACAAAGTATAACCCACCAATCGATCTAAAATCCGCCGCGTTTCTTGGGCGCGAACCAACTGCTCATCGATATTGCGGCAGTTCTTCAGCGCTTTTTTAATCGCATCTTGGGTAATTTCGTGAAACACCATCCGCTTAGTCGGAACTTTCGGCTTCAGCAATTGGTATAAATGCCAACTAATGCTTTCACCTTCCCGGTCTTCGTCCGTTGCCAGAATCAGTTCATCTACATCCTTGAGCGCATCTTTGAGCTGGGTGACAATTTTCTTTTTGTCTTTCGGGACAACATATACCGGTTCAAAGTCGGCGTCCACGTTTACCCCTAGCTGCGCCCATTTTTCTGCTTTGACGGCGGCGGGAATTTCACTAGCAGACTGCGGTAAGTCACGCACATGACCCATAGACGCCTCCACCCGATAGCCTGATGGCAGGTAGTTGCGAATGGTACGAGCTTTGGTTGGAGATTCGACGATGACGAGAGTTGACATGGAAATTTCAAAAAAAAGAATAGCTGCTAAGCTAAACAGTCAAATTGAGGTAATTTTTGCAAATTGTCAAGATAAAACGTCACGCTTAGGGCGGTGATTTAATCCTCACACAAACTGCCTGCTTGGGAGAAAATCCGCCCTAAGTTAGGGCGCAGTCCTTCCCAGAGTATAGGAGAAGCGAAAGCTGGATGTGAATTTCCAGCTATTTCAATCTTTAACTTATCTAGCGCATAATTGGCGACTACAGTTTTTCAAATTTGGGGAGTGGGGATGAGGGGGATCGGGAGGCAGGGAGCAGGGAGCAGGGAGCAGGGGAGAAAATCTTCCCTTCTGCCCCCCGCCCCCCTGCTTCTTCCCATGCCCTATGCCCAATTATTAAGAGCTTGTGCCAAAATTAAATCAAACTTGAGAGCAAAAGCGAAGTGGGTTTATGCCCATGTCAGGAAAGCAAAACCATGCAACCAATTCGTCAAGGTGATGTTATCTTACTGCCTGTGCAGCAAGTTGAAGGACAAAAAATACCTCATTTAACTTTGGCAGAAGGCGAAGTGACGGGTCATAAACATCGAATTACTGAAGGCAAGGCAGAATTATACGAGAAAGATAGCACGCTGTATTTACGTGTGTTTTTAGAGTCGGCATTGCTATCTCATGAGGAGCATAAAGCTATTTCGATTCCCCAAGGTGACTGGATGGTGAAAATTCAGCGAGAATACGAGCCTGAAGGTTGGCGTTATGTCGCTGATTGAAAAATTAACGCCTGAGCAAGAGGCTTTGATTCCAGTTTATCGGGACAAGTGGAGAGCGATCGCGCTTTCAACTGAGCGGATTGAGCGAGACAAAGCTGCTGAAGCCTTAAAAGTTGCTTATGCTGCCTTTGGCTTTGAAGTACCTGAGATTATTTTTTGTGATAGTCCGTATGCTGCTTTCAGTAAGATATTTCTAGATAAAATTGACCATCAGAATTACCAATTGAAAAAGAAAATTGAATTCTCAATTATTAGTAGATTAAATAAATCATTTATAAGCCGCGAAAAATCATTTATAAGTAGCCGAATAAAACGGCAAAAAGTATTTCAGCCTCTCCCAGAACCGCTCGTTAAACAAATAGTCTTTTCTCATGAATTAACAGAGTCATCAATATTTCAGGGACTACCATATATACCAGATAATATATACGAGGCTCTTTTCTTGGAATTATGTAGTAACGGTTGGGATGACGGACATAGACTCTTCTATAGACATCTAAAGCCCGATCTCCTGATCAAAATCAACGAAAGGTTACAAAATCAATATTGGAGAGAATTACCGAACCGGATTGGAAAGCGATTAAGAGCTTCTCTAAAAACACGTTTAGAATCTGATATAGCGGACGTTTATGATAAATGCTGGCAACCAAATAGAAAGGCTACATCAACTAGTGTATTAGATTTTTCGTTTAAAGTATTAAATTTTGATTATGATGTAAAAAAATTCCAGCACTATCAATCACTGATTATAGAATGTGGCTGGATTTTTGCTTTTGAAAAAGTAGCAATTATATGCGATCGCCCCCTTCACATACGCTTCGACAATCAAAATCGCCTCCACGCTGAAGGCGAACCAGCTATTCAATTTACTGATGGATTTAGCCTTTACTCCTACCACGGCGTAACCTTACCTGAAAAATACGGCAAAATCCACCCGCAGCAATGGCAACCTCAATGGCTTTTATCAGAGGAAAACGCCGAACTACGCCGAGTCTTAATTCAGGGTATTGGTTACGCTCGAATTTGCCAAGAATTACAAGCTATTGAATTAGATACTTGGGCTGAATACACACTATTAAAAATTGAAGTTAATGTTGATGAAGAACCAATTTGTTTATTAAAAATGACTTGCCCAAGTACGCAATTTATTCACGCCTTGCGAGTTCCGCCGGAAATTAAATCAGCACGTGAAGCAGTCCGCTGGGTCAATTGGGGAGTAGATCCAGAGGAATTTGGCGTGCAAACATAATTTTTTAATTGAACAATAAGCTAAAAAATATAGTAAGTATAGAGAAAACCGATGCATTTTACCATACATGAGGACAAATGCACGAATTCGGGCTTGGCCAAATCGAAAGTTATGGTAGGATAATTTTGGAGAAGTTAAGTTCGGCGATACGAATCTTGTTGTTAGCAATAATTGCAAGCGGCTTGACCGATGAACATCTCTGCATCAATGGATTCTGGAGAGTTTCATGTCAATCTACGTAGGGAACCTATCCTACAGCGTCACACAAGACGACCTTAGTAAGGTATTTTCCGAGTACGGCGCCGTCAAACGCGTTCAATTGCCCACAGACAGGGAGACAGGACGCGCTCGGGGCTTTGGTTTTGTGGAAATGGAATCATCAGCCGCAGAAGATGCTGCTATTCAGGCTTTGGATGGTGCCGAATGGATGGGTCGTGTAATGAAAGTTAATAAAGCTAGACCAAAAGAGGAGAAAGACAATCGCTCTGGCGGTGGTAGTTGGCAAAAAAATAATAGCGGATACTCACGAGGCTATTAAATTCCGGGAGGATTTACCAAGGCAAAAGCATCATAAGCGATGTCTACGACGCGCTAAGCCTACGCCAAGCAAAAACTATCCCCAAGCAAGTTAGTAGATAACTAAATCTGCGAGATTGCGTATAAGCAGTTCAGTAAATACCTGAGCTGCTTATCTATTTTAGATATGAACGTTGATTGCAAACGAGCCAATCCTACACTTCAACATAATTTAATTTGATGGTAGCCATAGCTATTACTCCACTTTTTGATTCTGGATTCTGAATTCTGAATTCTGAATTCTTCTTTTTAATGCAACTTTGGTAAAGAACAATAGATAGAATGAACAGAGTTAGCCTTAATGTCTAATCCCCAAAACCTATACATCTCATGGATTTTGCTAATCTTGCATCCCAGTTAAATGCTGGAACGATTTTACCAGAGGGGATTATAATTCTCACCCTCTTGGGGGTTTTGATTGTTGATTTAATTTTGGGGCGTACATCCTCGCGCTGGGTTGGATATCTAGCGATCGCAGGTTTACTGGCTTCCATTGTCGCCCTGTATTTTCAATGGGATGCTTCCAATCCCATCTCTTTTACTGGTGCCTTCATTGGTGACGACCTCAGTATAATCTTTCGCGGTGTTATTGCCTTGTCTGCCGCTTTTACTATATTGATGTCAATTCGCTACATTGAGCAGAGTGGCACCGCTTTAGCCGAATTCATCAGTATTTTGCTGACAGCTACCCTTGGAGGAATGTTTTTATCCGGGGCTAGTGAGTTGGTAATGATTTTCATCTCCCTAGAAACCCTGAGTATATCCTCTTACTTGCTAACAGGTTATACCAAGCGTGACCCCCGCTCCAACGAAGCGGCGCTGAAATACCTGTTAATTGGAGCTTCCAGTACAGCAGTATTTTTGTACGGTGTATCATTACTGTATGGATTATCAGGTGGACAAACTGAACTAAGTGCGATCGCCACTGGCATTGCCACAGCGAAGGCTGGTCAATCTTTAGGTTTAGTGATTGCCCTGGTTTTTGCGATCGCAGGTATTGGCTTTAAAATCTCTGCCGCACCCTTCCACCAGTGGACACCAGACGTTTACGAAGGCGCTCCCACCCCAGTAATCGCCTTTTTATCTGTGGGTTCTAAAGCAGCTGGGTTTGCTCTGGCTATCCGCTTGCTGACAACAGCCTTCCCCCTTGTAGCTGAAGAGTGGAAGTTTGTCTTCACTGCTCTGGCCGTTCTCAGCATGATTTTGGGTAACGTAGTCGCCCTCGCCCAAACCAGCATGAAACGGATGCTAGCTTATTCATCCATTGCCCAAGCTGGGTTTGTGATGATCGGCTTAATTGCTAGCACACAGGCAGGTTACGCCAGCATGATATTTTACCTCCTGGTCTATTTGTTCATGAACCTGTGCGGCTTTACCTGCATCATTCTGTTCTCCTTGCGGACAGGAACCGACCAGATTGCCGAATACTCCGGACTATATCAAAAAGACCCACTCCTAACACTGGGGTTGAGTATCTCCCTGCTTTCCTTGGGCGGTATTCCACCATTAGCTGGGTTTTTCGGGAAAATTTACTTGTTTTGGGCTGGTTGGCAAGCAGGTCTTTATGGACTAGTCTTGCTCGGCTTAGTTACTAGCGTCGTCTCCATCTACTACTACATTCGCGTAGTCAAGATGATGGTAGTCAAAGAACCCCATGAAATGTCCGATGCAGTGAAGAATTATCCCCCAATACGTTGGAATTTGCCTGGATTTAGACCTTTGCAAGTTGGTTTGGTGGTCGCTTTAATCGCCACTTCCATTGGAGGGATTTTGTCAAATCCACTATTTACACTGGCTAACAATTCCATCTCCCACACTGCAATTTTGCAAGCAACAGTCAATAGCGCTGCACAAGCACAAAATCTACGACTTGCACCAAAGTTAGATTCAGTAAGTCAGTCTCAACCCTCAGTTGATTCGACTGCTAAGATTTAACAATCTGAATCTCAATAAAACTTTGTGCTATTAAAGAAGCGCCTGTTTGCTAATTAGCAACCAGGCGTTTTTCAATTTAGATTCACTAAACTGAGATCCAGACCACTATCAATACTGCTCGCTTTGTGCATTTTTAACTCGGAATTGGGTTTTGGGAAAAGGTTAAAGGGTAAAGGTTAAAGGTTTTTTCTTTCCCCTTTCCCTTTCCCCTTTTCCCCTTAACCGACAAGTATTGAGACCACTATTTATAGCAAAAGCCTTGATGGTTAGGACATTAACAGATGATAAAACTTAGACACAAAAAGACTTTTCACCCAGTCCCCAGTCCCCAGTCCCTTGCTATACAATCCAAAATTTAAAATCTCAAATACTATGAGTTAACAGGTATCTTAATTACAAATTCTGCACCTTTTTCCGGAGTAGAAAAACAGCTAAGTTGTCCGCCATGTTTTTCCACGATAATTTGATAACTTATAGATAGACCTAGCCCAGTACCTTTGCCCACGGGTTTAGTAGTGAAAAATGGGTCAAATAGCTTTGAGCGAACTTCTTCATTGATTCCCAAACCATTATCAGCAATACTAATCACTATCCAGTTTTCATCGATTACTTCAGTTGTAATTTTAATTTGGGGATTGTCAGTTGTTTTGGAATTGACTGCTGACCACCGACCATTGAGTGCCGATTTTTCCAGTGCATCGATCGCATTAGCAAGGATATTCATAAACACTTGATTGAGTTGACCGGGGTAGCAAGTCACATGAGGTAATTGCCCATATTTTTTAATGACCTTGATTTCTGGGCACTCATGTGTAGCTTGCAGCCGATGCTCCAAAATCATTAAAGTACTATCAATTCCTTCGTGGATATTGACTTGCTTAAGTTCGGCTTCATCAAGTCTGGAAAAATTTCGCAATGATTGAACAATTTCTTGAATGCGCTGTGTTCCGCTCGTCATAGATTGGAAGAGTTTATTTATGTCTTGAATCAGAAAATTCAAGTCTATTTCTTCTATTTGCTTTTGAATTTCGAGAGGAGGATTGGGGCAAATTTGTTGGTAATTTTTCAACAAATTTAGTAGATCCTGAGTGTATTTATGAGCGTAGTGAAGGTTACCATAAATAAAACTGATGGGGTTATTAACTTCATGAGCAATACCAGCGACCATCTGCCCTAAACTAGACATTTTCTCAGCTTGTATAAGCTGAGTTTGGGTAAGTTGTAGTTCGTTTAATGTTTCTTGTAAAGCAGTTGTACGTTCCTCAACCCGAATTTCTAGTTCTTCATTCGCTTTTTGGAGTTCTAATTCAGCCTGTTTACGTTTTTGAACTTCTTTTGCTAACTCATCAATTTTTTGGTTTAGAAGGACGAAATTATTGCTGGCTAAGCTTCTATTTTCTAAGCGCAAAAGAATTAAAGCTAACGATTCAGGAGACCAAGGTTGAATAACTGCTCCTTGAGTGCGACATATTAATGTTTGCCCATCATTTGTACGTAAAGTTAAAGAACCTAAAATCATTGCTCTGCTAGTAGAACAAGCTTGCAGGTACTTTATAATATCGTTGGCAGGCTCAGTTACCCAATCAAAGAGCATTTTCCCTTGCAGCTCCTGACGGCGTAATCTCAGCATATCTGCTACTGGTTGATTGGTAGCTAAGACTTGACCCTCACTAGTCACCAAAAGTAAAGGTTCTGGTAAAACTCTGGCAAGTTCAAGAAATTGTTCAGGAGTCATGAGGCTTGCAATTTCAAGTTGGACTATACTTTACCAATCCGCACCAGAGCTAGTATGCTGGGTTTGGTTTAGTGCTGAAGAGTTTAAATAGATTCTAGTCCTTTAAAGTATTCTCGACCTTCTGCATCTTCTGCCTCTTGAGTCAGTTTTAAGTAAACAATAACTCTGCATTCAGAAGCACCCTGTGCTATGGTATCTTGTAATTCCACTTTCGCATACCCTAGATTATTAGCTGCGATCGTTCCAAAGACGTTTGAAGTCATCATACACATAGCAGGGCGATTCAAGACTTTTTCGGCAAATGGGCAAATGCGGTTACCAAAAACAATTTTTTCATCATCCTCCTCAATCATATAAAAATCGCCTTGAATTCGTTTTTTTAAATCAACCAACACATCAGCTACTTGCTTTCGGGAAAGATTTGAGACTTCCAAGGCAGATTTGTAATCTTGGTTAATTTGCCTACCCATCCTTTCACCAACTACGCTAATAAATCCAGAGGCTTCTTCTAAGCCAACTACATCCTGCAATGTACCGGATAATTCTCTGATTAATGTACGTAAAAATATATCCCGTTCAAAGGGAAGATTCAGGCTACTTACAGAATGATTAAGGTAATTTGTCATAGACTTTAAAGACACAGCTTTAGAACTACAGTTATAGAGTTCCCAAAAATACCTGTAAAGTAACCACTTATGCCAGTTTAAAATTGTGTAAACCGCAGCAACTTCCTAGAACCCCACAGTTGTGAACCTGTACCATGCAAACGATAACAGATATAATCCCTTTCTTGAGAAAATATAATACTTGCTCGTCTGATGAATGGCAATAATTATCATTAAACCTCAAGCTTTTGTCATTAATGAATATACTCTCGATTTCTTCTATTTTTTGACATCATCATTTAACTAGCGATTGATAACCATAATTTTCTTCCTGATATCAACTTGCGGTATCGATCCAAAAATAAATTACTTGATATACAGTAAATTTCAGGAAATTGAAGTACAAAAACTCAGTCACAAAGGCAGATATCAAATTTGTTTTCAGTCTGAATTCTGAATTTTACTGTAATTTTGCTCTTTTAATCAATTGAAAGCTTAATAATAAACTCCGAACCTTCTCCTGGTAATGATTTTACCTCCAGAGTTCCTCCATGTTTATCGACAACAATTTGACGAGCAATAGATAGTCCTAATCCTGTTCCTTGACCTACGGGTTTGGTGGTAAATAAGTGGTCAAAGATTTTTTGTTGGACTTCAGCCGACATTCCCACGCCATTATCTTTAATCCTAATTAAGACATGATTTTTATCTTCATTCAGGCTGGTTTGAATCCAAATTTGATTGGGATTGGCCTCAATTTCAACATAGCTACGCCCTAAATTAGACTCTTCTAAAGCATCAATAGCATTAGCTAATAAATTCATAAATACTTGATTTATTTGTCCGCTGAAGCATTCTATTTCGGGGATATTATCGTAATTTTTGATGACCTCAATATTGGGGCGATATTCTGATGCTTTTAAGCGATGTTTGAGGATCATAATTGTGCTGTCAATACCATCGTGAAGGTTGCAATAAACTTTGCGATCGCTATTTGCCCTTGAAAAGTTTCGCAGACTGGTACTGATGTTGCGAATCCGTTGAACACCTTCTTTCATCGAAGAAATTAAGTTAGGTAAATCCGAAAGCATATGCTGCAAATCCATCGCTGCAATTTCTTCTTGAATTTCTGCAACTGGATCGGGATAATGGTGTTGATAAAGCTCAATTAGCTTAGTCATGGCTTGGAAATATACCCAAGCGTGACCAAGATTACCATGAATGAAACCAACTGGATTATTAATTTCATGAGCAACCCCTGCAACTAATTGACCAAGGGCAGACATTTTTTCTGTCTGTACAAGCTGGAGTTGGGACTCTTGTAAATCTTTTAGTGCTTTAGACAACGCTGCTGTTCTTTCGGCAACTCGTTTTTCTAAAGTTTTTGTGAGATTTCGTAATTGAATATGGGTTTGAATTCTAGCTAATAATTCTTCTTGGTTAAAGGGTTTTGTGATGTAGTCAACTGCACCGATACTTAAACCTTTTATTTTACTATCTGTATCTGAATTGCCCGTCATGAAAATTACAGGAATATCACAGGTCTCAGGATTTTGTTTTAATTTTTTACATGTTTCAAAACCATCTATCTTTGGCATCATCACATCTAACAAAATCAAATCAGGTAGTCTAGATTCAACTTGCTTGAGCGCCCTTTCTCCATTAACTTCTGTCATAACTTCAAAGCCTGCATTAGTCAAAATGTCTAAGACAATTTCTAAGTTAGTAGTAGTATCGTCAACCACTAAAATTAAATTATTTTCGTGAAAATTAGACATTTGTATATTTGATTTATCATCCATGTATTTAAATTAATTTTACTCCTTGTTAATTGTTTGTCATTGACTCTCGAATTGTAACCAAGTCACCTCTATTTTCTTAATGGACTGACTGATAAATTTACAATCTGACAATTCTATAGTTCCCAAAAGTCTGATAACAGCAACATTTTCATACCAAATTGCCCATAGCTTTTTACGGGGCGATCGCCACAGACAAAACTATTGTTCTTACCAAAATTTAATAGATTATTTTCTGAAATTATTCGTTATTACCCTTGTCTTTTTATAGAAGTAGCGCTAGCTCAAAAAAATATTTTCCATGCCATAAGTTAATTTTTATAATTCGTCAATAGTATTTATAATGAATATAAACAAAATGTAACTATTATTATCGAAAAAATATAATTACAGGTAATTACGGTTATGTTTTTTTAAAAAATATTGAACAATAGCCAAGTAAGTTTTGAAATATTCAAATACCTTTACGCACCGCAACAAGCGAGGTCAGTAGAAGTTCCATACTTGGAAAAACGTGGTGTTACAGTAACTTTTTTCGCAAAACTCTGCCATAGACTCTGAAAAAGGCTATTGCCTTTGTGGTCCGATCGCAGATGTTTATTCATTACACTTAACTAACAGACTTTCTATGAAAGAATTAATTTTTCCTGCTTTGTATTGTCCATTTGCAATGCAAATCAATCGGCATGTTGATGTTTTGCAAGAGTTCGGTATTGAATGGGTGCTTCGCTTCAACCTCTTGGCCAATGAATCAACTTATAAGCGATTTTGTAAGTCTAATTTCTTTTTATTAGCTGCATCTGCCTATCCTGACAGCGATCTTGAAGAACTTAAGATTGCAAATGATTGGTTAAGCTGGGTGTTTCTTTGGGACGATCAATGTGATTTGTCAGATTTAGGAAAAAAACCTGAAGTTTTAAAGATCCATAATCAGAGATATCTGGAAATCTTAAATGGGGTAGAAGTTACAAGCGAAGATCCACCCCTTGTTCTTGCCTTAAGTAACCTAAGAGAAAGGATTCTTGCAAGACGAAGCTTAACATGGTTTCGTAATTTCATTACTAGCTTTGGGGAATGGTTAGAGGCATGTACTGATGAAGCAACCATCCGCGCACAGGGAATTGTACCAGATGTGGATGCCTATATCATGACACGTAAATCAAGTATAGGTGTGGATGCTTTTTTGACATTGACTGAATTTTGCCATAATTTGACCATTCCCGATTTTTTACGAAAAGATGAAACAATTCTCAAATTGCAATTTCTCACAGGACATATTATTGCCTGTTGTAATGATATCTTTTCTGCATCTAGAGAAATATCCAGTGGTGATGTTCATAATTTAGTATTTGTCCTGCACTATCAACACCAGATTTCTCTAAATCAGGCAATTCAGGGTGTAGTAGAAATGCACAATAGTGCCGTACAAAGAATGATGGATTTAGAAACATCTATTCCCACATTTGGAAAAGAAGTCGATGCTGAAGTTGCAAAATATATATTAGGAATGCACGCCTGGATACGTAGCAACAATGATTGGTATTCGCAGACAAGTCGCTATCACAGTGTAGAAAGGCTAGAGCTAACACAAAATTATGAGATGGCGAATTCTTGAGCTAGATTTAATCAAATTAAAAAAAATCATGGCATTACCTAATCTTATTAAAACTCCTTCCACGCTACAAAAGCTACAATGGGTTACCGATCCTATCGGGTATATGGAAAAAGCGGCTCAGCAATATCCTGACATTTTCACTGGTAGGATAGTTGGTTTTGGCGGTACTGTGGTATTTGTCAGCCATCCCCAGGCAATCCAGGAAATTCTAGGCAACGATAGAAAAAAGTTTGTAGCCGTTGGCAACATAAATAAAATTGGAGAACCCTTAGTAGGAGAATATTCACTTCCCTTACTGGAGGGTACTCATCACAAACAACAGCGACAACTTCTGATGCCTGCTTTTCATGGAGAGCGAATGCGAGTTTATGGTCAACTAATCTCTAGCCTGTGTACAAAAATTTTTAATCAGTTACCACTAAATCAGCAGTTTTTGGCTCGAAACTTAACACAAGAAATAAACCTGGAAGTCATTTTACAGGTTGTTTTTGGTTTGAATGAAGGAGAAAAATTTCAAAAACTTAAGGATCTATTGTTGCAGATGTTAGATCTTTTTCGGTCTCCTTTGAGTTCTAGTTTATTGTTTTTCTCATTCTTGCAAAAGGATTTAGGAGCTTGGAGTCCTTGGGGAAAATTTCTCCGCGATCGCCAGCAAATTGATGAATTGATCTACAGTGAAATTACTGAACGCAAACAGCAACGCGATCCAAAACGTATCGATATCTTATCTATGCTGATGTTGGCAAGGGATGAGACTGGTCAATCAATGACAGATCGAGAGTTGCGCGATCAGTTGATGACCTTAATGGTTGGAGGATATGAAACTACAGCAACAGCGATCGCTTGGGGATTGTATTGGATTCATCAAAAGCCCCTAGTTCGTGAAAAACTGCTCGAAGAACTAGACACTCTCGGCGATTCCCCAGATCCTATGAGCTTTTACCGACTACCATATCTGACAGCTGTTTGTAACGAAACGTTGCGAATTTACCCTCTTCTAATATCCTCTTTCCCCAGAGTAGTGCAAGAACCTGCTCAACTCTTGGGACATTGTTTAGAACCTGGGACTATAGTGCTTCCGAGTATTTATCTCACCCATCACCGTGAGGATTTATATCCCCAACCCCAGGAGTTTCAACCACAGCGCTTTTTAGAACGCCAATTTTCTCCCTATGAATTTCTGCCCTTTGGTGGTGGCGTGCGCCGTTGTATTGGCGAGGCTTTGGCTATGTTTCAAATGAAGTTAGTATTAGCAACCGTGTTGTCAAACTATCAGCTGGCGCTAGTCGATCGGCGGATAGAACGGCCTCAACGTCGAGGCTTTACCCTTGCGCCTTCCCGTGGAGTCAAGATGGTAATTACAGGACGACGCTGTGTGCGTCAAGAGTCTTTGGCATCTGTCTAATAGAGATGGGGTGGGATTCAATACTGCTCGCTTTGTGCATTTTCAACTCGGAATTTGGTTTTGGGAAAAGGTTAAAGGGTAAAGGTTAAAGGTTAAAGGTTTTTTCTTTCCCCTTTCCCCCGCCCCTTATCCCCAGAGGGGACCCCACCTTCCCCTTTTCCCCAAAACCCGACAAGTATTGGGGTGGGATTTTACCACCCAAAAATTCATCCCATGTCTGACCCGTAAAACAGCGTGGGATGAATTTTTGTTTTAGCTAGATCGAGACTTACGCAAAAGATAACGAAAGTAGCGGTAATTGATGAATTACCGCAACGCTTGAATAAGGCTTTCGGTCATATCTTGCCTAAGTCCTGTAGATGAGAAAAACAAGGGGACAAAGAGAATTGGAAGGGGAAAGACTTTCTCCGTGTCCTCTTCCCATGCCCAATTATCCTTGTTGCATTGGTATCTCAATCACGAACTCAGTCCCTTCTCCTAATATGGAATGACAGGTTAAACTACCCTTATGTTTGTCCACGATAATCTGATAGCTAATTGACAACCCCAAGCCTGTACCACTTCCTACTGGCTTAGTGGTAAAAAATGGGTCAAAAATTTTCTGTCGCACAGGTTCTGTCATACCACAACCGTTATCAGCAATCCTAATCATCACCGTATTAGAATCTGTTAATTCAGTAAATATGCGAATTTTTGCTTGAGGATTTTTTATTTTTTCTTGACCTTCTGATAGTTGCAAATCTATGGTGTAATTTATTTGTTGGTCATTTATCAATGACTGATGACCAATGACAAATGACTCTTCTAAAGCATCGATCGCATTACTTAAAATATTCATAAACACCTGATTAAGCTGGCCTGCGTAACAAGTAACTTCTGGGATATTTCCGTATTCTTTAATGATTTGAATTTCCGGGTAATCGTTATTTTTCTTAAGTCGATGCTGCAAAATCATTAAGGTGTTATCTATCCCTTCATGAATATCTACAGGCTTCATCTCATATTCATCCAGGCGAGAAAAGTTGCGTAAGCCCAAAACAATATTGCGAATGCGTGAACTTCCAATCTTCATTGAATCTAGAACTTTTGGCAAGTCTTCTGCTAGAAAATCTATGTCGATTTCCTGAGATTTATCCTCAACCACAGACGAAGAATCAGAGTATTCTTGCTGATAAACAGCTATCAAATCCAGCAAATCCTGCACATACTCACTAGCGTGAGCAATATTACCATGAATAAAATTGATGGGATTATTAATTTCATGGGCAATTCCCGCCACCATTTGCCCTAAGGAAGACATTTTTTCACTTTGGATTAATTGAATTTGAGTACGTTTTAATTCCTGTATAGCTTGCTGTAATCTTTCATTTTTGTCGTTCAGTTCCTGGGTTCTTTCGTTGACTTTTTTCTCTAGCGTATGGTTGTATTTCTCCAAGCTTTCCTTAGCTTGTGCCAAATTTTTGTAGAGAATAGCGTTCTTTAGGGATATTGCTGCTTGGGTAGTGAGTAGTTTTAGAACTTCAACGCGATCGCGTGTAAATGCTCCGGTCGTTAAATTGTTTTCTAGATAAATAATACCAATCAAATTCCCTTGATTAATAATAGGTATACACAATAAACTCTTGGGTTCCTCGCAGATAATATAGCTGTCAGATGCTAAAAATGAAACAGCCATTGCGTCATCAATAACTAATATTTCTGTGGAACGTTTAACGTAGTTAATCAAAGTAATGGGAACATCATAACTTGATTCTAGAGAAATTGATGGAAACTCTGTGTATGTATGTTCAAAATTTGAATTGGAACAAACTGCCGTCACAGTTAATGATAAGCTATCATCTTCATTTAAAATCAAAGCACATTTAGAAGCTCCTGCATTTTCGATCGCGACTTCCATTAAAGTAGAAATCAATCCCTCAAGCTCTATTTCCCCAGAGAGCGCTTGAGATGCTTTAATAAATGTAGCTAAATCCAGAGAATCAGAAATACTTGTCTTTGAGCCAATTACAGTTTGTTGTTCGCTTAAAGTAGATAGAGATATTTTATTAAAAGAAGTACTTTCTTGGCTGGAGTGGATATTCAGTTTTAGTTTTTCTTGCTGAAATATCGGAGCGAGTAATAGGGGATAGCGTTTTACCAAATCGTCAACTTTGGCTACTGCTCCCCAGCGAACATAGCTATAGTAAGCATCTGTGAAGTAGGTTTGGGCAATCTTATGTTTGCCCCATCCTAGATAAAATTTGCCGGTGAGTTCTTGAGCCAGGGCTTCTTCATTCAGATACTCATGTTCTTTAGCTAGGGAAATAGCGCGATCGTAGAATTCTATTGCATCGAGATATTGACCACCAATCCGACAACGTTCAGCCTCTACAAGATAATATTTATGTAAATAATTCATAGGCGCATGATGTGTCCACTGGTGCATTTTCTCTTGATTCACTTGAACCTTATCCATCATAGAGTTTTGTTCAAAAATGGATACATTAGGATATAATGCTAGTCGTGTAAGTGAATCATAAAAATACAACAAAGGAGTAACTAACTGCCCTCTTCCACCATCTAAATATTTTTCTGCTGATGTAGCATTTTCCAAAGCTAAATGGTATTTTTCAAATAGGTAGCAAAGATGTACTTTGCTCACATAAAAATAGAAAATTCCCATTACATCATTGGTTTCAAGGTAATGCGACAGCATTTTTTCTTCATTGTAGGCTTCACCAGTTAAATAACAAGGGTTTGATACATTTCCTAGCAAATTTAAAATACTTTGTCGGTGGATACTAATCCAGTTAAATACGATTTTTTGCTTAATTTGAGCGATCGCATGACTGTAGGTTGCCATCTCTCGCTCTAGTTCTGTCAGTTCCCGACCAACAAAATATGCAGAATAGGAATAGGCATTAAGACAATAAGCTGCGTATTCTAAATCTCCTGTTTCTATTGCAATATAATAACCCTCCATTAAAGGTTTTAATATTTGCCTAGTATGTTCCTTCCAATGCCTAATAGTTGTATTAAATGCGAGAATAATTTTAGCTTTAACTTCTTTAGCATTCAACTTATCCACTAAAGTTATACCCAGTTTGCCAAATTGATAGGCAGACTCAATATCTCCCACCAATCCAGTGAGTACTAAACCATAATTCACATAAGCAGAAGCAGACAGGGAAGTATTACCATATTTAACTGATATGTTGATTTGTTTCAGAAAAATTAGCGGAAAAAGTTGCGGCGTAACTAAATAACTAATAGCAGCGATAGTCGATAAAATACGCATAGCTGCTACTTGCTGGAGATCTATCATATCTGGCAGATTAATTAAGTCCTGAATATGCCTCCCATTGAGATTTGATGCTAATTCTGCCATTGCTAACTGAATATCAGATTCACTTGGATGTTGAGGAAATTCCACTCCCAAAAGTTTCAAAAAATTGAGTCCAGTATTTACAGCTTCCAGTGCTTGGTTCTGCGCTCCATAAGCTTGAATTTTAACTTCATAAACTTTTATTTTTTCTAGCAGTGGTTTACGTACCAGCACCATTTCTGCTAATTGCTCCATCTGTTCAAAGTTGCCAGCTAAATATGCTGCTTCTGTAGCAGTCTCATATAAAGCTAAGGTGAGATGATGTTTTGTTTCCCAACTATCAGCTGCCAATAGTTGGATGCCGGTACTTAAATATTTAACCGCAGTTGGATAAGCTGTTGATGCTAAAGCTTTACGTCCAGCAATTAAATTCATTTGGGCTAGTTCATTTCGCTTAGCTTGATGGGATATGAATTCTACTGCAATATTAAACTGATTAACAAGCTCAAAAATCCTTTCTTCCTGTTCTGCAACTGGAGTATTACTCAATAACAGTAGCCCAATTTTTAAGTGAATTGGCTTTTTTTGTTCTTCGGGTATTAAAGAATAAGCGGCTTGCTGTACCCGGTCATGTACGAATTTATATTTAGGTATTTGTAAATTAATACTTGCAAACTGTGTAGATTCTATTCCCTGAACAATTAACTCTTGATTCGTATTATCTGCTGGGAAAATGTTGTAAATTTCACTTTGTGGTAAAATTAGTCCATCAAGTAATGCTTGCCACAAGTCTGATGCTGTATCTACTACAGATTTTTCGTGAACGATCGCTAAACTTTTTAAGTCAAATTGGTTACCGATACAAGCAGCAAGTTTTAATACTTTTTGGGTATTTATTGGTAGCTTCTCTATTTGAATTGCGATAAACTCTACCACATCATCCGTCAAAACTAATTCTTTTATTTTACAAATATCATACTGCCAATAACCAATATCAAAGTTTAATACAATTAGCCCTTCATCGTATAAAGACTTGAGGAATTGAATAAAAAAGAATGGGTTGCCTTTAGTTTTGGCAAACACCATCTGAGTCAGAGGAACAGCAACTAATTCCGGACAGTGAAGAGTATCAGCAATTAAATGATTCAAATCACCCTGATTTAAGGGTGCTAGGGTAATAGTACTAATAGTTGCGCCTGCTTGTTCAATCTCTTGTAATGTTAAATAAAGCGGATGTGCTTTTGAAATTTCATTATCTCGATAGGAACCAATTAATAATAAACCTTTCTTAATTTCAGTTATTTCGTCTGTTTCTTCTGAAATATCAGACAAGCTACTTTCACACATTAATAACTGAATTAATCTCAAAGAAGCGGTATCTGCCCATTGTAGGTCATCGAGAAAGATAACGAGGGGATGTTCTTTAGTAGTGAAGATTTGAATAAATTTTTTGAACAATAAATTAAAACGATTTTGGGCAGCACTTCCACGGAGTTCTGTAACCTGAGACTGCTTGCCAATAATCTGTTCGAGTTCAGGAATTACATCAATAATTACCTGAGTTTGTGTACCCAATTCCCGGAGAATCTTAGCTTTCCATTGGTGAATTTGGGCATCAGTTTCTGAAAGGAGTTGCCCGATTAAATCTCGAAAAGCTTGCACCAATCCTGATAAGGGAATGTCACGTTGAAACTGATCGAATTTTCCTTTGATAAAGTAACTCCGCTGGCGGACGATGGGTTTGTGGACTTCGTTGACTACGGCAGTTTTACCAATACCAGAGAAACCCGCAACTAATATCATTTCTACGCCTCTCACTCCCCCCTGTCTAGGGGCAGACACTCGTCTGGGGAGCCACTGGGTTGAAGAGGTTTCCTGTCCCAAAGCAAGTGGTGTCAGTTCTGCTGAGTTATATTCCTTTCCTACGGGAGGCTGCACCAACGCAGAACCAGCAGAATAGGATCTGGCATCAGATTCAAGGGGATTAGCAACTCGCTCAAAAGCAGCAAGTAGAGTTTCAACTTCATGTTGCCGACCATAGAGTTTTTCGGGGATTACAAAACGGTCTGAGATGTCGCGATCGCCTAATTTAAAAGATGGAATATTTCCTGTCTCTTGCCACTGCTTTTGACACACTTCCAAATCATGCTTTAACCCCAAGACACTTTGATAGCGGTCTTCGGCATTTTTTGCCATCAGTTTGCTGATAATATCAGACAGAACTGCGGGAATATTGGAGTTAATCCGGCTGGCTTTTAGCGGTTGTTTGGCAATGTGAGAGTAAACTAACTCTATCGGATCTTTGCTGGTGAAGGGTAACTGTCCGGTAAGGAGTTCAAAGAAGGTGACACCAAGAGAATAAAAATCAGTGCGGTAGTCAATACCTCGGTTCATCCTGCCAGTTTGTTCTGGCGAAATATAAGCCAGAGTGCCTTCTAAAACATTGGGATTTGTGAGAAATTGAATTTCTCTGGGCAGGAGTGTGGCAATACTAAAATCGATGATTTTTATCTCATTGGTGGTTGGGTTAATCAGAATATTGGCAGGTTTGATATCTTTGTGAATAATGCGATTGCCGTGTAGCCCTTCAAGAATCGAAGCAATTTTAATAGCAATGTTGAAAAACTCATTTAGCAAAATCTTATTTTCTTTCTTATCCTTGTCTTCCAGGCGCCATTTTTGTAGGCAAATGCCACCAAAATCTTCCATCACTAGGATGTAGCTGTTACGGTAATTATCTAAGCTATACGTTTTGACTATACCAGGAATATCTAGGTTTTTAGTAATGATATATTGATTGCGAAACTGGGCAATTTCTCCGAATGTAGGATATTCATTTCGCATCAATTTGAGGACGACTAATTTTTGGTCTTGTTCCCTAATACCGCGATAAACTAAGGTTTTGCTGCCTGAGTAAATTTGCTCAGTGATGCGATAGCCAGGAAACGCATATAGTGTATCTAGTACTACTGACATTGCAACCTATGCTCATAATTTTTATTTCTATGGCTTAGTATTCCCGTGTTCAGACTATCGTTATCAAAAAATATAAAAATTCTTGTTTACTTTGTATTTATAAATATAATTTTAAATCTAGTGTTTTATCTATAATTTTCTAATTATAAAAACTTTATTTTTAGGATAAAATAGTTAGATTTGACAGCTATATTAATAGCTGATATATATCATTAATATTTTAAATGCCCGCTTTTTGGCGGGAATTAACTATCAGCATTGCTGTAAAATATTCATCATATAAATAACAAAAACCCTGCCATATTCTTTAAGTAAAGAACATAGCAGGGTTAATGGGTCTAGGGATGCTTTGCTAGACTAGCAACTGAGGTTAATAATATCCTCCCACCCTGACCAAGTAATTAGTAATTATTAATTCGTAATTGAAGGTGCAGAGGATAATAGCGATCGCCAATTCTAAGCTAATTTGTGTCCAACTTGCGTATTCTCTTGAAGACTGTCGTTTGTCCTTAGTCATTTGTCCTTTGACCAATGGCCAAGGACAGTCAGATGAAGTAGTTATGCAATTTAAATGTGTTTTAGCTTATTTGATTTTTTGTTTAATAAAAGTCACAACCTGAGTCAGCTGCTTCTTCAAGCCCTCTATTTCTGCTTGCATTTTCGCAATTTTATCGTTCAACGCCTCAATTTCTGCCTGGGAGACTCCTGGGGAAGTAGAGCTTGGTATTGTAGTATTTGCGGGAGCTGGGGCTGTTGCTATGCTATTTGTCTCACTAGAAGTAGCTACCGTAGCACTGGTAACACTAGAGGTTGTGACAGTACCATTTTTAGCAGCAGCTGCTCCTACTGCAACTAGTTCTGGGCGTGGCTGTTTCGCTTTTGTCATAGCTAACTTAATCGCGCCAATTAGTTGCTTTTGATCGAAAGGCTTGCCCAGAAATTCAAAATATTCAAATGGTTCCGGGATTTTTTCAGTCACCTCCTCTTTGCGACCAGACATGATCACTAAAGGAATTTTCCTTAACTCTGGGTGGGCTTGAACTTGCTGGAAAACTTCCCAGCCACTCATTTTAGGCAACAGGAAATCTAGCATAATTAGGCTGAGTTTTTCCTGAAGAATGAAATTTAGTCCTTCCACACCGTCTTTTGCTTCCAGTACCTCAAAATTGCCCGGAGGCAACATTTCTCGTACTTTTACCCTGACAACTGTAGTGTCATCGATAACTAAAATTTTATTGCTTGCCACGACTGTTCGCTCTAACAGAAACTTTAAGTGTAAATAGCGGCTTTGCCGATTGTCCTTGAGAATTCTCCCACTATATACAAAATATCTATGAATTGGGGGATAGTATATTTCGGTATAAATGACACTACTAGACGTGTTTTGCAAAACTTTTTTGTGTTCTTTTAAATTTGTGTCATTGTGATATTTAAAGCTTTAGCCTCGATCTAGGGCATCACGGACAGGGCCACACAAAGAGTTTTTTTTCCACGTGACTGCACATCCGCATTTTACGAAGATACGCCGTTTCGACACTCCCGGAGATTTTTAGATGATTTCGTCACAAGAAGCCGAACTCAAGTCTGAAATTATGGCAATGCCTAGCTGGTTGCGTCGCCCCATTGGCAAAGCCAGCGAAATCTCTACCGTACAACGCATTATTAAACAGCGCCAAATTCACACAATTTGCGAAGAAGGGCGTTGTCCTAATCGAGGAGAGTGCTACGCCCAAAAAACTGCAACTTTTTTATTGATGGGACCTACTTGCACACGCTCTTGTGCTTTCTGTCAAGTAGATAAAGGTCATGCACCAATGCCTATTGATTTAGAGGAACCACAAAAGGTAGCCGAGGCGGTGCAGCTGTTAGGATTACATTATGTGGTGTTGACTTCTGTAGCCCGTGATGATTTGCCCGATGGAGGTGCTGGGCATTTTGTGAAGACGATCGCCACTATCCGCCAATTCAACCCAGAAACTCAAATTGAAGTATTGACCCCAGATTTTTGGGGTGGTGCGGGGAGTGGGGAGTCGGGCCAACGCCAGCGGATAGCGATGATTGTCAAAGCTAAAGTGGCTTGTTTCAACCACAACATTGAAACAGTGCGACGGTTAACCGGGCCAGTGCGCCGGGGAGCCAAGTACGATCGCTCCTTACGAGTGCTAGCTATGGTCAAAGAACTGGATTCGACAATTCCCACCAAATCAGGTTTGATGCTGGGACACGGAGAAACTACCGATGAAGTCGTCCAAGCAATGGCCGATTTAAGGGCTGTGGGGTGCGATCGCTTGACTATCGGCCAGTATATGCGTCCCTCTTTAGAGCATCTACCAGTCCAAAAATATTGGACTCCAGAAGAATTCGATCGACTCGGCTCCTTAGCATGGAAAATGGGATTCAGCCACGTCCGTTCCGGGCCTCTGGTTCGTAGTTCCTATCATGCGGGAGAGGAGGGAGTGGGGTCTTGAGTGCTGAGTTAGGAGTTAGGAGTTAGGAATTAGGAGTTAGGAGTTAGGAGTTAGGAGTTAGGAGTTAGGAGTTAGGAGTTAGGAGTTATTAGTTTCCCCCTCGCTCCTCCTACCCCATGCCCCATGCCCCAGTCCCCAGTCCCCAGTCCCCATTTCCCAGTCCCCAATCCCCAACTTCAAATATTTCTAAAGAATTTGGGGGATTGGTACACATAATTTGGTATTTCTTAAAAAGTCCTGACATTAGGAGAACCGCATTATGACTGCTAAAGCTAAGAATTCCGCAGTTGCTGACAGTGGAGCTAAACCTCCCTACGCCTTTCGCACAGGCTGGGCACTGTTCTTGTTAGCTATCAATTTCCTGGTAGCAGCCTGGTATTTCCACATTATTGAGTAGTTAGAAGTGGATAGGTGCTGCTCAAATAGTTCCTTTGAATAAACCTTTGGGACGAATGAGCAGCACCAAAATCATAATCAACAGTGCCACGCCTTGTTTATATTGAGAACCCAGCCAAGGAGTGCTAATTTCTTGGACAATGCCAATGATAAAAGCTGCGGCGATCGCACCGTAGGGGTTACCAATCCCTCCCAAAATCACTGAGGCAAATAATGGTAAAATTAAGAACCATCCCATATTCGGGCGCACGGCTGTAATCAACCCGTACATACTTCCGCCCAAGGATGTAAGAGTGCCAGCAATTAGCCAAGTCCAGAAAATTACTCGGTCAACATTGATACCAGAAACCCTAGCTAAGTCTAGATCGTCGGCGACTGCTCGCATAGCTTTACCAATTTTGGTGTTTTGCAGGAGATAGTGCAGCCCCAAAATTGCTAATACTGCCAACCCCAATACCAATAATTGATTTTGCGGCACCTTCAAGCCGAAGATATCTAAAGCCGGGGTAACAGGTAAATCGTAATTTTGATTTTTGCCACCCCAGATAAAAATAATTCCATTGCGAAGAAATAAGGCAAGTCCGATAGAAATGATAATCAGCGTAGTGGAGGTAGCACGAATAAAGCGCATCCTTGACCAGAGTAACTTTTCTGATAACAACATTGCTGCTACCGTTCCCACTGCTGCGAGGATCGTGGACAGCCAAATATTGACTCCAATGGAGTCGATCAGCCAAGTGAGATAAGCTCCTAAAGTCAGAAAGTCACCATGAGCAAAATTAGATAGACGTAAAATTCCATAGGTAAGTGTGAGTCCAACTGCGGCTAAAGCAATAATGCTTCCCACTGCAATTCCATTGACGATTAGTTGGGCGAATTGTGTATCCATAAGTCTGAAGTTGCTTTGAAAAAATTTTAGGTCAGTCTGCAAGAATTCAGAACTCAGAACTCAAAAGTCAGAATTTGTAAGGAGTTTAGTATGATTAGTATGTTCATTCATCATAAGTTATTGTAATTATTTAACTATTCTGGCTCCTGAATTCTGACTCCTGAATTCTTAGGTGAGTCCTTCATACAATATTTTTTTGTGGTTTAGGTGCTAAACCCGACACCATAAGTTATGGTTTATAAATAAAAAAGGATTGCCCGCCCACATACATAAAATCCTATTCGGATTTTTATGCGAAGCTAAACTTGTTCAGCGGTCTAGTTGACCATGCAGCAGTATTCAAGCTTACCAGAACAGAACTCACAGATAGATGCAACGCCAAAACTTTTGACAACAATTCAGCAACTTCGCGCCGACTTGTGGCTGGAGAAAAGCTTAAACCAGTTGCAAAGTCGCCTTAATAATTTCCTGCTTTCTGCTTGTAATACTGTCTCACAGGCACTAGCCGCAGAAGCAGAAATTTTTCAAACTGTGGTCAATGAAATTAACACTGCTGTGGACACCAGTCATCTAGCGTTCGTCCAATTTGCCGTAGGCGTCGCTCTGCTTGAGCCACACAAAACATTTGCGAAAGTTTGCTATGTTTCTCGTTCCCCATTTTCCGGCTCAAAATCTCCACTGTTAGAAGTGACGCTGACAGCGGGGAAAAAACTGCCGTTGAAATTGGAACAGACCATAGAACTCAAAGATTTGCAGCAGCTTGAGAATCAACCAACACCGAATGCTTGGCGGTTAGCTGATGATTCTGGCGGTGTCATTGGCTGGCTAGTTATTGCCACGGCATCGCTAGGGTCTGATTCTGAGCCACTCATAGGATCGCAAGCTCAGCTCGCATCGCAATTGATGGCCAGGTCTGCTAAGCAGTGTACTACAGCTTTGATCCAACTAAGGCACATAGTATCTTGGCAGCAACGGTATGAAAAGTTAAGTAGCTCTAATCAAGAACTAGAGCGTACTAATCAACTCAAAAATCAGTTTTTAGCAAACACCAGTCATGAAATTCGCACACCGCTGAGCTCGATTATTGGGTTTACTCACTTGCTGTTAGCTCAAGGCTACGAACCCAGTAGAGAACGTCAGCAAGAGTATTTAAATATCATTCAGTCTAGTGGCAAGCACTTGCTAGCTCTGATTAATGATATTTTGGATCTCTCTAAAATTGAAGCTAACCAGCTGGAAGTACAGTGGGAAACAGTAGATCTGCCACTGCTGTGTAGCAATGTTTTAGCGTTGGTGAAGGAGAAAGCCGCTAACAAAGGTTTGAAACTACTCCTAGAACTCGACCCTGACATCACAACTTTAGTAGCCGACCCCTTACGACTCAAGCAAATGCTGTTGAATTTACTCTTCAATGCTTTAAAGTTCACCAGCAAAGGAAGTGTTGGCTTACAGGTTGCTTGCGAAGGTGTATTTGTGCATTTTACAGTCTGGGATACTGGTGCTGGTATGTCCCAAGCAGACCAAGCTCAACTGTTTCATCCTTATTTCCAAATTGCCAACGCTGTAGCTGGTGTTGAAGGTACTGGTCTGGGTTTAGCTGTGACTCGCAAACTCGCCGAAATTCATGGTGGTTCGGTGAAAGTGGAATCTGAACTAAATCGTGGCTCGCGTTTTACGCTGGTGCTTCCTTTGAGGGAAGCAGGGGAAGCAGGGGAAGCAGGGGAAGTAGGGGAAGCAGGGCAACCAAAATATTTTTTATCTGATTTGGTTGTGACTCCTAGTCCGTCTCCTCAGATATTGCTGGTAGAAAATGACTTACCCAACGGTGATTTGATGCAAATTTATCTATCTAAATTGGGATATCAAGTGACTTGGGTCAAGAGCGCTGCAAAAATGTGGGAAGCTTTAAGACAGCTAGAGCCAGCAGTAATTTTAATGGATGTTTACCTGCCAGATGGAAATGGTCTGAAGTTGGTGCAGGAACTACAAGAAAATCCCCAGTATCAAAATATTCCAGTGATTGCTCAAACAGCAATGGCGATGAAAGGCGATCGCGAAACTTGTCTAGCAGCTGGAGTCAATGACTATATTTCTAAACCGATTGATTTACCACTTTTAGCTACTTTAGTGGCTAAGTATAGTAAACCGATTGATGGGGAGTAGGGAGTGGGGGGCGGAGGGAGATGAGGGAGATGAGGGAGTGTGGGGAGTGTGGGGGGATGGGGGAGTGTGGGGAGAAAGAGAATTTATACTTCCCACACCTCCCACACTCGCAATGCCCCATGCCCAATGCCCCCTAACTAATATGACTACAATAGAATTTGTTTGGTGATATAGGGTTTTGGCAGGGTTGATAAATGATGCTGACAGAAAAATTTGAGCAATTAAGAGCTTTATTTGAAGAAATGGAGCAGGCTTTGATTGCCTACTCTGGGGGCGTTGATAGCACTTTGGTTGCCAAAATTGCTTATGATGCGTTGGGCGATCGCGCTTTGGCTGTAACTGCGGTTTCTCCTTCGCTATTACCAGAAGAGTTAGAAGACGCCAAAATTCAAGCCGCAACTATTGGGATTCGGCATCAAATTGTCCAAACTCACGAGATGGAGAATCCCAATTACACTTCTAACCCTGTCAACCGCTGTTATTTTTGCAAAAGTGAATTGCACGATACTCTCAAACCTTTGGCTCTAAAGTTGGGTTATCCCTATGTGGTGGATGGGGTAAATGCTGATGATTTGCATGATTATCGCCCAGGAATTCAGGCGGCAAAAGAAAGAGGTGCGCGATCGCCTTTAGCAGAAGCGGGTGTTACCAAAGTTGAAGTCCGGCAACTTTCGCAACAACTCGGTTTACCTTGGTGGGATAAACCTGCTCAACCTTGTCTGAGTTCCCGGTTTCCTTATGGTGAAGAAATTACTGTAGCTAAGTTGCAACGAGTTGGTAGAGCCGAAATTTTCTTAAGAAAGCTGGGTTGGCAGAATTTACGCGTGCGTTCTGAAGGCGATACAGCACGTATTGAATTAGCACCAGAACAAATTAAAGAGTTTGTGTTGACTACGGATTTACAAACATTAGTTGGCGCATTTCAAAATTTTGGATTTATCTACGTAACCTTAGATTTAGAAGGTTATCGTAGCGGTAAGTTGAATCAAGTTTTAAATCGGGAAGCTTTGGGTGTTAAAGCATAGGGTTTTAGATTTATCAAGGCAAAGTAAAAAATGAAGAAGGGGAAGGGGGAAGGGGGAAAGGGGAAAGGGGAACCCCATATTTAAAAATAGGGGTTTCAAGCATGGACGCTGATTTTTATCACACTACGTGTCTGGTAAAATCTTCTTTTAATATTCTCCATATTTAAAAATAGGGGCTTTATACCGTGTGGGGAAAAGTTTTACTCTTTTTTTCCTTTACCCCTTACCCTTTCCCCTTTTCCCCTTTTTGGTAAAAATCCAAAAGTAAAGAATAAATAATAAGGGTTGTGAGTCACCTAAATTTATTGATGGGGATTTTGTTTTTACTTTTTACTTGTTTGCGATCGCTTAATTCTTGCGCTGAGTCAGCTTGTATTCAATCTGCTGTAGTGCCGATCGCCATACGTCATAACCCTCTGGCGACAGGTGCAACCCATCTGTAGTTAATTCTGGGCGCAAATTGCCTTCCATATCTGTAAACCAACTATAGATATTGAGATAATTGGCGCCTTCTTGTTTGGCAATTTGAGCTAGTTGGGTGTTGATGTGACGAATGCGACTATTGGAAATTTTTGGTAGTCGAGTCGGCAAAATGGATTGGACAATGATTTGAGCTTGGGGGTGAGCTTGTCGTAAGCGGCGGACAATTCGGCGATAATTACGCAAAATTGCTTGATCGGTATCGCCTTTTCGTAAGTCGTTAATCCCAGCCATAATGTAAATTACATCCGGCCGAGTTGCGGAAAATGCCCCCAATCTTCTTAAAACGCCGGCGGAAGTATCTCCAGATATACCTTGATTGAGCCATAATTTTCCAGCAGGCAATTTTTCTCGAGGAAACCACATGCTCAAAGAATCGCCAACTAAGATACTCAGATGATTTGCACCTTGACCTTGGGCGATGGCTCTGGCTTCTAAAGCTAGTAAACTTTTCCAGTCTTCATAAGTTAGTTGACGTTTCTTGATTGACTCCCACAACGATCGCAGATTATCACTATCCCCGCGTGTATAAATCTGACCTGTTTTCAGAGCTGCCAATCTTTGGTAGTAAAGTTGATTGCCAGATGTCAGTGAAATAGTAGCTGCTTGGGCTTTTGAGTTGAGTAATGACTCTGTTGGAGTCGGTAATTCCTGGCTACTAAGTTCTGGTAAGGAATCAACACTCTTGATGTTTTGCTCATCTGCTGTTGACTGCGAACTTTCTAAAGTTTGCAGCGCTTGGCCGCTGAGTTCTGGTAAGGAAAGATCGACGTTGTTGATAATTTTTGTACTGACTATTGTCTGCGAACCCTGTTTTAAATCCCACAGAAATCTAGAATTTTCTGGCAGGATAATCGACAGATGTGGAAGAGCCGATGCTGGTATTGCCAATCCTGTTAACAAGCCTGCTGCCAACAGATAAGGGTCCCTCATCGCTTTGTCTCTCCTCTACTCACTGCTTTTCCTTATGACAGCATTAGTTGCCTGTATTCAGGAAAATTTTACTTAGGTCAAATTATTATTCTTATTTACACTGTATAGTTCTGTAAAGCGTGTTCGCGAGATTATATTGGACAATTTACGATCTCTTTAAAGTAGGGTTTTCCCGGTGGTATATAAGCGCGATTTGTGAGAATACTTTTACTCGCAGGAGTATTTTGACCAAAGGGTGACTTTCTATGAGTTTGTTGTGACAAATATTGCCAGTGACTGCAAACTTGCCCATTACTTGATGATTTTTGACGCTCTGAGGGTAGAGGTTTTTGCTTTTGACGTTGCTAATATAGGGGATAACCGTTTGATTTCAGCTTTACAGATTTCAGTAAATTGTGGCGATACTCTTTCAGAGTCACTTCGCGAACGCATAAGAGTTTAATCAACCAAGAGGCGATCGCTTTTTTATCATAAAAATGCCGAAAACCCCGAAGTAAATCCCTAAAAATCCATTGGTAGGGAAATTTCGACTGTGCCATAGAGAGTTTTTCTCTAGAAGAATAACTCTAAAAAACCCAGAACCACGGCTTTAGCCTTGTTCAGAGTAACAGTTTGAATCACCCTGGCTTCAGCCCGGTGAGAGTCAATTCTCATATGAAATTGAGCGGTGCAAATGCATCAGTTATCAAATATGGGATTAGTCAGATTGAGGATTCGAGAACTAGCACAAGAGAAGGGATGGACACTTAAGGAAGTTTCTGAGCGTTCTGGGGTAATTTACAGCACAGTTAGAAGTTATGCTCGTCGTCGAGCTATGACAACAGTTGACTTTACTGCTATTCATAAATTGGCTCGCACCTTTGAGGTGACTATCGAAGACTTAGTGGAAATTTTAGAGGAATAGTCGAAAAGGTACTTGTTGATGGTGTTGATATCATACCTCAATTAGCCAGCTTCACTTAAAAACACTACAAGTTCGAGAACTCGCTCAAAAAAAGTTATGCTTTCAAGTCGGTTTGGGATAGCTCTCAATACGGTTCGGTTAAAGGGGAGAGGGGAAAGGGGAAAGGTTTCAAATACATCCTTTACCCCTTACCCATTAACCTTTTCCCAGACCACAAGGGAAGTTCATACTGCTTATCCGAACCGTATTGGGATAGCTCTGGAGGGTTGAATACCACCGTCAAAAAATATACTTGTAATATTAGTGTGACAATAATTAAATTTATGTTCATCCAAAAGTTGGTTTTTAAGTTTTATGGGATGATTGAGGGTTAGATAAAAATTTTCTTTCTCCAGAAAGGATAATACTGTGTATTTCTGTTGTAGTTCTCTATGTACATAATTTCAAATTTATGTTTGCTCCTAGAAGTATGAGTTGAAACACATTTGAATTAAGTTTTAACTATAGAGAATAACTTCATTGGAAGTGCTAAGATTTAGGCTGAATCATTAGCGTTTTTTCTTCCGTGGCTAGAGCTAGTACAGCGATTGGTGTTAGTCCCATTATTAAGGAGATTGTGCAAAAACAGGCACATTCGACACGTTTGACCCTGAAAGAAGTTATTCTTATGGGGATGTTAGCGATTGATAAACTAGATGACCAGGGTCGTCAAGAGTTAGCAGATCAAGTTCATCAAATGCAAGTGAATGGAGAAATTTAAGTGAGTAGTTATTATTTATGAGTTATAAATCTTAACTCCTCACTTTTCATTCGCCACTCTTCAGGTAATCTGAATCTTGACTAAAACGATAACGGCTTTCCATTAGATAATCCTCATTAATTTCAAAACAAATCCATCGGCGTTTGAAAGTCTGAGCAACAAAACTAGTTGTATTAGAACCTGCAAATGGATCTAATGCTATATCAACTCGATCGGTTAAAAATCTGATGAAAAATTCAGTGAACCCTTGAGAAAAACGTGCTGGATGAGGTCTAGTTTCTGCTGTTTTACAACGTTGTAAATAAGCGCTATTCGATTTATTATGGGCAATTTCAATCAAATTTGCTGGAATTGCACCTTGATTATCTTTTTGAAATTTGTCAAAAATTATCATGTCCACTGAGGACGTATTTTGGCCTTGTAGCCATTTTTAAGTAATTGCTTGATACTTTGGCTATGGGGTTTTAAAACTTTTTTGTTATTTGGTTTAGGATTTGGTGTTTTAGATAACCAACAAACTGTAGTTACTGAATTTTTGACACGAATACGCCTGATTTTCACCCACTCAGTAGGGGTTGGTAGTCGAGCCAGATTATAGTGGCAGCAGTGACTAGGCGGACATGGTGCTATGTCCGGCTAAAGACTTATTATTGAGGCAGCAGAGGGGCAGGGGGGCAGAGGAGAAGGGTTTTTGGGTTTCTGCATAGATTCGGGAATCATAACTAAATTAGCCGGACTTGATACGATATAGCAATCCTGAATCATTCGTGAGAAAGAAAATAGCTGAAAAGCTTATAAATAGGTGCTTTTAATCTCCGTATTTTCTGACATTTCAATTCGGATTGCTTTGGAATAAATGTGCCAGCGGGTAAGTAGAGCATTCTGCGGTTATTTATCAACCAGAGCAAGTCGTTCCTGATTCAATTCGCTAGAGTCGTGACGTATGTTAGCGAATATTAAAATTTTTGGTGTATTGACTTACACTAAAAATACCTCAGTTGCACGGCGATGCCTGCGGCAACCCTTTTGGGGAACGCACCAACTTAACCCTCTTTAGAATGCACCATAACCACGTTAAGCTGGATTAAAGTGGTAATTTACTGCGCTGTTGAATAATAAAATCTCTGTTCCTGTCAAATTTTAATTTTTTCCTGCTTGAGAAACTTGGAATGCTAGACCGAATTTTTGATTACCTCCACTTTCATTTCAGCGTTGAAGCCCCGATAGTCCTGCTGATACTGATATTTTTAGAGGCGGTGCTATCTGCTGACAATGCCATCGCCCTGGCTGCCATCGCCCAAGGGCTAGAAGACAAAGAACTTGAGCGTAAAGCTTTGAACTTTGGTTTAGTTGTTGCCTACGTGTTGCGAATCACTCTAATTCTTACCGCCACTTGGGTGCAACAATTCTGGCAATTTGAATTACTGGGCGCTGCCTACTTGCTCTGGCTGGTATTCCAACACTTTACCTCAGAAGAAGGTAAGGACGATCATCATCATGGACCGCGTTTTAATTCCTTATTGCAAGCGATCCCCGTAATTGCATTTACAGATTTAGCATTTTCGTTGGATAGCGTAACAACTGCGATCGCTGTTTCTCAAGAAAAATGGCTAGTACTTACGGGTGCCACAATCGGTATTATTACGCTGCGATTCATGGCGGGATTGTTTATCCGTTGGCTAGACGAATATGAAAATCTAGAAGATGCAGGCTATATAACTGTAGCTTTCGTAGGTCTGCGACTTTTGTTAAAAGTAGTCAACGATAATTTAGTCCCACCAGAATGGGTAATGATTACTGCCATCTTCCTAATTTTAGGCTGGGGATTTTCCAAGCGTGTTGGCATCGAATCACCTCAAGCAGAAATACCCCAACCAGAACCAGAAAAAACTGAAGTACCGAAGTGAGAAGACGCGGGGACGCTCTTACGCGGGGACGTGGAGAATTCTTTAAGAGCATCTTCTTCTTTCTTTGCGTCACCGCGTCTCCCTGTCACCGCGTCCTCTTTGCCTTTCCTACTCGTGCAACCAGGGTGTTAAATGCGGTTGCCAATTGACTAATTCTTCATCCTTAAACCACAGAGCAATTTCACGTTGGGCGGTTTCTTGAGCATCGGAACCGTGGATTAGGTTACGACCAATATTAATGCCAAAATCGCCGCGAATTGTTCCCGGTTCGGCTGTTAACGGGTTTGTTGCACCAATGATTTTTCTCGCAGCTGCAACGACGCCATCTCCTTCCCACACCATCGCTACCACGGGCGCGGAAGTGATAAATTCGACTAAGCTACCAAAAAAAGGACGTTCCTTGTGAACATCGTAATGTTGTTCAGCCAATTCCCGACTGACTTTCAGGAACTTTAAACCAACTAGGGTAAAACCTTTAGTTTCAAAGCGACGGATAATTTCACCGACTAATTTGCGTTGTACTCCGTCAGGCTTAATTGCTAAGAATGTGCGCTCCATTACTATCTCCCAAAGCTTAATAAAGTTTTTATCTAGTCAATTGTCCTTTGTCCTTTGTCCTTTGTCTAAGGGTTTTGCACTCATGACTGATGAGTAATGACAAATGACAAATGACAGATGACTCTTGACCAATCAGAGTTTATCCCAGAAATTAACCTTGGGTGCATATCGGTTCTGAAACGAATGCGCTAAATTGTTAATTCGTGGGTGAAACACAGAGGTTAGGAAGAAATGGGTGTTGAGTCAACTGCTACATCTGACGAGGTGGTACTACTACCGTCCAATGGACAAAAATCTGACGTGAAAAATCATAAGCAAAAAAAGCTGTTGCCACCGAGTACTACCACAGGAGATTTACCTCGCTCCTGGAAAATTGAGGATAGCGAATCTTTGTATCGCATTGAAGGTTGGGGACAACCTTATTTTTCCATTAATGCTGCCGGTCACATTACTGTTGCCCCTAAAGGCGATCGCGGGGGTTCTCTGGACTTGTTTGAATTAGTCAACGCCTTGAAGCAGCGCAATTTGGGACTACCCATGCTAATTCGCTTTTCCGATATTTTAGAAGATCGGATTGAGCGGTTGAACGCTTGTTTTGCCAAAGCGATCGCCCGTTACAACTACCCTGGTGTCTACCGTGGTGTGTTTCCTGTTAAGTGCAACCAAGAACGGCATTTGATTGAGGATTTAGTCAAATTTGGCAAGCCCCATCAATTTGGTTTAGAAGCCGGTTCCAAGCCAGAATTAATGATTGCTCTGGCTGTCTTGGATACACCAGGAGCATTGTTAGTTTGCAACGGCTACAAAGACCAAGAATACATTGAAACAGCAATGTTAGCCCAAAGACTAGGGCAAACACCAATCATCGTCTTAGAACAGATTGAAGAGGTGGATTTGGTGATTGCTGCCAACCGCCAGTTAGGTATTAAGCCGATTTTGGGGGTTCGGGCGAAACTCAGTACCCAAGGTATGGGACGTTGGGGAACTTCCAGTGGCGATCGCGCTAAATTTGGTTTGACTATGCCTGAGGTGATCGAGGCAGTTGACAAGCTACGCGATGCTAATTTGCTGGATTCTTTGCAGTTGATGCACTTCCATATTGGCTCACAAATTTCTGCCATTAATGTGATTAAAGATGCCATTCAGGAAGCCAGCCGCATTTACGTGGAATTGGCAATGTTGGGGGCAGACATGAAATACCTCGATGTCGGTGGTGGCTTGGGTGTAGATTACGACGGTTCCCAAACCAACTTCTACGCATCGAAAAATTACAACATGCAGAACTATGCTAACGATATTGTGGCAGAGTTAAAAGATACCTGTGCTGAACGGCAAATTCCCGTACCAACACTGATTAGTGAAAGTGGACGAGCGATCGCTTCCCATCAGTCAGTGTTGATTTTCGATGTTCTCAGTACTAGTGACGTGCCACTAGATACGCCAGAGCCACCACAAGAGGGAGAATCCCCAATCATTAATTACCTCTGGGAAAGCTACCAATCCATCAACAAGGAAAATTACCAAGAGCTATACCACGACGCGGCACAATTCAAAGAAGAAGCCATCAGCCGCTTTAACTTAGGAATTTTACGCCTCAGAGAACGAGCCAAAGCCGAACGGCTTTACTGGGCTTGTTGTCAAAAGATTTTGAACATTACTAGACAGCAAGAATACGTACCAGATGAACTGGAAGACCTAGAAAAAATCATGGCTTCCATCTATTACGTTAATATGTCAGTGTTTCAATCAGCACCAGATTGCTGGGCGATCGATCAGCTATTCCCCATCATGCCAATCCACCGTTTGGATGAAGAACCGACGCGGCGGGGGATTTTAGCAGACCTCACCTGCGACAGTGATGGTAAGATTGATCGCTTTATTGACCTACGCGATGTCAAATCGGTTTTAGAACTGCACCCTTACAAAGCAGGAGAACCCTATTATTTGGGCATGTTCCTTAATGGAGCTTACCAAGAAATCATGGGTAATTTACACAACTTATTCGGCGATACCAACGCCGTTCATATCCAACTGACGCCTAAAGGCTACCAAATCGAACACGTAGTCAAAGGCGACACCATGAGTGAAGTAGTGAGTTACGTCCAGTATGACTCCGAAGATATGGTGGAAAACATCCGCCAGCGCTGTGAGAAAGCCTTAGAGGAAAAGCGCATTACCCTAGCAGAGTCTCAGCGACTCCTACAAACCTACGAACAGAGTCTCAGAAGATATACGTATTTAAATAGTTAGGAGTTAGGAGTTAGGAGTTAGGAGTTAAGAGTTGAGAGTTAGGAGTTAGGAGTTGAGAGTTAGGAGTTAGGAGTTAGGAGTTAAGAATAAAAATCATAGCTCCGAACTCCTCACTTTTAAAGAGTTAAGAGTTAGGAATAAAAATCATAACTCCTAACTCCTAACTTTATTCCTCACTCCTAACTCCTAACTCCTAACTTTATTCCTCACTCCTAACTCCTAACTCCTAACTTTATTCCTCACTCCTAACTCCTAACTTTTCATTTTAATTCACGCTTGTCCCCAGCAATTCTTCTATTGCTTGTCGTTCAACAGGGGTATGGGATGGTACTGTCTGACGAGCATCGGTAATCAGCCAGTCTAAAGCTGCGGCTTGAACATCTATTGCAGCGCCAGTTTTATCAACGCAATAACGTCCAAACACCAGCTTATCCACTAAACGGACTCCCGGGCCGAGGCGTGACCATTCAAAAATCACGCTATTTTCTACCGTTGCGCCACTACATATCCAACAATTGGGGCCAATCATCGCTGGACCGACGATTTTAGCTCCGTCTTCTATTCTTGTCATCCCACCAATGTAAACAGGGCCTGTGATATCCACTTTGTCCCAATTGACGGCAACATTTAAGCCAGTGTAGATTCCAGGGGCGACTTCATGACCAGGAATTTGCACATTTTTGATTTCACCCAGCAGTACACCACGAATCGCCCGCCAATAGTCTGGTACTTTACCAATATCTACCCATTCAAAGTCCATAGGGATGGCATAAAAAGGAGCTTTTATTTCCACTAGTTTGGGGAACAATTGGCTACCAATGTCGTATTCCACGCCAGAGGGAATATAATTGAATACCTCTGGTTCAAAGATATAAATACCAGTGTTGATGTTAGTACTGAGGGCTTCTTCAGTTGAAGGTTTTTCTTGGAAAGCTTTAACGCGACCATCTTCGTCGGTAACAACTACGCCGTAACTAGAAACCTCTTCCTTGGGCACAGATTTCGTAATAATAGTAGCGATCGACCCTTGATCTCTATGCCATTTAACTGCGGCAGTTAAATCTAGGTCAATCAAAGCATCACCGCACAACACGACAAAAGTATCATCAAAAAACGGTGAAAAGTCTTGAATGCGCCGCATTCCTCCAGCAGAACCAATGGCTTCACCGACGAGTTTACCGTCGTCGTCTATTTTACCTTCAAAAGAATAGGCAATTTGTACACCAAACCGCTGACCGTCACGGAAATAGTTTTCTATTTCCTCAGCTAAATGACTAACGTTGACAAGAATCTGGTCAAATCCATGTTGGCGTAACAGTTCCAGCAAAAACTCCATCACTGGCTTTTGCAGGATGGGCATCATCGGTTTGGGCATAGTGTACGTAATTGGACGCACGCGAGTACCCTTGCCAGCCGCGAGAATCATCGCTTTCATAAAAGTTTATTCCTCAACCACAAGCCAGTTTACTTTCATTGAGTGATACTTAATCATCAGTTTTATTTCTGCTTTAAAATATCCCTCCAAACAGGGATAACAGTAATTTAGTGGTTATTGCAACCATAGGTACACTTAGATGACAAGCGATCGCTTATCTTTTCAATTTACTCGGATTTTGAGGCGCAAGCAAAAATCTGTCAATTATCTGTAGAGCTAGTTTTGGCTTCCTGAGTTGATTGGATGCTCACAGGGTTGGGAATTGTTAATTGAATCTGTAAGTAAGCGAACTTTAATTTCATTGTAAAATTCCTCTTGAAATAGCTCTACTTTGGATTGAGCCGATAGTAGTAATAGTGCCCAGAAAACGCTAACTAGATGGCTGTGTTCAGAGTCGTGTCCAGAACCGTTTTGAGACGATTGTTTTGTTTGAGTCCACAACTGCACAAGTTCTTCCAAATTCAACCAATTTTGTCCTAAAGATAGCTCTTTTGCCGATAATTTCAACACCTGCTCTAGTTCTTTTGCTACTTCTGTCAGATTTTCCTGGTGAGCTAACTCCAGAGCCTGCCGCATACTTTGGATGCTAGGCTGACGCCTGGGACGGATAGGTTTGCTGGTTTTCTCTACAAATTTGAGCTGGTTCGCCATAATTTGTAATTGCTCGATTAACTCTTGCAGAGTTACTCGGCGTTTTGGCGGTGGCATTGCCGCCGGACGACGACGCAATTGCCGTTCTAATGGTAGGCGATGACCGTGATGTGATACACCGTCTTCATCTAGCAATAGAGCATCATCTACTACACCATCGTGTGTATCTTCTACTATTGACAATTGCATTAAAGTATTTGCCTTGAATAACACCAGCATTGATGCTGATAAAAAGGCTTGTCCAGATTGAGACAAATCTGTTTCATAGCCTTTTCCTATTGTTTGTGGTGCCATTAGTTCTAAGTAACGGTCAATCACCTCAATGACTTTGACATCCCAAGGGTCAATTTCCCCCTGCTCGGCTTGATGAATCAGCAGTGTAATTGTTTCTAACAGCTCGGAAGCTTCCATCCGCAGGTACTAAGTTAATTAATCAGAGTTGAAAAATCTAAAGATAACAGAGGGAGTGGGGAGATGAGGGAGCAGGGAGCAGGGAGCAGGGGAGAAAATCTTCCCCTCTGCCCCCTGCCCCCTGCCCCCCTGCTTCTTCCAATGCCCCATGCCCAATGATTAAAAACGCCACCAAGTTCTTTGAGCATAACTAATAATCCCGATCGCGATCGCCCCCAGTAAGAGTAGCCAAATAATTCCACCCGGAATAAAAGTCAGAATCCCAAAGCCTCTGAGTACCCAGACAGCTACGCTCATACCCAGAAGGATACCGAAAATCTGGATTAATCTACGATTTAAAGAAGATTGACTCACTTAGTTTTCCTCTCGACTCAACAGACATTACACTTAGTGTTGACATTCAGGTATTAAGATCCAATGAAGTTGCAGTTTCATCAGAAATAACACGCAGAAATTAGCAGACGCTGACTACCATCAGTAGACAAAGGTGGACGAAAATTTATACTGGGAAAATTTCTAGAATTGTTTCTGCTGCTTGATATTAGGTGGTATTTGTGCCATTTTAGCTGTTAAAAACTTCATTTTTTATTTACGAGTATTGCTTTGATAAACTTTTACTTAAGTGTTGATTGTGTTAATTGTGATCGGAAATACAGTTTTCCTAGTAAACTGACTGAAATAATTATCAAAAAATTACTGTTTCCGGAAAAAACAAGTACTAAACTGGAACTAAAATTTAGTGGGTTGGAGCTAAATTAAATTTTGATAGCTTGTAGTTTAAGGTTGTTAGGTGGATGAGCTGAGGGGTCACTGAAATCATTATGTCTGCGTCTGATATTTTAAACTCAATTATTGCAGGTTCAAATATGGCTTGGAGTCAAGACAAGCAAAGGTTGCTGGTAGAGGGTGAAATTTTAGTAGAAACGCGATCGCACAAAGCCTGTGGTGGGGCTGTCACAGCTTGGATGTATTTGCCGATGGTGCGATCGCAAGTCTGGCAGCAATTAACCGATTACCCCCGCTGGGTGCAATATTTTCCCGATATCACCAAGAGCGAGGTAGTACATAGAGGTGAAGTCAAACGCTTGTATCAAGCAGCACAAAAAGCTTTCTTCTTTTTCACTGCTCAAGTGGAAATTTACCTGAATGTTGTAGAAGTGCTGGGGCAACAAATCCAATTTCGCATGGAAAAAGGGACTTTTGAGGACTTTAACGCTCGTTTAGAACTCAAAGATTGCGGTAATGGCACCTTACTCGCTTATACTGTGCAAGCTACGCCTAATATCCCAATTCCATCAATTTTCATTCAACAAGCAATGAACTTAGAGTTACCAGCGAATATGCGTAAAATGCGACAAGTGCTTTGTAAAGACCAATAAGCAAATATACAGCCAAATTGTACATTTTTTACTTGAGAGTGTCATTAGTTATTAGTCATTCAATACGGTTAGGTTAAAGGAGAAAGGGGAAAGGGGAAAGGTTTCAAATACATCCTTTACCCCTTACCCCTTAACCTTTTCCCAGACCACAAGGGAAGTTCATACTGCTTATCCGAACCGTATTGATTAGTCATTAGTCTTTTGTCTTTTGTAAAAAATATTTCACAAAAAAACGCAAAGAAGCTCTAGCTTAACTTTGCGTTTTTGCATTGGACACTCTTTGACAATCCAAAATCTAAAATTTAACGTGAGTTCGACGGCTCTAAAAACCCCTCTCCAAACCTCTCCCCCACAGGGAGAGAGGCTTTGAAACCCTAATTTTTTTGTTGTTGGAAACTAAAAATATTTCTGCCCCTCTCCGAGCCGGAGAGGGGTTGGGGAGAGGTTCATCGAACTCACGTTAAAATCTAAAATCCAAAATCGTATCAGCCAGTAAATACCTCAACTGGTAAACGACTAAAGGAAAGACGTTCATTTTGCACATCGACAAAGATGGTGTCACCGTCGTTGAATTCCCCGCGTAGTATGGCTTTGGCAATTTGGGTTTCTAACTCCCGCTGAATCGCTCGTTTTAGTGGACGCGCCCCATATACGGGGTCATATCCCACTTCAGCTAAAAAGTCAAGAGCAACATCGGAGAGTTTGAGAGAAATCTTGCGATCGCCAAGTCTTTTCCGTAGTCTTTCCACTTGCAATTGCACAATTTGGCGCAATTCCTTTTTATTCAAACCGTGGAAGATGATGATTTCGTCAATCCGATTGAGGAATTCTGGACGGAAGCTATTTCGCATCGCCTCCATCACTCGACGGCGCATTTCGTCATAGTGTGCGTTATCGCCGGCAATATCGAGAATGTACTGAGAACCGATGTTGCTGGTCATGATGATAATAGCGTTCTTGAAGTCCACTTTATGACCTTGGGCATCAGTGACACGACCATCATCAAGAATTTGCAGGAAGATATTGAATACATCGGGGTGTGCTTTCTCGATTTCATCAAAGAGAATCACTGCATAAGGACGACGACGAATCGCTTCGGTTAGTTGTCCCCCTTCTTCATAACCTACATATCCTGGAGGCGCACCGATCAGCCTTGAGACGGCGTGTTTCTCCATATATTCCGACATATCGATTCGCACCAGTGCTTCTTCAGTGTCGAACATATAGGCCGCCAAAGCTTTTGCTAATTCGGTTTTACCTACACCCGTGGGTCCCAGGAAAATAAAGCTAGCGATGGGGCGATTGGGATCGGCTAATCCAGCACGCGATCGCTGAATTGCATCGGCTACAGCTGTGACTGCTTCTTCTTGTCCAACCACGCGGCGGTGTAATTCATCTTCTAAATGCAACAGTTTTTCTTTCTCTGATTCCACTAACTTGCTAATGGGAATTCCTGTCCATTTAGAAATAATTTCGGCAATGTCAGCTTCGGTAACTTCCTCGCGCAACAGAGATTTGCCGCTTCTTTGGGCGTTTGCTAATTCGCTTTCTACTGCTTCTAATTGGCGATGTAAATCAGTTAATTTTCCATATTTTAACTCAGCAGCCCGATTGAGATCGTAGTCGCGTTCTGCTTGCTGAATCTTCAAATTCACCCCTTCAATTTCTTTTTTAACGGACTGAATTTTGTCAATAATATCTTTTTCAGATTGCCATTGGGCGTTGAGAGTACTTTGTTCTTCTTTGAGGTCAGCAATTTCTTTTTCTAGTCTTTCGAGACGTTCACGAGAAGCGGCATCACTTTCTTTTTGGAGCGATAACTTCTCCATTTCCAATTGCAGAATCTTGCGGTCAATTTCGTCGAGTTCTTCTGGTTTGGAGGTAATCTCCATTTTTAATCTAGCAGCGGCTTCATCTACTAAGTCAATGGCTTTATCTGGTAAAAAGCGATCGCTAATATAACGACTTGATAATATCGCCGCTGCAACTAAAGCGCTATCGGAAATCTTCACCCCGTGGTGGTTTTCATAACGTTCTCTCAAGCCGCGCAAAATCGAAATACTATCTTCAACACTGGGCTGATCCACATAAACTTGCTGGAAACGTCTTTCTAGTGCGGCATCTTTTTCGATATATTTGCGATATTCATCCAAAGTTGTCGCCCCAATACAGCGCAATTCACCCCGCGCCAACATTGGTTTTAACAAGTTACCAGCATCCATCGCGCCTTGGGTAGCACCAGCGCCGACAACGGTGTGAATTTCATCAATAAATAAAACAATATTCCCACCAGATTCGGTAACTTCTTTTAATACTGCTTTTAGACGTTCTTCAAATTCACCTCGAAATTTTGCCCCCGCAATTAAAGCACCCATATCTAAAGCAATTAACTTGCGGTCTTTGAGGGATTGGGGAACATCACCAGCGATAATGCGCTGTGCTAATCCTTCAGCGATCGCAGTTTTACCAACACCTGGTTCGCCTATTAATACAGGGTTATTCTTAGTCCGGCGAGAGAGAATTTGCACAGTCCGACGAATTTCGTCATCCCGCCCAATCACTGGATCGAGTTGACCTTTACGGGCTGCTTCCGTGAGGTCACGCCCATATTTTTCCAGTGCGTCATATTTGCCTTCTGGATTTTGGTCGGTCACTTTTTGGCTCCCACGAATTTGTTTAATAATATTTTTTAGTTTCTTTTCGTCTAAACCGAATTCTTGAAATAAACCTTTGCCAAAGCGGTCGTCTTTAGCATAAGCCAGCAATAAATGTTCAATTGAAATATATTCGTCTTGAAATTCCTGGCGATAACCGTCTGCGCGATCTAGGAGTGTATCCAAGCTGCGTCCTAAGTATACGGAAGTGCTGTTACCAGAGACTTTCGGCTGACGTTGGATAAAATTATCGGTGCGATCGCGGAGTTTTTGCAAGTTAACACTGGCTTTCGTCAAAACACTGCTGGTTAGTCCATCTTGTTCTAGCAGTGCTTTCATCAAATGTTCGCTTTCAATTTGCTGTTGTTGATATTGCTTGACAATATCCGGCGTGTGGGCGATCGCTTCCCAGGCTTTTTCCGTAAATTGGTTTGGATTAGTAGGTTGCATAAGCTATTCGATAAACCACTTTAGGGGGACAAGGCACACAGAGCAATATTCTCTGATAAAGATATTGTAAAAACAGGTAAGCCCTTAGCTGGATCGGTCTTCACGTCTTTGTAGAGTAGTAGTATTACCGCCCTTGCTGGTTTTTCGTCACCTGTTGCTTCATGTACAAACATTTTTCTAGACATTAATAAGTTCCACCACTGCAAAGATGTACGAGCATCTAGGGGACTTCCAGAGAATAAAAGGGAAACCCCATAAATAAATGATGTTGTTGGCGAATTACAGCTATTTTCAGGTAAATAGACCACGCGGTAAGGGCACAGCATTGCTCATAGGTGTCAACTTAAGCTCAAACCCTAGTCTCACATACGTTTTACCCCCCTTAATCCCCCCGATATATTGGGGGGAAAAAGAAATTTAGTTCCCTCACCTTTACATCGGGGAGGGTTAGGGTGGGGTAACACGGTGATTAACCGTAAGTGAATGAACTCAATATCACGTCTTCACAAGGGTTTCACGTTAAGTTGACACCCCTGAGCATTGCTGTGCCCCTACGACAGATGTGGTTCAAATAGATGAAAACTGCTCTAATATGGGGTCATAACCCTCAGCCCCATTTTGTTCATATCCCAAATCGGTTAAAATGCACTTGGCATATGAACAAGTAATTTATTCTAGGGCGTGTAGACAACGCAAAGTCAAGCTTTTAAGAAGATGTTTTAAAAGTCCTCTGGTCGGTAGCAAAACGTTTTAGATCCCCCTAAATCCACGCCAGTTGATCATGTGGGAAACCACGCCAGTTGCTCATGGGGGAAACCCCCAACACCGCACTGGCTCCCCTTAAAAAGGGGGACTTTGATTCCGGTTCACCCCTTTTTAAGGGGGGTTAGGGGGGATCTAGAAGTGCTTAAAATTACAGCCGACCACTTTTCAAACACCCTCTAAGGGTAAGGGGTAAAACCCTTCGTAAATTGACCAAAAGCATCAGAAATTTTTAGGTTTTCAAATAATGAAACTTTGTCTTCAAAAGTGACGCCACGTATACCGCAGGCATCGCCAATAAATATGTAAATTTAAGTGCTATAGAGTACTTTATATATAATAAATATTTATCATTTTTTAAATTTGTCTAAAAAATGATAAATATTTATTTTCCGTCACAATTGATTATCCAAGTTTTGCCACTGAAATCCTTACAGATGATATGAAACGAGGCAATTTATGACGTTTACGATTCCAACTGAGTACAACCTATTGCCGCGTTTTTATAAACTGGCAAGCACAAGTGTACTTGCCAATATGATGATCCCTTTAGCAGGTATAGTTGATATTGCATTTCTAGGGCATTTGGCAGATATTCGTCACCTGGCGGGAGTTATCTTGGCAACTATCCTCTTTGACTATCTTTACCGTGTATTAAAATTTTTACGCGCCAGTGTCAATGCCCTGACTGCACAAGCGGTTGGATTTGATGACCCAAAAACAGTACTTTTAGTAGGAATCCGAAGTGCTTTAATTGCCTTGGGAATTGGGTTACTAATTTTGTTACTACAATACCCATTACAAAAATTTGGATTTACTATTCTCAGTGGCTCTTCAGAAATTGAAAGCTCTGGAATTGATTATTTCTACGCCAGGATTTGGGGAGCGCCTGCTGTCTTGCTCAACATTGTTTTGATTGGTTGGTTTATGGGACAAGAGATGAATAATATCGTACTACTAATATCTCTCATCGGTAATGGTTCTAATATAGTGCTGGATTATGTAGTAATCTCGATATTAGGTTGGGACAGTATGGGCGTCGGATTGGCAACAGCTATCAGTCAATATCTAGCGCTAATAGCTGGTTTAATTTGTGTTGGCTTCAGTATTTCTTGGAAAAGTTTACCAGCCATTTTGAAAGAAGTTTTTGATTGGATAGCCCTTAAAGAGATTGTCGTACTCAAAAGTAATATTTTCATCCGGTTCTTAGTTTTAAGTTCTACTTACGCTATCTTTACTAACATCAGTGCGGCCATAGGAACGGCAACTCTAGCAGAAAACGGTTTACTTTTACAGATTGCTCTCTTGAGCCAATTCACAGTTCAAGGTGTAGGAATGACAACGGAAACATTGACTGGAAACTTTTACGGGCAAGGGGCTAAACAACAGATGACTTTACTGCTAACTGTTTCCATATTAACCAGTTTATTCATTGCACTAGCTTTTGCCGCAGTCTCTATTCTGTTTCCAGATGCAGTATTTGGACTGTTAACCAATCACACAGAGGTGAACAAACATATTGCTAGCTATAGTATCTGGTTACTACCTCTTTTAGGATTTACTGCTATTGCCTTTATGCTGGAAGGTTATTTCATCGGACTAAAAGAGGGTGTAATTCTACGTAACGCGGTTTTATTTGCTTTTGGATTCGGTTTTGTCCCCTTTGCGATTACAGCTTGGTACTTTCACAATAACCAACTCTTATGGATGTCTCTCATATCTTATATGGCAACTATCATATTATTTCTGGGGATACATTTACCTAGTACTCTTAACAGCCAAAACTTCATAAATGAATCAGTCTAGTAACGAAGTTCAGCTTCTGGGATTAGATGCCCTTTTGCCTTATGAACAGGGACAAGGGGAAAGAGTTGTTGCAAGTTTTCACTTAAGTCGCCTTGTCCCCTTATCCCCTTGTTTCCCCACTCCCCATCTTCCTTCCCTCTAAATAAACCTTCCCTGTCCCCAGACAGAGTTACCATAATTCCAGGTCGCCTAGTGGATGCTGAAAATGATTGACCCCTACGACTTTGAGGATGATGACTTTGACTTAGAGGATGAGGATTTATTTGAAATAAAACCCATCAGCAAAATGACTGAAGGGGAAAAGCTACAGCGATTTAAGCGTTTCTTTGACAGCAGCAGTCGTGCTATGTTGCAAGACTGCCTGTTTCGGATTGTCAATCACGAAGATGGTTTCGGTACTTTGGAGATTCTTTGCCCTAATGAAGTTGTCAGGCAACGCCTTTCCAAGAAAAAGCGCAAAATTACTAACAACATCAACACCTGTTGGAGTCATATCAGATGGTTTTCCCTATGTGTCCAGCAAGATAGTGAGTTGAATTGTCAAAAGTTTACCCGCAACGGTGATTTGGTGACGCATTAGTTGTGGGAGTGGGGAGTGGGGAGTGGGGAGATGTGGTTCGACTTCGCTCACCAACCGGGAGATGAGGGAGATGAGGGAGATGAGGGAGATGAGGGAGATGAGGGAGATGAGGGGAATGACCAATAACAAATGACTAATGACTAATGACTAATGACAAAAAAACAAAAATTTCCTTACTTACTCGGTTCTAAGTGGACAGCACACCAAAAAGTTGACGGATGGAGACACTTCCAAGTCGTCAACCGTAAAAATCAGAGTAAGTGGGTATACGCTGAAATGGTGGCTGCCTGCGATCCCAAAGTTCGTTTTTGGATAAATGCCAAATTATTACAAGATAACTCCCAGTGGCAAGCTGGCTGGCAAACATTACAGGAAATCCAGGAACTAGAAGATGATGTGTCTTGATTACCTAAACAGATAAGGGACTTCGAGTTAAAAAAATACCCCGTCGTAGGGGCGCATAGCTATGCGCCCCTACAAATGTACAAATAATTTGGGATAATTTATTTTTTGGAAGTCTCTAAACTGAAATAAATTTCAAGTAATATATGCCTTTAGGTTACTTGACATTTTAACTGATGTTTTAATTTGACATTAATGGTGGAGTTTAGGCGATCGCACAGCAGATTTCCAGGAAAGTGAAGTACACAAATTAAGTCTGGTAGCCAGGGATAAAGCCTGTCTGAATTCTGAATTCTGAATTCTGCTGTAATTTTCACGCTAAAGTTTCTGGATCGACACCAAAGGCTTTTAAACTTTCCACCAAGATTTTTACCCGTTGTTCTGATTCCACGCGCCGCTGTTCTTCAAAAGCTGCGCGTTCTTCCAGTTCTCGGATGCGTTCTTCTGGTGTCAGCAATCTCTGTCCTTCCTCGTCATACCAATACAACCACTCCCGCGCTATACCTTGATAAATTCCTCGTTCTCGCCCAATTCCTAAACCAATTTCTGGTAGCCAAACAGGGCTTCCTGACATTAAAGTATATTCCCCATCAACTAAGCGATATACTTCCAAGGGCGACTTTTTGCGCCGCAGGGGATTGTACACAACGTAGTATAAAATTCCTAATTCCTTGGCATAGAATTCTTTCTTGGTAGTGTATTCTCCTCGATGAATTTGGGAAACAACTTCTAGTGCTAAAATTGGCAGCTTTTTTTCTTCCCACAATACATAACTCAGGCGTAAGTCTAATCCTTGGGAGAAGGCTTTGCCTACATCAATGAAACGTTGGACTCCTAAGCTGAGAAACCCATCAGGGACGATCGCTGGTTTGTCTGGGTGATAATAAATACCCATATTGACGCCAAAAAACCAATCCCAGCGATCGCACCAAGCTAAAGCGAGTATAGTTTTTAGTAGGCCAGGAATTGAATTTTGTAGTTCATTATCCACAGGAGTATCATCTGAGTCTGGTAGTTCTTCGGAAGAAGGCAAACAGTGCAGCGGATTATAGTTTAACATTACGGGTTTTGCTACATCTGATTCTAAATAGATTGTAGAAAATCATTGATGTGCGATCGCATAGTAACAATCAAAAACTATTTTGAGCGTAGGCATAGCTCGTCGGAGACATCGCTGTGTGTCCTTATCCTCAGTATTTAAACATAATTCCAAGTGTAAAAATTTTTAACGAACCGCCTTCTCTTCTCTAGGAGACGCTTTCAGCGAACGAGAGGCTTCCGCCAACGCGCAGCATCTCGTAGAAAAGAACGCTAAGGACGCAAAGAGAAGAAAGAAATGCTTAACTCAACTGTATTGGGGCAAATGACCAATGACAAAAAAAGGGCAGGTACAAAACCCACCCAAAAGCAGTATTAATTGAAATTAGCGATCGCTATCTAATTTGCAATTTCCGGCGCACTCAAAGAAACCTTTGGTACTTCTAGTTTTTGTTGTGCTAATGTCGGTACCGAATTACGCAATCTTGCTGTCAATTGTACAGTTGTGGCGTCGTACATTTGAGTGAGCAGTTTCGGATAGAAACCAATACCAATAATTGGCACTAACAAACAGGCAATAATAAATACTTCACGGGGTTCAGCATCTATCAAAGCTTGGTGAGAAACTAATTCTTCGTTCTCTTGACCGTAGAAAATTTCTCGCAACATTGACAGCAGATAAATCGGAGTTAAAATCACCCCAACTGCCATCAAGAAGACTACGATAACTTTAAAGGTAGAGCTATAAGCATCGCTAGTCGCAAAACCAACAAATACCATTAATTCTGCTACGAAACCGCTCATTCCTGGCAACGCCAAAGATGCCATTGAACAGGCGGTGAACATGGCGAAAATTTTCTGCATTCTCTTACCGACACCACCCATTTCATCCAACATCAGGGTGTGTGTCCGGTCATAAGTTGCACCTACGAGAAAGAACAAACTCGCCCCAATTAACCCGTGAGAAACCATTTGCAAAACTGCTCCACTTAATCCCAAATCGGTAAAGGAAGCAATCCCAATGGTGACAAAGCCCATGTGAGAAATTGAGGAGTAGGCAATTTTTCGCTTGAGGTTGCGCTGGGCAAAGGATGTTAGGGCAGCGTAGATGATGTTAACTACCCCCAAAACGATCAACACAGGGGCAAAATAAGCGTGGGCATCAGGCAGCATTTGGGCATTCATCCGAATTAGAGCGTAACCGCCCATTTTTAGGAGAATACCTGCCAATAACATATGCACAGGGGCTGTAGCTTCACCGTGGGCATCAGGTAGCCAGGTGTGCAAGGGAATAATCGGCAACTTGACGGCGTAGGCAATCAGGAAGCCAGCATAGAGGGCAAGTTGGAAATTCAGGGCGAAATCTTTGAGGGCGAGCGATCGCATGTCGAACGTCACCGTATCGCCGTAAAATCCCATTGTCAGGGCAGACAGCAAAATAAACAGCGAACCGCCAGCGGTGTATAAAATAAATTTAGTCGCTGCGTATTGTCGCCTTTTGCCTCCCCAAATCGACAGCAGAAAGTATATCGGCACCAGTTCCAGTTCCCACACCAGGAAAAATAGCAGCATATCCTGGACGGCGAACACGGCAATTTGACCGCCATACATCGCCAGAATCAAGAAGTAAAATAGCTTGGGCTTGAAGGTTACAGGCCAAGCTGCTAAAATCGCCAGCGTGGTAATGAATCCAGTCAAAATAATCAGAGGCATGGACAAGCCATCTGCCCCTACCGACCAATTCAAATCGAGTTGTGGTACCCAGGGATAACTCTCCACCAACTGCAAATCTGGATTGGAAAAATCGTACCCAGTATAAAAAGCGTAAACAATCAGTGCGAAATCTATCAGCCCGACAATCAGGGAGTACCAGCGCACTGTCTTGCCGTCTTTATCTGGGATGATGGGAATCAGTAGTGACGCCGCTATCGGAAACAGAATAATCGTCGTCAGCCAGGGGAAAGTAGCTGTATTCATCGCAATTTGTCTGCTATCAAAATCATGTTTGGCAAAAAGTCACTAGTTATTAACTAACAGCTTTTTGGGGATTTGCTCTTCCTCGTTAGGTTGATTTAATTAAATCGGCAATCCCCGATTTTTTCTCTTGGGAGTCTATTTTGACACTTGGGAGTGCGGAATGTGGATTAGGATACCCCCAGTCAAGCAATTTTGGATTTTAAATTTTGGATTTTGGATTTGTTCTGCCCATGAAGTGCGGGGCATGTAGCTTGCTTCACAGCAGAATTACCGAAATAATCCAAGTCTAAAATCCAAAATCGGCACGGTCAAGTCAAAAATTGACCCTCAACAAAGCCGCTAAACTAGAATTCTAGCGACGGGACAGCGTAGCCCAACCCAGGCGATCGCTAAAAATACATCATGCTGTTTGCTGGTTTTCCAAAAAAGCGATTTGGTGCAAAAAGCATGAGAGGAGAAACAACCCTATGATAATGGCACAAATTGAAAATCAGATCTGATACCAATCATGTTTGCCACCATGACGAACGAAAATACAACCCATTTCTTCAAGCTTACTTGTGCTTTACACATCCCAGGCAGTTCTTAATGAAGTAGCCAAGGGAGATACGGAAGTTGCTACTCAACGTATAGAGATACTTCGTGGTTTTCAATTACTAGAAATCAATCAGGCTGTGCAAGACTTAGCTGCACAGTTCCTTGCTCGTAGTAATCTTCCACCAAAAGCTGATATCGATGCTATTCATATTGCAACAGCTACCGTTCACGGCTTAGATTATCTGTTAACGTGGAACTGTAAACATATTGCCAATGCTCAAATTCAGGGAAAGTTAGCACAGATTAGTCTTGATTTTGATTATGAGCTACCAATCCTTTGTACACCTTATGAACTTTTGGGAGATTAATAATGTTGGAAGATGAAATTGTTGAAGAAATTCACCGAATTCGTGAAGAATATGCTCAGTCGTTCAACTATAACTTGGACGCAATTTTTGCGGATTTACAGAAACAGCAAGTTGAAAGTGGCTGGGAAATCGTCAAATTACCGCCAAAGCAGAGTCTAACAAAACGTTGGAGCAGACGGGGCAAAAATAGTCAGTGATCGTGTAAACCTAGTTATTGTAAAGGGACTAATACGACAAGCAGCAGCAGGACAAACTTTCCCAGTTTCAGAGCTTTGGGACGATATCACAGCCTAAATTTATGACAGAAGTTCGGTTTACACCTCCCTTCAAACGCCATCTCAAAACTCTGATAAAACAATGTCTGTATCATTAGCTTCATGAATGGTGACAGAGACGCGAATAAGAAAATTAAGCTGCATATCTAATAATTTTTAATTCTGCTCCATTATTAATAGCTAACTCTGCTTTTTATAAAACCTGTTAGGTAACTGCATCACTTAAATAATATTCACCGTTTTTTTTACGTCGAACTCAGATTATCTGGATGATGTAGTGCAAATCGGCGGGAGTTTGAGCTAGTGCTGGCTGTACTGATCTTAATCCAGATAAAAGTGCTAGCAACATTACAAGAGTAGCGGTGGAGAATATTCTGCCAAGCTTTTGGTGTAAAAACTGCTTTATTTGTTGAGATTGTTTAATCACCCTAGTTTTATTCCAGCAAGTTGATTGAAGAGTTAACAAATTTCTATAGCTTTTAAAGAATTTCATAAATTCAACAAATTCTACTTGATTGGAATATTAAACCCGTTTTTTATCTCTTAATATTAAAAAATATTGCGATCTTTTTAGAAGCAACTCTCAAATACTCTCTGCGCCTGTGCGTGAGACAAGAAATAATGTAGGGGCGGACAGCTGCCCACCCCTATGAAAATCAGGTCACACCAAAAACAATCACTAAACCCAAAACAGCCCCAAACACAATCAAGGCATAAAATTGAGCGCGACCGTTTTCTAGATATTTCAGACCTTCGCCGCTGACGAGGGTGAAAAAGCCTGTGAGGTTAACGGCACCATCGACAACGCGGAAGTCAACTTCCATAACTTGTCTAGCCACGCGACGCAAGCCCAGGACAAAAACACGATGGTAAATGTCATCAAAGTACCACTTATTGAGGGATAGCTCGTAAAGTGGTTTGATTTTAGCAGCGATCGCAGCTGGGTCAATCTTACCCCGCAAGTACATTAACAAAGCCAAGGTAATGCCAACCACGGAAATTGCCACTGAAGCACCCGCCATAATATAAAACTCTGTCGGGTCGAACTCGGCAGCTTTTTCTAAAACTTCCGAGAGGGTTTCAGTGGGAGGAAAGACAAATTCCTCGAAGTAATTGGCAAAGGGAGTTCCTACCAAACCAATCAAAATCGAAGGTACTGCCAAAACTGCTAAAGGCAGAGTCATTGTCCACGGCGACTCGTGAGGGGAGTCGCTGTGATGTCCGTGGGAGTCATGGGAGTCATGGGAATCATGGTGGCCACTAGTTGCCGCCAATTCTCCTTTTTTCATTGCCCCAGGGCCAAAATTCGGCACTGGTTCTTCTGACTCTAATTCCAGGACGATTGTCGCTGCCTTCTTGAGTTTTTCCTTGATTTTGTCGTCATTACCCCGGAATTTGCCTTCAAATGTCATGAAATACATTCTAAACATGTAAAAAGCAGTAATCCCGGCGGTTAGCCAGCCAATCAACCAGAGGAATGGGTTAGCTTGAAAAGCTTGCCCCAAAATTTCATCTTTTGACCAGAACCCAGCGAAGGGGGGGATACCAGAAATTGCCAAGCAACCAATCAAAAAGGTAGTTGCCGTAACTGGCATATACTTCCGCAGTCCTCCCATCATCCGCATATCTTGGGCTAAAGCCGGGTCGTGACCGACGACACCTTCCATACCGTGAATGACTGAACCTGAACCCAAGAACAGCATCGCTTTGAAATAAGCATGGGTCATCAGGTGGAATAGTCCAGCACTGTAGGAACCTATTCCCATTGCCATCACCATGTAACCGAGTTGGGAAATGGTGGAATAAGCCAAGCCCTTTTTGATGTCGTTTTGGGTAATGGCAATGCTTGCCCCCAAAAACGCTGTAAATGCCCCAGTAAAGGCAATAACGTTCATTGCTGCTGGGACATGTTCAAATACTGGGTACATCCGGGCTACCAGGAAAACACCTGCTGCCACCATTGTTGCCGCGTGAATCAAGGCAGAAATGGGGGTGGGGCCTTCCATTGCATCTGGTAGCCAGACGTGCAGAGGAAATTGGGCCGATTTCGCCACTGGGCCGAGGAAAACTAAAATCGCAAACAGGACAGCGAGAAAATTGCTGATACTACCTGTTTCCACGAGATGGGCGAGGCGATCGCCCATAATGTTAAAATCAAAGCTTCCCGTTGCCCAGAACAGCCCTAAAATTCCCAACAAAAGACCAAAGTCGCCCACGCGGTTGGTTACAAATGCTTTTTGAGCGGCATCTGCTGCTGACTTGCGATCGTACCAAAAGCCGACCAGCAAGTAGGAACACATTCCAACAAGTTCCCAGAATATATAAATCTGTACTAGGTTGGGGCTAAGCACCAAACCTAACATTGAAGAGCCAAATAAACTGAGATAAGCATAAAACCGCACGTAACCGGGATCGTGAGCCATGTAGCCATCGGTATAAACCATGACCAAGCAGGCTACTGTTGTGACAATCACCAGCATTAGGGCTGTCAGGTGGTCAACAGTGTAGCCCATGCTCAGGTGAAAATTGCCTGCCGCAGCCCACTCCAGGGTATGGGTGTAAGTTGGATGTCCTTGAACTTGACTCCATAACAAAGCAAACGACAACGCCATAGCCGCTCCCATTAGGGAGATAATCACTACAGCGTTCAGCTGCCGCAGGCCGTTTGTCACCTGATTCAACGAGATTAACCCTAGACCGACCAGCATTGCCCCGAAAAGAGGTAACACCGGAATCAGCCAGGCATACTGATAGATTACTTCCATCACTGACGCCTACATTTTAGAATTCTTGACTAGCGTGTCGGAACTGTTAACAATTGTGACACACACCCTTTAGGATAAAATAACCCACCCAAAGCTGATTGGGTGGGGTATTAAGCATGGTTTTAGATTTCGTCATTAGTCCTTTGTCATTAGTCATTGGTGATTTGTCATTTATCTTTGGTTAAATGATGAGTCCTAACCAATGTCCAATGCCTCTCAGGAGTTTTTGAGTGCAATTAGCGAAGCGGTGCAATTAGCGAAGCGGGGCATTTAGCCCATGCTGTTAGCGGTAGCGGGGCATTTAGCCCGTGGGGAATCCCACTTCTTTATTCAGAACTCGGAAAAGAGGAATTGTTTTGGTCAATGACCAATGACAATCAAGCTGACCGACACTCCAAGTCAACCGTTTTGGAACCCTTGTAGATTTTAGGGCAACTGCTGTAGCTGACTTTGATGTCTTCTAAGGCTAGACGTAAATCTTCTCTGCCACGAAAACCTTCTAAGCGATGGCGAATGCCGCCATTTTCAATCAATAGTAAAGTGGGCAGTGACTTGAGCCTATAAGTAGTAGACAATTTAAAATTTTGATCGGCGTTGACCACCACCAATTTAATTTCATCCCCGCATTGGGCTTGAAATTGCAACAAAAGTGGGTGGATAACGCGACACAACCCGCACCAAGGGGCTTCAAAATTAACTAAAACAGGAATTTGAGATTCTAAAACTTCTTGAGTAAATGTCCGCTCACTAACCGACAACACCATGACGCCTCTTGGATTATAGGGTTTTTATATCAAACTAGCTATCTGCATTGAATTCAGTAGTGCTGAATTTCGAGTCCGGAGGAGCCACTGCGGTCATTTGGTCTCCAAATGTCTAACCAGTGGCGTAGCTTAGTAGAACTCCATAACTAAAAGTTAGAGGATTTAATAAGGAAATCGTTTGTTTTTCTTTACTACTCAAGTGGGGGCTGAGGACTATTTGCCAAGCAATGATTAATAGTGTGATTGATTTGACTCAGTAACTAGAATTCATTGCTTAGCAGTGGTTGGGTGAAAGATTAGTAAGTCAGTGAATAGCGTTGGCGTACTCCTACCGAGAAGCGAGCTACGCGCAGCGTTCCGAAGGAAAGCCCAATCTAGGCATTGCTGCTTTCAGGAGAGCAATTTGAAGACACAGAATAATTTATACATAAATTTAGCGCGTTCATGTGTCTGGGTTCAAAAAGCCTACACAACTTTCACGGTGGCTTTTTTGGACGTTAAATTCCTGATTGCTGACGCTGCCTCTTAATTGAAACTGAATCCGTGGTTTACTCCCCAGAATTGACAACTGACCAACACCTACCCATATAAAATTTCAATTTTACTGAATGCACCCCCACTGAATAAATGTTTGAATTTATCGTACATTGATTCGGGGGCAATTGATAAGCTGAAATTTTCATCGACTTTGAATTTTATGCTGATACTGGGGATCGGTTAGAATCCCCATCTTATCCTACCAGTTGCTTCCAGCAATAGAGGGTGCGACCACCAAAGCAAACCTACAAAAATCGCAACTCCTAAATAGGCAGGCCGGAAAAATTCCTGCCATTTGATAGATTGACGTCCGTCAATAATTGCTTTGAAGGGAATAATTGAAGTCCGCTGTTTGACGATTTCAAAGGCTTCTCCATAGCGTAAGCTCAAGCGGCGATCGCCGTGCCAAACCCCAAACAAGTGATGTAATACCAGCCCTATGGAGGTTACAAGGGTAAAAGTAGTACCCAGCCAGAGAGTGTGGGCAATACACCAAATTATTTGTCCTACCATCTGGGGATGACGAGTAATCCGAATAATTCCTGTTTCGTAGAGATGAACTTCAGGCTTTTGAATGGCAGCAATTTCTAGTAGATTGAAGGTAGCAGGATATAAAAACAAAAACGAGATTGCTGAGAGTACCCAAACAACTTCTCGCACTCCCGGCACTCCCTGTACCTGCCAAAGTTGCAAACCATCATAGCGATGCCCAAAAAAGTAAATAATTAAGATTACAGCCAATGGTAGGCTGACTAATGCAAAAAGAATACGATAAAGCCTCGGCCCAATGTATTTTTCTGCCCTTGGGCGCAAAGCAGCGCCTCCACTGTGAGCGATCGCAAAAACTATTTCTAACCCCAGTATGACAAAATGACTGGGTGTCAACCATGAAATCGGCATCATAATACACGGGTGAAGTAATTTAAAGAAAACTGAATTCAGTACAACCAATACCACAAAGTATTCAAAAGGGGACTTTAGTCAAGATGTTGTGCTACTGTCTTTTTCGAGTCAAGCCTTAAAGTTTAAGATGCAACAAATCATACCTAGCCCATTGCTGGCAAAGGTGATTTCTTGCTTACATCCGCTCCTTTCAAAGTTTGTGGGTTGAGCCTTATGTCTGACCTTCCTTTCACTTTAGATCAGTTACGTATCCTCAAAGCGATCGCTGTAGAAGGGAGCTTCAAGCGCGCTGCTGATAGTCTTTATGTCTCCCAACCTGCCGTCAGCTTGCAAGTGCAAAATCTCGAACGGCAGCTCGATGTTCCTTTATTCGATCGTGGAGGACGACGCGCCCAATTAACCGAAGCTGGGCATCTACTCTTAAGCTACGGCGAAAAAATCCTCAGTTTGTGTCAGGAAACCTGCCGCGCCATCGAGGATTTGCAAAATCTCCAAGGCGGTACTTTAATTGTCGGTGCTTCTCAAACCACTGGCACTTATCTTTTGCCCAGAATGATCGGTATGTTCCGACAAAGATATCCAGATGTGGCAGTGCAATTGCACGTCCACTCAACTCGACGCACTGCTTGGAGTGTCGCTAACGGACAAGTCGATCTCGCCATCATCGGTGGTGAGATTCCCAGTGAACTAGCAGAATCTTTGGAAGTTATTCCTTACGCTGAAGATGAACTAGCACTGATTTTACCCGTCTTTCATCCCTTAGCCAAACTTGAAAAAATCCAAAAAGAAGACCTATATAAATTACAATTCATTGCTTTAGATTCCCAATCGACAATCCGCAAAGTAATTGACCAAGTTTTAGCACGTTGTGAAATTGATACCAGGCGTTTTAAAGTTGAAATGGAACTAAATTCCATTGAAGCAATTAAAAATGCTGTGCAATCTGGTTTGGGAGCTGCATTTGTCTCCACTAGCGCGATCGCCAAGGAACTACAAATGGGCGTTCTCCACTGTGCCGACATTGAAAGCGTCGTCGTCAAACGGACGCTATGGCTGATTTTTAATCCCAATCGCTATAGATCCAAAGCCGCAGAAGCCTTTAGTCAAGAAATTTTGCCCCAGTTTGCTAACCCTGGATGGAACCAAGATGTGTTAACATTGACACAAAAAAACATAGTCCTAACTACATTGGATATAGCAACGCCCACCTCTGGCGGCGAAGACTAAAATCTGGTCATTAGTCCTAACCTTACCTACAGGACGCTTGTCTGCGACACGCTGCGCGAAGGCGTAGCCTCCTTCCACTCAGGAGTAGGAAAAATCGCCCTTCCAGCGTCCATGTCATTTGTTTTTTATAAATGACCAAATAATTCGTAATTCGTAATTCGTAATTATTACCCCAAGTGCTGTAGACAAGCTAGGGATTTAACATAAAGAAAAAGTTTCCTGTTCTTGATAAAGAAATTTAGTTTCTCTGTAAGCTAAACGAATTGCGAATTATCAATTACGAATTATTTTGACTAATGACTAATCACGAAAATGGAAGTTTACTGTACTCGCCCACGTTGCCCACGCCCACAAAACTATTTTGCCGATTTAGATGATATTACAACCCTGAAAACAACGCAGCAAAAGTACTGTACTAGTTGTGGTATGCCACTGTTACTTGATGGGCGATATGTGACCATCAAGTTGTTGGGTAGAGGTGGATTTGGAGCAGCATTTTTGGCACGCGATCGCCGAATTCCTGGAATGCGTCAATGCGTAGTTAAGCAGTTTCAACCAGCGGGAAATTTAACCTCGACTCAATTGCACCAAGCACAGATAATGTTTGAGAGAGAGGCAGAAGTTTTAGCCCAAATAGGCAACGAACACGAGCAAATTCCTGATTTATTTGCCTTTTTTCCAGTAATAGTTAATAGCTTGCAACCAGGACAGCAAGACCAATTTTTTTACTTAGTACAAGAATATATTGATGGGCAAAACTTAGAAGAAGAATTAGCTCAACAGGGAAAGTTTTCTGAACAACAAGTGTTAGAACTGTTGCAAGAAATCTTGAAGGTACTCAAGTTTGTCCATGAAAAAGGCATCATCCACAGAGATATCAAACCTTCTAATATCATGCGTCGTCGTGATGGCAAACTCTTCCTCCTAGATTTTGGCGCAGTCAAGCAAGTAGCAAATGTTGCATCAGGTGCAGCTTCTTCCACAGGAATTTATTCTATGGGATTTGCACCACCGGAACAAATGACTGGTGGTCAAGTATTTCCATCTACGGATTTATACGCCTTGGCTGTAACTGTGATTACCTTATTGACGGATAAAGAAGCAACTCAATTGTTTGATGCCTATAGCAACCAGTGGAAATGGCGAATGCAAGTGAATGTCAACCCTCGCCTTGCTAGCATTTTAGACAACATGCTTCTACCTGCTGCAAATCAACGTTTCCAATCAGCCCAAGAAGTCCTAGATGCACTTAACTCACCGCCTCTAGCCGCGACACAAATTAATTCCCCCTCCGCAACACTTCCGCCACAATCACCTCAAAGTTCTAGTCCTCCTGTTCGCCGTACTCCAGCAACTAAACCAACGTTTTCGACATTGGAATTATTGGGGGGAGCCGCTTTCAGTGGATTTGAGGGTGCATTGATAGCGATCGCCCTCTTCAGTCTAGTAAAATCACCAATCATCACTTTAACTGTTGCATCCCTAATTTTGGGGATACTGATATTTGCCCAAACCAGACGGTGGATTGAAAAGTTCGATTTATTAATTATTCCAGCAATTACTTTTGCTATTATTTTTTTTCTACCCTTTTTACAAGGAAGTCTTGATATTCAGTCAGTAGTTGTTTTAGCAGTTGCAGGCAGCTTAGTAGCTATTTCCCTGACAGCGATATTTCGACTAGTTTATAAATTACTATCTCTCATACTTTAAAAAACTCCTGGTGCTAACACCTATCTATGTCTCAGAAAAACGAAACGCTTAGTCTTTTCTTAGCCGTTATCATCACCATTGGTTTAATCTTTGGTGGCTTATGGTTTTTTATGGAACGGTGGGCGCAATTAAATATTGGTAATCAATCGGCGAATAGCAATCAGCGCAATCCTATTTCTGTTCCGAACCAGTCGATGAATGGCAATACTAGCAATCCCACTCCTGTTAATAGCAAATGTGAGGTGCCAAACCTCCCACAGGGGACATTCAATTATGGTGGTAGCACAACCTGGGCGCCTATTCGTAAAGATGTAGATTCCCAATTGCTAAGGCTATGCCCTCAATTTAGTTTACGTTACATTCAACCAATTAATGAAAAACCAGGATCTGGCACTGGGATTAAAATGTTAATAGCTAATCAACTAGCTTTTTCCCAATCTTCTCGCTCAGTCAAAGCCCAAGAAAATATAGAAGCTCAACAAAAAGGATTTAGTTTAAAAGAAATTCCGGTGGCGATTGATGGAATTGCGATCGCAGTTAATCACAATCTCAATATTCCTGGTTTAACTGTCACTCAACTGAAAGATATTTATACAGGTAAAATTACTAACTGGCAAGAAGTAGGTGGAACAAATTTACCAATTACAGTCTACACTCGCAGCAAAGAAGCTGGAGGGACAGTAGAGTTTTTTGTAGAGAATGTTCTCAATAAAGAGGATTTTGGTGTCAACGTTAACTATATTGACACCACCACTGAAGCCCTGCGAAAATTATCTGCAAATCCTGGTGGAATTTACTATGGTTCTGCCCCAGAAATTGTACCCCAGTGTATGATTAAGTCCCTACCAATAGCACGCACAAGCGATAAATTTGTACCTCCCTATCAAGAACCTTTTGTCTCTCCATCGGCATGTCCTAATAAACGTAATCAGTTAAATAGTCAGGCTTTTCGTAGTGGTGAATATCCCATTACTCGGAATTTATTTGTCATCGTTAAACAGAATAATCAAACAGATCAGCAAGCTGGAGAAGCTTATGGAAATTGGCTGCTGACACCTCAAGGTCAAGAATTTATTGAAAAGGCTGGATTTGTCAGAATCAAATAATTATTGTCAGGAGTCAGAATTCAGAATTCAGAATTCAGTAAGGAGTCAGTAGTCAAAATTTAATAAAACTTAGATACTAAGCTTGGTAATTTTAAGAAAATTAAAAAATAAGATATATATAGTACGCTTAATTATATAATTATTCTGAATTATGACTCCTGAATTCTTTAAAAAAATTAAATAATAAACATTTTTATTTTATTAAATTTTATTCATGTCACAAAAGAATGAAACCGTAGTTTTAGTATTGGCTCTGTTGCTGACAGTTGGAATAGTCGGTACTGGTATTTGGTGGTTTACTAGAAATGGGATCAATATTAGTAATACTATTACTCAAAAAACGGCCGAACCAGCGAGCAATCTACCATTAGAAGACCGCATTAGTTTTGGCGAAAAAACTTTAATTCCAGGTGAAATTGATCCGGCAAAAAAAGAGGGAGTACAAGCGATCGCGGCTAAAAGTTATGATAAGGCGATCGCTAGTTTCCAAACATCACTTAAACTGCGACCAAACGATCCAGAGGCACTGATATATCTGAATAATGCCCGGATTGGCACTTCTCAAAGCTATACTATTGTTGGCTCAGTACCAATAGGTACCGATCCTAATACTTCCCTAGAAATTTTACGTGGCATTGCACAAGCCCAAAATTCTATTAATACTTCTGGAGGAATTAAGAATGTGCCATTGAAAGTAGGGATAGCTAATGATGATAATAATCCAGAAATCTCTCAAAAAATCGCTTCCAACTTAGTTAACAATCCCCAAGTAATCGGTGTAGTCGGTCCTAATGCCAGCGATACCACCTTAGCCGCAGGCACAGTCTACAATGCCGGAGAACTGGTAGCCATTTCTCCTACCAGTACTTCTGTGAAAATTTCTAACTTTAGCCGCTATGTTTTTCGGACAGTTCCTAGTGATTTCATGGCAGCCAGAACATTAGCCAATTACATGGTGAAAACTTTACAGAAAAAAAATGCAGCGGTTTTCTTTAATTCTGAAAGTAACTATAGCCAGTCTTTAAAGTCTGAATTTGTTTCATCTGTTTCCCTGGAGGGTGGACAAGTATCAAGTGAATTTGACTTATCCCAAGCAGATTTTAGTGCTGCTAAAAGTGTAGAACAAGCTATTAAACAAGGTGCAGAAGTGTTGATGTTAGTTCCCAACACTAAGACTCAAGATAAAGCGTTGCAGGTGGTTCAGGTTAACCAGAAACAGCTAACACTTCTGGGGGGAGATAATATTTACACCGTTAAAACTTTAGAAATTGGCAGGGATCAAGCCGTGGGCATGATAGTAGCAGTTCCCTGGCATATTGAGGGCAATCCAATGTCAGATTTTCCTCAGAAATCCCGGCAGTTATGGGGTGGTGACGTGAGTTGGCGAACTGCCCTGAGTTATGATGCTACAGTAGCTCTGATTGCCGCCTTAGAACGCAATCCCACACGATCTGGAGTCCAAAAAGCACTCTTATCCTCTGACTTTTCTGCCACTGGTGCTTCTGGTACAATTCGGTTTTTAGCATCAGGCGATCGCACTGCCCCAGTCCAACTTGTAAAAATCGTTCCTGGCTCTCGCTCTCGTACTGGGTATGATTTTGAACCAGTGAAATAATCGGAAGATCGTCATTATGGCGGTTTGCAATTGCGTATGGTATGGGCCAATACGGTTCAGTCAAGGCTAAAACTCTTTGTAAAAGTCAATTTTTTTAACAAACCGCAAAGGACGCATTCGCGCAGCGTCTCGTCAGAGAAGAACGCAAAGAAAAGGAAGAAATACTTAACTGAACTGTATTGGAGTATAGACAATTCGTAGGGTAGCACAGCTGTGCTACCCTACCCGTAGCTTTTGACAAATTACAAATGACTGCCCTTTTTAGTCTTTTGTCTTTTTAATCCAAAATCCAAAATCTAAAATCTAAAATTTACTAATAAAATACCCGTTGTCCAAATACAATCTCAAGTAGCAAGCACCTATCAAGCATTTATATTAAAAGGACGCGGGGAAAATTTGTCATGTCCCAAAAAAATGAAATACCTATTCTTGTTTTATCTATCCTAATTACAGTTGGGTTAATAGCTGGCGGTTTTTGGTGGTTCAGCAGAAAATCTGGTGTTGACCTAAATCAAATTAATTCTCGTAGCACCAACACACCCAAACCCCCATCAGGACAACCCAATGGCAGGAATTTCGCCTCAGTCCAGGATGTTCCTACAGGATTATTCAATTACGGAGGCAGTACATCTTGGGCACCAATTCGATTAATAGTTGACCCAGCAATTCAAGCAGCGCGAGGAGAATTTAGGCTGCGTTATGTAGAACCCAGCAATGCATCTCCTGGTTCCGGTACTGGCATTCAGTCGCTAATAGATGGTCAATTAGCTTTTGCCCAGTCTTCTCGACCAATCTTAGATCCGGAATTTAGCCGCGCCCAACAGCGTGGATTCACTTTGAAACAAATTCCTGTGGCAATTGATGGTTTGGCAGTTGCAGTTAACCCAAACCTCAACATCCCAGGACTGACGGTAGACCAGTTAAAGTCAATTTACACTGGAAAAATTAATAATTGGAGCCAGGTGGGCGGTTCCAATATCCCAATCAAGCCTTATTCTCGCCGGATTGTTGATGGCGGCACAGTAGAACTTTTTGTCCAAGACATCTTGGGTGGTCAAGCTTTCAGCTCCGATGTGGAATTTATCTCCACAACCACCCAAGCCTTGCAAAAATTGGCTGGTAGTCCTGGTGGCATTTACTACGCTTCTGCCCCAGAGGTGATTCCTCAATGTTCCATTAGAGCCTTGCCGTTGGGGCGCAAACAAGGGCAATACATTGCTCCCTACCAAGAACCATTTGTCCTCCCGTCTGAATGTCCTGGTAAACGGAACAAGTTGAACATTGAGGCTTTTCAATCAGGAAAGTACCCAATTACCCGCAATCTGTTTGTGGTGGTCAAACAGAATGGTCAGACTGAGCAGCAAGCAGGTGTCGCTTACGCCAACTTACTGCTGACTGAGCAGGGGCAGGAACTGATTACCCAAGCTGGGTTTGTCAAAATTCGCTGACACTGCGATCGCCGACCGTGAGGTGGAGCGACTCGCACTCAGACAGAGTGGCGGAAATCGCCCCTCTGAACTGCGCTTTAGCCGGCTCTATTAATCGACTCTGCTGGTAAGCAAATAAGATTATCGCCTTGGGTGAGGATTAAGCCACGTTGACGCAGCTTGCCCATTAAGCGGGTGACGGTAACACGAGTTGAACCAATCGCGCTACCAATTTGGGCATGAGTAAGGGGAAAAGGTAGACAATAGCCGCGAATTACATCCGGATCGGTGTCGCTCATCGCCGGCTCTCCATATTCCTCAATCAACAATGTGAGAAATCCTAAGAGTCGGTCAATTGTGCGGCGTTGTCCCAAGGCACTCAGCCACAGCAGCTTACGCTGGTGCTGGTATCTAAAGGCATCCATAACTTCCCGGCGGAAGTGAGGCCAGTTGTCTAAGTCGTGCCAGTACATCCACAGCACCGCAGTTTGGTCAACATGGGCGTAAGCCTGGAGTGTGAATGGTGACTGAGCAACAATTTCAAATGGCTGTCCCGCTCCAACAAAACCCAAGAACGCTTCTTCTGGAGTTCTGTTGATTCGTCGAGATGTTAGCTGGCTCGCAGTCGCACTAACCTGGGCGGTTCCTACCATACGGATTGCACCCCTTTGCACCAAATATAGCAATCCAGGTCGGGCTGGAATGCGCTCATCTTTGCTAAAGGTGCGGCACCGGTAGTGTTCCTGAGCCCAGTCAAGAATCCGTTGCCAAGTCAAAAAAGGCCGTGATGCCTCAGAAAAAGAAGATGGAGATTGCATAGGTAACAAAGAGCGTTCGGCTGAAGACAAAGACGTGATCGAAAGGTGCAAGGAGTGTCTTTGTGTTGGCGATGGAGGCTTAACGCCTAACAGCGCCAGCCATCTAAAGAATAGAAAGCAAAGAATTACTCTCTACTCTTTTGTTATACTTCCTACTGTACAATGATGGTAGTAAAATTTACTCACTATTCATCGAATATTCATCAAATTTTATCCTACTCTCATTTTTCTTCATCTACATTAAACCTATATCCGGAGACAGGTGACAGCAAATTAACAAATATACTTTACAAATCTATTTACGTAATATTGCGTGTCTTACGAAATACAAACACTCAAGTATATATCATTTAAGCGGCTAGTAGATAAGTGTTTAAGCGAATTATTAAGTATTAATACTGAAACTACAAAAAATGAATACATAGAAAATAAAAAAATTACTCTACACAAAGATAGAAATAATCGCAAAATTTTGTATACCTCTGGTGTGGCATTGCGAGTGTCAAACTCTCAGAATCGAAAAGCAATGGACGTTGCCAACGCGATCGCCCTTAATTTATCAGCAACCTGTGGAGGGGTTTTTAACGTGCAAATAGTTCCCCCTGGTTGGATAAATTTTGAATTGACTGACTCAAGCTTGGCGACTTGGTTACAAAGTTTGGTAGAGGGGAAGGGGGAGTGGGGAGTGGGGGAGATGAGGGAGATGGGGGAGATGAGGGAGATGAGGGAGATGAGGGAGATTAATAACCAATGCCCCATGCCCAATGCCCCATGCCCAATGCCCAATACCCTATTCCCTATTCAATATGCCCATGCGCGTTGCTGTTCAATAGTGCTGCTGGCTCACCGGGAGGGATTGATTCAACTTCGAGAACCACTGGCAGATAGTAGTCCAAGTTTTTGGAGTGTCATTTCCCCCAACCCCATACCTTGGATCAACTGCGATGGAAAATTGTGGCTAAATCACCCAGATGAACGTCGTCTAATTAGGGAGTTAGTGGGGGTGGTAGACAACATAGAGTGTCCTGATATTAGGGGTTCTGTAAAATGGGAAAAAGCAGCGTTGAATTTAAGCCAAGCTTTTGAAAACTTCTGGTGTAATTGTCGCATTTGGGGTGAAGTGAAAATGATGTCACCAGAGTTAGCCCAAGCTAGGCTGGGATTGCTTATGGCTACTCAATCAGTATTAAAATTTGTGCTAGAGGAAAGCCTGGGAAGTTTTGCCCCATTGGAGTTATAAAAACTTTCATTACAGCTATTGACTCAATGCATCACCTCGGCTACATTAGCTCTTGTGTGAGGAGCGAACCAGCAGGGGCACCGAGACGAAACACGGCCAGTCGTCGGTGTCCTTTCTGATTGATATGGGTTAGGTTTGAAAAAGTGCTGTTATTGAAGCAAAAATTTTTCGATCGCCACAGCTACTCCATCTTCCTCTACGCTAGGAGCTACCCACTGAGCGATCGCTTGCACTGGTTCTGGTGCGTTTCCCATAGCTACACCAAAACCAACACACTCTAGCATTTCCAGATCGTTGAAGTTATCACCAATAGCCATGACGTTGGCTAATTGTAATCCCAGCAATTCTTCGGCTAGGTAACGTACAGCTGTCCCCTTATTTACAGAAGGGTTAGTTGCTTCTAGGAAGGTAGCAACAGATGTTGTTAAATAAAGTTCAGCGGGTGTGTACTGACGGCGCAAATTCCCCAATACTTCGCTGATAAAATTTGTGTCATCACACAAAGCCAGAATTTTTGTCGGTTCATTCGTTAAGACTTGGCGCAAGTCACCGACGGGAATCGGAATAATACCAGAACGCCCAGCATAAATTTCGCTTTCTTTGGTTATTTCGCGGACATAGAGTTGGTCATTGATGTAAAAGTGGACAGATAAAAGCTGCCGCAATTGAGGCTGTTCAAAATAATCGATTAGCTGGTGGGCAATTTCTCTAGAAACCACTAAATGGCGATGAATTTTTTGGGTAGTGGGGTCTTGAATCCAGGCTCCTTGATAAGCCATTAATGGCAATTTAGAGCCAATTTCTTGGTGAAAGCGTAAGGCTGAACGATACATACGACCTGTAGCGATCGCCACTGGAATGCCTTGTGCTTGTGCTGCAATCAGCGCGTGCTTTACAGGTTCGCTGATGGTGTTAGAGTGTCCGGCGATCGTGCCATCTATGTCTACAACCAGTAGTTTAATATCTTTGGCAGATGCTTCCTGCATAAATCCCCTAGATTTAAAGTTCCAGTTAGAGGTTATACCATTTTGGATTTTAGATTTTGCAAAAACTAGGGGCGAACGGCCGTTCGCCCCTACAGTAAATTTATATGTATCAAGATTTTCGTGAAATAGTAGAAGGCTTGCGTTAGCGACACAGCACAAAGTCGGTTCGGAAGTTTCCTCCGATCTGAACTTTGTTTCAAGACAGTCCATAATTGGAAAAACCAACCACCAAATATAAAAAAGGTTTCCTCCCCTACTCCCTTTTTTAAGCTAAATTTTGGATTGGGAATAGCCTTCTAAATCTACCAACAAAAAAACCGATTCTCGAAAGAATCGGGGATTTACATTTAAGTTAGATAACTTGACTGATAGATAGAATAAAAAATCTACCTATTCAACTAAAATCTATGAATTTATCACCTTGATCCAGCTTTTTTTGCGTTGTGACAACAGACAAAGCCCAGCAACTAAACCAATTCCAAGAGTAGTTGATGCTTCAGGTACAGACTTATAGTCATAAGTTACTTTGATACCTGCTTTGGCATATGTATCAATGTAGGATCTCATGTTGCCAGATCCTGTAACTAATGAATTAGCTATAGCTGAGAACAAAAAGTCTACGTTGCCATTACCAATGAAAGACTGCAAGAATTGGGAATCAGTAAAAGACTGAGTACCAGATTGTGTGGCAGTTAAATTAGAAAGAGTCTTTCCAGATGTACCACCATAGTCAATGATGTTATCGTATTTGGCAACTTGATAACTGGAAGTATATTGTGGATTAAGTGCCAACAAAGACTGATTATTTAGTTGTAAGCTGAATTGACTAGCAAGATTTACCGTCACCTGACTCGCAGTTGGACTCCTATTTTCAAAACCTGCATTTCCAAGTACGTCGCCAGTAAATTCTATTGTTACACCTTGAAGTGTGCCTAAAGATGAGTCAAATTTTTGGACACTCAAAGGTGCATCAATAATATCTGTAAACTCGTAATTACTAGAGCTTGTGTACGAGAGAGAAGCTGCATTAGCCACTCCAGAAGTTGCAACAATTCCTGCTAAAGTTGTGGCAGCGCCTAGAGTCTTGAATAGTTTTGTTGTCATGATGGAAGATGCTTTTTTGAAACGAATCATTACGGGATTACTAACTTATTTTTAACTTTGAAGTTTTGCTTCTAGGCTTGATAAATATACGTAAATTTATGTAAAGTTTTTATGTCCAAGTTCCTTTGACAAATGTACCTTTTTAGCGGTATGTATGAAGTTTTATTAAAAAAGCAATTCCAGGTGAGACAAATTTTAATACAGGAACTGATGCAAGATCTAAATAACGAAGCTTCTGGCTAAAATAGGGCTATGTCTCAAACTACTGCTACTACAACCCCAACACGTCCGACGTTCATTCTCGTAGATGGACACTCCCTGGCTTATCGTTCATACTTTGCTTTTGCCAAAGGGCGAGATGGAGGACTACGTACAAAAGCGGGGATTCCTACGAGTGTATGTTTTGGTTTTCTTAAGTGTCTACTTGAGGTAATGGGAACACAACAGCCCCAGGCAATGGCTGTAGCCTTTGATTTGGGTTTGCCAACCTTCCGGCACGAAGCGGATGATACATATAAAGCGGATCGCAAAGAAACACCAGAAGACTTTATCCCGGACTTAGAAAATCTACACGAGTTACTCAATGGTTTGAATCTACCAATTTACACTGCTCCTGGTTACGAGGCAGATGATGTTTTGGGAACCTTAGCACAACGAGTAACGGCTGCTGGGTATAGGGTAAAGATTCTCACTGGCGATCGCGATTTATTTCAATTGATAGATGCCGAGAAAGAAATCACTGTTCTAAATTTTAGCCCAGATGCCTTAAAGCGTTCTACAAATAGCATCACTGAATTTGAGGCAGAGCAAGTTAAAGAAAAGCTGGGCGTTTTACCTTCGCAAATTGTTGATTTCAAAGCACTTTGTGGTGATAAATCAGATAATATTCCTGGGGTTAAAGGAATTGGAGAAAAAACAGCAGTACAGTTGCTAAATACCTATGGTTCCCTTGACAATATTTATGCTGCTTTAGATGAAATTACAGGCGCGAATCAGAAAAAATTGGCAGCGGGTAAAGAAGACGCCCAGAAGTCTCGATATTTGGCAACTATAGTTTTGGATGTTCCTCTAGAGTTTGATTTAGAAGCTTCTAAATTAAAAGGATTTGATACAAGCGTCTTATCACCAATTTTAGAAAAATTAGAATTTAAATTGTTTTTAGGTAAAATAAACGACCTACAGCAACGCTTTGGTGGCCAAGTTGAAGAAACAGCAAAAACAGAAATATCAGATACAGAACCCGAATTTGAAGACCCAGACCTTTCATTTTTTAGTTTTGCTGAAACACAAGCTGTACAACAAAAGCCCGCGTCAGTAATCCAACCACGCATCATTAATACCGAAGACAAACTGACTGAATTAGTAGAAACTTTGCAGAAATTCACTAGTTCTGAAATACCCGTTGCTTGGGACACTGAAACCACAGACTTAGAACCAAGAGATGCTGAGTTAGTAGGGATTGGTTGCTGCTGGGGAACGAAATTAGATGAAATAGCTTATATTCCTCTTGGTCACAAAAGTGGAGAAAATTTAAATAAGGATGTGGTGTTAGAAGCACTACGCCCAATTCTTGAAAGTGCTGATTATCCCAAAACTTTACAAAATGCCAAGTTTGACCGCTTAATTTTCAAGTGTCAAGGAATTAACTTGAATGGAGTGGTATTCGATCCAATGTTGGCAAGTTACCTGCTAAATCCAGATTCTAGTCATAATTTAATGGATTTGGCACAACGATATTTGGGATTAACGGCGAAAAGTTATTTAGATTTAGTTCCAAAAGGTAAAACCATTGCTGATATAGATATTCCAGCAGTAGCAGATTACTGCGGTATGGATGTTTATTCTACCTTTGGTTTAGTGCCGAAATTACGTGCAGAACTGGAGGAAATTCCAACTTTATCTAAGCTATTAGTGGAAGTAGAACAGCCACTAGAAGCAGTTTTAGCGCAAATGGAATACACGGGCGTTCGCATTAATTCAGCTTATTTACAAGAACTTTCGCAGCATTTAGAAACAGAATTAGCCAGATTAAAAGAGAAAGCAATAGAAATTGCTGGAGAAAATTTTAACTTGGGTTCTCCTAAACAATTGAGCCAAATATTGTTTGAAAAATTGGGTTTAAGCACCAAATATTCTCGGAAAATTCAAACTGGTTATTCTACAGATGCAGCAACGCTAGAAAAGCTCCAAGAAATCGATCAAACTGGATTTGTTGAGACGATAACTGAGTATCGAACTTTATCTAAATTAAAGTCTACTTATGTAGATGCATTACCTGCATTGGTGCGTCCAGATACTCAACGGGTGCATACTGATTTTAATCAAGCAGCAACATCAACGGGCAGGTTATCTTCTTCTAATCCAAATTTGCAAAATATACCCATTCGTACAGCTTTTAGTCGCCAAATTCGCAAGGCATTTTTGCCGGAACCTGGTTGGTTAATGGTGGCTGCTGATTATTCCCAAATTGAATTACGAATTTTGGCTCATCTGAGTCAAGAGCCGATATTAGTGGAAGCATATCGGCAAAATGAAGATGTTCACACTGTGACGGCGCGATTAGTGTTTGAGAAAGAGAATATCACATCAGAAGAACGATCGGTAGCAAAAACTATTAATTTTGGCGTGATTTATGGAATGGGTTCTCTAAGGTTTTCCCGTTCAACTGGAATAGATAAGAGTGTTGCCAACGAGTTCATTAAGCGGTTTAATGAACGATATCCCAAAGTTTTTGCTTATTTGGAGGGAGTAAAAAAAGAAGCGATATCTCAAGGTTATGTAGAAACTATTCTCGGTCGTCGTCGTTATTTTGAATTTACCAACAACAGTTTACGAAGATTAAAAGGCAGCAATCCAGAAGATATTGAATTGAGTAAATTGAAGAATTTAGGTGCTTATGATGCAGGTTTACTACGCTCTGCTGCTAATGCACCAATTCAAGGTTCCAATGCTGATATTATCAAAATTGCGATGGTGCGACTCCATCAAGTTTTGCAAAAATATCAGGCGCGTTTGTTGTTACAAGTTCACGATGAATTAGTATTTGAAATTCCTCCTGATGAGTGGGAAGAATTACAACCGCAAATTAAATCGGTGATGGAGAACGCAGTACAGTTAAGTGTACCATTGGTGGTGGATGCGCGTGCAGGTGAAAATTGGATGGAGACGAAGTAAGTTGAATTGCGGGATTATAACGGGCTGGTGAATGGCTAAACGTTCCGAAATTTAGGAGTACACGGGTAAGCGGTGCTAGGCTACTACAGCAGATTGCAACAGGCGTGATACCATTTCACTTTAAAATTGATACAGATACCTCGGTAGGGGCGCACAGCTGTGCGCCCCTACGTTATCTATATGTATCAGGATTTTCTGCTGTGTCCATAGGTGTCAACTTAAGCTCAAACCTTTGTCCCACATACGCTTTACCCCCCTTAATCCCCCCGATGTATTGGGGGGGAAAAAAGAATCCAGTTCCCTCCCCTTTACAAGCAGGGCTGTTTCATATCATGTCCGGGTAATCGCTTACGATAAAAGAAGTGAGTGCAAAGATGACCAATGCCGAAACGAATTAGTGTAGCCGCACATCTAAGTCTAGAAGAATTAGAAAAACATTACCGTCAAGCTAAAGATGGTATGGAAAGCCGTCA
>NZ_JACJRQ010000015.1 GCF_014697355.1 Nostoc calcicola FACHB-3891 | reverse complement strand
GGGATTTAAACCCGTTTATTCAGACGCTTGAGTACTCGCTAACGCTGCACTATCCGCCAGTCGCACATAATTCAATTCTGTTAGCGGATAGCTAAGGTTTAGCCCATTCTGACTCCTGACTCCTGAATTTTTTTTTGTTAATTATCATAAGTCTCAGTGTAACATTTTGTTAAACGTGCCAATATAAATAATCTTCCTTATTCTACAAGCCTAAATCTCTACAACCAGTTGCCAACTAAAACATAGGGTGCCCAGTATCTAGCACGAGTATATTCAGAACTAGACAGTAGTTTTAATTGACCAAGGCGTAGAGCTTCTGCTGTAGTTTTACCAGTCATTAACTGACGGTAGAATTCATCAATAAAAAAAGCTGTGGAGTTATCGCCAATTTGCCACAGCGATGCTAAGGTACTCCGCGCACCAGCACGCAAAGCAACTCCCGCTAATCCTAATGCAGCTCGGTTATCTCCTGCTGCCGTTTCACAAGCACTCAAAACAAGTAATTCAACTGGCTCTGTGCGTTTTTGCTCTCTACTTTTGAGTAAGCTATCTAATTGACTGACATTGATACGTCCATCAGCTGCTAGGATAAAAGTATCTTTTGCTTTAGAGCTAAATTGCCCGTGAGTTGCTAAGTGAACAACTCTAAAAGGTTGAGCATTAATGGTTTTTTCTAAAGTCGTACTGAGAAAAGTGTTATCCAATAATGTGGTTGTTGATACGCCCGATTCTTGAATTAATTTCAGTTCAACTTTAACGTTAGGAAGTGGCGCAAAGTTTTCGTTTTTGGGTGGTTGCGATAGTCCTCCAGCCAGAGCATTTAATTTTTTCTGTGCTAAAGGTTTGGGTATAAATAGTTGTAGTCCTGGAGTGACAGCTACAGAGTATTTTTGCACTAAATACTCTTTGCCATCATACAATGCAGACATCGGGATATTTCGCAATAATCCATCTGGAATAAAGACTAGAGTATTCACTTGACTATTTTTGAGGTCTGTTTCTACTGGTTTAATTAACCAGTTATATAGCTGTTGGGAAAGTGCTTGAAATTGCCGATTAGTATCGGGTTCGACTATTGTCTCTCGTATTTTTGTAATGACTTGCTCCACTTCCTGACGGTTGACTACAGAAGTTTTATGTATCAATGATTGATTGGGAAGTTTGACAATAACTTCTAAATGCTTATCTAGAATAATCGGGTAGAAAATAGCAGTATTTGGGTTGTCGCGGTCTACCACATTATCCAGTACCACAAATTGGTTACTTAGGCAAGCTTCTCGAAAAAAATTGTCAAGTTCTGCTAATTGCAAAGCTTCAATTCGCTGACGTGCTTTATCTAAATTAGGCTTTCCTTGTCCTTTCTCTTGTAAAAGCAACTCTACAGACTGGCGATAAATCGGTTCTATGCGATCGCGAAAATTAAATTGTACTTCTCGGTTAACTGCAACTAAATCACTACGAAGTAACTGAAGCCTTGCTACTGCTGCATCATAAGCAGATATGGCTTCTGGGATATTTCCCTGTGCTTTGAACAAGCGTCCTAACTGCCACTCCCAGCGATAAGCTATATCTGAAGCATCGATTTTTTGGGCTAGAAACAACGCTTGCTGTGTCAAATACTGCGCGTCTTGCCATTGATGGTTTTGCTCGTAAACTTCTCCTAAGCTGCCTAATGCATAAGATTCGGCACGTTCATCGCCGATGATTTTAGCTTGTTGAACAGTACTTGCAAGAATCTCTGCAATGTCTTTTTTATTACCAATTTTAGTCAAAGTCTGAGCAAAATTGATCCGTGCATAAATACCAGCTTGATTTGTAGGTAAACTAGCTAATTGAGATTGGATTATGGGTATTAATGTTTTCGCTGCTGTTATTTGTTCATTCTCAACCAGCAAGCTGAGTTGATTGATTTGAGCTTGAACTTTGGTAAGTGGATTGGGGGCGATTTTGGCAGCATTTTCATAATGGGTTATGGCATCTTGAATGTTACTTAAAGCCCTAGTAGTATTACCAAGACTAAATTCAGTCAAACTAATTTCTAGAGGCAGTTGCAGACTTTGAGCGATTTCTAAGCTTTGTTGTAAAATTTTCTCGGATGACTCTATTTCGCCTAATTGTTGTAAGACATTACCAAGCGATCGCAAAGCTGTTACTTTTAGAGGTGAGTCAGGTTGAGCTTTTAACTGTTCGGATACTTCTTGCAATATATCCCGGCTACGACGGTAAAAACCAGAAACTCGTAGAGCTTGTGCTTGGTTGATCCGGCTGCGCCTGACTCCAGCATTGTCACCTAATTTCTGCCAGATTTGCTCTGCTTGTTGTGATGTTTGCAAAGATGCATCAGTTTGTCCCTGTGTCAGTTGCAATTCGCCCTGAATATTCAGAGTTTGTGCCAGAATTTCCCACAATTGAGACTTTGGATTGTTGACATTTAGCGTTTGATTTTTTTCATCCCAGCCCAGCAAATTTAAGCTAGTGTCGATAGTTGCATCAGCTTTTTTCCACGAACCGAGTTGTTGGTATACAAGAGAGAGGTTAGTCAGTGCTGCGGCTTGTGCAAGTTTATTGCTTTCTCCTTGAGAAGTACGGACAGCTTGTTGTAAAACAGTTACCGCTTCGGTAAAGCGTCCAGCTTGATAAAGTGCTTCTCCTTGCTCAAGAAGTTGCTGTGATGTTGTCCCTGGGGGTTTATTAGTTTGGATGTGAAACTCATCTGGTAAATTTGTCTGGATTGGTTTGGCAAATGTGCTGGGGATAATAGTCAAGAAAACAGCAAGAGTAAACAGAACTATAGGATTTACCGCAAATTTAACTACTCGCTTTGCCAAGTGAAGTTTTTGCATATTTCGCACCTTACTGAGATACAGGACAAGAAGCAGGTGTTTGCCAAAGGCTGTGAGGGTTGAATTGAGGAACTTCTGCTACCAGCTGTAACTTTCCCTGACTATCAATTACCAAATCAGAAGCTTCTACAATTGGAGTTGCAACAGCAATTTGAGAACTACTTGAAACCGCTGTTGGTTGCGCCTGAGTCGTTGTGTTTGCGAAGTTTTCTGGTTTTGCTCTCAATCTGACCCACGCAGACACAGTACTAGAATCTTGTAAGGGTTCAGTGGGATTGATAGGTAGTCCGCCGCGTCCTGTTGCCACAAAAGTATTTTGGAATTGTCGAGTTCCAGGCTTACAGGCATTAGAAATTTGGTTATAAGCATCAACCAGATTGATTGGGAGTTGGACTAAGCCGTTAGTCGGGTCTATATCTGGTGTAGTGATTTCTACATTGCCGCTTAACTCGCGAGTTGCGCCTGTAGCGGTAATATCACTTGTTTTTGGGGAAGCTATATCCCGAAACTGGATGCCAAAAATACCTTTAGTGTTGATTGCGACATTACCACCACGAGAATCAGTAGAGTTGGCAGTGATATTGCTGTCTGCAAATCCTGCTAAAACGTTGGTGTTAATCTTGATATCACCACCGATGACATTTTCTCCTCTGGCGTTGGTAGTAATGTTGCTGCTACGACCCAGCAATAATAAGTCTTTCACTTGCAGAGTAATAGTTGCCTGTGGTTTATTCGGATCGGTGTTGACGCTGCGTGTGTTAGCACTTAGAGTGCCATTATCCAAACTGATAGACTCCGCATCGATAGTTAAATTACCTGCATTTCCTCTTCCTTGACTGTTGACAAATACCCCAGCCCGATTCTGCACCAACAATTGACGAGTATTAATCTTCAAGTCTCCTGCATCTCCAGTTGAGGTTGGGGAAGTTGAAGTAAACAAGCCACTGCCAAACCGACCATTGGCAGCAACACCTATTAATTGCACATTGTCAGCATTGACAATCAAATTGCCTCCTTTGCCCTGACCATCAGTATTTGCAAGAACCTGTGCCCCATTTTTTACTAACAAATTACGGGTATTAATGGTCAAGTTTCCTGCATCTCCGCTTAAAGTTCGCCCAGATGAAGTGGATAATTGGCTGCCAAAGCGACCATCGGCAAAAGTACCAATCAGTTGCACATTGTCAGCATTGACAGTCAAATTGCCCCCCTTACCCTGACCAAATGTAGCTGCAATTACCGCTCCTCCATTCTCTAGTGACAAATTACGGGTGTTAATGGTCAAGTTGCCTGCATCCCCGCTTAAATTTCCCTCCGATGAAGTAGCTATAGCACTGGCAAGGCGACCATTGAAAGAAGTACCAATTAGTCGCACATTGTCAGCATTGACAGTCAAATTACCCCCCTGTCCGGCATTAAGAGAGCCAGCAATTATCTGTCCTCCATCACGAAGTAGCAATACAGGAGTGTTAATAATGAGATCTCCAGCATTCCCTTGTGAATTCTCCGCAGATGAAACAGATAAAGCGCTGGGAAAAAAACCGCGAGAATCAACGCCAATTACTTGCACTTCTTGAGAAGCATTGACACTCAACTTCCCTCCATTCCCCTCATTGAAAGCGCCAGCGCTAATCTGTGAACCATTCTGAACTATCAAACTGGCAGTGTTAATTGTCAAACTTCCGGCATTTCCTTTGCCTTCAGTTTGAGCAAACAATCCGCCATATCGACCAGTTTGATCGGTGCCAATTACTCGCACTTGTTTGGATGCATTGATAGTCAAATTGCCACTTTTCCCATCACCAAAAGTGCTGGCTGCGACTTGTGCCCCATCTTGAACTAGCAATACACCAGTGTTAATCGTTAACTCTCCGCCCGACCCCGTTGCACTACTGTTAGCTTGAGCTAACAGGCTACTGGAAAAACCTCTGTTCAATGCTAGACCGATTACTTCCACAGAGTCACTAGCATTCACTGTCAATTTTCCTCCATATCCTGCGCCAAAAGTACTAGCACTCACAACGGCTCCATCCTGAATTAGTAGTTTACGAGTATTAATCGTTAAGTCGGTACCAGTACTTGTTGCTTGTGAATTGAAATCAGAATCAGTCGCTAAAAGACTAGAGAGTAAACCATCAGAAGATTGACCAATCACATTCACAGACTCCAAGCCGTTTACAACCACAGAGCCTCCAAGTTGAGATCCCAAAGTCCTTGACTGTATTCTGGAACCATCGATCAGAGTTATATGCCTACCCATTACTTGAATATCACCACCACCTTCACCATTGGCATCAACAGCAGCCTGTTGTGATAGCTGGATATCTCGCAAATTTTGTACCTCTGCATAACCCAAGGAAAAACCTTTATTTACCGGAGTGAGATGGACAAAACCGTTATCTCCCACACTACCCAACTCTATCCTTCCCCCTGGTGTCTTTAGTATTGCGCCTTCTAAGGAAATATCACCACCTACTAAGGCTAAAGTTTGATTCGATTTTACCTGTAGCCCTTTGTCAATATCAATTAGCTCAGAAGATATTGTTCTGATTCCTGTACCATCTCCCCGTACCTGAATCAAACCAGGATTTGCCCCAAATTGCAAACCAATGGGCACATTTATAGTTAACAAAGGTGTAAGTTGAGGATTTTTGGTACTAAATTCAAATCCATCAGCAAATTTCATACTATTGGCAGATGTGGCAAAAAACGAGCCGCCAATATCTAACCGAGCATTTTCACCAAAGATAATGCCATTGGGATTAATCAGGAACAGATTTGCTGTACCGTTAGCTCTGATTAAACCATCAATATTAGAAATCGACCCACCTGTAACTCGATTAATAATGTTTTGAATGTCTGCGGCGTTGTGAAAAAATGCTGTAGAGCCAGTGGGAACAGAAAAATCTTGGAAGCTGTGAAAAAGATTACCTCCTGCTTGACTTCCTCCTATAATATTGAAGGTTCTGCCCTCTAATGTGACGTTGGAATTATTTGGGAGAGTGCCATCTGGGGTGATTTGGGCAACTGAAATATTTGCATATAAGGCGATGACCGCACTTCCAATGACAATTTCTAGACTTTGCAACCAGTCTAGACGTGCAGTTCTAATAGGCATTGCACTCTCCTATAAAAAGAAATTATCTTGAAATGCTCAATTAAGAGTATGGGTGTCAGCACGATTAGCTGATACATAAGTGAGCATACTAGCAGATTTGCACTCCTGAATCAAGTGAATAACTGTACCTCACTACTACCAATTAAAAATTAGGAAGGTGAGCAAGCCTGAAAAACCTCTGATTTTCAACAGTGAATAAAATCAACTCACTGCTACCAATTAAGAATTAGGAAGGTTAGCCAAGCCCAAAACCTCTGATTCCTAACAGTGAATAGAATTAACTCACTGCGACTAATTCAGAATCAGAATCAAGGCAAACAAGCTTACTTTCAGTTCAAAATTACATTTGAAATTAAGGAGAAAAATAATGTCTAACATCAATATAGGGGACGACTTGTTTAGAGCTATTAAAGGTATTGCTAGTAATATTGATCCATCTGGATTAGTGAAAGCAGCTGATGGTATTGCCACTATTGCGGGTGGTGCAGTCAAGCTAGCAACTGGCGAGGAAGATGCTTTGACAGACATTACAAAAGGGGCTGGCAAAGTTATAACTGGAACAGGTACACTTTGTGGCTTTATCAAATCAAATAGTGATAGTGATGATAATGATGATAGTGAATAAACTCATGTCACTGCTACCAATTAAAAATTAGGAAGGTTACCAAAGCTCGAAAACTCTGATTCCTAACAGTGAATAAAATCAAATAACTGCTACTAATTAAGAATCAGAGTCGAGACCAATAAGCTTACAGTATCTAAGTAAGCTTTACTACTCATAATATCTTGTCAACTTTAGGATGGTAAATTATGGTTAAACAAATTGAACAATTGGAAAAAGCACTCCCGATTATTCAACGAGAATTGAAAAAACGTCCTCCTACCATTGGTTTGATTGGACTTTCAGGGGTTGGCAAATCCTCAACAATTAACAGACTCTTTAAAACTAATTTGGCAACTAGTGACACAGTTGCTTGTACCAAAGAGTTTGAGCATAAGGATATTGAGCTTAAGCTTACTAATAGCACAATCCAAAATTATCCAGTTCAATTAAGAGTAATTGATGCTCCAGGTTTAGGTGAAGATATTAACCTCGATCCTCAGTATCTGCAAATGTATAAAGAGAATCTTGGGAAGTGCGACGTTATAGTTTGGGTTTTGGCGGCTCGTAATAGAGCTGTAGCTCTAGACCAACAGTATTTGCAGGAACTTCAAGAATTCCACAATAAAATAGTATTTGCATTACACCAAATAGACCTTGTTGAACCGCTTAACTGGAACATTGAATATAATATTCCATCGCCCAAGCAAAAGAAGAACATTGAAGTGATACTTCAGGATAAAAAAGAGAAGCTTTCTGCTGTAATTAAAAAGGATGTAAAAATGATTGAATATTCGTCAAGAACTGGTTTTGGGCTTGAAGAATTGTTTGCAGCCATAATTGATTCTTGCCCTGAAGAAAGAACCTGGATATTTAATGGACTCAAAGGCTTTTCTTACAGAGAATATACACCTAAGATTGTGCTTGATGAGCTAGAAAAACGTCATCATAATAAAGTCAATGTTGGAAAGAGTTGGCTAGATAATTGGCTAGAGATATTAGAGAATTTGCTAGAAATGTTAAATCCATTTAAGTGATTCTTTTACTTGCGTCGATACTGTACAACATAAGTTATTCACATCTTAGTTCCATGTCTAATAAACACGATTCTGAATTTGAACGCGCCTTAAATGCTGCAAAAAATGCTAGCTATTCTGAGAAGAAGGCTGCTGCTAAATCACCTAATTCATTTCTTGACTTTTTGCGTAATTTAGGTTTGCGAACTCTAGCAAATAATTTGTCAGATTGGATTAGAGATAACTGGTCAACAATTGTTGACTGGATACTATAAGATTTTGATATATCACTATAGCAATCCATCCCCCTGTGGAAAAAAATGTCGTGATATATAGCGGAACTGTGCTAAAAGACAATTGTTCTCTGTTAAGAAATTAGACTAATTGTCAAAGTTTTACCAGGAAAATTTTTCAGCCTAAAGTTCTGTTTTATTTTTTAAACCTACCTGAAATAGTGAATGTGAAAATCTTCTATTCTTCCGAGACTCACTGAACTTTTTAGTAGACATGAATTTTAGCATTTTGAGTTTTTCCTTGAAGTTCAATTTTGCGTTTTAGCACGTTCCTAGCATACACATTTTTTAACAGGAGTGGTAGAAAGCTAATTGAGCTTTCTACCATTTTTTTGTGTCTGGATTATATTTTGGACGAGTCTACTGGTGTTAACTTGATATTTTTATTCACGTAAGGAGTGGGTCGCAGTGGAAAATTCCCGACGACTTTGGATAAATAACACAATAACACTACTTGTAACCACACCAAAGGCAGTGGGAATAAATGGCAACCATAGCCCTTGCTGGAAAAGCGCGATCGCACAAACTCCAGATAAAATGAAAACTGTCACAACTATGGCGCATCCCTTAGCTGACAGCGAACGAACGCGCCAAACAATTAGACTTCCCACTACAGACCATCCGCATATCCAGAGAATATCACCCCAAAAAGGCCAAACCCAAAGAATTGGACGCCGATCTAAAACTGCACTCAGAATTTGGCTGACCTTTTGCGCTTGTATAAATACCCCTGGTATTTTCTGGTAAGGTTGTTGTTCAGCACTGTAGGGCGTTGACCAAACATCGCTGATAGTGTTAGCTGTTACTCCAACGATCGCTACCTTATCTTTAAATGATTGAGGAGTAATTCTATCACTCAGTACATCATCCAGGGAAACTCTCTGATAATCTGCATTACTGTAATTAATCAGTATTTGAATGCCACCTAAATCAACTCCTTGCTGATAGCCACCACTACGACCAGGTTTTAAGCGGTTAAATACCTTAGAGCCAAACTGTACATAATCTTCATCAAAACCAGGTTGAATCTGTTCTTCAAATAAGTAACGACCAGCCAATTGCAACGAGAGCGAATAAGGTGTTGTACAGGGAGACGAAAACTCATGCGCCATCATCAAAATTTGGCGACGGACGATACCATCTCGGTCTTCAATTGCATCAGTAAAACCTTGGCGATCTTGAGGTACGCCTGTTGGAGGTTTAACGCCTTCACTGTCATCATTATTGCGATCGCTACTTTTGCAAACAGCAACTACATTCGCTTGGCTAAGTTCAGTAGCAAGTTGTATTGGATTTGACTTATCTGGAGGGTCGGCAAAGTCTCTGTAAATATCTAATCCAATGACTCGCGGTTGATGCTTTTGTAATTTATTCAGTAATAGTGCTAAATTCCTATCTGAAATCGATTTCGGACCACGCGTTATCTCTTTTCGAGATTGAATATCTTTTTCTGTGATTTCTACAATTACCAACCTTGGATCTAGGTTTTCTTTGGGGCGCAGTCGTAGCATTCGATCGAAAGTTTGCAGTTCCATTTTCTCAAATACTCCCAAGTATCTCAAACCTACTATTGAAATAATTACAATAAAAGTACTTAAGATGAAAGTCCAAAGTTGAGATTTTGAAATGGAAATTTTCTCTTGTGTCGAAACTTGATTCACAAATTTAGTATCGCCACCAAAATTTCTATATAATTCTTGCCAAGTAGCAGGAACAGTTGTAGGATTTTGATATATCGCTGGCAGCCAACTAGCACAAGGAAATTCATTTTCCCATCCTTGGAGTCTTTCTCGTGCTTCTCGCACAGCTAAGTAAAATGCTTTGCCACCTGCAAAGGCAAAAAGAAAGTTTTTTAAGAATTCCTGTGCTATTAAATCTGGCACACCTTCCCGCATGACAATCATTTGGGGAATATTTAAATCAGCTAAATTTCTTGCTAACCCAATTCCATCACAAGAATTAAAAATTGCCAGTTTTAAACCACGTCCAATTGCATTTTTTAGTGCATTTTTCAACTGTAAAATAGTTAATTTTTCTGTTCGATTTATGTAAATCTCCCCTATTTCTCCATTAGCAAGACTAGTGCTATGTCCGGCAAAAAATAAAATATCCCAATCCTGACTCCACAGATACTCATCAAGTGTTTTACGTGGTGGTTCGACAAGAAACGTAGTTTGGGCATCTGTTAAAGCTTGTAACAAAGAGCTATCTTTATCAATATCAATACCAACTCTATTGCCTAGAATCGCCAAAATTTTTACCTTACCAGTGGCAGCTTTTAGTAATACATGAGGAGAAGCATACTGATGATTGCTTAAAGCTAATTCAGCTTTAGGGTAATCTTCAAAAAAATGCCACAGATGCCAAGGCAAGCGATGTAATATAACTATATTCGTTTCAATAATAACTCTAATTTCATCGTCTTGATTGAGTTGAGTTCGCAACTGCCGCTCAATGTTCTGAAATGATGCAAATTGCAACCAAGCATTGACATTTGCTTGTAGCTGTTGACACACTTCATCGAAGTCATTGATAGAAATATTGGTTATGTCTTGCGAATGTACTTTTATACGTTGATTGCCACCCAGGCGTTGATGTACTGCTGCATAAAGTAACTGCCATCTGCGGTAGAGTTCGCTTAATTCTGGTGCTGCTGGCAAACTCCCTGTTAATTTCATGGGAAAAAAATTATTAGAATGCCAAAGTTGAGCTGTGACAACAGGAAATCCTTTATTTAGATCTCCTCCCAGAAAGCTGAAGACGACTAGCTTACTCATAATTTAAGTAGACTTTGAGATTCGTGATTAACTAATGACTAATAAATGTCATTTCGACTAGGTTGTGCGTAACTATTAGAAAACCTGTTCACCCTAGTTGTTAATAATTAAATCACGAAATTTTCTGTTATCTGGCAACTATCAAGAACCACCTGGATGCTAAAACATTCCCCTATTTCTCCATCAAATAGTTTCAATTGCACGTAGATATCTTGAACTCTTGCTTGTACTTCTTGAAGTATTTCCCCTTGTTCCGAAAGTAAAACTAGCTTGATATTAGCGGGTAGGTAAGATTGATTAGGATCTGGATGTAGTTGCACGCGAATACTAACTTGTTGGTTAACCTCTGGCATTAGGGCAACTAATAAGATAACTTTTTGTGCTTCTATTTGCATTCCCAAGTCAATCAATTTGGCGCGTTTGATCGCGGCAGCATTTAACCCAGAAAAACTGCGAAAATTAAAAGCTAGGCTACTGGTATTTGGCTCAAAAAAAGTCTCCATAGCTTGCCAAGAAGCATCGTAAATCTGAAGAAGCCAACGACTGAGATTTACTTGCACTTGGGAAAATTGGGTAGGCGCAGCCTCTCGTAGACATGGCTGACGCTGTTTATATAAGTGTTGCCGCCATTCTTCACGATCTAGTAGCGCTCCCCAGGTTGTAAAAGGTACTGCTAGCCTCAGCAATGTCATTGAAGAATCACTTAACAGTTGCTGTATATTTTCTGCTTGAGCAGTTGAAAATTCTGGTAGTGGAGCGATCGCAGCTTTCATCTCCTCTTTTCTACAAAATTGGTAGGTTATCCAAAAAGCATTCAGGTCTTTAATTAAGTGCCGTGCATCTATACAATAAGTTCTATCTACTTGGTCATACTGTGCGAATGATTTAAGTTCTTGATGGGTTATGTAACCCCAAATTCTTACACACTCGCCATCTGCTGGGATTTGTACTGCTAAGTAATAGTCTGCTACCCAAGAGGGAATGTCTACCCATTCTTGAGGAACTTCTAACTCGCTATCATCAATTGCCTCGCTGGGAATTAAAACCACTCGCTTTTCCTCTAACAGAATTGCTGTGCCATTAACAAATTCCCAAAAAGCAGGTATCCCTGGTGAACTGTACCAAACACTTGCTTCCGGAACACATTCAGTTTTTATCCAATTCAAAAACCCATAGAGGCAAATTTGATTCATGTAAGCACACCAACGACTGCTAGGTGTAGCGTAAACTTGACTTTCTTGCCAAGCACTTTTCTGTAGAGATGATGATATTTCTAACAATATTTCTTGCGGTTCCGTAAAAGCAAAAGTCATTTTTACTACCTCATCTTTTATAATGTCAACTGGATTCACCATACTTAACTTTCAACCATTCTTCCAAAGCGGTACTCATATCTTTAACTTGGTTGGAATTCACAGAAATATTAAAGGTCTCTTGAGTCCATTGGATCAATGCTGTCAGCAAGGATTCTCTAGCTTTGAATAGCCTGCGAGAAACAGTAGGCTGACTCATTTGTAGGTGTTGTACAATCTGTGGCTGAGTTAGCCCCTGTTGGTAGTAAAGCTTAAGTATTTCTTGGGATTTAACCTCAAGATTTTGTAAAGCTTTTAACAATACAGCTTGAATCTGAGATTGTTGATTTTGTTGGTTTTGGACATCCTCATCGGCTATCATCTCAGCGATTAATGAATCAGAGGATGGATCTGGCAAATCAAGAGTTGTTGTCGAGTCATCTTCTGATATCGTTAAATTTAGAGAACTAACAGGTGGATAAAGATAAGTACGCACGTAAATAGCTGCTTGGGTTAACCACTGTTCAATTTTCTCTCTCGTGCATTGTGCAGTAGGTTGAGTTAATTGATTTTGTCGTTCGCGGTTGTAGAGGTTGGCAATAGCTTCCCAAATCTGGCGTTCTGGTTCTGGTAGTGCCTTTGTGCCTCCTGGTTGGTTTTGCACATACAGTTCTTTGAAACAAGTCCAGGCAAGTCGATATTGGGCAATGACACCAGGTGATAATCCAGCTTTATCCAGAGCTTCTAAGAACTGCTTTTTGCTTACTTTGCGTAACAATGCCCAATTTGTGCAAATATCAGCTTCCTTACGTTGGCGTAAAATATCTTTTAGCCGACTGAGAAGTGCCATAGTAGCATAAGCTTTTAAACTGGAACATTTTTCTGGATTAAAGCTTTTGAGAACTGTTTCAATTTCAGCGCTGGCCATTTGAAAGTAATCTGCCAAACTGTATTGAGTATTGGTGAATTTAGCAATTGTTTTTTTAGCACTCCAGTAACTTGGTTCTTGTAAATAAGCAGACAAATGCATTCTGGCAAAGCCATTAGATTGCGTTCGCCAAAGCTTGTACCAATATAGCGCCCAAAAGTTTTCTGAATTAGGGGCTAATGGTGAAGACTCCAAGCAATTTTGAATGCTTCGATGTAGTTTGATATCAATCAACCATTTGCTGAATCTGTCTCCTTCCAAATAAACAAAGGTTGAGAACATCTCGCTAATTTCTTGACGAGGACGCATAAGCAATAAAAAATTCAATATATTATTTACACTAATCTTCTATAAATTTTACATTCGACTTAGGTTATTTTTTCCCAAAAAATTTAAGCACAACTGAGGAGTTGCAACAAATTTACCAGCCTGGTACAATCGAATCACAATCAGGATTTTAGATATTTTATTAGGCTTGTGTAAACGGTCTCATGTTCAGAAAACAAACGCTTTCGCCACGATAAGGCTTGCCGATCTTATTATGGCTGTAAAATCACTTATAGCGTTTCCTAGTCTCCTGAGGTACAAATCTCTGCGTACCTGGAGCGCTTTACTTTGCGTCCCTACCCTGCGGGTTCCGCCTTTGGCGGTATGCGTTTCAAAATATTATCTGTACCTCACTTAACTGCAAATCGCCATAGCAACAATCCTAACCATACCTCTACTAACGGTATTTTCAACACTAGTTGCAGTTGAGCTAGGAAAATTGCATCTTTAGTACAGAATAACTATTTGTTCGTTACGTGAAGCAACAGAACTTTTAAGTTCGATTGCACCTAGTGGGACACTAATACTATTTTGGATTTACTTTATAAATCGTAAGGATTCAGAATCCAGAATTCAGAATTCAGAATTCAGAATACTTTGATACTAACCTGAATCAGGTTAATAAAATGACAGAGCCATAACAAGCTTGATTTTTTAATCATTCTGGATTCTGACTTCTTACTCCTGAATTCTTACTATAAATCAATTCTCAGTAATGAAATGACTAGCGTTTAAATTGGATGCCGTAATTCCAGTTAACAAAGCGAAATTAAGGTTACCAGAAGTAACCTTAATCAAGGTATCACTGCCGCTTTGAGTAATAGACAAACCTGAGTAGGTTAAGCCACCTGATAAAGCAATTAAATCTTCATTAATGTTGAAATCTTTGATTGTATCTCTACCTTCACCTTTGACAATTACAAAGATATCATTACCTGCACCCCCTGTGATATTATCAGTACCAAAACCGCCATAAATGCGATCGTTTCCGTCACCGCCAACAATCACATCATTACCAGCAAAACCAAAAATCAGATCCTCTGAGCTAGTTCCCTGCAAGGGATTATCAGCATTCGCTGAACCTGTGATAATACTATTAAACTGGTTGCCATTTTTAATATTAACGACATCAACATCAGTAGGATTGATAACGTTATAATTTGCGTCACTACTAACTGCTTTGGCAGTAATAATTTGATAAGTAGTATTGTCATCTGCAATGCCATCATCAACACCTGTAACCGTGATGATTTGGGGCGTATTCCAGTTAGCTGCGGTAAACGTAACGCTAGAAACTGAAACAGTGCCTTCACTCACCTTAGAACTACTTAAATTTAAGGTGACATTAGCAGTGGGTTGGGTATCGAGTTGGATACTGAAGTTGGCGGTGCCACCAGCTTCGGTAGTTACAAGTGCAGTGATAGGAGAGATAGTAATACCAGCTGTATCGTCGTTAGTAATAGTACCAATAGCTTGGTTATCAGCAATGGTGGCATTAGTGGGGTTAGTGAGATTGACAAAAAACCGCTCATTGGATTCGTCAATGAAATCGTCGAGAATTGGTATCGTGATTGTTTGAGTGGTAACTCCAGGATTGAAAGTGATAGTTCCTGTGAGTGGGGTGTAATCAACGTTGGCGATCGCAGTATCATTACTAGTGTTGTAATCGACTGTGATTGTTTGGCTGCTAGCATTGGAGAGTTTGACGCTAAAAACAAGACTCCCGCTGTCTTCACTATCGCTTTTATTTGCGACGAAGGAGATAGCGGGCGGGGCGTCATCGTTAACTATAGTCACTGTAGCAGGGTTGGTAAGAGGAGCTGACTGGTTCGGGTGACTCAGCCTCAGATTAATGGTTTCATTAAGTTCAGTGACCTTTTCACCCAGAACGTTTAATGTAATAGCCTTTGTTGTTTCCCCAGCAGCAAAAATTAAAACTCCAGATACGGCACCTGTTACACCCGCAACCATAATAGTGTTGTAATCACTGCTAAAGGTTGCTGTGCCATCCAAGGCATAATTTACGGTACTAGCAACAGCAGTATTACCACTGCGAGTCACAGTGAAAGTGACAGTTTGGCTGCCACTATTACCTTCAGTCACAGTTGGGGTAGCAGTTGAAATAACGTAATTGATATTAGCAGGAAGAGCAAAGTTAGTATCCCCTATGTGATTTAACGGTTGACTAGCAAAGTTTCCAGGTGAAGTGTTAGTAGCATTACCTAATGAAAAATTTGGTGGTGTACCAGCGAGCAAACTTGCCACCCAATCCGAAGCTGTTGAACCTGTCGTATTACCTGAACGCCCTACATATCCGGCAATAAATGAGGTGTCAACAACTGTGGCATTCGTTGGAACTGAACCGACAGAACCTTTTCTAAATACAATCGAGCCGTATGCTTTGTCTGTAGTTCCCCCATCTAAAACCGAAACTGAATCCAGCACAGTCCAATTTGAGTAAGTAGCACCATCAGCAATACCATTGTTATCCGAATCAATATCATTGCTAAGGTTAGGTGCAGTAGTAGTTTGAATCAAAAAGAAATTAACAGACCCATTTTCGATGTCAGTTGCATTTGCCTGACCAATGTGACCGAGTGAACTTGAAGCCCCGCTTCCCCATCCGGCTCCAGTTCCAGTATTAGTTACTACATTTGCATTGGGGTTAACTGCATAACTATTGCCTTTTTGCAGAAGAACTAGCAACCCATTGCTACCAAACTGCTTACCAGACAAATCAAAAATATCTTGAACATTGCCAGGGTTAGTAGCCGAATCACCCTCAATCCCAACTAAATAAGTTCCAGGTGCTAGAGTTGCACCCGGAGTACCACGCAGTTCGATGTATTCTTTCGGGCTATCTGTACTTGGAGGATCAAACAGAATTTCGTTGATAAGTATCGGTTGAGGGGGAACAGGTTCATAAGTTTCATCCTCAGCAGATACCAGCGAAACGTTTCTAGATTCGCTGTTTGCCACTGCCAAGTCAGATTTTCCATCCTTGTTGAAATCACCTACAGCGAGAGAATAGGGTTTTGTTCCCACGACAAAGTTCGTGGCAATTCCAAACCCGCCATTGCCATCTCCCAGCAGCACTGAAACTGTGTCTGAGCCTGCATTTGCCACTGCTAGGTCAGAGTTTCCGTCATTATCGAAGTCAATCACTGTAACGGATGCGGGATTTAACCCCACATCAAAGTTAGTAGCAATTCCAAAGCCGCCAGTGCCATTACCCAATAGTATTGAGACATTGTTAGAGTCCGAATTTGCCACCGCCAAATCCAATTTGTTGTCTTTATTGAAATCGCCTACAACAACGGAATTAGGATTTGTTCCCACATCAAATTGAGTGGCTGAGTTAAAAGTCCCGTCACCGTTTCCTAACAGTATTGAGACGTTGTTGAAGTAAGAACTCGTCACTGCTAAGTCAGATTTTCCATCCCCGTTGAAGTCGCTTACTGTGACGAAACTAGGACGGCTAGGAACTTTAAAGTTTTTGGCAGTTCCAAAGCCACCACTACCATTTCCCAACAGCACTGAAATATTTTGGGAAGCGTTGTTTACCGTTACTATGTCAGATTTTCCATCTTTGTTGAAGTCGCCCACTGCAACAGATATGGGCGCTGAGGCTGACTCCAAAGCAAAATTCACAGCAGTTTGAAAGCTGCCATCACCCTTGCCAAGCAGCAGCGAAATATTATTCGACAAATTGTTTGCCGTCACCAAATCTAACTTCCCATCTTTGTTGAAGTCGGCTACAGCAACAGAAGAAGGACTTAAGCCATTAAACCCCACCGTACTAAAGTTGGTAGCAGGTTTAAAAGTGCCATCACCCTTTCCCAAAAGTACCGAAACGGTTTGAGAGGACTTGTTTGCCGTTACCAAATCCAATTTCCCATCTTTGTCAAAGTCGCCGACAACAATGGAATAGGGTCTTAATCCCACATCAAAGGTGTTAGGTATAATTGAGATACTAGCAGTTTCAGTAACACTACTGTAAGCTGTTGTTCCTCCACCAACGCCAGGAACTACATTAGTAGTGCCACTAATGTTGCCGTCTGAGGTATCCCAAGCCCGAAAAGTGAATTCCGCTGTGCCTTTGTAGCCAGGGTTGGGGACAAAACGAATTTTTCCTGTATCTCTGAGCAATGTAGCAGAAGTATCGGATACAACGAAATTAATCCAGTTGCCACCATCATTTATGGAGTATTGCCAAGTACCGTTGGTATTATCTACACCAATGACGGCAATTCCTTCTACTGCACCTGTGTCAGGATCGGTAATGGGGTTGCCACCTGCACCTCTAGCAAGGATAAGGGAAATTAAAGTGCCGGAGTTATTGGTATCAGTTACGTCTTGGGCAATGGCGGCGAGTCTCGGATTACCGGTGTTGTTCAGTGTTGGCGCTGTGTTGGATGATAAAATTGAGCGGTAAGTCTTAGTTGTCTCTGGTGTCAAGGCTAAATCTGACTCAATCTCGCCAATCTTCACTTCTAAATCCCAGTCACCCCCCAATTCGGCATTTCCCGTGATGTCATCAGAAGCAGCCACATCTGCACCTGTGATTTGGCTCAACTGTTGCACAAAAGTTCGATCTAAAGATGCCACGTTGCAACCGTACAAAAGAATATCGGCATCCGAAGTTAAATAATTTCTCCATTGTTGCAACTGATTCGTGTAGGAGTTCAAGTTGTTGCTATTAAGTTGGCTCGATCCTAGTTGCAAACTTCCGCTACTGCCGTGGGAGATAATTTGAACTGATTGGTAGTTCCCACCCTGCAAAGCTTGAGTGATTTGTTCTACTCCATCTTGATTCGAGTCAAGAATTACTACACTAGTGCCTGGTTGGATGCCAGCAATCAAACTTTCATAGCCGATAACTGCTCGATCGATAAAAATAATAGTTTGATTTGGCATTTGTAATTCCTCTGTCAGGCTACTTGGGGTTTTAGAAATTTTATTTTCTCGTAGTTGCACAATAATTCTTGTTAGTCTACAAAATTGGCAACTCGAAAATGATGACTTTAATCACGCAACAGTAAAACGGAAGCAAATGCTTAGACATACACTTCCAGATGTAAATAAAACGGGTAATTTAACCTCTTTTTATTGAGATAAAACAAAAAAATCTGATATTATAAATCAGTACAAATCTATGTTAAAACTGACATAATTGCTACAGTATTATTACTGCAATAACTAAGATGTGATGAAAATGGTATTAATGTATTAAAAGTAAAAGGCTTGGCTGTCATCATTTCGGATTGTGGCAATCCCTCGATTATCAGCGATCGCCACATTCGTCGCACCATAGAGATTGACAAAAAATGTCTCGTTAGCTTCGATTTTTTTATCACCTCTGATGCCAAAGCTAATAGTTTTCAAAGTTTCGCCAGGATTGAAAATAATTGTTCCCAATCCAGAATTGTAATCAGAGTCAGAAACTTTGGCAGTACCATCACTAGTGTTGTAGTTGACAATAACCTGCTGAGAAATGGGATTGGAGAGAGTTACAGCAAAGTTAGCATTAGTTATCATCCCTGTGTAGCCTTCGGTGACTGAGATATCTGAAATACGAATACTTGGTGTTTGATTAATGTCATCATTGAGGATGGTGGCAACTCCCAGGCTATCAGCAATTGTGGCATTTCCTGCACCATACAGAGTCACAGCAAATGTCTCGTTGGCTTCAAATGTGCGATCGCCTTTGACTGCAACGCTAATAGTTTTCAAAGTTTCGTCGGGGCTGAAAACGATTGTTCCCAGTGCAGAATCGTAATCTAAATCAGAAATTGTGGCTGTGCGATCGCTCGTATTATAATTCACACTCACTGGTTGATAGCTGGCATTGGAAAGAGTAAGGGTGAAGTTGGCATGATTTGTTGTGCTGATATCACCTTCAATCAGGGAGACATTGGAAATTTTGATGCTGGGTTGTTTGTCATCATTGATGATTTTTATTGTTGCTGAACTGGTAGTAATCACAGAACTTTCCGGTGCAGCCGTGAGATTGGGATTACTCAATGTCACAGTAATATCTTCATTTAGTTCAAATTTTTTGTCACCTAAAATATCAACTGTAATTGTCTTTGTCTTTTCCCCGATTGCAAATTTTAAAGTCCCAGATAATTCACGATCTATAAACTCACTAATTGGATTAACTTCTCCACTCCGAATGAGAACATTGTCGTAGTCAGTGTCAAAAATTGCTGTACCGCTAAAAGCATAATCTACAGTACTCACGACACCAATACCACCACTACGGGTGACGGTGAAAGTAACAACTTTAGTTCCGCTGTCACCTTCTGTCACACTTGGAATAGCGGAAATTGCATACTTAATTGGATCGTTAGCAGCAATATTTAAAGTAGTTTGAGTTATTGTTCCTGCCTCAGCACCAGTCAATGTGCCGAAGTTAACTACCACCGTTTCGGCATTTTCTGGTAAATCATCTGGCTGAATAGTGAAAGTAATCAGCTGGGTTAAATTTGAACCTGTCGCCCCAGCCGCGAAGGTAAGGGTGGTGGGGGAAACTGTATAATCTAAGTTTTGAGTAGCTGTGCTGCTACTGTTGATGACTATGGGAATGGTGGCATCAAATCTGGGAATCCGACTTAAAGTAACAGGGATAGTTACTGTGATTGCGGTACTACCTTCTGTGGTGTTGTAGGTAGCAGCACCAAAGTTGACTTTCGGAACTATATATTCAAATGCTCCAATGTCAAGTCTACCGTATTCAATCCGATTAAAACCTGTACCACTTTGGTCAGTGGTTAAGCTACCACTGTAATTGGGATCGCCAGCATTTAAAGCTGGACTGTTAGATTCTAGGGCATGAGTTTGGGTGGAACCACCGTAATTTCCTAGCGGTTTTAGTCCAGGGTTAGAGTTAACAATATCTGTGCCTGTTCCAAGTGTGCTAAATAATACGTTAAGTCCAGTCAAATTGCCAATTAAATTGTAAGCATTACCGTCGAAGTTCAGACCAAAGACATCATTGCCTAAATTAAGTAGGCTAGCCCTGTTACTAGCGACGATGCTATTGCTGAGGGTGGCATTGGTGCCGAAGATGCCGCCACCAGTGTCTGCGGTGTTATTAGCAATGGTGCTATTGTTGACGGTGAGATTGGTACTGGAGATACCACCGCCAGCAGCGATCGCTGTATTCCCAGAAATTGTACTATTGCTGAAAGTGGCATCAGTACTAAAAATACCACCCCCGTTAGCCAAAGCCGTGTTTCCAGAAATCGTACTATTACTGACGGTGAGACTCAGACTTAGGATACCACCGCCATTGGCTAGGGCTTTGTTCCCAGAAATAGTACTGTTGCTAACACTCACACTGCTAGTGCTGAAAATACCGCCGCCTCCTACAACAGCATTTCCCCCAGTTATTTTCAACCCATCAATTGATAGGGGTGCAGTAGCCGTAAAAACGCGGGAAGCATTGTTGCCACTGATGGTAAGTTTATTAGCTCCAGTTCCTTGAATGATGACTTCCTCTGTCACATTCAATTCCCCAGAAGTCAGGGTAATAGTATCGGGAGTAGCGTCACCGAAGACTCCAGTCGGATCGAAGACGATTGTCTCAACTCCAGGATCGTTATTGGCATCGATAATAGCTTGTCTTAACGAGCCAGCACCGCTATCATTGGTGTTGGTTACTACGTAGGTAGTTTTGTCTATTTGGACAAAAACATCATCAATTGCTAAGCCATGATCGTTGCCTGAATCATCAATGTCTTCCCAACGTAATATAATTTCTTTACCAACAGCTATTGGGGTAGCTAAATTAATTAGTATTGAGGTTTTGACATTTTTATTTATAGCTAAATTGCCATCCAGAGAAGTTGCCAGCAAAAGTGCAATTGGGCTAGTAAAATCTAGTGATGTGACAGGTGTCCATGTTCCTGCTGTCAAGCTTGTGAGAGTTGTTCCAGTTTGATAACTAAAATTCAGTTTTTGTTGTGATGTATTATTAGCACTACGCCATTGCTCACCTGTATAACTTACTCTCAACTGACTAATCGCTGAATCTGTATTGTTTTGCAGGCGCAACCCATAATAAATAGTTCCTGTAGTTCCAGAAGCCACAGAACCAAGTGCCCGCTCTGTTGTCGAACCAAAACTATACAATGAACCTGTGTTAGAACTGCCATTTCCCGCGTTATAGGTTGTTGTTGTTGCATACCAGCCTGAAATGGTTGAATCATTAGTCCAAGAAATAGATGTTCCGGAATTAGCTAATGAATTAAAGTTTTGAGAGTAAGTAGTGCCAGTAAAACTCGCTGGCAAAATAGATTTGTAAGCCTCTATCACTTCAGGTGCAAATGCTAGGGAAGCTTCAATTTCTCCTGTCTTTACCTCTAAATCCCAGTCGCCCCCTAAATCTGCACTTCCTGTTTTGTCAGTAGAAGCGGCAACATCCGCCTCTGTAATTTGGCTCAGAAGCTGCACAAATTTCGTGCCTTCACCACTAGCTACATCACAGCCATAAAGCAGGATATCAGCGTCATCAGTTAAAGTATTTCTCCAATTTTTTAACTGATTTGCATTGCTATTTAGGCTGTTGAGGTTGAGGTAAGTTGACCCTAATTGCAAACTTCCTTCACCGCCGTGGGAAACAATGTGAACTGATTTAATTGAGTTGGATTTACGTCCGGCTAGAAACTCGGTGATTTGCGTTAAACCATCTTGATTGGGGTCAAGGATAACAACTTCACTACCAAGTGCGATCCCAGCTACGAGGCTTTGGTAATCGACAACTGCTGTATCTATAAAAACAATATTTACGCTTGCTTCTTGTAAGTTTACAGCAAAATTATTTTGATTTTGAGGGTGATTATCTAATTGTTTTGTCATATTTTTTGTTTCAACTATTATTGATTTTTTTTTGAATTTAATAAAATATTTGTTGCTTTAAAGCCTTTAACTTAGAACATTACTGACTCATCTCATGTCCAGTTGAAGATTTATTGTTTAGACTGACAGGGAGGCACAAAGACACGGGCAAGCAAAGAGATTTTAATCACAAGTGATTAACTGGGCATGATATCAAAAGGAAATAGGAAGCAAATGTTGAGCCATTCACTTTTCTCCCAAAATTGAATTGCTAAGAAAACTTTTATTAATTGGGGTAAAACCGCAGTATTTTGAATCGTTATATAACTAAATACACCTTAGAAAAACTGAGCGATGTTTTCGCGATCGCTTCCATACATAATAAAAATTATACTTTTTTAATTGTAAAATCCACTGTATTTACACTTAAGTTAGTTTTAGCATCTAGCCCGATGTGAATGAATCTAATTAATCAACAATTCTGGTGCGACCAATCCTTTCTGGATAGCTAAGACTGCGGCTTGAGTGCGATCGCGTACTTCTAGTTTCTGCAAGATTGCATGGACATGAACCCGCACTGTACCAGGGGCAATGTAGAGAATTTCTGCAATTTCTTGATTGCTTTTGCCAGCTGCTACCAGTGCTAAAATTTCTTGTTCGCGCTTTGTTAAGGGATTTTCTAAGGTTTCGTCAGTTTTTATGGGTAGCACCGTCATAGAATTACCCTCAAAAGCTGCCCTAATTTCTGTTGTTGCCGTTTGATCCCACCAAGAAGCCCCTGCTGCAACCGATCGCACTGCTAATATCAGAGACTCAGCAGCAATACCTTTGAGGCAGTAACCCTGTGCCCCAGCAGCAATTAACCGTGAAATCAGCGGTTTTTCGGAACGAGACGTTAAAACGAGAATTGGTAAACTTGGGTGCTTCTGCTTGATTTGACGGCAAGCCTCAATCCCGCCAATTCCTGGTAAACCGATATCCAGCAAAACCAAATCTAGGGGATAGCGATTAGCTAATTCTACAGCTTGTTCTCCATCTTCTGCCTCTGCAACAATTTCCAAACTAGTCTCTTGTTGCAACCGCATCCGCAGGCCAAGCCGAAATAATTCATCATCTTCAACGAGTAAGATTTTTGTCATTTGTCATTTGTCATTTGTCATTTGTCATTCTCCCCATCTCCCCATCTCCCCACACTCCCCACACTCCCCACACTCCCCCTCATCTCCCCGGTGGTGGACAAGCAGGGAGTCGGAAACCAAATGCAGCGCCTCGTGGTGAGCGATTCTCTGCCCAAATTGTACCTCCATGAGCTGTAATTATTTGCCTGGTTAAATAAAGCCCTAGTCCCGATCCTGAAACATGGCGATCGCTATGTCCTTGATAAAATCTCTCAAATAAGTGGGGTAACTCTTCTTCGGTAAAGCCGGAACCAGTATCGAGTATTTTTACCACTTGCTCGCTAGAATAACTTTCAAGTACTACTTCCACTTTACCGCCACGGGGAGTATGATTAATGCCATTACTCAACAGATTGGTGAAAACTCGCCCCAGTTGCAATGAATCACCATTTACCCAAAGAAAGCTGCGAAAATCTGATTCGCCATAGTGTAGAGAAATGTAAACCTGACGCGTTTTTGCTAGTTCCATCAGTGTGGCTATTACCTCTTCTGCCACAGTTACTAAGTTAATAGGCGATATCTGTAGTTTTAACCCTTCGGCATCATTGCGGTAGACATCTAAAAGAGTTTGGACTAATTGCAGTGTACTGCGATGGCTACGAGCCATTGTTTGCAGGACTTTTGCTTGCATCGGTGTAACTTGACCAAATTGCTCATTTTGAAAATATTGCAGGGTTTCAATTGCTCCAAGTAGGGGGGTTTTTAAGTCATGAGTGAGGGTAGAAATAAAGTCTTCACGCATTGCAGCTAGTTGTTCTTGGGAGCGTAATTGTGCTTGGGTATAAGCGATCGCTTCTTCATTACGGCGGTTACGTTCGCTTAAAGTCGCAGTTACCACTAACGCCAATACTGTAATTAATCTATTTGCCAAGGTTGGAAGATTAATTATTTCTCTTCCTGGGATAAACATATTTAATAATGTTAATCCTGTAGCCGCAAGAGTCACCCCCAATACTGCTCCTCGATTCAATCGAGAATCTGCTAACAAAATAGTTGCTGTGTAGAGGTAGCCAAATACGTACTCAGGCGGTGTTATGTATTCTAAAACTATCACTATGGCAAAGGCGATCGCTATTAGCAAATATGTTTCACCACGCTCTTTCAGTGCTTTTTTAATAGCCAAGAATTGACTTAACATAGTTATTATTAATCATCACTAATACTAAATAAATTAAGATGCAAATTATATTATTTGGGATTTTATATTGAGAATAGCATTCTTAATCCGGGTTTTATAAATCCATCACTGGCGATTATTTTGGAAATTGCTATAGTAATCCACTCTGATTTTTGAATTGATTCGTCTAAAACCTAATCAGCCTTTTCGAGTTACATATGGCTTCAAAAATCAAATAATAATCCTATATATTGAATATTTGATGTCAAAACTCAAGAGTCAAAAATCAGAATTGAAAACCAATGCAGTATATTGAGCATATTAAATAATCATCATTTATTCTGGTTATTTAATTATTCTGACTACTGAATTCTGAATTCTGAATTCTGAATTCTGACTCTTAATTAAGATAGTTATGTTTCCACGCTGAAAAACCTGTAAATATAGCTACCTTTGCCTTCAATTAAGATAACTCAGGATTTACACAAAATCATCAAGAAAGGAACCGCAAAGGATACGCAGCGTGGTCTTCTCCCAAAGGAAGAGGCTAGCGCCAAGGGGGTTTCCCCCATGAGCGATTGCCGTCGCAAAGGACGCAAATAAATAAGAGTTTCAGAGAGTTTTTGCATAAGTCCTATAACTGTCTTTCTGTTGATGAAGATTTGTGTAAAATGTTAACCTTCAGACTCCTCAGAGGTAGGTTCAGATTCCGTTTCAACTTCTGTTTGAATTTTGACTGGAGGTTTAACGGGTTTTGGACCACGCAATAGTGCAGGATTTACAGGTTGTTTGTTTTCATCTGCAAACGATCCTTTTTTTCCTTTACCAGAGGAGCGATTACGATCTGGTTTTGAGCTTTTGGGGTTGGATTCAACAGGAGGTTTGGAATCCAAATTTTCCAAATTATTGTCAGTACTTGGTTGAGACTGACGTTCTGATTTTTTGATTGGGCGTTCTACCATTGTTTATTTTGATAAATTTACCGAAGAATAATTCAGAAGCCAGAATTCAGCTTGGAATTCTGTGCGACTTGATAGAATTCATCAACTACCTGAAAAAGCATTCACAACAAATCAGCAATTAATTTACCAAATGTAGTAATGAGTGCGTTATCAATAGCGTAACGTAATCTATTACCACTACTCAACAAAATTAGGTCGTGCCTGTTGCGTTGATTTCAACTTTGACTCTAAAACTGCCCAATTTTCCTGCTCAATTAAGTTAGTCAACTCATCAAGATTGTGGCGATACTGGTGCAGCGATCGCAGCAATGCTTGACGATTATACCGCGCCATCATAATCCCCAACTCTGGATTTCCACCACCTACGCGGCTGGTATCCCGAAAACCTGAACTAGCAAGCTTTTGGGCTAGTTGCAAAACCTCTGGGTCAGTTTCACTCAAACAAGCAGCAATCAACGAGGAACTAACCATCACGGGTAAATGAGAAATCCAACTCACAGCCCGGTCATGTTGTTCTGGTTGACAATGGTAGATATTCGCCCCCAGCGATCGCACGATTTCTTCGACAATTGTAATTGCAGTAGTCGGTGTTGTGGTCAGGGGTGTGAGTACATAAGGTTTATCGACAAATAAATCCCGTTGTGCAGCTTCTATGCCACTGTCTGCTGTTCCCGCCATTGGATGACCACCGATAAAATTGTCCCAAAGGGGAGAAATAGCTTCGACTATTTGTGCTTTCGCCGAACCCACGTCAGTCACAACTGTAGTGGGAGATAAATAAGGGATTAATTGTGTAAATTGGGGCACAATAAGTGCTAAAGGTGTGCAAATAAACACAACTTCTGCATCTGCCAATAGGCTCAAATCCACAGATGCGCTATGGACACTACCAAGGGCAACTGCCTTTTGGCAGGTAGATTCCCGGCGACTAACTCCTAAGATATGATGTCCAAGCGATCGCAAATCAAAACCCAAAGATCCGCCAATCAGTCCCAGTCCTAAAATCCCAATATTCATTTCTAATTTTGACATTTCATTTTTTACGACTTTACAACTATATAAAGTTGGCATCCCAGAGGTAGCATCGATGACTGTAGAGGAATTGCTGGAACAATACGCGGTAGGAGTCTTAAACTTTAGTGGTATTGAGCTGTCTGAAGCTAATCTGAGCGGGGCTAAGCTCAGTGGCGTAAATCTGAGCGATGCTAATTTAAGTGTAGTTAACTTGAGTGGTGCCAATCTGAATGAAGCTAACTTGAGCAATGCCAAGTTGAATGTAGCAAGATTGAGTGGTGTAAATCTATGCAGCGCCATCCTGAACAACGCCAGTCTCAACGTAGCTAATTTGATTCGGGCCGATCTCAGTCGCGCTCAACTTAGGGGAGCTTCCCTCATCCGCGCCGAGTTAATTCGCGCCGATCTCAGTCGTGCCGATCTATCGGAGGCAAACCTCACCAGTGCCGATTTGCGAGAGGGGACTCTGCGCCAAGCGAATCTTCGTCAGGCTAACTTGAGTGAGGCTGTGTTGAGAGGCGCAACTCTCACAGGAGCGAACTTAGAAATGGCTAACTTAAACGCCACCGATCTGAGTCGTTGTGACATCACCGGCGCGAATTTGCGAGATGCTGAAGTCAGACAGTCCAACCTCAGCCATGCTAACCTCAGCGGTGCAGATTTGAGCGGGGCGAATCTCCGGTGGGCAGATTTGAGCGGGGCGAATCTCCGGTGGGCAGATTTGAGCGGGGCAAAATTGAGCGGCGCAAATTTAAGTGGTGCAGATTTAAGTAATGCCAATTTAACGAATACGAGTTTAGTACATGCGAATTTAACCCAGGCAAAATTAATGAGGGCGGAATGGATTGGTGCTGATTTAACCGGAGCAACTTTAACCGGTGCAAAACTTTACGCCACCTCCAGATTTGGTTTAAAAACCGAAGGTATGACTTGTGAATGGGTCGATCTTAGCCCCACAGGCGATCGCTCAATTATCCAAAAATTCGATTCTGAAGATTCACGAGATTTTTTTAACGAAACACCCCCAACAATTCGTATTATTGTTGATGCAGCCTTAGAACACGAACCTAACTTTGCCCTTGCTGGTGCCTACTATCAAATTGCTCAAGAATACCGGGGACTAAAACAACCCCCAAGCATAGAAAGTGGTCGCCGCCGCACTATTTTCACCTTCCGTGTAGATAGCGACGAAGCATTATTTCCCACCGCTTATGTTGCAATCCTTCCCTTTCTAGATGCGTCATCTACCCAAAAAAATATTTCCCAGATGCTGGAAATGATTAATACTGAAATTGTTGCCAACCCAGATTTAAAATATTTCAAATCACAAAATATGGTAAAACAATTAAATATGTTTTTAGAGCAAGCTATCAATAAAGCTACAACAATCAAAGAAATGAAAAAAAATCTAGAAGTAGCTGCCAAGTTAAATTTTTGTAAAGCTCCAACCCAAATAATTTTAACAAATTCTAGCGCCCAGACTTTAATTGTGCATGACAATCCCAACTTTGGTAAAAGATTTATTAATCGGTCTTCTCTCAATGCTTCAGTTTATGATGATAAATCTAGTGAATCAACAAAATATATATTACCTTCTTTAAATATGGTTATAGATTTTGTTAAAGGATTTCACTATATTAGTCATTGAGCATAGGGCATAGGGCATTGGGCATTGGAATTACAGTAGATTGCAAGTTGGTGAGGTACAGATAATCGTAGGGGCGCACAGCTGTGCGCCCCTACCGGTGTAACTCATTTACCTGAAATACGCTGTAAATATTAGTTATTTAACAAATGACCAATGACCAATGACTAATGACTAATGACTAATGACTAATGACTAATGAAAAAATTTTGGAGGAAAAATGCGCGACTCATTTAATAAAATGATTGGTCGGACTCGCTATGTGGTCTTTCGCCTATTTCTGCACTTAGGGGGAGGTGAGGTAGCACCAATTTTGGGAGTATTAAATAGTGCTGGTAGGGATGCGATCGATGCCGATGGCGACTTAGAAGTTTTGGGCGAAGCATTGGTAGAACTCTCCCAAACCCTCTTGCAATACGATGATTACTGGCTTTCGGTTGCCAATGAAGGAGATGTATTTTGGAATGAAGGCGAAGCAGGGGATTATGTCAATGAATTATTTACTGACTCCGCCCAAAGATATCTCAGTGAACCAGATTACAGTTCTGCCTCTGGGTTTGATGAACCTTTATCTGTACCTGTAACTCGCAACGTCATTGTGATGATTACAGTAGCTTATGAAGGAGAAGTGCCAGATTTGGAAACCGATCTTTCTAGCGCTCAGGCAATCAAGGAAGCATTGAAAGCCTTGATCAATTTGCATTACAGTCATAAACTGCGGGCAGTCCAAGTACATTTTTCACCAGCGCAGTTAGGCGATGAACTAACCAGCGATCAACTGCTGGAATATTATCCTGAATTGGTTCCTTTGTAATACAGCAGATTTCAAGGAAAGTGAAGTACACAACGTCAGTCTCAAAGCCTGGGATAAAGCCTGTTTTACTTCCCAATCCTGTTAGCGCAGCGGGGCAAAGCCCATTCTGAATTCTGTTAGCGCAGCGGGGCGCAGCCCATTCTGAATTCTGAATTCTCCTCTATGTTGGGTAGTCCGTACTTACTGCTCACATCAAGAAATTGTTAAGCTCGGAAGATAGGACGATAATGCAATGATCATGACCATACTACGTAAATTTACAGTCGTTGTTTTAACACTGAGTTTGTGTTTGACAACTGTAGCTTGTGGAGGGGGAGAACAAGCTAATCCTCCAGCTAAGAACGTTAGCCAAACCTCGACTACCACTAAATTAAGTGATGGTCAGTATCAAATTCAACAAGTTACTTACGATGATGCAACTGGGCAGTACAGCTTGTTTTTACTAAATAACACACCCCCAACCTTTGCAACTGAAAATTTGCAAATGGCACGGCTAACTGATGACGAAATTAAGCAGGGTAAAAAAACTTATCTGAAGGTAGAAAATGGACAGCCAAGTTTGTATCTCACAGAAGATTTTAAAATTGCCTACGTCCACAACGTCACCGAGAACAAAACTAATCCCCAAACCGGAAAACAAGAAACGGTTGTAGTCCGTCAAGAAAATAGCTTCTGGGCACCGTTTGCTGGGTCTGTGGCTGGTAGCTTGGCAGGTCAAGCCATTGGTAGTTTATTGTTTAGACCCCAGTATTATGTACCCCCTGTTTATCAATCAGGAGGAGTGCTGAATGGCTACGGTGGATACGGCAACAGCTATGACCAAGCAGTTCAAAGCTATCGAACTCGCTATAATGAACCACCCGCAGCAGTGAGAAATCGCACTGCTTTCCGCAGTACAGGGACGATTAGAAGATCGTATCCCAGCGGTTCAAATGTACGAAATACACCACGTGCTACTACAGGTAACAGCCGTCCCTCTGGTTCTGGTTTTGGTGGTAGTAATTTGCGACCCTCTGGTAACTCTAGTACTACCAAACGCAATTCTGGTAGTGGTTTTGGTACTGGCAGACGTTCTTCAGGCAGTCGTTCATTTGGTACGGGTAGACGCCGTTAGTAAGCAAATTTAAATTGAAAAACAGACTGCCTAGCAACTAAAGTAGGGGCACACAGCTGTGCGCCCCTACGGTGGGATGTTTTTTTTAATTGGAAGTCCCTAAACGAGTCATTTCAAACAATTGCTGAGCATTATTCCCTAAAAAAGCATCAAAAAGTACCTGCTTTCCAGGTTCGACTTCCACTGGATAGCGCTGGGCAATTTCATAGTAGGCGTAAGTCCAAGGAATCTGAATTTCTCCGCCACTGTTATCATCTAACACTGTTACCATTTCTGTTACTGCCTGAGTCGCCGTTTGCCGCAAACCACAAGCAACATTTCCCTCTATTTCTGCTTTCATTGGTACACCTAAGTTAGCCAAACTACTGGCGGTAGTATCTATATCTGGATATTCTGTGGTGTTCTGGCCGTTAACATAGCCTGTGAAATGGTTGACAGCATATCCGTGCAGCAATACCCAAGCTCCATACTGAGTGACCTGATTTACTTCTTCCACAACAGAACGCAGGGGAGGTAGCCAAGGACGGGTAAATATTTTTTGGAGTTGTTTGGCGATGGTTTCAATGTTTTCTTCTTTTTCTAGAAGAGAATTAACAGGTGAGGCGAGTTCGTATTGAATTGAAGATACTGTTTGAGAGATTATTTGACCAATATTGCTAGGTAATTCATCAACAATCAACTCGCTGATAAACAGTTTGGGTAAGTTCAATTCCTCTTGCTGAGGATGATGATAATGGCGGGCATACAGATGAGTTTGAGCAAAAGTATACTCTCCAGCTGCCACGTAACCTAAAGCTTGTACAATTTGTTCGAGGTAGCCAATGCCCAGGTTAATTTGACCTTGTGGGCTATCTACAAATAGACGTAAAGACCGAAAGGCGATGTGGTCGTTGGCGACGTTTCCACCGGCAGTAGTAATCATTTGCTGGTAGGTACGGGCATGATTTACTCTGGCGCTGTATTCTTGCCAGAGTAATTTCCACAGATGAAGGGGTATTTGGGGTTTCATAAGTTGATGGGATGATTTTTATCACGCAGAGTCGCAGAGGCGCGGAGAGTTTTTGGGTGGGATTACAATATGTCTGAGAGAATTTGAAGGGCGATTTGAATTTGTTCGCTGTCGATAATTAGAGGCGGACAAAAACGAATTGCGGCTTTACCACAACCTAGTAATAATAAACCTCGTAGGAAGGATTCTTGGATAATGCGATCGCGCAATTTATAATCAAAATTACCTGCTTCATCCAATAAGTCCACGGCAACCATTAAACCTTTACCTCGTGGCGGCGATACTCTGGAAAATCTTTGGTGTAAATGGGTAAGTCCAGTTTGTAATAATTCTCCCATCTCGGTCGCGTTGGTCATTAAACCACTTTCGAGTAGTTTCAGGGTGGCAATACCAGCGGCACAAGCTACGGGATTACCGCCGAATGTGGTAGCGTGAGAACCAGGAGGCCAAGTCATTAATTCTGGTCTAGCAAGTATCGCTCCTAAGGGTAGGCCGCTGGCGATACCTTTGGCGGTAGTAATAATATCAGGCATCACTTCCCAATGCTCGATCGCAAATAAGCGACCTGTCCGCCCCATCCCCGCTTGCACTTCATCCACTACCATTAAGATACCGTGGCGATCGCAAATTTCCCGAATTCGTTTTAAAAAACCATCCTCTGGTACGATATATCCACCTTCTCCTTGAATCGGTTCAACAACGATCGCCGCTACTTCTTGCGGTGGTAAAATTGTGCCAAATAGCTGCTTTTCTAAGTAATCTAAGCTAGCGTGAGTACCGTAGGGAATATGAGTTACCCCTGGAACTAAAGGCCCAAAATTGGATCGTTGCACGGCTTTAGAACCAGTGAGAGACATTGCGCCATAGGTGCGTCCGTGGAATGCGCCTAAGAATGCGACGATTAGCGATCGCTTGGTGTAATATCGAGCTAGTTTAATCGCTCCTTCGTTAGACTCTGCCCCGGAATTGGTAAAAAACACTTTGGCGGGAAATCCAGCGTTATTTTGTGGCTGGGGAAAGGGGGCACGAACAGCCAATTTTTCTGCTAATTCTACCATCGGTTCATAATAAAAATCCGTCCCCGACATGTGCAGCAAACGCGCCGACTGTTCTTGAATTGCCTTGACGACTTCCGGGTGGGCGTGTCCGGTGGCGGTGACAGCGATACCTGCGGTCATATCTAGAAACACATTGCCGTCTACATCTTCCACCATACAGCCTTCACCCCGAGCCACAACTAAGGGGTAATCGCGGGTGTAAGAAGGAGAAGTAACAGCGCGATCGCGTTGTATAATTGCTTGAGCGCGAACCCCAGGTAAAGAAGTTATTAGGCGCGGTGTCCGAGGTAAATTTAGATTAACAGGAATACTTAACATAGTTTTTTAGAATTACTGCTGATTCAACTGCGAAATCCAACTAATTACAGCAATTTGTAATCGTTACTCCACCCATTAATGGGGTAGCTTATAGCGGCGTTTCCCGACAAGCTGAGGTACACCTGTAGGGGCACGGCACTGCCGTGCCCTTACGTGCCCTTACACCTGGCGATATAATGTTGTACTGCATCTGAATGGAAACTGCTATAAAACAACAAACCAATTCAATTGCTCTGTCCCCTAATTACGAATGACAAATGACAAATTACGAATTTCGGTTATCTATTTGGGCGCGTTGCAAACTTCCCGAAAAGTCAACATAAACGCTTTTCCATTCTGTAAACACATCTAAAGCAGTAGTGCCAGCTTCCCGGTGTCCGTTACCGGTTTGTTTGACACCACCAAAAGGCAAGTGTACTTCTGCACCAATGGTTGGGCCATTAATATAAGTGATACCTGCTTCGATGTCCCGCATGGCAGTAAAAGCCCGGTTGATATCGCGGGTGTAAACTGAAGAAGAAAGACCATAATTGGTATCATTGAGAATGGCGATCGCTTCTTCAAAAGAACTCACCTCAATCAATGCCACCACTGGACCAAATATCTCTTCACGGGCAACGCGCATATTGGGAGTCACATTATCCAAAATAGTCGGTTGAAAGAAGTAACCATTTTTTAATTCGCCAACAGCTGCAATTTCCCCACCAATTAAAACTTTTGCTCCTTCTTCACGGGCAATATCTAAATACTTGCTTACCTGTTGGAGTTGCTTTTCATTGATTATCGGGCCGATATCTGTATCGGGGTCATAGCCAGCACCCAAGCGTAACTTACTAGCACGCTCATAAAGCATAGCAGTAAATTTTTCTTTGATGTCACGATGTAAAATCAGGCGACTTGTAGCCGTACAGCGTTGACCGGTTGTGCCAAAAGCACCCCACACTGCACCATCTAAAGCTAGTTCCAAATCGGCATCTTCCATTACCACTTGGGCATTTTTGCCGCCCATTTCCAGACAGACGCGCTTGTGAGTGCGTCCGCAAGTCGCGCCTACAAAAGCCCCGGTTTGGGAAGAACCAGTAAAGGACACCAAATCAACATCGGGATGTTCAACTAAAGCTTTCCCCGCTTCTTCCCCCACACCATGCACCAGGTTAATTACTCCTGGCGGTAAACCTGCCTGTTGGAAAATTTCAATTAATTTAGTTGCACACGCAGATGTATCTTCGGCAGGTTTGAGGATGACTGTATTGCCACAAACTAATGCTGGCATAGCTTTCCAGCAAGGAATTGCTACGGGAAAATTCCAAGGAGTAATCAACGCGCAGACACCAATGGGCATTCGCACCGTCATGGCGAATTTATTCGGCATTTCCGAGGGTGTGGTTTGCCCAAAAAGTCGCCGCCCTTCGCCAGCAGTGTAAAAGGCGCAGTCAATACCTTCTTGGACATCTCCCCTGGCTTCTGTCAGGGGTTTACCCATTTCTCGACTGATTAACTGGGCAAGTTCTTCTTTGTGTTGGAGTAATATTTCCCCGACGCGAAAAATGTATTCTGCCCTAGCTGGGGCTGGGACTTTGCGCCAACTCTGGTAGGCTTTGCGGGCGGCGGCTACCGCTGTATCTACATCCTTGGCTTGGGAACGAGGAAATGTGGCAACAAGTTCGGTTTTGTCAGCAGGGTTGCGGCTTTCGAGAATTTCTTCCTCTACAGCAGTCAACCATTGACCATCTATGAAATTGCGGCAAGATAGCGGAGTTATCATCACAAAGACCTCCGACTGATAATTCAGTGGAATTTGGTACTAAGTTTGCTTGCTTTCTAGGTTATCGTCAAGTCAGGAATCAGAATTTAGAATTCACGTTTTTATCTCACGCAAAGGCAAGGCAGCGCGATCTTGGGGGTTTCTGCCATGAGCGACTGCCGCGCAAAGGCGCAAAGGAAGAGATAAGATAGCGATCGCAACACATCAAAACTGCTGTACACCAATATTCATTACTTCAATTCTGAATTCTGACTCCTGAATTCTGAATTCTTTCCCTTAAGGCACGAATGCCAAAACTCCAACAGGACAACCAGAACCACCACGTAATCTGAGAATTCCGATCGCTAGCGTGCTACCCTTAGGTGGCAGTTGATCCAAATTGGTGAGATTTTCTAGCACAATGCGCGGTTGTTCTAACACCAAGCGGTTAGTAGCAAAGCTGTTATCCTGTCCTGGGTCTACACCATGAGTATCAATTCCTACTCCGGTAATTTTCCTTTGCTCAAGTAAAAATTGCGTGGCATCACTGCCAAATCCTGGAAAATGGCTAACTCCTTCCGCATCCTGATTGAAGAATGCATTTTTATCAAACCATTTCTTTTGCCAGCCAGTATTCAGTATAACTACGCAGTTATTAGGAATTTCACCGTATATTTCTTCCCAAGCTAGAATATCAGCGATCGCCAGGGCATAATCAAAATTCTCTTTGACGGCTTCACGGATATCTATGACTACCGCAGGTACAACTAAAGACTGGGCTGGGTATTGGTCAATTCCGATACTATGACTAGAAAAACTATTAGGGGCGTTGATATGGGTGGCACTATGTTCTCCCAAGGAAAAACGTCGCAGGTAATAGCCATCGTTATTCAATTCAGCCACAGTTTCAAATTCTACTGGGGGATCGCCAGGCCATTGGGGAATGTCCAAGTCAATGACATGACTTAAGTGAATAACACGTGTATAGGTGATACTCTTTTGACTTTCGGGTTGTATCATCCCAGCCTTCTATTTGATAGAGTAAAGGATCTTTCTCAAAAGTGCGATGTTTAGCCTGGATTTAAGAAATTGAGAAGGGATTGTTGTTCTAAAACAGTATCGCATGGCCCAGTGCGATCGCCGCAGCTAATTTAGGCATCTGTTTTATGTGATTTGCAACTGTTAAGTGGGCAAACTTAACTCAGAATAGGAATATAAAAATGCTTAAGGTTGTTGTTGGTCACAGCGAAGATCCAGAGTCTCAAGATGCAATTATAGAAGTTTTACAGCAATGTTCTCAAGATTTAGCAGGTGTCATACCTCAGGCGGGTATTTTATTTGCAGCTATTGATTTCGATCATGCTCTGATTCTGAAAGAAATTAACCTAGTGTTTCCTGAAATTGATTTAATTGGTTGCACTACAGATGGTGAAATCTCTTCAAGATTAGGGTTTCAACAAGATTCTTTGACGCTGATGCTATTTTGCTCTGACAGTATAGAAATCCGCGCTGGTGTGGGGTATGGAGCAAAGGATGATCCTTTGACGGCTGCTCATCAAGCAGTGCAACAAGCAATGGACAAAAGCACTAATGCGGCAAAATTATGCATTTCTATACCTGCTAGCTACATAACAGATGGTTCCACTACTAATGGAGAGTTAATTCTTAAGGGATTAAAACTAGCATTGGGTTCCCAGATCCCTATTTTGGGTGGTACTGCTGGAGATCAGTTTAGATTTAAAAAAACGTACCAATTTTTCGGTAGCGAAGTGCTGACAGATTCCCTACCAGTTCTGATTTTTTCGGGAGATATTCAATTTTCCTATGGAATTGCCTGTGGTTGGCAACCAATTGGGCACAAAAGCATTATTACTAAGTCTGAGGGAACCGTCCTTTATGAGATTGATGGTAAATCAGCATTGGAATTTTATGCCCGGTATTTGGGCGATCGCCCGCCAACTGCGGAGAATCCCTTAGCGGTGTATGAAAGAGATAGCGATCGCTATTACATGCGAGTACCTAATACTTACAATATTGAAACTGGTACCATAAATTTTCTAGGAAATGTTCCAGAGCAAGCCACAGTTCAAGTTACAGATATCAGCCGGGATGAAGTTATTGCCGCAGCTGAAGTTTCATTGAAAAATGCTTTAGAAAATTATCCCAGAACACAACCAGAAGCCATTTTGTTATTTTCTTGTTGCTGTCGCCGTTGGCTTTTAGGTACAAGGGCAAAGGAAGAGTATCAATTGATCAAAAATTTACTCTCCGAAGAAGTACCTGTTTGTGGATTTTATACCTATGGTGAATTTGCACCATTAGAACATCAGGGTTCGACTTACTATCACCAAGAAACTTTTGTCACTCTACTTCTGGGAAGCAAGTAGAGATTTATGGAACCTACAGACTACGAGAACAGGCTAAAACTATTAGAAAAAAATATTCGGATTCTCCAAAAAAAACTCGACCGTTCTGAAGCAGATCGGCAACAACTTGAGAACGCCAGTGAACTCAGGGAATCAGTTCTCAAAAGTGTGATTCGAGGATTAGAAGAATCGCAAATTGCCCTAGAAAAACGGGGTAATGAACTAGAAGCTGCATTAACAAATCTCCAAGCTTTGCAGATGAAACTGGTAGAATCTGAAAAAATGTCTGCTCTTGGAGTTATGGTAGCTGGAATTGCTCATGAAATTAATAATCCAGTTAGCTTTATCTATGGAAATTTAAATTATGCTTATGAATATTTTCAAGACTTACTAAGGTTAGTAGAACTTTATCAGTGCCATTATCCTGAACCAGTATCTGCAATTAAACGAGAAATTGAAGTAATCGAACTCGAATTTATTAAGCAAGATTCAACAAACCTATTTCAGTCTATGAGTATAGGAGCAGAGCGAATTACTGAGATTGTCAAGTCACTTCGTACATTTTCTCGCTTAGATGAAGCAGAGTTTAAAGCAGTAAATATTCACGAAGGAATTGATAGTACACTGATTATTTTAAACAACCGGATTAAAAAATCTCCAAATAATCCACAAGGCATTCAAATAATTAAAAACTATGGAAATTTACCATTAATTGAATGTTATGCTGGACACATGAATCAGGTATTTATGAATATTTTAGCCAATGCAATTGATACTTTAGAAGATTCATTACTAAGTACTCAATTGTCAGGGGTTAATAATAAAATAGAATTAACCCCTAATAGACCGCAAATTCACATTACTACAAGTCTCATTCATAATAACTGGGTAGAAGTTCGTATTGCTGATAACGGTTTAGGAATGGATGAAAAAGTTCAAGCAAAATTATTCGATCCGTTTTTTACAACTAAAGTTGTTGGTAAAGGAACAGGCTTAGGCTTATCAATTAGTTACCGAATTATTATAGAAATGCACGGTGGAAAATTAGAGTGCCATTCAGCACCCGGAGCCGGAGCAGAATTTGTGATTCAAATTCCCATTCGACAGTCTAAATCGGCGTGAAATGAGCAGTTATTTTGAAAGTTACGCCCTTGTACTGCGCGAAGCATACCACACAAATAAGTTCTCCAAATTAAAGCAGACTGCTATAGAAGTTAAGTAAGTCGGTGCAATAAAACCAAACTGTGTGAACAAAAGTAAATAAGGCTCAAACTCTTTCTCCCCAAGCTTTGAGCAAGAACTGCCCCCTGCGTTACTCCAACAATAATTATTTACGCCGACTTACTTAAATAAAGCGGTGCGTTAGCTTTTGGCATAACGCACCCTACCAAAAAATTTACAATGAAAGATGAAAATCTTTCTTGCAATACCCAATGTCCGATGCCCGATACCCTATTTTCAAGACAAGTTTATTTGTTGAAAAATACTTGTCTGGGGTCAAAATTCTAAAACCGGCCAATCTGCTTCACGATAGTAGCGCGTCATGTCGTCAAACTTCCGCAATTCAACGCGATCGACCAAAAATTCTGGCAAATTTAACAACAATTGTTGATTCAATTCAGAAAGCATCGTGCTGAAGTTTGTGCGGTCTAAGTCAGATGGAATTTCCCCAAAATAGGCTAATGTAATATGCGCTGTAAAGTGATAGTGCTGCTCAATACCCAAAGCAATTAATTTCGGGTTTTGATAAATTGTTCGGCGAAATTGAATAATTTCGTCATAGCAGCGTTCATCTTGAGGTACTAAACAAACTGCTACAGCTCTTGGCATCAGTATTAATCCCAGCATTTGCCATTGAATAGGATGATTCCTGTTTGTCATCAATTGTTGATATTGCTGAAATATTCCGCCTAAACAAGAGTGTAACTCTCGATCAAATTTGGGATTTTTTTGGCAGGCGTCAAGGAAAGCACTGTCCCAAATTAAATCAGCTAAAGTCAGATGAAAGCTACCAGGAGGTACAGGCACAATCAAATCACGGCTTACAGGTAAGTCCAAAAGTCCCTGTTGGTAAGTCTGTAATTGTTCATAGAAAGCAGAGTTTTTCGATTCTTCTTCAGCAGGCGGCGTAATTAACGTATAGCCAGGAAAGGACGCTGCTTGTCTCACCCCAGAAATTGCCTGGAATTTAGAGGATTCCTGGATATGCTGGGCTTGGGATTTGTAGGCTTCTGGCAACGTCAGCCGTGCTAACCGATTCAAGTAAGTTTGATAGTTGTCGTCCAATCTTCATAGCCTCACGCTCTCACTTGATAGATTTTAGGGAAAATTTTCCGGATTAAGAGAATGATTTCAAAAGTATTTAGTTTTTTGGTGTGATGATCGAGGGATGAGGAAGTGGGGAGTAGGGAGTGGGGAATAGGGTATGGGGTATTGGGCATTGGGCATGGGGAAGAGGTGTGGGAGGTGTGGTAAATATAAATTCTCTTTCTCCCCACACTCCCCCATCCCCCCACACTCCCCACACTCCCTCATCTTCCTCATCTCCCTCATCTCCCATTCCCCACTCCCCGTGTTTCTTCAGAGGTTAGTCTATGCCAATCTACGTTTACTGGGGTGAGGATGATTTTGCTATGGAAAAAGCGATCGCTATGCTGCGCGATCGCGTCCTCGATCCCCAATGGATTAGTTTTAACTACACTTCATTCCCACCAGATCGAGCTGATGCTGCAATTGAGGCGTTAAATCAGGTGATGACGCCAACTTTTGGCGCTGGTGGGCGTTTGGTATGGCTGATTAATACTACTGTTTGCCAGCACTGTCCAGAGAATGTGTTGGCAGAATTAGGGCGATCGCTACCAGTGATTCCCGAAAACTCTTTTTTATTACTCACCAGCCGTAACAAACCGGATGAACGCCTCAAGTCTACGAAACTATTAAAACAATTTGCTACCGAGTTCCGAGAATTTCCACTGATTCCCCCTTGGAAAACAGAATTGCTGGTGCAATCTGTTAACCAAGCAGCTCAAACTCTTGGCGTGAAACTGACTCCGAAAACTGCCGAGTTACTGGCTGAATCTGTAGGAAATGATACACGTCTTCTCTACAATGAGATGGAAAAATTACACCTATATGCCCAAGGTAGCAATAAACCTTTAGACGTAGATATCGTTAGAAAGTTAGTAAGAAATACTACCCAAAATAGTTTACAATTAGCAGCAGCAATTAGAACAGGAGACACCACCAAAGCTTTGATTACCTTAGCCGATCTCATCAATGCTTCTGAGCCGGGATTACGGATAGTGGCTACATTAATTGGACAATTTCGCACCTGGCTATGGGTAAAGATTATGATGGAAAGTGGTGAGCGAAATCAACAAGCGATCGCTATTGCTGCTGATATCGGTAACCCCAAACGCATCTACTTCTTGCAGCAAGAAATTAAGCTCCTTTCTGTACACCAGTTAATTTCTTGCTTACCCCAACTACTAGAGTTAGAAGTAAGTCTTAAACAAGGAGCATCAGAAATGTCAACACTCCAAACTAAAGTCATCGAACTGTGTCAAATATGTCGAGTAAGTTCACAATAAATATAAAAGCTTGATAGAGGACTCCTATTTGATTGCCTCAAAAAACTCGCCCTCAACTTGAAAAGGCTGATTCCCTACTCCCTACTCCCTATCTACACAAAAAAATTCAAAAATCAAAACGGATTACTATATATTAAGCAGTTCCTGGAACTTCTTCCTCCAAAAATAATTCAAAGTCCTTATAAAATCCCTGATGTAGTTCTGTACCACACAACATATGAAGAAAATTTCTTATTTCTTTTCTCAATCGAACCGAAAGCGAATCCTTTCCCAATCATTCTTTTTTGGTGTTGTAGCCACTGTGGGTTTGATTTCTAACGGTTTTTCATCAAGTTCAAAAGCTTATGGTCAAACTCCACCAGTTAACAATACTGAAATCAAAAGCTATGCTCAAGCCGTGCTAGCAATGGAACCAGCGCGTCAAAACGCGTTTGAAGAAATTAAAAAACTTATTGGCAGTGGAGAAATTCCCAAGATAGTTTGTAATGATTCTAACAGCATAAATGGTCTTCCTCGGAAAGCTCAAGATATCGCAGTGAATTATTGCACTCGCTCTCAAAAAATTGTCGAAGATAATGGTCTGAGTATCGATCGCTTCAATAAAATTACTATAGAACTACAAAATAACACTAATTTAAAAAAGGAGGTTTACAACACTTTATTAATCCTGCAACAAACTCCTGAGATGAGGTAAAAACATAGCAATGCCATGCTTCTATTTAAATAAAAATTAGAGATGACCAGATAAAAACCGTAAATAATCAACAGTTATCAGTAAACATTGGTACCTGATAACTGGTAGTTTTTAATTTTAGGGTGTTAAAATAAACCTGAAAATTAAGCGCTGGCAAAAAGTTCATTGTTTTATTTTTAACAAAGGTAGCACCTTCTGTTTTAACAACTCAATTAAAGCTGGTTCCATATACTCATATTCATCTGGTATATCTAAACATATAATTTTTTTATCTTTAAGAAAGGGCTGAAAATTTTTCGATAACTTGGTTTTATGCGATTTCTCCATCACAAAGATAATATCAGCCCAGACAAGAGCTTCTATTGAAACTGGTACTTCGGCATAGCGATCTAAGCCTGCTGAGTCTGTTTCAAACCCTTCATATTCAGAAAATACAGCTTCGGCGGTAGGACTTCGCAATCTATTTTGGCTACAAAGAAATAAAAGCTTTTTCATTGATTAGTATTAATTTTGTGCAGCCATTTTTCATAACTTTCATTAAATTACCAGATAACTGTTTCCAGGTTTTCAAGCTTCTCAAAGTAGCATTGCGGAGCATGGGTACGAAGCCCCGCCCAACTAGTGCGTTCTTACGCTTGGCGGAGTCTGAGCTTCTGTCTGGTGTTTTCCCCTTGCTCCCAGCAAGAACTGCTCCCCTGCCTCTTTTGACCATCATATCGAGCTGTTTCTGCATCACATTTGAGTACAGTACTATTGCCTATAAATTATTCAATACATTAGTTTTCTTTTAAGCATCCTGATTTTGTGGGGTGTAACAAACACAACTAGCACACTGCAAGATTTGGGATGAATACCTCGCTTGCTTGTGCAAGGCTGTGTTTGACTGCGCGGATACCTAAGTGCCTCTGTAAGCGATCGCCATTAGATTGCGAATAGCTAAAAGAAGTACATGAATTTACTTGTAAGCGCTAAATTAATATTTTAGTACTAGAATTACTAGACTAAACCTTAAAACTATTGGTACACCGCATGTCTTTAAATCCGAATCCGGATGAAATCCAGTTGACCAAAGACGATTACGAACGCTACTCCCGACATCTGATTTTGCCGGAAGTGGGACTCGAAGGACAGAAACGCCTAAAAGCTGCTAGTGTACTTTGTATCGGTACAGGTGGACTAGGTTCGCCACTACTTTTATATCTGGCGGCGGCGGGTATTGGACGCATTGGAATTGTTGATTTCGATATTGTCGATACTTCCAATTTGCAACGTCAAGTAATCCACGGTACATCCTGGGTGGGTAAACCCAAGATTGAATCCGCAAAAAACCGCATTCATGAGATTAACCCCTATTGTCAGGTGGATCTCTACGAAACTCGTCTGAGTTCCGAAAATGCCCTGGAAATTTTTGAACCTTACGATATCGTGGTGGATGGCACAGATAACTTCCCCACCAGGTATCTAGTTAATGATGCTTGCGTCTTGCTAAACAAACCCAACGTCTACGGTTCCATTTTCCGCTTTGAAGGACAAGCCACCGTATTTAACTACGAAGGTGGGCCGAATTATCGCGATCTTTACCCAGAACCACCACCACCAGGAATGGTTCCCTCTTGTGCAGAAGGTGGCGTGTTGGGAATTTTGCCAGGAATTATTGGTGTCATCCAAGCAACAGAAACTGTCAAAATTATTATCGGACAAGGTAATACCTTGAGCGGACGGTTACTGCTATACAACGCCTTAGACATGAAATTCCGGGAGTTGAAACTGCGTCCTAACCCCATTCGTCCAGTGATTGAAAAGCTGATAGACTACGAACAATTCTGTGGAATTCCACAAGCTAAGGCAGAGGAGGCAAAACAGCAGATGGAAATTCAAGAAATGACCGTTAACGATTTGAAGGAATTGCTAGATAGTGGTGCGAAGGATTTTGTACTACTAGATGTCCGCAACCCCAATGAATACGAGATTGCTAAGATTCCTGGTTCAGTTTTGGTGCCCTTACCAGAAATTGAAAACGGTGATGGTGTTGCCAAAGTGAAGGAAATATTAAACGGTCACCACCTAATTGCTCATTGTAAGATGGGCGGGCGATCGGCAAAAGCCCTCGGTATCCTCAAAGAAGCCGGGATCGTCGGGACGAACGTCAAAGGTGGAATTACCGCCTGGAGTCGGGAAATTGATCCCTCAGTTCCGGAGTATTAAAGGAGATGAGGGAGATGAGGGGGATGAGGGGGATGAGGGAGATGAGGGAGAATAACTCCTAACTCCTAACTCCTAACTCCTAACTCCTAACTCCTAACTCCTAACTCCTAACTCCTAACTCCCCACCCCCCGCGTCCCCGCGTCCCCCCTTCCCCGCGTCTTCTTATGACTACCTCAAAATCTTCTTTTAATATCTTATGGGTGCAAGTTTGGGTCTTGGCAGCGGTGCAGGGGGCAATTACCCTGACCTGGTTAATTTATAATGCATACTTGCCGCAACTTTTGACTCAGTTTGGTTTTCCTGCCTCATTGGCTGTTGGTTTATTAGTGGTAGAAAATGCCTTGGGTGTAGTATTGGAACCATTGATGGGGGGACTTTCGGATCAAACTAGGCGCTGGGTAGGGACTCGATTTGCTTTCATTTCAGTAGGTGTGATTCTGGCGTCAGCTTTGTTTATCGCCATACCATGTGTTGTCAGTTTTATCCCGCCTACTATGGTATTGCGATCGCTCTTGCCAATAACTCTGGTAGCCTGGGCATTAGCAATGACAATATTTCGCTCTCCAGCTATCTGCCTGTTGGGAATGTATTCTACACCAGCCGAATTACCATTGGCTGCCAGTGCTGTCACTTTGGTAGGAGGATTTATTGGTGCTTTTAGAGCGATCGCCAATAAGTATATTCTCAGTTTAGGGCCAGTTTTGACCTTTGCTATTGGTTCTTTTGTGTTGTTGGGGGCTGTGGCTATGTTGCGGTTAGTTAATCCCCCAGAAACACCAGTCGATAGACACAATGCACAGATAGTAGAGTTTCCTTTACAAAAATTTGCTTTGATTTTAGGAACTGGTTTTAGTGTAGCGTGGGGTATCCGATTTTTGATGGATGTCTTGGGCAAAGTCCTCAAAGCCCAACTTAATACTGATAATATTGATATGCAAATGCTGTGGATTGGAATCGCAATGGCGATCGCCAACATACCAGCTGGAATCTTCGCCGTCAAAATTGGCAATCGTCAAGCAATGCTTTGTGGTATTTGTGTAACCATTCCTTCATTACTGCTCATGGTATTTGTGGGCGCACAAATTCCCATAATTCTGCTAATCGTTGCTGGCTTTAGTTTAATTGTTAACGGGGCAGTTCCTTTTGCTTTAGGACTAGTACCCCAAAGATGGGCCGGATTAGGAATTGGCACGTATTTTGGTGGGTTTGCTGCGGCCATGAGTTTGTTTGGCGTCATATTTCCCCAACCGCAAACCATAACACCTTTTGTAGGGGCAGCTGCGGGCGCATTTGCATTTTTCCTAGCTGGTGTTTGCATTGCCGTGAATGGGATTTCTCAAACCCCAAGTAACGCAGAGATTTAAAGCAGAGGTACGCAAAGCTATTCTCTGCGTACCTCTGCGCTTTCCTTAGCGTGACTCTGCGTTTAAAAAGCAGTTACAGGTTTAACTTGACTCAACAGATTATGCAATTTCTCCCCTTCAATAACTTCTGTTTCCAAGAGTTGAGTTGCGATCGCTTCTAGCAAGTCTCGATTCTGTTTTAGAATCTCTAGGGCTTGTTCGTGGGCTGTTTCCACGATTTCTTTTACTTCACTATCAATGGCTTTGGCTGTATCTTCACTCACCGCCCGCCGGGGATTAGGGGCACCATTACCCAAGAACATTGCTTGTTGTCCTTGTTGGTAAGCCAGTGGCCCTAAAACCTTACTCATACCATAAGTAGTCACCATCCGTTCTGCCAAATCAGTTGCTCGTTGCAAATCGTTAGATGCACCTGTTGTAATACTGTTAAACACGATCTCTTCAGCGGAACGTCCTCCTAACAGAGTCGCAATCTGACCCCGTAGTTCTGCTTCATTCATCAAAAAGCGGTCTTCAGTGGGTAATTGCAGCGTGTAGCCTAAAGCAGCCATTCCACGGGGAATAATCGAAATCTTTTCTACACGACCGTTTCCTGTGGTTAGCGCCCCGACCATTGCGTGACCGACTTCATGGTAAGCAACAATCTTTTTCTCGGTATCGCTCAACACACGACTCTTCTTTTCTAAACCAGCGACTACCCGCTCAATTGCTTCGGCAAAGTCTTCTTGGGCAATGGTTTGACGTAGATTGCGAGCTGCTAATAATGCAGCTTCATTCACCAAGTTTGCTAAATCTGCACCAGCAAAACCAGGAGTACGAGTGGCGATCGCTTTCAGATCTACATCATCTCCTAATTTCACCTTTTGAGCGTGAATCTTGAGAATTGCTTCACGACCAGACAAATCAGGACGGTCTACCAACACTTGACGGTCAAAGCGACCCGGACGCAGCAAAGCAGGATCGAGACTTTCGGGACGGTTGGTAGCTGCAAGCACGATTACCGTAGCATCCCCAGCCGCAAACCCATCCATTTCGGTTAGTAACTGATTGAGGGTTTGTTCCCGTTCATCGTTACCACCGTAGAAGCCATTACTGCTACGAGACTTACCGATGGCATCCAATTCATCAATAAATACAATACAGGGAGCTTGTTTCTTTGCCTGGTCAAATAAATCTCGCACCCTAGAAGAACCCACACCAACAAACAGTTCCACAAACTCCGAACCAGAGATACTGAAAAATGGAACTCCTGCTTCCCCTGCTACAGCTTTCGCCAAAAGTGTCTTACCAGTACCCGGAGGGCCAACCAACAGCACACCCTTGGGAATCCTCGCACCAATTTGGGTAAAACGTGCCGGAGTCTTGAGAAAATCTACAATTTCCACTAACTCAGTTTTAGCTTCTTCTACCCCAGCCACATCTTGAAAGGTAATTTTAGCTGATTCACCTTCAACGTAAACCTTAGCTTTACTCTTACCGATAGAGAGAACACCTTGAGAACCGCCGCCACCACCACGGGAAACAAAGAATTGCCAGATGCCAATAAAAATTAACGGTGGAATTACCCAACTCAAGAGGGTTGTAAACCAAGTATTCTTCGGTGGAGGTGTAGCCGCGAACTCAACTCCTTTTTGTTCTAGGAGTTTGGGCAATTCCAAATCAAAGATTGGTGTAGTTGCAAACACCTGGCCTGGTTCGCCGTTCTCTGTTTTTAATTCGTAGAGAATCTGGTTTTGGCCGACGGAAGCACGCCTGACTTCGCCTTCCTGTACTTGATGAATAAATAAGCTATAGGGAACGCCACTAGGACCAGAAGCAAATAAGCTAGGCAAAAACAGATTTAAAAGTAGGAATAGCCCTGATACTGCTAGTAATACATTGGCAATAATTCGAGACCGGGGTTGTTTAGGCTGGTCTTTAATTGTCATAGATGTTATCAATCCTTAAAGTCAAAATAGTCATTGGTTGTTGGTCATTGGTCGTTGGTCGTTGGTCATTAGACTTCTTGCATAAGTCGGGAAAAGGGGAAGGAGAAAGGGGGAAAGGTTTGGTATTTTCCCTTTCCCCAATAAAGATGCATCCCTTTTCCCACAAGAGTGCAAAAAGCACTTTTGCAAGAGGTCTATTGCTTATTCCCCCGATCTCCTCAGTCGCTATGCTATTCCCCTGCCCCCAACCCCCATTCCCCAGTTTCCTCTAGCCAATCAAAAATTTGAGCTAACTGGTCTAGTGTTATCAGCCCATATTGCCAGAGGGTCATTGCTAGGAAGTTGGGAGTCTGTTCGCAATGTCGCAAGGCTAGGGAAATTGCTTTTCCAGAAATAGCCAACTCTTTTTCTAAAAAATGCACTAACTGATTTGTGGCTTTCATGGCGATGTTAAACATTATTAAATAAATTTTATTTTTGATGGAATTTGAGAAACTTGACCAAAGGTGTGGCGCGATGACCCCTTTTATTTGACGTAAATTCAGGCTGAGATGGGGTATCTGCCGAATTTAAGCGATGTTTACGACGGGCTACACCTACGCTAAGTCGTTCATTTTATCTTCATCCTCAACATTAATCAATTCTCACTTTCAGCAACTTTGGCTGCGATTTTTAATCTATGTAACTAAACTTAACAATTAAATTAATCTTTGGGAACTAACGGACAAATACGGTTTACCGTACTCAGAGGAGGCAAAGAGTGGGGGACGCTCTAACGCACAGAAATTATCAAGTCACAGGATCGTATCAGGTTCGGTTGAACACTTATAATTAGGGCTGACACAAAGACACGGGGACGCGTGGACGCGGAGAATTTTGAATTATAAGTAATTAGGCGAACTTGAGATCAGAGTGTCATCTTTGATATCTGCGATCGCATCAACTTTGATTCAGAATTCAGAATTCAGAATTCAGAATTCAGAATCAAATAGGAATCCTATAGATATGACTATCTTTTGAGTAAAGGTTTTCAATACTCAATTTATCAAGAAGAACTCAGAAGTCAAGAGTCAGAATACAAGAAAGGTATTCTGTACAAGTGGCTGATGAGTATAAGTTCAAACCGTACTTCTCCACGAGACGCACTCGCATTGGTGGGCGAAAAGAAATTCAAACATTCTTCCCGATTAAAACTCCATCCCTTCCCTACGGGACGCTGCGCGTAGCTTGCTTCCCTATAAGGGTACATGCATAGAGTATTCTGAATTCTGAATTCTGACTCCTTCTTGATATTACACTTATTGAAAATCAAAAATGTTAATGAATAAAATTCATCTTCCTAATATGTCATACAGCAAATTAACATATTTCTATTCTCTGGCAATAACTATATCATTAGACTTAATAACTGCATAAGCTTCTTTTCCCTCAGCTAGTTCCAACTCTTCAGCGGAAGCTCTGGTAATAATCGAAGTTAATTCTACTTTGTGAATAATCTCGATAGTCACTTCACTATTAACAGCTCCACAAACAACTCGTTTAATGACACCTTTAAGAATATTGCGAGAGCTAACTTTTAATGATTTTTTGGGAATGTTAGTTTCAAACTCAGGCTTTTGAGTGTAGATATCTTCTTGTTTTTCTTCTTTGGTTGGTAGTGATATTGGTGCTGAAGAGTGCTGATTGAGACTACGGACGAGTTCTCGCAGAATCTCAGTCTTAGTGCGTTGAGACTGTTCGCAGAATTCTTCTAGAATCTTCCGCTCTTCCTCAGAGGTTTGAAATGTAACCCATCCTTGTTCTTTTCTTGGCATAATATTATCAATTTTAGTTATCTTGGTACGATTCTACCAAGTATCAATTCGATGTATCGTTTTAGTAATAACATTTTTTTTCGAGAAATTTCTGCATTTTTCGAGAAAATTCAGCAATTAATCTCATACATTTAACTACATAGATATTTATTTTTTGTAGATGCAAAATAATTTGTTACTTGATAATGGATAACCACGATTATACATATACCAACAAAGATGGTAAAAAAATAATGTGGTGTCGGGAGCCAATGTCAGTACCTTTATTTGGTATGGGTTAGATTCGTTGGGCTTGATATCTTGTATTTTGGGAGCTTTTTGGGTGGAATCTTCAATTTAGGGACTTCCAAAAAATAAATTATCCCAAATTATTTTTACATTTTTCGGGTAGCACAGCTGTGCTACCCTACGGTGGGATGTTTTTTTAATTGGAAGTCCCTTAGCAGTTGCAGGGTTAATCTGGCAGAAAACTCAGCGAGCGATCGCCCGAGTACCATAGGATTATTTCATGTGAGTTGATAAAAGGGTGATGAAACACCTCAAATCCCGTTCTCAAGACCTGCGGAGCTTGTTTGAGAACAATATCACCATTGAATACGTCGCAGAACCCCTCAAAGCTATGCCAGCCGATGCAGAGGTGACAGAAGTGCTGCATTGGATGGAGGCACAAAATTTTGATGTCATCGGCATTGAAACCGGAGATACTATTAGTGGTTATGTAGAACGCTCTAGTTTGATTCAAGGTAAACAAGGCAAATGTAGCGACTATCAACGTGTATTTCATCCCAAAGAACTAATTGCCATTTCTACCCCACTGATGAAGTTGCTACCGATTTTGCAACAAACTCCCCGATTGTTTGTTCTCGACTGCAATCAAGTGACTGGAATTGTTACCTGCGGGGATTTGCAGAAAGCACCCGCTCGAATGTTATTATTTGGCTTAGTAACGCTGCTAGAAATGAATCTGCTGCGGCTAGTGCGACTTTATTATCCTCAAGATTCTTGGCAACAAGTCCTCAAAAAAGAGCGGTTAGAAGTTGCTCGACGGCTATGGCGAGAAAGCCAGGAAAGAAACGAAGCTACCGATTTGTTAGATTATCTGCAATTTTGTGATAAACGAGAGTTGGTTTTAAATCAACCAGAACTTCTCGAGCAACTGGGACTGAAATCCAAGCGGTTTGGCGAACGTTTCCTCAAGTCTGCTGAACAGTTGCGAAACCGATTAGCTCACGCCCAAAATTTAGTCACTGGCTCCTCTTGGACAGAGTTGATTTCTCTAGCAGAAGCGATGGAAATGCTGTTAATTCGCTGTGAGGAAGTTGAGTGAAGTTTATCCCAACATAATATGATTAGATTTAACGAACAACAGTTGCAAACCATCCGCACCCATGCCGAAAACATCTACCCAGAGGAATGCTGTGGTATAATTTTGGGTTATTTGGGTGGTGGGGGCAAAACCACAGTAGAAGTCATCCCAACAGAAAATGCCTGGAATACAGAGGCGGCTGCTGAATTTTCTGGCGATGTCTCACGACAAGCCGCTTCGCGTCTACGCACAGCAGAAAGTAAAAAGCGGCAATATACGATCGCACCTGAAGTAATGTTACAAGCACAAAAACAAGCACGCGATCGCTCATTGAGTATTATCGGTATTTTTCACTCCCACCCAGATAGCCCTGCTGTACCTTCAGAATGCGATCGCCTATACGCTTGGCAAGGATACTCATATATAATAGTTTCCGTCCAAAATGGTAAAGCGGCAGAACTGCGAAGCTGGAGTCTTGATGATACTCATCAGTTCCAACCAGAGGCAATTGAAAACATAATTTAACGGCTTACAGCAGTTTTCATATATTTGAACCACATCTGTCATAGGGGCACAGCAATGCTGTGCCCTTACCGCGTGGTCTATTTACGTAAAAATTGCTGTAATTTCAATAGGACTTATATCATGTCTGCATTTGTGATTTTAGTCACCTCTACTTTTTTCGATCGCTCCTTCGAGCATCTCCGAAGTTTCTATAATCAGAAGCTTCTCTTCGACAAGCTCCGCAAACCCTTCGTACTACTGTGTAGCTTTTGAATTCTGCAAATGCTTAACCATAAACTCTTAAAATGTCAATACTACACAAAGAAAAGTACTCATATATACATAGGATTAGCAATTAATGTAAAGAATATGCAAAGATATGTTTTTACGGATAGACATGCAACTAAATATTCGGTATTTACTTATTATGGTGTTATTTAAGTGTTGTCCCCTATTTTTCAAGTTACAACCCTGCGGGCAATAGCCTACAGCTAGGGTATGAAAATGCCTTTTGCTATCCCCTTTAAACTGTTCTCTATTCTCAAGATAGTAGGACTGAGGCATAGACAAAAAACTAAATATGAAGTGTGAATTTGGGGCATTTAAGCTTGATTTTTCGACGCCTTTTCAGCCATACCTGGGTTTGTTAACTCCTGGCTCAGTGGACAAGGGCGATCGAAAAAACCTGAAACTCTGTGTTTCCCCTAGTACATACGCTCAGAAATATGTAGGATGCCTAAGGCTTAAGTAGTCCTGGATCGTTAAGTGCTAAATAGACACTGGTCAACAGGGCGAATATTTGGGAAAAATTGCTAACCCTCAAGGGTGACATCAAAGCCTTAACTTTCGGCGAGTTCTGTGTGCCATAAAACATCACTAATAACTAAGTTATTAACTGGTTGCAACGATAGCGCAGCTAAAGCGAGACACTACCCATAGCTTGCTAGGAGTCCCTTGCCAAATCAAATTTTGGTGACTCTGGTTATACCCCTTTTCTCACTGAGTACTGGGGACTATGGACAATCTCTAATTCTCGATCTCCAATTCATTTTACTTACGCTACTGAAAAAATTGATTAAGGAAGGTAAAAGTTATGGCAGATATCATTGGAACCAACGTTAATGATATTCTGGTGGGCACTAACAGCGCGGATACAATTAACGGTAAAATAGGTAACGACAGTCTGACTGGTGGCGGTGGTAAGGATAAATTTGTTTACAATTTGGGCGACGGTACTGATACAATCACTGATTTTGGTGGAGTAGGTAAAGGAACAAACCCCACAGCAGCAGTCATTGCCGAAATTGATACCATCAAATTTCAAGGCACTGGGTTGACTGCCCAAAATTTGTTGCTCACCCAGAATGGTAATAATCTGGAAATCACCTTTGAAGGGGTGCCGAGTGCCAAAGTCATCCTGCAAAACTTCAAATTAGAAGACTTGGAGAACCTCAAAGCTTCTGGAACAAGACCAGCCATTGGTAATATTTTGTTTGATGGGCAAACTACCATTGTTGACGGTTTTAATGTCCTGGATGCCAATTCTACTGATACGAGTATCGGCATCAAGAACACGGTGACTTTCCTCAATGACCTGGCTAACAACATTACAGGTTTAGATAATTCAAATGATGTGGTGAATGGTCAGGGGGGTAATGACAAAATCGACGGCTTAAGTGGTGACGACTTGCTCAGGGGTGGTACGGGGAATGATACTCTCATTGGTGGTGCGGGGAATGATACTCTCGTTGGTGGTACAGGTAATGATTCCCTCGTTGGTGGCACGGGGAACGACCTACTGCAAGGTGATGCGGGAAATGATACTCTTATTGGTAATGGGGGCAATGATACCCTTAATGGTGGTAGTGGTAGCGATCGCTTGAATATTGACTCTTCAGGTGGCAATCATTTGCTTGATGGAGGCGATGGCAATGATACTCTCTCCGTTTTAGGTGACTACTACGACCCTGCGGTATCTGGTAATAACACCCTCAAAGGTGGGGCTGGTGACGATTTCTTGAATGCTGACTATTCAACAGGTGATAACCTGCTCGATGGTGGCGATGGTAATGATTTTGTCTCTATTTCTGCTGGCTACTACGACCCTGTAGTATTAGGTAATAACACCCTCAAAGGTGGCATTGGTGACGATACCTTACGTGCGTTATATTCAGGCGGTAATAACCTCCTCGATGGTGGCGATGGCAAAGATGATCTTTCCGTCAACCTTGCTTATGGTAACAACACCCTCAAAGGTGGCGCTGGTAACGATACTCTGCGTGCTGACATTTCAACAGGCGATAACCTCCTTGATGGTGGCGTTGGCAATGATTTTCTTACTGCGTCTGACTTCGATGGCTATAGGTTTGATAACACCTCTGGCAAAAACACCCTCTACGGTGGCGCTGGTGACGACACCTTGAATGTTAATTATTCAAGAGGCGCTAACTTATTAGATGGAGGAGATGGCAATGATTTTCTCTCTGGCTCTAGCTACAGCTACGGTTTTGGAGGATCGTATTACAGTACCACTGGCAATAATACCCTCAACGGTGGCGTTGGTAACGATACCTTGAATGTTGACTATTCAGCAGGTAATAGTCTGCTATCTGGCGGCGATGGCAATGATTTTCTGACCGCTTCTGGCTACTCTTATGACGAATATTACGAAGTCTATCGTCAGACCACTGGTAATAATATCCTCAACGGAGGTGCTGGTGCTGATACTTTGAATGTTGACTTATCAACAGGCGATAACCTCCTGGACGGTGGCGATGGCAATGATTATCTGTCTGCCTCTGGGGCATTAGGTAATAATATTCTTAATGGTGGCAATGGAAATGACACCGTTTATGGAGGAGATGGCAATGATATCCTCACAGGTGGTAGCGGTAATGATGCTCTTTATGGCAAAGATGGTACTGATACCTTTGCTTTCAATAGTTACAATGAGGGACTTGATACTATTTATGACTTCAGTGCTACTAATGAAGTGATTCGAGTATCCGCTGTTGGTTTTGGTGGTGGATTATCAGCAGCTGTACTATCCGCTAGTCAGTTTCACATCGGAGCATCTGCAACCACTAGCAGTGAGCGATTTATTTATAACTCGACTACAGGTGCATTATTCTTTGACTCTGATGGCAGTGCAGGAGCATTTACTCAGATACAATTTGCACAACTGTCTACTGGCTTGTCACTAACCAACAACAATTTTGTGGTTGTTTAAGGGTAATTAGAGTTCCATCACTTAGCCGCAGAGGGCAATAAAAAATTTGAGAATGCGAGGTGTTGAAAATAGCACCTCGCATCTAAACTTATATCAGCAAATATAAAGAATATGCAAAGATTTTACTGAAAAGATAGACATCTAAGTAAATATTCGGTATTTAGTTATTATTGGGCTATTTAGATGTTTCCTGTTTTCCAGCTAGACATTCAAGGGCGATGTTTACGGCCGCAAGCTACGCCTACAACAAGTGCATAAATAAAGATTACTTATTTTATGACATGTTAAGCATCCCGTATTTTGAAACTAGTAAGACTTAAGCATTGACAAACCAGGCAAATTATGCGTTGTGAGTTTAGGACACTCCACCTCGATCTTTCAACTCTTTTTTGACTATGGCTGTGGTAAATCTTTGGCTGGTCTAGCGATCGAGAAAGATTCAATCAGACTGAAACTAATTGTTTTTGTGAATCCACACCCTCAGAAATTTGTACAGTACTTAAGACTTAGATAGTCCTCAATACTTGCATAACCAATACTTGCAAGCCAATCAAAGGGGAAATCTTCAAAGAAAAATTGCTAACCCTCAAGGTTGAATAAAGTATGCCGGAAGTGTTGCTTCTCGGCGAATTTTCGTGACCTCAAACAGCTCTAACTCGATTATTGACAACTGAGAATTCCTCCAAAAATCGATTCAATCAGGTCAAAGTAATGGCAAATATCATTGGAACTAACCGTAACGATACCCTAGAGGGCACTTACAACTACGACACCCTAACTGGTGGCGGTGGCAAGGACATATTTGTTTACAAACGAGGTGACGGCACAGATACCATCACTGATTTTGGTGGAATAGGTAAAGGCACAAAGCCAACAGCAGCGGTCATTGCCGAAGTTGATACCATCAAATTCGTTGGGGAAGGCTTGACTGCCCGAAATCTGCTACTCGCCCAGAATGGCACAAACTTGGAAATCACTTTTGAAGGGGTGGCTGATACAAAAGTCATCCTGCAAAACTTTGCCCTGGAAAACCTGGATAACCTCACCAAATCCACTGGAGCCACCGTAGATTCGGGCAATATCCTGTTTGATGGGCAAACTAGCATCACCGACAGATTTGATGTCTTCGATGCCAACTCCACCCAAAGCACTCTATTTAGAAAAAACACAGTCACCTTCCTCAATGACCTATCGAATAATGTTAGTGGCTTTGACAACTCAGATGATGTGATTAATGGTCAAGGGGGTGACGATATCATCGACGGCAAAAGTGGTAATGACTTGCTGCGCGGTGGTGTGGGCAATGATACTCTCATTGGCGGTGCGGGCAATAATCTGCTCTCTGGGGACGATGGCAATGATTCTCTGACAGCCTCTGGCTCTGGCTATTACTACTCCAGCTACAGCGGAGTAAGCTACGACGATTTCTCCTTAGGTAATAATACCCTAAACGGTGGTGCTGGTAATGATACCTTGAGTGCTAGGGCTTCAAAAGGTAATAACCTCTTAGATGGGGGGAATGGCAATGATTATCTAGACATCTCTGGCTTTTATTCGGCATTCGAGGGCTACAACTCCTACTCCGCATCTAACTCTTACTCATATGGCAATAACACTCTCAACGGTGGTGCTGGCGATGATACCTTGAAGGCTAGCGGATCGAGAGGTAATAACCTCCTATTTGGAGGCGATGGCAATGATTATCTAGACATCTTTGGCTTTTCTGAAAGACCTTCTTTCGACTACTACAGTGACTCTACCTCATATGGCAATAACCTCTTAGATGGAGGCGATGGCAATGATACTCTGAGTGCCCTTGGCGCGTCGGGTGATAATACCCTCAACGGTGGAAATGGCGATGATATCCTCTATGGAGGCGAGCGTGCCAATAGTTACATTGTAGGATATGGTAATGTTAATAGCATGGTAGATGGGGGTGATGGTGACGATTTGCTGTACTTCGATTTTGCCTATGTGGAAGCGGGGATCGCTTCGACTTTTAATGGCACTACTAACATTGTAGAAATCACGACGGGTACACCTCGGCTTACCTACAAGAATATCGAACGATTGAATATCTCAGGTACATACTACAATGATTCCATTGTGGGGACTGATGGCAACGATACACTCTCTGGGGGCAGTAGTGGTAATGATACGATAGATGGGGGTAAGGGTGAAGATTTGTTGACCGTCGATTTCGCCAGATCCTATAGTACTACAGGAATTACTTCGACTTTTAATGCTACTACTAACATTGGCTCAATTACCAATGGCACGAGACTAATTAGCTACAAAAATATCGAAGGATTAAATATCATAGGGACAAACTACGATGATTTGATTCTCGGCAGCAATGGCAACGATACGCTCTCCATTGGAAATGGTGGCAACGATACAATAGATGGCGGTACTGGTAACGATTTGTTGACTGTTGATATCAGTCCCCTTAATACCACTGGAATTACTTCGACTTTCAATGCTACTACTAAGATTGGCTCAATTGCGGTGGGCACGAGACTGGTTAGCTACAAAAATATCGAAGGATTAAATATCACAGGGACAAGGTACGATGATTTGATTGTCGGAACCAATGGCAACGATACACTCTCCACTGGCTCTGCTGGCAATGATACGATAGATGGCGGTACTGGTGAGGATTTGTTGACTGTCAGTGACTATTCCTATGGGACCACGGGAATAACTTCGACTTTCAATGCTACTACTAAGATTGGCTCAATTACCAGTAGCACGAGACTGATTAGCTATAAAAATATCGAACAATTAAATATCTCAGGAACAAGCTACAATGATTCCATTGTGGGGAGCAATGGTAATGATACCCTCTATGGAGAGTCTGGTACTGATACTCTCAGAGGTGGTAATGGCGATGATATCCTCATAGGTGGTAATGGTAACGATCGCCTTTATGGAGGAGGAGGTACTGATACCTTTGCTTTCAGTAGTTTAAACCAAGGCATACATACCATTTATGACTTCAACCCAACTAATGAACTGATTCGGGTATCGCCTACCTACTTTGGTGGTGGTTTATCAGTGGGTGTACTTTCAGCTAATCAGTTTACTATCGGAGCATCTGCAACCACGAGCGCTCAAAGATTCATTTATGACTCCACTACAGGTGCATTGTTCTTTGACCGAGATGGCAGCAGTGAAAGTCGCTTCAGGCAGGTACAATTTGCTTTACTTACTCCTGGATTGTCATTAACCAACAACAATTTTGTGGTTGCTTAGGGGTAATTAGAGTCCCATCACTTAGCCCCAGAGGACAATAAAAAATTTTGAGAATGCGAGGTGTTGAAAATAGCACCTCGCATTTGATTTTAATAAGTAATGAGGCGGACATCATATGAATCACAATAGACTTCTTGCATAAGTCGGGAAAAGGGGAAGGGGAAAAAGTTCTGTATTGTTCCCTTCTTCTTTAACCTTTACCCTTTTCCCCCCTGTTGCAAAAAGCACTTTTGCAAGAGGTCTAATACAGTAGGGGCGCACAGCTGTGCGCCCCTAAGGTGGGATGTTTTTTTAATTGGAAGTCCCTTAACACCAAGCGTATTGATATTAATTAGATTTTGGGAATAATCCTCATAGTGTTTGAAAGCATCGTTTTGGTTAGACTCACACTATGAGAGCAGGATTTCTAGAGAAAAAGCAGATTTCTTGGAGTTTATGTGTTGCATTTTGCTCTATTTTTTGGGTTTGTTTGGCTTTAATTCCAGTACACGCAAACTCTACACAGTCCATTGATACCCTGCGCCAACAACAGCAACAAATGAACCAGCAGCATCAGAGTGTGGTTAACGAACGCGATCGCTTAACAAATCTTCAGCAAGAAGCGCAAAAACACCTGACTGGTTTAAACCAAAATCTGCAAACCACAGATAGCTATATTCAAGAGAGCGAATCACGATTACAACTGGCTAGCCAACGTTTGCAAAAGTTGGAAACCGATTTAGTTGCAGCCCAACGTGACTATGAAGCTCGTCAAATAGCAACAGTAGCACGATTGCGATATCTCCAGCGATCGCCAGCTAGTCAAGGATGGGCAGTTTTGCTCCAAAGTCAAAATATCAGCGACTTTATCAGCCGCCGTCATCAGTTGAAATTAGTCTATCAGGCAGACCAGCAAATTTTGCGAAAACTCAACGCTCAAGCAAACTTGATAAATCAGCAAAAAACCCAAGTAGAAGAACAAAAAAACGAAATTGCCTTGATTCGTGAGCAGCTATTAGCACAAAAAGCCGACTATCAAACCCAGGCGCAATCACAATCAGAATTAATTCAACGTCTCAATACCGATCGCCTCGCTTTGGAAGCGGCGCAAAATCAGCTAGAAAGAGAATCCAAAAATTTGGAAGTCTTAATTCAGCAAAAGGTAGCAGAAGCAGCGGCGCAAGCAAAAACCAACAGCCGCACAAGCATCATCATTCAAGGAACAGGAATGTTTACTTATCCTAGCGATGCTGCTACTAGCAGTCCCTTTGGCTGGCGGATGCACCCAGTTCTTGGCTATCGTCGCTTCCACGCAGGTCTAGATTTTGCTGCTAGCTATGGTAGTACAATTCGGGCAGCCGATTCAGGAACAGTGATTTTTGCTGGGTGGTATGGTGGTTATGGTAGAGCTGTGATTATCGACCACGGCAAAGGTATTACGACACTGTACGGACATACCAGCGAGTTGTATGTTACCGAAGGACAAGCAGTTGAACGAGGACAAGCGATCGCTGCTGTTGGTTCCACAGGTTTATCGACTGGGCCTCACCTCCACTTTGAAGTCCGCCGCAATGGTTCACCCGTCAACCCTGCCGATTATCTTTAAGCGATCGCAAATTTGAGCGCAGGCGTGTTATAATGCAGGAGATTAAGGGCGCGTGGCTCAGTGGATAGAGCAACAGATTCCGGTTCTGTGGGTCGGGGGTTCAAATCCCTCCGCGCTCGTTAGCAAGAAGGGGTAAAGGGTAAGAATTAAAAACAGGGGTAAAGGTTAAAGGGTAAAGGGTAAAGGGATAAATTTAACCTTTCCCCCTTCCCCTTCCCAAGACTAAAGCATTTGTCGCAACATCAGTTGTGCAAACAGTCCTGGTTGATTTGCCAAATCAGTGAAACTACCTTGCTGTACTACCTTGCCACCATCCAGGACGTAAATTCGATGAGCATTTTGGATGGTACTGAGGCGATGAGCGATCGCTATTCTAGTCACCTTTAACTGCTCTAAGCTTTGACTGACAATTGCCTGGGTTCTATTATCTAACGCACTAGTCGCTTCATCAAATAGCAAAATTCGCGGTTTCAACGCTAAAGCCCTAGCAATCAACAACCGTTGGCGTTGTCCGCCAGAGAGATTAGTACCTCCTTCGCTCACAACTGTATGCATCTGCATTGGCATCGCCGCAACATCATCGGCAAAACCTGCCATCTGTGCTGCTTGCCAAGCTTCATCCATCGTCAGCACTGTGCCGGTGGCAATGTTCTCAAAAATAGAGGCTGACATCAAACGACTATTTTGCATGACAACACCTAATTGGCGGCGCACAGCATGGATATCCAAAGAAGCCAAATCTTGTCCGTCGTAGTAAATCGTGCCAGCTTTGGGGAATTCAAACCCCAAAAGTAATCTTAATAAAGTTGATTTACCGCTACCAGAAGCGCCAACAATGGCAATAAATTCTCCGGCTTCGGCATGGATGCTAACATTATCCAACGTTAAGCCGCCATCATCACGGTAGCGGAAACTTACGTGGTCTACAACTAATTTACCTGAAAGCCTCCCCGGATCTCTTTGAGCGGAAGTGATTTCTAGTTCGCCTTGGAGAATTGGCTGGGCGCGTTGCCATAAGGGTAAGACTTGCAAAATTTCCACCACTGTGCTGCTCAAGCTAGTGACGCCGTTGATAAATGTGCCAAAAGCCACATTAAACGCTAAGAATGCGCCCGTAGATAAACCACTTTCTCCTGGGGTTTGGGACTGTGCAATTAAGGTGGTGGCAAACCAGAAGATGGCAGCAGTCGTTAACACAGGTAATACTTGATTGATGACTGCGACACTATCTTCAATACCTTGGGTACTCAGCATCAGTTTTAGCTGTTGGGTATATTTTTTACCCCAATAGGCAAAGGCGCGGGCTTCAGCTTTGGCAACTCGCAGTTTGGTAACTCCATTAATCAACTGCACCATTACCCCGAAGATTTGTCCTTCTTGTTCTAGTAGGGGGCGAACTTTGCGGACAATGAGAACACCAGAAATGATGGTGATGGCAGTGTTTAGCAGTGCTACCACACAAGCTATGAGAGCTAAATAAGTATTGTAGTAAAACAACAGTCCCAGATTCAGCAGCGAGAACATACTGGAAAAGATGGTTTTGAATACCGTATTACCCAGTCTTTGGCGAATTTGACTAATGGCTGTGACTCGAGAATTTAAGTCACCAACCGAGAACGAACGAAAAAAGGTAGCCTTTAAGTTCAACAATCGATCCCACACTCCGGCTTCGGTGGCAGAATCGGCAAAAGTTTCGAGGCGGATGGTGGCAAATCCAAGTGCTAATTGAAACAGCATTCCGCCAAAGGCAGTAGCCACTAAACCAATAGCAACTTGGCTCAACAACCCCCGGTTAGCATCTGGGATAGCTTTGTCGATGAGGATAGCCGTAGCTTGAGGCGTCAGCATTCCTAACAAACTGATGGTGATTCCCATCACCAGAATTGCAATTAGTTCTTTGTAATGTCCTTGGACGGCAAACTGAAGCAAATCAAAAGTTTTTAGCTGTTTATTCGGTAGAGGTCGATAAAATGTGTAGGCGGTGGAAGCTAGGGCTGCTGCAATGTGGGCATCCACAGACACCCGTTTTTGTTGCCCAGGAACGTAGAGTTGATAACGAGTATCAGACACTGGTAACAATGCCACTGGGAGATTGTCACCAAGTGTAAATGCCAATATCGCCCCGCAATCCTTTTGCCACCAGTTGTTCGGCAACTGAATTCGCCGCACACGAATACGGGAAGCGCGGGCGATCGCTTCCACAGGATCTTGCACTCGGTTAAAATCTTCTGAGGCAGCTGGGGGAAGAATCGTAATTCCTAAGGTTCGTCCTACGGCACCAGCTGCAACTAGCAAGGCTTGATTTGGAGTTGCATCAACATTAGTAGTGAATTCTGAGCTAGTAGTTAACCTGTTTGACTTTGGCTGTGGCAATACAGATGCCAATTCTGCCAACGTCTGTTGCATCACTTGACTCTCAAGACGTTCCCTGGCTGCAAATCTGAGTAATTCTGCATCCATCTCCTGGCGTTGCAGCAGTTCAATGCAATGGAGGAAATAAGTTTGTAGTTGAGACAAACCACCTAACAAAACATTTATATCTGCAATTTCCAGAGTACTAAGGCTTTGCAACTCAACTGTGTCACTTGCCTCTAGCCACATATTTGGATGTAGAGGTAACATGCCAGAGGCAGGAGTTAACAGCAAATCCTCAAATCCCATCCATTTAGCACGCCCTTGTAAGATTTGCACCCATGATACATGACCTTGAGGTTGGAAGATTTGGTTTTTGGCTAAGGAAAAGTAGTGAACTCCCTTCGGGAGAGGGAACAGGGAACGGGCAACGGGCAACAGTTCGTCCGTTCGTTCCTTTGTAAGTGGTAAGCCTTGATGGGGGCTTAAATCCCCCATCACAGGCAGTCCCTGTTCCCTGTTAAGAGTTCCCTGTTCGCCGTGAATTCCTTGGGGTAATATTGGTGTGGTTGATGTCGTGATGCCAGCAATTATCGAACTTAATCGATCGATCCAGCCTTCTATTAAAGCTACTGCTTTTCTATTGCCTTTAGCAAACAATTGATGAAATTCATCTCTCGATAGTTTCAGGAGTTCTGTCTCTTCAAAGAACACCGCTAAAATTTCGTGCTGTTTACCATCTACATTTGGTGCAGTGGCAAACATCGCCTGTTCTGCTGTGATACTAAATAAGTAGCGACGAGTTCCTTTGGGAATGCCATCATTAATAGCGATCGCAAATAGCGCCAAGTAACCAGATTTTACCACCCAAATTGTCTGCGGATCGTTCAATAGTAGCGATTCATTTCCCCCAAAGCGATAGCATTCTCCTTGGTTTAGGAAAGATGAGGGGGATAAGGAGGATAAAGAAGTCTTTTCTTCATTATCTCCCTCATCTCCCCCCACTCCCCCATCTCCCTCATCTCCCCCCACTCCCCCCTCTCCCTCACTACGAATCAACTGCAAATAAACTCCCTCAATCTGCTGTAATTCTTCATGGGTTCCCCGTTGGACTATCTTGCCGCCATCCAGGACAATAATTTCATCGCAATCTCGGATGGTTGAGAGTCGATGCGCCACAATAATGCAAGTGCAACCGCGCAAACGCAGATTACGAGTAACGGTTTTTTCTGTTTCAGCATCCAAAGCACTAGTCGCTTCATCCATAATCAGGATACTGGGATTATTCACCAAAGCACGGGCAATTTCCAACCGTTGCCGCTGACCACCGCTCAAATTAGTAGCACCTTCTAACAGGTCGGCACTATAGCCTCCTGGCAGCGACAGGATTACATCATGGAGTGCAGCATCTTGACAAGCTCGAACTAGGTGACTTTCGGGTATGGTAGTATCCCAAAGCGTTAAGTTGTCTCTGACACTGCCAGCAAACAACAAAATCTCTTGCTCTACCGCAGATATAGAATTGGCTAATACCAAGCGCTCAATTTGCTCTCTGGGTTCGCCGTCAACTAGAATTTCTCCCTGCCACGGTTGGTACAGCCCACATAAAAGTTTGGCAATGGTAGACTTACCAGAACCACTCCCACCCACCAAAGCCACTCGCTGACCAGGCTGGAGAGAAAGATTAAAGTTTTCAATCAACGGTGGAGCAATTTCGCTATAGCCAAAGGTCAAATTGCGTAATTCGACATATCCCCGGAGTTTGGGTAGAGGCAGAGAGGCAGGGCGCAGGGGGCGGAGGGGAGATTTTTGTAAAAACTTTCCTTCTCTTGTTTCCCCTACCTCTTCCCATTCCCCCTGCTCCCTGCTCCCTTCCCCCCTGCCTCTTAAGAGCAACTGCAAATCAATTGGGTTACGCAAGACATCATCAAGGCGAGTCAGATTTCCTTCCATGTTTTGCAGGTCACTTCCCAGGTTGACGAGATTAGTTATGGGCTGGAAAAAACTTTGCATCATGCCCATAAAGGCTACTAACATACCGATGCTGATGGTTCCATCCATGACTCGCAAACCACCTACAGCTAAAAGTAACATGGAGGCGATCGCAGACAAGAAATCTGGTAAAACTCCTAATGTCTGGTTTGTTGTTTCTAATTCCTGTCGGGTGTTGACGGCTTTGGCATAATAACCCGCCCACCGCGAAAAGAAATTTGACTCTAACCCTGAGGCTTTGAGTGTTTCCATACTCTGAAGACCAGAAATTCCGATGCCGCTGACTTTTCCATATTCTTGGATGAGTCTAACGTTGGCATCCACCCGCCGCCCTCTCACCCACTGTAAAGCAGCGAGGTTAACTGCAACAAAGGCGATCGCAATTAAGGTTAGCACGACATCATATTGCAGCATCACTACTACATACAAAAATACCGATGCTGCTGCGATCGCTGTAGTAGCTAATTGACCCGAAAGCATATTGGCGATACTATCATTGAGTTGCACGCGGCTAGTGATTTCCCCTGCAAATCGCTGGTCATAAAAACTCACGGGTAGGCGAAGAATATGCCACAGAAACTTACTCTTCATACCCACTGACAACTTAATTTTCAGTTGACGCAAAAACTGTAACTGTAGCAGCGTCAAAAATCCCTTGAGTCCGGCTGTGAAAATCATCCCTAAAATTAAGGGACGTAACCACTCATCACGATGCTCAATTAATATGTTGTCTACAAATATCTGAGAGAATGCAGGTATGGCCAGTCCCGGAATCACCAGCAAAAATCCTGCCAGCACACAGTAAAGTAATGCCCCAATAGAACCTCGCAACCGCGACCACAAAGCGAGGATAGTGCTGGGTTTACGTCCCCCTTGCTGGAACTCGGAACTAGGCTCTAAAACTAGCACGATACCTGTGTAAGCACCGCTAAATTCTTCAACAGAAACGCTGCGCCGTCCAGTAGCAGGGTCATTCAGATAAACTCGCTGTTTGCCAAATCCTTCTACAACCAAGAAATGGTTAAATTGCCAAAATACAATCAAGGGAAATTTTAACTCAGACAGGGCGGCCAAGTTGCTTTTATAGCTCTTAGCGGTTAATTTATAATTTCTGGCAGCTTTCAAGATATTGAAAGCACTAACTCCATCCCGCGACACACCGCACGCTTGCCGCAGTTCCGTCAGCGGCACAATACGACCGTAGTAAGCCAGAATAATTCCCAAAGCAGCAGCGCCGCATTCTACTACCTCCATTTGCAACAGAGTCGGAGTACGACACCGCTTGTTTTTACCCTTCAGTAGGCTTTGCAGATTTCGCCACAAGATTATAAAAAGTGAGATTGTCATGGGTCAATGGGGGGAGATGGGGAGATGGGGGGATGGGGAGATGGGGGGATGGGGGGATAAGGAGTTTTTTGAGCTTCAGAAGGTCAATGTTGAGCTTCAGAAGGTCAACGTTGAGCCTCAGAAGGTCAACGTTGAGCCTCAGAAGGTCAATGTTGAGCCTCAGAAGGTCAATGTTGAGCCTCAGAAGGTCAACGTTGAGCCTCAGAAGGTCAATGTTGAGCCTCAGAAGGTCAATGTTGAGCCTCAGAAGGTCAATGTTGAGCCTCAGAAGGTCAATGTTGAGCCTCAGAAGGTCAATGTTGAGCCTCAGAAGGTCAATGTTGAGCTTCTGAAGGTGGACTTACGCAAGATGTAACCAAAAGCTTTATTCTTGCGTAGCGGTAATTTATAAATTACCGCTACTTTTGTTATCTTTTGCGTAGTCTTGAGAAGAATAGACTTTTTGCATAAATATTTTTGGCGTTGCTGATTGCAGTATGAATTTTGTTTCACGCAAAGGCGCAAAGACGCAAAGAATCTAAACTCAGATCTTGCACCTTTACGCATAAACCATGAATATACAAAAATAACGTCATTTCTGTTACAGTAAATCAATTTAATTTTCAGTCCTCTTATAGAGGACTTGAGCTATTAGACAGGGACTTTGAGTCCCTGGCTTGAGCTATTCGGACTGCGAAAAGCTTAACTACTGAGTAATTTTTGTTTTCGATGATGAGACTGGTGGAAGATATGAGTAAATTTTAGATTTTTAAAACATTAATTTTCATACCCTATTCAGCAACGCCATATTTTTTGTCTCACGCAGAGGCGCTTCAGAAGAGAACGCGAAGTAAAGACTTTCGCAAGAGGTCTAATCTTAACTGTCCTCCATCCCCCCTCTTCAATAGACCCCACTCCACGATCGCAAAATTGGTAAAACAAATGTAATTGGCGCACGTTCTTCGATGGTGATTTGCACAGAGGTAGTGGTTCCAGAAGTTACTTTCATCTGTGGCCCTTGAGAAGAAGACCATTTGTAGCCGCTGACTGTGGAAGGGTCTGGCCGCAGTCGGGCGGTGATGAGAATCTGCGGTCCCTGTGACATTAAACCTTGGACTAATTCTGAATTGCCCACTACGCTTAATGCACTTTCTTTGGTCACGGGAAAGGCTGAGACATCTGTGACATTACCAATGATGCCACCAAAGCGTTCCCGCTGTACTGTACTAGGTGTGATTTGTAACTTCATTCCTGGTTGAATCTGCTTGCCATCACTCACGGGAAAAAATGCGACGCCCTCGAGTCGATCCGATCGCTTTTGGGCTGCGATCGCTCCTATGGGTGTACCCTGTAAAACAACCTGCCCCTGTGTCGCTGAGATTTCTAAAATCCTTCCAGAATAAGCGCTTTTGATTAAGCTATTACTCGATAATTGCAGCGCCAATTGCTTAATATTCCGCCGCACTTCTTCAATTTCTTTTTTGCGGGTAGTTACGCTTTCTAAGTCTTGTTGTGCTAATGTCGCTTTTTTACTATCTAGTTGCTTTAACTGGGTTTCCAAATCCTTAATTGAGTTAAGATTTTCTAGATATTGGCGCTGGGCATCTGCTTCTTTGACATCGAGTTGCTTGAGTTGGGATTCGGCTTGGTTAATTTGGGTGACAGCATTTAAGTAATCTTGCTGTGACTGTAGTACTGTATCCCCAGATATCGCACCCTCTGCCAATAGTCGTTTGCGGTTATCGAATCTCTGTTTGAAAGTGGGCAGCAGTTCCCGCAAAGATTGTAGACTTTCTGTTTGGGTAAGGCGATCGCGTTGTATCGAATCCAGCCCTTTATCTCTTAAAATTGGCGTTAGCTTTTGTAGTGTTTGCAGATTTTGCTGCAAAGATTGGCGTTGCTGTTGAATCGCCTGTCGATCTGCATTTTGCCGTAGTCGTTGCACTAAGTTAGCTTCCCGATCCTCTTGTTGTAGTTGCTCTAATTTAGAGCGTACTAATTCTAGCTGTTTCATGAGTTCGCTTTGGTCTAGAGTCGCCAGCACATCTCCTCTGTTTACAAAGTCGCCAACGCGAACATTCACCGTTCGCAACCTGCCGGCGATCGGAGACTGAAACGAAGTAACCGTGCTGGGATAGACTATGATGCCAGTACCCGTCACCGTAATTGGAATTCGACCTAAAAAACTCCAAGTCAGCCCAGTCACCACCAAAGAACCAACAGCAATTAGAGGTAGCCAGTTTTTCGGGCTGACTACCTGCATAATTCGATCTAATTCTTCAGGCGAAGAAGCACGTTCTAAAGCTTCTTTCCGAAACAGGTTACTTTTTTGGCTATTCACCGAATACCATCCCAATTTATATGGGAGTCAAAATAGAGAACAATTTAAAAAATGCAATAATTAATCTAGCACTTAATCAAAGACCAAACCTGAGATAATAAAGATTTTGAATTTTGTCTAGACATTATAAAGAAAGTGAGCGGAAGCTTTCTTTGCTCAGAACTTTAAAAGCAGTTTGCTGTGTAACTTCCTACCATAACTTTCTTAATCATTTAATCGATTGTTTGTTGAAACAGCGCCTCTGTAACTTAGGAACGAATTAGGTAGTCTTTGCCTCTTGACTAATGACCCCTAACTGTCACCAATGACTTATGACTCCAGTAGATATTCTCATTCTCTCCAATGGTCCAGGGGAAGTAACAACCTGGGTACGTCCAGTAGTGAAGGCATTGCGGCAAAAGCTAGGGGATGACCGTTCTGTTGTGAGGATTTCTGTAGTTTTATCCCCCTGTCCCAATGCTACTGGTAAAGAAGGTGCGATCGCTCTTTCTTACCCAGAAGTAGACAGAGTTCACTCACCGGAGCATTTTTGGCAATTTTTGCTCTGGGGGAAAACATTTGAAAATTGGGACTGGAGAAGTCGCGGTGTAGTCATTTTCCTTGGTGGCGATCAAATTTTCCCTGTAGTCATCGGCAAAAAACTAGGATATCGCACAGTTGTTTACGCCGAATGGGAAGCCCGGTGGCATAACTTGATTGACCGCTTTGGGGTTATGAAACCTCAAGTTGCTGCCCGTGTTTCCCAAAAATATGCCCACAAATTCACTGTTGTGGGAGATTTGATGTTAGAAGCTAGTAGTCATTCGTCATTAGTCATTGGTCATTCGTTACTAACCAATGACCAAGAACAAATGACAAATGACCAAGGACAAATAACTAACTTAATTGGTATCTTACCGGGTTCAAAAGCCGCAAAATTAACCCAAGGAATACCTTTAATGTTAGCCATTGCCGAACACATCCACGCCAACAGACCCCAAACCAAATTTGTGATTCCTGTGGCTCCAACGGTCGATTTACAAACCTTAGCTAGTTTTGGCGATTCCCAAAAAAACCCTTTTGTCGAAATTTTTGGTATCAGCAATGTTTCCTTAATTATTCCAGAGGACGGGAAAAACAAGGCATCACTCAAAACAGAAATGGGTCTAACTGTAGAATTATGGCAAGAAAACCCTGCCTATGACTTATTATCCCAGTGCTGCATCTGCCTGACTACAGTAGGAGCAAACACCGCTGAACTCGGTGCTTTAGGAGTGCCAATGATTGTTTTGCTACCTACCCAACAATTAGATGCTATGCGTTCTTGGGATGGTTTACCGGGTTTATTAGCTAATTTGCCAGGAGTCGGTTCTACCTTTGCCAAGCTGATTAATTGGGTATTCCTCAGTCGCAAAGGTTTATTAGCATGGCCGAATATCTGGGCACAGGAAGAAATCGTGCCAGAACTTGTAGGCAAACTCCAACCAGCAGAAATTGGAGAAATAGTATTAGATTTTTTGGCTCATCCAGAAAAATTGGACGAAATTCGAGCCAAGCTACGTCAGGTTCGTGGCGAAAGCGGAGCAGCCCAGAAGATAGCACAGATTGTTTGTGAGGAAATTGGGTAAGTTAGGGCATTAACTTGCCTCAATATTATTAATGACCTCACAGCCGCCGCTCCTCAGCAGTAGTCAGGTTTATTTCGCAGGGATTGTCACAAGCAACCTACAACAGGTAAGCAAACTTTGGGTTTAGAACCAGAATTATTTGATGACGGCGGTCTTACAGGAGGATTATCATCAGGAATTAGAGTAAATGAACCATCAGGATTAATAATAGGAATATTCCGAAATTTTACTCCACCATCACTCTCCAAGCTTATTTCCAATAAACTTAATTGAGGAGTTGAAATAGGTACTTCCTCAAAAACGATAATAGTCTTATATTTTATGTTTTTCACGAGATCCATTTGAATACGACCATTCTCTCCAGCGATACTCTTTCCAACTTGAAATTTATTAGGATGATATTCAGTACCTTCGCGATCTACCATTTTGGTGTAGCGCAACCAGAAACCTAAACCTTTGTCTTGACTACTGCTGATAGAAAGAGTACAACTAACAGTATTTTGTTTTCTTGCACAGGATTTTAGTTCCAACGTTAAACTACCAGATACTTCTGTTTGTGTCGTCTCATCGGTATCAGGCTTCTTTGAACTGGAACTTGGCTTTGCTACAGGTGTTCCACATACAACATCACCAGATGATGCTCTCACACAAACTTCTTCAGTAGATGCGGACACAGGAGTACTGAACACAGATACACCAAATGAAAGAGCCATCAATACATTGAACTTTGAAGATGGAAAAGAAAAGAATGATTTCATGCTGTGGCTCCTGTGTTCCGAATTTCTTATGACTTGAATCTAGAGGCAGTCTAACTATGCATCAGGCTGAAAGTTCCTGCATATCATCGCAAATCTAAGAGAATCGGCGCTCGGCAGAAATTTTCAGCATATCCTTCAAGATACTCTACTTTTGCAACGATAAATTCAAGTACTTTCACTTGTAGTTCACGAAAACTTCACAGTGCAATTAATTACACTGTGAATTTAAGGTTTTACCAGAAGTTCCTAATACTGTTCGGTTAAGGGAAGAGACGCGATAAATCGCCGTCTCTACGAAGTATCGATTATGGTTTCACACCCTCTGATTCAATATCGGGGGTGTTGAGAGCCTAATAAATGCCTATGCTGCAAAATTTGATTTTCTCTCAATCCGATGACTCGCCATTGCGTCGTCCCAGTTCAAAAATGCCACAACTAATACAAGCGAGTATACCTAAGCTGATTCCCCAGCTACGTCCTAAACTGATTTCCACACCCCAATTAAATAAAGCGCCAACAACCAAAAATGGCACAATACTAAACAATGAGGCGTAGAAAGCGTTTTGGGATTCTCTAGCTTTACGAGTCTTTTCAAATTCTGACTGGCTGGTATAAAGCGATCGCTCAGCAAAGTTAAACCAGCGGTTGAGTTGCTCAATTACCCATTGGCTGGCTTTGGAAAAACCTAGATATAACGCCAATGACCACAAACTCGCTCCAGCGATGGCGATCGTGTCTAATTCAAAGCGGAAAGGCAAAATTTCAGTCAGCATGTCTTAGGGGAGTCCTGCAAGGGTCAACTTTAGCTTTTAGTAGATGCTAAACAAACCTCTTGTGCAATTTTAAGCATAAACGTTAACAATATTTCAACTGCTTGGCAACTCTTTCACTGTTAAGCCTACTCCAGCCCCATCAACTAGCTTAGTGCAGAATTCTATCGTTTAAGACTTTTTTCACAATTACTATGTATTGATTTTATATCAGTAACAAAAAGTAGAATTATTCAATACTGAAAATAAGTAATAACTATTAGCCAAATACAAGATACAATTTATACTTTACTTGCCAATATATTAGAAATTTATATTACGATCTAATTTTTATTTATTTTATTTAAACAAAAAATAATACAAATTTTACAAGCAAAAATATGGTATTATTATTGAGATTGCTTTAATTTGCTAAATGTTAAACTAAAATACTACATTCAGCAAAAAAATATCATTAATTTGCTATCTTTAGCAATAAAAATTTTTCATTTTTCGTCATGATTTAAAATAATTATAATTAGAAAATTAGTAAAAACAAATAATATTGTTAAATTTGGGAATCAAAAAAAAATGACGAAGAGGCAACAAAGAGTAGTACTTTCTGGGGCTACGTTGTTGATATTAGGATTGGGTTTGGTAAGTTTAATTACTCTATTGCCTAAGAGATTGTTTGAAAAGTCTTTTGCTGTGACTTTAGGCACTTTTAAATCCCCCCAAACCTTGCTGGCTCCTCTTAAAAAGGATGGAACCGGAATAAAAGTCTCCCCTAACAAGGAAGATTTAGACGAATCTAAAACTTTTGATACCGGAATAAAAATCTCCCTCAAAAAGGAAGATTTAGAGGGTTCTAAAACTTTGGATACCGACAAGAGAACTTTTCAAGCATCCTCTAAGCCAAAAATAGCTAAAGTTAGAGAAGTTCAGCCAAAAAAAGTAGCGAGAGCTAATAGTTGGCTAGCAGCTTCTTTCCCTGTAGAAAATTTTCAAGCTTACACATCTGGTTTTGGTTACCGCTCCTCAGCTACTGGTGGTTCTAATTGGGAATTTCATGGCGGCTTAGACATAGCTGCTCCACAAGGTAGTTATATTCGTAATTGGTGGGTAGGTACAGTCATTAAAGTTGGCGATGGCGACGCTTGCGGTTCCCATATCGTAATTAAATCAGGTGAATGGGAACACACTTATTGCCATATGGAAGGAAACGTGGAAACTGCATCTGGTCGCCGTTATTTGATTGACCGCGCAGGTGGAATTCAAATCTGGGAAGGTCAGCAAATACCAACTGGAGCCAGAATTGGTAGGGTAGGAATGACTGGACGTACCACTGGCCCGCATCTCCACTGGGGACTAAAATATAGTAATAACTATGTAGACCCGGCACTTGTTTTGCAAGCAATGTTTTCTCAGCACAAAGTTTCCAGTAGAGGGACTTCAAGAGTACGTTCTCAGCAATCAAAAGTCGTAATTCAAGAGTCAAAAGTTATTCGTGATTCTGGTTATTAGTGAATACGCCTCTCTTAGAGAAGACTCTGTTTCTGTCTCCAAAATAATAATCAGACGATAGAGAAAATTGCCAAAGCATTAGGCTATCAAAATGTATCTCATTTTTCCCATCAGTTTTGCCAACATCGCAGTTTGTCGGGAGCATCCCAAATGTGCAAGTTTATTTTTATACGGTATTTTGGCTTCAAACAATAATGAAATAACGAACCGCCAAGGACGCCAAGAGCGCCAAGAAAAGAGGTTTTTACAGGGTTTTTGTGTCAGTCCTGTACCTTTTGGCAAAATTGGGATGCTCCCGGTTTGTCTCCTCAGGTTTGGCGTAAAGAGCATCAGGTTGTATCGGAAAAACAGTTGCAGGTGTCTCAATCAGAGCCACTTTCCCACACTTAGGTTAATGGATTATCAACATCTTCCTGTTTCGGTGTTGCAGCCTGTTCTTGTTGTGCAGACATGATTTCTTTTTGCTGTTCTTGTAGCCAAATCTCAAACATTTCATTCAGTAGGCGGGCTTTCATGAATTCATCCAATTGTGCGGGGATAAATTTTTCTAGCCGCAAAATCACAAACCATTCAGCGATGCGGGTAGGGGGTAATATTTGACCTGGCTGACTGCTAGAGAGCATTTGCACCATCACCGGATGTAGTGCATTGAGTTCAACTGGACCTACTAAACCGCCAGTTTGGGCTTCTGGCCCAAGTGAATATTCCCGCGCCAAGTCAGCAAAAGAGTTTTCTTTTGCTTGAATACGAAAGTAAAGTTCTTGAGCAATTCCCACATCCTGGGTTCGTAGTAGGGAATAAATTACTTTGTCAAGTTTTGACTTGGACTGAAAAAAGTGGGATTCCAGTTTATTACCCCAAGTCGCTTGCTTAAATTTTTCAATTTTCAGCTTTCGAGTGGTAATCGCTTCTAGTTGTTCATAAGTCAGACCTTGACGTGCCATCCACGCTTGGATGTCTTCTTCATTTTTCAACTGTTTTTCGGCGTAAAACTGCTGTTTAGCTTGGGCTACTTCTTCAGGTGTAAACTCTATTGTCACATTAGCAGAGCGTGAGCTTTGCTCGATCGCCTCATCGACGATCAATTCCCGCTGCAATTGTGGCAGCATTTGGTAACTTGCTAGTAAAGAAATCAGTTCACTAGCTGTGATTGTACGATTACCGATTTGGAGCGCTTCAGTCATTAGCTTTGGTGCATCTCAAGAATATCTGGTGTGTCAGAGAAGCTATACCGTAGCCCATTCACTGGAAACTTTTATTTTAGTCCCACCGAGTTAGGTACGCTAACCGCTGCCACTTAAAATATACAATTTATATGTGTTTTTATAAAAGATTTTACTTAAAAACGACCATATGTGAAAACAGAGTTAAATAAAGATTAAGGATTGGGAACAGTTCAATCCCCAATCCCTTAGGGAAGTGCCTAAAAAGCGGTGTTTGATGCTACAGTTTTTTTCCGACAACGCCGCTGCATACCGATACCGCAAGCAAATACCATCAACGCTCCCACAAGAGTTGCTGGTTCAGGAACTCGCTTGATGGCGGCGTTTTTCACCTCTAGAGCTGATGTAATTCCATAATCATCCACATCCACCACCCCAAAAGCTACGCTGTAGGTTCCAGGAGTACTGAAGGTATAGGAACGAATCCCTGTTTGTTGAAGGAAGGGACTGTCAGCTTGGGTTGCATCAGTGAAGTCAGCTAACTTAATCAATGTGCTGTCCACCAACAAAAAGGCAAAATCCTTGTTCACTGTCTCGTTCGTCCGGAAGTTCCAGTCGAAGCTCAAAGCATCACCAGCCGCCACAGTAATTGTATTTTTGATTGCAGACCCCTCAAATGCAAATCCTTCAATATCTAAGGCAGAGGAATCAGTTAAGCCGAGAAAGTCTTGTAAGTCTGGGAAAAAACCTGCCTCACCTGCGGCTATACCAGAATAGTTGAAAGCACCAGCAGCAGCAGGAGCGTCATCTGGAAATTCTAAGCTGGCAGTGGACAGATTAGCTCCAGCACTTGAAGTAATGACATCCCCAAATTGTTGCCAACTGCCCAAGTTTAACCCAACAGCTAAGGCGGAGGTGGTAGTGATTGTCAAACCCCCCAAGCTAGCAAGGCTGAGAAAACCGAATTTGAAAGTTGAATGTTTGATGAATGTGGAAATGTTCATGAAATTTTTTGATGAAATAAGTTTGAGTTAAGTGTTTTGACAAACTTGAATAAACTCTGGGCAAGAGTGCATACCAATTCGTAATTTTTAATGAGGCTCGATAACTCACTTTGGGCAAGTAGCGAGTGGAAATTTTGAAATTACGCTTTTTTTGGGATCATTTGTCCTTTCTCATTGGTAAATACAAATGACAAAGGACAAATGACTAATGAGATTTCTTGCCACTGCAACTTAAAAGACGAAGTTATCAGACTGAGCTAAGGTGCTTGCAGATACACCAGCAACAGTCAATAACGGTGTTGGCCGACCGCGACCTGCTGTGCCATCTATGTCAATCAAGACAGTACTATTGCTTAAATGAGTACCAAAATTCAGGTAGCCTTGGGTAGTTGCACTTTCATAGTCGAGGCTGCCCAAGCTCAAGCTCTGGAATAGTTGGCTCAAATCAATCTTGTCAGTACCAGCCACAAAATCAGTGATTGTATCTCCGGCATCACGGATACTTATATAAACAAATCGATCGCTGCCGACACCACCAGTGAGAGTGTCTGCCCCTTGCAAACCAGTAATGAGATTATTGCGATCGTCGCCAGTCACGGTGTCACGACCAGATGTGCCGTTAAAAATTTGGTCTTCGGCATACAGGCTAATTGCTACAGCCCGAACGTTATTGTATCTGTTGGTTTCGCCTTGATTGCCAATGCCCGTAACCTCATTGTCGTAGTAGTAGTTATCTGCCACAAACAACAAGTAGACATCGCCTGTGTCCTCCCCAATAGGAATAGCAATGTCCTGGGTGGCTGTATAGCTAGATCCTACTGCTAGGGGTGTATCTCCGGCTACAGAGCGACTGCCCACAAAAGTATCGCTCTTGTCTAAAAACTGGTCTTTGGAAATATAAACATAGTCATCCCAGTTAGCGAGGGCAGAACCTGTACCTTGATTAGTGACTGTCCAAGATACAGAAATCGTCTCACCTGAAGTAGCAGTGGTTGGGGCTTGGGCAGCAGTAACTACTAAATCTGGGGCATTTATGGTGATGGGTACGAACAATTCATTATTGTATGGACGTGTTTCGTCGTAGTATCCACCTGTTTCTCTCTGGGCGTTGTTTGAATTGGTGACAAATAGTAAGTAGACATCTCCTATTAGGTTTTCTTCTACATAAGTGTCTGCGTAGGAGGATCTGACAAAATCATACAGGGGAATAGTAATGTCTAGGGTAATTGTATAGCTGCTGCTTGGGGCTAGGGGGGTATTTTCTCCTACCGAGAGTTGAGCGATCCTGCTACTTTTGAAGGGATAAAATTCATAATTAATGCCATCGAAAATATAAACACTGTCAAACCAGTCAGCTAAGGCAGTGTCTGTACCAAGGTTTTTTACTGTCCAAGTTACGGAAATCGTCTCACCTAAGGTAGCAGAAGTTGGGGCACTGGCGGTAGTGATTTCTAAATCTACATCTGGTGCATCTGCTGTAGCGAGGGTGATGGCTTGGGCAAATACATTGTTAGTTTCATTTGTTTCACTCTGGACATTACCAGAGTTGACCACGAATAACAGGTAGCGATCGCCTGTTGCTACGTAGTAGGGAATAGTAATATTGTCTTGGGTGGCTGTATAGCTACTACCTGCTGCCAAGGGCGTATAATCTCCTGCGGAGCGGCCGGTAATATATCGATCGCTGTAGTCGAAGAACTGGTCATCGGAAATGTAAATATAGTCATACCAGTCAGCTAAGGTAGTATCTGTACCAACGTTTTTTACTGTCCAAGACAGCGAAATCGTCTCACCGGGAGCAGCAGTAGTTGGAGCTTGAGCGCTAGTAACAACTAAATCTACATCTGGGGTATTTACGGTAATGGCTTTGGCAAATACATTATTGTCATCATTGGTTTCACCTTGGGTGTTATTTGTATCCGTGGCAAACAAGAGGTAGTAATCGCCTGCTGCTAGATTAGACGGAAGCTTAATGTTCTCGGTAATTGTATAGCTACTACCTGCTGCCAACGGCGTATAATCTTCTGTTGTAGCCTCGGTAAGATACCTATCGCCCTCGTCGAGAAACTGGTCTTTGGAAATGTAAATAACATCGCGCCAGAACCCAGAGAAAGCAGTATCTACACCTTGGTTTGTGACTGTCCAAGATACAGAAATCGTCTCACTTAAACTAGCAGTAGTTGGGGCATTGGCATCAGAAACGACTAAATCTATCTCTAGTGGGTCATTTATGGTGATAGCTTGGGCAAAGACGTTGTTGGTTTCATTTGTTTCAACTTGGTAGTTGTCTCTATCAGCAACAAACAACAGGTACACATCGCCTGTTGGTACATAATCGTTAAGATAAATTTCCTCGGTGGCTGTATAGCTACTGCCTGCTGCCAAAGGCGTATAATCATCTACTGAGCGGCTGGTAAGATAGACATCATTCTCATCGAAAAACTGGTCATTGGAAACGTAAACATAGTCATACCAGTAAGCAAAGGCAGTATTTGTACCTTGGTTTTTGACTGTCCAAGAGACAGAAATTGCCTCATTTAAGCGAGCAATTGTTGGGGCATTGGCATCAGTAACTACCAAATCTAAATCTGGGGGATTTATGGTGATGGCTTGGACAAATATATTGTTGCTTTCATTGGTGTCAGGGTAGCTGCCGGTTACAAAGAACAGGTAGTAATCTCCTGGTGTGATTCCGCTAAGCGGTACGTCTCGGATAATTGTATAGCTGCTACCTGCGGCTAAAGGAGTATTCCCTGTCGCCTCAAAGCTAGTGAGTAAGGTATCACCCTCAATACCAGCAAAAAAATTGGGGTAGTCTAAAAACTGGTCATCGGAAATGTAAACACTATCCCGCCAGCCACGGAAGGCAGAACCTGTACCAAGGTTTTTGACTATCCAAGATAGGGTAATCGTTTCACCCAAGCGAGAAATGATTGGGGCATTGACATCAGTAATTGCTAAATCTGGGGCAGTTATGGTGATTGGTTGGGCGAAGACATTGTTGGTTTCATTTGTTTCACTCTGGTTGTTGTATGTATCCGTGACAAATAACAGGTAGCGATCGCCTATTTCTCCTGTGTAGGAGCGAATAATAGTGTTTTTGGTGGCTGTATAACTACTACCTGGCGTCAAAGGCGTATACTCTTCTACTGAATACTGTTCAAGATAGTCATCGCTGTCGTCCAAGAACGGGTCATCGGAAATGTAAACTGCGTCGTACCAGTCAACCAAGGCAGTAGTTGTACCTTGGTTAGTAACTGTCCAAGATAGGGGAATTATCCGATCCAAATCGATATATAGTGGAACTGTCACAGAAGACACTATTAGATCGATGTCGCTCATAAATAATCTCCGAAGTATTTGGTAGATGGCCTTTACTTTCCTAATCAAATATCAACTTCACCCCAGATTGTAGTGAAATCTCTAGTATGATTTTTGAATATGCTTTTGGTGGTATTGTGTCCAGTCTTACTTTATGTATTCGTCCTCACACAGCGATCGGAAACTTGTTGTTTTTGGCACCAGAGACTCATTTGGTAGTAGATTTATCTGATATGGGGAGTTGAGAAACTTGGTGTTCACAAGTTCTTTGTAAGTTTCTAAGTCTGTCTCCCAGTTGCTAATTATTTTGGATAGTGCAGCTAAACGCTGATTTTGTTCTTGTTCGATAATCTGGTGATTAAAACTCGCTGTGAACAGTACGATGGGGCGCACTGTTTTATCTGGCAGTTGTAACCCTCCTTCGTTGATATCCAAACTCAACTGCCTTCCTTCTAGGGTGTAACCAAATCGGATTGCAGCTTGCACAGCAGATTTGCCAAATTCATGCCAAGGGCCAGGATTGAGCAATGTTTTTAAGATATAGTTGCGTGCTGTGTTCTTTTCTTGGTCAAAAAGTACATGTCCCCGGAAATTAATGGACAGATCCTGATAGTCTACTTGCGGCAGTGTCTCCAGATATTTGCGAGCGATCGCTGGAATTTCCACTTCTTGGTATGCTTTAGTAGCAATCACCTCTGAGAAAATAACTCTATTGAGTTGTGCAGTGATGCTGATCCCTTTTTGGAAAACTACTTGAGCCGCAGAATTTGTCAAAATCGGTTCTTGAGCTAATTCCCAGTCACTAGGCACAATGCCACTATATTTGAGAAAATCTGGAGTTAAGATCGTGGGATTATGCTGCTTAGCCGCGATCGCAATGGCAATTTCCTGAATATTTAAACTTTGACTCATCTGCTTTTCAGATCTCCGTAAATTTAATTTGTATAGAAAAAATCAAGTTAAAGTTGTGTAAAGATATCTAGTCTTATACATTTATTGATAAAAATCACTTAAGTAGTCTATAGGCAAATTGAGTGTCTTCGGATCGCACTCAGTGTAAATTTACTCATTTCTTTAAATAAAAGAGCATTTTAGAAAAAGCTCCCAAGAAAGATAAAGATTGAATGAAGAAGGGGAAAGGGAAAGGGGTAAGGGGGAAGGGGGAAGGGGGAAAGGGGAAGGGGGAAAGGGGAAGGGGGAAGGGGGAAAGGTTAAATTTATCCCTTTACCCTTTACCCTTTAACCTTTTCCCCTGTTTTGAATTCTTACCCTTTACCCTTTACCCTTTACCCTTTAACCTTTTCCCCTGTTTTGAATTCTTACCCTTTACCCTTTACCCTTTAACCTTTACCCCTGTTTTGAATTCTTACCCTTTACCCTTTAACCTTTACCCCTGTTTTGAATTCTTACCCTTTACCCCTTACCCTTTCCCCTTTCCCCTTTCCCCCTTCTCGGTAAAGTCAAACTTACATAACAACGCCTGATTGACGATTTTATGGGTAGTCCAAAAAACGCTCAAAGGCGATATCTGGAAGCCGCCCTTCTCTTAACAAATCCACAAATTTTTAGTTTGTTAAGATTTATTAAAATTTTTCAGATATAGAAAAAGGCAGCACATTGAATGCTGCCTTTTTCTATGAGGGATTTATGTACGGAGCAACTAAAGAATCTAAAGTCTACAACGACTCTAAGTAGCTCAAAAGGTCTGCCATTTCTTGGGCACTAGGCTGGAACTTGGGCATTGGCGGCGTTTCACCACTAATAACTTGATGAATCAGTCCATACCGAGATTTGTGCTTGGAGACAGCTTGCAAACTAGGCCCCACTCGCCCATCTGCTTGCAAGCCATGACAACCAGCACAATTAATTTGAAAGATAGCGTGTCCTTGAATTGGGTTTCCTGTTAGGGATAAAACACTCTTGACATAAGGATCAGAGGCTTGAACCAAGTGGACACCAAAAAAGCCCAAAGGAACTGCTAGCAGGATGGCCAGCGTCAATAAAACGATGCGCTGAATCAAAATTTCGGGTTTGGGAATCTGATTATCCAAAAGGTTTGCTGTAAAAGTCTAGGTGTGCTAAAAAGTTTTCATTTCCTACACATAGCTTAAAAGTTCTTGTTTGTGTCTGCAAGCACAGAAGACTATTTTAATATGGACAGTCGTCCTTGCAAAGGTTTGTAGGACGCAGGATTCATACCAAATTTGGTAAAATCAAAAACGGGAAACAAATATTGAATAATTGCATAGGAGATTTACAGTGGTTGAACCCCTGCTCTCAGGTATTGTCCTTGGTCTAGTTTTCGTCACCCTCGGCGGACTATTTTACGCTGCCTATAAGCAATACAAGCGCCCCAACCAGCTGGGAGGGTGAAAGAGTGCTGAGTTAGGAGTTAGGAGTTAGGAGTTAGGAGTTAGGAGTTAGGAGTTAGAATTTTTCTCTGCTCCTTCTGCTCCCTCATCTCCCTCATCTCCCCCATCTTCCTCATCCCTCCCTACTCCCTCACTCCCAATTCTGTAAAAAGTAAGTGATGTGTTGCCGTAAACTTTCTGGCGGCAAATCTCCCAAGTGGGAATCTCTGGGTATGTCCAACTCTGTGAAGCGTGTTCAACTGCGATTTCGCCGTTAGGATCTAAAAGTTGATGGTGAGCGATCGCTTCTAAAACTGGCTCATACAATCCACTAGCATAAGGCGGATCGAAGTAGATTCTGTGAAATTGCTTGCCTGATAAAGTCTTTAACTGCCCAACAATATCTCCCCGCAATAACCGAAATTTTTGTTCGGCATTAGCTACCTGTTGCCAATTTTGCTCAATAGTGGCACAGGCTCGGCTCGATTTTTCAATTCCAACTACTAAACTGGCTCCTCTACACAAAGCCTCTGCGCCCATTGAACCAGTACCGGCGCACAAATCTAGCCAGTGGCAACCTGTAATTTTTCCCTGCCAAATATTAAAGACTGCCTCCCTGACTCTAGCACTGGTAGGTCTAGTCTCTTTACCTGGTAAAGTTTTTAGCTGGCGATTTCCGTAAATTCTCAGACTCATTGGGCATTAGTCATTAGTCATTAGTCATTGGTCATTAGTCATTGGTCATTAGTCATTAATCATTAGTCAGTCTTTAATGGTGGGCGGTGATTTTCATTTATTCACAAAGGACAAAGGACAAATGACAAATGACAAAGGATAAAAATAGTATTAGGCAGGAATTTTTTCCCGTACTTGAGCAACAAAATTAGACAGGATTTGCAATCCAATATTAGAAGATTTTTCGGGGTGAAATTGTACAGCCATCAGGTTTTCATGGGCGATCGCAGCTGTTACAGTTTGAGTACCGTGGGTGACGGTTGCTGCACGAATTTGGTCTTCTATTGGATCGACATAGTAGGAATGGACAAAATACACCCAAGGATCTGACGGTAAATGCTCCCACAAAAGACTTTTTGGCTGAGTCACTTGCAGTTGATTCCAACCCATGTGAGGAATAGTAATGTCAGGTTCTGGACGAAACCGGCGGACTTTTCCTTTGATAATTCCCAGTCCTGGTTGGATGCCTTCCGCACTTGATTCAAAGAGAATTTGCAGTCCCAAACAGATTCCTAAGAAAGGTTTGCCAGATGCGATCGCATCTTTGATCGGCTGTTCCAAACCACGCGATCGCAAATGTTGGACTGCCGGATCAAATGCTCCCACTCCCGGCAGAACTATTGCATCTGCTCGCTCTAATTCCTTTGCAGAATAAGTAACATTAGGAGTTGCCCCGGCTTTTTCCAAACCTTTGCAGACTGAGTGCAAATTTCCCATCTCGTAATCTACGACCGCAATCACTGGCATTTACCTGCTCCTTGTAAAATTATTATGGAGGGTTTTTCTATTCTAAATAATATTCCTATTTTAAATAATATTTGTTATGCAGAAAAGAATTCTATTAACTTCTTTTGACACTTGGCTGGCCGATCAACTGTCAAATTCATCTGACGATCTATTAATAGAAGTCACGAAACTTCAGTTGACTACCCATGATTTAACTTTTTTGCGCTCCTTACCCGTAGATGTGCAACAGGCCAGTTCTCAGGTAATTGAAAAAATCAATGCAATCGAACCCGATTACATCATCTGTTGTGGCATGGCTGCAAGTCGTACACGATTGAGTGTAGAATTAGCCGCTAGCTCTGGTGAAACTGTTTTGCAGACAGACGTTGATTTAGAAAAATTAGTCGCGGGAGCAGTGGCAATTGAGATTAGCCATGACTGCGGTAAATTTGTTTGCGAAGGTCTTTACTATTGTGTGTTGGACTACTTAAACCAAAGTCAACTGTCGGCGCGTTGTATCTTTGTTCACGTTCCGCTTCTCAATCCAGAAAATTTGAGTGCCATTCTTGCCGATTTCTTATTAATTATTAACAATCTGGCACTTTCATCAAGTTGTTAGTGTCTGTATGTTCAAAGTGTTACCTAAGTATATGTTGCCATTGTTACTAATTTTTCCCATAGCCCAATCCACACCTGTTACACCAACGCCTCAAGAAGTGGTGCAATCACAACAAGTGCGTCCTTTACCAGGTAAGTTGGATACAGTGCCAACTTTTAATAGCAATAGTCCAGAATTAGTTTTAAAAGAAGGAATTTTACTTTCAACTTTTCCACCAGATAAGAAAAAAGTTCCAACGGCACATCTGAATTTTCCCTTTCGAGGACGATTTGATATTTTTGCTCACCATGTTGCAAAAGCTGAACCACCAGAAAATTTACGTTCTCTTTACCTGGGGATAATTTTGCATAACCCTGGTTCGGAATCTGTAAAAGTAAATATTTTGCAGGCGGCGAGTTATTTGAGTCAACCCGATGCACCATTTATTGAGTTACCATCTTTGACGCAAAATCCTTTAGGCAAAATTTTTGCCGGGCCTGGCGATCGCGTTATGACTGATATATTAAGAGGACAACGCCAAGAAATTTTCCCTGCCCAAATTGAAATTCCACCAGGGCAAAGTCGGATGTTACTAAATTTACCGATTCCGGTACAGGGATTGACACCACCTCTCAACGGTCGGTCAACATTAATGCGACTATGGAGTAATGGCACTGTCTACGCAGCTAGCCTAGCCATGTTCGCCCCTGCAAATCCCGATGGTAGTGAACGTGCGCCTAGTTTGGAGGAGTGGGAAAATTTACTAAATAATGGTGATTTGGCTAGTCCACGGGATAAAACCCCCACTCCCTTAGAAGAAACTGGGAAGCCAAGAATTTATGGGCGTGTTGCGGGAGTGGTTGCTGGTTCACAGTGGAGAGCTTTTTTAGTAGATAATCCTAAAGCCAGGTATCTAACTATTCCCCAACCAGGTGAAATGTTTTCCTATGCTCTGAGTACCTTGCATGGTGGTACCTTAGGAACTAATCAAATTCAAAGTGGTGATATGCTGGTGCGCTATCCTGACACTGCATATCGCGCTCATGGCAACTATGGAATTCAATATAGTCTGAAGTTGCCGTTATATAACAATACCCAAAGTCCTCAAACTGTGAGTGTCTCGATCCAAACCCCACTCAAAGAGGATCGGTTAGTTCAACCAGGGTTACGCTTTTTGAATATACCAGCCCGTGAAGTATTCTTCCGAGGTACAGTGCGGGTACGTTACAAAGACGAGCAAAATCAGCCAAAAACAGAATTTGTGCATTTAGTACAAAAGCGAGGTCAACCAGGAGAACCCTTAGTTTTATTAAACATGAAAGCTGGCGATCGCTCTTTAGTAGAAGTAGACTTTCTCTATCCACCCGATGCTACACCACCGCAAGTATTAACAGTGTCAACTCAAGGAAAAAGTCGGTAATCAATTATATTGAACTCCTATAGGACTCATATTTGATTTTTGGGCGTTGCTGAATTTGGTCATGAATTATGTTTGTCTACATTTTGTCGTTTAATGCCAAATCCTTGTAGAGGCGTAGCATTGCTACGTCTCTACATACCCGTAAATTGTAAATTCATATCTTGATTCAGCAACGCCGATTTTTGAAATACATGTAGGGTGCGTTAGCCAGAGGCATAACGCACCATCTGAAGGTTTTGGTGTCACATCATGTCCGGCTAATCATATCAAGTTCGGATAATCACTTACGATTAGAAATTCTCCGCGTAAGAGCGTCTCCCCCTCTGTGCGTCATTCTTATCGTAAGTATTTAGGCGAACCTGATATCACTTATTATTAAAATTTCTCCGCGTCCCCTCTCCGCGTCCCCTTTTAATTTAAAAAGCCCTAAATTTTTTTAGGGCTTTGTTTTATACACAGTTTATTAAATACTGGCTAAAAATCTTTGCCAGCGCTTTTTATACAAATAATCATCGCTCAATTTCTTGCTGAAAAATAGCGGGGAACTACCCAATTTCTACCCAATCTTATCTGGGTATCACCTTAATAATTTCTTTAGATTTGTACAAATATAGGCGAAATAGTGATTTGGCTAGTTTGATTTTCAAGATGGCGATGACTTTGCGTTAGGACTTTCCTATTGACCCTACAGACGCGATTAATCGCGTCTCCAACCACTCAGTGTGTTTCTTGAAAATATATTTGTTAACCCTTTTGAAAACCCTTTGCTGGCTTTTGTTGTCCCTTACCCTTAGGCTTAGATTTATTCACTTCTCCTAAAGCTTCTTGAAATAAGTTGTGCAGATGTATGGGGACGCTAGCAATTTCTGGTAATTCTGGCTCAATAGGTTTATTGAATTCCTGCAAAAGTGCGTCCAAGTCACTATCAACGCGAAACTCTGGACGTTGCAGAAGTGTTTGCAACACATTTTCTAATTGAGTTGGGTACTGTTTGGCTAATCGATGCCAAATAAAAGCATTAATACTTTTGTCTTCGAGGTAGTAGCGAATTAACTTTTGGGCACCTTCAACACTTTGCCAATCTTCTACTGATAAAATTGTTTGTACCTTACTATATGTTGGTAAAAACATTTGTCCCCAACGAGGATGAGAAAGAGCCGTTACCTGTTCGGCTTTCTTCAGTTCAGGCGGTAAATCAACTTTGGGCATCACCATTTTGCTATTGCCCTTTTTGTTGTTAAATATCTGAGAAACTGTGTTAGAATCGGCACCCAATTCTGCTGCTGCTGCTTTGATTTCATCATCGTCAATGCCAGCTTCTTCTGCGACTTCTGCCAAGGATTTAGAAGTATCAATTCCGGCTGCTGCCAAGGTTTTCTCAGTAATTATTTCTTGAAATTCGGCTATTTTTTTATTCAACTGGTAACCAGGTAAGGTAATTTCATCAGTGCCAAAAAATTCCACAAACTGTTGATGATATTGTGCTACTGATTCCCAAGCTTCCTCTAGCAATTCGGGAGCATCGCTGTAAAGATTACTTTTATAGTTTTCTTTGAAATTACCAATTGCAACAGCAAGTTTTGGTTTACCCAATTTACCCATGAGTGTGTATGGGCCAGAGAATATCCAATAGTTATCGGTAACAGGAGAAATGCGAGTTAGTAAGATTTCTCCGACTTTCAAACGAGATATTGCCTGTAATGTTTGAGGATTGTTTGGCTTGACAATGTAGCGTTTATCTGTTAACCAGTTGGTTAATTCAAAGCCATCAGGTAGGATGTTAGTAATGGCAAATAAGCCAATAAAACTGCGATGCCAACTATTGATTAAATTGCGATCGCTCTCGTCTAAGTCTGGATGGCTGGCGATAAACAACTCTAGTGGTGAGTCTTCGCCCACTTTTCCTTCTGTGAGAAAGCGATCGATAATTAAGTCTTGCTGTGTACTATCGCCACTTCCACGGCGCAACTGGAAAGCTGCGTAAGTTTCCAGTGCTTGTGCGAGTTCGCCTTCTGCGTCGAGGACGAAATCAACCAAGGCTTGTTTTAATTCGTGCGATCGTTCTAAAATGACATCCACAAGTTAATCTCTCGGTGCAACAGATGTAGATTATAGCTTTTAACAAAATTGGAACATCTAACAATAGCTAGATTTATTAAAATACAAGTGCTATGAATCCATATGTAGAGACGTTGCAATGCAACGTCTCTACAAGGATTTTGATATCATGCACAATCGTTTTCATACATCAAATCAGCAACGCCAGGTTTTTCGCCACATCTTGCGTCCTGGCAATAAATCACACAACACTGAATTTTTAAATTCAAAGTAGCATTTGTTACATTATTTTTCAAGCTTTACAATTTCTTGACAATATATCAGAAAATTTATCGATGAAATTAAGGCTGAATATCAGCAAAATATTACTAGATTAATCGCTGTCTTATTTTGATTTACTGTCATTTTCTGAAGAGGATAAATCAGAACTGAGTTATTGAAGAGATTGATGAACAATAGTTTCTGAGTTTATATTATCCAGCATCTCAGATCAGATCGGCGAGTTTTAATAACACTTAAAACTCAAAATTACAATCATGACAATAATACAATGAACATGAAAAACACAAGCATTATTTTCATTGACTCCTCAGTAGCTAACTACGAATTATTATTTAGAGCGGTTGTATCAAAAATAGAGTTAGTTATCCTCGATCGCCATCAAGATGGGGTAGAACAAATTACCCAGGTATTATCACAGCGCTGTGGAGTTGAAAGTGTACACATCATCTCTCATGGCTCCCCTGGTTGCCTCTACTTAGGTAACACCCAACTTAGCCTCAGCACATTGCAACGCTACACTCAAAAACTACAAACCTGGTCTTCCCATCTCTGCGTTTCTCCATCTCTGTTACTCTACGGCTGTAATGTTGCAGCTGGAGACGCTGGAGAAGAATTTATCGATAAGTTGCACAAATTGACAAAAGCTAGCATTGCTGCTTCTGCCAATCTCACAGGAAATGCTGCTTTAGGCGGAGACTGGAATTTAGAAATCAGTCGAGGTGAGGTGACGACTGCTCAGATATTTAAACCAGAAATATTAGAAACTTACAACTTCGTTTTAGTTTCCTCCAATGACAACTTTGCTAACCGAATCGTACTTTCTGGTAACTCAGGCAATAGTACAGGCAATAATGTAGGAGCTACAGGTGAATCAGGCGAACCAACTCAATCAGGAACCACCAACTCAATTTGGTGGAGTTGGACTGCTCCCGCTTCTGGAAACGTTGTTTTTGATACTATAAATAGTGGCTTTGATACTTACCTTGATGTTTACACAGGTAATGCCGTCAACAGTTTGAGCCTGGTTGCTGCTAACGACGATCTTGCCAGTGGAAATAGAGCTAGTCAAGTGAGTTTCATAGTTACTGCCGGAACAACTTATCACATTTCCGTAGATGGCTATCAAGCTAATACGGGTAATGTTACCTTGAATTATTCTTTCACCCCTGCTCCTACTAATACTGCTCCTACACTTACTGACACCGTTGTTACCCTGAATTCAATCAACGAAGATTCAGACGCACCTTCCGGAGCAGTAGGTACGTTAGTCTCCTCATTGGTGAACCTGGGCGGAAACGTCAGCGACTCCAACAATGGGGCAGTAACTGGTATCGCCATTACTACCACGAACACCAGCAACGGTTCATGGTGGTACACCACTAACAATGGGCAAAACTGGTATAGCTTGGGTACAGTTTCCAATAGTAGCGCTCGGTTGTTGGCGGCAGATGCTAACACCCGCGTTTATTTCCGCCCTTCCTCCAACTTCAACGGCACCATCAATAATGCCATCACCTTTCGTGCTTGGGATCAAACTAGTGGAATAAATGGTAATTTGGGTAACACAAGTACTAATGGTGGCTCGACTGCTTTTAGTAGTACTACTGATACAGCTGCAATTACGATTAATCCTGTCAATGATGCGCCTGTAATTGCGCCGATTTTTTTCAATATTCCTGAGAATGTTAGCAACGGTACAATTATTCGGACATTGACGGCTACAGATGTTGATAGCAATACTACCTTCTCTAACTGGGCGATCGCCAGTGGAAATCTAGACATAGATGGTGACGGCAATCAAGCTTTCAGTATCAACCCCAATACCGGAGAGTTGGCTATCAATGATATTGATGACCTTAATCCTCAAATTAACCCCAGTGTAAATCTGCAAGTCAACGTCAGCGATGGTATTTTAACCAGTGCTAATCAAAACGTTGCTATCAAGCTGTTAATGAATCCTGGTGACCTCGACTTTAACTTTGGTAATGGTGGGATAGTATCTACTACTCCTAATATCTACGCTCGCAGTGTTGCCATTCAGCCGGATGGCAAAATTGTTGTCTTCGGGGGTTTTAGTCAGTTTGATTTAGCTCGCTACAACATTGACGGCAGTTTAGACAGTAATTTTGGTAGTGCAGGTATAGTTAACACTTCTATTGGCACCGGAAGTGAAAATGGGTATAGCGTTGCTCTCCAGCCTGACGGCAAGATTGTTGTTGCTGGGTATATTTGGGGAGACAACAGCGAACCAAACCGACCAGATTTTGCTATGGCACGCTATAACGCTGACGGTAGCTTAGATAGCAGCTTTGGCAACGCCGGCAAACTTATTACCAATTTTGGTGAAGACTTCGGTCGCAAAGTTTTGGTTCAGCCAGACGGCAAGATTATTTTAGCAGGGTATATCGGCAATGGTAATGCAGATTATGTTCTACTACGCTACAACACCAATGGTAGCCTAGACACAGGCTTTGGTAATGGTGGCAAAGTCAACGGCACAAAAGGCTATGCTGTTGCCATTCAGGCTGATGGCAAGATTGTTGTTGGGGGAACAGATACCAATGGCAGTAACATTAATTTTGATTTTGCCCTAACACGCTATAACACCGATGGTAGTCTGGATACAAGCTTTGGCAACAGTGGTAGAGTTCTGAGCGCGATAGGTACTTTTGCTGAAGAAATCAATACCATTGCAATTCAGCCTGACGGCAAAATTGTTGCTGCTGGAAGAGTATGGAAGTACGTGAATGGTACTAGCTCTAATCAAGATGATTTAGCCATTGCCCGTTTTAACACGGATGGGACTTTAGACGCTAACTTTGGCGATGCTGGTAAAGTTATTGCACCTCTTAGCACTAACACTAACGACCGTGCTTATAGTCTGTCCATTCAGCAAAATGGCAAAATTGTCGTTGGTGGCTATATTGAAACCGGAACTACTAGCATTAATCGCAGCACTGTTCTGTTAGCTTACAATTCTGATGGAACATTAGATAATAGTTTCGGCACAGGCGGTCAAGTTATAACTCCGCTTCGGAGTCAATACGATGAGATTGATGTCGTTGCGACTCAATCGGATGGCAAGATTGTTGTTGTCGGTCAATTTGATAAGAGCTACTTTGCAGTAGCACGCTTCCTCGGTGTTTCTAACATAGCACCAGCGATCGCCAATTGGCCAGAATATGCTGCTAGTTACACTGAAAATGCCCCTGCGATATTGATTGCAGAACCAAATACAACTGTTACTGACCCAGATTCTACCAACTTCCACACTGGCAAATTGACTGTTCGGATAAAAAGCGGTGGTAGCAGCGATGACCGTCTTGGTATCCGTAACGAAACTCAAATTAATCTCAACGGTCATATCATCAACTACGGTACTGTTGAAATCGGTACTTTCTCTGGAGGTATTGGAAGTGAGGATTTGGTAATTGACTTCAATACCAGTGCAACACCTATTGCTGTCGAAGCTTTACTGCATAATATTACTTACGTTAATGTTTCTGAAAACCCATCAACCACTCCTCGTATTATTGAAGTTGTCCTCAGTGATGGTGATGGTGGTACTAGTACTCCGGTGACTAGAACAATTAATGTTACTGCTGTGAATGATCCTGCTGTGATTACCGCAGGTCAAAACTTTAGCATTAATGAAGGCGTTGCTAATGGTACGGTGGTTGGCACCGTAGCTGCAACAGATGTGGATGGCAGCACATTTACCAACTGGACAATTATTGATGGTAACTTGGATAGCGATCGCGATGGTCAGGTTGGCTTTAACATCAACTCCACCACTGGAGAAATTACTGTCAACGATAGCGACGAACTTGACTTTGAAATTAATCCCACGTTTGAGTTGCAAGTCACTGTCAGCGACGGCATTAATGCTAGCAGTGTACAAAGTGTCACAGTTAGACTTCAAGATGTCATTGAAAATACTCTATATGGTACGCGTTCAGCTGATAACCTGACCGGAAGCCTAGCTGATGATATTATCTACGGCTACGAAGGCAGCGATCGCCTTTATGGAGAAACAGGCAAAGATACCATCTATGGTGGTACCAGCAATGACTCTCTCTATGGTGGTACAGGTAATGATATCCTCGACGGTGGTGATGGCAATGACTATCTGTATGGTCAAGATGATAGCGATCGCCTCATCGGTAATGCTGGCAATGACTATCTCTATGGCGGTGGAGGTAATGATTTCATCGACGGTGGTGCTGGCACTGATTCTCTCAATGAATCAGGTGATGTCAACTTTACTTTGACTAACAGTCAACTTTCTGGCTTAGGGAACGACACCCTTCTTAGTATTGAAAAAGTAATCCTAACTGGTGGTATTACTGATAATATCTTAGATGCTTCAGCCTTCACCCTTGGTAGCGTCTCTCTCTATGGTGGTGCTGGTAACGATAACTTGTTAGGCAGTAGTAAAAATGACTACTTGTATGGACAAGATGATAGCGATCGCCTCTACGGTAATGCTGGCAATGACTATCTATATGGGGGTAATAGTGATGATACCCTTGACGGTGGTGTCGGCAATGACTCACTCTACGGAGAGAATGGCAACGATCGCCTCATTGGTGGTATTGGCAATGACTATCTCTTTGGTGGTGTAGGTGATGATGTCCTAGATGGTGGTGCTGGTACTGATTATCTCAATGAATCTAGTAACGTCAACTTTACATTGACTAATACTCAACTTTCCGGCTTGGGTAGCGACACCCTCATCAGTATCGAACAAGTAACGCTGACTGGTGGTATTAGCGACAATATCTTAAATGCTTCAGCATTTAGTCTTGGTAAAGTCTATCTTTATGGGGGTATAGGTAACGATACTCTCAACGGTGGTGCTGGCAACGATTACCTTTATGGAGAGGATAACAGCGATCGGCTCACTGGTGGTGCTGGTAATGATTACCTTTATGGCGGTAATGGTGATGACTTACTCAATGGTGGTGCTGGCAATGACTACCTCTACGGGCAAGGCGGTGCAGATATCTTTGTTCTCGCCTCAGGTAATGGTACTGATACCATCAATAGCTTTCAGGATGGCATTGATAAACTTGGTTTATTTGGTGGCTTGACTTATGGAGCTTTGACTATCTCTGCAAGTGGCAATAATACTTCTATTCGTATTACTTCCACAAATGAGGTGTTAGCGACTTTAAGCAGCATCAATTCTAGCTTGATTGGCGAGAATGATTTTATTTTTTCTAACGGTTAACGTCAGTAGGGGCGCACAGCTGTGCGCCCCTACCGAGGTATCTGTATCAATTTTAAAGTGAAATGGTATCAGATCGAGATTTTCGTGAAATAGTATTAGAAAGCCATTCCCAATCCAAAATCTAAAATCTAAAATCCAAAATAGTATGAGTTATTTTTAGTATTTATCAATCAACTTTTCAAGCTGCGTGTCTACGAATGGCATTATTCATCGAGTTTATTTGTGAAGCGTGAAATGATGGCGGCATTGAGCTATGAATAATATAGTCAAGTCCATCATGCATGACATCTGTTGGTAGTGCAGAGTGATCCAGACCTAATGTATGTCCAATTTCATGGACGATAGTATTAGCAATTAAGTTAGACAATTGATTAACATTCAGACTGGCATTATAAGAAGCATAAAATACTTGATCGATGCGGATAATAGCACGGTCTGTAACCATTCCTAATTTAAAACTAGCTACACCTAAATAATCAACTGGTTGGTTATCAGCGAATATATATACGTGAGTAAAATTCTTCCCCCATTCCTTTGCTTCAGGTGGATCTGATGTCAAAAATACTTCAACACTTCTAAATGCACCGTAGACTTTAGAAAAAGCATCAACAAGAATATTATTGATTGCTTCTCTATGTTCTTCATCAATGTCTATTCCTGATACATCCACCCAAATACAACGCCGAAACTCGCTATTTTTTTCTATGAGAGTTCTGCCACAGGAAGGACAAAATTCCCAGTGAGATTGGATGCGCGAAAGACATCCTTGACAACGGAGTTTGGGAGGTCTAGTTAAGTCTATGCGTTCCCAAATTGGGACTTTGAGCGGTCGATGATTAGGTCTGGTTAAATTCAGGCGATCGTAGAGAGACATTTATTTGTTTATTGTAATAGATTCTTGGTTTTAGCCAATTTTACCCAGTTAGGATATTCAGTCATCAGTAAATCATAAAGTTCTCGATCAGCCACATTTTCTGGGTCTTCTAAACTGAAAAAATCGGAATTATCAAGATAGCGATCGCCAATTTCATCTAGTCGTTCTAAAAAACTAAAATCACTTGTATTTACTTGAGATAACCAGCCTAAAATACCTTTCTTTTTAACATCCTTTCGTGACTTGCCAATTGCCATAAATTGCCAAAAAATCGGCTCATAGGAAGACTCTTTCAAATACTGTTGTGTTTGCGATTCGTCAGAGGTTGCTCCATCCGTAACAAACATGACATAAACTGGTTTATTTAACGAAACAATATTGCTTTGGCTACTTTTTTTAGATATGGGAAAATAGAATTTTCTAATCATATTGATAGCTTGATCATAATAAGTACCACCTTCAAGGGGATACTTTTGTAGTAGATTTTGAATAAAGCTTTTAAAATTTTCAATAGTCATTTCACCCACATTATGGGCTTTTGCTCCGAATAGAAATATATCAATAGAGGCATTATCATCAAAACGACATCCTAAAGCCAGAATTTTTTCAGCAAGCCGCTGGATTTTACCTGAACTATAGAGCGAACTCATTGAACCAGAGATATCAAGGCAAAGCACAACCTTAGCCTGATGATTTGTCAAATTTACTTTTTGAAGTGATATATCTGCCTTTTTAGCAAGATTGAAAATATGTGGTGCTTCCCGCTCAAGTTTCTTATCTAATGCTGTCTTTTCTTGAATTTTATAGTTTTCTTTTTGATCTTCTTTCTTTTCTTCCTGTTTAGTTTCAACAAAATACTTATCTACAAAACTTTGTAGCCCCGAACTATAGCCTTCTCCTACCGCCTGAAATCTCCATTGATTATCCTTTTTATATAAGCGTCCAAATTCCAAAGCCGTCTCTTGAGAAAAAGCCTCTCTTAAGTTATACCGAGTCAGGGAATTTCTATTTTCATGATTGTAAATCTTGATAAAAGCATTTTTGATTTGACTAAAATTTTGATTTTTTGCTTGTCCTTCATGAATAGTGACAACAAAAACTATCTCCTGAATCGCTGGATTAACTTTTGCTAAATCAACATAAATTGTCTCATCATCTCCATTACCTTCGCCAGTTCGATTATCTCCTGAATGTGTTAAAGAACCATCGAGCGATCGCAGATTATTATAAAATACAAAATATTTCTCATCAGGTATTTTTCCATCTATACCTAACATAAATACCGAAGCATCAATATCATAAGCTTGCCCCGCTTGATTTACTTGCCAACCCAAGCCAATAGCTACCTTTTTTAAATTGGGAGCTTCTTGAGAAAGATTAAATCTACCACCTTTACTTAATTCAATTTCCATTTCAGATACATCCTAAAAGTTTATTTTTTTGTTAACTTAATAAATTTATAATTATGAATTATGACTCATGAATTCATAATTAATTTATGCCAAAAAAGGGGGCAACAACAATGAATACCCCCTTTTTATTACCTTATGCAGCAGATTTCAAATTACTGAAGTACACTATATAGACCTCGAAGCTAGGCAGAGAACCTATTTTAATTCTGACTCCTGAATTCAGAATTCTGAATTCTGACTCCTGAATTCAGAATTCTGACTCCTGAATTCTGCTGTAAAATAGCTACTAAGCCGCATATCGGTCTACAAAACTTTGCAGTCCTGATTTATAACCAGCACCGACAGCTTGAAATCTCCATTCTCCATCTTTTCGATAAAGTTTACCAAATTCAATTGCCGTTTCTGCGGACGCATCTTCATCTAATTCATATTTCGCAATTTGTTTTTCTGTCGCATTGTCATAAACTCTAATAAACGAGTTTCTGACTTGCCCAAAGTTTTGCTTTCTTTGTTCTGCTTCATGGATAGTTACAATAAAAACTATTTCTTGAACGGAAGCATCAACCTTACTCAAATCAATTTGAATTGTTTCATCGTCTCCGATACCCTCTCCAGTTCTGCTATCTCCTTCATGTTTCACAGAACCATCTGGTGATTGTGAGTTGTTGTAAAATACAAAGTATTTTTCGTTAGGAATTTTTCCGTTAGCGCCTAACATAAATATAGATGCATCCAGGTCAAAGGCTGAACCTGTATCTGTAGCGTTAATATCCCATCCTAAACCAATTCCAGCATTTATTAGGCTTGGTGCTTCTTTTGAGAGATTGATTCTTTCGCCTTTGCTGAGGTTAATTGACATAATTCCTACCTATTGTTTCAAAATGAATTTTATTCAAAGTTGTTATTGAGTTTAGTCACTCAATAATTAGTCAATTATCAAAGTGTTTTGGATTTTTTTCATCCACAAAATATGAGGTGTGAACTAAAACAATCTCAAAAACGCTCGGTAACTTACTAATGCTGGGTGGCAATTTAAGCATAGACTTTCACAAGTCCTTCTAAACCATTAACATTAATGCCATTGCCAATAGCTGCCATTTTCCACTCACTATTATGATTGTAAATTTCAGCCATAATCATTCCGGTCATTCCTTTATATTCAGAACCCGATAGATTATATTTAGCTAATTCTTGATTGTTAGATGTATTGACCAGGCGTACAAAAGCATTTTTTACCTGAGCAAATTCTTGTTTACGAGCAATACAATCGTAAATATTAACCGTAAAAACTAATTTTACAATATCTTTGGGGAGTCGAGCTAAATCTACAATAATCTGCTCGTCATCACCTTCTCCTGCACCTGTGAGATTGTCACCTAAATGAGTAATAGCTCCTGATTTGTGAGATAGATTTCCAAAGTAAATGAGGTTACTTATATTTGCAATTTTGCCATTTTCATCTAAACAGATGACAGAAGCATCTATGTCACAGTCTTGAGTGTTACTGAAAGCACCAAAAAAACCACCACCTGAAGGTTTGGTTGTATCCCAGCCTAGTCCACACATCAGTTTTGTTAGTCCGGGAGCTTCTTTAGAAAGTGAAATCCGTTGTCCTTTTTGTAAGTTAATTCCCATGTTAATTTATGTTAGATATATGGATTAATAAACTCTTAGCTATAGCGTTCAAGTAGCGCTTTCAAACCTCCTTGATAGCCTGCACCTACAGCATTAAGACGCCATTCACCATCCTTGCGATAAAGTTCTGCCATGATTAGTGCTGTTTCTATGGAATAGTCTTCAACTAGGTCATAGCGGATTGCTTCTTGTTTTGTTTGAGCGTTGACAACACGCACAAACGCATTTTTAACTTGACCAAAGTTCTGTCCGCGTTGCTGTGCTTCATAGATAGTTACAGTAACAACTATTTTTTGAACTTCTGGCGGTACTTTTTTGAGATTAACTTTGATAACTTCATCATCTCCTTCACCTACACCTGTGAGATTATCTCCCAGATGTTGAAGGGATTTATCGGGATCAGGACTTGTCAGATTATTGTAAAAAATAAAGTGATTGTCGGAAATAAGTTTTTCATCAATACCTAACATAAATACTGATGAATCCAGATCAAAATCGTGACCTGTGTCTGTAGCCTTCACGTCCCATCCGAGTCCAATAAAGACATCTGTTAAGCCGGGAGCAACTTTTTCAAGTGAAACTCGTTGTCCTTTAGCTAGTGAAACTGCCATAATTTTTTCCTGTTTATAGCAAATGGACGTACAAATTAAGCAAGTTTTTTTAAGTTGTTATCTGCAAACAAATAAAACCTTTTGAAATCGCAACAAAATTAATCAGCTAGAGTGCTGACTGCTTGAAAAAGACTTCAACAGTAATTATTTAATTTTCAACGTAGCTATTTTTTAAGCTTGAGTGTGTTTATTTTTGAAAAGCTAACTTTCATCTAAATAATACCAATCAAGCTATTAAGTTTTATTGTATAAATCTGGTTTTTTCCCAGAATTAATCAATGACTTTAACTATTTCTAGTTAAGAAATAATATGCCATAAAATTGATAGCATAATTATGCGCTCTATCCTATTCATCTCTAAGGAGTGCTGTAATCAGGAAAAATACCTAAACTCTAAAATTTTGGTTTTTGTGGTACATCGTTTCCTGATAATAGTATTGTTATGATATTCAATGACAAACAGGCTGTAGACTGTGGAGCGATCGCTTTACAAAATTAAACATACCAAACCAAAATTTACAATCTATCAATATTTCTTAACAACGCTGTAACTGAGCTAACAACACGACAATTTCATCAATTGCTTGGCGGACAACTGTTGTAGGTTGTTCCGATTGATTGACGATAATACTAAAAACCAACGGTTGATATTTAGGTGCATTCACATATCCAGATAAAGAAACTACACCAGTTAAGGTACCTGTTTTGGCTTGCACAATACCTTCAGCTGGTGTGTTTTGAAAACGATATTTTAGGGTTCCAGTTTTGCCAGCCACAGGTAAAGAAGCGCGATATATGGATGCTACTGGCGTTCTTGCGATTAAGCGCAAAGTTTGGACAAAAGCTTCTGGTGTTACTAAGTTACGACGTGATAAACCTGAACCATCTATTAAAACATAATTTGCTGGATCGACTCCCAATTGAGTTAAACTCGCTTTCACAACTTCCAAACCTACATTAGCGCTAGTCTGATTTTTCAGTTTGGGTTTTTCCACAGCCAATGCTCTTAATAGTGCTTCAGCATAAAGATTATTACTATTGATGTTTGTCTCTGCTAATAATTCCGATAAAGGTGGTGACTCTACAAACGCTATTTCCTCTTGATTAATACCACCAGATACTACTAATGTTTGTAGCACAGTAATTTTTTGTTTTGCCAAAGCAGTACGGAAGCGGCGTAAGAAGTAATAATCAGGATCGACTACGGGTAAATCTAGTGAGTAAGGTTCAGAATTTGCTGTTAACTGTCCTTGAATTCGCAATGCTGTTCCTGATAATTCTCGGTTAACATTGATGTAAATTGGTTGATTTTGGTCAACCGTTACTGACTGATTAATTGTCCGCCATTGTCTTGCTTCGCTAACATCATTCCAGACTATTTGTAAAGGTTTACCTACAGCCTGGGGTACAAGTTTTAAACTAAAAATATTTTGATTGATAATAAAACTGTTGACTGGTGCGCCGTAGTCTGATTGGACATCTTCCCATTGCCAAGTAGGGTTAACAATATCTCCTTGAATATAACTATCATCGGCAATTAACTCTTGAATTTGAGTAATACCTTTTTGTTTCAACTGTTGTGCTAATGATTGCAATTGAGTATCAGTTAAACTGGGATCTCCCCTACCGACAATACGTAAACCACCATTGCCGTTTTGATAAACAGAAGTACGAATACGAAAATTAGCACCCAACTGCTGCAATGCGGCTGCTGTTGTCAGCAACTTCATGTTAGACGCTGGAGTAAAGTATTTATCAGCATCTCGATTGTAAAGAGTTAACCCCACTGACAAAGGTTGCACCAAAATTCCCCAACGCATCCGACGAAATAGAGGACGATTGATAACAGCGTCTATAGCTGTTCCCAATTGGGCAGAGCAAATTGCTTTTGTAGTAGTTGTAGGTGCGGTTGGGGTTTGTGCCTTACCAACTCTGGAACTAAATGCTATCTGGGTAGTTAAAAATATTAACAAAACACCCAGTGGTCGATTGAAAGTCTTAAGTCTCACCAATATACCCGATCGCAATGATAAATAATCTTACCTTGCTAATTATTATTTTTTGAGAGAATAATTTAAATAGTAAAATTCCTTAACAAGAAACAAGAAAGCCGTCAGTCGTCAGAAAAATAAATTGAATTCTATGCGGCTGATGAGTGAATAAACGAGTTTAAGTCCTCGACAGAATTCAAAATTTGGCGGTATTTAATCAGAGCGGAGGTCTTTTCCCTAGAGACTTTTTGGCTTGCCGCAGTATTTGAAGTAAATACCCCAATGATTGCATTCTGAATTCTGACTTCTGAGTTCTGACTTCTTTTTTAAATAAAATGTTCCAAATTTTGATAAAAAAGCTTTTTTTGATAATGAAATTTACATCATAAATCTGGGAATAATAATCATGTTGAGAAACATTTGAAATGAATCTCAGCCGACTAGGTGTGTCTTTTCATCGGCGATTACAGGAGCAAATTGTTCATGAAAGTAAGTTCATCAGGGGCTAAGCTGGGTAGTGCAATTGTTAGCAGTAGTTGTTTAGCCGCAGCAATTATTGGTTTCAGTAGTACTGGCGCTTTTGCGGCTCAATTCATCACAATTCAAAGCACTGGTACAATATCAGGAACTATCGAACTTCCCAGAAATAATCCCAATTTCAATAACAGTATTACTCGTATTGATACGGATGACACTGGAACTTATTACCGGAATTTAGGTACTCAAAATAATCCTAATTATGTTCCTGTTTATCAATCAGACTATTTGCAGGTAGGAACACGTTCTGATGGAAGTCTGCATTACTTCGTTGACTTTAAAGGTATTCCTTTTGTTTCCTTCGATGGTGCTTTGACATCGCCGGTTCTTTCTGGTGGTCAGTTGACTCCGTTCAAATATCAAGGACAATTGCCAGGAACCTTGTTTCAAGGAGTTGTTCAAGATGAATTTAATTTCATCAAAGCCTTTTATACTGGTACTGTCACCGACCCAGACACCGGAAAACAGTATCAGGGAACTTTTGAAGTCAGTGGCTATGGAGAACGATATAGCGATCGCAATGGTGATTCAACTCCTACAGTTTTTGATTTCCAGTCCGATATTCCTGGGGCACCAACCATAACATCTTTAACTTTGACTAACACTCCCTTGGCTAATTTGAGTATTAAAGTACCTATACCTGTGGATGAAACTTCTATTCCAGAACCCGCTAGCATTTTCGGAACCTTTATGGCTGCTGCTTTTGGTATCATCCTCAAAAGGAAAAAATATCTGACCGCTAAAGATTTAGGTTAGTCACACATTTGCCACAACTAATAATCTAATCAGAGACGTTGCATTGCAACGTCTCTACAAACAATTCTCAACTGAATTGGATAGATAAATTAACTGCTTCTTACTTTAAAGTACAGGTGTAATGGATCTTCAAAAATATGAATCAGATATACATATCCTATGCATGGAAAGACAATAAGAGTGAATTGGGTAGTCAACGCGAAGAATTAGTCGATAAAATTTGTGAAGCACTTATTTCTGAACGTTACAACTTAATTCGAGACCGTAACCACTTGACACTAGGGAAGAGTATACAGAGTTTCATGCAGGAAATCGGACGTGGTAACTATGTGATTGTTGTAGTCAGCGACAAATATTTACGCTCGGAATACTGCATGTTTGAAGCTGTTGAAATCATGAAACACAAAGATTATCAGCAAAAAGTTTTTCCAGTTGTTTTACAGGATGCCAATGTATATACCAAAGAAGGCAAAAGCGAATATATAAAATACTGGGAGGAACAGAGAGAAAAAATAGAAAAATTCATTAGTGATGAACTATCTTATAATGAACATTCAGCAATGCATAATGTTGCTAAAAAAATTAGAGATATTTCTGTGAAATTCGATGAATTCATATTTTTTATTGCGGATAAATTAAGTATCGATCCAAATTATAAATTTAATGATTTTATCAATCAGCTTACTGATACTATTAGAAATGATGCTGTTCAACTCAGAAGTAAAAAGAGCATTTTAGTTGCAGGGACAGGAAACTTTAATATTCCCAATGAAGTCAATTGGTGCGCTCAAAAGCTTGGGGAAAAAATAGCAGAAGATAACTATAATTTAATAACAGGTGGATGGGAAGGAGTAGATTATGTTGTAGCTGATAAATTTGCCGAAAAAATCGCGCAAAAAAATCTACGTCTAACTGATAAATTAACACACGTTGTTCCACAAGGAAAACAACCTATATTTAAGGGTGGAAACGTCGAATACACTGAACCAGGTATTAATGAATGGCTCGATTGTTTGCGATATTCAGATTTGGTTATTCTTGTGGGAGGTGTTGGCGGAACTTATGAGACTTATCTGTATGCTAAACAAGAAAAAATTCCGGTGATTCCTATTGTATGCACTGATGGTGATGCCAAAAAAGTGTTCGACGAAATTCTGCAAAATTGGGATAGTAAATTAATGGGAAATATATCACCGGAAAAATTCAAGTCATTGAATCAATATATTAATGATGCATCAACAGCGGAAGATGTAGTCAATGATGTTATGGATATTGTCAACGAAATTATTTTTGCAAAAATTATGTTAAATCCGTAAATAAGAATTCAGAATTCAGAATTCAGAATTCAGAATGATTGGAAAATCAATAATATCAAGTTCGCTTAATTATTTCATAATTTAAAACTCTCCGTGTTCCCGCGTCATACCATTTCCAAAAATCTTTGCAACACACGAATCGACTGTAGGGGCGTACAGCTGTACGCCCCTACCCATGTATGTGTATCAGGTATTTTGTGAAATGATATTATCAGCCCTGATTATAAGTATTCATGCGAACTTGATATTACGCTAACTAAATTGCTCAACATAAAATTGGGCATAGCAGCCCTCTAGGGCTAATAATTCTTCATGGGTTCCTGATTCGACAATTTTTCCTTGTTCAAGAACTAAAATACGATCGCACTTTCTAAGTGTTGATAAACGATGGGCAATAATAAACACTGTGCGGTTTTGCATCAGTCTTTCTAAGGCTTCCTGCACCAAGGCTTCTGACTCAGAATCTAATGCAGATGTCGCTTCATCGAGAATCAAAATTTGCGGGTTGAGGTAAACAGCACGAGCGATCGCAATTCTTTGTCTTTGTCCACTAGATAAGTTTACCCCACCTTCGCCCACCCAAGTACGATAACCTTCTGGCAATTCGCTAATAAATTCATGGGCGTTGGCAATTTTCGCCGCTGCTGTCACTTCTTGCATATCAAAAAAGTCTTGTCCAAAGGCAATATTTTGGGCAATTGTTCCAGAAAACATGATGCTTTGTTGGGGAACAATGCCAATTTGTCGCCGCAGACTATGTAACTTGACATCCCGAATATCAATACCGTCAATTAAGATTTGACCAGCTTTGGGGTTGTAGAAACGGGGTAAGAGATTGACAAATGTGGTTTTCCCAGCATCAGAAGCACCGACAAGAGCGATCGCTTCACCCGGTGATACCAACAAATTGATATCCTTTAATAAGGATTCACCTGTTTGATAGCCAAAAGAAACATGAATATATTCTACTTGGCCTGCAACTGGAGGTAGGGTAATAGCATTTGGTTTTTCTATTACCGTCGGTTTAATTGCCATCAACTCAAAAACCCGGTGAACACATGCTTTACCATGTTTAAATTCGTTGTAGTTGTTAATCGTGTGACTAATGGGGTCAATTAACAGCGCCACCGCCGCCAGATAACTAAAAAAATTAGCTACTGTCAAATTATCTTGGGAAAATTGCCACGTCCCCACTATCAGTAAAGATAATGCACTTAAAGCTTCCAAAAAAGCCACGATGGGAATTTGAATTACTTTTAGCCGTTGTGCTGAATATTTTGTTTTCAGACTGCGTTCTGCTTCATAGCCAAATCGGGCAATTTGGTAGTTTTCCGCTGCAAAAGCTTGTACCAAACGGATACCGCTAAAAATTTCCGAGATAATGGCAGATAAACCTGACGCCGGATTTTGACTTTTTAAAGAATACTTGCGTGACCGTTTGCCAAACCAGCGGATTAAAATACCCATTACTGGTGCAACTATCACCGTTGCTAGTGTCAATTGCCAATTCAGATAAATCATATAAATCGGAATTGCCACCAACTGCAAAACACAGGGGATAAAGTCGTGAAATATTTTATTTACCACTTCACCAACTTGGTCAACATCTTCCGTGAGGCGGTAAGATAAATCACCTGCTTTTGCTGTTTCAAAATAACTGAGATTTAGCTTTTGGAGATGGCAATACACTTGATGGCGGAGATGAAAAGCAACTTTTAAAGCAACTTTCGCCATGTACATATCTTGTATAGACTGGAACAAGTTTCTGACAAGAAAGATTAAGGCACAAATTCCAGTTATTTGGACGATCGCTACCACATTACCTTGTGCAAAGGGAATTGCCAATTTACCAGCAAGATTTATTAATACTAATGTCGCCAGCACATATCCGAAAATGCCAATAAATCCCTTAGTGATGGTTCGCCACTGGGGTCGGATATAAGGTAGCAGTAGCCAGTAATTAGAACGGGTTTTCAAGCTCTAACGTCCAGAAGAATATTTTCCTTTGTTTGACGCTATCAGGTTTTGGGGAGTTTCTCAGCAGTTAAATTAAACTAACTGAGGGAGTGGGGACGCGGGGAATGACCAATGACCAATGACCAATGACCCCACCTATTTTTGTTCACTTGGAATAACTTCCCAGCGAAATAGCCGTGGCAATTGTGATACATCTATAGCGTAATTGACAATCCACAGCACTAGTTGAAAAATTAAGAAATATCGCACCCACAATAACTTAGTTTCAGAACCTAAGATTGTTAAACCCTCATATAACTGCCAGAAACGGTACGGTAAGTATATATAAGGAACCATCACCCACACTACATTTTGTAACTCTCTCAGGGCGACTCTCTCGGAAATAATTTGCAACACTAATACGATAAAATACCAACCAAGCACAGTTAAGACAGTGCGATCGCTCCACCATACACCGCACAGTAGCATCACTACTAATGGGAGTAGTATTCCTAATACTTGCACTGAGCCAAACCAAATTTTATACCAGCCGGGAAACGGTAATGGTAAAGTGTAGGTTTTGGTGTTTTTCCACCCCCAGTTGACAACCACAATAAAAAGTGTGGCAATGACGAAAAAAATCAGGTTTTCTAGAAATAGGTAGAGGTTGATGTTTAAGGAAGTCATAAAATATTGCGAGTAGTTTAAAAATCCAAGCCATTTTATCTTTTAATTCTGACTCCTGACTCCTGACTCCTGACTCCTGACTCCTGACTCCTGAATTCTGACTCCTGAATTCTGACATATTTTCAACCTTTATTTGCTCTATTTTCTTGGATGAGATGAATAATTGATGGTACTAAAGAAATAACTATAATTAATCCAATAATCGGTAACAAGTACTTATCTACCTGTTCTGGTGGTAAGGTTTTTCCTAAGAAAAACCCTAACAGAGTGATTCCAAATGTCCAAACGAAGCCGCCAATTAAGTTGTAAGACATAAATGTGCGGTAATGCATGGCACCAATACCCGCCACAATGGGCGCAAAAGTCCGTACAATTGGCAAAAAACGCGCTAAAACAATAGTTTTCTTCCCGTGTTCTTCATAAAAATTTTGGGTTTTCACAATGTGTTTTTTATGGAACAACCACGAATCTTCCTTCTGAAATAGTTTTCTGCCAAATTTATGCCCAGTAAAATAGCCAACATTGTCACCTAAGACTGCACAAACAAAAGCACCAAAAATTAGAACCCAAATGTTGAGTAAATTCTGAGATGCAATAAATCCAGCGGTGAATAATAAACTATCCCCAGGGAGAAAAAAACCAATTAATAAGCCAGATTCAGCAAAAACAATTGCCCACACCCCAAAGTAGCCAAGTGATTTAATCAATTGTGGTAAATCCAGATGCATAAAATTTCTGAGCTTTGAATAGATAGATCCACAACATCTTAACGTTCTGCAATTTTCTTGAATAAAAAGTAATATTAAATTTATGTAAAGTTGTTTTGTAATTTTTAAAGTCTATATCAACTTAGGGGTGCAAGATGCAAAGATATTGGAAAGTACTAAGACTATTTTGGAGTGCGGCGATCGCAGCTGAGTTGGAGTATCGCATCAACTTTGTCATAGCTACCTTCAGCAGCCTGGGTAACCTTGCTGGCAGTCTCTTTGGGCTATTCTTGTTTTACCGCACCGGCTACACTTTTGCTGGCTGGTCATGGGAAGCAGCTTTAGTAGTTCTGGGAATTTTTACCTTACTGCAAGGATTTTCCGCCACATTTCTCGCGCCGAACCTAAATCGCATTGTCCGCCATGTGCAAGAAGGCACTCTTGACTTTATATTATTGAAACCTATTCGCAGTCAGTTTTGGCTTTCCACCAACACCATTTCACCTTGGGGACTACCCGATTTAATCTTTGGCTGCATCATCATTGGCTACGCAGGTCAACGCCTTGGTGTAGGGATAGACAAATATTTACTCAGTGTTGTGCCCTTATTGTTTGGCTTGGTAATTCTATACAGCCTGTGGTTTATGCTGGGGTCTATAACTATATGGTTCGTGAAAATATACAATATTACTGAGGTATTGCGTGGTTTATTAGAAGCAGGAAGATATCCAATCACAGCTTATCCAACTGCTTACCGCTTTTTCTTCACCTTTGTAGTGCCAGTAACTTTTTTAACAACAATACCAGCCCAAGCAATGCTAGGTCGGGGTGAAATTAGCTGGTTGATGGGTGCAGGAGTATTGGCAGCGGCGTTATTTTTCCTTTCTACTTGGTTTTGGCGGTTTGCGTTGCGGTTTTATACCAGTGCTTCGAGTTAGTGAAGATTGGGTAGATTTTGACGTAAATCAACTTTTGTGACTTGAAAAGTAGCTTTTGCGACTGTAAACCTGCCAATTTCATTAGACCTCTTGCAAAAGTCCTTCTTTGCGCCTCTGCGCCTCTGCGTGATACAAATTCATATTCATGCAAGAAGTCTAATATGTTTGAGCAAATATAGCTTTATTGAAAGCCGCGGGAAACTTATCCCCTTGTGCGTGTGTACGGTGCATACCCCGTCGCATTGGTCATTGGAAATTTCTTCCCCATACCCGAAAACTATAGATACTGGTCGGATATAAGTAAAGCTAATGATTTATACCAGTTTTCTAAAATCCCCAGTACTTGATTAAATTTTGTAAAGCAGTGTAAATTACATTCACAGGCGAAAACAAAACCGCCTGATACATACACAAATTCAAACGCAATCATAAAACAATGACAGCAACCATTCAACGCCGCGAAAGCGCCAACGTCTGGGAACGCTTCGCCAACTGGATCACCAGCACCAACAACCGCTTATACATCGGCTGGTTCGGCGTACTCATGATCCCCACCCTGCTAGCCGCCACCGCTTGCTTCGTAATCGCCTTCATCGCTGCTCCTCCAGTAGACATCGATGGCATCCGCGAACCAGTAGCAGGTTCCTTAGTATACGGAAACAACATCATCTCCGGTGCAGTTGTTCCTTCCTCCAACGCCATCGGTTTGCACTTCTACCCAATTTGGGAAGCAGCATCTCTTGATGAGTGGCTGTACAACGGCGGTCCTTACCAGTTGGTAGTATTCCACTTCCTAATCGGCGTATTCTGCTACTTAGGACGTGAGTGGGAACTCTCCTACCGCTTGGGAATGCGCCCTTGGATTTGCCTAGCATTCTCTGCACCAGTAGCAGCAGCAACCGCAGTATTCTTGATTTACCCCATCGGACAAGGTTCATTCTCAGATGGTATGCCCTTGGGTATCTCTGGAACCTTCAACTTCATGATCGTGTTCCAAGCAGAACATAACATCTTGATGCACCCCTTCCACATGTTGGGCGTAGCTGGTGTATTCGGCGGAAGCTTGTTCTCTGCAATGCACGGTTCACTAGTAACAAGTTCCTTAGTACGTGAGACAACCGAAAGCGAATCTCAAAACTACGGCTACAAGTTCGGTCAAGAAGAAGAAACCTACAACATTGTTGCAGCACACGGTTACTTCGGTCGCTTGATATTCCAATACGCTTCTTTCAACAACAGCCGTTCCTTGCACTTCTTCCTAGCAGCATGGCCTGTAATCGGAATCTGGTTCACCGCTTTGGGTGTAAGCACAATGGCTTTCAACTTGAACGGTTTCAACTTCAACCAGTCCATCATCGACTCTCAAGGTCGCGTCATCAACACCTGGGCTGACATCATCAACCGCGCTAACCTGGGTATGGAAGTAATGCACGAGCGCAATGCTCACAACTTCCCCTTAGACTTGGCTGCTGCTGATGTTGCTCCTGTTGCTCTAACTGCTCCTGCTATCAACGGTTAATCGCTACTCAAGTCAAATACAACAGAAAGCGCTCTCCGAAAAGGGGGGCGCTTTTTAGTGTCAATTTAAAATTGGGGGTGATAGGACAATACAGTTGTGCTACCAAGGAGTGGCAATATCCACCCCAGCACCCAATACATTAAATTTTTTAGAGCGTTCTGCTGATGAGGGGAACACTCAATAGCCCGCTTTTTGCATCGCCCAATCACAAAACCTGGCTTGATGGAGAGTGGTACCAATACTTGTCGGGTTTTGGGGAAAAGGGGAAGGTGGGGTCCCCTCTGGGGATAAGGGGCGGGGGAAAGGGGAAAGAAAAAACCTTTAACCTTTACCCAATAACTTTTCCCAAAACCCAATTCCGAGTTAAAAATGCACAAAGCGAGCAGTATTGAGAGTGGTACAGGCAAAATTTTTCAGATTTCGGGAAAAGCGATCGCTCCTGCCTATACTGATTTTCACCTAGACTTTATAAGTTTTTGTCAAAATCTTGAAGAAATTTCAGGAAATTTACATAGCGGATATGATCTTAATAATTGACTATTTAACTGCTTAAAAACCGGAAAGGGTAGAAAATGAGTTCTGAATCTAACGTGAAGCTAACGATCGCTCTTATTAATCCAGATTTAGATGCAGAGGAGCAAGAGAGAGAAGCGCGAAATCTACTGCGAGAAATCAATGAGTTAGATGTGGAAAGTGCAGAACTTGTGGAAGTTACGGAAATACCTGAAGGAGCTAAATCTGTTGGCGGCTTTTTGTTGGGTGTATTGCAAGCTGAGGTGAGCCTAGCCAATTTTAAGAAATTGTTGGGATTTTTGGGCGATCGCTTGGGCAACAAAACCATTGAGTTGGAAGTTGAAGCTGACGGTAAGAAACTCAAGGTGAAAGCTAGCAGTCGGGAAGAATTAACCGCCGCCATTGAACAAGCGCAAAAGTTCATCGCAGGTAACTAAGCATCCCAGCAGTAAGGAAGAATAGCGAGATGGCGAAAGTAGCACTGCTAATAGGAGTCAGTGAGTATGAGCCTGGTCTTACTCCGTTACCAGCAGCGATAAAAGATGTCGAGGCAATGCAGCGAGTTTTGTTGCACCCAGACATTGGCAGTTTTGATGACGTAAAACTGCTGGTAAATCCTCAAAGACAAGCAATGGAGGAAGCCATTGAAAACTTATTTGCTGGTCGCCCAAAAGATGACCTAGTGCTGCTATTTTTCTCTGGTCATGGAATTAAGGATGAGGGCGGTAAGCTTTATTTCGCTACTCGAAACACTCGCAAAAATGAAAAAGGAGGGCTAGTTCAGGCAACAGCAGTTTCAGCCAATTTCGTGCAAGAAATCATGCGTACTAAAGGTCGCTCTAAGAGACAGGTAGTGATTTTAGACTGCTGCTTTAGTGGGGCTTTTGCCGAGGATATGTTAGTCAAAGATGATGGTTCTGTAGATGTCATGAATCAGCTGGGTGGTGAAGGAAGAGCTGTCCTTACTTCTTCGACTTCAACTCAATATTCATTTGAGCAGAAGGAATCTAATCTGTCAATTTACACCCGTTACTTAGTGGAGGGTATTGAGACTGGAGCAGCGGATACAAATGATAATGGTGTAATTACAGTTGATGAATTGCATGAGTATGCCAGAAAGAAAGTTCGAGAAGCTGCCCCAACGATGAGTCCTGAAATCTATCCAATCAGGGAAGGCTACACAATCGTACTCGCTAAAGCACCACTTGGTGACCCAAAGCTTAAATATCGCAAAGAAGTTGAACGTTTTTCTCATGGTGGTGAAATTTCTTCTATAGGTCGTAAAGCATTAGAGCAGCTTCAAGTTAAGTTAAAACTATCTTCTGAAATAGCTATTGCAATTGAGAATGAGGCTCTACAACCTTATAGAGACTACCAGAAAAGATTACAAGAGTATGAGCAAGTATTAGAAGAAGCTCAAAAAAACTTGACTCTCAATAGTGATGCTCAAGACGATTTACAACGTTTTCAGCAAATTTTAGGACTTAGAGATGAAGATATAGCGTTAATTGAAGCTTCTCAAAAAATTAAGTTCAATCTAGCTCCTCAATCAATAGGAGTGTTAACTATGGGAATTCTTATTGGCGGTGTAACTGTATGGTTTATTAAGCCGGATAAAGAATTTCCTCTAGTTACCCCACCTGAACCAATAGTACTTACCAGAGAATTTGCAAAAGTTCCCAATGTACCTGAAGGAACATTTAAATACGGCGGCAGCACTTCTTGGGCTTTTATCTACCCAAAGCTAGAATCAGAAATTAAAAAGGTTCATCCTAAGTTTGACATCAAAATAAGAAAAGACTTGGTATTGGGTTCTGGAATAGGTATTCAAAAATTAATAGATGGAGGAAAAGATGGATTAGATTTTGCTCTATCATCCCGTGATGTTAACCCTGAAGAAAAGAGACTAGCTAAAGAAAAAGGTTTCACTCTTAAAGCAATTCCTGTTACTAAAAGTGGTTTAGCAATAGCTGTGAACCCTAGATTGGCAATTAACTCTCTAGATAAAGAACAATTGAGCAAAATCTTCAGTGGTAAGGTTGACAATTGGAAAAGGGTTGGTGCTTTCGCAGATATACCCATTAAGTTTTATGTACGCAGTAATAATTATACCAGCACTGGCGAATTTAAAAAAACTTTAGGTATTCAAGAGTTTGGTAAGAATATTAACTATGTGAATACAGTTAGTGAAGGACTCCAAAAAATTGCTAGAGAACCTGGAGGGATCTTTGAAGGTGCAATCTCAGATGTAGTACCACAGTGTGGAATTAAGACTTTACCTATTGTTAACAAGGAGGGTAAAACTTTCTATCCATACCAAAAACAAAACTCTGTGTCACCTGCTGAATGTCGCCCTGGCAAGCGTAATCGAGTTAATATCAAAGCAATTTACAGTGATGAATATCCATTACCTGTTATTTTTTATGTAGTGGTTAAACAAAATGGTCAAAGAGAAGAACAAGCTGGTCAAGCCTATGCCGATCTACTTTCTACACAACAAGGTCAAGAGATTATAAAAAACCTTCAAGAAACTGGAAGTCTTGACTAAAATAACTAGGTGCTAATGCTTCGTTTTGCTAAATATACCTAGAAAATCTATATTGCATAGTTACAAGTTTTTCAGTCGATGGTGCAACGATAAAGAAGGGGAAGGGGGAAAGGGAAAGAGGGTAAGGGAAAGGGGAAAGGGGTAAGGGGGAAAGGTTAAATTTATTCCTTTACCCTTTACCCTTTAACCTTTAACCTTTACCCCTGTTTTTAATTCTTACCCTTTCCCCCTTCTCGGTAAAGATTCAGTTTTTATCAGGCGATCGCACAAACAATCCTATATTTTTAGTTAAAGTTCAAGAAAAAACCGGCACTAATAAATATGATTTTGTGCCGATTCAACCTTAATTGTGAAGCTTTATCTAATAGCGATCGCACTTGTTTGTTGTGATGTTTAAAAATAGCGATCGCATCTATTTTTTGATTTACAACAACCCGATAAATTCATCAACACTCAGCCCAACCTGTCTAATAATTGCTCGTAAAGTTTCTTTGTCTAATTCTTGATGATTTGGAACAACCACTTCCGCAAATGGCTTATCTCGACGTAGAATAATGTGGCTTCCACGTTGTCGTAAAATATAAAAACCAGCTTTTACCAAAGCTTTGATACACTCTTGATCAGAAAGGATAGGTAACTTGCTCATACATCAACTAAAACAGTTTCCAGACGATCTTCTGGAATAGGGCGACCTTCTTCTTTTAAAATCTCAATATATAATTCAATAGCTTCTTTAATATTTAGAACAGCTTCTTCTTTAGTTTTGCCTTGACTAATGCAAGCTGGTAAACTAGGACATTCAGCCACCCAGTAACCATCTTCTCCTGGATAAATAATTACTTGTCTTTTCATCTACAACTCCTATATTTCCAAATAGCGATCGCATTCAGTTTTTGATTTACTAAAAGATAGCATTCCTAAATAATTCGTGAAAATTTAGATCCCCGACTTCGAGTTGATGTCTTAGCTGTTATATAAAGTAGATTTAAATTATAAATCTACTTTCTTCAAATATATAGCAGTTTACAATTATATGAGGCACAGAAATTTGTAGGGGCGCATAGCTATGCGCCCCTACCAAGTACCTAACGAAAGCGAGAAGTGCCAAACAAAGATGATTTTTGAATTTTTAATTTTGTTGAGTAGAAATTTTAATGACAAACTCTGTACCCCTTCCCAGTTCAGAAGTACAATTAATTGAACCACCATGTCCTTCTACTATAATTTGACGTGCGATCGCTAATCCCAATCCTGTACCTTTGCCTACAGGTTTAGTAGTGAAAAGGTGGTCAAATACTTTTTGTTTAACTTCTGGTGACATCCCCACGCCGTTATCAGCAATCTTAATCAAAACGTCATTACCTGAATTTGCTAAACGGGTTTGAATGGTAATGCAATTAGGGTTAGATAGAATCTCTTCTAAACTCCGCCCTGCATTATATTCTTCAAGTGCATCAACCGCATTTGCTAACAAGTTCATAAAAACTTGATTGAGTTGTCCAGCAAAACATTCCACTGGAGGTAATTGACCATAATCTTTGACTATTTCAATTCCGGGGCGGTTTTCGTTAGCTTTTAAACGGTGCCTCAGAATCAAAATAGTACTATCAATGCCTTCGTGAATATCAAAGGGAACTTTATAATCACGATCGGCTCTAGAGAAGGTTCGCAGACTATTACTGATACTGCGGATACGGCTAACACCTAATTTCATTGAATCCAATAACTTAGGTAAATCTTCACGTAAATAATTTAAATCCATCGCATCAATTTCGTCTTCAATTTCTGAGCCAGGACGGGGAAATTTTTCTTGGTAAAGATTAATTAGCCCAAACAAATCTTTAATATAATCTTTCGCTGGTTCAATGTTGCCAGCAATAAAGCCAATCGGGTTGTTGATTTCATGGGCAACACCTGCTACCAAATTCCCAAGGGCAGACATTTTTTCATTCTGAACTAATTGCAATTGCATTGTTTGGAGTTCTTGCAATGCTTGTTCTAATTCTTGTTTTTGATGTTGTAGTGATTGTTCTGCTTCTTCGCGTTCGGTGATATCTTCACATGTGCCAAGAATGCCAAAAACATTTCCCTCTTTATCTCGTAGGGGAATTTTGTTTGTATTCGACCAGATTTGTTTTCCGTCTGCTTGCTGCCATGTTTCGATAATGTTAAGTTCAGCTTGTCCAGACTCCATAACACGGCGATCGCATTCTACATACCAATCCGACTCGTCACGAGTCGAAGAAAGATCGTAGTCGGTTTTACCAACTACATTTTCCGGCGATTTGACACCCGAATCATCAGCAAATTTACGGTTGCAGCCTAAATAAACACTATTGCGGTCTTTCCAAAAAACAGACTGGGGAATATTGTCAATAATTAACCGCAAAAATTGTTCGGTTTGCCCCAGGGTTTTTAACGTATCTTGTGCCTGTTGATACAGCCGAGCATTTTCCAGGGAAATTGCAACTTGAGTGCATAATAGATTCAGGATTTCTACGCGTTCGCTTGTAAACGCCCCAGTAGTCAAAGTGTTCTCTAGATATAAAATCCCCAATAACTTGCCTTGGTGCAGAATCGGCACACACAGCAAGCTTTTGGGTTGGTGACGTATGATATAGGGGTCGGCAATTAGGGTCGAATACATTGCTGTATCAATAATGACGCTGGGTTGCAGATTGCGTTTGACGGCATAAATTAGGCTACGGGGCACGTCTGTGCTATCATCAACAGGGATGGATTGTAGCACGGCTGATTGCCGCCCAACTTCAGCAGTGGCCTCAACGACTAATACATCTTCTTTGAGCAGTAGTAATACACACTTATCTGCACCAGCATTTTCGATCGCCACAGAAAGCAGTTTAGCAAGTAATTTTTCGAGTTCAATTTCACTGGAGAGAGTCTGAGAGGCTTTGAGAACTGTTGTCATATCTAGCATGAATGATACATTGCTACTAGAAGTGACTGATTTGGTCATGCTTGGATGCAAGGTAGCAAAGCTATCAAGCGTCCCAATTGTGTCATTGGGCGTGAGAGGCGATACTCTTTCAGAGTCACTTCGCGAACGCGTTTGTTGTAAAATCGGGGCTAGCAGTCGGGGATAGCGCTGTTCTAAGTCATCAATTTTAGCTTTAGCATCCCAACGAGCAAAGCAATAGTATGCATTAATTAAATACTCTTGGGCAATGCGTTCTTTGCCCCATTCTAAATAAAACTTGGCTGCGAGTTCATTGGCAAGTGCTTCTTCGTTGAGGTATTCGTTTTTCTTAGCTTTGGCAATGGCGCGATCGTATAATTCGATGGCGTTCATATATTTCCCAGAAATTCTTGCCATTTCCGCAGATAGCAATAGGTATCTATGCAGAAAGTTTTTTGGGCAATTATTCGCCCAGTTTTTCTGGATTTGTTGATGTTCTTGCATAATTTCCCAATACTGCTTTTTCTCATCTGATGTCGCATTGGGATAAACTGCTGCCAAAGTCAGTGGATAATAAAAATGATATTGAATAATTGGGAAGAAACCAGAGTTAGAAGGCAGGGTATTCTTAGCTTCTTCTGCCGCTTGAATTGCATCAGCATAGCGGCCATAAATGTACGATAACTGTATTTTGAGAAAACAGTACCAATTAATTCCATGCTCAAAGTTATGCTTTTGTCTCCAAACTTCGATGTAGGGAATATCTTGGTCATTGTCATTATCCCAGAAATCAGTGTTTTTCGAGATGCCTTGTAAGTTCAAAATAAACTGCCGCTGTAAATTAAATGCATACAGCATATTGGCATCATTCACTTGTTGAACGTAGCTCAGATATTTATCGGTTTCGACATAGATATCTGACAGGCGATCGCCTTTAATTAACATCGCCCAAATATAAAACGAAACCGCCCAAACACCAAACACCAAATTCCCAGTTTCTTGAGATACTTGGAATGATTGTCCAGAGATGGGTAAATTAGTTTTTAAATGTTGATGATATGGATTAATTGTATGTGCAAAAATATTATTTGTCTTCGGGATAAATTGGCTGTTGTTGAAGTGGCGATCCAGTTTTAGTGCTAATTTACCAAACTCATAGGCAGTTTGATAATTTCCTTGGTTTGCTAGACTCATTCCATACAAACAATAAGCAAAACCAGAGCTTTCGGCATTGCCATAACTCAAGGATAGACTAATCATTAATATAGGAATCAAGCAACTAAGGTTTTGATGTCCTCCCATGTAAGCAGCTGCCCAAAGGTCAGCTAAAAGACTCATGCAAACTTTTTTTACCGGATCTGTCATCTCAGGCAAATCAAATAAATCTGCCGGACGAATCGCTATTAGTCTAGCTTTTAATTCTGTAACTTCAGTGTCAATGGCAGCCTGCTGTTCCTCAAAACTAACAGGTAGATTCATCCCCATGATGCTCAAACCTTTTAGTCCACAGCTAAAACCAGCTTCTATATTTTCACCCTGAGTCATTTTCAGGTACATCTGAATTCCATAAATTTCTGCCCGATCAAATTTATCTTCGCTGTGACTTAAAGCAATATTAAACAGTTTTTCTGCTTCAGTAAAATTGCCAATTAAGTATTCACATTCTCCACATTGTCTATATAATTCAAAGGTGAGTGTTTGGTGAGTTTGCCAACTGTTTTTTTGTAGTAATTTTCTGCCTAGAATGAAATATTTAACAGATGCTTTATAGGCAGTAGAAGCTTTTGCCTTCTTGCCAGCCATTAAATTTAGTTGAGCCAGTTCATATCGTTGAAATTCTTCATAAATTATGTCAATTCCCTCATTGAACTGATTGACAATATCAAAAATATTGACTTCAATTGCTTCGGGTGATGTGCTTTTTAAGAGCAATTGACCAATTTTTAAATGAGTAGCTTGTTTTTGAGATTCAGGAATCAGTGAATAAGCCGCTTGCTGGACGCGATCGTGAAGAAATTTGTAACCTGTAATTTGTCCGCTGTCATTTGTCCTTTGCAAATGACTAATGACCAATGACGAATCCTGATAAAATTTGTAGACCTCATTGATCGGAATAATTAACCCATCCTGCACAGCTTTCCAAAAGTCTGCGGCTGTTTCTATCTGGGATTTTTCATGGATAATTGCCAGAGTCGCCAAATCAAATTGATTGCCTACGCAAGCCGCTAACTTCAAAACTTCTTGAGTCTGTGTTGGCAACTTTTGGAGTTGAATTGCCATGAATTCTACTACATCATCAGTGAGAGAGAGCGATCGCACCTGAGCCAAATCGCATTCCCAATAGCCACCCTCAAAATTAAATGTAATTAGTCGATCTTGATGTAGCGCTTTGAGAAACTGGTTGCAGAAGAAAGGATTGCCTTTGGTTTTGCTCAATACCAAGTCTGTCAATGGTGCTGCTAATTCCATAGAACAACTTAAAGTGTCTGCCACCAAATGATTGACGGATACTCGATCGAGAGGAGCTAAAGTAATCGTATTGACTGTAGCGCCTAACTTCTGAATTTCATCCAAAGTCAGTAGCAACGGATGTACTTGATTGACTTCGTTATCCCGATATGCACCAATTAACAGTAAATAGCCGATATCAGCTTCACTCATCAACAAGTGCATTAACTTTAAAGAAGCAGAATCCGCCCATTGCAGATCGTCAATGAAGATTACCAGGGGATGTTCTGGTGCCGCGAACACTTGAGCGAACTTCAAGAACAGCAAATTGAAGCGATTTTGGGCTGCACTGGGTGAAAGTTCTGTTGCAGGAGGCTGTTTACCAATCAGACTTTCCAATTCTGGAATCACCTCAATCATCACTTGTCCGTTTTCACCCAAGGCTTGGAGAAGCTTGGACTTCCACTGTTCGAGTCGGGTGTCACTTTCACTCAGCAGTTGTGTCATCAAGTCTCTAAAGGCTTGCACAAAGGCAGAGAAAGGGATATTCCGCTGGAACTGGTCAAATTTACCTTTAATAAAATAACCCCGTTGTCGGACAATCGGCTTGTGGACTTCGTTAACCACAGCAGTTTTGCCAATTCCAGAGAAGCCTGCTACCAACATAATTTCAACCCCCCTTAGTCCCGATTCAGGGGGGTTAGCAACTCTGTCGAACGCATCCAGTAAAATTTCAACTTCAGCTTGGCGGCCGTAGAGTTTTTCAGGGATGATAAAGCGATCGCAAATGTCCCGCTTACCTAATTCAAATGCTTTAATTTCTCCAGTTTCTTGCAGTTGACGCCGACAAACTTCTAAATCATGTTTTAGCCCTAATGCACTCTGATAGCGGTTTTCAGCATTCTTCGCCATCAATTTCATCACAATATCACAAAGCACTTGAGGAATTTCTCCCCCCTGTTCCCTCTCCCCTGTCCCCCTTCCCAATCTTGGCGGCTGCTTGGCGATATGACAGTGAATCAACTCCATCGGATCGTTAGATTCAAAAGGTAGCTGTCCAGTCAGTAATTCATAAAATGTAATTCCCAGGGAGTAGTAATCGCTGCGGTAGTCAATGCCGCGATTCATCCGTCCAGTTTGTTCAGGAGAAAGGTAAACGAGGGTACCTTCCAAGACATTAGGATTCTGAATTTCCTGGGTTTCTCTAGGCAAAAGCGAGGCAATACTAAAATCTATTAACTTGACTTGCTTAGTTTCCGGATTTATGAGAATGTTGGCAGGTTTAATGTCTTTGTGAATTACCCGATGGCGATAAAGTCCATCAAGAATTTCACTCAAAGCGATCGCAATATCTAAAAACTCTTCCAAGAAATTGGGATTACTTTCCATTGCTATTTTCATCCATTCTCGAAGAGAAATACCCCCGAAATCCTCCATTACCAAAGCATAGCTGTTGCGGTAGGGTTCTAAGCTGTAGGGGCGAACAATACTTTGGAGGTCGAGATTTTTGGCAATGGTATACTGATTGCGGAACTGAAGGAGTTCGCTAAAGGTGGGATACTCCTGGTGAAGCAGTTTGATAATCACCGGAAGTCGATCGTCTTCTCGAATTGCACGGTAAACCAGCGTTCTAAAGCTTGTATAAAGTTGCTCGGTAATTTGATAGTTTAGAAGCTTGGCGATTGGCTCAATTGCTATATTCATGCTCGATCAACTCTTGTGAAATCAGCTATTTATTTCAACTATTTTGCCCAAATATGAGGTTTTGCTAACTCAGTTTGATTTTGTTTGTAGGCGTAGCCCTTCGTAGCGGCGGCTTTTGCCGATCTATTAGCGACGTAGCAGGGTCACTTTTCAAGACAGACATCACAACATTACCGAGAAGGGGAAAAGGGGAAAGGGTAAGGGGAAAAGGGTAAGAATTAAAAACAGGGGAAAAGGGTAAAGGGTAAAGGGTAAAGGGATAAATTTAACCTTTCCCCCTTCCCCCTTCCCCTTTCCCCCTTCCCCCTTCCCCTTGTCCTCTTCGTTGACGCTAAACTCCCCTTATTTTCGGTAAAATCAAGTTCTGAGGACAGTGGATTCGGGAGAAATTTGGGGTGTCTACACTAGGCGTTAACATTGACCACATCGCCACCATCCGGCAAGCACGGCGGACAGTGGAACCAGACCCCGTAGCGGCGGCGGTGCTGGCAGAATTAGGCGGTGCAGATGGCATTACAGTCCATCTGCGGGAAGATCGGCGGCATATCCAAGATCGAGATGTGCGAATTTTAAGACAAACAGTGAGAACTCACTTAAATTTAGAAATGGCTGCTACAGATGAAATGTTAGCGATCGCCCTTGACATCAAACCAGATTATGTAACTTTAGTTCCCGAAAAACGCGAAGAAGTCACAACAGAAGGCGGACTAGATATCGTTGGGCAAATTGCTAGAATAGGTGAGATAGTCGATAAATTGCAAAGTGCTGGCATTCCAGTTAGTTTATTTATCGACGCCCAGCCAGCACAAATCGAAGCATCTGTCAAGGTGCAGGCGAAATTTATTGAATTGCACACCGGACAATATGCTGAGGCTAAAGACGAAACAAATCGCCACCGAGAATTAGCCGTCTTAGCTAAAGGGTGTGAACAAGCAATTCAAGGCGGACTGCGAGTCAACGCTGGACATGGACTCACCTACTGGAACGTCTACCCGGTAGCTGCACTTCCAGGCATGGAAGAACTAAACATCGGTCATACCATCATCAGTAGGGCAGCCTTAGTAGGCATAGAGCGAGCAGTCCGCGAGATGAAAGAAGCCATCAAAGGGAATAGGGAATAGGGAGGGGGGAGTGGGAAGTGGTGAGTTAGGAGTTAGGAGTTAAGAGTGAGGAGTTATTCTCCCTCATCTCCCTCATCTCCCTCATCTCCCCACAAGAGGGGTTGTAACTGCGAAATCTAGAAATAATCTTCAGCAAAAAATTCTATGAGCGCAACACAGTCTAACAACCTGCCGCTTTGGGTACAGGATCGCGATCGGGTAATAGCAGAAAGTATTGATACCGAGTGGCGCTACCAGACACCACCGGATTATTCTCGCTCCAAAGAAAATCTAGCTCAAGAAAGCACGCGCAATCACCTTGAAGGTACACTAGAAGCGATCGTGCAAAACTTGGTGCGAACCTTCGAGATGGAAGTATCCTTTAAAGCTAACCCGCAACAGTGGTTATCTATTGTGAATGATAAGTTTCGCGTCAGTACCAATGGTGGAATAGATTACGCAGCAGCAGATTTATCGGCCCAAGGTACTTACAATCTATTTATGGCTGATTCAGAACACTACAAAGCTTCAGAAGAAAGCTTTGAATCATCCGCAAAAGTCTTCCACACAACATTTCCCCAAGGATTTCCTTGGGAAGTGCTGGAAGTTTTCTCAGGGCCACCGAATGTAACATTCAAGTGGCGGCACTGGGGACATTTTAACGGACAATACAAAGACTATGCACCTACTGGAGAGACGGTGGAAATTATCGGCATGAGCATTGCAAAAGTTACCGATGACTTAAAGATTGTTTCCTTAGAACACTACTTTGACAATAGTCTGTTCTTGACCAAGCTAACATCTGGTGGCAAACAGGCAAATGCAGAAAACCAAGGCAGTGCTTGTCCCTTCAGTTGGTTCAAGAAGTTCCACAAAAGTTAATTATTAGGGGTACAGCGTGTAGTACTGTGCCCTGAAATTATTCACATAACAACCAAAGGATGAAAATGCAAACATATCATTACGTTTTGGCCAGTCAACGTTTTCTCGTCCAAGAAGAACCGATAGAGGAAGTTCTCAAAGAACGTACCCGTCATTACCACGAACAAGAAAAACAAATTGATTTTTGGCTGATTAAGCAACCAGCTTTCTTGGAAGCGCCCCAGTTTGCAGAGGCAAAAGCCAAGTGTCCGCAACCAGCAGTAGCAATTATTTCCACTAATCCCCAATTTATTACTTGGTTAAAATTGCGCTTAGAGTACGTCATCACAGGACAATTCCAAGCTCCTTCTGAGACAATACCTGATGCTTTGGCATCTTTAGCTACTGTGTCTTAGTAATTTAGGGAGTGGGGAGTGGGGAGACAAGGGGACAAGGGGCAGGGGGCACAGGAGAAGAACCTCCCCTCTGCTCCCTGCTCCCCTGCTTCTTACCAAAAAGGGGAAAAGGTTAAAGGGTAAAGGGTAAAGGGTAAAGGCTAAGAATTCAAAACAGGGGTAAAGGTTAAAGGGTAAAGGGTAAAGGCTAAGAATTCAAAACAGAGGTAAAGGTTAAAGGGTAAAGGGTAAAGGCTAAGAATTCAAAACAGGGGTAAAGGTTAAAGGGTAAAGGGTAAAGGCTAAGAATTCAAAACAAGGGAAAAGGTTAAAGGGATAAATTTAACCTTTCCCCCTTCCCCCTTACCCCTTTCCCTTTCTTCATCATTCCCCATTCCCCATTTTTATTTATAAAATCTTTTAAGACACCATTTATATATGTAACTTTTGTGCAGAGATTTCAGACTTTACCAAGTGTTTTAGGATTAGCGTTCGCAGGGTTGATTGGTGGCATGAGTTCTGTCTTTGCTCAACAAGCCATTCCCAATTGTCAACCACCGAGTGCAGGGGAGTATCTTTTATTAGTAGTCAGTCCCACGGCAGAAAATCAAAAGCAGTTGCGTAGTGCCCTACCGCCTGAACTCAAGACCATTACCTGCAAATATCTCAACGAAACTGTGACGCGCATCGGGGGCTTTAATAAAATTGACGATGCCAATCGCTGGGCAAGGTATGTCAGTAATATTGTTGGTTTGTCTGCCATTATTACTACTCGACCAACAGCACCAGATGTTGTACAAGCACAGCCACTCCAACCGCAGACAGCCACCTATAATCCTCAAGCCTTAGGAGAAGGTTATGCAGTATTGGTAGATTATTACAATCGTCCAGAACTAGCAACTAGCGTCCAGCAAGTCGTGGGAGGTAACGTAGGTTTTGCTTCCTATGGACAACGCCCCTACTTGCTGGCAGTTTATACTACTAACCAAAGTGAAGCATACAACACATTACAAAAGCTAAACGATCGCGGTTTTGTTGCCAGTATCGTAGATAGTCGTAAGGTCATTTTGTTGCGGTCAACAGTGCGACTTTAACAAGAAAGAATTCACGAGGAGGCAGTGCGGTGGACGGGTTCCCAAGGCAGTCCGCTCTTGGTGGTTTCCCTAAAGAGGAACTGCTGTTCAGAATTCAGTATTAATTCTGTATAAGTGACGGTGAAGTTAGCGGGTTTCAGTTCCTCACTAAATCCTCTCTAAGAGACCCGCGCAAACAATTTAAGTAAGTCGGTGCAATAAAACCACACTGTGTAAATAAAAGTAAATAAGGCTCAAACTCTTTCTCCCCAAGCTTTGAGCAAGAACTGCCCCCTGCTCCCCTGCTACCTATTTGTATCAATTTTAAAGTGAAACGGTATGACTTATAGATAGCAAATGGGTTCTATGAGTCAGTCTACAAGTTTTGTGCAAAGCCGGATTTCATACTTTTTCAGCAATTGCTTGCTCTATGATTTTCCATCCGCTGCTTACTAGGTTGTTTAAAACAGCCTTTTGGCAATCCTAATACTCCTATTTTGTTTAAGTCCCGTTAAGCAAAGATTAACTTTGTATTAATTGATTATTCAAAAAATTTAAAGTGCTGATTTTGCAAGCAAAAGAGACTAATCGTGTATTGAAATTGCCAAATAATAAAATTTTCTAAAATTTTCAATCCTCTAGTATTTTAAAAAATCTATCTATGGTATGTTGAATTTCGATAGCAATTGCTTAAAACTCACCAGTTCTAAAGCCCACCTTCGTGGACTCAGAAAAAATCAAAGGTTTCAAACCTATCGAGATGGGTTTTGTCTTTATAGCAGTGACTAAAAGTCACCAAAGTTAGTGTTTACAATATCCTCTTAGGCTCAATCAGAAATTACTGTTAGAGCAAAATATGTCTTGAGTTGAAATTCATTTCAATTTGAGCTAATTTCATGTTTCTGATATTCAGGGCGCAATGTAAGATCCTGTAGTTTAAATTACTGAAACTAATAAATATGGCTATTTCAGACGAAAGTAACTATATTCCTCTAGTCAATGAAAATTTAGGAAATGTATCTGAACCTGTGAAACCTCAGACTGATTTCCAGGGAATTAACCAGATATTTGCTCCTATTAATTTTCAAGAACATCTACTTTTACCTTTACTTCCGTCTGTTACAGATACTCCCATTGTTAAACTAGATCCAGATGCCGGGAAAGGATTATTTCCAGTATCTTTCAGTGATGAAAACTCAAATAGTGAAATTTCAAATATCGATTCATTAACAGGTCAAAATGCTGGCAGTTCGGTAGTTGGCATCAATCCTCAAGAGTTAGTTTTTATAGATTATTCTAGTGTTGAGAATTATCAAACATTAATCGAAGGGCTAGACCCAAATGCAGAAGTTATTTTCCTAGATGGCACACAAGATGGAGTGCATCAAATCAGCGAGGTATTAGCACAACATCAAGGAGTATCTGCTGTTCATATTGTTTCTCATGGTAGTTCTGGAAGTTTACAACTTGGTTCTTCTTTTTTGAGCTTAGACACACTTGATGATTACACAAGTGATTTAACAGTATGGGCGAATGCACTGACTCCAGATGCAGACTTGGTTCTCTATGGGTGTAATGTTGCGGCTGGTGATGAAGGCTCGGCTTTTATAGAGCAATTGAGTAGTTTGACAACAGCTGATGTTGCAGCTTCTACAAACTTAACGGGAAATGCGGCTCTTGATGGTGACTGGGAGTTAGAAGCCCAAACTGGCACCATAGAAACTAATTTAGCTTTTTCAGATAATGCGATCGCCACCTATGATGGTGTATTAGCTTCAATTTCAGGGAACATCAGTGGTACAACGACATATGGTACAGACGTAGTTAACTCTGAAGATGTCAGTGTTAGTGGCAATGTTACCGTTACTGGTGATGCAACCATCAATGTATCAGGTGATTTCACTCTAGGTAGCAGTTTCAAAATCTCTGGAGATGGTACAGGCGATCGCGACAGCCTCACCATTATTGGTTATGATACGGTAACAATTGGTGGTTTCATTGGCGGTAGCGGTTTTAAGAACCTAACTATCCAAGCGCCAATAATTAAAATCCTTGACAACGCCACTATTACCTCTCGTTTCATTAACGAAACCGGAACTCCTGATTGGATAAATGCCGCTTCCACTGGTGACTCTGGTACCATTACCCTCAAAGCTTCAGTAAATCTTAAAGACTATCCTGGTGTTAACTTAATCAGCGGTATAGCTGGTTGGGCTAGACCCAATCCTAAAATTGAAGTTAATACTGGAGCCAAATTATTAGCACAGGTAGCAAGCGGCGACACCGAAAAAGCTGGTGACATCTCTATCACCTCAGAAGACATAGAACAAAGGCTGGGTGGAATTACGCTGTTATTTGGCTACTCCAACAAGACAGCAGGTATCAGCGTAGATGGGGCAACAATTAAGGGTGCTAATGTCACCTTGAAAGCCAATGCTGAGGATTACAATCCCTTCACTGAAGCACCTGCATGGGCGCAGAAGTTATTTATTGAACCCGCGACAAACGCACTTTCTTCTTTATTGTCAAGATTTACCATTCCCGCAACAGTTGAGGTGCGGGGGTCTGATGCGGATATCACAGTCAAAAATGCTGACATTGATGCTACCGGCAAAGTCGATATCACCACATCAGCTAATGTTGACAGCAGTGTGAAAGCCATCAGTATGGTTGATGATTTTGGCAACATCAACAAAAATAGATTTGCCGCAGCCTATGGGCAAGCTACAGGAGAAGCTCAGGTTTCGATTCAAGGAACTACCACCATTGATGCTGGCAAAGATGTCAACATTACATCAAAGACTACAACCACTGCGAAAGTGCTGGCTCAAGTCCTTGGTAACGTCATGGAGAGTTTTGACGCTGCCGATGGTAACGAAAAAGGAGTTGCAGTTGCAATAGCCAACACCAAAACCACTTCTAAAGCGATTGTAGACGAAGCAGTTACTATTAACGCCAGTGGCAACGTTAATGTCAAAGCAGATGGCAAGGTTAACAGTGAAGGCAAAGCTCAAACCTCCATCTTCCTTGACGGCAAAGTGGGTATAGGCCTTGGTGCTAACTGGGATGAAACCAACATTGAAGCCACAGTCAATGGCAAGATTACCGCTAGTGGTTCATCAGTAGGAAAAAACCTTGACTTAGCAAACGTCAATAGTGCAAATGACACAATTACTATTCCCAATCACGGCTTCAAAACGGGAGATGAAATTGTTTACAGCAACGGTGGTGGTAGTAACATTGGCGGTCTGAACAATGGCGAGACTTACACCATTTTTGTAGTAGATGAAAATACCATCAAACTCACAAAAGGTACTGCACTCGATATTGATAACTCCAATGTGTCAAGTGGGGTGAAGCACAGCTTAAGTCCACAGAAAGGCATCTTCTTCGACCCAGCAACAGCGATTAATGTTGATACCGATATCATCTATCTTCCCAACCACGGCTTGACCACAGGCCAGCAAGTAATTTATTCCAGCGATCAAAATGGGACTGATGTCAATGAACTTGACACTGGAGTTGAGCATTACGTCATCGTTGTCGATCCAGACCATATTAAGTTGGCGTATACAATTGATGCGGCAGCAAGTGGCAGTGCGATCGATTTTCTCGAAGATGCCCAAGGTTCCAATAAAGCTAGTGGTACGGGCACATCCCACTTATTGAACTACAACCAGCAAGTCCAGGCGACAACTTCCTTCGATCCCACCAATACTGGGATAGTAAATATTACTAATGACACAATTACGATCGCTAACCACGGTTTCGCCACAGGTCAAATCATCAACTATTCCAGTGGTACAGGCACAGCAATTGGCGGACTGACTAGCGGACGCAGCTATTTTGCCATCGTGGTAGATAAAAACACCATTAAGCTAGCTAACACCTTAGAAGCAGCAGAGAGTGGGACTGCTGTCGATCTCCTAGCAGGGGCGACAGGAACTACTCACGAATTTAAGTCCATGAAAGGTTTCATTCAGTTCGATCCATCTAATAATGCGATCGTTGATAGCGAGAAAAACACGATTAAAATCGCCAATCATGGTTTTACCACTGGTCAGACACTTTACTATCAAGTAGATCCCACAGTTTCTACAACTGCATCCTTACCTTACAACCTGTCATTTGAACCAGAAACAGCAGTAGATGTGACCAACGACCAAATTACCATTGAGTCACATGGTTTGCAGACAGGAGATACCGTCACTTACGAATTTGGCTACTTAGGCGAGAGTGCGACTGCGATCGCTGGACTGACAGCCAACGCCACCTATAAAGTACAAGTTATTAATGCAAATACCATCAAGCTACTCGATCCCACCACTCAAGCTGTTAAAGATTTAACATCCACAGGTACTGGTTCGCTTCATAACCTCAAAGCATTTAGAACCGTCGCAGCAGGTGATACAGAGATTCGGGGTTTAACAAATCAGGAATACTACCACGTAGTCGTCATTGATGCCGATACCATCCAGCTGACTGAAGATGTGCTAGAGGCTATTAATGCAAAACCAATCGACCTCGATGCCAGCGTTGCCAGCGTACCCACAGATAAATCTCAAAGCTTGAAAATTCCTCAAGCAACTAGCGGTATCACCATCGCTGCTAACTTAGACGCTACAGATAAAGTAATCATCAAAGGTTCCAATGGTTCGAGTCCAAAATGGCGGGATTTATTAGCCAATCCCCAATTATTGTATACCGGTGGCTTTACCCCGTTGACAGAGCCAGGGAGAGCCAAAGACCTGCTCAAAGGTAAACAGGATGTGAAAGATTCCAAGGGGAATCTCATTCAGAATCCTATTGGGAAAATGGATGATAACAAAGGTTTTTCTCTAGGAGTAGGCTTTGGACTCAACCTGTTTAAACATACCGTCACTGCCAATGTTGGTAGTAATGCTGTCCTCAAGTCTGATGCAGATGTGACGATTTCCGCCACCACCAAACAAAAGCTACAAACAATAGTAGAGGCAGCAACCAGTAAAGATGCAGAAGGAAATGCGATCGCAGTTGGTATTGGTGCAGGAGTTTACACGAATACAGTCCTGGCAACGGTAGCGAATAATGCTCAGATAGATGCCAAAGGCAAATTAGCAGTAACTACCAATCTGACTTATCCGTTCCTCATTGACTTCAAGAAAGATTTTGATTTTGCCAACGACCCCCTCAACGCCTATGGCAACCTAGCAGTTCTGATTTCAGACGTTTTGCTTGATGGTTCTTTGGGCTTCCCCAAACGCATCTTAAATACCTTTGTCACCACTAAAAATAAAGGCGGTCGAGACGTTAAAGATGGAGTAGCACAAAAAATCAAAGGTGGAGATTTTGGTTTTGCCCTGTCCGGCACCTACTCAGAATACAACAACAGATCTGAAGCCACCATTGGCGATAATGCCAAAATCAATCAACAAACAAATTATCGGACTGATACCCAAGCAGTCTTCGTGGATGCTGTTACTGAGATGACACTGCTGAATGCAGTTGGCATCATTCACTTAGATTTAGCAGTTGATAATTTTGCCAGAGGAAGGTTTAAAGGTGACGCTACCGAGGTCTTCAATTTCTTTGGTAATCGTGCCAGCAGTGGTATTGGCGCTTCCATCTCTGTGCAACGAGTAACAAATAATACGATTGCCAGAATTGGAGCCGGAGCATTTATTCATACAGGTTCCCTTGGTGAAGGCTTGGATGTCAAAGCCAAGGAAAAGATTTTCTGGCTGGACTTTGTGCAATCTGGGGGTGATGCCGAAAAATTTGGGTTTAGTGGTAGTGGACTCGGCTTTGTCCAAGATAGTACAACCATTGCCCAGATTGGCACAGGGGTTAACATCACAGGTGGAGGTATCAGCGTCAATGCTGAGAGTGATGTCCAAAGATATGCCATTGTTGGTTCGATACAACAAACCGATAATGTGGGCGTTGGCGCAAGCGTTGGCTACAACGAAGTTGACCGTACCACCAAAGCCATTATTGGCAAGGATTTAGATAATCCCGATCAATTAGTTGGCAATCCATTATCAATTAATGTGAGTGGTGATGTTGATTTAGGAGCGAAGAATACAGGTAATTATTGGGTGTTCTCCCTGGCTGGTTCATACAGCGAGGCAGCTCAACCAACTGCGCCGGAACCGGGCGAATATGGAGTAAATGCTTCTGGTAACGTCGCCCTGAATTATATCGACGATACCGCCCAAGCTTACATTAATAACACTGGTACTATTACCACCCCAGGCAATGTTTCTTTAAATGCCATCAATGATTCCTTCTTGGGAACTTTCTCTGGTGGGTTTGCATTTGGCGGAAATCCCAATCCCAATCCCCAGCCAACCAATGCGGTTAAGACAAGTCTTTATGGCGCTTACAGCCTCAACGATTTTAAAAATAAAACCCAAGCTTTTATCGTTGGGACAGCAGTTACAGCTGGTGATGTAGAACTCAAAGCACTGGAAGATGTCATAGTGGTTTCTGGTTCTATCGGTTTAGCTGGAAATTATGTCAACAACCCAACAGCAGGAGCCACCACAGTTAATGTTGCTGGTTCAGTTTCCCAAAACATTATTAGAAATACCACAGAAGCATACTTGCAAAATGCCTCTGTTAATGCTAAGAGAGACTTGAAGGTAACTGCTGATGATACCTCACAAATTTATGCGATCGCGGGACTTTTAGGACTCGGCATCACTGGTGCGACTGGAGGTAATGCCAACACAATCACAGTCGGCGTGTCGGCGGCGACTAATAAGATAGAAAACACCATTCGTGCATACATCGACAATTCCACTATTAATGCCAGCGCCACAAATACTGGAAACGTAGAAGTAACTGCCAAAGCATCTCAAGCCAAGATATTTGCCCTCACCCTTGCTGGTAGTGTGGCTGCTAGCAACGCCCCGACAAATAGTGCTTTTAGTGTGTCAGGAGCCGGATCTGGTTCGGAGAACGTAATTGATAGCGACATTGCCGCCTTTATTAGCAATAACAGTGTTGTCAATATTAAGAACACAAGCAAAGCATTAAACATTAGAGCCACAGATAATTCGTATATTGAAGCCAACTCTGGTGGTTTTAGCCTTGCCTTGGCTAGCGCACAATCGAGTTCAGCTGCCGTCTCTGTGGGTGTATCGGCATCGATAAATAGAATTACCAATTCCACCAAAGCCTACATCGATAAATCCACAGTTCTTTCCCTTGGCAGTGTCAACATCACAGCTGATTCCACAACAACTATCAAAGCTCTGAGCATCGGTGGTTCAGTTGCTGGGGCCCAAAGTACTAAAGGGTTGAGTGGTGCTTTTGCTGGGGCTGGGGCTGGCTCTGGTAACACGATTAATAACACCATCGAAGCCTCCATTAAAAACACTGCCAATGTCAGCGCCACAGAAGACATTAGCGTTACGGCAATTGATAGCGCCTCCATCAAAGCAGATGCGGGTGGTGTAGCGATCGCCGCTGCCATAGGTAAAGATGCCAATGCCGCTGTATCAGTTGGCGCATCCTTCGCTACGAATAGAATTGGACAAACCACAGACTCTCTTAGCTTTGACGGTTCCAGTACTGGGGCGGTGGATGTTACCAATGACCAGATTAGCTCTGCCAATCACAACTTGACCACCGGACAACGAGTCAAGTACTCCCGTGGCAGCGATGGAACTGCGATCGGGGGACTGACCGAGGGGCAGGATTATTATGTCATTGTGGTAGATAGCAACAACATCAAGCTAGCCACCAGCCAAGCAAATGCTACCAATGGAGTGGCTATCAACCTGACTGCTGTGGGAACTGGTAGCAGTCACAGTTTCACCTTTGGGAAAAACCCCCATCTAGTCAGTGCTGTAATTGATGATGCCACAGTCACCTCCACAGCTGGTGATGTGAACGTAACGGCGAGATCCTCGGCGGATAAGGCAATTACGTTTAATGCTTCCAGTGCAGATGTTGTGGATGTGGCAAATAACACGATTACCATCCAAGACCACAATTTCACCACAGGGCAAAAGGTGAAATATGCCAACGGTGGCTCTGTAATTGGGGGACTGACTGGACAACAAGAGTATTACGTAATCGTAATCAACGATAATACAATCAAGCTAGCTTCTACAGAAGCCGATGCTCAGAATAGCATCGCCATTGATTTGACTTCCCTTGGTTCGGGTGCATCTCACTCCTTCAGCTTTACTCAAAAGGCCACCATTCAAGCGTTAACAATTGGCGGTGCTGTTTCTGGCGCAGGTGGTAAGCAAGGATTAGCCGTCTCTGGGGCTGGAGCTGGTTCGGATAACGCTGTGAATAAAACCATTGAAGCGGCGATTCGCAACAAAGCAGATGTCGAAGCCGATGGAGTTGTGAATTTAACCGCCACAGACACCAGCAACATTACAGCAGATGCCGGTGCTGTAGCCGTAGCTGTGAGTCTCGGCAAAGACTTTAGTGCCGCCTTGAGCGTTGGGGCATCCCAGTCTACTAACAAGATTTCTAACACCGTTAAAGCATCCATTGACAATGCAAAAGTAGAGTCCACTGCTGATGCAATTAATCTCACAGCCACATCCACAGCGAAGATTGACGCTTTAACCATTGCTGGAGCGATTTCTGCGACGGCTGGTCAAACACTGTTGAGTGCTTCTGGCGCTGGAACTTCCTCAACCAACACCATTGACAACACAATTGAGGCATCGATTAAGAATAATGCCGACGTAGATGCCAGTGGAGCAGTTTCATTAACAGCCACCGATAATACCACCATTGTGGCCGATGCTGGTGGTGTGGCAGTGGCTCTGGCATTGAGTAGCCAACCCAACAACGTGGCTATTTCTGTAGGAGCCGCCCTAGCAACCAACACCGTGAGCGATACTACCAAGGCAACTATTGATGGTTCTCCGGTGGTGGGTAATAGCGTGGCGCTGAGTGCGAACTCCACAGCAAATATTGACGCCTTTACTCTGGGTGCAGCTTTATCAGGTGCAACTGGAAATGGTGGTGGAGTTACAGGTTCTGGTGCTGGTTCCAGTTCCAATAACACCATTAGCAACACTATCGAAGCATCGATTAACAATAGCAATAACGTCACAGCAGATAGCGGAAGTGTGACGCTATCTGCAATTGACACTTCTACTATTAATGCCGATGCAGGTGGGGTAGCAGTAGCCCTGGCTGGTGGTAGCAGTGGTGGAACTGCTGTTTCTGTGGGTGCAGCGATCGCCACTAATACCATCGACAACACCACCAAAGCAACCATTGACAAATCAACAGTTAATGCCTCTACTGGTGTAAACCTAACAGCAACATCCACCGCAGATATCGATGCCTTGGCTGTAGCTGGCAGTTTATCAGGCGCGGGTGGTAGTGGTGGTGGTTTAAGTGGTTCTGGTGCTGGTTCCCAGACAACCAACACCATCAGCAACAACATTGAAGCATCGATTCAGGATACAGCGAATGTGACTGTCACAAATCCTGGCAACGTCACCCTAACTGCAACGGATGACTCCACAATTGTCGCCGATGCCGGTGGTGTGGCGATCGCTGTTGGCATCGGTTCTGGTGGTGGTATTTCCCTTGCCGTTGGTGCTTCCTTAGCTAATAACACCATCGATAATACTATCGAGGCATACGTAGATAACTCCACTGTCACCACCCCTGGTAATGTGGAGCTAAGTGCAACCTCCACCGCCGATGTGGATGTCCTCGCTCTGGCTGGGGCTGGAGCTGTGGGTGTTGGTGGTACTGGCGTTGCTTTGGCGGGGGCTGGAGTTGGCTCTTACAACAAAATTGACAATACCATCGCCGCATCAATTCGCAACAGCAGTAATGTCACTACCACTAATAACGGTACAGTCAAGTTAACTGCAACTGATACCTCCATTATCAATGCCAATGCTGGCGGTGGTAGCGTGGCAATTTCCGGCGGTAGTGGCGCAGGCTCGGTGGCTGTTGGGGCATCAATCGCTGAGAATACCATCAACAATGGCGTTAAAGCTTATATTGACTCAACTGTGACATCTGCGGGCAAGGTTGAACTAGCAGCCAAATCTACTCAAAGCATCACCGCATTGTCGGTAGCTGTTTCCGTGGCTGGGGCAGTTTCTCAAGTCAGTTTTGCGGCAGCAGGTTCCGGGGCTAGCGCCAAGAACAAGACAACTAACCAGATTGCCTCCTACATCACAGGTGGTAGTTTAGTTAACGCCACTGGAGCCGTTAACCTTTCAGCATTGGATTCTGCCACCATCAAGTCTGATGTCGGTTCTGGGGCGTTGTCCTTTGCTGTGGCTGGGGCTTCCGTTGGTGTTTCTATCAGTGAAAATACCATTGGTAACAAGGTTAAAGCATACATTGACGGCGCGAATGTCACCTCGACAACAGGTGGTATTACAGCGATCGCTAACTCAACTGCAAACATCACAGCCTTTTCCATAGCCACCTCAGTCGCACTGGCGATCGGTGGTGCTGGTGCTGGTGCTAATTCGACATCGAAGGCACAAGGCAGAACAGAGGCGTACATCGGTAAAGCAGCAGATGGTACTTCCACGGGTAACACTACCATTACCGCCGCCAATGGCACAATTCAGGTGCAAGCCAACTCGAAGGTGACAGCCAAAGCTGATACCCGTGTGGGTGTAGGTGGACTGGTGGCCGTGGGTGGTATGGTGGCAAATTCCGAAGATACCCAAGCAACCTTGGCTTATATTGGCAATGACGCAACGATTAAACAGGCAGGAGCGATCGCCATTAAGGCTGAAAGTACAGATGTTGTCACTGCCGATATGGTGGCTGGTGCTGGTAGCGTCCTAGCAAATGTCAACGTCATCGATGCTACGGTTAACGTCAAACCCCAAGTTAGTGCATATATTGGCAACAATGTCAATACAGAAAACAAAGTCTCCGGTGATGTCACAGTAGACGCGAAATCAATTCGGGCAGAAGGAGACGCCAAGGCTGGGAGTTACGGTGGTAGCATTGGCGCTAACGTGAGTGCGGCGACGGTGAATACGACGATTTCACCAGAAGTCAGTAGTTACATCGGCACAGGCTCGATTATCAAAGCAGAGGGTAACATTGGCGTTAAAGCCGAAGCTGCATCCGACGGAAATGGTACACCGCCAACGGATCTATTCACGCCATCGACGGCGGTTGACTTGACCCAAGACACAATTGACTTTGGTTATGAGTTGTCTGATGGCACTATCGTCACCTATGATGCACCAAATGCAGTTATCGGTGGATTGCAAGAATTCATCACCGGTCCAGGAAATCAACAACAGCGACGGGAATACAACGTTTTGGCAACTCCAGCGGTTACCGTTAAGCAACTGGTATTTACCAACGCTGGCAGTGCAGATACCATCACCCGCAGCGATGGTAAACAATGGTCAGCAGACGGCTTCCGCGTTGGACAACGCATCGTCATCTCAGGGTTGATGAAGAATGAAGGCACATATACCATCGCTGCGATTAGCGGCTCAACCCTGACATTGAGCGGTGACGATCAACTAGAAACCGAAACGGCAAGCAATATATCCGTTAAGCCCCTCTCCATCCGTTTGGGATCGTCCTTTAACGCAGCCAAGATTAATGCACAAAAAGATACCATTACCTTCGATGGGGCGCATAATTTCCAGACAGGAGATGCGGTTGTGTATCGCAGTGGCAGCAACAGCGATGTTGGTGGCTTGAGTGAAAGCCAAATTTACTACGTCCGCAAGATTGACGACACCACGATTAAGTTAGCAAGCAGTTTAGCAGAGGCAACAGCAGCAACTAAATCCTTCAGCCCAACAGCCATTAGCGGTAGTACCTTAACCATCACAAACACTAACCCAAATGATAACTTCCGCAATGGACAGGTTGTTACTTACCGCGCTCCTTCAGCCAAGCAATTCAGTAGCAGCTTAGTGGATGTGTCTGTTGTGGAAAACAACGGCGATCGCCAACTAGGGATAGACGGTAACAATAACATTCAAAATGTACCGGAAGCAAACAACATCTTCTTAGAAAATCACGGTTTCACCACGGGTGAAGCCGTCATTTATCGCAAGCAGGGCAGTGGAGCTGTTATCGGCAATCTCGTTGATGGCGGTACTTACTATGTAATTGTGAAAAACGCCGATGAAATCCAGTTGGCGGCAACCCAGAACGAAGCAACAGGTAGCGATAACGGAACGCCTAACGATACCAGCGATGATATTGCGGTGAAGGCGATCGATTTAATCCCCGCGAAGACTGCCGCAGCCGACCAAAACGTTATCCACACCTTGATTCGAGCCACCGACAAGCCGATTACTGGTCTGCAAGATGGTGTGAGTTATTACGTCGTTAACGCCAACCAAAGCGCTGGCACTTTCCAACTGGCGGCAACTGTCAACGGCACTGCCATCACTCTGAATGCTGCTGGTATCACAGGAACTCACTTCATCGGCACAGAAGGCGTTGATTTGTCTGGTGGGGCAACAGGAAACCATACACTACACATGGATCTCAGTTCCCAGCCTGCTGGACAGCATCAGCTTTTGGGCGCGGGTGGTACACCCTTGAGTCAGCTTTTACCGACATCCGGCGATGGCAAATCCTCAACAACGGTGGTGAGTGCTGGCGGTTCTCTGGCAGATGTGGCAGTTCCGACATCTATTGCCACGTCAAAACCAACCGTTAAATCCTACATTGCTGCCAAGGAGATAGATGCTGGTGGAGATGTGGCAATTCTTTCCTCATCTGCTGGAGATATTTCCACCTTGGCAGATAACCGAGCGGGTGGTGCCATCCAAATCGGTGTTGTACGGACGAAGGTGACGCGAGAAGCAACTACAACCGCCTTTGTTGGCGACGAAAGCGGCGATGCTACGAATGTGGCAATTACAGCAGGCGGAAACTTTGAACTCTTTGCCACCTCTGACAACGTAGTGGCTGTTACCGCCACTGCTGAAGGCGGCGGTGCCATCTCGGCGGCGATCGCTGATACCTCAGCCCAGGTTGACTACAAGACCCAGGCAAAGGTAGGAGAAAATGCCAACATTACCGCCGGCAATTTGGTAAATATTCACACAGATGCCGCAACGACCGCCTCCAGTAATTCTAAAACCAAAGCGATCGCCATTGGTGCTGGTGCGGATGCCGATAAAGAAGATAACAGCGATTTCCCTGGTGGTGTAAGAGTTGGGAAATCTACAGGGGCAATTTCCGAGGTGGAAATTGGTCAAGGAGCGATCGTCACTGGCGAAGCAGTTAACATCGATGCCAAAGTATCGCGGATGAAAGCCACCGCCACCGCTGAGAGTTTAGCCGTTAGCCCAATTCTGTTGGGAGTAGCTACAGCCTTCTCAGATGCAGACATCGAAATTGATTCCGATGCCAATGTGACGATTAAGACCGATGCCGAGATTGCAGGCAACCAAGGTGTTGACATTCAAGCTAGACACGGCGACCAAGGCGACTCTGATACCGCTAACACCGAGAATTTTGAAATCAAACGCAAAGCCGGACGCTTGGCAGTGGCACTGATACCACCGCAAGAAGCGCGGGCGCTGGGTACAGATAATATTTCTAGTACAGTTAACGCCGAAGCCGGGGCAACAATTTCTGCGGGAGCCAGAGGCAGCAATAGCCCGCTAGAAGACAAGAACAAAGACGATTTGGCTCTGTTCGTAGAAACCTTTAACGCTCCTTTGGAAAGGTCGGCTGGTTCCGTTGACACATCAGACCGCTACTTTGACAAAAATCAATCAAGCGAGTCGCAAACTCGGCAGGTAACTTGGAATGCTGACGTTGAGATTCTTGGCGTTCCTAATCCGGTGTTAGAAGTTGATGCCAACGGTAACATCGCCAAAGCAGTGAATGTGAGCGTCAATGGCGGTAAAACTACAGGTGCCATATCTGGAAATATTTCTGTTGATAATATCCAAAACAGAGGCACTGCTGAGGTGTTGTTTGAGGCGTTAAATGGCACGATTCAAGGAACTCAAGGCACCTTTGATTTTCTGGATACATTTAAGTCAGTCAAAATCACCAATAAATCCTCCAAGCAGCTAACCGTCAATAACATTGATGTTGTCAACCGCACTGGTCAACCAAAGGTAGGACTCACTGCCACAAATGTCACCCTCAACTTTAATATTGAGCGCAGCGTTCAGCCAACTTTGGTAGATATCCAAAACTTGAGTACGTCTAATATTACGCTCAATGGTTTAATTGAGAACCCCATCGGCAAAACAAGCATCCTCAATCAGGGCGGTAATATTTTAGCTGGCACTTCGCAAACCGTTCGCACCAATATTTTCCAAGTTGATGCCACAAATCAGAGTATCGGTGCGATCGCCACAGATGGTACCGTTAACAATCGAGTGAATGTGGAACTGGTGCAAAGTCCCAATCGCGCTTCCCAGATTTTTGTCAATGCCAAGGACGATATTTCACTCAGCTTAAAAGGTCGTCTGCGGGATGCGTCTGTCTCGGACTTCACAATTAACATCGACCCGCTGGTTGCTGGCGGTGACATCGACCTATTGCTGCAAGACAGCGTTAAGGAAACAACAGTCGGCAAAGTCGGCGGTATTACCGTTGATGTCACTAACGAACCAGCCAGCCAACACCCCGATCCTTATTACAACTTCTTTAGACCGGATGCAGGGGCACGCAAAGACCAAGATGTTGGCGTTTTTGCAACCATACCCAGTGCCATCAACAGCACCTATCGCTTTGCCACCAGAGATGCCAATGGCAATCCCACAAACGATCCTTCGATCGTCGCTGGCGGCAACATTGTAGTTAAGAAAGCCGCAGCTGCGACTACCCGAATTAATATCCTTGGCATCACGGATTTATTGGGTAACGGTCGAGTTGACTTTGAAACTAATGGCTCAGTTAATATTACTGAAAAAACAGGCGACCTGCGGGTGGGATCGATTGTTTCCTTTGATGATGATGTTACCTTGACGGCTTTGGGTTCGATTGTCGATGCCCTCAACGATGCAGCAAGTGATGTCACGGGTGAAAATATCACTTTGACAGCCCAAACGGGTGGCATTGGCTCAAGTTCTAACTTCCTAGAAATCGATTCCTCTAACCCCAATGCAGGCGCTCTCAATGCTACTGCTCCTCAAGACATCTTCATTACAGAAACAAATGGTGACTTGAACGTTGATAAAGTAACATCCACAACAGGCGATGTCACCTTAACTACCCGCAGCGGCTCGATTTTAGACTCCCGCAGCGACAGCAACAGCAATATTGACGCTACTAACATTGACCTGCAAGCCATTGGCGGCGGTATTGGCACGAGTGGTAACGATCTAGAAATCAACTCTTCCACCTCTGCAACTGGGCGTTTGGTAGCTGAGGCAGATGGCGACATTTACCTCACGGAGACGAGCGGGGCACTAAATGTACTGTTGACAGAATCGGCAGATGGTGAAGTACAGCTAACAGTGAATGAAACATCAGCCCAAGGTGAAGATTTGAATTTACTGGCAAGCGGTGAAAATTCTGTAGGCACGTCAATTACCAAGGGACGAATTGCAGCAGCCAAGGGAGTTAACCTGCGAGTCGGTGACAACGTTACCACCACAGACAACAGCGAAATCGTTGCTGGTGAGAACATTACGATTCAGGGAGATTACACAAATGCTGATGCTGGTTTCGGCACGGTGATGGATTTGCGAGGCACTATTCAATCGGGTGCAGATGTCACCGACAAGACACAAATCTTCGGTAACGCCGATGCCGATACTTTCGTCTTCAACCAGACGTTCCTCAAAGGACAAACCAATGTCTTCGGTAGTGCCAGTGTAACTACTGGGGCAAACGATGGCGAAGACCAGTTCATCGTCAATCAACTCCAGTCGATGACGACATCGAGGGGTGGTAAGCGCGATACCCTTAACCTAGATGGACAGGCAGACACGGATACTTACACTATTAACACCACTGGCAGCCAAGGCGATCGCCGAGATTATGTCATCGACGCCTTGGATACAGGAGCCAAAGATGATGGTGTAGATACGCTGACGGTAAACGGTGCAGACAGCAACGCCAACGGTGCCAGCGATCCAGTTGATGACATCTTCCTGCTGCGGGGTATGAATTCAATTCCTGGGGAAACAGCAGATTCTCCCGCCTTTGTTGCCCTACTGCATGGCACGCTAGGACAGACCCAAACCCCCAGTAATCTAGCCAGCGTTCGCCCACAACAAATACAGCGCATCAACTACGATGCCAACATTAACGGACGATTGAACGTCTACGGCTTGGGTGGTAACGACTTCTTCGCTAGCGATGACAACAGCGCCATCACCTCCCTAGATGGTGGCAAAGGCAACGACCAATTCCAAATCGGGCAATTATATGGTAGCGATCGCACCGCTGCAATTGGTAATCTCGCTCCTAGTGATGTCTTCAATACCGTCAGAACTACCCGTGGTTTCCTCAGCCAAGGCAATAGCTTCTCCACTGTTGTTCAAGGCGGCACAGGTGATGATACCTTCTCGGTTTACGCCAACAAGGCAGACCTCCGTTTAGAAGGAGATGCAGGCAATGACCAATTTGTCATCCGTGCCTTTGCCCTAGCCGATGAAAATGGTAACCCCCTCGTTGGCGACTTCTCCACCAACGGCAACGTCGATGTGAAGACGGGTAGCGGCGATGACCAAGTACAGTACAACATCAACGCCCCAGTTTCCATTGACGGTGGTACTGGGTTCGATAAAGTGGTCGTCCTGGGTACAGAATTCGCCGATAACTTTGCGATCTCCGAAGACGGCATCTTTGGTGCTGGCGTCAATGTCAAGTTTAACGGGGTCGAAGTCGTTGAAATTGATGGTTTGGAAGGAGATGATAATTTCTTCGTGACTGGTACTCCCTTCGGCATCGCTACCCGAATTATTGGCGGACTCGGTAGTGACAACGTGAATGTCGGCGGTGATGTTAGCCAAAACATCGTTACTCAAGAAACTGAAGGACAGAGCGGCGTAATTAACCACAAAGTAAGCTCGGCAACGGATACAGGCTATGACAAGCTGCTAGCTCCGGGTATTGACCTCAACGTTGCCAACCAGCAACAAGGAGCGGTGGTGATTCAGCAAGCTGGCGGGGAAACAGTTGTCCGCGAAGGTGGCGCTGTCGGTCAATACAGCGTTCGCCTAGCCCAAGCACCCACCGCTAAAGTTTACGTTACCGTCTCTGCTGCCCTGTCGGCATCGGAAGAAGCAGCCCAAGGAGCCGATTCCCTGTTAGTTTCTCAAGACCCAAATAACTTCCGGCGCACGGTGTTGCGTAATGGCGTTCCCGAAGTTGTAGATAATCGCTCGGTTGTCTTGGTCTTTGACAGTAGTAACTGGGATCAACAGCAAACGGTTTACGTGCTAGGGGATGACGACAATTTCGCAGAGGGCGAACGGATAGTTACAGTCAGCCACAGCGTCACCAGCCAAGATGCCACCTTCAATAAAGCGGCGGTGAAAAATGTCGAAGTGACGGTGTTGGACAATGACCAACCAGGCTTGATTATTAACGAAAGCAATGGCGGCACGTTGGTATTGGAGGGAGATGCCACAACAGGTATTACTGACACCTACACCGTACAACTAACGAAGGCTCCGGCTGCTGGTAAGACGGTAACGGTGACCTTAGCTAACGACGGACAGATTGCCCTATCGGCAGCCAACCCCGCAGACACCCGCTTCTCGGCGGCGACTAAATCCATCACCTTTAACGAAACCAACTGGAATACACCGTTTATCGTTAAGGTTGCGGCAACCCAAGATGTTGCAACCGAGGATGCCAAGACTTCCGCGATTACGCACAAAGTCACTAGTACAGATAGTACATTTGTGGTGGGCGATCGCAGTTTAGATGTAGAAGTCTTAGACGACGAAACACCAGGCGTAATAGTCACGGAAACTGATGGTTCCACCCTGCTAATTAAAGGTGATGGCACACCAGCCAACCCAGGAGTAGGCGACACCTACACCGTTCGCCTCACCAAAGCACCTGTCGGGCAAGTCACCATTGACCTGCTAAATGATGGGCAAGCTACTACAACGCCTACCTCCCTCACCTTCAACCAAACGAACTGGTTCCAGCCGCAGACAGTTACTGTCACCGCCAATCCTTCATTTGTCCCGACTCCAGGCACTCAAAAGCTGAAGCCGTTCCCAGCTCAGCCGCACCTGTTAAGCAACCTGCGCGGGCCCTTGGAAGTCATTGGCGGTACTACCACCGTCAACCGTTCGCTGAATCCAGCCGTCATCCTGCCTAAGGAATTGAACGCGCCGCTGTTGGGAATTGGCGCTCAACCGCCGGAAGAACAGCAAATTGACACCCTGAATATCTTTGACGACTCCAGCCAAGAAGATAAAACAGGCGTACTCACTGCCACCAATCTATCCGGCTTCAACATGGCAGGGGATTTGACTTTCTCCGGAACCACTGCCTTTGGTGAACCGAATGTCTTCAAGGGCGGCATTACCTATGGCGACCCGACAACAGGCAAATCTACCTTTGAAATCTTCAACTTGTTACTGGGTAGTGGCAACGACAACCTAACTATTGAAAGTACACTGAGTACCACTGCTACCCACGGCGGAATTACAACGGTTCACGGTGGTGGCAACCGCTACCTCACCAACCCGACCACTGGGGCATTTATCCTCGACGGCAATGGTCAAAAAATTGTTGGTGGCGACAAGATTACTGTCAACGGTGGCGGTGGTTCAGCCTCTCCTTTGGTGGTTTATGGCGACACCTCTCAAGATGGCATCTGGTACAGCGGCAGCCCAGAAACCGTTACAGGTGCAGACTTTGGTCAGAAGCCCTTCGACCAAGTGGGCACTGCTAGCGATCGCTTCTTCTTCCCCTTGGCAAATTCCTTTGACCTGAGTGGTAATGATATCATTGATGCCCGCAATCTCTTCAAGACCATCCCAGGCGGACAACTTCCCAGTGTCGGTTTAACCATATATGGTGGTGGAGGCAATGACACGATTTACGGCTCTCAAGCAGGCGACCATTTAGCAGGGGGTTCCGGTGATGACACAATTTACGGACAGCGAGGAGCCGACCACATCTATGGTGATTCCGGTGTCAATGTTGACGTAATTACCCGCACGCTGACTATTCCCACAGCCAATACCAGTACATTCCTCAACGCCGACAATCTTGTAGCTGGTAAGGACAAGATATTTGGTGATTTTGAGCCCAACGCCACCGTAGTAGCAGGCAATCCAGGTGAATTTGATGACCTGATATTCGGCGACCACGGTGAAATTACTCAAAATGTAGCTGCTAACGCGAAAATCCTCACCACAGGTCAAGTGTTAAAGCTGACAACCAAGGAGCCGAACAACGGTGACAGTGATGAAATCTCCGGGGAATTAGGCAACGACATCATTATCGGCGGTGCGGCTGGCGACAAGATTGTGGGTGGCGCAGCCAATGACCTGGTATTTGGCGACCACGGACTAGTAGAGACTAATGTTCCAGGGCAGGCAATTAACAGACAACTTCTACCGCTAAGCTTGCCAGTTGCCCAGCATCCATTCCGCTTTGAGTCAATCTTTACACTCAATAGCTTTAATGGTGGCAATGACCTGATTTATGGCGACGATACCCTCCCACAGCAAACCGATGGCAAAGACATTATCCTTGGTCAACAAGGTGCAGATACCGTCTACGGTGGCGGTCAAGATGACGATATCGTTGGCGGACACAATGTAGCTGGCGGTAACGATGGCAATGACGTACTAGATGGTGGCACTGGTAACGATGTCATTGCTGGCGATAATGCTTCCATCCTCCGCCGTGGTGATGCCCTGAGTCCGAGTATCCGCGTCCTCAATGGTCAAGTGATTTACGATGGCAACGGCACTGCTCAAGTTACTGGTAGTCCCCAAGTCAATCCCACTGGCGTCGAAGAAAGGCAAATTGTCCTGTTTGACCACTCCGACACCCCAGCAGCCAATACCTTTGGCAATGACAATATTGCAGGTGGCGCACAGGATGATGTGATTTTCGGTCAATTGGGTGACGATACGATTCAAGGTGACGCTTCAGTTGCAATTAACGTCACTCCCACAACTGCATCTGTAGAAGATTTGGCTGGTGCTGGCACTGATGGCGATGACTACATTGAAGGCAATGGCGGCGGCGACCTGATTTTAGGAAATCTCGGACAAGATGACATTATTGGTGGCAGTTCTAACCTGTTTAGCCTGACTGCACCAACCCAGCGACCGGACGGTGCTGACACCATCTTTGGTGGTGCAGGAACCGATATTGCTCGTAACGACCAAGGCGATACATCCGCCAACGGTCATGCCCGTGATGCTGACTACATCCTGGGCGATAACGGTAATATCCTGCGCCTGATTGGTATCAACAATCAATTCCTGAAATTTAACTATGACTTCTACGGTTCTCTGAAGGTGATTCCACGGGCGATGCAGTTGTTGGATTATACTCAAGGCGGTGCAGCCAGCGATCGCGGCTCATCTGACGTGCTGCACGGCGAATCCGGCGATGACGTAATCCACGGTATGACAGGCAACGATGTCATCTTTGGTGAAGGACAAGACGATGATATCTACGGCGGTACGGGAAGCGATCGCATTTACGCTGGTTCTGGCGAAGACGGCGTTGTTGGGGACGATGGCAAAATCATTACCAGCCGCAATGGATTAACTGAAAGCCTTTATGGCGTGAATGCTATCAATGCCCAAACTGAAATCAGCCTCCCCGGGCCGTTTACAGGGGCGTGGCTGTTCATCACTGGCCGCTTGAACAAGACGGTGGATTTGACGGCACTAGAAAGTGGTGGCAATGATGTTATCTACGGTGGTCTAGGCGATGACTTCCTCCACGGTGGCGCGGGTGATGATGGCATTTCTGGTGCAGAAGCCCAAGCTGCTTTCTACAACAGCAATCCAGTTACCAACACCAACCCGCTAGGCTATGACCCAGTAACTCGCAAGTTGGCAGCCTACGATGCCAACAATCCGCTGAAGAAAATTAATAACTTCTTCCTCAACTTTGATGCTGTTGATGGTGGTAACAACAAAATCAACGATGGTAAAGACCGCGTATTTGGCGATTTGGGTAACGATTGGCTAGTTGGTGGCACGCAGAATGACCGTCTGTTTGGTGGTTTTGGTGACGACTTGATGAACGCCGACGATAATCACGACACGGCTGGCGGTCTGAATAACCAACCCGATGCTGTGGAATTCGCCGATCGCGACTTTGCCTTCGGCGGCGGTGGACTAGATGTGCTGATTGCCAACACAGGCGGCGATCGCCTCTTCGACTGGCGTGGCGAGTTTAATAGCTACATAGTGCCATTTAGCGCCTTCGGTAACCCAACAGTTGTTCGTTCGCCTTCTCCCCAAATTCAGCAATTTTTACTGGATTTGGGCAAAGAAAGTGGAGCCGACCGCACCTTAAGCGAACCCAATGGCGAACTTGGTCTAGTCACACAAGAAGATCCGCAGTGGCAAGACCAAGGCGGTGCGCCTCGTGACCCGCAACCAGGCAATACCCAAGCCAGACGCGATACCCAAGGCGGCCCCGAAGACGATCGCGCTACAGCTCTTCCTTTAACAGGAGGTGGTAACACCAACCCACCAACCAACCCACCCACGAATAATAATGGTAACGATGTGACTGTCAATCAAGTTTTCGTTGCCCAAGACCCAAGCAACTCTACCCAAAGGGCATTGTTTATCAGTGGCGGTAGTAGTAATGACAACATTGAGGTACGCCGTGGCAGTAGTGCTGACAAAATCCGCGTCTTTGTCAACGGCGCTGACAAAGGCGAATTTACCAGAACCAGCAACGGCTCAACCATTGGTCGGATTATTATCTACGGTAATGCCGGGGATGATACCATCACAGTTAATTCTGACCTTGACCCAATTACCGCAGTTATCTTCGGCGATGTCGGCAATGATACTATCCGTGGAGGAGTTGGCAACAATTTTATCGATGGCGGCAATGGTAACGATTCGATTAATGGTGGTATAGGCAACGACATTTTGTTAGGTAACTTCGGGCAAGATACTATCAATGCTGACAAGGGTGATGATATTTTGATTAGTGGTAGCTATAGATACTCATCCGATTTAAATGCGATCGCTGGTTTGTTAGCTGCCTGGTTACAACCCCTTCCCTACTCTCAACGTATCAGCAACCTGAAAAATGGCGTAGGCTTTGATAGTTTCTATGCACTCAATCCTGCAAATATCACTGATGACAATGCAGTAGACTCAGCAAACGGTGATACTCTTGACGGCGTACAGGGTCAGGACTGGTTCATTGTCTCTAACAACGATAATACTGACAAGAAAGGGAATGAAACAGTCAATTAGAGATTGTTCATAACCTGTGGAATCAGGTATTGTCATTTTTCTCTGGTTGTACGAAACCACCCTGCTCCCCGCTCTTCGGGCTACGGTGTACACACAAGTCTTACAGCGATTTTCAGGTAAATGAACCACACTATTTTTATCTCACGCAAAGACAAGGCAGCGCGGTCTTGGGGGTTTCCCCCATGAGCAACTGGCGTGGTTTCCCCCATGAGCGACTGCCGCGCAAAGGCGCAAAGCAAGAAAAGAAGAAACAAGACTGTGGTCTAAATACATGAAAACTGCTGTAAAACCCAACCTAAAACTTGGTTTCGTAGCCCTAGCCCTAAAAATTAGCGGGATAAATAGAGTTTCCAGTTGCCTAAAATTTAGGTATTTATGGGGCTGGAAGCCTTGGAACCCTTACGGCATATACTTGTGTGTACACCGTAGGCTCTTCGGGAGGGAGGACGAAGCCTAGCTTTGGCGGGGTAGGGTTCTTGGGTTTTTATAAGTGATTAGGCGGACATGATATAACCCACATTCCGTATGCAATAGTTTGACAAGCGATAATTACTGAAATTTAAAAATAAAAAGTATAAAAACAAACGTAATATTTATGCCCGATTTAAAGCAAGACTGTAAACTTAGTACCCTTTGGATAGTTATCTTCAGCACTAATGCTACCATGATGTGCATCGATCGCCATTTTGCAGAAAGCTAATCCTAATCCGATTTGGGAAACTTCTGAATTAAGAGTTCCAATCTCATATTTATCAAAAATACTTTGCCGCAAGTTTTCCGGAATTCCCGAACCGGAATCAGCAACTTGCACTTTCGCACCTCCTGTTGCCAAATATTCTGCCCGCAAGATTATTTGAGAGTTGGATGGTGAAAACTTAATGGCATTGGAGAGCAAATTATCTAAAACTCGGCGAAATATAGCTGCATCTACTTTCACCATGCCACCTGGTTCGGGTAATTCACTGATGAGAGTGAGATTTTTTTGGGCAGCGATCGCTTCAACATCTCCTACGGCTGAAATACACAGGGCACAAAGGTCTACTTCTGTATAGTTGAGAACCATTTTGCCGGATTCTAATTTTGCCATGATTAGCAAACTATTAATCAACGATTGCAACTGTTGACTAGCGATCGCAATTTGTTCAATCTTCTGCTGCTGCTTCTGAAAAGTTAAGCCAGGAAATCGCAGAATCTCAGTTGATAGGACAATACTGGCAAGAGGATTTCGCAAATCATGGACGATCGTGTTGACCATATCTTCTCGCAGTTGGAGTAAAGTTTGCAGGTTATCGTACTGTTGCTTAATCCGCAACATAGAAATTACCCTAGCTCGTAACTCTAAACTGTTGATGGGCTTACTAATGAAATCATCTGCGCCGGCGCTTAAACACCGAGCCAGATCTTCTTTAGCAGTTAACGCCGTCACCATGACGATGGGAACTGTTTGCCATTGCGGATCGGCTTTGATGCACCGACATACTTCCAAACCATCTAAATCGGGCATCATGACATCCAGCAAAATCACATCAGGCTGAAAACTATTGAGACGAGTCAGGGCTTGTTGACCACTAGGAGCATAATGTAATTGATATCCTTGCCCATCCAGTAATGTTTCAATCACATCAAAATTATCTGGTTCATCATCAATTACTAAAATAGAGGGTTGAGTGTCCATCAAGAATTTCCCCTATTTTCCTAAAAGTTGTTCAATTGTTACAGCAAGCTGTTTAAGTTTTATCGGTTTGGTCAAATATTCATTGGCTCCGCCTGCCAAACAAGTTTCGCGATCGCCGGGCATGGCTAGGGCTGTGAGGGCAATAATGGGCACATGTGCGAATTGGCGATCGCCACGGATACGGCGTATCGCTTCTAGTCCATCCATTTCGGGCATTTGAATGTCCATAACAATTAAGTTGGGGTGTTGAGTTGCAGTTAGTTCAATGGCTTGTTGTCCATTGTTTGCCAGAATTAAACGATATCCTCGACTTTCAAGATAGCCAGACATTGTATCAATGTTTGCCTGATTGTCTTCTACCAGTAAAATTACAGGAAATTCCACAGTTGGTGACGACTCTACAATCACAGCAGCAGAGTCGAGACGGTTAGGATGCTGGAGTTTTTCTAAAGTTGCCTGAAACTGAGCGCGAGTAATTGGTTTAACCAAATATTCGGCAGCTCCCTGGGCAAATCCTTTGGTATGTTCATCCACTACCGAAGTGATGACGATGGGAATTTCTTTGGTTTGTGGGTTTGTCTTGAGTTGAGCAAGTACATCCCAACCGGATAAATCAGGCAATTGCAGATCCAGGACAATCAGATCTGGCTCAAGGCGTAGGACTTCATTTACAGCTCCTTCACCTTTTGGATAGACAACAGGTTGCATTTTCATTTCGCTGAGGTAGCGAGTAATTTGATCGGATGCCGGAACTGAGTCTTCAATCACTAAAACCTGAGCATTTTTAGCAGAGAACTGATAGCTGGGCAATGGAGTTTTTACCGGGGTTGTTGCAACCCCATCATTGGTAAGGTAGGGAATACGTACTGTAAAACAACTACCCACTCCAACTTCACTGCTAACAAAGACTGTTCCTCCATGCAGAACAGCAATCCGCTTTACTAGTGCTAGTCCTAAACCGGTGCCGCTGTACTGACGATTCAGGCTACTGTCAAGCTGGATAAAAGGCTCAAACAACTTGCCAATGTCCTTAGGAGCAATGCCGATGCCGGTATCGGTGACAGAGAAGCAGAGGAGGGATGGGGGGATGGGGGGATGGGGGGATGGGGGAGATGGGGGGGATGAGGGAGAATTTACTTCCCCTGCTTCCCCTGCTCCTCTGCCCCCCTGCCCCCCTGCCCCCTGCCCCCCTGCCTCCTCCAGCCAAACTTCTAGGGAAACAGAGCCTTGTTCTGGTGTAAATTTGATGGCGTTGCTGAGTAGGTTGATGAGTACTTGACGTAAACGGCGATCGTCCACTTGAATGGTGCTGAGGTTGGTGGCGATGTGAGTACTCAGGCGAATATTCTTTTTCAGTGCCATATGTTTGACGAAGGCGAGGCTGGCGTTACACAGGGTTTTAACTGGAACGTCACTCAGTTCTAATTCCAGTTTGCCTGATTCGATTTTAGACAAGTCTAAGATGTCGTTGATTAGTTCTAGGAGATGTCTGCCACTGCGCTCAATGGTGGCGATCGCTTTTGCTTGCCGTTGATTAATGGAACCGAATACGCCTTCTAGAAAGCCTTCTGACATGCCCAAAATCGCATTTAGCGGGGTTCGCAGTTCATGGCTCATGTTGGCGAGGAATTCGTCTTTGAGGCGAGTGGCGCGAGCCAGTTGCTCATTTGTTTGCCGCAGTTGGGCTTCGGCTTGTTTGCGATCTGTAATGTCTTCGTGGGATACTAGTATGCCAATCACGTCGCCTGTGCTATTGGTCAAAGGTACTTTATTTGTTCGCACCCAGAGTTCCTCGCCATTAGGCCCTTCTAATGGCTCCTCGTAGCCTAGTTTAGGGATTCTTGTATTCATAACTCTGGCGTCATCTGCATAGTAAAGGTGTGCCCACTTTGCCCAAGGTAACTCAAAGTCGGTTTTACCGATGAGGTCATGGGGGTCTATTTGAGAATCACGAGTAAATGCCGGGTTGCAGCCGAGAAAACGTGATTGGCGGTCCTTCCAGAAGACACGTTGGGGAAATGTATCCAGTACGGTTTGCAGCATTTTGCGTGATTCTTCGAGTTCTTGCTGGGCTTGTTTGCGATCGCTAATATCAAATAAGCTGGCGCGGTTGTATAGATACCTCCCATCTGCATCTTTGACGGCAGTGGCACTCATCAGCACTGGCAAAATTGTGCCGTTTTTACAGACCATCTCATACTCCAAATCTTTGACCCAGCCCCGTTCTTGGAAACGGTTATAGTTGACCCAGAAGGATAAGCAACTGGCTTCGGTGAAAAAATCCACCAATGGTTTGCCAATCATTTCCTCACGGGTATAGCCCAACCATTGCAATTCCGTCTCGTTGACCTTGATAAATCGGCCTTCGCTGTCTAGGGAATGGTAGCCACACGGAGCATTGTTGTATAAATCTTCGACTTCATGGGCATATTTCGCCAGTGCCTCTTGAGCTTGTTTGCGTTGCGTAGCTTGCCGATAGGCATCGCTAATATCAGTCAGCCGTACTAAATTCATGGTGCGTCCGGCTACAGTAATGGTTTTGGCTGCAATGTTTCCCCAGAAAATTTTCCCCCGGAGAGTCACATATTCAATTTCTCGACTCCAGACACCTTTGGTTTGCATTTCGATGACGATGGCATCTGTTTCGCTGGTGGTGAATGGACGATGCTGGAGTGTCTGTCCATTAATGTTAATTAATTCAGCTTTGTCAGCGGCCTCAAACAATTCCACCGCTTGGCGATTGCAATCTAGAGTCAGCAGCGTTTCGGGATCGACCAGAAAGATCGCATCGGCAGATTCATTGAAAATAGCTTCTCGCAAATCCTTGTTATGGATAACTTCTTGTTCTGCTTGTTTGCGATCGCTAATATCAAAGTTAACCCCAATCATCCATACAGGTACGCCTTCTTGGTCGCGCTTGAGAATACCGTAACCTTTGAGAAAACGAATTTCTCCATTTGGTTGAATGATACGAAACTCTACATTATATTCTTGCCTTCCTTCGAGAACTTGCTCGGTGGTTTCCAGGATATAAGGGCGATCGTCTGGGTGGATACAGTTTAACCAGGCATCAAAAGAGCCTTTAAAATCGCTATTGCTCAGCCCGTACAGTTCGTACATTCGTTCATCCCAAATCTGTTTATTTTGGGCGAAATCATATTCCCAAATGCCGAACCCTCCAGAACTGATTGCTAGGGTCAGGCGTTCGGATAGATGATGCAGCTGTTCTTCAGTTTGTTTGCGTTCGGTAATATCCGTGAGGGTGCCGACATAGCCGACAAAGGTGCCATCGGCGTTGACTTCAGGTACTACCTGGACATAGAACCAATTGATGCTACCATCTGGGCGCAGATGTCTACCCTCGTTCTCATGGAATTTTTCTTCACTATCGTATCCTGCTGGGAAATTTTGAGATCTCTTTTTCAAAAAGCGACCTCGGTCTTCTGGATGTATAGCTTCTAACCACCCCATCCCCAATGCTGACTGTGTTGGTCTCAGAGTCATTTGGCTCCAGCGAGCGTTGACATAAACACAGTTACCAGCAGCATCAAGCTGGAAAATTGCCACCGGAGCTGCTTGTGCCAAGCTGGCATAACGGCGTTCGCTCTCCAGTAGTGCTGACTCTGCTTGTTTGCGTTCGGTGATATCGGTGAGGGTGGCAATGTAGCCAATAACGGTGCCAAAGGGGTTAGTTTCGGGTAGTAATTGGATGTAGAACCAGGTGATGCTGCCATTGGGGTGCAAATGCCTGATTTCCTTACGGTACAGTCCTCTTTGCCAAAATCCTTGAGACCATTCTGACACCAGGCGATCGCGGTCTTCTGGATGCATTATCTGTAACCATCCCATTCCCAGTGCTGTTTCTGTTGGTCTAAGAGTCATCTCATTCCAGCGATCGTTCACATAGATACATTGACCAACAGCATCAAGCCGGAAAATCGTCACTGGAGCAGCTTCTGTCAAGGTTGCGTAACGGCGTTCGCTGTCTCTCAGGGCTGCTTCTACTTGTTTGCGATCGGTAATGTCTAAGATAGTGCCGACTAAGCGCACGGCTTTACCATCTGCATCAAATATCGCTTCACCTCGAGAAAATAAATAAAGCAATGTCCCGTCTGAGCGATTTGAGCAATATTCTATTTCATAGGCTCGTCCCTGTTCGATTGTCTGCTGCACTAAAGTATCGTGACGAGTCCGAGCGGCTAAATGCATTAACTGACGAAACTCCTCGTAGGTTGGCGTACCACAAGCGGGATCGCGTCCAAAAATCTGAAAAACCTCTGGCGACCAGATGATTTCTTGAGTTTGTAAGTCTAGTTCCCAACTGCCCAAATTGGCAATTCGTTGCGCTGCCAGCAGATGGGCTTGGGTCTTGCTCAAGCGTTCTTCACTTTCTCGTAAAGCTGCCGTGCGGCGTTCGACTCTAACTTCAAGTTGTTGATTGAGTTCTTGCAATGCCTGTTCTGCAAGCACTCGCTCGGTAATATCAACTGCAACCCCACCGACTAGACATTGCCCGAAAGTTCCTTCAAGGGGGAATTTGTAAACTAAAAAATAGCCTAGCGTGCCGTCTGGTCTGGGGGCTTGTTCGATCGCTTCAATAGTTTGTTGAGTCTGTACAACCTGACGAATGTTATCCACAAACTGCTGAGCGATTTCAGCCGAATACACTTCAAAAACTGTCTTGCCGATTAACTCCTCCCTGGTTTGAGCTTGAAGCTGAAATGTTTGTAGATAGGTTTGACTTAGATAAACCAACAAGCCATCTCGATCGGTAATCCAGGAAGCTGTAGGACTGTTATTCATGAAGGCCCCAAACCGAGCTTCACTTTGAAGTAAAGCGGCTTGTGTTTGTTTGCGTTCTGCTAATTCTGTTTGTAGCTGTTCATGGGCACTTGCTTGTTGAATGGCGATCGCTATTTGCACCGCAAGTTGATCTAGTAAGGAAAGTTCCACCGATTCCCAGTGACGAGATGCCGAACATTGGTGAGCAATTAATAATCCCCATAATTCCTCTGCCACCAAAATAGGCACCACCAAATTGGCTTTGACTTCAAATTGTTCTAAAAGCTGTAAATGACATTCTGTTAAGCCCGCCTGATAAATATCGTCTATTGCCCGTTTTTTCCCCTGGCGATAGTCGCTGCCGGCTCCCCGTTGAAAGCAGGTGTCGTGAATTTCCTTGCCTAGAGCCACTGTCCAATCTCCAAGCACCGACTCCGCCACAATGACACCACTCATATCTGGGTGAAATTGATAGACTACCACGCGGTCTGCCAGCAGAAACTGGCGCACCTCCGTTGCAGTTGCATGTAAAATTTCTTGGAGGTTGAGCGACTGACGAATCCGTAAAGCGATCGCGCCAATCAGTTGTTGTTCTTCTTGACTTTGTTCTAGCCGTCGCCTCAAATGAATTGGTGCAACTGCACGATCGATTGATTCTTGCAAGACTTCAGCCGTCAGCTTGTCTTTGACCAAATAATCCTGGGCACCGCTTTTCAAAGCACGGGCGGCCATGAGTTCATCTTCTTCTGTGGTCAGCAAGATGATAGCGCATTGGTTAGTGCTAAATTGTTCCCTAAATTTTTGAAGAAACTTCAAGCCATTGCCATCAGACAACAAAAAATCCAGCACGATCGCATCTGGTATCTGCTGCTGGCACCATTTCATGGCCTCCGTCGTCGTGCCAAACTCCAAAATATGATAGGTATACAGCAACTGAGGCTGTAAGCAGCGGCAAATTTCCATCCGCTCTTGAGGGCAATCATCAATCAGCAGGATGGTTAGGGGAGAACCATGACTCATAGGATCGAAAATACTAAGGCGATCGCGTTTCAACGCATTTAAACAAATTGTATCTTTATAACTATCGTGTTGATAGCATGACCTAAGTTAAGTTACACCTAAATAGGGAATTGCGATACAAACCAGGTGAAATGCCTGAGACACTCTTATAGTTCCCACATTTAATAATGACTATGCGTCAGGGAGTAGGGAGTCAGTAGGGACAATGAAACAGGGGGAGAAATTGCAACAAGTTTTTTCTCGGAAATTCTGAGTTAAGAAAACCTTAGCTCAAACTTCTCTGCTTATCCCCTATCCTCTTTCCCCCTCTGGTCTTCTTGCGTCTACTACTGCGTGTTATGCAAGAATGGAATTCGCAATCTTACGTAAGAAACTTCTGGAGATTGCCAGTAAATTTGCTGCTAGTGAAATTCATACCCTTACAGCAGACGAGCATTGTCAGAAGCTTGCTTTGACAGCCGTGTCTACAATGAAGAAGGAGAAGGGGAAAGGGGAAAGGGAAAGGGGAAAGGGGTAAGGGGGAAAGGTTAAATTTATCCCTTTACCCTTTAACCTTTTCCCCTGTTTTTAATTCTTACCCTTTCCCCTTTACCCTTTTCCCCTGTTTTTAATTCTTACCCTTTCCCCTTTACCCCTTAACCTTTTCCCCTGTTTTTAATCTTACAGCGCTTTTCAAGTAACTCGACTCTCGCACTCTCTAACTTCTCTCAGCCTTAGAAAGGTTATGCAGTCATAACTAAGTATTTATTCTTAAATTACCAATAGGAATATAAGTAATTACTCTCAAATTATTCGGTAAGAAAATTAGTGCTTTTCCTCGATTATTTTTTGATTGAAAACCTGAATAATAAAAGTATTCCAAACAACAAGACATTCTCAAGTATTTTTGATGTCTGAATATAATATTGGAATTTAGCAAAATAGTGTTACATACAAACCATGCTCAAGACACAGCCGCCTAATTTGGCTTTTGAACAAGTTTTTACTCAGATTAACCCAGAAATCAAAAAAACTTTTGATGAAGAACAAATAAAAGCTATCAAAAGAACCTTTGATTCTCAAGATTGGAGCAACCATACTTTAGATTTGCGAATTTCATTTCCTATTTCCAAACTAAAATTTTATCTAGTTTTATTAGGAGGTACGGAACGTCGCTCTAAACAGCGTTTGCAATATGAAAGAAGTTTACATCCTTTGTGGACTCCCATTAATAGCATATTTCTGATTCTAGCTTTGATTATTCTATCAGCTTCGAGCTTTGCTATCTTTTCTTATGCACTTTCTTCGATTGATTTGACATTTTCATCTTCTCCGGACAACCCTACATCAATTCCCTGGATTGATAATGAATCGGACTGTCAATACACTCGTAGGACTTGGCGCGATCGTAAATGTTGGGATTATGAACATAATTCTATGTTCTGAAGCTAATTTGCACTAATAAGGAAACAATATGTCTAGAAGTAATTTCACCCAGTACTCTGCCAAATCAGATCCTTTCGTACAAAATTTTTTGGCTCGTGTTCCTCGTGAAACAGCAGCTAAATTTACTAATACTCAATTGACAGAATTAAAAAGAGTATTGAGTAACAAAGTTGTTAAATATCATGCTGTAGATATCAGGCTTTCTATTCCTTTTTTGAAACAACGCTTTTATGTAGTTTTTTTAATTGGCAAAGAAAAACGGTTAAATAAACGTCCCAAATCTGCGATTTTTACATTTGCCAACAGAGTTGTGTTTATCATCTCTTTTCTGTTGTTGATAGCTTCTTTAATTGGCGTATTCCAGATTATTAAGAAGGTGTCAAACAATGATTACCTCAACACAATACATAAATTGCAGCAATATTTAAATAATAAAATTTAAAATATTGCTCAGTTTACATTCAGGTGCTCTACTATTTTTTTATAAATTAATACTCAAATATATAAATTAAGGATTTTCCAATAAAAATATTTGCATTTTTTATTATAGAGTTATAATATTATTAATTATTTTATTAATGGTAAATTCGCTCAATAAATTTATAAATAATGCTTACTAACTCTCTCAGCTTTGAAAATTTACAGATGACTATTATTCGTCATCCTTTAATAGTTAGTCCTGAAATTCTAGTTTTGGATGTGGTTACACTAATAAATCAAACACAAGGTAATTTTGGTGATTGGCTAAATAAAGATTCCAAACCCTTGGAAGATTCGACTAAAGAAATAAATAGTCTTACGTCTCAAGCCGACAGTTGTGTTCTAGTCATGGAAAACTCAAAACTGTTGGGTATCTTTACACAACGAGACTTAATTAAGCTGACAGCGGAAAAAAAGAGTTTAGAAAATGTCAAGATTGAGGAAGTTATGACAACAGAGTTAGTAACTCTGAAAATACGAGAATTTAAAGATACTTTTACTGCTTTAAATTTGCTCAAACAACATCGGATTCGCCATTTACCAATTCTAGGGGAGCAAGGAGAAGTGATTGGATTAGTCACTCCCGCAAGTCTGCTTGGGGTTGCGATTCAACAAACACGACTCTACAATTATGCACGAGTGAAACTAAGAGAGCGTCAGAGAATTGAGACGGAACTGCGCTTAGAGCGTAACCTTGTGTCTGCGATTTTGAATGTTGCAGATGCTCTAATGATTGTGCTGGATTTTCATGGTAGGATTATACGCTTTAATCATACTTGTGAAGCAACCACAGGTTACTCATTTGATGAAGTTAAAGGCAAATTTATCTGGGACGTTCTATTATTACCCGAAAAAACAGAATGTATCAAAGCTTTATTTGAAAATTTTGCCCACAGAGAGTTACCCAATCGTTACGAAACTGATTTAATCACTAAAGATGGCGATCGCCGTATAATTTCTTGGTCAAATAATTTCTTACTTAATCATCATGATCAAATTGAGTATATCGTCTGTACAGGCATTGATATTACCGAAAGCCGAAAAGTACAAGAAGAACTCCAGCAGACTCGCAATTTTCTGGCGTCAATGATTAATAATCTGCCGATTGCAGTGTTTGTTAAAGATGCCAAACCAGAAAGTTTTGGGACATTTAAATTATGGAATCAAACCTGCGAACGCATATTTGGTATAACAGCCCAAGAGGCTATTGGTAAAACAGATTACGAATTTTCTCCCAAAGAACAAGCAGATTTTTATCGTCAAAAAGACCAAGAAGCTTTTTCTAGTGGTATCCCTCAAGATATTTCTGAGGAAACTCTTGACAGCCCTAATCTTGGGCCAAGAATTTTGCATACAACAAAAATTCCTTTGTATGACAAAAATCAACAACCGGAATACTTACTGTGCATTTGTGAGGACATAACAGAATACAAACAAGCTGAAGCCGCACTAAAAGAAAGCGAACAGAAATTTATTTATTCCATTGATATAGTTAAAGATATACAAAATCAAAAACAAGGACAAGAAGAACTAAAATGCCAATTAGCAGCAATAGAAGCTGCAATTGAACGAGAACGTTTGGTGAATATGATTACTCAACGCATTCGAGAATCGCTGGATTTACAAGCAATTTTGAATGCGACAGTAGTTGAAGTTCACAAGTTCCTAAAAGTCGATCGCGTACTAATTTTCCGCACTTTCCCAGATGGTATAGGCAAAGTAATTGCTGAAGCATTGACACCAGGCTATGAAAGTATAGTCGATCGATCTTTTCCCGTTCAATGTTTCCCAAAAGAATGTTATTCACGTTATGTCCAAGGTGAAACTTATGCTTTTTATGACCGGAATTTCCACCAATCTCCCAGTTGCCTAAACAAGTTTATGGAGGACATGCAAATTCGCGCCAAGCTTGTGATTCCAATTATTCAGCACGATATGTTATGGGGTTTGTTGATTGCTCACCAATGTTCGCATCCGAGAGAGTGGAAATCAGTAGAAATTGAGTTATTACAACAATTAGGAAATCAGCTAGCGATCGCCACACAACAATCAGGACTTTATGCCCAATTGCAAGTAGAATTAAATGAACGCAAAAAAGCTGAAGAACAAATTTTTAAAGCTTTAGAAAAAGAAAAAGAACTCAGTGATTTAAAATCTCGTTTCATTTCCATGACATCCCATGAATTTCGCACTCCTTTGGCTGTCATTGCTTCTTCTGCTGGAATTTTAAAAAGTTTTAGCCATAAGTTAGATGAACAACAAAAACAAAGGCATCTCCAATGCATTCAAACTTACGTTCAACATATTACTCAACTCTTAGATAACATCTTGCTAATTAATAAAGCTGAAGCCGGAAAATTAATATTTGAACCAAGTGATTTTGATTTGGTTGGTTTCTGTCAAACCTTGATAGATGAACTACAACTGATTTTTCCTAATCATCACCTAGTCTTTTCTCCTCAATACCAGGGTAGTTCATCAGACAACAATCACTTTATCGTCTACATGGACAATCAACTTCTGCGACAAATTCTTAGCAACCTACTTTCAAATGCTGTCAAATATTCCTCAATTGGCAGTAATATTCAAATTGATTTATTAATTGAAGATCAAATAGTGGTTTTTCTGATTAAAGATGAAGGTATTGGGATTTCACTAGAGGATCAGCAGCACTTATTCGAGTCGTTCTACCGAGGTAATAACGTTGGTAATACACCAGGCACTGGATTAGGCTTGACAATTGTCAATAAATGTGTATATATCCAGAAAGGACGAATCACCTTTGCTAGTCGGGTTGGAGTCGGCACAACATTTAGGGTAGAACTGCCGCTGATTGTTACCGATACCTTCAGTTAAGAAAATCTCATGTGTTATTCATAAACGATTTTGGGAAAAATAAACTGTGCAAACTCGATAAGCAAAATGAGTATTTAAATAAAACAATGAATAAAAAAATCTTAGTAATTGAAGATGAAATCCAAGTCTGCTCAAACATTGAACAGATTTTAAGTTTGTCAGATTTTAATACTATTAGTGCAAATAATGGCTTAGAGGGATTAAGGCTTGCAAAAGCAGAAAAACCAGACCTGATCTGTTGTGATATTATGATGCCTGAATTAGATGGCTACAGAGTGCTTGAAAGCTTGCGTCAAGATTCAGAAACTAGATCGATACCAGTAATTTTTCTGACTGCAAAAGTAGAGCGTAGCGATTTACGTCAGGCTATGGAGTTGGGAGCCGATGATTATTTGACAAAACCTTTCTCTCCTGAAGAACTTATCAAGGCAATTGAGATTAGACTGACACGGATAGAAAAGCCAGATTTCATTAGACAACAATATGAACAAGAACGTCAACACAATGTCAAGTTGAGGCAACAAATACAGATAAATTCACAAAAGCTCCAAGAAAGCAAACAACTAGCAGAAATGCACAATGAAGTTTTACAAAAACTTTTACAAGACTTAGGCAATCCACTTTCTAATATTAATATGGCAATCCATATGCTCAAAGAAACTCAATCAAATGCCGAGCGTGAGCGCTACTTGACTATATTACAACAAGAATGCTCTCGTGAAATTGAACTTTTAAATGAAATGAAAAACTTACAAGTATTATTAACACCAGAAAATGCCAAAATTCTCCAAAAATTTAATTTACTCAATCATCACAAATAAAACACGAATTTTGCAAAGTTCAAGTCTCATAATAAATTAATATAGTAAAAGTTGAAGTTATATAATAAATGAATACCATTTTAATTATAGAAGATGAAGACCAAATCCGGGAAAATATTGAGGAAATTTTACAATTTTCGGATTTTCAAACTTTAATAGCTGCAAATGGTAAAATTGGATTAGAAATTGCTAAAACCAAATTACCCGATTTGATTATCTGTGACATTATGATGCCAGAGTTAGATGGCTATAGTGTACTGTCTGCTCTGCGTAAAAATGAAGCAACTGTCAATATTCCTTTAATATTTGTTACTGCTAAAGCTGACCGTTCAGATTTTCGCCAGGGTATGGAAATTGGAGCCGATGATTATTTAACAAAACCATTTACAACTGAAGAATTATTAAACGCGATCGCCACTCGTCTGCATAAACAATCTGTAGCTCAGCGTCAATCTCAAGCTAAGCTAGATGAACTACGAATGAATATTGCTCACTCATTACCTCATGAACTCAATACTCCTTTAAATGGGATTATTGGTATGTCACAGTTGTTAGTTGACAACTGTAGTATGATGCGTGAGTCTGAAGAAATCGAAATTGCAGAATTAATTTATACTTCTGCCAATCGATTAAACAGATTAACTCAAAGGTTTTTACTCTACTCTAATCTAGAGTTAATTATACGAGATACTGAAAAAATTCGAGAACTTCAAGAAGGTTCAGATAAATGTGTTGCTAAAACAGTTATTAGTGATATTTGCCTACAAAAAGCTAGAGAATTTTCTCGAACCAAAGATTTAACTCTCGAAATTACAGAATCAATTGTGCAAATCCCAGAAGATAAATTCACTATCGTCATTGAAGAATTGATAGAGAATGCTTTTAAATTTTCCTTGCCTGGTAGTCAAGTTAGAGTTATTAGTAATGTTGATAACAGTAAATTTCGCTTACATATAGTTGATAACGGGAAAGGAATGACAATTGAAGAAATTGAAAGAATTGGAGCTTTTATCCAATTTAATCGCAAGTTACACGAACAACAAGGCTCTGGACTGGGGCTGAGTATTGTTCAGCATATAGTCAAATTATATGGCGGTGAATTGATCGTCAATAGCATTCCTGAGCAACAAACTATTGTCAGTATTGTTTTACCTTACCGAACTAGGTAAAAGTAAAAAGGTAAGAATTCAGGAATATTTTTTCTCTGTATATTTATGCCAAACAAGGTTAAATAAATTACTTTTAAATCGGCGAGACACGGAGAACGCAGAGAAGAGAACGCAAAGAAAGACTTTTGATACAATTTCAATATGACTCATTAAGGATTGCTATAGCAGCAATTTAATATCGGCTTCAGAATTAAGTCACAATAACAATAGGCAATCATAGAGGATGCAACTATGCTTCGTCTAACTCAAATTCTTCGCAATTTCTTCCTTCGTTTGGAAGGTTTTTTATCTTTTGTTTTCCAGCCTTTCTGGAATTTTTTCAGAAATTTGTTTGGCTTTTTTGCCAGGAGCTTCGGATTGACTAACTCTAATTATTTCTTGGAATCCGATCGGGCGCAAGATATAGAGTCGATTCCAACGGCTCAAAATACCACTCCTGAAACTCCCGCCACTACCCGCCGTCGTCCCAATACCAAAAAAATTGAGGATTACTACATCAATATGGCGCGTGACGTGAAAAAGAACTAAAGGTTGTCGGCGATCGGATCCCCGACTTCTTCAAGAAGTCTGGGATCTACCAAGCTAAATGAGGAACCCCCGCACAAAAATGTTTTTGTCTTTGCCTCAGAGTATCATCATCTGTAGTCGTTGTTTAGAGAATTGATATAAATATTTGGGCGTTGCCCAATTGCGGTATGAATCCAGATGTAGAGACTAGCAATTGCAACATTTCTACAAGGATTTTTATATCATACAGAATCGTTTTCATAGATGAAATCAGCAATGCCAATATTTGAATTTGCAACAAAGTTGATCTAGGGTTCGTCATAGTCATAATATTTAACAATATTTTCTATGAAACCGAAAGCTACTATTTTGACAATGATAGGTTGCTTGACCCTAGCTATTACTTGTGTAAATTTATATGGCAGCGATTTAAATGAAAAGATGCTGGAATTAGATTTAGTTTCTAGTGCGGGAAATTTATCTAAGAAAACAATTGAAGAGATTTTATCAGATGCAGCTAAACGTTCCCAAACTCACCGTGCTGCTTGGAAAGTTGATAAAGTTCAAGCTGTGAAATGGGGAAGTTATGGTGGGGATGGGCCATCTATGCCGATACAGGGAGCAGTTCCTGTCATGCATAATGTGTTCGGTTGGAAAGTGCAAGTTTCATATCGAGGACAAATTTGGGTATATTATGCCACTAATAACGGATTTCAATTTGATGCTCCCAAAAGTGTACCGCGTTATCTTGTGAATGAAGCGATAAAAGCTGCATCTATGCAAACTGGCAAATCTCTCAATAGTTTTAATTTACATTGGGCTGAGCAGATAACTTGGGATGATGCTTGTTTGGGCACAACTAGTAATAAACCAGCTTGTGAGAAAATACCTGTTCCTGGTTGGAAAATTGATGTGATGGGACAGGGTGATACTTCTTCAATCTTGTTTAATTTCCACAGTCGTTTAGATCGAGATGTGCGATTTAATGGTAGTAATCTTTGGTTTTATCCTCCGGTAGCTAATCCCGGTTTGCGATGAATACAAGGTGATACTAACTGCAATATCCTTTCAGTAACCAGACTGAATTAATCTTAAATCGGTAAAAAAACGTGAATCTCCCATTAATTACTCGCGCTCAAGAACACAACGATAAAATAGCGATCGCTACAACCCAAGGAGTATTTACTTATGGGGATTTACTCTATACCTCCAGTCAAATCGCCACAAGTCTTCTTGAGAATGCAGATGATTTAGACGAGGAGCGAGTAGCTTTTCTCATCCCGTCTGGGTTTGAGTATGTAGCTACTCAATGGGGGATTTGGCGTGCTGGTGGAATAGCGGTACCTTTGTGTGTTTCCCACCCGCGCCCAGAATTAGAGTATGCGATCGCAAATTCTGGAGCATCGATTCTTATTGCCCATCCTGATTTTGAGGATACACTGCAAGCGATCGCCAAATCACAAAATTTGCGATTTATCCTCACCACAGAAACGCTCCCATCTAATGTTAGTCGCCTCCCAGAGGTAGATATCACCAGACGCGCCTTAATTCTCTACACCAGTGGTACAACAGGTAAACCCAAAGGTGTCGTTACAACCCATGAAAATATTCAAGCGCAAGTCACTAGCTTGGTTACAGCTTGGGAATGGACATCAAGCGATCGCATTTTACATGTACTTCCTCTACATCATATTCACGGAATTGTCAATATATTAACTTGTGCTTTATGGGCTGGGGCAGAGTGTCACATGTTGAGCAAGTTTGATGCCCAAGTTGTATGGAATCGAATTTGTGACGGTGACTTAACTTTATTTATGGCAGTACCGACAGTATATGTAAAGCTGATTGCTGCTTGGGAAAATGCAGGGAGCGAACAGCAGAAAACCATGTCAGCAGGCTGTGAAAAAATGCGCCTGATGGTTTCTGGTTCAGCAGCCTTACCAGTTCAAGTTTTAGAAAAGTGGCAAACCATCAGCGGACATTTTCTGCTGGAGCGCTATGGAATGACGGAAATTGGCATGGCGCTATCGAATTCTTTACACGGTGAACGGTTGTCAGGATATGTAGGAAAGCCGTTACCTCAAGTGGAAGTGAGATTAGTGGATGAGAATGGAGAGTTAGCTCCACCAGGAACACCAGGAGAAATCCAAGTCAAAGGCGCGACGGTGTTTTTGGAATATTGGCAAAACCCCCAAGCAACCGCCAAAGCCTTCCAAGATGGTTGGTTTCGTACTGGAGATCTCGCCGTAGTTGAGAATGGGAATTATCGCATTCTGGGACGGATGAGTGTAGATATCATCAAAACTGGAGGTTATAAAGTCTCAGCTTTGGAAATTGAAGAAGTGTTAAGAACCCATCCAGATATTCAGGAATGTGCAGTAGTTGGGGTTGCAGACATAGAGTGGGGTGAGCGCGTTTGTGCGGCGTTAGTATTGCAAGGATCGCAAACTTTGACATTAGAATCTCTCAGGAGTTGGGCAAAAGAGCAATTGGCTGTTTATAAGGTGCCAACTCAAATTTTGATAGTTGAAGAATTGCCGCGTAACGCGATGGGGAAAGTTACTAAACCGACGGTAGTTGAGCTATTTGGTATTAGATGAAAATTGTTCAAGAAGTTTCTCTAATCAGTGTTGGGAATTTTGAAGAATCAAACGATTGGTCTATCATTAGGGCTGAAATTCGTGATGCTATCTCTTTAATCGTTCATCCTCCTGGTACATCTAGTTTTACCATCAATCCATCAAAGCACGGTAATGGTGTCAAGCCAATTAAAGATGCTTGCACGATCGCGTTGAGGGATAAATTTGGATGGAGTCTCGAAACTTCGATTAACTATGCAACGCGATCGCCAGGAAAGGTAGATGCAACAAAGGTCATTGACAACTATCTTTTTGCGCTTGAGTGGGAAACCGGTACAACATTATATCGCCAGGTGTAGGGGCACGGCACTGCCGTGCCCCTACAGGTGTATCTCAGTAGGTCGGGAAACGCTATATATTCAAGGGTAACTAAAATTTTGTGACAGAGACACCAAAAATAAAAACTTATACCAATTCAATATAATGATTGCAACACATCCTTGGGTGAAGACGCGATTCATCGCGTCTCTACAAAATTAGGACTTACGCACACTCTACAAATTCTTGGCGTTATTCTCTACGAGACGCTGCGCGTTGGCGAAGCCTCTCGTAGAGAAGGCGCCTTGGGGGTTCGATAAATTAACCGAAGTTACTTATTTTTGCGTAAGTCCTGAAAATGTTGCGTTTTTGTACTAGTTTCTTACCCTTTTGCCTCATCTTTCGGAGGATTCGGCGGGCACCAAAAAAGGTTTTTGCTAGATACGCCAAGGGATTCCAAAATTCCCCGCATCACCTCTGTGCAATACACCCAGTGTCCTAAATCGTCATACATGCGATCGGGATTAAAATCTGCGTTGTAATGCAGCACATTGGGAAGGTCTAAAAATTCCTCAGACGATTGGGGAGAAAGCAGCAGCAGGTGAAATGGCTTTTCCTGGCATTGTTTTTGCAGCTTGTTGACTAAATCGATCGCACCAGAGCGATCGGCTATACCTGTGCGGACGAAAAGTGCTTTGTCGCAGTTTTCCAATGTGTACCAAAACCTTTCTGAGCGTGCGCTGTAGCGAACGCGCATCCGTTCGTGGATGGGAGACATATCGTTAACAGGGTCTTCTGTGTCCTCGACTTCGTGAGCAAAGGATAGACCTGACCATTTACTGTGGTAGATTCTACGTTCATCTGCATTGTAATGCAAAAACGCAGGGTTCCACATGTCATAAAAACGGTTTTCGATGATATCTGCGATGTCTGCAATCTTGGTAGTCCGCGTTAAATCAAAGGGAAAAGCGGGACCATCGTACTCCATTTTATATAGCATCATTCTGACGGCACAGCGATCGCCTAGTGGCAAAATCGCAACCCGGCTAATATCTGATAATTTACATTTATATTGAAACAGTACTGCTGACTTTGGTGGTGCTTTCACCCGACTTTCCAGCCCTTTGTTGCCAATCATCATGGTACGGAAGGGGATATCGGGATGCAGCGGATCTTCATAAACACCAGGGGGTACAGCTTTGAGTGCTAGACGAATCTCTCGCCACATGGGATGGATGTTGTACTCGTTGTCTGATTCGTTAATTACCCAGATCTGGCGTTCGTCTGCTTGTAAAATTCCCAGATGCCCGTCATAGAATAAAAGTTTTGAGTTGCTGGGCGAAAACAGATTGAAGGCGGCGCTGTATTCTAAATCTGCACGAGGGGGGATGTCTACTGTGGTGGCGATCGCTCTATCTTCTTGGACGGCGAAGAAGGGGAGTGTCCCTGGCTGGGCAGACTTGGCAATGTAGATGCCGGGGATCAATCCTGCCTTGCTTTGCAGTGCAGTTTGGAGTTCTTGCCAATAGGGAGCAATGCTGTAGGTATGTTGTGATGGATTGACGATCCGCAAACGCTTCTCATCGATACAGGCAGAAATATAAAAGCCTGCGTTGTCAAGGTAGACGGTGACTTCATTTGGTTGCTGGAAGCGTTGTTTTTCTTTTGCTAATTCGCTTTTGGCGATCGCAAACAAATCTAGGTTGATGGCTTCATACATCAGCTGATGTCCGACGGTGTTGGGATGAGCCGGATCGAAGGAGATCCCTTCTTTCCACCCTCCCTGTCCATTATCCAATGCTGCCAACCAATCGAGTACAGGAACGCCCCAATCGATCGTCCGGTTGTGTGTGTCCTTTAACAGCCAGTGATGTTCCAGAGAATAATCATTATTCGGATAGACTCCGCCGAGAATCGGACGCGCGCCGATGTCCCGCGTCATTTTCACCAGTTGCTGTAAACCACTTTCAAACCGTCGCTGGATTGCCCTTCGTTCGTGGGGGAGACAATAGGCTAACCCTTCGTTGCCCAAAGACAAAGCAATAATTACGATATCCGGTTTTTCTGGTCTAACGACTGAGGCAAACCGATTGATTGTTCTGGAGACATTCGCCCCAACTTCGGACACGTTCACGAGTTGATGTCCATATTTTTCCTGCAAAGCCTGTGCTAATAGCCAAGTCCAACCTCTTAAGAGCCAACCTTTATAACCTAAGGCAACAGAACTACCGATAACCGCGATTTTCAGCTTCTGGGACTCTTGGTTTTGGGGCATGTTGACAGGAGGTTCTTCAGTAAAATATCCGAAGGCATGAGGCTGTAAATAACCGAATGCGCCATCATCGATAATAATTGTTTTGGATTGATTTTCAGGGTGAATTGGCAGCCAGCGGTTGAGGCCGAAAGCTTCCCATAGTAGGCTACCGTTGGAGTCTATACGCACATACTTGTATTCAACTGTCTGGCCATTGCCTGATTCTAGAGACGGTGCAATGTTGATTTCTGTATCTGTCCACCATAAAGGATAGCGATCGCCACTTGTACGCAAATGGACACATTTTTTGATATCCCACAGCCCCAACTCTCTGGTCGAACCTACAATACCTATGGATTCACCAGTTTGGGTGTATGCACTGATCTGGAATCGATACATAAGTTTTTCCCTGATTTAGATATTACGATACCAGATCGGAAAGCTGAACCCTGAAAACTATTTTGACAATATCATATAGAAATCTGAAGGGCAATTCTGAATTCCAAAATTCAGAGGTATTATGCCCTAATTGTCTTGTCATTATATTTTATAGTATCTTTTTAGGATACATTCACGATTTTACCCGAATTATAGACATTAGGATCTCCCCTTGGACACTGAGGATAATTAGAAATTATCTTTGTTTAATTAAAGGTAAAGCTATCTTTAATTACAGGTAAAATTTGGTTTATCGTTATACAGCAGATTTCAATAAAATGGAAAAAAAGAAGCTTAACTTCAAAGCTAGGGATAAATAAAACCTGTTTTACTTGTCAACACCTTCGCCAAATCGAAAAATCCCCTGATTTGTAGGTTAGGTTTCGCTTCTCTACGAGACGCTAGGCGTAGCTTGCTTCCACGAAGTGGTACGCTTAACCCAATCTATAAAAAAATGGCGAAGTATTGACTTGTAAATTCTGGATTCTGTTAGCGCAGCGGGGCGTAGCCCATTCGGAATTCTGAATTATGCTGTATTAGCTATTATTGCAAATCAAGTCTTGCTAACAACTCTTCACGGGATAAATTAGGTAATTCGAGTAAAACTCTAGCAAAGTCATCTGGTGATAACTGCAAGAAACTATCGATGGCTCTCGCCAATTTCTCATCCACAGAACCAAACCTAAATTTCAACAAGTTTTCCACAACTTGACGGCGTTCTTGCTGTACTCCTTGCTGTATTGTGGTTTCTTCCCATTGTTGATAAGCTTGTGACAAATTCATAATTAGTTCCTGGTCTTCCTCGGTTAAACTTTCTTGTTGTTGAACTAGAACTATCCGCCAATTAGTAATCAGTTTGAGAGTATTTTCTTTTAACAGATTATTTTCTGAGAGTGCCAATAATTCACTAACAGCTTGGCGTTGTGTTTCACCTTTGCCTAAAATCCTCAGAAGCAATGTGTCATCAGTTATAGGTAGTTCGTTAATCGCTACTATTACTGTCCTCAAAGATTCTGGTAGGAAGTACACACCATTACTCCAGGTTTCTAGCTCTAGTCTAGCCGCAAAACTGTTAACCAAATTATCTGAAGCACTGGGAGCCAAAATCCACAACCGCCCTAAATTAGCTTCCCTGAACAAAGCACTGCTGGACTATGTTTCAAAGCACCTATTTCACAATTTGGTGCGCTGTTTCGGCGAAAATTTTGTTAATAATTAGTATAATCGCTGTTGTCTATACGATCGCACTCATATCTGCCTTTAATTTCTTGATTGAAAAAACCGCCAATTGAGTCAGAGGCATGTAAATCTTCCCAAGTATCCTCGTCTACCCCTAAGTAGTGATAAACAGCGCCATTTTGAAACTCAACTTGCAAAATCTGTTCGTCGCGATCGTAGCCTACAGCTGCCGCCATCGTTGAGCTAACTGGTAACATAGCAATTGGTTCTTCCTCAAAGGGTAATGCAGTGGTTTCGGCGATAACCTCGTTCAGTTCTTGCAATCCTTCGTAAGCTTGTATCGGCGCTGGAATTTCCAAAAACTCTAGTTCGTTACCCCGATCGAGTAACAACTGCAAATATCCGTCAGAGTGAGCGATCGCTACTAAACTACTCAAGTCTACCTTAGATAGCCTCATTTCTTTTATGCTCTCCTGCGTAATCGGGAGTGTTAAAGTTTTATGTAACAGTTGTTTATAGTACAAATATACTATAAACATCTTTAGCTGTCTAGTTTTTCACCAAATCGCTTCTTCAGAATTATCAGGACTAAAATCCTTAGTACAAATTTTAATTTATTTACGTCTAGTTACTTAAGGGCTGTTTAAGCTCACGCATTACAGCAAATTGTTCACAAGCTCATAGCGAAGAGTGAAATTTTCTACTCATACATTAAACAGAATAAAAAGTAAAAAGTAAAAAGAAATAGTTAATCTATTTTTCTTTTACTTTTTACTTTCGCCTTATCCAGTTTTAACAATTACTGCTCTAAGCGAGGTATATTTGGTCTGACAAAGGTACTTGAGGAATTATTGGTTCGGGCATTAGCAGCTGAAGAATTAGTAGTTGGAGAACTGAGGTTTAAGAAATCAATGAGTTTAAGAGTACGATTACGGATTTTCCAGCGCCCATTTCTATTGACTACTTCATCTTCATAAGTGCCATTAGCGACATCAATACTAGTTTCCGAACGTTTATGAGTCGCATGAAGATAAGAAGTCATCTTTGCTTTATTATTTTGAAAAGAGATGTTTATCGTACCCATCAAATGTTGGGTAGCTTGATATCCATTTCCTTGGAATACTGAATAAACAAAATCTGCCCAAGAATCTGTCCCAATGCGTGTTTCACTTGCTCCATCAGGAAAAACGGCAGTGATGACTGAATCTTGGGTAAAACAATCTCGATAAATATTCTTTCCCTCTAAAAGATTTCCTCTACCAATGGCGTCAGTTCCCAGCGCGTAACAGCTTGTTAATTGTTGAATTTCTAATTCTGCGTTAGGTTGAGATGCACTTGCTAGTTCAAACCTACCTCCAATAAACAATACAAGAGTGACTGCAACCACAATCAAGCTTATACGATTTAACAAAAATGAGATAGCCTTTGAAATTATTCGCCCATTTTCTCTTCGTTTTTCCACAAGATGACTCCCTTAATTGTTACAATTTTCGCATCTTATACTTTACCCACAACTAAATTTTAGGCTAATAATTTTAGCTCATAAAAAATGAATAAAATTATTGCATATTTAGTTAGAAGTTTTTGATATCAGCCAGTAGATGATAAAAGTAGTACAAGACTTGATGTATATAACCAGTTATAACAGGCAATTAATAAACTTTTTCATGTTAATTACAGCTAAAATTATGTTGATTTGATTAAGTAAATACATTACCATCTCCATAGTTTTATCAACAGCAAAATATTCTTTATTCTGCCATTTGTTAGAAATTAAATAGAATTGCTATAGCAATTATAAATCATTCATGATAAGCAAGATAATCCACTTCTTAAATAAGTCAAATAGCTGCGGCTATACTATAGCGGTTCCCATTCAGATGCGGTACAACATTATATCGCTAGGTGTAGGGAACAGTGCCGTGCCCCTACAGGTGTACCTCAGTACGCTATACTTACACAGAAGTTTATTATTCTCCAGATGTGGGAATAGAAATTATAAATTCTGTTCCTTCCCCTACAGCTGATTCACAAATCAAACTTCCTACGTGGTTTTCTACTATAATTTGGCGGCTAATAGATAATCCTAATCCTGTACCTTTACCCACAGATTTAGTAGTAAATAAATTTTCAAATATGCAGGCTTTAACTTCTTCTGACATTCCTTTGGCATTATCTCGAAACTTAATTACTACATTTTCATTATCTTCACTTATCTGAGTAAAAATACTGATAATATTCGGATAATTGTCTTGAATATCTATAAAATCACGACCGATATTTACTTCTTCTAAAGCATCGATCGCATTTGCTAAAATATTCATAAACACCTGATTCAATTGTCCCAAATAGCATTTCACTAATGGGATATCTCCATAATTTTTAATGACTTGAATGGCTGGGCGATTACGATCGGCTTTCAGGCGATGCTGTAAAATCATTAAAGTACTATCAATACCTTCATGGATATTAGCTAATACTTTAGAGGTAGTATCAGCGCGGGAAAAAGTACGAAGAGAGGTACTAATATTACGAATACGCTGCGTTCCTACCGTCATCCCATCAATCATTTTAGGTAAATCTTGGAGCAAGAAATCTATATCTATTTCTTCGCCTTTTTCGTCAATTTCAGTACCAGGATTAGGAAATTTTTCTCGATAGAGTTGCAGATAGTCAATTAAATCTTTCACAGTATCTTTGGCATGAGCGATACTACCTGTAATAAAAGCAATGGGGTTATTGATTTCGTGTGCTACACCTGCAACCAAATTCCCCAGAGAAGACATTTTTTCACTTTGGATCAGCTGTATTTGTGCTTCTTGTAAATCTTTGAATGACTGTTCTAATTGCCTAGATTTTTCTTGTTCTATTGTGTACAAACGCGCATTTTCTATAGCAATAGCCATTTGAGAAACTAAGACCTTTAATACCTCTACTCTTTCTGGAATAAAAGCTCCTGATGATAGCTTGTTCTCTAAATAAATAATACCAGTAAGCTGTGATTGATAAATAATTGGCAAACAAAAGATTGATTTTATTTGAGATTGTTGAATATAAATATCAATATTAAATGGCTCTGCAACTATGGCATCATTTAAAACAAGATATTGCTGAGTTCGTAAAACATAATTAATAACAGTAAGTGGTAAATCCTGATAGATTTCAACAGGAATAGAATCTAAAACTGTCACTGCTTTGTCGGTAACATTCCCCGAAGCTTCAATATATAGTTTATTATCTTTAAGTAGCAGTAGTAATGCTTTTTGTGCAGCAGCATTCTCTAGTAAAATTTTGATTAACTTGCTCAATAAATTTTCTAGAACGATTTCATTAGTAATCGCTTGCGAAAACTTGATGAATGCATTAAAATCTAAAAAATCGCTTAAGCTGCTATTAGTAGTCGTAGTAGTAGTAAGCCTAATTTTATCTACTTTAGGAATAGAAGTTTCTACAGTAGTAGTTTGTTCTATTAGAAAAGAGTACTGTAATTCTAGGTGTTTAACTTTAGCGATCGCACCCCAACGAATATAGCCATAATAGGCTTTAGTTATATAAGTTTGAGAAATTAACTGTTTACCTAGAGATTGATAAAATTTTCCTGCTAACTCATAAGCTAAAGCTTCTTCTTGGAGAAAACCATTTTCTTGAGATTTGGCAAGAGAATTTTCATAGTAGTCCATTGCTTCAAGCTTTTGATCTAAAACTTGATATCGTTCTGCTTCCACAAGATAAAATCTGTGTAAGTGATTTGTGGGAGCATGAGTAGCCCACAGTTTCATTTTTTGCTGATTAGCCTCGACTTTTTGCAAAATAGCTTGCTGCTCAGACTCTTTAGCAGTATGATAGATAGCCAAGTGGGCTAAAGAATCGTAAAAATAGAACAGTGGAACAACAAATAACCCTGTAACACCACCTAAAGATTTTTCTGCGATCGCAGCATATTCTACAGCTTTAAAATACTCTCCAAATAAGTAAGAAAGCATCAGCTTATTTACAAATAAATGGTTAATTGTATAAAGGTCGTTGAGTTGCTGATGAATTGGCAGCATACTTTGTTCATCGTAGGCTTCACCAATTAAACAATCAACATTTTCGCAACTTCCTTGCAAATTTAAAACTGTTTGTAAATATACTAGGTTCCAAGTTAAAGCTACTTGTTGCTTGATTTTTTTCAGTGAATCACAATAAGCTATTAATTCTTTTTCTAAAATCGATAGTTCCTTACCCAGCCAAAAGGAATGATAGGGATAAATGTAACCACAATAACCAGCATATTCTAAATCTCCGGTTTCCAAACCACTAGAATATCCTGCAATGGATGATGTTAATGTCTCCTTAACATGCTCTTTCCAATGCATAACATGAGCGCTAACAACCGTCAGAATTTTAGCCTTGAGTTCTTGAGCATTAAATTGTGAGACTAAACTAGAAGCTAATTTGCCAAATTCATAGCCAGAATCAATTTCTCCTTGAACTCCACAAAGAAGTAATCCATAAAGACTATAACCATAAGCAGATACAGCCGTATTGCCATATTTTAAGGACAAATTGACCATTTCACAAACAATAATTGGCATCATTGCCGGAGCAGTTTGAAAAGCCGCCGGCAGAACTCCCATTAAGATTCTCATGGCTGCAATCTTGTTAGGATCGATCATTAATGGTAAGTTAATTAAATCTGCAATAACTTTCCCTTGCAAATGAACAGCGATTTCATTCATTCCCTGCTGAATATCATCTGATGTGGGTTCATCTGGAAACCTGATTCCTAACAATTGCAGAGTCGATACCGCTATTTTAATAGCTTGAATTTGTTTGCTTTGAATTATAGAAGCGATAATTTGTACTTCATAGACTTTGACTTTATCTAAAATAATTTTAGCTTCCTGCTCCACTACTTCAGCCCATTGGTGCATCTGCTCAAAGTTACCACTCAAATAGGCTACCTCTGCGCCTCCTTCATATAAAGCTACAGTTAAAGTATAGTCAGTTTGCCAAGCGTCTATACTTAAAAGTTCTATGCCAGTTGTTAAGTATTTTACAGCAGCTTCATAAGCTGTAGACGCTTTAGCTTTTTGTCCTGCAATTAAATTCAATCGTGCTAATTCAGTTTTTTTAGATTGCTCTATTAGGTTACTGATACCTACATTCAACTGATTAACGATATCAAAAATATTTGCTTCTATTTCCTCCTGAGGTATATTTTGCAGGAGTAATTGACCGATTTTTAAATGAGTAGATTTCTTGAGTTCTTTTGGAATCAATGAATATGCTGCTTGTTGTACTCTGTCATGCAAGAACTTATAACCCACTCGTGAAGTATCGAAATTTAAATTCACCGCTTCTTCTTGATTAAAAACCAGAGGAATGCGGTAGGCTTCACTTAAAGGCAGAATTAATCCCGCTTGTAAAGCTGAGTGTAAATCATTAGCTGTCGCAGAAGGTGACTTTTCATTGACTATAGATAAAATATCCAAACTAAATCTGTCACCTACACAAGCTGCTAGTTTTAAAACATCTTGGGTAAACTGTGGTAGCTTTTCAACCCGACTTGCAACTAGTTCCACTACATTTTTCTCAGTAATTCCAATTGCTTGAATATCCTCTAGACTCCATTGCCATTTAGCATTCACAAAGTCAAATCTTAACAGTTTTTCTTGATAAAGTACCTGAATTAGTTGTGTGATAAAAAATGGATTTCCACCTGTTTTACTACAAATCAATTCAGCTAAGGGAATAATTTGCTGATTCAAAATTCCGATTTCTGTCTCTTGGAGAGTTTCAGCAATTAGTTGAGTTACATTCTCTAAATTTAAAGGCTGCAACACCAAATTATTAACAACTGTACCGGCATTCTTAATTTCTTCTATTTTTTGGATTAATGGGTGTGCCGGACTAACTTCATTATCTCTATATGCCCCAATAAACAATAGATGTTTACTGTCGCTGTCAGTTATTAGCAGTTGGATTAAATTTAATGTGGCTGAATCCGCCCATTGCAAATCGTCTAAAAATATGACTAATGGGTGTTCTTTTTGAGTGAAAATTTGGATAAATTCTTTAAAAACACGATTGAACCGGTTTTGTGATTCTGCTGCCCCAATTTGCGGAACTTCCGGCTGTTTCCCAATGATTAATTCTACTTCTGGAATTACATCCGTAATGACTTTTCCATTTGTCCCTAAAGCTGATAATATTTTATCGCGCCATCTTTCTATTTTTTCATTATTCTCTGTGAGCAAATAACGCATTAAATAAGCAAAAGCTTGAATTAAAGAAGCATAAGGGATATTTCGTTTTAATTGGTCAAATTTGCCACAAATAAAATAACCTTTTCTGCGAGTAATGGGTTTATTAACTTCGTTGACTAAAACTGATTTCCCAATGCCAGAATAACCAGAAACTAGCATCATTTCTACTCCCTTTAGTCTCCCGTCAATAACCAGGGATTCAGGGGGATTATTAACACGCTCAAATGCTGCTAACAGTTCATTAACTTGTTGTTCGCGGCCATATAATTTTTGGGGAATTAATAACTGGCTTAAAACATCTAAACGGCCTGGAATAAAATTAGTAATTATACCCTGAGTTTCTAACTGTTTGAGACATAATTCTAAGTCTACTAATAATCCTGTGGCACTTTGATACCTGTCTTCGGCATTTTTTGCCATCAGCTTCATAACAATTTCGGAAATGGCACTAGGAATATTGGGATTTAATGCCTGCGGGTTTGTTGGTTGAACAGCAATGTGACTATAAACTACTTCTAGGGGATCTTCGCTAAAAAATGGTGTTTGCTCAGTGAGCATTTCATATAAAGTCACACCAAAAGAATAAAAGTCAGTGCGATAATCGATAATACGATTCATTCTCCCAGTTTGTTCGGGAGACATGTAAGCAAGTGTGCCTTCAACGGAGTTAGGGTTAGTAAATTGAGGATTTTCTTTATTGAGGCGGGAGGCAATACCAAAGTCTGTGAGTTTAACAATACCCGTCTGGGAGTTAATAATGATATTACTAGGTTTGATATCTTTATGAATAATCTGGTTTTTATGTAAATGATCTAAAGCTTTAGTTAGTTGAATAGCAATTTTTAAATGGTTAATTAAGTCAAGTTTTTTTGTTTGTAAAATGTCAGCTAAAGACTGACCACCAAAGTCTTCTAATAACAATCCTACACGATTATCAAAGGTTTCTAAACCGATGGCTTTAACTATATTTGGATGGTCTAAATCTTGCTGAATTTGATACTCATTTTTTAAGCGAGTAAAGGCTTCGAGGGTAGGATATTCATTTTTAAGCAGCTTGATAATAACTTGCTGTTGTGTGTTCGGTCTTTGTGTTTGATAAATAACAGTTTGAATTCCTTCGTGGAGAGTCGAGTTGATTTGATATCCAGTACGATTTAGCATTGATTTTTGATTATAAAGTTATAAAATTTGCATCACCCCCCGTTCTGTCCCGAAAGGGGTTCTATTTTAATTATTCCCAATACGTAGAAAATTATTAACATTGCCATTCCGTACTAAAAAATTGAGAGACGTTGCATTGCAACGTCTCTACATCTGGTCACCAACACCGTAACTTTTACGCCAACCGCAGATAAGGACACTTTGACAAAAACCCAGAGGCCTTATTGTGGGCATCAATATTATGAGTATGTGCTGGTGTAGGCCGAATAATGCCAGCAAACAGGTCATCTAACCCGTAGGGAGTGAAAAATTGCCATTGGCCTTGTGCATCTAGTCGGACTCCCACAGCAGTAGCAGTGTGTAACCAATCTGTAATACCATCTTCTGTACTGATGTAGGGTCTCGAACCAAGGCGCCAACGAGCGAAACTAGCTTGATTTTTGACATCAAATTGCTCATGAGTAAATTGTTCTGTGAGATTTGCCTTTGCTGTTAGTTCCTGGGAACGATTTCCTTCGATATCAAAAAATGCAATATCAAAATCTTTAATACCTAAGCCACAATGTTCGCCAAAAATTGAACGCCAAACTGTGTTTCTGACTGCACCTCCGGCTAACCACCAGTTAGGTAAATTTAGTTGAGCGATCGCAGGTAATACTGTATCAATAGGTGTATCTGTTAAAATCATCTGTAAACGAGTGTTACTATTCATACCAAATTTCTATAGGACTACTATTTGATTTTTGAACAGATACGTAGTGGACTGACACAGCTAAAATAGTGCATTAGCAAAAATCAAAAACCTTGTTTTCTATCAAGACCTCAAAAATCTATTGCATCATTTTAGTCGTGTCAGTCCAGTAGAGTGCGTTACGCGAAACGCTAACGCACCCTACAAATCTAAAAATAATTTGAGATAATTTATTTGCTGGAAGTCCCTAAATAACGATATTCGTTACAATTTACCTCCAATATCTAGCGATGATTTACTAACTCTTCCACGATCCAAAATCTAAAATCCAAAATCCAAAATCGGATCACCCATGAAGGTTAGCTTGTTCTTGCAACCAGGGATCTACAGGTTGTCCATCCTTACGGCGTAATTCAATTTCCACTGCTATCACTTGTTTTGAACCAGGAGGGGCAGGTTTTTGATGAAAAATAATATCATAATCTAGTGGATTGTGTTTACGTTCTTTCAACCATTCCTGTACTTTGGTTGTGGCAAAGAATGATTGTCCTTGCTCAAACATTCGGGTAATCTGCATTTGCAGTGTATAAGGATTGATGCGACTCATTTCCTACCGCCTTTGTTAATTGAAGAAAAATTCAGAATCCAGAATCCAGAAATCAGAATTAAGAGTCTGGCAAATTGTAACTGGTGTGGTATTTCACTGTTTATTTATCCGCCAACCATACTCTAATACACAACTGAATTCTCACGACTCAAGCCTTTATTCTATTTGGATAAATTTTAGCCCATACCCCACTCCTCACTTCCTATTCCCCACCCCCATCTTCAGTAGATAATGTAAAAAATTAGATATCCCAAAAGTAGTAGTTACTGAGATATCAAGTGTGAGAGGATGGACTCAATGCCTACCCTTTAGTATATTTCACCAGATTACTACTTAATTTTGTTATAGATTGGAGAGAGGCACGCCGCTTCAAGAACTGACCAAAAGATTGAGATGGTTGTTATGAAGAGCAAAAATCAAGCTATTTTCGCTTTATTTGTCAAAAGCGCTATTATCTTTTTACCTTTACTACTACCTGCTAGTATTGCTAGTGGACAATCCGCGCCGCTATCCAAACCAGCAATAACTCCTGGTGCGGTGTTATCAAATCAGGAACGCGAAGAATTAACGCGATTACGAGCCGAAAAGCAAGTTCAATCTGATTTGAAGAGGGCTTTTAGCCGTACAACTATTTTAATTAATATCTGGCTAGTTATATTAAGTTTATTTCCCCTAGCTATCATTGCTTTACTTTGGCTATTACGACGAGCCATCATCCGGGAAGTTGTTGATAGAGCAATGCAACAATTAGAGGGAGTAGAAAAATTACAAAATCAGCTAACTACTGTTAAGCAAGATGCAGAAAATCTGATTCAAGAATCTAAAAAAATAAATTATGACTTAGAACAGGAAACTACTGCTCTCCAAGAAAAAATTAAAAATCAGGCAGAAAGTTTATCTGTTGTCACATCTGATATAGATTTAGTTAAAACAGAGATATTAAATAGATTAGAAGCTGAAATTCAAAAGTCTCAAGAAAATATAGAATCTTTGGAGTTAAAATTTGCTTCTGGGTTATCTAAGTTAGAGTTGGAGGCTCAACAACAAAGAGATTTAGCACTAGAAAATCTCGTAAAATTAGCATCTAGTTTGTCTGAAGAACTATCTAATTTAAAATTGGGTATACAACAACAGCAAGAATTAGCCGTTGCTGATTTAGAATTATCAAGGTCTGAGTTCACATCTCAACTTTCTGGATGGCAATCTGATGCTCAACAGGAAAAAGATCTCATTCTTGAGAGTTTAATGAAATTGCAGTCGGAATTTGCTGCTCAATTATCTCAGTTAGAAATAGATGTTCAACAGCAGAGAAATGTCACGTTTGAAAAATTAGATAATCAATTAAAATCTAAACTATCTGAATTACAGGCGGATGCTCAAGAGCAAAAAAATAAAATTATTGAAAATTTAACAGCGTTGCAGTCAGAGTTTGCTGTTCAATTATCTCAATTACAAGTAGACGCTGAAAAATCTAAAGAGTTAATCATTGAGAATTTGGAAAAATCTGGTTATGAGTTTACTTCGCAATTCTCAGAATTACAATTCAATGCTCAACAACAAAAGATTCTGATTTTAGAGAAGCTAGAAAAGTTAGAAACAGAGTTTGTTTCGCAGCTATCTGAGTTACAATTGGATGCCCAACAAAGAAAAGATATCATTCTTCAGGAATTGATTGAGATGACATCTGCATCTATTCCAGAGGAAGCTGAAGAAACAAAAGAAGAACAGCCACAAGAACGTGAATCCAGCGCTGATGAGTATGTAAAGCAGGGAGATACGCTGTTTTCTGAAAGACGTTATGAAGATGCGATCGCCATTTACAACGAAGCAGTTAAAATTCAACCTGATGACCCTGTTATTTGGTTAAAACGCGGCTTAACTCTCGGAAGATTGAAACGCTACAAAGATGCGATCGCCTCTTATGACCGAGCTATTCAGATACAACCAGATTATCATCAAGCTTGGTGCGATCGCGGTGTCGCTTTTGGTAATTTACAACAGCATCAACAAGCCTTTGCCTCATTTGATAAAGCTACACAAATCAAGCCTGACGATGCAGTTGCTTGGTTGAATCGCGGTCTTTCTCTCATAGCATTAGAACAATATGAAGAAGCAATTTCTTGTTTGGAAAAAGCCCTAGAATTACAACCCAATTCTCCCAAAATATTGGATAAATACGGTTATACTCTAGTCAGACTCGGACGCGATGATGAAGCAATCGCTAGTTTTAATAAAGCATTAGAAATTAAACCAGATTATGCCAGCGCTTATTACAATAAAGCAGCCTGTTACGCACTCCAAAGACAAATAGAACTATCTTTAGTAACTCTGCAACAAGCAATTGAAATTAATCCCAGATACAAACAAGAAGCAGCAACGGATCTAGATTTTGACGATATTGCTAAAGATGGGCGTTTTCAGCAATTAATTGGAATATCTGACAGAATTCAGAATTCAGAAGTCAGAATTCAGGAATAATTTGTGTGTTTTACACTTGTTACAATCCACTTTAAAAACCAACAAAATAGGACTTACGCATTGACAATAAATACTAAATATGGATAAGTCAGGACTTACGCAAAATTATGAGAAAACGAACCGCAAAGGACGCAAAGGACACAAAGAAATAAGAGTTTCAGAAAGTTTTTGCGTAAGTCCTATGAGTTTAAAAACCACATCTTTCGTAAGGGCGCAGCAATGCTGTGCCCCTACAGCATGGTTTATTTACGTAGTTTACCGCCGTAGGCATCGCACGATGATTAAGAAAAGCCTGAAACAACCGGGAGCATCGTTAATTCACACCACGATGCATTTGTACAGTGCGTAAGTCCTACAAAAATCAACGGTATTGCTGAAGATTTAGCAACTTATAAAATTCTCCCTCATCTCCCTCATCTCCCTCATCTCCCCATCTCCCCATCTCCCCACTCCCTACTCCCTACTCCCTTCCCCAGACATCGCTTTGAGTTTAGACGTGAAAGACTCAGAGCGATCGCTTTTTTCTGGGGTAAATTGCCCTATTGGGGGACGAATAGCCGCAGGTGGTAGCAGTTTTGGCTGTTGATGAGAGACTGGTGATGCACTTTCTGGTGAAGTTTGCCTTTGATTAACAGCAGACGATAGCTGAAGCGTTGCCAAAGAAGCTGAGTCACCAGCAGTGGTAGACTTGAGGGCGCTTTTATTCTCCCTAACTTCCTGCTTGTCTTCTTCTTCACCTAAAGATGTCTTTTGTTTGTAACCGTTCAGTTGTAGAGTTGTAGTATTGCTTCTTTGATGACCATTACTAGCTTTCCCAGGTGGTAATTGAAGTTTTGTTACTTTCTCAAAAGTGGGGTTTTTCTTGGCTGGCGGTAGGGCTGGTGCAGCCAATGAGGTTAGGCTTTGGGGAAACTTGCTACAAATCATTCGTTCAAATTCCATGTTGAAATGATATGTAGCCTGATCCCGACGCTGCCAAAATACTAAGATTTGCTGCACAGAAACCGCTTTATAACGACCTTGATATAGGGCTTCAATCACTGCCAGGTGTAGCCAATTCAGTGGGTATTGCGTTTGCCAACGTTCAACTAACTCATTGGCACTATACCCACTGAGATCAAAACTATAGTGAATTAATAACGCGATCGCCAAATTGGCAGAGGTGTCTGGAAGTGTTGTTAACATGGGGCTGTTAGCTTTTGGCAATAGGTCTAGATTTTTCACCCATCGCATATAGCCTATCGTGCTTTTAACTACATGGCTTTTTTCCTAGAGTTGTCAAGTCAATAGGCAGTGTTTCCTATTCTACTTGTCAACTTCTCAGATGCAAGAGTCTATGGAGTGATTTAACGGTTTTCTTTTTTACTGAACAGTATTTACAGCAGTAGGGGCACACAGCTGTGTGCCCCTACCCATGCATTGTATCCAAACTCCAAACGCTATAAATCCCCCACTAACTGTTCGCTGTTCATTGATTCAATCGCAGGTGTTCGCCCAATGGCGACTAATGCCTGATAAACCATCGCTGCAACTTCCGCGCATGTTGCCGGACGTGAGGGTGCAAGCAGTGTCGGGTCTGGATAGTTGACAACTATTCTTTTATGTGTTGCAGTAGCAACAGCTTTTTGGGCATAGTCGGGAATCCTATGGCGATCGCTATACACTTCTAAAACATTGTTATCAGCCTGTGGTAATCCCAGTCCATTCACTAGAGAAACAATCACCTGTAGCCGTTGCACATTTTGATGGGGGCGGAAAGTGCGATCGTTAAATCCGCCAACAAAGCCACCCCTAGCCGCAATTTGGATGGCATTATACGCCCAAAAATCCTGGGATACATCTACAAAATCCGGTGCTGGGCGTTTAGCAGTTGGCTTAAAAGCAACCGCCACTAAAGCCGCATATTCAGCGCGAGTCATCGCTTTATCTGGCTGGTAGCTACCATCGGCAAAATCGTGAGTTAAATCCATACTCACCAATGCATGAATAAATGGTTCTGCCCAATGGCCATTTAGTTGAAAAGACGGGGAGAGGGAAGAAGACGCGGTGAGTGGGGGACGCGGTGACGCAAAGAGGGAAGAAGACGCGGTGAGTATTTGTACTAAATTCCCCGCGTCCTCTTTCCCCGTGTCCCCGCGTCCCCGTGTCCCCGCGTCCTCTTTAAAAGCATCCTCTTTAAGAGCAATCAATTCCACCAAGCCCTTGACAAGACGAGGATTCAACTGATTACTTACAGAAACAACCTTTTGTGTGGTGACATTGTGTAAATCAAATTCACTATTATCACGAAATATATTGTCACCGGGATCTTCGCTACTACCTAAATCCGGAACTGCATTACCATTGACAAACAGACCACCTTGGGAGTTTTGGGCAATGAGATTTTGACGCAGTACAGGGTGGGCGTTGCGAGAAAGTGCGATCGCCGTGCGATTTTCTGATAATTTGTTATTGGCGATCGCTGGAGTTGCAAAATCACTAATTGCTATTCCCAAAGGATTTCTTTGAAATACATTCCCCAATACTTCGCCGTGGCTATGACCTGCCATCACTAACCCACTGGCAGTATTTTGCACAAATACATTATCCAAAATTGTCGGTTTAGCAACGCCAGTGGTAAACACACCTTCCCGCCCACAGTTACTGAAAGTATTGTTGGCTAAAGTAGGTGCAGCTGATTCAATCCAGACACCAGTACCTTTTACTGAGGAATTGGTGACAGTTACACCTAAAAGACTGGCATTTTCTAACAACAGCAGGGCGATATTTTGCATTCCAAAGCTGGGACTTTGATACTCGCCACTCCCAGAAATTACAATCCCTGCTCCTTTGTTAGCTTCATTACCTACAATCTTCACTCCTCCACGGATAACTAGGGGAAATACCTCTCCACTAGCGACGCTGTAAGTGCCAGATGCTAAATGAATGATTGTCGGGATTTTAGTTACTTTTAAAGCACGGGTGAGGCTTTTGAACGGACTTAACCGGGAACCGATATTAATATCATTCCCTGTTACAGGGTTGACATAGAGTGTGAGAACAAGGGTAGAGTTCACCATTGATGATTGAGAGTCAGTTGTTTTAATTATGACAATCATAAATCACACTACTTGTAGCAAACTTTGTCAAAGTAGTATCCTTGTGTGTAGAAAATGTATCCGCTTTACCCTTTCTTCCAAGCAGATAACGCGTACACAAAAGTTATAGACTCTCATGCAACATTCTGAGTTCTCGTCTTGGCGTTCCGAGTTGAGAAGCTCAAGTTTCGAGTAAGGGACTTCCAACGAAAAAAATATTCCTTAGTAGGGGCGCACAGCTGTGCGCCCCTACTAATGTGCAAATAATTTGGGATAATTTATTTTCTGGAAGTCCCTAACTAGAAATATAAGCTACTCCTTCTTCTTGTCCTTGTCTAACGCTTCTTGGATAGTAAGAATAAAGACGTTGCAATGCAACGTCTCTACATTAGATAAATTGTTCGATAATTCCGCCACCTAACACTTTTTCTCCGTCATACCATACCGCAGCTTGTCCGGGTGTGATGCTGAATTGGGGTTCATCAAACACCAAACGCACACGGGAGTTTTCCAGAGGAATCACTGTCACTGGTGTAGGTGTGGAACGATAGCGAATTTGGACTTCGGCATGAATTGGGGTAGATGGTTCGGCGATAGAAACCCAATTTACTCGCCCTACAGTACATTCTGGCTGAGTTACCTTAGTGCGATCGCCAACAACAACTCGATTATTCACCGCATCTAATTCAATCACATACAACGGCTCAGCAGCAGCAATTCCCAAACCTTTGCGCTGTCCGATTGTGTAGTGATGAACGCCATCATGTTGTCCCAAAATTTTGCCTGTGGTATCCACAATATCGCCTGTTTTGGGAGCTAAATATTTATCCAAAAATGCCCGCATGGAACCGTTACTTTCCACTAAGCATAAGTCTTGGCTTTCTGGCTTATCAGCGGTTTGGAGTCCGTATTCAGCAGCGATGCGACGGGTATCAGTTTTTTCCAATTCGCCCAAAGGAAATACACTCGCCTCTAGCAAATCTTGAGACAAATCATAGAGAAAATAAGACTGGTCTTTGTTGCGGTCAACAGCCCGTAATAATTGGTAACGCCCAGTAGCTTCATCATAGTTAATTCGGGCATAATGACCAGTGGCAATGCGATCGCATCCCAATTGTTCGCGGGCATACTGCACCATCGGCCCAAACTTCACCGTTTTATTGCACTGAGAACAAGGCAAAGGCGTGATCCCAGCGCTGTAACCACTCACCAAGAAATCGACAATATTTGTTTGGAAGACATCCCGAATATCCACAACTTCGTGGGGAATGCCCAGTTGTTCACAGATACCAGCCGCATCGATCATACCTTCAGAGCAACATTGACCTTTGCCTTTCATCAGCCAAAGAGTCAAACCAATTACTTCATAACCCTGATGGTGCAGGATAGCAGCGGCGGTGGAACTGTCAACACCACCAGAAAGACCAACGACGACTTTTTTCATACAAACCCAACACGGTAGCTGCGTGGTTGTCCAATTGTAGCACAGACTCTTCAAAGCCTTGCCAGTAAAGCGCTTCAGTTTATCGGCAACCAAATATATAGTTGTTGCTTACCTAAAAACAACAAGAATGCTCCCGCCACAGTCGCAGACTTGGCGGCGAGATGAATTGTTGGCTAAAAACGAGACACCCCTTAACTGAATCAAACGGTAGGTTTGACAGGGCGAGGGGTAGTCGAGTTTTTAGCGATATTCGTGATACTATTACGTTAGTGAGGTTGACGTAACAATGCTGGTATTTGAGGCAAAACTTGAAGGAACAAAACAGCAATATCAATCGTTGGATGAGGCGATTAGAACTGCTCGTTTTGTTCGCAATGCTTGTCTTAGATACTGGATGGATAACCGGGATATTGGCAGATATGAGTTGAGTGCTTATTGCGCTGTACTCGCTGCCGATGAAAACTTACCTTGGGTGGATAAGCTTAACTCTATGGCTCGTCAAGCATCTGCTGAAAGAGCGTGGAGTGCAATCGCTAGGTTCTTTGATAATTGCAAAAAGTCTAAGCCTCTTAAGAAGGGTTATCCACGTTTTAAGAAAGAACAGACACATGGTTCTGTCGAGTACAAAACTAGCGGATGGAAGCTTTCTGTTGACCGTCGCTACATCACTTTTAGCGATGGATTTAAGGCGGGAACTTTCAAGCTTTGGGGAACTCGTTACTTGCATTTCTATCAACTAAAACAGTTTAAGAGAGTGCGGGTTGTACGTCGTGCTGACGGCTATTATTGCCAGTTTTGTATCGACCAAGAACGAATTGAAAAACGAGAGCCAACGGGTAAAACTATTGGATTGGATGTAGGACTCAACCATTTCTACACCGATAGTGAAGGCAACACAGTTGAGAATCCGCGACATCTCCGTAAAAGTGAGAAGTCTTTGAAGCGACTACAACGCCGTTTTTCCAAAACAAAGAAAGGTTCCAAAAATAGAGCCAAATTTAGAAATAAACTGGCTCGTAAACACCTCAAAGTAAGTAGGCAGCGTAAAGACTTTGCCGTGAAATTGGCAAGGTGCGTAGTCCGGTCTAGCGACTTGGTAGCCTACGAGGATTTGAAGGTGCCAAACATGGTAAGAAACAGACACCTTGCTAAGTCGATTAGTGATGCAGCATGGACGCAGTTTAGGCAATGGATTGAATATTTTGGTAAAGTTTTCGGAGTTGTCACGGTTGCCGTGTCACCTCATGGAACTAGCCAAGATTGCTCTAATTGTGGTGAGGTTGTTAAAAAATCTCTTAGCACTAGAACTCATATCTGTAACCACTGTGGGCATATTCAAGACCGGGATTGGAATGCTGCTTTGAACATACTTGAGATAGGACTCCGTACTGTGGGGCACACAGGAACGTTAATCGCCTCTGGAGACATCGACCTCTGCATGGGTGGAGAAATCCCTCCAAGTAAGTCGAGTCGCGGAAAGAGGAAATCCAAGAAGTGATTCTTGGAATCCCCTGCTACACCCGCAAGGGTTAGCGGTGGGAGGATGTCAATTGCTCATCTAAGATTAGTTACAGGTGTATTGTTTAGAACTTAAATGAGGTAACTTAACACTAACGCTATGTAGTTGCTACAACAGCAAACTAATTAGTTCCGGATGGAAATTGCCTAAAAATATTTAGATTACTTTCTAACTACTATGTCGAGTAGAATACCAAGTCAAATTATTCGATTTCAGATATTCTCCTTGTTAATGGGAGGATGTTTAGCGGTGCTTGCCAACTCTACCCCAGCACAAGCACAAATTTCCAACAGCAACCTGCTACTGGCTCAACAAGAAGGTGAACCTTTACCGCCAGTTCCCTTTCAAGAATCACCACAGTTACCACCAGCGGAACTAGCACCAACTTATCAACCAGAGCAGAACTTTCAGCCCTCCCAACCAGCACAGATTTTTCAACCAGAGCAGAACTTTCAGCCTTCTCAACCTGAGCAGGACTTTCAGCCTTCTCAACCTGAGCAGTTTAGTCAATATAACCAAAACTTTGAACGCTATTTAGTTTTCGTTGATGCTAGTGATGTCCAGACTCTACAACAAATACGTCGGCTTGAACCGAGTGCTTACATTCGAGAATACCAAGGACGTAATGTAATTCAATCAGGAGTTTTTACTAGAGTATCTAACGCTCAGCAACGAGTGAATGAGCTACAGTCACGAGGTATTTATGGCACACGAATCATCGGCTTTGCTAATGGACGGGAAACAGGTTCTTTTAATGGAGATAATAGAGGTTTTAGCGGCGATCGCAATAATATAAATATTCCCAAACAAGTCTCTAGATATTATGTCGCCATTCCCACCACTTCAGAACAGTTACCTGCGATCGCTGCTCAAGTGAGACAGAATTTAGCCCGATTCAACCAAGATTTAGGACGATCTGGCGGAGTTCTCGAAAGGAGGCAACCACGAGGTCCACACGTAGCAGTAGGGCCTTTCGCTGACCGAGTACAAGCACAAGAATGGAACAAATATCTGCGAAATATAGGATACAAGGATGCCAGGGTTTATTACGGGAAATGAAAAAGTCTCCAAGGGAACCGCTACCGCTAACGCCACTGTCTCAGCGAGAGGCGATCGGTTCACGCTGATTGTTGCCTATTGTCAACGACTCTGGCGTTAGCGACCAACATCGTAATGTTGATGACCAATATTGTAATGTTTTGTTATTAACGTCGTAATGTTAGCGACCAACATCATAATGTTGATGACCAACATTATGATGTTGGTCATCAACATCGTAATGTTAGGGACTAACATCGTAATGTTAGGGACTAACATCATAATGTCGATCGCCAACATCGTAATGTTAGCGACTAATACCGTTTTATATAGCGGTTCCCATTCAGATGCGGTACAACATTATATCCCCAGGTGTAGGGGCACGGCAGTGCCCAGTGGTGTCAACTTAACGTGAAACCCTTATCAAGACTTGATATTGAGTTCATTCACTTAGCGTTACTCACCGCATCACCCCACCCTAGCCCTCCCCTTGTAAAGGGGAGGGAACTGGATTCTTTTTTCCCCCCTTTTACAAGGGGGGATTAAGGGGGGTAAAGCGTATGTGGGACAAAGGTTTGAGCTTAAGTTGACACCTATGGGCAGTGCCGTGCCCCTACAGGTGTATCTCAGTAGGTGGGAAAACGCTATAAACGATCTTTAAATTGGCGAGTTTGGAGTAACATGAACTCATAACTGCCCATTATCTACTCCCCACTCTCCATTCCCCATTCAGCACTCAGCACTGATGTCAGATAGGCAAGAACAAATCTCACAAGTAGTAGTAACTGCTGAGCAAATGCGCGATATTGAAGCGCGGATCTTTGCAGTAGGAATGCCTGTAGTAGCTTTGATGGAAAAGGTAGCGGGCTTAATTGCGCGTCGCATTCAAAATATTTACCCAAACCCAGGAGAAAACCCACTCTTTGCGTCTTCTTCTCGCTTCTCCTCAAATCTCCGTGTCGGTATCCTTGTCGGTCCCGGTCACAATGGGGGAGATGCTTTAGTAGTAGCCCGTGAATTACATTTTCGTGGCTATGAAATTTGGATTTATTCTCCTTTCTCTAAACTCAAGGAATTAACTTCCCAGCACTTGCAATATGCTCAAAGTTTGGGTATCCCAACTTATCAGGAAATTGAGCAATTGCCGAATTCTGATTTGTTGATTGATGGATTGTTTGGATTTGGTTTAGAAAGAAATCTCACCGATCCCATTGCTTCTGCAATTAATCAATTAAATGAATTGTCTGTGCCAATTTTGAGTATTGATTTACCTTCGGGGTTGCACACTGATACAGGGGAAGTATTGGGGACTGCGATTCGCGCTACTCACACGTTTTGCTTGGGTTTATGGAAGTTGGCTTTTTTACAAGACCAGGCGCTAGAATATCTCGGCAAAGTTGAGTTGATAGATTTTGATATTCCTTTGGCTGATGTGCAAGCTGTTCTCTTAAATGCACCCAGAATTAAACGCATTACGCCAGCAACCGCACTTTCGACTTTACCTTTACCCCGTCCACCAGTTACCCACAAATATAAGGAAGGACATTTACTGCTGATTTGTGGTTCGCGGCGTTATGCAGGTGGAGCAATTTTAACTGGTTTGGGTGCTAGGGGTAGTGGTGTGGGGATGCTTTCGGTTGCTGTACCCGAATCGCTGAAATCTCTTTTGGTGTCGCATTTGCCAGAAGCGCTGATTGTCGGTTGTCCAGAGACGGAAACCGGAGCGATCGCCGAATTGCAACTACCTGCAAAAACTAATCTGAGTTCCTTTAGTGCGATCGCTTGTGGCCCCGGTTTAACAACAGATGCTTCTCCAGTTGTCCAAGAGGTCATAGAAAGCGATGTTCCTTTGGTTCTCGATGCCGATGGTTTAAATATACTTGCCCAAATGGGAACCATCCCCACCTTACAAAAACGCCAAGCACTCACCATACTCACACCTCACGCAGGTGAATTCCAGCGATTGTTTCCCCATGTCGCCGATGCTAAACGCGATCGGGTGAAAGCAGTACGAGAAGCAGCCGCGCAAAGTGGGGCAGTAGTATTGTTAAAAGGTGCGAGAACTGCCGTAGCCAACCCCCAAAGTGAAGTTTGGATTGTTCCAGAAAGTACACCCGCCTTAGCGCGTGGCGGTAGCGGTGATGTGTTAACTGGGCTACTCGGTGGATTGTTAGCACAAGGGTTGACTAAACAGATTCCTGTAGAAGATATTGCTGCAACTGCTGCTTGGTGGCATTCCCAAGCGGCTATTTTAGCAACTCAAGAGCGTACAGAGTTGGGTGTAGATGCATTTACTTTGACACAATATTTAATCAAAACTCTCAGTAATTGTTACTAATTTTAAATTCAATACAGTTCAGTTAAGCCTTTCTTTCTTCTCTTTGCGTCCTTCTCTGACGAGACGCTGCGCGAATGCGTCCTTGGCGGTAGCCTGCGGCAAGCCCCTTCTCTACGAGACGCTCCGCGAACGGGTCTACGTTAAAAAATTCAATTTGACCAAGAGTTTTAGCCTTAACCCAAGCGTATTGGTTTTAAATTAGGCGATCCTCAGATCTTGCACCTTTACGCATAAACCATGAATATACAAAAATAACGTCATTTCTATTACAGTAAATCAATTTAATTTTCAGTCCTCTTATAGAGGACTTGAGCTATTAGACAGGGACTTTGAGTCCCTGGCTTGAGCGATTCGGACTGCGAAAAGCTTAACTACTGAGTAATTTTTGTTTTCGACGATCGGGCTAGTGCAAGATATGAGATGAGGATCGCCTTGTTCCAAGGCACAAGATCCCCGACTTCTTAAAAAAGTCGGGGATCTGAGAGTTTTTTATAACTTTAGTTATATTTCTATTGATTATCTTTAGTGTTCAATTTTAATTTTGCCGTCATAAAGTATGAGCTATAGACCATGAAATTTCACAATTTAATTCAGTCGCCAGCAGGAGGAGATTCAGCACAGTATTTTTTAGAGTAGTCAATAAACACTCTAAAGAATTTGGAAACAGCATATGCCCCTTCATAAACTTGAACATTTCGATCCGAATTATCGAGACACTTTTGGTGGAGATGACGTTAAAGCCCTGGATGTCTATACTCAAGGGGGAGAGAAAGTTGGCTCAGTCATAGATGTTTTAGTTGATGACGATGGACGTTTCAGGTATTTAATTATTGACACAAACGTAGATTATGTTAATAAAAAAATATTAGTACCAGTTGGTCTTTCCCGTATCAATTATCCTGCAAGACGTGTCTTTGTCGATGGGTTTAACACACAGCAAATAGAAAGTCTACCTGAGTACCAAGAAATCACAAATGTTGATAACGATTACGAAGAAAAAGTACGTAGCGTATTTCGTTCTTCAACCAGTGGCGTGACTTATAATGATACATACAATTACCAAAAAGAACCAGCTTTATACGAGTTGAATGAGCAATATCATCAAACTTTTAGACTCTATGAAGAACGATTAATTGCCAATAAGCATCGTGTCAAAACTGGGGAAGTAGCTGTTGGTAAGCATATTGAAACGGAAACTGCACGTGTCACAGTACCTATTCAAAAAGAACGAGTTTTAATCGAGCGAGTTGTACCAACAGAAATAGCAAGCGTTGATACCAAAGAACTTAAGTTTCAAGAAGGAGAAATAGCACGCATAGAAGTCTACGAAGAAACACCGGAAATACGTAAAGAAGCGTTTGTGCGTGAAGAAGTCCGAGTTAAGAAGGTAATAGAACGAGACACTGTAGAAGCACAAGATACAATTCGTCGAGAAGAGTTAGATGTTGATACTGCCGGCGAATTGCATCTGCATGAAACTGATACTACTAGACATGAAACCATTTAAAATTAAACAGTTATCAGTTAAAAATAGCGTCTACTAACTGTTAACTGTTTATGGTGTAAGTAGCGGTTTAATACACTTGCTGGATAGATTTATAGCGGTTCCCAATTACATGAGGTACAAAAATCTGTAGGGGCGCATGGCTATCATAGGTGTCAACTTAAGCTCAAACTTTTGTCCTACGTACGCTTTACCCCCCTTAATCCCCCCTTATAAAAGGGGAAAAAACAATCTAGTTCCCTCACGCCACTTGCTTCAAGCCGGGGAACCCGTCCAACGCAGTGGCTCCCCTTTATAAGGGGAGGGTTAGGGTCGGGTGACGCGGTGAGTAACCCTAAGTAAATCAACTCAATATCGCGTCTTCACAAGGGTTTCATGTTAAGTTGACACCAATGCATAGCTATGCGCCCCTACCTCATACCTCACGAAAGCGAGATGCCATATATTCAAAAGTTATAACAGGCAAAGTTAGTTATTATCTTTGCCTGTGTTTTTATTTTTATAATAATAGCTAATCTAAAATAGCTATAACTTTTGATAATTAACGCTTAATAAAGTTCCTTCGACAGAAGGAGGTTAACAAATAAATAAATGTCTACCTTAGTAACAAGGAGATGTAAATAAAATTTTTGAGGTTAAATAGAATGGTTCTTTATAAATTAGAAGATTTTGAGCCTAGCTACCGCGATAGCTTTGAAGGTCATGATATTAAGGGACTTGGGGTCTATACACAAGGAACTGATGAAAAGATTGGTAGTGTGAGCGATGTTTTAGTTGATGACGAAGGTCATTTCCGCTATCTAGTTGTTGACTTAGGATTCTGGATTTTTGGTAAAAAAGTATTACTACCAATTGGTCGCGCCCGTATCGACTATAACACCGATCGCGTCTACACCATTGGCTTGACTAGAGAGCAAGCAGAAGATTTACCAGAGTTCAATGAACGCCTAGCGCTTGACTACGACTATGAAGAACGGGTGCGTGGAGTATATCGCCGGCCTGGAGACTACACCCCTCCTGTAGAAGCATCAGCACCTCTAGAAGCATCAGCACCTTTAGACACAACTTATCCTACTCCTACTTACAACCGTGATAGTTACACATACGAACACGAGCCTTCTTTATACAATTTAAATGAACAAGATCATCAAACTTTGAGATTGTATGAAGAACGACTAATCGCCAGTAAACAACGTCGCAAAACTGGAGAAGTCGCAATTGGTAAACGCGTTGAAACTGAAACTGCACGAGTTGCAGTACCAGTGGAAAAAGAGCGAGTTGTGATTGAACGTGTAACTCCTGCTGATGCGGGTAGAGCTGTTTCTGCACGTGAAGCAGACTTTCGTGAAGGTGAAGTTGCTCGCGTAGAACTCCATGAAGAAACTCCTGAAATTCGCAAAGAAGCATTTGTGCGCGAAGAAGTAAGAGTTAAAAAAGTGGTAGATCGAGACACAGTTGAAGCTCAAGAAACTGTACGTCGTGAAGAATTAGACGTGAATGCTCCTAACCTTCCCATTGAAGAACGTTAACGGAGAATGGGGACTAGGGACTGGGGAATAGGGACTGGGAATTGTTTTCCTAATACCCAATACCCAGCACCCAATACCCAATACCCAGTCCCTTTTACTAATAGCTAACTGATGGCAAAAAACATTGGACAGGCCAACTCGAACACTAGTACTAACACCTTACTAGCAAATTTAAAAAACAAGGTGCATAATTTTGTTGTCTTCGATAACCAAGGTGAGCTAGTAGGAAAGGTTCAGGATTTAATTGTGGATGCTAATCATCGGCTAAATTTAGTTATATCTAACCAGGTGAATCAACCAATTCTAGAATCTGGTCAGCATTTAGCCGATAAACATGCTTTTTTATTTCGAGTGCAGAGCCAGAGAATCAAAAAAATCGACAATCCAACTAAATCTGTTTTCATAGACCTAGACAAATCAGAAATAGAGTATATGCCTGAATATTTAGAAACAGAAACACCAGGCGAGCGCAAACTCTCAAAAATATCAGAAAATTCAACTAACCACCTTGCTTATAATCAAACCACAAATAACTTTATTGAATCGACAAATTTAGAAGATATTAGTGAAGAAAAAATTATTCGCTTACTAGAAGAACGACTAGTTGTTGAAAGCAAAAAGCGTAGACTTGGTGAAGTAATTGTTCGCAAAGAAATCGAAACACGGATGGTACAAGTTCCTGTCCGGCGTGAGAAGTTAATCATCGAACAAGTCAGTCCAGAACACAAACAACTCGCAGAAATTGATTTAAGTCAAGGTGAAATTTCTGGACTGGAGTTGACTGAACTTGAAAGACTTGAAGTTATACATTTTGACGGCGATTTAACAGTGAGCGGCGAATTGAGTTCACCTAAAATTGCTAGTTTATTATTGAATGCGATCGCACTTGAGAAAAATCACGGATGTAAGCAGGTGCGAATTACAATTTCTGTTGAAGATGAATCACATCAAAAAAAATACCAGGAGTGGTTTGACCGCTGTTCCAAAGGTCAGCAACCAAAGCCTGAAAAATAAATAAGTTTCTAGCAGATAAATTAGTAGGGTGTGCAATGCTCACCCTATTTTTTTGTTCTTCAAAACAGGGGAAAAGGTTAAAGGGTAAAGGGTAAAGGGATAAATTTAACCTTTCCCCCTTACCCCCTTCCCCTTCCCCCCTTCCCCTTCTCCTTCAAAGACGCTACGCGAACCGGAACGGCTTCTCTCCGAGACGCTACAGGCCGAATGCGCCTACCCTACGGGAACGCCTAAAGGCGAATGGGTGAGATAAAAAAAGCGATCGGATAGTTTAGCAATCACCGGAGTTGCAAAAAACTGAGCTATGGAATAAATCGAAAATAACAAACTCGTCTGAAAATCACTCAGGCCAAATTGTTTGCCATAAAGATAGATAATAGGAATTAAAACTGTAAAACTGAGGGAATTAATAAAAGCAATTAAAGCAGTAATCCAGAAATTTCGATCGATCGCAACCTGGTTGTTACTTTGCAACTGCACTGTAACTGAAAACAGCGACATTTCAACCCTTGTCATACTACCTACTTGTCGTTCTTTTGGCTACCCCAGATGAAATTTCGAGTGAAGCGACTTTCACGCAAGCAACAACAGCGCTTGATCCCACATATTCACATTCAAGTTCGAGATGGAAAGTTTGAAATTATGGGTATGGGTGCATGGTATTCCTACTGGCGCGATCCCTACCATTTACTGCTGACAATTTCCTGGACTGGATTTTTGATCCTAATTTGTGTGTTTTATGTAACTATTAATGCTCTGTTCGCCCTAGCTTACTTGGTAGGAGGAGACTGTATTGCTAACGCGCGACCAGGTTCTTTTTTAGATGTTTTTTTCTTTAGCGTCCAAACTCTGGCATCCATCGGCTACGGTGCGATGTATCCTAAAACGACTTACGCCAATGTTATTGTTACCATTGAAGCGATGATCGGTTTGGTGGGAATTGCTGTAATGACCGGACTAGCCTTTGCTCGGTTCTCTCGACCAACCGCCCGCGTCATGTTTAGCCGTGTAGCAGTGATTACAGTTCATGATGCCAAGCCGACTTTGATGTTTCGCACTGCTAATCAGCGCCGCAACACGATTTTGGAAGCGCAGATGCGAGTATATTTGATGCGCGACGAAGTAACGCTAGAAGGACAGTTTATGCGGCGAATCTACGATTTGAAACTGCTGCGAAACCAAACACCTAGCTTTTCTTTAAGCTGGTCAGTGGTACATATCATTGATGAGTTTAGTCCTTTATATGGGATGACGGGAGAATCACTCATCCAGACAAATTCGATGTTGATCGTTTCTTTGAGTGGTATTGATGAAACGGTTTCACAAGTCGTCCATGCTCGTCATAGCTATAGTGCTAAGGAAATTTTGTGGAATAATCGCTTTGTCGATATCTTCCACGAAACAGCCGAGGGACATCGCTACATTGACTACAACCGCTTCCACGATGTCTTGCCTTTAGATGAAATTGGGTAAGAAGTCAGAAGTCAGAAGTCAGAATTCAGAATTCAGAATTCAGAAGATTATTTTTAAATCTCTTTGCGTCCCCGCGTCCCCGCGTCCCCGCGTCAGTCCTTTGGTGGTTGTGAAGGCTTAACCACAACCCGACCATTTTCAACCACAGTACAATTCTCACCAGTATTCTTGCTGTGGTCAACTGGTGCATCGTGGCATTGCTTTTGGTGGGAGATATTTTGCTCCTCTTGTTGATTAAGGATGACAACACAAGAGGAACAGGAAGGGAAAGACATATAAAGTATTTTGATCTCTATAATCTATTATCGCTTTATTAAATGCTGTTTGGCTGAAAAATTTACTACTTGCAGCGATTTTAACTGGGTAAAATACAGATCGTTGTAGGGATACACAATTAACTGTGCATACGTACAATAATTATTTGGCAGGGTTAGACAATGGGTTTTTCTGATGAAAAAATTTTGGCGATACCTGGGTTTAAGTTTCGTATCTACTTTTTTGACTGCTACTCCAGGATTGGCAGCTGAGCGCATTAGCTTTTATTACCCTCCCTTCGGGGAATTCTCTTTGTCTGTGGACTCGCTGGAAACTTTTGCGAAAACTGGCAAAATTGATGAAGACTTTTCCTTTTATGCCAGCCGCGCTACTCCCGAACAACTCGCCCAACTGCGAGATCTACTCCAGCAGCGCTTCAATATTACTCCTACTTTGGTATCTCAGGTTACCTACTCTCCCATAGGTGAGAAGGTGATGCAACGTATGGGAGAATTACTCCTCACTGAGTCTCGACAAAACGGTTTCTACGCCATACGTGCGGCTTTTATTTTAGCTGCTGCCGATCGCCAAGGCTTGACTGTTTTGAATTTGCTGCGGAGATTTCCTAGTCAGACTATCAGGCTGAATTATTCAGAGGGGCTAAGGATAGTTGATAACTTGTCACAACTGCTGGAAAAAAAGGATGAAGTTGTGGCTTCTCTGCAACAAGAAGCGATCGCCCAAGCTGCCAATTCAACCGTTGATTTCTCACAACAACCAGACTTGCGATCGCCAGGGAAATTCGCTTGGCAGAAAAAAAGCCTGGAACTAAATGACTTTTCTCGCAATCGCCGTCTCCCAGTAGATATTTATTTACCTGAAGGCAATTCTCAAACCGAAGCAAAACCGCCGTATCCCCTAATCGTAATTTCTCATGGTCTGGCAAGCGATCGCTCTAGCTTTGCTTACCTAGCTCAACATCTCACATCCTATGGTTTTGCGGTTGCGGTACTGGAACATCCTGGTAGCAATGCTGAACGCTTTCAGCTATATTTTGCAGGTTTAGCGGGACCACCAGAACCAGCAGAATTTATCAACCGACCTTTGGATATCAAGTATTTACTCAATGAACTTGAACGTTTGGACAAATCCGATCCTTCCCTCAAGGGAAAACTTAATTTTCAGCAAATTGGGGCGATCGGTCAGTCTTTTGGTGGTTATACTGTTTTGACTCTCGCAGGAGCAACGATTAACTTTAACCAACTTTACCAAGACTGTAATCCCAACAATTCATACTTTAATTTGTCGCTGTTGTTGCAGTGCCAAGCTGCTGAGTTATCCCCAAAAAATTACGAACTCAAAGACGATCGCATCAAGGTCGTTATGGCGATTAATCCTATTGACAGCTCAGTTTTGGGTCAGGGTGGCATCAGTCAAATTAAAATCCCGGTAATGTTGGTAGCTGGTAGTCAAGATATTTTCGCCCCACCAGTATTTGAGCAGATTCTCCCCTTTACCTGGCTGACTGATTCCAATAAGTACCTTGCTTTGATTGAAAACGCCACACACTTTTCGGCGCTCGCCGAACCCACTCCTGAGAACAGTGTATTACCTGTGCCCCCTGCGTTACTAGGCCCCAAACCTACTCCTGTTTATTCCTATCTCAACGCCTTAAGCGTAGCTTTTTTGTCAACCCATCTCCTCAACCGCCCCGAATATCGCTCCTATTTACAGCCGTCTTACGCCCAGTTCATCAGTCAAGAGTCTCTAAAGCTCAGTCTTTTACAGTCTTTGACACCAGATCAATTTAGTCAACTCTGGAATGGCTCAATTCCTCAGTCATTTCGACCATCAGATCCTCAACCTACGACTTCTCAGGGACAAGAACCAAAACAATAACTCCTAACTCCTAACGGGCTAAACGCCCCGCTATCCATGTACAGCACTCCCGAATAATTACGTATATACACTTAAGGTAGCATTCAAAGAGTATTAGTAATTATGAATTATGTTGACTTAAGGTTTAGATCCCCGACTTCTTAGAGAAGTCGGGGATCTTCTTTTTCAGCAATGATTGAGAATTGACATAAACAAGGCGACTCTCAAGCATTACTTTGATAATCTCAAAGCTAAACCCAAACAAATTACCATTTGTATTAAAGTTTTGGTACATAAATATGCTGTCGCAATTTCCATTTTAGATAAGCATATAGCCTTTCCCCACAAGCGTGAGGTAGACCTGTAAGGGCAGGGCAGTGCCGTGCCCCTAGACCTTGCGATATGAGGTTGTACCGCATCTGAATGGAAACCGCTATATAGCCTTGTTTTATTGTAAAAAAAATAACAGCCACAAACCTTGGCTTTCAATAAATCAGTAAATATGCCGATAGTAGTACGCAAATTTTTAATCAAATATAATTATTACAATCATAAGAAAAATGAGATAGCAATCTTAAATAATGCGTGACAAACAAGGTACTACAATTCTTTGGCAAGTTGGTATCTGCGGCTGGAAATTCTTACACATCAAATAGGATTGGTAAATATGTCTTTTTTATATCTAAGGTGTGACTTAGATATAACAATTTCGCAAAACAGAAATTAATTGTCAGGGCTTTGAGATATTTGTACTTACGTATTCATAAAAACTTATTTCATAAAATCTTTTGTATATATATACTTGTGTTAACAAGTATTAAGAAATTCTTATTAAAAGATGTTGCAATGACTTGATTTAATTGCTAACGTGTGTTTGTAAACGATGCTGATGAACGCTCAAATCGAGGAGAAATAAAATCTATGAGCTATGTAGATTCAGCCCAGTGTGTTAGTAATTAACGAGTAAAAAACGAGAAATTTCTGCCTCGTATAGACAATTACGAAGGATTGCAGATTAACCAAGAAATATCTCGTTGCTAAAGGGTTTTCAAGTGACTAGGGATTGGGAGCTGGGAACTAGGGACTGGGAATTAGCGACTGGTGGGATGAGGGGCAGTTAAGAATAATTAATAACCAATGCCCCATAGCCCAACGCCCAATGCCCTTTTTGCCCAATCCCTAATTAGATTTTGGAGGATAAAATCAATGGAGATTCAAGGTAAAGTAGCCCTAATTACAGGGGCTTCCCGTGGTATTGGTAAGGCGATCGCTCTGGAACTAGCCAAACAAGGCATCAAGCGGCTGATATTGGTAGCACGCGATCGCCACAAGTTAGTTGAGGTGGCGAACAAAATTGAGGCGATGGGTGTAGAGACTGCGATCGTTGCCTTAGATTTGACTCAGGTAATTGATGTGAATGTCACCATTGCTCAAGTTTGGCGCAACTATGGCCCGATTCATCTGCTGGTTAATTGTGCAGGAGTCGCATATCAAAGCTCGTTTTTGCAATCTAAACTCCCCCAAGTTCAAGAAGAGCTTTGTGTAAACCTATTGGGAATGTACAACCTCACGAGTCTGATAGCTCGACGTATGGCCAGCCAAAGACAAGGGACAATCGTCAATGTATCGAGTCTGATGGGGAAAATTGCAGCACCGACGATGGCGACTTACTCGGCTACCAAATTTGCCATCTTAGGATTTACCCAAGCGTTGCGTCGGGAACTCGCCCAACACAATATCCGAGTGATTGCATTACTGCCTTCCCTCACAGACACAGACATGGTGCGGGACTTAAAATTATTTCGTTGGGTAATCCCCATGACTCCCCAGCAAGTGGCTCAAGCACTCGTCGCAGGAATGCAAAATGATTCAGCAGAAATTTTAGTCGGATGGCAAAGTCATCTAGCTGTGTGGTGCCAACGCCTCGCCCCTTGGTTGCTAGAACTGATTTTACAAATAGCGACTCCGCCAGCGCCAAGAAGACGACAGCCTGAACAAAAACTGAGCTTTTTAACCAAAATCCAGCGTTTTGGTGATTTGCTCTGGTTTAGAAAAAATCAATGTCAGCCTAAGTCGCTGTAACTATTATCCGTATAATGAACACAACCCACAGCCATCACAACACATGACTAGAAATACATACAAATTTGCTGCTGCTTGGGAGGGTGAGCCGATTGTATTTGGCGCTTGTAGGCCAGGCCACTCGAATCAACAGGTATCTGATTGGGTTGAGTTCATGAAACAGCAAAATATCAAACGAGTTTGCTGTCTTCTGACGGAAAAGCAACTAGCTCCTTACTCTAATCTTTTAGGCATATATCAACAAGAATTTGGTAGTCAACAAGTTTGCTGGGCACCGATTAGAGATTTTCATTTCTCTAGTTTAGAAACACTCACACAGAAAATACTTCCTTTTTTAGTAGCAGCAGACAAACAAAGTGAAAAAGTAGTTGTACACTGTTCTGGTGGTATTGGTCGCACTGGTCATGTGTTAGCTGCATGGTTAGTTAGTATTCGCAATTTCTCTAATCAAGATGCGATCGCCGCCGTTAAAACCACAGGCAGAAATCCTTATGAAGCTGCGATCGCATCTGTGTTCAGAGGAAAAAATCCCTTTCAAGTTGTAAAGGAACTTGATGTACTTTTAAATAGTTGCCGTCTAGCAATGCGCGATCGGTAGTATCGTCCAAGTGGGATCGCATAACTAGACATACCTTGTTTCGGAGCAACCAGATATGCAGACACTACCTACCAATCTCTCTTTTTTGCCCGAAATCATTGATGGCTTACCGAATATTTCTGGTTGGGAAACAGAGGTTCTCTCTGTAGTTAACCATGATGCACCTGTATTTTTAGCAACAACGAATATTAAGTTAGAAGATGTAAATGCTGTATTTGCGATCGCCTTACATATGCACCAACCCACGATCCCTGCGGGATCTGGTGGTACACTCATCAGCCATCTGCAATACATGTTTGAACATTCCAACGAAGGAGATAACCATAATGCAGCGCCTTTTGCTTATTGTTACAGCCGCATGGGAGATTTCATTCCCGAACTCGTAAATCAAGGTTGTAATCCCCGCGTGATGTTGGATTACTCAGGTAATCTGTTGTGGGGACTGCGGCAAATGGGACGCGATGATATTCTTGATAACTTGAAACGTATTACTTGCGATCGTACCTATCAACCTTATGTAGAATGGCTCGGTACAATGTGGAGTCATGCTGTTATTCCTTCCACTCCCATAGCAGATATTAAATTACATATAATTGCATGGCAACATAATTTTGCCGCAATTTTTGGTTGGGAAGCATTAGCACGAGTCAAAGGATTTTCACCACCAGAAATGCATCTACCAAATCACCCTGATGCTCTCTTTGAATTTGTGAAAGCGCTCAAAGAATGTGGATATCGCTGGCTACTCGTTCAAGAACATTCTGTAGAAACAATTAGCGGTGAATCTCTCACCCACAAACATTTACCACATCGTCTAATTGCCCGCAATTCTCAAGGTGAAACAATTAGTATTACAGCTTTAATTAAAACTCAAGGTTCCGATACTAAATTAGTTGCTCAAATGCAGCCTTATTATGAAGCAAAAACCTTATCTAAACAACAACTAGGAAGCGTATTTGTGCCGCCAATAGTTAGTCAAATTGGAGATGGTGAAAATGGCGGCGTTATGATGAACGAATTTCCTAGTGCTTTCAAACAAGCTTGGTGGGATATGGTAAATCATGGTGGTGGAAAATCAGGTGTTGTTGGTGTGTGTGGCACAGAATATTTAGAATTAATAGAAGCTGCTGGATGCAAACCTGAAGATTACCCAACTTGCCAGCCAGTAGGACAACATCAGATTTGGCAGCGAATTTCACCAGAAAATTCCCAACCTGAAGCTGTGGAGAATGCTATTCAAGAATTAAAACAAATCAACCCTAATTTTCACATGGATGGAGCCTCGTGGACAAATCATATTAGCTGGGTAAAAGGCTATGAAAATGTCTTGTCTCCCATGTATGAATTAAGCAGTTTATTTCATCAAAAATTTGATTCATTACAGCAAATTGATTCAGTAGAACCTGTTACCAGACAATCCCAATACCGTAATACTCTTCTGCATAACCTTTTACTGCAAACTAGTTGTTTTCGTTATTGGGGACAAGGCGCTTGGACTGATTATGCAGGGGAAATTTATCAACGAGGTAAAAGCTTGTTGTAAAAGACGTTTTGCAGCAGAGTTGCGAACTAAAACAGCGTTGATACCTGGTTTTGAAACGAATCGTTGTTTTGAATTTGGAACAAAATCTAAGTATTGTAGTTCTAACGCACCAAACCCTTAAAAATGGTGCGTTCCGCTGTCGCTAACACACCCTAGTGGACTGACACAGCTAAAATAGTGCAATAGATATGCCAAGATGAGGACTCGAAAGTGGGAAGAGGTCGCCGAGATAAAGTCCATCTGACGGTAGAACAGAGAGAAAAACTCGA
>NZ_JACJRQ010000014.1 GCF_014697355.1 Nostoc calcicola FACHB-3891 | reverse complement strand
GGTGCTGGTGATCCAGTTGGCGAAGCGTTCCCAGACGTTGGCGCTTTCGCGGCGTTGAATGGTTGCTGTCATTGTTTTATGATTGCGTTTGAATTTGTGTATGTATCAGGCGGCTTTGTTTTTGCCTGTGAATGTAATTTACACTGCTTTACAAAATTTAATCAAGTACTGGGACATTCACAAATTTGGTGTCAGTCATTAGTTTTACTTATTTAATGGTAAGCAACGAGGTTTAAGGGACTTCCAATTAAAAAAACATCCCATCCCTGCGGGACGCACTCGCGTTCGTAGGGGCACGGCAGTGCCCCTATACCTTGCGATATGATGGTGTACCGTATCTGAATGGGAACCGCTATATCAACTAAATTTTAGTCCTGAATTCTGAATCCTGAATTCTAACTTTTATCAGCAATATCAACTCTGGCTGTTCCAATAGGAATGTCCCCGTTTAATCCAACTCTTTTAGCAGTTACTCCATAAAGTAGGATTTTCTCAAATGGAATTCTTCTTTGTACACCTATAAATTCTACTTCGACAGAACCACCAGGATTTACAGGTTGGTCAAAATTGATTGACACACGTTCTTTATTAATCTCTGTTTTAGCTGCAATTTCTCTACCAGATTGGTCTGCAATCCGAACTTTATTAAAGCTTTCCATCTGACTTGGTAACGAAATCATCAAGTCTTCCAGAGACATGCCAACTACTGACACTTTAATAAAATGGGTATCATTTCTGACACCAGAATTAGTGATATGAGGAACGTTTACGTTAAATACTATTTGAGATACTGTATGTGTATCAGAATTTGACTGTTGATACTTTACAGGTGTAGCTATAGCCGCAGCAGATGTAGTGAGTATTAGAGCAGATAAACTACCAAAAATTAAACCTTTCACGATCGAATCCTCGCTTTTGCGTGAACTAAACTTGTAATTAATAGATTGCTGCATCACTATGAGTTATCGCTGATGCATAAATTAAAGTATTCTGAGATTTAAAGATTAATTTGCTTAGAAAAATATTTTGTTGTCGATAGCACAAAAAACCTTTAAATATAAGGGATTGCAGCTTTTTAAGCAAAAGCTCTAACTCTATTCAGGAAAAACTCATTTTTCTTACATTCATCCATACTAGAGTTGAGTTATGTATAAATAATTCATTATTTCTGCAATCCAAGCAGCAAGTTAATTTCTAGCGCTTCCCGCAGGGTGAGATACAGAAAAAAATAGATCTTCGTAGGGTAACACAGCGATGCTACCCCACCCATGTACCTTATTCAAATGAGAACTGCGATCGATTAGCCAACAGGAGAAAATTTTCTCAATGATTGATATTGAATGATGTGGTTGCAGACATAGCGCAGATGAGAGAAAAATTTGAGCATCGGTTAATTCATTTAGCACTTGCAGCGTTTTCAGTGAGAGTAAAGGTAAACTGCAATCAAGTTAGGTTACGGTAGCAGTTTTACTTTGAAATTACGTATTTTAGGAATAAAAATATGACAGCACATATCCTTTTGGTTGAAGATGAAGTCAAGCTAGCGCGATTTGTAGAATTAGAACTTAGTAGTGAAGGATACAAGGTGAGCATAGCCCATGATGGCATCACTGGATTGACTTTGGCGCGGGAGTCATCGCCGGATTTAGCCGTTTTGGATTGGATGTTACCAGGATTGTCAGGTTTAGAAATTTGCCGTCGTTTGCGAGCCACAGGTAGTTCAGTGCCAGTAATTTTGTTGACGGCAAAAGATGAAGTTAGCGATCGCGTGGCAGGATTAGATGCAGGAGCCGATGATTATGTAGTCAAACCCTTCAGCATCGAAGAACTCTTAGCAAGAATCCGCGCTCATTTGCGCCGCACTCAAGAAACAGATGAAGACTTATTGCAGTTTGAAGACCTAAGCTTAAATCGCCGCACTCGTCAAGTATTTCGCTCTAAAAGAAGCATTGAGTTAACAGCAAAAGAATTTGATTTATTAGAATATTTGCTTTCACATCCCCGTCAAGTATTTACTAGAGACCAAATTCTCGAAAAAGTTTGGGGTTACGACTTCATGGGTGATTCCAATATTATCGAAGTCTATATTCGTTATCTGCGCCTGAAATTAGAAGAAAATAAAGAAAAACGCTTAATTCACACAGTCCGTGGTGTCGGTTACGCACTGCGCGAATAATAGCATTTTGGATTTTAGATTTTAGATTTTAGATTTTGGATTTGGGCATTGTTTATTTCTCCCCCTTCCTCCCCTGCTCCCTCATCTCCCTCATCTCCCCATCCCCCCATCCCCCCATCCCCCCATCACTAGACTTATTGCATAAGTCGGGAAAAGGGAAAGGGGGAAGGGGAAAAAGTTCTGTATTCTTCCCTTCCCCTTTAACCTTTACCCTTTTCCCCCTGTTGCAAAAAGCACTTTTGCAAGAGGTCTACTGATGAATGGCACCATCAGGCATAATTGCCCCAGCCAGGTTAGCACCAATTAGTTTAACCAGAAGCCGCTCGCCAGAACGAATCCGCGCTCCGGTTAAATCAGCACCCCGCAAGTCGGCTCCACTGAGATCCGCACCAATTAAATTAGCAGCGCGTAAATTCGCCTCCCTCATATCCGCTAAAAGTAAGTTTGCCCGAAACAAATTAGCTTCAGATAAATTCGCTCCTCTGAGGTTAACTTTGTGCATAAAAGTATCGCTGAGATTAGCACCGCTTAAGTTGGCATAGCTGAGATTTCGGCCAGATAAGTCTTTATTGCTCAAATTTGCTCGACTATAGTCTTTACCACTCAAATCTGGATTGTGCGTTGATGGTGGCTGGCTTGTTTGAGATGGTGTTTCGTAGTGAAACGGCGATGATGATGGCTTATGTGTGCTTTGATGTTTGGTTTTTAGAGAGCGCAATTTATCACGAGCTTCATTTATCGCTTTGAGCTTGTCCTGTGCCTTCTGCTGTAAGCGGAGATTTTCCTTAGGAATGCGATCGGGATGCCAAACAAAAACTAAATCCTTATAAGCCTGGTTCACTTCATCAAGTGTTGCTCCAGGCTCTAATTCTAAAATTCTATAGTACCGCTCCAGATCGCTCATACGCCATTTTGGTGGACAATCAACTTAATTATGAGTGATACAGCGGTCTATCGGCTGCATCTTTTATATTTGGGGAGTCGGGAGTGGGGAGTCGGGAGTGGGGAGTTAGGAGTTAAGAGTTAGGAGTTAAGAGTTAGGAGTTATCTTCCCCTGCCTCCCGTGCCCCCTCATCTCCCCATTTCCCCATTTCTCCATCGCGCGATCGCTCTTAAATATGCTGCGACTGGAATTTGATAAACTTCAATAAAAATCCAAACAATAATTGATAAATGTGACAAAAAAGTTAATATTGTCCAAATATATGGCATCCAGGTAATTGGTTCGTTGATGTTAGGAGGAAAATAATAAGCTACTACGCCAATGAGAGTAGTAGGAAGGACTACAAAAGCAGCTGCTGCTAGTCCATAACCCCAACCTAATTCCACACCTTCTAACTGAGCTTCTGTCCAGCTAAATCCATTCCAACGCCAAACTAAGGGGGGTTGCCTAGAAGGCATCTTGAGTTGCTGTAGTTCTAAGTTAACCGTAAAAATCTCTTGGCAAAAGTCACAAGCCATAGCTTCCATCAATGGCATATGAGAAATCTTACCTATCCGACAGACTGGGCAGGGGTAAACTTCATGATAGTCAAAAGATTTGGCTAAGATTTTGGGACTGGGCATAATCAAACTGATGATTCTAAAAAGTTGATCTGGTGAATGAGGACTTGGGTAACAATGATGTATGGCATTTCTCAATTGTCTGGAATCAGCTTTCGCAAGGTAAAAACAGAAGTCAGGAAAATTAGATGTTTTGATTCTGGAATCCTACCTTTTGGAATTTTTGAGGGACTAAGCCGCCGTTCTGAGTTTTCTCTAATTCCTGGGAATTGTCTGTATTTATTCATCGATTTTCGATTACTTACATTATTTATTCAGTTATGACATAACAATATTTGTAAAGTTATATAACTATAACAATGTCTAATCACAAGCCGCTTTCTTCTTCTAGACAGATAAGCAACAAGCACTTCACTACACAAATTCTGACAAATTGAGGCTAATAAAGCTTAATATCTAAGCATTTTGAATTTGGAGAAAAGTCTGAAACTTGTTTAAGGCAGCGTGCGGCGGCTTCGAGCTTAGACGCGCAAAGGGCGACTTGCCGTAGGCATCACAACAGAACGTGATGAGTCAACGAATTTTGGATTTTAGATTTACGATAGCGCCGGCGGCAAGCGAGTAATCGATAGCGGAGCGTAAAGCCTTCTCTTTTGGAGACGCTAACGCGAACGGCATGGCAACTCTTAGAGACGCTACGCGAACGCTTAGAGCGAGTACTCGACGAGCGTCGCGTCTTTTGGATTCACCCCGCGCCACTTGCGGTACGGGGCTTGGTGATGCAAGAGTTTTAAATTTTGGATTTATTCCGCCCACAAGGGGCGGGGCATAAACCGAAATAATCTAAAATCTAAAATCTAAAATTGGCGCGGTTAATTTCGCGGACTCCTGTACACAAAGCAAGCCAAGCTTAGCATCTCTTAGAGAAATGCCATAGTCTTGATTCCCCCAATTGTATTGAGTCTATCGCTTTTTTAGCTGTTGTGGGGGTCTTGACACCACTAACCCTTCCTGTTAATGTTACTATACATAGGTTTATCTAGTTAAAGTTAAATTTTTCAGCTAAAGCGCCGAGCAAATGTTTAACACAAATTCCTACTTTTATTTTTGGCATAGGGTGGTTCACCGGGAGTGAATACAGTTTCCACATGGAAACCACCCGGTGAACCGCAGAGCGAACTCTGCGGTTTTTGTTTTTTAAGGAGAATTTCATTGTGACAACTTATTTCGGTAGTTGGTTTTACGGCTTCTATTTTTGGCCCAGATATGGTTCCGGGTAGATAGCGTCATGCCAATGAGTCACAACGCGCCCGGAACTTCTCAAAGGTTCCGGGCTTTTTTGAGTGGGGACTGGGGACTGGGGACTGGGGACTGGGGACTGTTTTCTTAATACCCAATGCCCAATCCCGAATCCCGAATCCCGAATCCCGAATCCCCAATACTTCAAGAGAATTAAACCATGATTAACGCTAAACTTGCTGCAAAATCTCATTCCAACCACCAGACAATCGTTAAACTTTCGGAAAAAGTGGCTTTCGGCGGTGAAGAATTGGTAATTATCGGCGGCCCCTGTACCGTTGAAAGCTGGGAACAAATGGAGACAGTAGCGCAAAAGCTATCTCCTGCATCGGTACAAGCCTTGCGTGGCGGTGTCTACAAACCACGCACATCTCCCTACGCTTTCCAGGGTATGGGCGAGTCAGGATTGGAAATTTTGGCAAAGGTACGATCGCACTACAATATGCCTGTTGTCACTGAGGTGATGTCAATTTCCCAAATTGAAGCGATCGCCACCCACGCTGATATGCTGCAAGTTGGTAGCCGCAACATGCAAAACTTCGATTTACTCAAAGCTTTAGGGCAAGCTGGTAAACCGATACTACTCAAGCGTGGTTTAGCAGCGACAATTGAAGAATTCGTCATGGCAGCTGAATACATTCTCAGCCACGGTAATCCTGATGTGGTGTTGTGCGAAAGGGGTATCCGCAGTTTCGATGATTACACCCGCAACGTCCTAGATTTAGGCGCAGTCGCAGCACTCAAACAAATCACTCACCTGCCTGTGATTGTAGATCCTTCCCATGCCGTAGGTAAACGGGAATTGGTAGCACCTGTCGCTAGAGGTGCGATCGCTTGCGGTGCAGATGGGTTAATAATTGAGTGTCACCCAGAACCAGAAAAATCGGTTTCTGACGCCCGTCAAGCACTTTCTTTAGAAGATATGGTGCATTTGGTTGATAGTTTAAAGCTTGTAGCAACAGCCGTTGGGCGCAGCATATCACAAACAAAAGGGGTGGGTTCTAAACTTACCCCTTTTGTTTGTGCGGCTTGAATAAAATATTGTAGGGAACAGGCAATAGGCAATAGGCAACAGCTTTGAAAGTTTCTTTGTGCCAGGGTTTTAAGAAAAAACCCTTTCCTTTCCCCCAACAGTGCAAAACGATTTTTGCAAGAGACTCCATGAAGACAATTCACAACGAAGGAATGAAAATATTTCTTTCCTAGTCACCAGTCCCCAGTCCCCAGTCCCTATTTTCAAGGCAGGCTATTAAAGAAGCCCAGTAATTCCGTAGTAAACACAAGCACCAGCACCAATAATATAGACAAACCAAGTTAGAAAAAAGCCAATTGCGCGGCTGGGTGAAGGGCCATAGGTTGCGATCAAACCCCAAGCATGAGCAATCCGCCCTACAGTCAGCGCACTCCCAATCAACCAGAGTATCCAAGGCGACGAATGCATCAATTCTAAAGTCATGATAAACAGCAGTGCCAACGGTACATATTCTGTAAAATTTCCATGTGCGCGTGCTTTACGCTGAAGAACTCCATCATCAGCAGTTTTTGTAAGCAAAGATTTTTGAGTATAGCTTTCGACAAAGGCCGCCCAAGGATTGGGATTTTCCAGATAATTTGGCTGGTTTATAACTTGTGCCTCAGTTTCTCCGTGCCAAATTCGAGTTCTGGTACGCTCCATTACGACAATATAAGAAAGGGCAAATGCAATCAAGCCATTGAGTCCGACAAAAAATGTTGTAACAGGGATAGACATAGCAAATCTCAACTGCGGGTCAATTTTATAAAATAGAGATTTGCAGCTAAGTAGCCAAGTCCCCAACTGGGTATAAGTTTATGAAATTTGCTCCTTTGGTTGAAAAGATCGCAACGGTATCCAATGAAGCTCAGTTGCGCTCTTGCTTTTTGGAGTATGCAGGTGAATTAGTTGGAGCTAGTGCTTGGGGATTGGATTTGCTGGATAGCCGTTTTCAAGTCATTGCGTCAGACTTGTGGGGATTGCCTGATACGTTTCGCCATCGCTATCAGAAAATTGGACGAAATGGCGATCGCGTCAGTCAGCTGATGATTCAGCATCAAATTCCAGTTCATACTCTATCAGTACAGTCTCTCCAAAATTGGTATCAGAGCGAACTCTATCAATCTGTGTTCCGCATCTATGGAATCGAATATGGTATGGTTGCACCGCTAATCGGCGTCGGTCGGTTGCTTGGTGGAATTTATTTTCTGCGCTCAAAAGAGCTTCCCGCCTTTAATGATGCCGATCTGATTCAATTGAGTTCTCTGTGCCAGCATTTATCCGTTCGTTTAGCAACTTTTCGCCTTGCGATCGCTCCATCTTTAGCCAATTGTCTGACACCACGAGAAGTTGATGTTGCTCAATTAGTTGCCCAAGGCTTGAGCAATCGAGAAATCGCTTTGAAGTTACATATCAGTCGTGATGCTGTCAAACAGCTACTCAAGCGGATGTTTCAAAAACTAGACGTTTGTGCCCGTGCTGAAATGGTTGCGAAGTTAAAGGATTGAGTTTACTTGTTTTATACCCTAACTTATAACCAAAAACAACTATGAATCTCTGTGTTATCTTTATGCTATAAATTGACGAGCTATTTTTATATTTTACAAGTTCAAAGATAAAACATAAGTCTGATATATTCTTGCTCAAAATATATAAATAATATTTACATTTCGCAGACAAATCGATACATTTTAATTTTCTACGACTCTTTGTATGCATAGCTAATTTAAAAAATAAAATAGTAATACTATAGCGGTTCCCAATCAAATAAGTTAGAGAAATTTGTAGGGACGCAAAGCTTTGCGCCCCTACCTTGTACCTCACTAGAACGGGAAATGCTAGATATATAGATTTATTAGTTAAGAGTAACCATAAATAATCAGATATTTGGAGTTGAATTATTCACAAATGTCACAATATATTCATACAAAAGTCAAGCCAGCTTCACACAAATTTCTCTCTTAAGAGCTAGGCTAAAAAATAAATTATTTAGTATGCTAATAGTTAGAGGAACTAATATTAAATTACTCCACTAAAAATCGATCGCAACGATTTTGTGGAAAATACAATGTTTGGCAACAAACCCTACCCTTCGAGGAATAGGTGACGCTCATTGTGATAATTAACTACCGACTAAAAGCAGGCGATCGCTAATGCAGTTGGCTCGTTTTGGCTGACTTTAGTAAAACCAATAACATACCACTACATCTGTCTACTTTCCTTTTCCCCTGATTGTCGATATGCGTTGTTTAATTTCAGTTCAAACGACAAAACCTTTATTTTCAGTTGATCAAGGCATTCCTCGTTTTTCTGGCTTGATTTCAAGAGGACGGTTATGGTTACTGGTGCTGGGTTTGACCTACTTGTGTGCTGCTTGTAATGCAACTGACGCTCAATCAAGTGGCAAACAAGCAGGTAAAAAGCGAGCAGTGCCAGTGGTAGTTGCCACTGCGACTCAAAAAACTATTCCCATACAGCTCTCAGCTACGGGAACAGTAGAAGCATATTCCACTGTATCTGTCAAGTCACAAGTGGGTGGACAACTTACTGGAGTTTATTTTCAGCAAGGACAGAATGTGAAAAAAGGAGACTTGTTATTTAAAATTGATTCCCGTTCCTTGGAAGCAGCGCTGATGCAAGCGAATGCTGCCAAAGCCAAAGATTTGGCGCAGGTGAAACAGGCACAGGCAAATGTGGTGAAAGCGATCGCCCAAGTCAACCAAGCAAAAGCGAATGTAGCCAAGGATGTTGCCCAAGCCAAAAATGCAGATGTCCAGGCGAAAAGATACAACAGCTTACTCAAAGAAGGGGCAATCAGTAAGGAACAAGCGGATCAATTCCAGACAACAGCCGATGCTCAACGGGCAACAGTCAAGGCAGATCAAAATGGAGTAGCAGATGCTCAGGCAGCCGTAGCCGCAGCCGAAGCAGATGTGCAAAATGCCAAAGCAGCAGTAGCAGCAGATGAAGCGGCGATCGACAATGCCAAAATCCAGCTTTCCTACAGTTCCATCTACTCACCAATTACTGGACGCACAAGTAGTCTGAAACTCAATCAAGGTAACTTGGTAGAAGCCAACGCCACCGATCCTTTAATTACCATCAGCCAAATCCGCCCGATTTACGTCACCTTTTCCATTCCTCAAAGATTGCTGCCAGATTTGAAGAAGTACAGTGCTAACGGCAAGTTAGAAGTCAGTGCCATACCTCCGAAAGACACAGCGCGTCCCATACGCGGTGAACTCACTTTTGTTGATAGCGGACTCAATACCCAAACAGGCACAATTCAACTTAAAGCCACCTTTACCAACACAGACGATCGCCTAGTTCCAGGGCAGTTTGTCAACGTAGTCCTCAAGCTCAGCGAACAACCGAATATGATAACCGTGCCTTCCCAAGCCATACAAACTGGACAGCAAGGGCAGTTTGTATTTCTAGTCAAACCCGACAAAACAGTAGAAATGCGTCCAGTTACCGTAGGCGACACCATTGGCAACGAAACGGCAATCAAACAAGGGTTGCAACCAGGTGAGCAAATCGTCACCGATGGACAATTCAACTTAGTACCCGGTGCCACAGTGCAGGTGAAGCCGCAAGTCGGAGGTGGAGGGGGAGGTGGGCAGGGGGCAGAGGGGCAGGGGGAGAATAACTCTTAACTCCTCACTCCTCACTCTTAACTCCTAACTCTTAACTCTTAACTCCCAACTAAGATGAACATTTCCCAGCTATTCATCCGTCGTCCAATCATGACAACCCTAGTGATGGTTGGCATTTTAATATTTGGGCTGATGAGTTATCAACAGTTACCTGTTAGTGACTTGCCCAATGTGGATTATCCGACACTCCAGGTAACGGCTAATCTGCCTGGAGCCAGTCCAGAAACGATGGCTTCTTCGGTTGCAACTCCTTTAGAACAGCAGTTTTCTAGCATTGCCGGATTGAGTTCAATGAACTCTACCAGCTCTTTGGGTAGCGCCCAAATTACCCTGCAATTCGACCTGAATCGGGATATTGACGGGGCAGCACAGGATGTGCAGTCTGCTATTTCTAAAGCAGCAAGGCAGTTGCCGACTAACATGCCCAATCCCCCTTCTTTTCGCAAAGTCAATCCGGCAGATCAACCAGTCCTGTACATTTCTTTAAATTCATCTATTTTGCCGCTTTCAACTGTAGATAAGTACGGCGAAACACTGTTGGCACAACGTCTGTCAATGGTGGATGGGGTGGCGCAAGTGCAAGTGTACGGTTCCCAAAAGTACGCGGTACGGATTCAGCTTGATCCGGAATCATTGAGCGCTAAAGGCATAGGAATCGATGAAGTAGCAACTGCGATCGCTAACGGCAATGTTAACCTACCAACCGGCACACTTTACGGACAGCAACAGAATTCTACAATTCAAGCAAATGGTCAACTTAACGATGCTGCTAGCTATCGCTCCCTAGCTGTAACTTATCAAAACGGCGCACCTGTGCAGCTAGGTGAACTCGGTCAAGTGCTGGACAGCGTGGAAAATGATAAGATTGCCAGCTGGTATTTTCCCACGAAGAACGGCAGTAGGGAGCAGCCCTCAATCCAAAATCCAAAATCCAAAATCCAAAATTCTGCCGTGCGGGCGATCGTTCTGGCAATTCAGCGCCAACCGGGAACTAATACCGTCCAAGTGGTGGATGCAATTAAGAAACTGCTACCCGCCTTCCAAAAACAGATTCCGGCGGCTGTGAACATGAATATTCTCTACGATCGCTCCCAATCAATTCGGGAATCAGTAGATGATGTACAATTCACGCTGTTGCTCACCATCGCTTTAGTAGTATTAGTAATCTTTCTGTTTCTTCGCAATATCTCCGCTACAGTCATTCCCAGTTTGGCAGTACCGCTATCAATCGTCGCCACCTTTGCGGTTATGCTGGTGCTGGGCTTTTCACTCGATAACCTGTCGCTAATGGCATTAACTTTATCAGTGGGTTTCGTGGTGGATGATGCTGTAGTCATGCTAGAAAATATTGTCCGCCACATGGAGATGGGTGAGAGCCGCATGGAAGCAGCTTTAAATGGTTCTAGAGAAATTGGTTTCACAATTTTATCAATGACCATTTCCTTGGTAGCAGTATTTATCCCCGTGCTGTTCATGGAAGGCATTTTGGGGCGACTGTTCCGTGAGTTTGCCATTACCATCAGCGTTGCGATTTTGGTTTCTGGCGTCATTTCCCTCAGCTTAACACCAATGCTGTGTTCCAGATTCCTGCGTCCACCGCATCATCAGGGGGATGAGGGAGTAGGGGAGGCAGGGGAGGTAGGGGAGATGGGAGAGCAAGGTGAGAATAACTCTGAACTCCTAACTCCTAACTCCTCACTCAGCACTCCCAATGCCCAAATCCAAAATCGAAAATCCAAAATCCAAAATTTCCAGACTCGTCTTTATAATATTTCGGAAAGCTTCTTTGATTTGTTGTTGGGGGGATACGATTGGAGTTTGAAGAAGTCGCTGAAGTATCACCGGACAACGATGATGATTTCGGGGGCGATTCTTTTAGCGACAATCTATCTATTTATAGTTGTGCCTAAGGGATTTGTTCCTAACGCTGATGTTGGACAAATCACTGCAACCACTCAGGCATCGGAGGATATCTCCTTTGATGAAATGGTAAAGCATCAACAGGCTGTAGCTGCGATCGCTTACCGCGATCCTAATATCGATTCCATCAACTCTAGCGTCGGGGCTGGAGGACCAAATGCTTCTGCCAACAGCGGACGACTTTTAATCGAACTCAAGCCCCGCCATGAGCGCCATCTCAGTGCTGATGAAATAGTGGAGGAACTTCGACCGAAGTTGTCAACTGTCCCAGGAATTAAAGTCTTCTTGCAAAACCCCCCCGCTATCAATATCGGTGGACAACAGACAAAAGCGCAGTATCAATTTACTCTCCAAAGTCCCAATATTCAAGAGCTTTACCAATACGCCCCACTTCTGGAAAATCAACTCCGCAATCTGTCAGAATTGCAAGATGTCAACAGTGACTTACAAATCAAAAATCCCCAAGTCAAAGTAGACATCAACCGCGATCAAGCTTCCGCTTTCGGTTTGACTGCTAATCAAATTGAAACTGCCCTGAGTAATGCCTACGGGACTCGCCAAGTTTCCACGATCTACGCCTCCGATAGCCAGTATCAAGTGATTATGGGCGTGGAACCAAAATATCAACAAAATTCCAATGCCTTAGATTTGCTCTCGGTTCGTGCCCCCAATGGACAACTTGTACCTCTCAATGCTGTAGCAACTTTGACTAAAGATGTAGGGCCGCTGACTATTAACCACAAAGGGCAGCTAGCCTCGGTCACATTCTCTTTTAATCTCAAGCCCGGAATATCACTCAGTAATGTCACCCCGAAAATTGAACAACTCGCCCGTCAAACACTACCAGCTACTATCAGTACAGCCTTTCAAGGTTCAGCTCAGGCGTTCCAGTCTTCAGTTCAGGGTTTAGGATTGCTACTATTGGTTGCCATCTTGGTAATTTATATTGTGTTGGGCATTCTCTACGAGAACTTCATTCACCCGCTAACTATTCTTTCTAGCTTACCCTCCGCTGGATTTGGGGCAGTCCTAACTTTGTTGCTGTTTCATGTTGACTTGAATATTTACGCCTTCGTGGGCATTATTTTGCTGGTTGGCATTGTCAAGAAAAATGGGATCATGATGGTTGACTTTGCGATCGCAGCTCGTCAAGAAGGCAAGACTCCTTATGATGCCATTTATCAAGCTTGCTTGGTAAGATTCCGCCCAATCATGATGACCACAATGGCAGCACTGATGGGCACATTACCCATCGCCCTTGGTTTGGGAGCCGGAGCAGATACACGCCGTCCCCTTGGTTTAGCAGTAGTTGGCGGGTTAGTGTTCTCGCAATTCCTCACACTTTATTTAACGCCGGTTTTCTACACTTACATGGAGTCTTTCCAAACAAAGTTTCAAAAGCACAAGTGGCGCAAACAGTCAGACAATTTTGGATTTTAGATTTTAGATTTTGGATTGACGAAGCCAACACTTAAGCAATACGGTTCGGTTAAGGCACCAGACACGATAAATCGCCGTCAAGAGGAAAGATTGATCCTTAGACTTCTTGCATAAGTCGGGAAAAGGGCAAGGGGAAAGGGGGAAAGGTTTGGTATTTTCCCTTTCCCCAATAAAGATGCATCCCTTTTCCCACAAGAGTGCAAAAAGCACTTTTGCAAGAGGTCTCTTGTAGAGACGGCGATTTATCGCGTCTTTGGATCTAGAATTTTCATCAAAAAACCTTAACCGAACCGTATTGAACAGTTAAGCTATTTTTAGCTTAAGTTGACACCAACGACAGTATAGGACTCATGTAATATTGCTGGCTAATTGGACTTGCACGATCATATCGTTGTAATCTTTATCACCACCATTTGGTAAATCTTCAAAACCAAAAGTGTTATTTCCCAACAGTCGAATATGACCTACTTTATCTGAGTTAGCACCCAAGAATGAGAAGTAAACATTCTGATTGGCATTACCATTTTCAACGGCATTGGGTCTAGCATTAACAATAATAAATGGTGCAAACAAAGAACCACTCTCGAAAGTCCCAGTGTAATTTGCTGTACCTTGATTGTTCACAGTCAAGTCAATTCCCACAACACGGTTACGGACAGCAGCTTGAGTGTAACCAGCCTGTCCCACAAGAATATCAGCTTGCCCATCACTGTTAGTGTCAATCCCACCATTCTCATCAGTGACTTGATAGAAGCCAACATAGTTGTTATATTTTGCTTCTCTGTTGACTATAAATTTAGCTGTTACTGCTTCTGTGACACTGCGTAAATCAATCAGTTCACCTTGATATTTGCCTTGCAGACCAGTACCTAAAGATGTCTCTTCATCGCTTGGCTCAACATTCACAACCAAATTCTGGAAGTTAAGAGAAAACCCTTGTCCATTGTTAGTTATACCTGAGGAAAAAGAGACATTTGATAAAGGGGTTTCTCCGGACAGCACAGCTTGAGTAGTACTGTTGGATACCAGATAAAATCTAACGTTGGTATCAGAGTCAAATTCTAATATATTTTTGAGGTCTGTAGGATTGAAACCATTAGGTAGGTTCGCAAGGGTGGACAAAATCACCTTTGAACGCGAAAGAGCCGCTTGTGTATAGCCTTCTGCACCAGGAGCTATGCCATCAATTCTGCCTTCTTCATCGTCAACAGTAAATACACCAAGTTCATTGACGTTTTTAGAGGTATTGTCTTTAATCTTGATTGAGAGTTTTCCTTTATCACCTTCAATGTCCCCCTGAGTCTTGACGCTAAATATATCGCCTGTAAGATTTGTCAATAGGGTAGACTGGACATTAGCATTTTGCTGGGCAACCGTGAGCGTAAACACATCAGAGACTGTATCTCCAGCACTATCTGTAGCAGTGACTTTGATGTTGAGACTACCTACATCTTGATTCGTAGGAGTGCCACTGAAGGTATTGGTAGTAGGATTGAAGTTCAACCAAGTGGGCAGTAATTCATCATTTTCCAGAGTTGCAGTGTAGGTGAGGATGTCATCGGTGTCTGCATCACTGAAGGTATTAGCATCAACAGTAAAGTTAAAAGCTTGATCTTCTTGAGCTGTTTGATCGGCGATCGCATTTTGTAAAATAGGTGCAGTATTTAACTCTCCCGTCGCCCCGAAAAAGGCTAAATACCCAGCCGAAGCTGTTTTCTCAACTGTGATACTTTCAAGTGTCTTAGTTGTATCCGCTGACAACCTTAACCCAAATATCGCCGCATCATTACTATTTTCAAAGCCAGTCCCATCAGCCTTACTGCGGTCTAAGCCATCAATTAAATAGTAGAGCGTTGTTGATGGGGTAATTTCCTCATACCAGTCTGGAATCGTTTGGCTATCAGTTGTTTGGGTTGTCCCATCACTATAGTTCAAGGTGAAGCGGACATTACTCCTTGCTTCCGTTGAATTTAAGGCCAAATGCACATAAGCATACTGACCGCTCGAAACATTAAACGTAAAACTCCCAGTAGAAGTTGTAATTAGACGAGCATTATTACCGTTGTCACTGTTTCTATAACCGAGTTGAATATCTGGATTAAAGTTAGTAGCACCAAAAAATCCGTCATCTGGGAGTCCATTACCCAAAGTACTATTAGCAAAAGTAGCGAAGGATTGAGTTATTAAAGCATAGTTGGCTCCATCAATCGGCGTTTGGGTGGTGTCGGTGACTCCTTCGGGACGGTTGACAATGACATCAACATTAAACACTGATGAGAGATCAAATGGTACTGTGGAGCCTAATATACCTGGATAATTTGCTATTGCTTGATGACTAAAAGCGAGTTGGGGTGTAATCTCACCCACAGTCACTTCTAAATCCCAATCTCCTCCTAACGCTGCATTACCGGTTTTTGTGGCGGAAGCGGCAATTTTAGCACCAGTTAAGGAATGTAGTTTGTGGAGAAATTCCTCTCCCGCATCACCAGCAGCAACATTACAACCGTATAAAAGTAAATTGAGATTTTCTCTTGAACATCCTTGTAACTGGGACGCGTAATCTTTTAAGGTATCAAGGCTAAGTTGGCTATTACCTAAATACAGACATCCAGGCGCACCGTGAGAAACAATGTGAACTGTCTCTACATTCTGACGTTGTTTTAATACGCCTGTAATTTGCTCTACTCCGTCTCCTTGTGCTGACAGAATAATAGTTTCAACTCCAGGTAAAGTTCCTTGGAGAAGAATTTCTGCGTCACTGACAAAAGGATCGACAAACAGGATTTGTACATCACTTAGTACTGGAGAGCTACCTGTATATGTGAGAGTAGATGCACTGCTGATTATAGGATTCAAAGACATGCCAAATTTTTTACAACTAATTGTTTTACGTAAGTAAGCAGATCGAAAACATTTATCTCAGTAATTCTGTTAGAAAATTAAAGTTCAAACTCCTACCTTATATACAGTTGAAAAATTAGGTCTTATTTTTCTTTGCCTAGAGCATCGATTCAGTAATCAAAAACCTAACCCCCCCTTCCCTTCAAGGGAAGGGGGAGCTAAACTCCCCTCTCCTCGTAGGAGAGGGGTTGGGGGAGAGGTTCTTCCAGGATTACTGAATTGGTGTTCTAGAATAATGGAAGAGTAGTATGGAACTACAATTTGAGTTTTGAAAACATCCTGAGACTGAAAACCCTCTTTATCTGTATAAAGGTTTTCTCTGAAATGTTGTTCAAAAACTCAGATATGAATCCTCTAATTAAACAGGGTTTTCACTGTTGTTGACCTTTAATTAATCACACTATATCTAGCAGGTTGCTTAGTGAAACAGTATTTTTACTGAAAGTCATCTGGAGAGATTTCTTACTTTTGAGACATGCTCTTAGCAGAATTGCGGTGTGAGTTGGGTAGTTGGTGCGATCGCCAATCCACAGTCCCCAAACATCAAAAATCTGTGGCGTGAAACTTCAGAGTGTGAGAAGTAAAATATCCCATACAAGAACTAAGTTTACAAAGACTATGCTGCATTAGGCGGTAGAGAATTCATTGGTAAACCCAAACAACCGACTATCTTAGTTTGCTCTCTAGACGAAGGCGAATATCAGATTAATAAATTCCGAGGTGATAACCGCATCGAATCACCAACTTTCCCAGACTTAAATTTAACCGCAGAACAAATTTTTACCGCAGGTTTTGTCAGCTGATACCATTTTGGATTTTAGATTTTAGAGACCATTTATAAAGTAAATCTTTAAGTAGGGTGCGTTAGGCTTTAGCCTAACGCACCGCAATACAAGATGGTGCGTTAGGCGCAGTTCATATTTATCGTGATAATTAATCTCGAAATATGCGCCTAACACACCCTACAATTTAGATTTTAGATTGGGCATCAATATAGCGATTCTCGTTTGGATGCAATACGCTGTAGGGGCGCACAGCTGTGCGCCCCTACGAACGTGCGTATTTTACCCAAGTGAGAAGCGCTATAGTACTGAGTTAAGAGTTAGGAGTTTAGAGTTCATCTCCCTTATCTCCCTTATCTCCCTTATCTCCCTTATCTCCCTTATCTCCCTTATCTCCCTTATCTCCCTTATCTCCTCCACTCCCCACTCCCCTATTCCCTTTAACTTCTGTTTGCTCTAGACTCGACCTTAATCCATCATGAAGAATAATTAAGAAAAACGAGTGTAAACAAACATGATAAAAATGTTCGCAGAAAGCTGGATTGAAATTGGGGCAAGATTACAGATAAATTGGGCTTTAGTAAACGCTTGCTTGCAGTTTGCTACTTGGGGGCTTTTCTCGCTTTTACTCGCCGAGGTCTTAAGAGACACTTATCATGCATTGTGTCACCAAGTGAATTGGCTTGCTAAATGGCACAACAAGCATCACATGGCCTATCGCCGTGATTTATCGATCGTTTCTTTAAAAATTTACCAAGAATCTCAGCTTTATCACGACATTTTAGAATCGAGTCTACTACTAGTCGTCTTAACGTTAATTGCCTTAATTGTCCCACAAACGGGGTTATGGCTGGGAGTAGCTTATGCCTGTACCTTCTTGTATGGCGCGTCTGTGCGATATTTCCAAGGAAAAATTGATACAGACTACAATCACTTACCCGGTCCTTTAGAAACCATTCCGTCTATTTGGTGGGTGAATCGGTCTTATCATTGGCGTCATCATTTTGATGATGTCAACGCCTACTACAGTGGTGTCTTTCCCTTAGTCGATAAAATACTGGGAACAGGACTATCTCTCAAGGGTAAAACCGTAGCTTTAACTGGAGCATCAGGAGCTTTGGGGCAAGCATTAACGGCTGAACTTGTCAAGTGTAATGCTAAAGTTGTGGCATTAACCACTAATCCAGAAAAATTAGGAGAGCAAACTGGGGTAAAGGTGGTTCCCTGGCAATTGGGCAATGAAGCTAATCTCAGGGAGAGTTTAGAGAAAATCGATATTCTAATTATCAACCACGGAGTGAATGTCTACACTAGTCGTACACCAGAGGCCATTAACTCTTCCTATGAAGTGAATACCTTTTCTGCATTGCGGTTGATGGATATATTTTTGACCACTGTCACAGGACCACAAGCCAAAGCAACTAAAGAAATTTGGGTTAACACTTCCGAGGCTGAGGTGTCGCCAGCACTAAGTCCGCTTTATGAACTCAGCAAGCGATCGCTAGGAGATATTGTCACCCTCAAGCGCTTGGATGAAAATTGTATCATTCGCAAGTTAATTCTCGGCCCCTTTAAAAGTCAACTTAACCCTTATGGAGTAATGTCTGCACAGCAAGTTGCTCGTGTGGTCTTGTTTTTGGCAAAACGAGACTTGCGAAATATTATTGTGACAATCAATCCTCTTACCTATCTGCTGTTTCCCTTGAAGGAAACTACTACGTGGCTGTATTACCGAGTTTTTAGTCGGACAGCCAAGAGTGAATGAAGAAGGGAAAGGGGGAAGGGGGAAGGGGGAAAGGGGAAGGGGTAAGGGGGAAAGGTTAAATTTATCCCTTTACCCTTTACCCTTTAACCTTTACCCCTGTTTTGAATTCTTACCCTTTCCCCTTTACCCTTTACCCTTTACCCTTTAACCTTTACCCCTTCCCCTTTCCCCCTTAACCGAAAGGTATTGGGGAGAATTGTTTTGATAAGTGATTAGGTGGATATGGTATATTGCTGATTAACAGAGGTTTATCAGTTTCGCACCGGGAACTAGTCTAAACTCCAGTGGAATCGCTAACTGAAGAAAGTCTTACACGTGGTTTAATCGTACTTGCCAATCTTGACAGTGATTTGGCTCAGATTTTAGAGACACTGGGACCTCCACCGATATGGTCAAGAGAACCGGGTTTTGCAACCCTTGTGTGGATCATTCTGGAACAACAAGTTTCCTTAGCAGCTGCCAAAGCTGTATTTACTCGATTATCTGGGCTTGTTGTGACGTTGACCCCAGAAAATTTTCAGACACTAGATGATGCTCAATTAAAAAGGATTGGATTCAGTCGGCAAAAAATTCTATACTGTCGTGGGTTGGCGGATGCGATCGCCACTGGTCAGCTTGACCTCAATCAGATCTCAAGAATGGATGAAACTGCTATCAGAACTCAATTAAAGCGTCTCAAAGGAATTGGAGATTGGACAGTTGATATTTATTTGCTCATGGCACTGCAACGTCCTGATGTCTTTCCCAAAGGCGATTTAGCATTGGCGATCGCTTTACAAAAGCTCAAAAACTTGGCGACACGTCCAACACCAGCACAACTGGAAGTAATGACCCAGCACTGGCAACCCTGGCGAGCGATCGCTGCAAGACTTCTGTGGCACTACTACCTGAATAATGCCAATAGTTATAAGCTGAACCACGCCTAAATTATACATTGTTACCTGTTCGCCCAGCGTCTTTGATAGGAGAAGACAGCTATTTGTCATTGGTCATTTGTTAGTTAGCAATGTCCAATACCCAATACCCCATGTCCAATTGGCAGTTTGTTTCATAAATATAATGAAATGGTAGAAAATCAATTAAGCCTAACACCGGAAAAACCTAATAAAGCTGCAAACATCCTGCCGATAATAATAGTAGTCACCGCATTATTAGCTTTATCTTCAACAGCAATATTTATTAAAATTGCTGTAAGCCAGATGAGCGCTATTACTACATTATTTAATCGTTTATGGATAGCAACTATTATCTTTGGATTATGGAGTGGAATTAACCAAGCACGTACTCAGATTAGAGATGATGAGCCGATTTTACCAAAGCAGCGTTATCCAATCAAAGAGATAGCATTTTTAATAGCAGTGGGTCTAGTTCATGTATTAGGCCGATTATGTTGGACTTGGTCGCTAACTCAAACTGGCGCTGCTAATGCTAATGCCTTAGGTAGCCTCAATCCGTTATTTACTACATTAGGAGGATGGCTATTTTTTGGTCAAATTTTTGGGCGCAAATTTATCATCGGTTTAATCTTGGCTATAGTAGGTGCGATCGGTGTTGGATTTGAAGATTTATTGCACTCTGATAATAATATTACAGGTGATGCTATTACAGGTGATGCTGTTGCAGTCATCTCATCAGTTTTTTATGCAGCAAACTTTTTACTGATCGAGCAGATCCGCAATAAATTTTCAACACTGACTATACTTGTGTGGCGTTGTGTCATTGGAACTTCATTGATGATACCAGTAGTGCTAATCTTTGAAAAACAAGTTTTCCCAGTTACTTTGTCGGGGTGGTTAGTAGTATTTGCCCTAGCTGCTATTTGCGAAGCTTTAGGTCATGGGCTAATTGTATATAGCCTGAAAACTTTTTCTTCAGGATTCATTTCCTTGCTGTTGTTACTCAATCCAGTGATTGTTGCTATTGTTGCTTGGATACTTTTTTCGGAAAATTTGAGTGTATTTAACTTGCTGGGGCTGGCTCTAATTTTAGGGGGTATATATCTAGCAACTTCTAATAAAGAATCGATGAAATCTAATGTTAATACCCCCATACAGTCCCCAGCAGAAAGTGAATCTTAACAAGTTCCTAGTCAGCACTTTAGTACTGACTAGGAACTCTCAAAATTATCTGGACGAAGTATTAGAGATGTTGCACGCCGAAGGGCACCTAAAAGATGAGCTTTTGGTTCTAGGATAATGTGTATTGGGATTTCCTCAAGTAGCCAACGAAATCTTCCTTTACTCAAAAAACTATCTAGAAAACGTCCATCTGTTAAGCAATCAATAATCTTTGGTGCAATCCCACCACCTAAATATACACCCCCTATAGCAAGGTTTTTGAGAGCTAAATTACCAGCTTCAGCACCATAAAGTCCAGGAAAATGATTCATGACTTCAACACTTGCTGGACATGAACCTTCTATTCCAGCTTTGGCAATCATAGGAGCTATATCTGGTGTATGCGATCGCGCTGCTATAATCTCTGGAGCAGGGGTAATTCCACCAGAAACAACGTACTTAAACATATTATTAATTCCATGGCCTGAAACCACGCGCATAACGCTAACGTGTCCCTTGTAGCGCTCAGATAAGAACCGCCAAAGTCCAACTTCCCACTCACTCTGAGGTGCAAAATCTGAATGTCCTCCTTCAGTAGGACTGGGATGATGAATAGCACCATCCCAAAAAAGGGTACACTCTCCTAGCCCCGTTCCTGCTGCTAATATGACTCGATTACCAGAACGTTCTTTACCTTTTTGAATAGTTAAAAAGTCTTGACTCCGAAGCCAATCTAAGCTGTGTCCTAGAGCAACTAGATCGTTTGCCAAAGTAACGTAAGGGGTTTTCAGTAATGAACGCAGAGAGGATACGCTAACTTCCCAATTTAGTTCTGTTGGCTTACAACGTTCCTCAATTACTGGCCCAGCCACGCCAAAACAGGCAGAGGAAACTTCCCATTGCTGTTCAGCTAAAAAGTCCTGAACAATATCTTCAAAAGATGTGATTGTTTCAGTTTCATAGATTCGGGCATGAATAGTATGCCAACCATCTGGTAGAAGTTTAAATAGTCCTAAAAGTGTTTTAGTATGACCGACATCACCTGCTAAAATAATCGATTTTTTAACTGGATGATTATGTAATTTCTCCAATACAGATTTATCTAAAGGAAAATGAATATTAAATGTTTCACCATTCATAAATCTACCTACTAATTAGAAAAATGGGCATTGCTAGAAAAAGGAAAACTTAATTTTTCTGTCTGCGTCTGGAGGGTTTGGGTATGAGATTTTCCTAATTTTATTCAACAACATTAAAAATTGATATACCTTCATAGTCGCCACTGGATAAATAATGAAGATTTTCCTAAAGCAATGTGTGTCGCTCTAGCTATAGATTGAAGCATCCCAGTGTGACGCTCGATTGTATTAGTCCAAAAATCAGACAGCGGGTCGAAAGATGTTACAATCTCGACAATGATAACTAGAGTTTGTTGATTGGCGATCGCAAACTGAAATGAGTGATGATTCCAATCACTTCCTTCATAAACACGGCAATGATGTTTTGTCTGAAAAGATAAAGATTCCTCTAATTTTTGTCGGATATCCAGTGTTAAGCCAGGGTAAAGAACAATTTCCACAAACTGATATTTGATTTGCAGTTGTAGCTGTTCAATTAGCACAGATTCTAAAGATGTGACATCTGCATCCTCGACCAAGGAAATTTCAAAAGGCGGTGTTTTTCCTACACTATTCAACAGTTCTGGAACCAATTTTTTATACTGTTGTACCTCTGGGTGGGTGACGAAGGGAATTTTCCACCAGTATGCTAGACAAGCAACAAAAATCTGGCAAGCATACATAGCTTGCATTGCTCTTGCTAGGGGAGTATCGCCACTAAATTTATCTAGTTCAATAATTTCAAATTCTGGAGGAGCTATATCTTGTCCTAATAAAATATTTGCTGGACTATAGGGAGTTTTACTTCCTAATGCTTGTCGTGTAAGTTGGAGTATCCAACGCTCAAGGGAACTCTGACGTTTTCCCTCAGTCCGGAACCAAAGCGCAGAACCTGGGTATTGACTAATTTCATAAGCACGTTTGGCCATTTTATCTAGCAATCTTTCTTGATTAACCAATAATTGCTGATAAGAATGAGCGAAGATTTCTTCTTTTAATAGCAGCACCATTGGTAATAGTATTGCCAGCGTACAAGGTGCAGAAAATAATGCTCCAACATCAGCACGACCAGAAACAGTTAAGCTGAAATGATGCTCGATTTCTGAAGATTTTTGACCTGCCAAAATCGAGGTAAGCCAAATAAAATGTTCTTCAAAATTTAGCCCTGCTAATGCAAAGTATTTCTGCAAATTCTCCATCAACAAACAGGTTTCTAAGGTGGTGCGTGTTAAGGAAATTCCAATACAAGTTGTTTGCTGTAAATCAAATTCGTGCTGAAGTAACACTGCTAATTCTGAAGGATTAAGGCTATGGAGTCCGATAACTTTTTGCTGATTTGATGAACATCCTAATTCTCGCACGACATTCACAGCATGAATCCATCCGCCAGTTCCACAAAATAAGAAATGAGTTCGGTCTGAGATGAACTGAGTAGAAAGAATTTTGTGTAATGCTAACTGGATATTCTCCCAAGTTGGTAGTTGAACCCACCCCAGCATTAGTTGTCCGTCCTCAAGCCCAAGTTTGGCGAAGTCATTTCCTACTAAATTGGCGTGGTTAAAGTTGTCGGCTGCTTCAAAAAGGGCAGAAATCGCTTGAGAGTACACTTTTTTCCTCCTAAGGAGTGTCCCAATTTTTTATCTCATACCAAATGCGTTTACTTTGCGTTTAAAAATGTTGTATTTTGTACTATTTCATTCTTATACCAATTCTGCATGAAGATGCGCCAAACTATATGAGGAACGAACCGCAAAGGACGCAAAGGGCACAAAGAAAGAAAAGACCTGCCTTGAAAATAGGGAGTTGGGAGTGGGGAGTGGGGATTAGGGAAAAGAAATTTTCATTGCTCCTTGTGAGTGCAGCTCATGGAGTCTCTTGCAAAAGTCTTTCTTTGCGTTCTCTTCTCTGCGCCTCTGCGTGAGACAAAAAAATATTTATCCAAGAGGTCTAAAGAAGAAGCCAAGAAAATTTGGCGCAGCCTCACAAAGAAATGGTATTAGGTCAAAACAGGAACGCGAAAAGTATCTGTGAATAACCCTTGTTCTTTGAGCATTTGATATCGGGATTCATAGGATAACTCTGCTACACGGGTAGGAGAATTTCTCGTGTCAAAGTCAATGGGGGTTGAGGTGGGACAGTAGCTAAAGAAAAGGATGCGTCTCGGTTGCTGGGTGCGATTCACGCTGGAACTATGAACTAGTAAGTCATGAAATAATAATAGGGTGCCACGGGGAACGGTAATGTCTACTGCATCTTGGAAATTAATCAGGCTTTCAGGTACTTGATAGCTGCGATAGTTACCGATCGTTACGGTTTCATGGGGGATTAATTCCCGATGTGTACCAGGCCACACTCGTAATGGGCCACTTTCCAATGTACAGTCATCAAGGACGACACCATAAGTCAGAATGTCTGGTCTGTAGCCGTGTTGCACATGATAGTTATAATCTTGATGCAAGAGGAAGCGATCGTCTGCTAAGTGAACTTCAATTCCTTCGATTGGTTCAGGAAGAGGTTGCTTATAGCTAAATTTTTCCTCCATTAGTGCTGGTTCCTCTCCCTGAAGTTGACGGAGGGGCGTTAACAGCCGTTCATCTTTTGCTAGTGCCGAAAATTTGGGGGAAATATCAACAATTGGCTGAATTTTACGGATAATATGCTTTCCTGAGGGGAGTTGTTTAATATCTAATCGCCCACTCCGGCGATGATTTGCTAGTGAGGAATTGATCAGAAATTCTAGCAATCGATTTGCTTCGAGTTGCATTTGATGGACTTCTTCTTTGGTGAATTTATCGGGTAATACTAAATAGCCGGAATTTTGAAATGTAGAAATTTGTTCTGGAGTTAATTCAAAATGTTTTGTTGTATCTAATGTTAGATGTTTCATTTAATTGATTTTCCTGAATACATAAAAAAGTCATTTTTGGTTAAATAGAGATTTTTTCACGCAAAGCCCAAAGAAGAACAGGATTTACGCAAAAATAGCTAAAAAGCTTAATTTATCGAACCGCCAAGACGCCAAGAACGCCAAGAGTTCGTAGAGTTTGCGTAAGTCCTAAAGAAGAAAAGAACGCAGGATTGTAGTCTAAGTAGATGAAAAGGTCTGTAAATTAAGATGATGTATGATATCTCCGGGGAGGGTCATATCGACGACTACTCGCATAGCGAATTTTCCTTCGACTGTTCCGCGTTCTGCCATTTCACTAAGTACGCGTGGGAGTGCGGGAAAGGAAATAAGTTGGGTAACTAATCGTGACAGATCGAGGTGACCTGAGGTTACTAAATCTCTGCCTGTAGTATAGTCTTGATGGTGCGAACCTCTGGAACCTATAAAGGTTAACTGGCGACCATCGCTAGTACAAATCGGTACTGATAAACGCTGACTACGAATCTGCTGGCAATCTATCAACTCACCGTTTAATTCCAGTATTGTATTGCCTGTAAAGCCACCAAATAAGCAAATTATCGCTCCATCGGCAAGGCAAGGTAAAATTTGTTGAATGGCTGATACGCCGCCATCTCCAGCTAATGCCACAATTACTATATCTGCACCTCGTCCGTCTGTTTTGCTCAATACTTCGTCTACAATGCGATCGCCAAAAGCTAGGGCATCTTCACCAGGTACAAAACCTGCTTGAACGGCAAAATCTAATTTGCGTTGGGAGCGGTTTGCTAAGAGGATACGTTTTGCTTGGCGAAGCTGGGCTATTTTAGTGTGTAATAATCCAGAAATACCTGCTCCGAGAATGAGTAAATTACAGTTGTTATAAGATTCAGGCAGACAGTTTTGCGCGTGGATAATGCAAGCCAGCAGTTCCATTAATACCCACTCTGGATAAACGGTTTCTGGCAGTTTGACAACTTGTTGTTTGTCGATGAAATCGTGATGAAAACTAAAGAAATCTTGAAAAATTCCTTCTCGATTATGCCCGACTTTATCATGCTCATCGAAAGGATTGTTGGGGTTAATGGCAATCCAATCTTTAACAGATAGTCCCTGTAATTTATCACCAATTTCTACGATTTCAGCTACACATTCATGTCCTAAAATAGTCGGTTCTAGGGGTCGATCTCCTCGATAAATTTGCAAATCGGTGGAGCAAACACCCGCATAGCGAACACGAGCGATCGCCTGAGTTGCACCACATTTAGGAGGCTCACGCCATTGCATCTCACTACGAGCTTCGCCAATGGGCTTGACAACTACTCGATTATGATGTATACGAGATTGTACCATCAATCCCACGCCGATTAAGGCATCACGATCGTAATCTGGACAGGGTTGAATCAGTTGGGCTAACTGTTCTTGAGTCCAACCTGTAAAGAACCCTGACGAGTGTATTAGCTGGCACAAGTTACGGTGTAGCGATTGAAAGTAGGGTGTACCTACACCGTTGGCGAATCCGCCAGAAATAAATACCCGATCGAGTCCCAAGTTGGCACAGATTTGCAGAATGCTTAATCCTAGATAAAAGGTACTTCGATCGAGGATTTCCAGGGTGAGAGGATCGTTGTCTTGGGCGGCGATCGCAATTGCCCGTGTATCAATTGCTTCTGGTTGTCTGGCAGAAAGTTCTGCTAAACGAGATTTTTGAAACCGCTCAATTTGATATCGGCTAATTCGTTGAGCCATGCGACTAACAGCGGGGCCGGATGTATAAGCACACAAGTCTGCAAGATTACCACATTCACAAAATGGCACATTCACCGCTGCCAGAACTTCCAAGGCAAAGCTGTCTCCTTGGAGTGCGGCTTTTCCCAAGTGTGTTGCGGTTATTTCCTCGCCCGCTAGTTGAGCGACAATTGAGTTTTGATAGCGGGGTGGTTCCTGTTTGGCGCGATCGCGGGCATAATTAACAGCAGCTTGCACTCGTTCGGGAGCCACCACTACATGTCCGATTTCGCCACCTAAACCGCGATCGTCAAGTTCGAGTTTTTCGGGAGTATTTAAGGCTTTGTTGAACACCTTGCTAGCAACACCTGTGCTAACTGTAAATAAAACAAAGCGAGAATATTCCTGGTATCGCCAAGCCATTGCACAGACATCATTCACAACCCAAATCTGGGTATCTGGTAGATGCGATCGCAATTTCCCTACTAAATCAAATCCACTGGCGGGTTGATGCCACAAAATACTAGCATTTTGGACGATTCCTTGATGAGTAATCACGGCACCGAAGGAAACCCCAACAAAATTCAGATTGAGTTGGGGATGACGCTGACGCAGAGCCGAAATTTCACTAATAAGTCGATCTACGAGCAACTGTTGAAGGATAGACAACGACTCTTGAGGTAGTAAGAATGCTCCTGGTGTAGGAAATTGATTCATATCATCCAAAAGTTCGCCTTTGGGAGACAGGATTCCTAAACGGGTGGATGTTCCGCCGACATCAACGACTATCACATAAGGTATTCTATCGTTCATCGTCGCTCCTCCTGGTATCCCAAAGACTGAACAATCAAGGACTTTTTCCCTTTGAGCCGCGTTTGAATTTCTTCTGATGGGGTAATGGAGTCTGCCTGGATACTGAAGGACTTCAGCTCAATACAAGCTTGCTGGAGCATTGTCAGGTTAATATCAGCAATGTCATCAATGAAAGCTCCTTGGCCGATATCCGTAGGTACAACTAGATGCAATCGTCCCATTTTGTGGGCGATTGCATCCTGAAATAGCCGTTGCCAAAGTACTTCCGGTTGACAAGCAGGATGATAAATCGGAAGTCCAACTTCCAGCAGCAGTTTGAGAATTCGCTCTAAAATCGAGCGTTTCAAGAGTCCAGCACTCCAAGCAATATGACAAGAAAGTGCCATCCCAATGGCTACTGCTTCACCATGTCTGAGTTGATGATGAGTCAGTGACTCCAGGGTATGCCCAAATTCGTGACCAAAATCGGGTAATCTGCGGGCACTGAGTTCGTAGGGATTAGATTCTAACTCCTCCAACATCAGTGCGATCGCTTGCATCAATATTTTGTCAATCACTGGTTCTGGAGAACGAGCCAAGACAAGGGGGTAATGTTCCTCAATCAATGCAAAAAGTGAGGCATCTTTGACTAGGGCAATTTTAATTGCTTCCGATAGACCGCAGCGAATTTCTTCTATGGGAAGAGTTTGCAGAAAGGATTTGTCACACAAACATTGAGTCGAAGGGTAGTATGTTCCCAGGAAATTTTTCTTATCACCGAAGTTCACACCTACCTTCAAGCCCACACCCGCATCAATGAGTCCGACAAAAGTAGTGGGAATCCGAATATAACTAATCCCTCCTTCATAGAGAGCTGCGGCAAAACCCACAATATCCGTCAACGTCCCACCCCCCATCACCACTATTAAATCTTGGGATGTTAATTGCAATAAGGTCGCCTGTTCGATAATTTCGAGTACAGCGTCCATATCTTTCTGAGGTGATGGAAAATGAGTGATGTGTAATTTGTACCCTGCAATTTGTCCCGATTCAAATTGGCGATCGAGGTAAGCTTGTAAGGTTTTTGCTTGATGACCATCGTAAGCATCAATTACAGCCAGTATTCTTTGTCCTTTACCGAAACAGGCACTCAAAGACGAGTTAGCCAGATCGAGAACTCCACTTACAAGTGTCACCGAATACTCTACTGTTTGAGAACTCGAAATCGGATTTACATCATATCTTTTTAAAACTCTTATTCCTTGGCGTCCTTGGCGTCCTTCTCTACGAGACGCTGCGCGTTGGCAAAGCCTCTCGCAGAGAAGGCGGTTCGTTTCTTGATTATGCCCAAGCCATATTCCTCCCTCAACAACCTCCTGTTGCCTAGTTTGCCAACCTTTGAGAGCATCAACGACTCGCTGAATGTTGATATCAGACAAAACCTCTTGACTTTTCACACTTTTAGTGATGCCAATTCCATCAATTAATACAAAGAAGCCATCCTGATATCGCCTTGACAAAGCCTGAAGTTTGACTGTTAATTGATTTTCATCGATCGCCAGTTGAGTCCAACAATCCTCAAATCCGGCATGATTCAGCAACACCAATATTTCCTGAACCATTGCCGATGAAACCAGGCCGATGGCTTGAGAAAACAATGTTGCTAGGATAATTCCCCAAGCTTGAGCTTCCTTTGGATTTAGTCCAGATGCCAACAACCCTCCAAAGGGTTCCCCAAACTCTAGGGGTGAAATATTTCTCGGAAAAACCTCCTCACTAAAAGCTTTCAAGCTTTGGATAATCGTCTGTGACAAATCAGAATTTGATCCTGTGGAGTCTGTTGCTAAATATAATTGCAGCTCTCGAAACAAATGAGCATCACTGACCAGCGCCAACTTTAGCAATTCGATATTTTTAACCGCTGATATTTGTAATGAACGGCTCAATGAGACTTCATCAACCAAGTTTAAGGTATTGAGATGAGTTAGCCCAATGGTGGCGTAGACGCGTAGCGGCTTGTCGTTAGACATCGCTCTTAACTGGGAGTGGTATCCATACCACCGCACCCGTGAAAATCCCTGGTTCTGCAAGCAATATAATACACCCTCAAGGTCATCCTGAATCTGCACGAAGCGGATTGTTCGGCGAGTCCTTCTTTGCGTTCTCTTCTCTGCGCCTCTGCGCCTCTGCGTGATACAAATTCGTATTTATGCAAGAGGTCTAATAAAGTAAGACAGTTAAGGAACTAAAAATTCACAAAAATTTGTGAAGCGTCCAATAGCGCCCCTATCGGTGTACACCTCATTCAATTGAGAGTACTGCAAAATCTTAGTCAAGGATAGCAAGTCTACTGTAATATAAATGTACTAATAAAAGTACTCAAAACAGGGAGAGTAATGCTATGTCAAAAAACACGAAGGTAGTTAGGAAGTTGAAAACTGATGCTACCTGATGGTGACAATTTCATTTAGCATCACCGCCAATGCCAACATACCTAAAATAGTCATCAATCCCCCAGGCATGAACTTACGCGTTTTAGCCAGTCTCAAGGCAAAGAATACCACTAAAACAGCAGTCACGAAGACGGCTAAAATCAAACCTTGAGTTTGTCCTTGGAGTTGGAGGTAAGCGGCAATAATTAGTAATAAACCGCTAATGCTACCACTTAGGAGTGAAACCTGACTTCTAGCTTGAATATAGCCAATAATACCACCAGCGATCGCCAATATGCCGTAAGCAAAAGCAGCGATTATACTTAAATTCATTGTTAAAACCTATGTAGATTTCGATTTTGCTGCCAAGGTCAGCAGACAATTTACCATAGCTGTTTAGCTACATCACCCAGTTGATTGACGAATAATCAAGCAATGCCAATGGCAAATACTTCCTCCCATACAAAAGTTCAATACCTCCAGCGTCAAGCAGCATCACTTTTACTCTACCAATCTGTTCTTCAAGGCGAAGTGGGGATGGCATTTCTTGACCTGTTGCAAGCTATACGTTACACTGATGCCGATGCACGCGGTTGTCTGCAAGCCTACGGCAGTTATTTTCATGCTTTGGCTGCAAAAAATCAAAATTGGGAAGACTATATAATTACTCAAATTCTCTTTTGTGAAAATCCCTTTACAAGACTTGCTCAACAACGAAAATTTGAGGACTTACCCCCAGCTTTAGTAGCAGCAGTTCAGCACGACTTACAAGTATTGCAAAGTCTTTATGAGTGTAGCAGCGCTTCTTTGAGCGAGTGGGTACAAACTGTTGCTCATATGCCGATTTCACCAGTAGTGTGGTATGAAGAAAAACAATTGCTAGGAGTAGAGACAAAATTTGCTGCATATCTACAGGAGTTAGATAATTGGGGTGATGCTGTAGAACAGTTAGCGGCTTATTATCAGCAATATGGTTCTGGTTTATTTGCACAATATCGCGCTTTACGCTGGCAAGGTGGACAGTTTATCGGTATCCGGTATCCAGATCCGGTTAAGCTTAGCACACTTGTAGGTTACGAGTCTCAACGAGATGCTTTGTTAAAAAATACAGAGTTTTTATTATCAGGAGAGGTAGCACTGCATGTATTACTTTATGGTAGTCGCGGTTCGGGAAAATCTTCTTTGGTGAAATCTTTATTACATGAGTATAGCGATGGCCGTCTTTGTTTGTTGGAAGTAGCGAAATCTGACTTAAAAGACTTACCAAAAATTGTAGAACATTTACGAGGAGTGCCACAAAAATTTATCATCTTTGTCGATGACCTTTCATTTGAAGAAGATGATGATGCTTTTAAAGCACTCAAGGTAGTTTTGGAAGGTAATTTAACCGCAAGACCGCAAAACGTAGTGGTATATGCTACTTCTAATCGCCGTCATTTGATTCGGGAGTTTTTTGTGGATAGACCTGCACCCAAGGATAACGATGAAATCCATGCTTGGGATACCATGCAGGAGAAGCTTTCCTTTAGCGATCGCTTTGGTTTAACCTTAACCTTTGAACCAGCAAATCAAAAAACTTATTTAAATATTGTCTACCATCTAGCAGCACAAGCTGAAATTAATATTACCCAAGAAGACTTGGAATATCAAGCATTACAGTGGGCAACTCGCCACAATGGTCGTTCTGGACGCACAGCGCGGCAGTTTATCGACTTTTTAAAGGCAGATTTAAAACTATTTCCAGGAGCAAATAGCAATACATCTACTACTGAAAATTCAAATTAATTCCTTGATGATAACACTTTTTTGTCTATTACGTAACAATGTTATTCATGAATAATGATGATTATAAATTTTAAAATGATTATGATACCAAAAACCACAAATTACAGCGGGTTTCATGTATTTGAACCACATCTGTCGTAGGGGCACAGCAATGCTGTGCCCTTACCGCGTGGTCTATTTACTAAGTATATTTATATGTAAAATTCAATTACGAATTAAAAATTTGTATGAAAACGGGTGATTCCGATCGCTTAACTACGCTAACAACCAGCAATATGCAATCAGTAACGATCAGTAATCGATTTATTTTAGGCATAGTTGCCTTTAGTGTGAGTTTTGGACTTAGCCTTGTTCCCAACTGGGATTTTAATAAAGCCTTTCTCACGGGTATAATTACTGCATTTATTATCTATGGAGCAGCATTATTCGTAGATAAGCGACGCAGAAATTATGAAATGTTTGTTTTAGGTTCTCTCCGGAAGCGTATTAAAGAAATGGAGGGATTGAAGGCTCGTATTGTCAGAGAAATAAATCAAATTGAAGAACATCATAATTTATTATATGCAGAATCAAAACAACTCCAAAATCAAGTAACTGAAAATCGTAGCCAAAGAGACAGTCTGCATCGAGAAGTCAGAACATTTGCTGGGCAAAAAAAGCAGTTAGAAACTGAAATCAATAGTCTCCAAATCGAACTGAATAACTTAGAAAAAAATCAAGCAGAATTAAACGATGCTTTTTCTAATCTCGCAGCAGAAAAGCGTCGTTTAGAGTCGAATTGTAATGTATCTCGTGCGGAAATCACTCAGTTGCAAAGTCAAATTTCCGAACTCCAGCAACAACAACAAGAAATTGAAAGTAATTTAACTTTGTTAGGCAGACTCAAACCCCAATTAGAAGAAAAATTATACGAACTACGAATTGCAATTCAAGAATTAGAAATCAAGGTAAACAAAGAAAACCAATTACTTGTAGCCACAATGGGTGAAAGAGAAAAAATCCAAGCTCTTCTAAATTCTTCACAAACTCAAATCGCAACCCAAAAAGAAGAATTGCAGCAATTACAGGGACAAGTTTCATTATTGCAAGAAGAACGAGACTTGCTGCAAAATCAAGTGTGGGAATTACTCCAACAAGCAGAAACCTTCAACCCAGAACCTTTGCTTGATAATTCCACAGAAGACGATCTGGAATTGTTTCCTTTTACAGAAATAGTTGAATCTTCAGCAACCATAGGTTCTCCAGAAATTGATACATCAGAATATATACCAGAAGAATGGACTAATTTTCTGGAAAACTTACCAGGATATGAATTACAAGTATTAAAAGCTATAGTTGAAGAAGATAATACCAAAGCTGCGATTAAAAAAATTGCTGAGGCAAATATCACCATGCCAAACCTACTAATCGATTCTATCAATGAACGAGCAAATGATACTATTGGTGAATTAATAATTGATTCAGATTCCGAAATTCCAGAAGTTTATCAAGAACATAAGACTCAGGTAAAAAAAATGATTGCAATGTATGACGATCTTATGGCTAGACATACTCAAATGTAAGAATTCTGACGTTGTAAGATTATTAATAAGGTAAGAATATACCTTAACTCGTTACTGCGTGCTTCTGCGTTTATAATAAAGTGAAGTGTAATACATGGCAAAGCTCAAAATCTCGAAAAAAATATCCACTGCTTTGATTAATTCCCTTGGTGCAGGGGTAGTACCAAGAATAGGAGTTGAACATATAGCAGTAGGTCGAGAAAAAGAACTCAAAAGCCTATTACAAAATCTCGATGATATTGCAGAAGGTGTAGCAGCATTTCGGTTTATAATTGGTAATTACGGTTCAGGGAAAAGCTTTTTACTGCAACTAATTCGTAACCGAGCAATGGAGCAAGGTTTTGTCGTAGCTGATGCGGATTTATCCCCTGAACGCCGATTAGCAGGAAGTAATAATGAAGGTTTAGCAACCTATCGAGAATTAATGAGCCATCTAGCTACAAAAACTCGTCCGGATGGTGGTGCTTTAGTCTCAATTTTGGAAGGATGGATTAATAAAATTCAACAAGAAGTAGTTAAAGAAACTGAAATGCGTCCCAATGACGATGGTTTTGATGACGCAGTTGAATCGAAAATTAGGGAAGTAGTCCAATATATTGAAGATTTAGTTCACGGTTTTGATTTTGGTAGTGTTATTATCGCTTATTGGCGTGGCTACCGATTAGATGACGATAAGTTAAAAAATGCTGCAATGCGTTGGTTGCGTGGAGAATTTACTACTAAAATTGAGGCGAAAGCAGCTTTAGGAGTCCGCGTCATTATTGATGATGATAGTTGGTATGACTACATCAAATTGTTTGCTAAATTTGTAGCTGAAATTGGCTATAAAGGACTATTAATTTTAGTTGATGAAGCTGTACATTTATATCAAATATCTACCACAGTCACGCGGGAAAAAAACTATAATAGGCTCCTGGCAATGTTTAACGATACCATGCAATGTAAAGCAGAACATCTTGGCATTGTTGTTGGTGGAACAACCAAATTTTTAGAAGATTCAAATAGAGGACTTTTTGCAGACCAAGCTTGGCGAAGACGCACGAAAGAAAGCCGCTTTGTTGCACAGGCTAATGTTCAGGAACATTTAGGGCCAGTGATGCGGCTAAATCCATTAAGTGAAGCAGAAATTTTGACGCTTTTGCAACGTTTAGCTGAAATCCATGCAGTCAATTTTGGCTATCAACAGACTTTGACAAATCGTGAGTTGAAAGATTTTGTTCAAGAAATTATTAATCGCTTGGGTGCAGAAGCATTACTGACACCAGGAGAAATTGTGCGGGATTTTATGAGTGTGCTGAATATTCTTTTTCAAAATCCAGGAATTTCATTTGGTCAATTGATTCATGACTCTAAATTTAAACCTACTGCTGTAGGGAAAGATGCAGATATCGATGAGGATAATGCAGCCGAATTTAGTTTGTGATTAGAGGTTGTTTGAAAAGTATTTCGCTGTGACCTTAGACACTTTTAGATCCCCTAACCCCCCCCTTAAAAAGGGCTACGGTGTATACACAACTCTAATTACCCCCCTTAATCCCCCCTTATAAAGGCAGGGCTGTTTCATTCCATTTCAAACAAGATTTGTCAAGATGTTTAGCGAGAAAATTGTAAGTAAGGGTGACGATGAGATGAACATTTAAGCACTTAAATATCAGTAAAATAGTTCATTTTTTCGGCACGCTGGTAACAAAATAATTAATTTTTCATTGCTAGAACCCTTGATTTTTAAAGCTCTTTGGGGAATGAAACAGCCCTGCTTATAAAGGGGGTAAACAGGAAAGCCAGTTCCCTCCCCTTGACAAGGGGAGGGTTAGGGTGGGATAAAAAATATTTGATACATCAATCATGACTTTTCAAATATCCTCTTAGGGAATTGACTACAACAAAATTAATTGACTAATCCGTTTTAAGACACTTAGTATCTGTTGAAATTCTGCATCGCGTTCAATCGATAATGCATAAGAACGAGCATATTTTGGCTTTTCTTGCTGAACTAACTTGACAAAAACAAACTCTCTACCGTTGACAAGTAACCCAAAAGTTGGTTTTTCAATATTGGGAGTATCAAGCATATAAGCAAGTGCTTGGGGTAATGCGGCTAAGACATCAAATTTAGTGCTTTTAGATTCAATAACTAGTACCCAAAGACGTTTTTGAATTACCAAAACATCAATATTACCTTTGAGTATTATGCTTTCATCTTCAGCAGCAATATCAATAGATTTTTCAGTTGCAATTTCAAAAGGTGGCTGATAAAAACCTGCTAAATCCAGCAGTGGAGATAGCACTACCATTTTCACAGCTTCTTCTGACATTGGACGACGTTGAGTTAAATTTAAATAATTGCTTTTAACTCGTTCTAATGATAATTTTTCTGCATCATTCAATGATGATAAATCATTTGTCCATTCTGTAAAAAACTCAGTATTTGTAACCAATTGCAAACCAAATTTTTCTTCTAGTTCATAAAGACTGGTATCCCGCGCTTGTATTATTTGCACCATAATTACTAAATAAATTACAAGTACATAAGTATTATATAGGATTCCTATTTTATTTTTGAATAAAAGTAGGTATTTGTAGTGGACTGACACAGCTAAAATAGTGCAATAGATATGCCAAGATGAGGACTCGAAAGTGGGAAGAGGTCGCCGAGATAAAGTCCATCTGACGGTAGAACAGAGAGAAAAACTCGAACAAATCAGCCGAAATGGCTACGCACCCGCCAAAAAAACTCTACACGCCAGAATTCTGCTCATGTGCGATGAAGGAGAACAAGGAACAAGAAAATGGACGGACGAAGAAATAGCACAAGCTTTACAGGTACATAGGAACACAGTCGGAAGAATTCGCCAGAGATTTCTGCTCAAAGGAGAAAAACCAGCCCTAGTGGACTGACACGACTAAAATGATGCAATAGATTTTTGAGGTCTTGATAGAAAACAAGGTTTTTGATTTTTGCTAATGCACTATTTTAGCTGTGTCAGTCCACTACTTATCTGTTCAGAATTCAAATAGGATTGACTGCTTTAGGTTGTGATTAACACTGTAGACTTACAAAATCATTCACCAAAACTTTCTGGAAATAACCGACTCAAATCCAATAATGCATCTTCAAATCCAGGAATAACCACTGACTGATTCGATAAAAAAATCTGTTTGCTCAAATAGTTAAACTGCTTTTGAGCATTTTGATAAGGTTGGCTGTAGCACTCAAGTTGACGAGCCGGTAAATTCATAATCCAGTAATGATAAATTCCAGCTTCTGCATAGAGCGATCGCTTTGTTGTTTGGTCGTAATCTAAAGTTGTATCTGAAATTTCAATTACCAATAAAATATCCTCAGGATAAGGATGATGAGGGAGATAATCTTCATCTTTTCCTCGTGCGATGACAACATCCGGCTCAGGTTCACTTTGATTAGGAAGAGTGATAGGATCTTGTCCGCGGATGACTGCTCGATCGCCTAAAAGCCGATCCAATTGACGGCATAAAATAGAACTACAAACTGTATGAGGTGTTCCCTTTGCAGTCATTTGAATCAGTTCTCCTCGAATTAATTCAATCCGATCGCTTTCTTTCAGAAATCCGAGTTCAATCAATTGATGGTACTCTGCGATCGTAAATCGTTTAGGCGTCACAACGTTCATCAGACATCCTTTTTTACTTGTACATTAGCAGAGATTAAACTGACTGCGTTGCTTACCGCCCCAGGCATCGTAATGCCTCAAACTCCTGCCAACAAAGGTACAATGCACGCGGTACGTGAAAACACCCTTTCCATTTGCCGCCTTTGAGGTTCAACAATACTTCTCCCCGCCGATTCAGATAGCCAAACCACTCACCGCATTCTGAATCAGCAAAGTGTGACCAGGCGTAATCGTGCATCTTTTGATACCATTCCCAACACACCTCACGCCCCGTCAAGCGATAACCCATCGCTAATGCAACCAAAGATTCTAGATGAACCCACCACAGCTTTTGATCCCATTCGAGTTGCTGTGGAGGATGACCGGCTGCATCCATAAAGTAATACAAGCCGCCATACTCGCCATCCCAAGCAAAGTTTAGGATATTTAGCACCACATCAACAGCTTGGTTGATAGTTTTGGTATCCTTTTTCCGGCGGGTGATGTCCATGATAAACCACATCGCTTCAATACCGTGACCTGGGTTAATCAACCGTCCTTCAAAACAATCGATGTGGGAAGCGTCAGGGGCAACGTTTTCGTACATTAGTCCCCGTTCTGGGTCGAGAAAATCGGTCATGACTTCGCGGACAGTCTCAGCTAGGACATTTTCTAGGGTTTCCTTGGGCAACAACCATTCCATTTCTAGAGTCAGGTTGGCTAAAATCATCGGTACAGCCAAGGATTTCATCGGGCGTGTGCCGGGATAGGTCTTATTATATTTGCCCTTGGGGTTATCCTTGCGGCGTAAAACGTTGTTGTAAGCTTGCATCGCCACATCTGTCGCCCAGTCTTCGCCGGATGCGAGTGCATATTGGCTAAATGCCATTGCCGCAAAGCAATCAGAAAATATATTGTAAGGCTCAACCAGTGGTTTTCCTGCACGAGTCAGGGCAAAGTACCAGTTACCATCACTATCTCTGCCGTGTTGGGCGAGAAAGTTAGCGCCATTACTGGCAACTTTCAGCCAATTTTCGCGTTTTTCTAACTTGTTGTAAAGCATGGAAAAAGTCCACACTTGGCGGTTTTGCAGCCAGATAAATTTGTCTGTATCATACACTTTGCCCTGGCGATCGAGACAGGTGAAATAGCCGCCTTGCTGCCAATCGAGGGAATATTTTTCCCAAAATGGGAGGACATCGTTTAAGAGTGCATTTTTGTAAAGTTCAGCCAATGTTTGAAAATTGTACTCCATAAATTTCTCCCCCTTTTCTCCCAAAATCAACAGCTTAACAATTATCGTAATCAATCGCCCACATTTGTGACTCAGGTGTGGGCAATAGAGTAAATCGGCGTTAAAAAATCAATCTATGTGATGAAATTTAAAATCAGTAAACACCTGAGAAAATAATAATTTCAGAATTTTTACAAAACGAAACATAAATACGTTTTATCATGCCCATTAACTTAAATATCAGTAAATTTAAGTTATGCGATCGCCTACTGAACTGTAATTTTGGTGTTTCTAAATTAAAGCTTTATTTTCTACAGCCAAAAAAAATTACTATTTATTTTAAACTCTTTAACATTTGTCAGTAAAAGCCTGAAATTACAGAATTTATTAACTTAAATAATCATCACTTGATTTTAGTCAATTACATCAAATCATGAGGTATTACATAGCTCCATTGTCTGTATACTTAATCTAGTTAATTCAGTAGGATCGTCATAACCATCAATACACTAGCAGGATCAATTTAGTAGCAGCGATCGCTTTCTAATTTTCATGGGTTTGACAAGTGAAGTGGACCCCGTATTTTGTCGTGGTCATTTTCAAAAATCAAACCTAATTCCGATATTCAATCTCTAAGAATGCTTGTCAAAATTTCAAACAACAAAAAATATGCCAGGAACTACATTTACAACTGCTCAAAACATTGGTGTTCTCACATCTTTTAACTACAATGATGCGATAGCAAATGCAAGTCCAGTTGATTTCTATAAATTTTCCCTTACAGGCACAAATAATATTACTTTGCTTTTGAATGGAGTAACGCAAAACTATCTCTATGCCAAAATCTATTACGATAGCAATAATAATGGATTGATTGATAATGGAGATGAACTTTATTCTGATATTGCTGGTTCCGGTCGTAACGGTCAAATTACGACAACATTAGGAGCCGGAAATTACTATATTGGAATTGGGCAAAACTCCAGCAACGTCAACTCCAACTATTCCCTACAAATAGCAGCCACATCAGCACCTCCTTCCATTTCCTCTAATCCGGGAAACACACTCAGCACTGCTTACAATATTGGCACTCTGACTGGGACTCAAACTATTAAAGAATTTGTCGGAAATGTAGACCCGATTGATTACTACAAATTCTCCCTGACAGGCACAAATAATATTACTTTGCTGTTGAGTGGAGTCACTCAATATTATGTGAATGCAGCTATCTATTACGATAGCAACAATAATGGATTGATTGAGAGTGGGGAACAACTTTACTACGATTATGCTCGAGACGGTCGGACTGCTCAAATTACGACAACATTAGGAGCCGGGAATTACTATGTTGGAATTTCAGCAAATACCAATGTCAACTCCAACTATTCCCTACAATTATCAGCCACATCAGCACCTCCTTCCATCGCCTCCAATCCAGGAAACACACTCAGCACTGCTTACAATATTGGCAATCTAACTGGGACTCAAACTTTCACAGAGTTTGTCGGGAATGTAGACCCAATTGATTACTACAAATTCTCCCTGACAGGTACAAATGATATTACTTTGCTGTTGAGTGGAGTCACTCAATACTATGTGAATGCAGCTATCTATTACGATAGCAACAATAATGGATTGATTGAGAGTGGAGAACAACTTTACTCTGATTATGCTAGTAACAGTCGCAACGGTCAAATTACTACAACATTAGGAGCTGGGAATTACTATGTTGGAATTTCAGCAAATACCAACGTCAACTCCAACTATTCCCTACAGTTATCAGCCACATCAGCACCTCCTTCTATTTCCTCTAATCCAGGGAACACACTCAGCACTGCTTACAATATTGGCACTCTGACTGGGACTCAGACTATTAAAGAATTTGTCGGAAATGTAGACCCAATTGATTACTACAAATTCTCCCTGACAGGCACAAATAATATTACTTTGCTGTTGAGTGGAGTCACTCAATACTATGTGAATGCAGCTATCTATTACGATAGCAACAATAATGGATTGATTGAGAGTGGAGAACAACTTTACTCTGATTATGCTAGTGACAATCGCAACGGTCAAATTACGACAACATTAGGAGCCGGGAATTACTATGTTGGAATTTCAGCAAATACCAATGTCAACTCCAACTATTCCCTACAGTTATCAGCGACATCTGCACCTCCTTCTATTTCCTCTAATCCGGGGAACACATTTAGCACTGCTTACAATATTGGCCTTTTAACAGGTAGTCAAACTTTCACAGAGTTTGTCGGGAATGTAGACCCAATTGATTACTATAAATTCTCGCTGACAGGTACAAATGATATTACTTTGCTGTTGAGTGGAGTCACTCAAAACTATCTCGATGCCAAAATCTATTACGATAGCAATAATAATGGCTTGATTGATACTGGAGAACAAATTTACTCTGATTATGCTGGTTCGAGTCGTAATAGCCAAGTTACTAGAACCTTGCAGGCAGGAAATTACTATGTTGGAATTTCCCAAGACTCCAACAATATCAACTCCAACTATTCTCTACAGTTAGTCAACATTACGAATCCTAACCCAAACATTACTCTCACCGTAGGTAGTCCCCCTAGTGTCGCTGAAGACGGCAGCACCAACTTAGTTTACACCTTCACCCGCACCGGCAGCACCACCAATGCTTTAACCGTGAACTATAACGTTGGTGGCACAGCGACTTTAAACACAGACTACAGCCAAACAGGTGCAGCAACCTTTACAGCTACTACCGGAACAATTACCTTTGCAGCGGGAAGTAGTACAAAAACCCTAACTATCGATCCGACAGCAGACACCACTGTTGAAAGTGATGAAACCATTACCCTTACTCTAGCAGCAAACACTCGTTACACCATCGGCACTACAGCAACTGTAACCGGAACCATTACTAATGACGATGTTTCGTCTATCATCATTAACCTGAGTAATACCCAGACGACAAATGCAACAGGTGGCGCAGGTAATGACCGTCTCACCGGTAATACGCTGAATAACACTCTGATTGGTCTTGATGGAAATGACCAACTGCAAGGGTTAGCAGGAAATGACACTCTCCAGGGAGGTAACGGTAATGATATTCTCACTGGTGGAACTGGTGATGACTTTCTCTGGGGAGGACTAGGTGATGATATTCTCACTGGTGGAAGCGGAAAAGATAAATATGTCTTTCAAGGCAATGGTGTATTCAGCACAAGCTTAGGTGTTGATTACATTAACGAGTTTGAAGCAGGACAAGATCAGATTGTGCTGAGTAAAACTACCTTCAATGCTGTTACTAATACTGTAGGACAAGCTTTAACTGATTTTGCAGTTGTCAGTGACGATCAATTTGTCAACGGTAGTAATGCACATATTGTTTTTAGCCAAAGTAGTGGCAGCCTATTCTATAACCGAGACGGCAATCTTCTAGGAACTGCAACAGTGTTTGAGTTTGCCGGTTTAGGGAATCCTGATATTACTCTCACTAGCAGCAATTTCAGTTTGATTTCCTAGTACTGCTTGGCTCCAATTTTACAGCGTTTTTCATCTATTTGAACCACAATCACCGCTAGGGGCGCACAGCTGTGCGCCCCTACAATGTGGTCTATTTACCTGAAAATTGCTGTAAATTCAAAATTCCAAATGTTTATGATATGAGCATTTGGAATTTTCTACTTTACTTTGGTAGCTCGATTCTCTGTATACTGAATTTGGTTAAGTTAGTAGTATTACTGAAAAATCAAGTTAGTAGCAGTATTATAGCGGTTCCCATTCAGATGCAGTACAACATTATATCGCCAGGTGTAGGGGCACGGCAGTGCCGTGCCCCTACAGGTGTATCTCACGTTTGTCGGGAAACGCTATATTTTAGTGGCGGGCGATCGCTTTATAGTTTTCATAGATTCTACGAGTGAAGCTGAACCGTGTATTTTGTTGTAATTTTTTCAAAAATCAATCTGGACTGCCATATTCAATGTCTAAGAATGCTTGTCCAAATTTTCCAAAACAAAAAGATTTCAGAAACTACATTGACTACTCATCCAAATATTGGTATCATCACATCTATTAATTCAAACTATCCAATAGCAAATCCAAATACATTTGATTTTTATCAATTTTGCTTTACAGGCACAAGTAATGTTAGTTTGCTTTTGATTTGAGTGGCTCAAACCGATATAGATGAAGTCATTTATAGGAATATAATTTAATTTTAAAAAATCCGTACACTTCAAAAAAGCTCATTCTCTACTCCCTATCCATACTCTCCACTTACACAAATAATTTCAAAAATCAAAGTGCATTATTAGATTACGATACAAAAAATAATGTATCGATGATTGAGAGCGATCGACACCATCATAATTAATATTTAATATCAAAAATTGAACTAAAAAATAGTGTAGTACGTATTACTTTATGTGCTAAAGTATTTCTGCACTATCTTGAACCCAAAAAAGACGGTAAAACTATGCTTATTAAAGGAACGAACAATAACGATAATTTAGTCGGCACTTCTGGAAATGATACTATTGAAGGCTTAAACGGTAATGATAGCCTTTCTGGGCAAGGTGGAAACGATCAATTATTTGGTGGTGAAGGAAGTGATACCTTGTATGGTGGTGCAGGAAACGATCAATTTGTTTTAGAGAACTTTCGTGGTTCTGTTGGTGCTAAAAACCTAGACATCGTAACAGATTTTCAGAAGGGAGCAGACAAAATCGATCTCAGAACTCTTGGCATTAGTGACTTCAGTACTATCTCACTTTTGACAAGTGAAGACACAGATACTAATGCCATAATTACCACTCGCTATAACTTCTATGACGGCGATTATTATTATCGACTAAAAATCAATGGCATTCGCAAAAGTCAATTGCTAGCTAGTGATTTTATTTTCAATAGTGCAGCGGTGAATGACACCATCAGCGGAACTGGTAACAATGATGATTTGTTTGGTGGTTTAGGTAATGATAGCCTGCTAGGTGGTGACGGTAATGACCGTTTGTTTGGGGAACAGGGAAACGATCAATTATCAGGTGGTGAAGGAAGTGATACCTTGTATGGTGGTGCAGGAAACGATCAATTTGTTTTAGAGAACTTTCGTGGTTCTGTTGGTGCTAAAAACCTAGACATCGTAACAGATTTTCAGAAGGGAGTAGACAAAATCGATCTCAGAACTCTTGGCATTAGTGACTTCAGTACTATCTCACTTTTGACAAGTGAAGACACAGATACTAATGCGATAATTAGCACCCGCTATAACTTCTATGACGGCGATTATTATTATCGACTGAAAATCAATGGCATTCGCAAAAGTCAATTGCTAGCTAGTGATTTCATTTTCAACAGTGCAGTTGTGAATGACACCATCAGCGGAACTGGTAACAATGATGATTTGTTTGGTGGTTTAGGTAATGATAGCCTGCTAGGTGGTGACGGTAATGACCGTTTGTTTGGCGAACAGGGAGATGACAAATTATCAGGTGGTGAAGGAAGTGATACCTTGTATGGTGGTGCAGGAAACGATCAATTTGTCTTAGAGAACTTTCGTGGTTCTGTTGGTGCTAAAAACCTAGACATCGTAACAGATTTTCAGAAGGGAGCAGACAAAATCGATCTCAGAACTCTTGGCATTAGTGAATTCAGTACTATCTCACTTTTGACAAGTGAAGATACAGATACTAATGCGATAATTAGCACCCGCTATAACTTCTATAACGGCGATTATTATTATCGACTGAAAATCAATGGCATTCGCAAAAGTCAATTGCTAGCTAGTGATTTTATTTTCAATAGTGCAGCGGTGAATGACACCATCAGCGGAACTGGTAACAATGATGATTTGTTTGGTGGTTTAGGTAATGATAGCCTGCTAGGTGGTGACGGTAATGACCGTTTGTTTGGGGAACAGGGAAACGATCAATTATCAGGTGGTGAAGGAAATGATACCTTGTATGGTGGTGCAGGAAACGATCAATTTGTCTTAGAGAACTTTCGTGGTTCTGTTGGTGCTAAAAACCTAGACATCGTAACAGATTTTCAGAAGGGAGCAGACAAAATCGATCTCAGAACTCTTGGTATCAGTGACTTTAGTACTATCTCACTTCTGACAAATGAAGATACAGATACTAATGCGATAATTACCACTCGCTATAACTTCTATGACGGCGATTATTATTATCGACTGAAAATCAATGGCATTCGCAAAAGTCAATTGCTAGCTAGTGATTTCATTTTCAACAGTGCAGTTGTGAATGACACCATCAGCGGAACTGGTAACAATGATGATTTGTTTGGTGGTTTAGGTAATGATAGCCTGCTAGGTGGTGACGGTAATGACCGTTTGTTTGGCGAACAGGGAAACGATCAATTATCAGGTGGTGAAGGAAATGATACCTTGTATGGTGGTGCAGGAAACGAAACCTATTCTTTCCTAGCTAATAGTGCTTTGGGAACCGACACAATTATAGAAACCACAACAGATGGTACTGATACTATTAACTTGAGCGGTACTACAACTGCTGTAAACCTAAATCTAGGTGTTACCACCCTGCAAACGGTTAATAGCAATCTCAAACTCATTCTCTCTGCCAATAACGTTATCGAAAATGCAACGGGTGGCACAGGTAATGATACTCTCACTGGTAATACACTCAATAACAATCTGATTGGTGGTGGCGGAAATGACACCCTCCAAGGGTTAGCAGGAAATGATACTTATTCTTTCGTTGCTAATAGTGCTTTGGGAACAGACACAATTACAGAAACCACAACAGGCGGGACTGATACTATTAACTTTAGCGGTACTACAGTTGCCGTAAATTTAAATCTAGGTTTAACCACCTTGCAAACGGTTAATAGCAATCTCAACCTCATTCTCTCTGCCAACAACGTGATTGAAAATGCAACTGGTGGCACAGGTAATGACACTCTCACTGGTAATACACTGAATAACAATCTGATTGGTGGTGGCGGAAATGACACCCTCCAAGGGTTAACAGGAAATGATACTTATTCTTTCCTAGCTAATACTGCTTTGGGAACCGACACAATTACAGAAACCACAACAGGTGGTACTGATGCTATTGACTTCAGCGGCACTACAGCTGCCGTAAATTTAAATCTAGGTGTCACCACCCTGCAAACGGTTAATAGCAATCTCAAACTCATTCTCTCTGCCAACAACGTTATTGAAAATGCAACAGGTGGCACAGGTAATGACACTCTCACTGGTAATACACTGAATAACATTCTGATTGGCGGTGACGGAAATGACCAACTCCAAGGGTTAGAAGGAAATGACAACCTTCAAGGCGGTAATGGCAATGATACTCTTACAGGTGGAGTTGGTAATGATAAATATCTGTTCCAAAGCAATAGTGTGTTTAACACAAGCTTAGGTGTTGATTACATCACTGATTTTCAAGTGGGACAAGACCAGATTGTGCTGAGTAAAACTACCTTCAATGCTGTTACTAATACTGTGGGACAGGCTTTAACTGACTTTGCTGTTGTCACTGACGATCAGTTCGTCAATGCTAGTAATGCACGTATTGTCTTTAGTCAAAGTAGTGACAAGTTATTCTACAACCAGGATGGCAATGTTTTAGGTACAGGAACAGTGTTTGAGTTTGCTCGTTTAGGGAATCCTAATATTACTTTGAGTAGTAGCGATTTCAGCCTGATTGCCTAGTACGATTTGGCTCTAATTCCAAATGTTACAGCAGTTTTCACGTATTTGAACCACATCTGTCCTAAGGGCACAGCATTGCTGTGCCCCTACCGCGTGGTCTATTTACATGAAAATAGCTATCTATAACGTTTGTGGGACAAAGGTTTGAGCTTAATTTGACACCAATGGCTTTCCGGCCCACCCCACTAGTAGTAACTTATTTATTGGAAATCCTTTAACTACTTTCACCGATCGCAATAAAATTAAAAGCAGACTTTTCTTTGGTCACTGCCAGTTCTGGAGAAGCTGCGCCTGATTGTTGCTTAATTCCCAAATCCCAAATATTAACTTGAGCTTTGTTTGTGGCTATGTCCTTAACAACAATTTGATTATCGGCACCCCAATCCTTTAAAGTAGCTACAACGGTGGGAGGTTCAACAAAAGATTCTAAAAAAGTAATAACATAAGTTCCTGCTTCCGGTGATTCAACTTGAAAACCCTTTCCGCTCTGTTTGGTTCCGTCTTCAGTAACTGTTCCGTAAATAATTTTATAGCTCACTTTTTTTCACCTTTTTCAACTTGAGTTTGTATCAACTCACCAAACTTGCATTTGGCGGCTGTGGAGCTTTTTCCAGGCTAGTTAAAGCCACTTGAAGCCAAGCTTCGCAATCAAATTTTAAAATTTGATGAAGTTTTGCTAAAATTAGACCATGTTTAGAAATTAAAATCAAGGTGTAATTGTTCACCAAAAAACCGCTTTAATTTCAATTTGTAAAATTTTTTAAAGAAGAATTCAAAACTCAGAAGTCAGAATTCAGTATAAATTGGAGTCAGGCTCGATGGTGAATATTGGTTTAAAAGGCAGTGGAATAGTGGGCGAAACTAGTATTAAATATTCTTGCCTTAAAACTTTATCCCTTTATGGGTAGAGTATTCTGAATTCTGTTAGCGCAGCGGGGCGTAGCCCATCTTGAATTCTGACTACTGTTTTATTATTCTCTCAAAACAATTAAAAAATATTGCCTATTTTTATGACAGATTCTACAAACCAGGTTTATCCAGTTATTTGGCACAATGACTCAGTGTCACTGATTGACCAAACTCGCCTACCCAACGAATATGCATTCGTGGAAATTCACCGCAGTGAAGATATGGCGCGGGCGATTAAAACGATGATTGTGCGGGGTGCGCCTGCAATTGGTGTAGCTGCGGCATATGGAATGTATCTTGGTGCGCGGGAAATTGCAACAAGCGATCGCCACGAATTTCTGCAACACTTAGATCGAGTTGCTCAGTTATTACGTTCTACTCGTCCCACAGCGGTAAATTTATTTTGGGCAATTAGCCAAATGCTCAAAATTGCCTACGAAACCCTGGGAACAGTCGAAGAAATCAAGCAAATTCTCTTGGAAACTGCCCAAGCAATCAACATTGAAGATTTGCAAACTTGTCAGGCGATCGGCGATCATGGTTTGGCAGTCTTGCCTAGTACCCCAGAAAAGCTGACATTACTTACCCACTGTAACGCCGGGGCATTAGCTACTGCTGGTTATGGTACAGCTTTGGGTGTCGTGCGTTCTGCTTGGAGAGAAGGACGTTTAGGGCGTTTGTTTGCCGACGAAACTCGTCCGCGTTTGCAAGGCGCAAAACTCACCACTTGGGAATGCGTCCAAGAAGGTATTCCAGTGACATTAATTACTGATAACATGGCAGCCCATTGCATGAAACAGGGTTTGATTCATGCAGTAGTTGTGGGTGCCGATCGCATTGCCGCTAACGGCGACACTGCTAATAAAATTGGGACATACAGTGTGGCGATCGCAGCTAAAGCCCATAATATCCCCTTCTTTGTCGCTGCACCCCTTTCCACCGTTGATTTTGAATTAGCCGATGGCAGCAAAATTCCCATTGAAGAACGCGATCCCACAGAAATCTATCAAGTCGGCGATACTATTCTTACACCAGCGGGTATAGATTTTTATAACCCAGCATTTGATGTCACCCCAGCCGAATTGATTACAGCCATCATTACAGAAAATGGAGCGATCGCACCTAGTGAGTTGGCAAAATCCCAGGTAAAGCAAGTAGTGTGATTCGTAATTCGTAATTATATTGAAAGTATTCGGCAGCACTCCCCACTCGCCATTCCCTACTCTCTACTCCCTCTATCATGACTCAGGAACAATGGACTGCCGTTGACCTTTACCTCACCGATTTGTTTGTACCTTCCGACTCCGTGCTAGATGCAGTACTCGAAACCAGCGCTGCGGCTGGTCTGCCACCGCACAATGTTTCGCCGAATCAAGGTAAGCTACTGCTGTTGTTGGCGCAACTCCAAGGCGCACGTACCATCCTAGAGATTGGTACTTTGGGCGGCTACAGCACAATCTGGTTAGCGCGGGCACTACCCAAAGATGGTTACTTAATTACGCTGGAAGCCAATACTAAACACGCCGAAGTTGCCCAGAGCAACATTGTACGCGCCGGTCTGAGCGATGTAGTTGAATTGCGCCTTGGGCAAGCACTTTCTACATTGCCACAACTCGCCGCCGAAGGTCGCAGTCCATTTGACCTGATATTTATCGACGCCGACAAGCCAAACAATCCTGATTATCTAGCCTGGGCGCTGAAACTGTCCCGTCGAGGTAGCCTGATTATTGCTGATAATATCGTTCGGAACGGGGCAGTAATTGATACAGCCAGTGGCGATGCCAACGTCCAAGGTGTACGTAGCTTCAACGAACTGCTGGCATCTGAGCCGCGTGTGAGTGCCACCGCGCTCCAGACAGTGGGTAGCAAAGGATACGATGGCTTTGCGATCGCCCTGGTTGTAGGTGACTAGTGGGGCATGGGGTGATGGGGAGATCGGGGAGTAGAAGGAGCAGGGGAGAAAATCTTCCCCTCTGCCCCCCGCCCCCTGCCCGCCTGCTTCTTCCCAATGCCCAATGCCCAAGTAGTTTTTATTTTGCCAAAATGGCGAGACTAAATAGCACAGCGATCGCTACATTAGAAGATATATAAATATATATAAATAAAAATCATTGTTGATTTTTATTCGTCCGCAGTTCAGAGAAAAACATGAGTGCAAGTACCATTCTTTTTGACAATCCTTTACTCCAAGGCACTGGCCTACCTCCCTTTGCAGAGATTAAACCAGAACGAGTAGTACCAGCCTTTAACCAATTGCTGGCAGAACTTGACCAGCAACTTGCAGCTTTAGAGGCTAATGTAGAGCCTACTTGGGAAGGTTTAGTAGAACCTTTAGAAAAGCTGACTGAACGGCTTACCTGGAGTTGGGGGGCAGTGAATCATTTAATGGGGGTTAAAAATAGCCCTGAACTGCGAGAAGCTCATGAAACCATACAGCCACAGGTAATACAATTTATCAATAAGCTCGGTCAAAGCCAACCCATCTACAGTGCTTTTAAAGTACTCCGTGCCAGTGATAGTTGGGCAACTTTAGAACCAGCCCAACAGCGGATTGTAGAAGCTGCCATTCGAGATGCAGAACTTTCTGGCGTTGGCTTAGAAGGAGAAGCGAGAGAGCGTTTCAATATCATCCAGATGGAATTAGCAGAACTTTCTACCAAATTCTCTAACCATGTACTGGATGCGACTAAAGCTTTTAGCTTAACCCTGACAAAAAAAGCAGAAATTGACGGACTACCCCCAAGCTTAGTGAGTTTAGCAGCACAAGCTGCTCGTGAGGCTGGTGAAATCAACGCTACACCAGAAAATGGTCCTTGGCGTATTACCTTGGACTTTCCCTGCTACGGGCCTTTCATGCAGCATAGCACCAGCCGAGATTTACGCCAAAAGCTTTACAAGGCTTATATCACCCGTGCTTCTACTGGCGATTTAGATAATAACCCTTTAATTAAGCGGATTTTGGAGTTACGGCAAGAACTCGCAGATTTACTTGGCTTTGGGAGTTATGCCGAATTGAGCCTTGCCAGTAAAATGGCTCCTAATGTTGAAGCAGTGGAAGCATTATTAGAAGAACTACGTCAAGCTAGTTATGATGCTGCTGTCAAAGACTTAGGAGAACTCCAAGCTTTCGCCGCATCACATGGAGAACAATATCAGAATTTAAAACACTGGGATATCAGCTTTTGGGCAGAACGCCAACGAGAAGCAAAATTTGCTTTTACCGCTGAAGAATTACGTCCCTACTTTCCCCTTCCTCAAGTACTAGATGGCTTATTTGGACTTGTGAAGCGGTTATTTGGCGTTACCGTCACCCCTGCTGATGGTCAAGCCCCAGTATGGCATGAGGATGTCCGTTATTTCCAAATTGCTGATGAAACTGGTTCTCCCATAGCTTATTTCTACCTAGATCCCTATAGCCGTCCCGCAGAAAAACGCGGTGGTGCTTGGATGGATGTATGCATCAATCGGGCCAAAATCACAGAAAATGGTGTAACTAGCATCCGCTTACCTGTGAGTTACTTGATATGTAACCAAACTCCGCCAGTAGATGGCAAACCTAGTTTAATGACTTTCTATGAAGTAGAGACTTTATTTCACGAGTTTGGTCATGGATTACACCACATGCTTACCAAGGTTGATTATGCTGGAGCCGCAGGCATCAACAATGTGGAATGGGACGCAGTGGAACTACCTAGTCAGTTTATGGAAAACTGGTGCTATGAACGGCTGACTTTATTTGGCATGGCCAAGCATTACGAAACTGGGGAAGCTCTACCAGAACATTATTATCAAAAACTGCTAGCAGCGCGTAATTATATGAGTGGTACTGCCATGTTGCGGCAGCTTCACTTTAGCACCGTTGATTTAGAACTACACTACCGCTATCGTCCCGATAGTGATGAAAGCCCAGCAGATGTGCGTCAGCGTATAGCTAAGACGACTACCGTTTTACCACCACTTCCAGAAGATTCAATGCTATGTGCTTTTGGGCACATTTTTGAGGGTGGTTATGCAGCGGGTTATTACAGTTACAAATGGGCTGAGGTACTTAGTGCTGATGCTTTTGCCGCTTTTGAAGAAGCTGGATTAGAAAATGAAGAAGCGATAAAAGTTACAGGACGGCATTATCGAGATACCGTATTGGCACTCGGTGGTGGGAAGCATCCAATGCAGGTCTTTAAAACTTTTCGAGGTCGTGAACCAAGTACGATCGCTCTACTCAGGCACAATGGTTTAGTCAGCGCTGAGTAGGGAGTGGGAGTGGGGAGTGTGGAGATGAGGGAGATGGGGAGGTAGGGGAAAAGGTTAAAGGGTAAAGGGTAAAGGGATAATAAATTTAACCTTTCCCCCTTACCCCTTTCCCTTTCCCCCTTCCTAATGCCCAATGCCCCGTGCCCCAAAGTCTAAGGTTTGTCCAACAGAAGGGGTTTTTTAGCAACATCATCTAAGCGGATACTTGCTAGCAAATTCTGCCACTGCGCCTCAACTGCGGTATCTTTGGGATTTTTCTGACGCAGTTGAGCCAGTGTTGCCAGTGCCTCGTACCATATGCCATTTTGGGCATAGATTGCATAGCGCTTTAGAGGTTCTGCCGTTTCCAGTTCTTTAACTATTGATTGACTCAAGTCAACTCGTTGTATTACCCCTTCAACGAAAGTCCAGGGGGCATTTTTGCGTTTATCGCAGTTGATGCTGAAAAACCAACGGTATTGTTTGTTGAGTGCCAAGGCGGGAGCAGTGCTAGGTAGAGAAACCTGTATTACTCCTGGCTTATCTGGTAAAGCGATGGTTTTTCGGTAAATCTCCTTAGAGTCCTTAGAGTCCGTATTTTCTTGCAGCACAAATTCCACTGCACTAGCCACATTCTTGGTATATGGCACATAGAAAAACCAACTTGGATGTTCTAAGGTCGTCTGCGCCCAGACATTAACCACTGCATCAGCTTCCTCAGTAAACGGCACTAAAGCCGTGAGGTCAGGTGTAGTAGCTGGACAGGCAAAATCTCCTCCTCGCGTCGCCCCGCCCCGGACGCGTCCTCCAGGAGCGCGACCAGGTGGAACTGGAGGTTGTTGAAAGGTTGGAGTTTGAGCAACAATCATTTTAGAATGAGAGCGATCGCCAAATCCACGACCAAGACTCGAAGTCTGGCTAACTAGCAGACTCGTACAGCTCAAACCTAGTACTAAAAATAGTTTTATCGGTTGTAAATTAAACTTCATAAAAACATCACCCCATAGGATTTTGGATTTTAGATTTTAGATTTTGGATTGGGCATTGGGCATTAGGAAGGGGGAAAGGGAAAGGGGTAAGGGGGAAAGGTTAAATTTATCCCTTTACCCTTTACCCTTTAACCTTTTCCCCTACCTCCTCATCTCCCCCATCTCCCTCATCTCCCTCATCTCCCCACTCCCCACTCCCTAACTATTTGAACTACGAATTTTTGTTTTGGAATTATAAATTGACATCAAGCCAACGGTGGCTACTAAGGATAAAGCTGAGGGGACAAAAGGCACCCAAGCACCCCAAATTAATAGACCAAAGCAAGCTACATACAGAACACTAGAGGCAACACCAACTGCCAATGCCAACCAGCCAAGTGAAAGGTTTCGCCAAGCTAGGACTCCTCCCACCACAGACCAACCCCAAATCCAGGCCACTTCAAGCCACAGCGACCAAACCCGCAGCAATGGACGGCCATCTTCCACAGCACTGAGAATTTGGCTAATCATATGGGCCTGTATCAAGACTCCTGGCATTTGCTCGTCCAAGGGAACTCCGTAGGGTGTCGGCCAGGTATCTGGAGAATCCCCTCTTGACACCACACCAATCAAAACAATCCGGTCTTTGATAGCATAGGGATTAACCGGACTAGATAAAAATTTGGTTAGCTTCACCTGTTCGGCGATTTCCTTTGGGGAACGGTAGTTGAGTAAGATTTGACCGCCATTGGCATCAATATTTTGATAGCCACCACTACGAGGGTTCAGATTTTGAAAAACAGTCTTACCCAGCTGCAAATTTCCTTCGGGGGTGAACTTGACTCCAATTCCTGAAGGACTCAGATAGAGCGAAGCCAGTTGTAGACTGAATGAGTAAGAGGCAGAACACAATGATGTCGCCTCTTGGTTCATGAATAAAAGATGGCGACGGATAACTCCATCACGGTCATGAATAAAGTCACTGAATCCCAGATTTGTTGTCGGAATTTCTGGTGGCGGCTGAATACCTCCGATATTGGCTGTGCCATCGCTTCCTTTACATATGCCAATCAAGTTGGGAGTTTTTTTCAAACGAGTAATTAAATCTGGGTCTTTGGCTTTAAAATCACGGTAGATATCTAAGCCGATCGCTCTAGGTTGGTACTGATTAAGTTTTTCTAGAAGTTTATTGAGAGATTTTTCGGAAATCGAAGCTCCGATTAAGGCCTCACCATTTTTTCTTTGAGTTGCCAAATCATCATCGTCAATGGTGATTATCAGCAGTCGGGGATCAATTCCTTCTGGTGGACGCAATCGCACCATCTGGTCAAAGGCTTGAAATTCTGGATTTTCCAGCATTCCCACCAACCTCGCCCCAAAAACCAAGGCTGTAACTGCCACACTCAATGACAAAGCGATGCTAAATCTGCGTTTGATGGATGGAGGTGAATTCGGTATCTCTTCAATTTCTGTAGACCTTAATTCATCCCAAGTGGGGGGCATCTGGGCTGGATTTTGGCAAATCACTGGTAGCCAAGTCGCACAAGGAAATCGGTCTTCAAGTCCTTGCAACCGTTCCCGCGCTTGGCGCACTGATTGATATAGAGACTCTCCACTAGCAAAGCCTTGGAGAAAATACTTTAAAAACTCTTGAGCAACTTGGTCTGGAACCGGTTCGCGCATGACAATTATCTGAGGAATCTGCAAATCGGCCAATTCTCGCGCCAATCCCAATCCATCGCAGGAATTGAATATAGCCAGTTGCAAACCATTTTCAATGGCTTTTCTCAGAGCATACTTTAACTCGCCAATGGTCAGACTATCAGTTTTATTCAGGTAAATTCGTCCGCTTTCTCCGTTTCCTTGACTAGAACTATGTCCGGCAAAGAAGAGAATGTCCCAGTTTTTTCCCCAGAGATGTTCAGTTAATTCCTTGCGCTGTGGTTCGACGATAAAAGTGACTTCGGCATTGCTACACTGTTGCAATAAAGCTCGATCTGCTTGGGTGTCAATTCCTTGGCTATTACCAACAATTGCCAAAATGTTGACTAAAGGATTTGCAGTGCGTGACTTGTGGATGCGATCGTAAGTTGGTGAAGCAAGAGCGATTTCAGCCTTGGGGTAGCGTTCTAACAACTCCCATAAATGCCAGGGTAATAGCTGTAATTGGCTATTTTCTGTTTGTAAAATTACCCGCACTTCTTCCGTGGACGACAATCTTTCTAACCATTTTTCTCTGACAGAGCGAAATTCTTCCGCCCGCAGCCAGGTATTAAAGCGTGCCCGCAAAATATGAGAAGTGTTTTCGCAGTCTTGGATCATTGATACATTCGTCACCTGCATTTGCTCAGCATAGAGGCGATAACGATTGCCTATCTGCCGATAACTAGACTGCCAATGACTGTAGTAGAGCGGCATTTCGGGAAATGGAGGTAATTTCCCTGTGATTTCTGTTGTCGCACGCTCCTGTTCTTCACCAATTTGGAGGGTAACAGCAAACCCCTGCTCAAAACTACCCTCTGCGAATTTCAGAACTACTAACTTACCCATGACCGTCGCTATCCCTCTTCCTGTGCAAATTCACAAACCTCTAATGTCTGATGACAATTTTCAGAAGTGTGTACAGAACTTTTTTGAAAATCCCAAAAAGCCGGTTTAAATTTTTAATTAATTAATTTACCACTTATAAATTACCGACAAAGAGGGAAGATAGCTAGATATTTTAAATCCGGAAATGTTCGGTAATACTAGTACCATTCAATGCTACCCTAACGCTAAATTCTTCTCTGGGTTCGCCACGAAACTGTAACTGAATGTAATTGTCTGATTTTCTGGATTGAGCATCCAAAAAGACTGCTCCCGAACTATCTAGAACGGTGAGATGAACTCCTGGTGGTAAGTAAAGTTGACTACCAGTTGCGTGCAACTGGAGGTGGATACTCGTTTCTTGATTCTTTTCTGGGCTAATTTCCACAATCAACATCACCGGGTGATTCAGAATTTGGATGCCCAAATCAATCAGTTTTGCACGTTTAGTAAATGATTCTGGTCGGTTGAGAGCATTTAGTTCCACAGTTTCAATACTGCGAAAAGCATAAGCTGGTCTGAGTTCTGGCAGATTCCACAAAGATTCAACAGTTTGCCAGCCCGTCTCAAATATACCAGCAAACCACTGACTCAAATTCACCAATGAGGCGAGTGGAGATTCCCGCAGGTGTGCCATATGGTCGATAAATGCTTCCAATGGTTGCAGTTGTCTTAAAGGTAGTGTTTCATTTGCGACACTAGGCACAAAACCCAACAGCTTCGCTTCTTGGAGCGATCGATCGAATTCAACCACTAAATAACCCACCCGTTCTTCCCAGGTTTCTGGAGGAATGGAACATATCTGCTGGTGTTGGTGAACGGGGCGACACTCAAGACGACCAACTGAAGGCACTTCTAAGTCAGCTACATTCCCGCAGAGGCGCATGATGGGGTTCCAGCTGTCACCAGCTGCAAGATCGGTCGGAATATCCATCATCTGCAAATAGTCATTCACCACCCATACAGCTAGAGTATTCAGCCGGACTTGCTCTGCTTTTTGAGAATTTGGCTGCTGGTTAGCAAATTGTTGGGCAGTTATGCGAGCTGTTTGGGAAATCGGCAATGTTAAGGTGAAATCTTCTAGCTGATAGGTGGAGTTATTCATAAGTCAGTCTCTAGTGATCAACGCTGCTATGTACATATCGCCCGTATTCACTAAATTTATGCCACAAAAAAGAGAATGATTCTTAAAAAATAGAAATGGGGAGTGGGGAGGTGGGGAGGTGGGGGGGAAGAATTGTAAGTTTTACTCTAGAATTTCAGTTTACAATAGCTAAGTCAATATTTAAACTCAGGTTCATTTCAGTATTGAAGTTTGCAATGAGTAAAACTTATGATACTGAAGACATCAGGCAAAATATGGCTGCAAAAATTCCGGTCACAGTAATCACAGGCTTTTTAGGTAGTGGAAAAACTAGCCTAATTCGTCACTTGCTACAAAACAACCAAGGACGCCGTATTGCGGTTTTGGTCAACGAATTTGGCGAACTCGGTATTGATGGCGAATTGTTGAAATCATGTCAAATTTGCCCTGAGGACGGTGAAGGCGACAGTAATATTTTTGAATTAACTAACGGCTGCTTATGCTGTACCGTCCAGGAAGAGTTTTACCCGACGATGCAAGAGTTGATTAAGCGGCGGGATAGCATTGATTGTATTTTGATTGAAACCTCTGGTTTAGCTTTACCTAAACCCTTGATAAAAGCTTTTCGTTGGCAGGAAATTCGCAATGCAGCTACCGTGGATGCGGTGATTACCGTAGTTGATTGTGCAGCAGTAGCAGCGGGGACATTTGCTAGCGATCCGGAGGCGATCGCACTTCAACGCCAAGCAGATGATAGTATAGAACACGAAACACCTTTGCAAGAACTGTTTGAAGACCAACTTGCTTGTGCAGATTTAGTGGTGTTGAATAAAACTGACTTGGTGGACGCCGAAACGAAAGCCAGAGTCGAGGAATTAATTAAACAAGAGTTGCCCAGAGTGGTGAAGATTGTGGAAAGCGATGGCTCTCGACTCGATGCATCTATATTATTAGGATTCCAAGCCGCAGTCGAAGACAACCTAGATTCTCGCCCCAGTCATCATGACACCGAAGAAGACCACGAACACGACGAAGAAATTACCTCAGCCAATTTAATTTTAGATCGTGCCTTTGACCCAGAAAAGCTGCAACAGCAGTTGCAAACCTTGGCACAAGAACAAGAAATTTATCGCATCAAAGGTTTTGTGGCAGTACCAAACAAATCCATGCGTCTAGTAATGCAAGGTGTGGGAACCAGATTTGATAAATTTTACGATCGCCCCTGGCAACCCGAAGAAGCCAGACAAACCCGCTTAGTTTTCATCGGTCGTGATTTGAAATCTTCAGAAATTGAATCCCAACTCGTAGCTTTATAAATTTGTCATTGGTCATTGGTCATTGATTATTCTCCTTCATCTCCCTATCTCCCCACTCCCCACTTCACAAAACTATGACCATTTCCCAAATATTTAACATTGCCAATATTTTCGTCTTGCCTTTTTGGACTTTGATGATTTTATTGCCAAATTGGAAAGTCACACAGCGAATCATGGCATCATATCTGCCTTTTGTCCTATTAGCTGGAGTATATCTGTATTTGTTTATCAACAGTGTGACGCCAGAAAACGCCCAAGATTTCTCGAATCTGGAATTAGCGAATGTTGCCCGACTGTTTGCAGATGAAAAAGTTGCAGCAACGGGTTGGGTTCATTATTTAGTAATGGATTTATTTGTTGGTCGCTGGATTTATTTGTCAGGTCAAAAAACAGGTGTTTGGACAATTCATTCCCTAGCTTTGTGTTTCTTTGCCGGTCCTCTGGGATTACTGTCTCACATCTCTACTGACTGGATATCTCAAAAATTTTTCCCGAAGTTTCCGCAAAATGAAGCGGTGACGGTAGCAGAACAGCAAGTATCATCAACTAACAGTTAATAGTAGGGAAACGCATCTTATAGCGATTCCCACTCATATCATGTCCGCCTAATCACTGAATCCCAACTGCGGCTAATTAAGTTGGCAGTCAGTAATATGCCAAGTTCTGGCACGCCAGAAGAACTGCTTCATGCTGCCAAAATTTATGCCGATGCCATCGTTGAGGGACTTCCAATTAAAAAAATATCCCGTCGTAGGGTAGCACAGCTGTGCTACCCGAAAAACGTACAAAGAATTTGGGATAATTTATTTTTTGGAAGTCCCTGAAGCGGTGAAATCCCAAGTTAGACAACTAGTAGGAGTAGCGTTGCACTCGCAATGATCAATCATCGTTGTGTAATTAGTGTACTTTGTCTGATAGCTTTTTGTAATGGCGATCGCTATTAATAAACATTAATTTACTGGAATAAAGTAATGTTAACTCCCAAAAACTGAGCGCTTGCAGCCAAAGCTGCATCCGCCGTTACCAACTTAATATTATTTTGGAATGCAACAGCCAAATGCAAAGCATCAAGTGTACGCAGCGATGTTGTAAACCGACTAATCCACTCACGCGCCAAGTGGTAGTGAATTGCTTCAAGGGTAATACGAGTATAAAAACCAGTATCTATATCAGTTTGAAACCTTTCGACTATAGCTGTTGCGTCATCTTGAGATATTTCACGCATCCTAACCCGACGGGATAAAGCAGAAACAAATTCCACCTCAACTAATTGACTTAAACCAATCTCAGTTTCACTTAATACTAGCTCCTCAACTCTATCGCTTAACGGCTCTACCCAATATAAAGGAGCAACAATACTTGTATCTAGATAAATCAATGGCGCTCCTCAATACGGGCGTTAATTATAGTTACACTTAAAGGTTCTCCCTTAACAGCAAGCGCGTTCCGGAACTGTTTCATCCTAGCTAGACACTGTTCTTTTTTTTGCGGAGGAACCAAACGAGCTACAACTCGATTTTCCTTTAGCAAGATAACTTCTTCTCCTTTAGCTACTTGCTCTACGAGATGTTTTAAATTAAGTGCTGCTTCTTCAACGCTAATTTTTAACACTTTGTTTTATGTAAACATTAAGAAAGCTTTTTGATGTTTGGTTGTGAGATTTTGCTGTGATTTCCTGTCTTAAATCTCAGTAGCTTGATTGCATTTTAAACTTTATAGTCAACATAGCTACCTTTGCAGATGACTGAAGCTCTCAATCATCACTAAATACAAGTAACTACTGAGTAATTGTGAGTTTTTATTTTACTGCTAATTACCCATCTTCTGAGGAACAAGTTTTTCAGGAGAGGGCTAATTTAGAACATTTTGACGATGGGTGACCTGAGATTCGAACTCAGAACCAGCGGATTAAGAGTCCGATGCTCTACCGTTGAGCTAGTCACCCACACGAATAACTATTATAGCAAACTTCTCACAAATGTGCCAGTGCAATAGCCAAAAAAACCATTTAAACCGGAAATTTGACGGTGAAGCTGGTTTGACCTGCTGCACTCTCTACAGAAATTGAACCGCCTAAATGTCTGACCATTTTCTGTACTAATGCCAATTCTAGTCCGGTGCCGCTATGTTTCCAAGGATCGTGTTTGGAAAGGTGATAAAAAGGCTCAAAAATCCGTGAGAGTTCGTTGCTGGTAAGCTCGATTCCGGAATTGGTAATTTTAAGCTCTAGTGCGTCGGCTGTCAGTTCAGCCGAAACTGTGATGGATTCCTCTGCTGGGGTGTACTTGCAAGCATGGTTGAGGAGTTCGGTGACAATCCGCTCTAGGTCTGTGATATCTGTTTCTAAAAGTGGGAGTGTGCGATCGATACTTAGGTTTAACTGCTGGCGCTGGCAGTTGGTGACATCTCGAAAAGTTTCAATGATGGGATGAAGCCAGCTTTGTAAGTCAATGGCAATCAAAGTTGGAGGATTTGGTTCGGTTTCTAGAGATGTGAGTGTGAGTAGGTCGTTAATTAACTTGCTCTCTCGCGCACATTCATTATGCAATATCTGTAAAAGCTGCGGAACTATTTCTATCTCTAATATTTCTTCTGGTGTCAGAACACTTTCGAGAGTTTGGGCGGCGAGGCTGATGCTAGTTATTGGTGTCCGCAGTTCTTGGGACAGGGTTCTCAGAAATTCGTTTTTTAGCCGATCGCGTTTTTCTAATTCTTTTACCTGCGCCTGGTTTTTTTGATAAAGTTGTCCTTGGCGAATAGCGATCGCACATTCATTGGCAATCTGCTGCACTAGCTCAACTTCAAATTCATCAAAGGCCTCTTGTGTTGGTCTTGTCAACCAAATATTTCCTAAAATTCCTTGAGTATCAAAAATTGGACAAGCCATCTGGGCAACAACTAGCAATTTTGGCTGCCATCCAGGTACAATTTCTAAAAATTGCAACGGTTGTTTTTGCAATAATGGCTGATAAACTTCGAGACGGTCTGCAATTTGTTTGGTCAATCCCAAGCACTGGGGTAAGTTGGTGGTGTACTCGTAAGTAATATTTACCTGGGTTTGACAGGTGCTGTAAAGCTCGATTTGGCAACGATCGAGGTTGAGTAACTGCAATAATTCCTGGGTGACTGTCTGCAATACCTGACTTTCATCGAGACTATCGCGGATTTGTTCTGTCATCCGTCCCACCAAGGCTTCAAAGTTTCGCACCTGCTGCAACTGATTGACGTGTTTTTGTTTGTGCGACTCCATCTTGGCTTTGAAATCGTTGAGTTGCTGATGAAGTTCTGCCTGTTGCACGGCAATGCCGATTTGAGTTGCCAGTTGCTTGAGCAAGTCAGTTTCCATTTGCTGCCATTGACGCGGTTGGTGACAATGCTGAGCAATTAACAGCCCCCACACATCTTGCTTGAAGAAAATTGGCACGACTAGATTGGCTCTTACCTGCAAAGAGGCAAGGAGATCTATGTGGCAAGGATGTAATCCGGATGTATGAATATCTTCAATAATTTGAATGTAACCCTGACTATAGTGTTCTCGATATTTGCTACTCAAACAGGGATCGGTAATGTTTTTCCCCAACAACGGATTGCTATTGGCAACAGTTGATTCGGCAATCACTACTCCACTACTATCAGCACCAAAGCGATAAATTAGCACGCGATCGCTCTTTAAAAACTGTCGTAGTTCTTGTGTTGTCTGATGCAGAATTGTCTCTAATTCTACGGATTGATGAATTCGTCCGGCGATCGCTTCTAAAAGTTGCTCCCTTTGCGCCTGGAGTTCAACTCCTTTTTCTGCTTCCTTAATATGAGTGATATTACTACTAGTACCAATCAGTCGATAAATCCTAGAGTTAGCATCCCTTAATGGAGTCAAAGTTGTACTCCACCACGTTAGAATTCCCTGGAATTGCAAACATTGTTCGTAGGAAATAGTTTTGCCAAATAGCACACAGTCAGCATAACGCTGACGCACCCTAGCAGCATCAATCGGCGAAAGAATATCCTCTGGTTTTTTGCCTCGGAGATCGTCTGAACGAATGCCTATCCAGCGTTCGTGAGTGGGATTTAGTGCTAGATATCGAAAGTCCCCGTCCTCTAGGACATCCACTACAAATATTGATGCCTGAACAGAATCGTACATACTCAGTAGAAACTGCTCGCTACTACTTTTTTTATCTACTTCTGTGCCAAAGAGAATCTGAGGAGGTGATAGTTGTGTCAACTCTATAGTTGATTCAGTCGGATTGATATTCATGCGAGAGTCCCTGTCTGTTATTGCTGACTGTTTTAGGCGCTCTCTTATAATTCTTATGCTTGTAGTAGATGCAGTTAGGCGCCTAATGCAAAGTATTGTCAGCCGTTGCTCATCGAAACTTGGATCTTTGTCTACTTCTGATGATCGGAAATTTAGAAAAGCTAATAGGAGTCAGCTTAACAAATCCTGCTCTTTGAAGGCGAAAATGCATTTGCAGGTTTAGAAAAAATTACTGATTTTGCACAGTTTTTCTGAATTTTTGCATATACTTAGGTACAATCATCAAATTACATCAAGAAAATTTATAATTCTTAATAATTCTCTGGGTGGTATCGGATGGGAACTCACGATCGCAATTTGTGAGCATTGATTCCTGTGAGGATACCAACTAGCAGCCAAGTGATAGCTAATCCGATGACTTCGCCTAAGAATAACTGAGTGAAGCGGTGTAAAACGATCCCCACAGCAGAACCGAAAGGAATAGCGATCGCCCAACTTGCCGAAGAGAGAAATATCCATCGCCACACCACAGGGACTGGTTGAGAAATTGCCAAGCATTGTGTCAATCCAATCCCTAAACCCCCAAGCCCTCCATAAAATGCGCCATGAAGAATTCTCTGGGGGAGAAACTGAGTGCTAGGTACAATCCAACCCAAGCCACCAATACCGATGGCAGTGATGATACTCCAACCCAAAAGACTTGACAAAATCCACCTGATACAAACTATAGGTTGTTTGAGAAGAAAACCTTGAGGAAGTGCGATCGCAAATCCGCCGATAGCTGCTTCTACTACCCCAATATCCGGCTTTTCGCCGACTTCTATTAACAGTAAACTCAATAAAAAACCAGCAAAAGTAGCTAAAACCCAGAGAAATGCAAAGCTAAATCTAGTATTGTCAGGCACTAATGGCATCAAACTTTCTTGAGTTGTAATAATCTTTTCGCTTTAGTATCAAACATATCAAGAAAAGCTTTGCGTCGTTGTTGGGGTGATTCAGGTACAATGTAACCCCACAGACTCTCCCAGTAAAAAAAGGAGATTCCGTCAAAATTGCGATCGCGTACTGCTTGAACCTGTGCTTCAATTTGGGGAATTTTGACTGGATTATGAACTGTTCCCGTTAATATACCAATTCCTACTGGAATTAGACTTTGGGCTAATTTCACAGATGGTTGTTCGAGTTGAGCGATAAAAGATTTTTTGTCACTTCGATATACCTGCAAAATTAACTCATCCACTAAACCTTTTTTTACCCAATTTTCCCAATCTTGCAAATAGTATTTATAGGCAAAAGCTTGGTAGTTGGGAGACAAAGATATTTTAGCTTTCGGTTTAACTGCCTTGACGGCTTGATAGATTTCTGCCATGAAATCAGTAATTTTGTCTGCTCGCCAACGCATCCATTCTGAATTAAAAGGATTACTTGGGGGACTTTTGCCTTGATGTTCTTGCTGATAAAGTTCAATAGTGAAGCGATCGTAACCAAACTGTACAGGCATTCCAAAGTGGTCGTCAAGTTGAATACCATCCACATCGTAATTTTTGACTACTTCTACAATTAGCCCTTGGATAAACTCTTGCACTTGCGGATGTAAAGGATTTAACCAAGCTTGCTTATTCACTAAGCCATTGTCAATTTCTTCTGGTGGAGTATCTTGAATAGAGTTGATACCTTCTTGTCCAATTGTCAACCAGTCAGGGTAACGCCTTGCTAATTCTGAATAATGCGGCGTCATAAACCCATATTCAAACCAAGGAATAACTCTCAAATCTTTATTTTTGGCAAGTCTAACTATCTTTGTTAAAACATCTTGTCCACCATGCATAAACTTCAGTAAAGGTTGAGTATCTGAACCTGTAGTCATTTTGCTTACAGCACTATGATAAAAAGTATGCCCTCTGTTCCAAACTACAGGATAAATTGTATTAAAATTGAGAGCCGATAATTGATTGAGAGCGCGATTAATACCCCAAGGGACAAATAGTACACCACTAGCAACATTAGTCAGCCAAACACCGCGGATTTCTGTACTTAAAGGACTTGTTTTTTGAGAATAAACTGAGCCTGAAGAGTGTGAAAAAAATGTTATGGTGATTACTAATCCCAAACACAGCAAGTAAGAAAAAAAACGGCGTGCAACCTGATTCATTTGTCAACGTTACCAAGTGCGATCGCTACATTATATATAACTACAAAATCAAATTGTAATTCTCCGGAATATGTGAAGAAATGATGATTAAATCAGGAGTCAGAATTCAGAATCCAGAATTCAGGAGTCAGAATAGTTAAAGAATACGAACCAAATTTGGGTTATGAATATACCTAACATGCCCAAACCTGATAAACTCCTAACTCCTAGCTCTTGTACAGACAAGGATTAATCGTGTTTATACTGTTAACTCCTAACTTATAGCGTTTCCTAGTCTCCTGAGGTACAAATCTCTGCGTACCTCTGCGCTTTACTTTGCGTCCCTTTGCGTTTCAAAATATTATCTGTACCTCACTTAACTGGAAATCGCTATATAACTCCTTCTTAAAATCTTTCCACACCTTCAAATTGCTTAATAGGCAATGCATTTGCAGCTTCACCACAAGTTCGTGGTGTGGGAAATATTTTTTCAGGATTTGCTAACCCTTGAGGATTAAAAACTTGGCGTACCCATTGCATAGTTTCTAAATCAACTTTGCTAAACATCTGTGGCATATAGCACTTTTTCTCTTCACCAATGCCATGTTCGCCAGAAATGCTACCACCGACTTGGACGCAAAGCTTAAGAATTTTTCCTCCCATTTCTTCCACTTTCTCTAATGCCCCAGCCACAGAATTATCATACAGAATTAACGGATGAAGATTACCATCACCAGCGTGAAACACATTAGCAACTCGATAACCATATTGCTCACTTAACATCTCAATTTCATGCAGCACATAAGGCAATTGAGTCCGGGGAATCACACCATCTTGTACATAATAATCTGGGCTTAAATGACCAGCAGCAGCAAAAGCCGCTTTACGTCCTTTCCATAATTTCAATCGCGTTTCTGGGTCACTAGCAGAAGTGACATTCCGCGCACCATTCTTTTGACAAATTTCTGTAACTCGCTGCTTATTGCCTGCAACTTCAACTTCTAAACCGTCAATTTCTATTAGCAAAATAGCAGTAGCATCGCGGGGATAACAATTAGTTGCTACAACATCTTCAACGGCGTTGATACTAAAATTATCCATCATTTCCATCCCACCAGGAATAATTCCGGCGCTGATGATGTCAGAAACAGTTGCTCCAGCAGCTTCAATACTAGTGAAATCTGCCAACAGCACACAAATTGATTCTGCACTTTTGAGAATTCGCAAAGTAATTTCTGTGGCAACACCTAAAGTGCCTTCCGAACCAACAAAAACACCAGTTAAATCGTAACCAGGCATCTCTGGAATTTGTCCGCCTAAATCAACAATTTCCCCTAACGGCGTGACAATTTTTAATCCTAAAACGTGGTTAGTAGTCACGCCATATTTGAGACAATGTACCCCACCAGAATTTTCGGCAATATTCCCGCCAATAGAGCAAATAATTTGACTGGAAGGGTCGGGAGCATAGTAAAAACCAGCACCACTAACAGCCTGTGTTACCCAACTATTAATCACCCCTGGTTGAACAACTGTACGTTGATTTTCCAAATCAATGCTGAGGATTTGCCGCATTAAAGAAGTGACAATTAAAACCGAATCTAGCAACGGCAAAGCGCCGCCAGATAGACCGGTGCCTGAACCGCGTGCGATGAACGGGATAGAATATTGGTTGCATATTTTCACAACTTCGGCAACTTGTTCTGTAGTTCTAGGTAAAACTACTACAGCCGGACGTTGACGATAGCCGGTTAAACCGTCGCATTCATAGGTAATAAGTTCTTCGCGGCGTTGCACTACACCATTTTTGCCAAGAACAGCCTCGAATGCTTTGATAATGGGCTTCCAGTTACGTTGTTTTTTATCTTGGGTGAGCATAGGTTTTACAGTTAAAGGTAGATGTTTAAGTCTGTTGTAGCTGGTTGATATGGCTGTAATTACCATTGTTGCAAGAATAGCAGCTCGTGAGTGAGGAGTAAGAGGCAATGTCTGACAACAAGCTGATGCAACGTCTACGTATTTCGATGTGTGATTAAAAGTAAGATAGAATCAGAGATTCAACAAGAGAGGGTGAGATGACTTTCCAAGTTGTAGATATCACTTCAAAATTAATTGCCAAGCTGCAAACCTTAGCACCCGAACAGCAACAACAGGTGCTGGATTTTGTTGAATTTCTCTCAAAAAAATATCATCAGCCCCAAAAATCACCCCAGAAACGGGTACTAGGTTTAAACCAAGGTGAGATTTGGATGAGTGATGATTTTAATGATCCTTTACCTGATGAGTTTTGGTTAGGTGAAAGTGAGGGATGAAACTGTTCTTAGACACTCACGTAATTATTTGATCAGCAGGAAACCCAGAAAAACTATCTCAGAGAGTTAGAAACTTATTAATTGATACTAACAATTTTTGGGTAGTTAGTATGGCTAGTTTTTGGGAATTACAAATAAAATCTCAACTTGGTAAGCTAAATTTAAGCTCGTCGCTTCCTAATTTCATCGAAACTCAACAGCGAGTGAATAATCTAGAAATATTACCTATTGAATTAACTCATATCTATGCTTTAGAAGCTTTACCAAGCCATCACCGCGATCCTTTTGACCGAATTTTAATCGCTCAGGCAATAGTTGAAAAGATACCCTTGTTAAGTGTAGATTCAATCTTTGATGTATATCCAGTTCAAAGGATATGGGAGTAAGAACACAGATTCTATACGCGGAAATAGCGATCGCACTCCTCTTCAGCTAGCGTGAAGTTCTCCAAGCCAATGGTGTCCAGGGTGACACAGTGTTATTGCTTGCTTAAGCCAAACTTGACGTTCTTCATCAAGTAACCTGGATACACGATAAAAATCATCTTCATCTTTAGATCTGGGATTCTTGGCTTTGTATAAGAGTACAATTTCCGGAGCAAGGAACGGTAGACCAATATCAGAACGTAACCGAATCATTGATAATGGACGTGCAATATTAAGATTTCTGCGAAACTTCCACTCACTTTCTGAAGACTCATCCAAGAGAATCTCTAGTTCCGAGAAGAAGGTATTTTTAGTATGAGCATGAATTTCATGTATCGGTAATTCTAGCCATTCATCTTCATTCCAAGAGTCCATTTTTCCATTAACAACCTTACTAAATTTCCAGCCAAATAAATATTCTCGTAGGCTGCTTTGGTCTTTCCTAAATATTGCGATTTCTATATCTTTATGTACCCTAGTTACATCTCCTATAAAAAGATCTATCGCCCATCCACCTGCTATGAACCAGGGTTGTTTGAAATCATTTAGCAGCCTAGAAAGTTTCATAAGTTCTGAAAAAGATTCCATTGATGACTACTCCTCACAATTTTTTTAGTATAAAATATTGAGTCAATGCACTTTTCCATCTCCAATGAACTAATCTAGAAATAACGCTTTCAAATACTGGGTACAGTCATGGTTAATCAACTTTTAATCAATGATGATGATTACTATGTGCCAGATGCCAACCAGTTAGTAACTGAAGATGATACACCTGTAGACAATTTTGCTTTGGAAAAACAACAACGCCTTTTAGTGAGTTCTCTTTACAGTTCTCTACAACAGACTTTTTTAGCAGAAGCTAATGTGGGCATTTACTACACAGACCTTCAGCCTCCCATTGTACCTGATGTCTTTCTCAGCTTGGATGTGCAAGTGCCTGAAAATTGGTGGGAAAAACAAAATCGTTGTTATATGGTTTGGCGTTTTGGTAAACCTCCCGAAGTTGTCCTCGAAATTGTATCTAACAAAGAAGGTGATGAACTGGGCAAAAAGCTGCAAATTTATGAACATATGCGGGCTAGTTACTACATCGTATATGACCCTAATCAGCAATTAGGAGAAAAATTACTACGCGTTTATGAGCTCAGGGGAAGACGTTACTTTGAAAGTGAAGAAACTTGGTTAGAACAAGTGGGTTTAGGTGTAACTTTATGGGAAGGTGAATTTGAAGGTAGACAGGATAATTGGTTACGCTGGTGCTACCAAGATAAAACTGTTTTACCAACTGGAGATGAACGCGCTTCCCAAGCAGAACAACGCGCTTCCGAAGCTGAACAACGTGTTTCTCAATCAGAACAACGCGCCCAAATTTTAGCAGAAAGACTACGAGCTATGGGCATTGATCCCGACACTATCTAAAACACTGATGTAAAGACGCAAAAAAACTTTGCGTCTTTGCATGAGCAAAAAAAATCTTACGAACTCGTGCAATTTATAAACTCATTTATTCTCTGCCAAACCTTCTCTAATAAATCACGATCGTCCGCATCAAACCACTCAATTTGTTGATATGCTCTAAACCAAGTGCGTTGTCGCTTGGCAAATTGTTTTGTATGCAAAACCGTTAATTCTTTTGCTTTTTCCAAATAAATATCCCCAGCTAAATATTGCTTGATTTCTTGATAGCCTAAAGTATTCAATAAAGGCAAATCAGCACCATATTTTTGACAAAGATATTCCACTTCAGCAACCAAACCATTTGCGATCATTTGTTCGGTACGCTTTTGAATACGACTGCCAAATTTTTCAACATCGCAATCTAAACCTATTTGCAAAATCGGATAATTTGGCGGATTTTCCCCTTGCTGTTCTGATATCGGGTATCCAGTTACGTAATATACTTCTAACGCTCGTAAAGTTCGCACCGAATCATGAGCATGAATTTTTTGTGCGGCAACGGGATCGACTTGTTGTAACATTGCATAGAGTTGATTTTGACCGAGAGATTCCAGTTGCGATCGCAATTCACTTTGCGGTGCCACCCGAGGAATTTTCATCCCTTGGACAACAGAACGTATATACAAACCAGTACCACCAACCATGAAGAGTGGGGGGGATGAAGGAGATGAGAGAGAATTAATTAAGGCTTGCGCTTGCTGTTGGTAGTCTGCTACTGTCATCGTGTCTGTCGGCTCGCAGATATCTATTAAATAGTGCGGCACTAATTTTTGTTCAGCGATAGTTGGCTTAGCCGTGCCAATATCAAACTCACGGTAAACTTGACGTGAATCAGCACTGAGAATTACTGAACCTAACCGCATCGCCAAAGCCAAAGCCAGCCCTGACTTACCCGTTGCCGTTGCCCCACAAATTACAATCAATTTAGTCATTAGTCATTAGTCATTGGTCATTGGTTATTGGGCATTGGGCATGGGGAAGAGGTGTGGGAGGGTGGAAGGTGTGGGAAGCTTTTTTATATTCTTTTATATTCTCCAAACTCTCCCCACACTCCCCACACTCCCCCTGCCCCCCCTGCCTCCCCTGCCCCCTCATCCCCCTCACCCCTCTCCAACGGGACTGCAACCCCTGTATAAACTTCTCTTGAAAATGCCCTACAGACGCCAGCAAGGCTTTTGTGTTACAATTTTGGAGTGTTTTTACTTTTATTTGCCTTTAGGCGAGTTCAACCCCACGCATCAGGAGAGTTTACATGACGAGCAGTTACAGTGCCGATCAGATTCAAGTTCTGGAAGGTCTGGAAGCCGTCCGCAAACGACCAGGAATGTACATTGGTACCACCGGGCCGCGAGGACTCCACCATTTAGTTTACGAGGTGGTGGACAATTCAATCGATGAGGCTTTGGCTGGTCATTGCACTCATATAGAGGTGGATATCAACGCTGACGGTTCTGTGACTGTAACAGATGACGGTCGCGGTATTCCCGTCGATACTCACTCGCGTACCGGGAAATCGGCTTTGGAAACCGTGATGACGGTACTGCACGCCGGTGGTAAGTTTGGCGGCGGTGGCTACAAAGTTTCTGGAGGATTGCATGGAGTTGGTATTTCTGTCGTCAATGCCCTGTCTGAGATTGTAGAAGTTACAGTTTGGCGAGATAAAAAAGTTCATATCCAACGCTATGAACGGGGTATTCCAGTTACCGATCTCCAAGTCAAGCCTTACAAAGAAGCTAGAACCGGAACTTCTGTCACTTTTAAACCAGATACCCAAATATTCACTACTAGTATTGAGTTTGATTACATCACTTTATCAGGTCGCCTACGAGAATTAGCCTATCTGAATGCTGGTGTCAAAATTACCTTTACTGACCACCGTCTGGAATTACTGAAAAGTGATACACCCAAGGTAGAATCCTACGAATACAAGGGTGGCATTAAAGAGTACATTGCTTACATGAACCGTGAAAAGCAACCACTGCATGAAGAAATTATCTATGTGCAGGGGGAACGGAACAACGTACAAGTGGAAGTTTCTTTGCAATGGTGTACTGATGCTTATACGGATAATGTGCTAGGTTTTGCTAACAATATTCGCACCGTGGATGGTGGTACGCACTTAGAAGGGTTGAAAGCAGTTCTGACTCGGACATTAAATGCGATCGCCCGCAAACGAAATAAAATTAAAGAAAATGAACCCAACCTCAGTGGCGAACACGTCCGCGAAGGTTTAACAGCGGTAATTTCTGTAAAAGTCCCCGATCCAGAATTTGAAGGACAAACTAAAACCAAACTCGGTAACACCGAAGTTCGCGGTATTGTGGATTCCTTGGTGGGAGAAGTCCTCACCGAGTACCTAGAATTTCACCCCAGTGTGGCTGATGCGATTTTAGATAAAGCTATCCAAGCTTTCAAAGCCGCAGAAGCTGCGCGTCACGCACGGGAATTAGTCAGACGCAAATCGGTACTCGAATCTTCGCCATTACCTGGTAAATTGGCAGATTGTAGTTCCCGCGATCCCGGCGAATCAGAGATTTTCATCGTGGAAGGCGACTCAGCCGGCGGATGTTTTCATGGTGATACACTTGTAGCATTGGCTGATGGGCGTAACCTTAGTTTTAAAGAAATTGTCGCTGAACAACAAGAAGGGAAAGAGCATTTTTGCTACACCATCCGTCATAACGGCACTATCAGCGTAGAACGCATTATCAATCCTCGAATAACTAAAGCAAATGCTGAAGTTATCAAAGTGACATTAGATAACGGTGAAACAATCATTTGTACGCCAGATCACCGCTTCATGCTACGCGATGGCAGCTACAAATCTGCTGCATCATTAACATCAAATGATTCTTTGATGCCCTTGTATCGTCAGTTATCTGATACAAGTAAACCAGGAATTACCATTGATGGTTATGAGATGGTTTGGAACCCACGTTCTGATTCTTGGCTATTTACCCATTTGTTAGCAGATTGGTATAATCGCTCTTTAGGTATTTACCAACTCCAAGACGGGGAACATTGCCATCATCTTGATTTCAACAAGCATAATAATAACCCCACGAACTTACAGCGGTTATCTGCCGAAGCACATCTAGCAATACACCGCGCTCACATTGAACAAACACTGCATCGCCAAGATGTAATTGAAAAGAGTCGTAAAACTCGTCAAAGCAAGGAATTCCGCGCCAAGATGAGCCAAAGAATGCAACAGCCCCAAACGCGGGAGATTTTGTCACAACAGGCTAAAATACAATGGGCTTCGACAGCTTACAAAGCCTATATGACTGCTAAGTGGCGAGAATTTTATGACAATAACGAAACTTATCGCCAGCAAAACCGCGAACATCTCAATCAAGTACAGCAAGACTATTGGAATGATGAAACCAATTGTCTAGCTCAAGCTCAAAAAGTTCGGGACTATTTTGCTAATAATCCAGAGATGCGTGAAACTTACTCACTTGTAGCCAAGCAACAATGGCAAGATGAGGCTTTGTTAGCATGGCGACGAGAAAAAACACAGCAACAATGGACACCTGAATTCCGTGCTAAGCGTCAAGCTGCTTTACAGCAAACTTACTATCGCAAAACTATTGCTGCTCTCAAGCAAATCGAAGTTGAGCAAGGTGGACTGGACTTGGATGCTTATCAGGCTTTCCGTTTACAGGTACGAGACAAATCTTTGTTGAAATTCGATACATTCTGTAACCGCTACTTTGAAGGTAATCATGCTCTTGCTTGTGAAGCAGTTGCCAACTACAATCACCGTGTTGTTTCCATCGAACGTTTAGCGGAACGCGTAGATGTTTACGACATTGAAGTTCCTCATACTCACAATTTTGCGCTAGCAAGTGGTGTGTTTGTCCATAACAGCGCCAAACAAGGACGCGATCGCCGCACTCAAGCTATCTTGCCTTTACGTGGTAAAATCCTCAACATTGAAAAAACCGACGACGCCAAAATTTATAAAAATAACGAAGTTCAAGCGTTAATTACAGCACTCGGTTTAGGTGTCAAAGGTGAAGAATTCGACTCCACCCAACTGCGCTATCACCGCATAGTCATTATGACTGACGCTGACGTAGATGGAGCGCACATCCGCACTTTGTTGTTAACATTCTTCTATCGGTATCAGCGATCGCTAATTGAACAAGGTTTCATTTATATTGCTTGTCCGCCACTGTTTAAAGTAGAACGCGGGCGCAATCATGAATATTGCTATAGCGATCGTGAAAAAGACCAAGTAATCGCCAAATTTCCAGCCAATGCCAACTACACCATCCAACGCTTCAAAGGTTTGGGTGAAATGATGCCGCAACAACTCTGGGACACCACAATGAACCCAGAAACTCGCAAAATGAAGCAAGTCGAAATTGAAGACGCCGCCGAAGCCGATCGCATTTTCACTATTTTAATGGGCGATCGTGTCGCACCCAGAAGAGAATTCATTGAAACCTATGGTTCTAAACTCAACTTCACGGATCTAGATATTTAGTTCAATTTTTTCTCACCACTCTCATAATTTGTGACTCTGGTAATGGGTAATGGGTAAAAATCTATTACCCATTACTTTTTTATATTTCCATCAATACCCCAACACAGTTCAGATCAACCCAAAACCCTCATGTAGAGACGCGATTTATCGCGTTTTCTTATCGCGTCTTCAAAGTTTACGTATTTTCTCACGAATAATTCTGGATTACTGTGGCTGTGCTGCCACACATTTCATTTAAATGAAAAGCACTATGACAAATCAGGAAAAACTACCTCTTTTGGCTGATGACAAATTAAAAAAATATTCAATCTTTTGTGTTGATTTTTTTATGACTACAAACTATGTCATTAGATAAGTGACTATATTCATAAATTAATTAATTATTATCAATAATTACCTATTTAATTGGATTCTAGACAAAATTATGAAAACGACTAAAGACATAGTAAAAAAAGCATTTTTTTATATTGTTGGCATAAGTAGCCTGGTTGCTCTGTCTGCCTGCGCTGAGCCTGTCACACAAAATCCTGTAGCAACCGTCCCTCCTGTTACCCAAGCCCCCATAACAACTCCTCCTCCCATCACGCCAACCCCCACTACCACCCAAAATTTAGCAGAACTGGCAAAGTCAGCAGCCGCCCAGGGACAGTTTCAAACTCTCATCAAAGCAGTGGGAGCCGCTGGCTTAAATGAACAATTGACTGCACCAGGTCCTTACACAGTTTTTGCACCCACTGACGCGGCTTTCTCTGCTTTGCCAAAAGCTACTCTAGATAAACTCTTACAGCCCGCTAACAAGCAACAATTAGTCAGACTTTTGGCTTACCACGTTATACCTGGGCGAATTACCTCCCAAGAATTAACATCTGGACAAGTTAAAACCGTAGAAGGTACTCCCGTTAAAATCACAGTTGACCCTACGACTAAAACCATAACCGTCAATAACGCTAAAGTGACTCAGCCCGATATCCCGGCTAGCAATGGCATCGTTCACATAGTCGATCGGGTAATTCTACCACCCAATTTTCCCGCAAGTCTAAGCGCTGCCCCAACACCACGATAGTTCAGCCAAGCTTCTGTCACTCTGGAGAAAAAAATAATTCTAGGCTTAGCTTACTGTCCTCAAGCCAGTTGACACCCAATCTACGCCTAGACGCTAAAAATCAGGGACTTCCAGAGAATAAATTATCCCAAATTATTTGTACATTTGTAGGGGCGCACAGATGTGCGCCCCTACGATGGAATATTTTTTTCCTTGGAAGTCCCTCAATTAAAGAGAATTCTAGGTTGGCTGACCACTTGCGTACAGCAATTTGACAATGAATCGAGTAAAGTATTACAGCCCTTAATTCCTAGCCCTCTTTGCCATTTCGGGGTTTATTCAACATAACCTGGAAGCGCTACATATGTAATACGTATAATACACAAAAGTCTCAATTTTCCAGTTAGCAAATCATCATATAATTTGATTTATTGTGAAGATTTAAAAAATCAATGTTCAAATCTTAGCAAAACTACCAACTTTGTTGGTCAATAGTCGATTAACGCTCTTTTGCACTGACTGACTGATTAATTTCGCCCACCAGCGAAAAACACATTTGTTATGCTTGAATAACATAACTAAATATCATCTATCAAACAACAGTTAATAAATATCTTGAGGATTTTTCATAATTAGATGACAAATTAACAAAACAAAATACTGGACTAAAAGTATTTAAACTTACAGAAGCCTTACTTAAAAAAGCTTCCTAAGCAAGTCGTCAGGCAAATCTTGAGTTTTCTTTGCTTAGGGTAATGCTAAGTGGAAGCAAATACCATCTGGCTGAAAACTTGTTAATATCTTCATGTAGCACCCTGGGAACAGTCATTGCATCGAATGTATCCAATGTGCTTGTGCCTTAGGTAAACTAATATCAACGATCTCTCAGGGCAAATCGTTTTTGAATTGATTAAAATATCGTTGTATACAATAAGAAGAGTTTGTCAAGTTTCATAGGGCTGAAATCGCCACAGTGCGCTAACGTGTGAATAAGACCGAATTAGTTAAACCTAAAGCGATCTGCTATCAGGTCGATTCTGCCAAAACCTCAACTCCTCAGTTAAGGTAATGATTACGCAGAAGGTTAACTGCTTTCAGACAAACACCACAACTCTAGTTGTATTTATTGACGGGAAAAACCCACTTTGATCCAAGGAATCAATGATTTATGAAGGAAATGTAAAATAGGTAGGTTAAGACTTTTCACCTGAGTTAACATAACAATGCACTCTTTCTCAGTAATTAATGTTGTGTAAAATACATGAAATTGAGCAAAACAAAGTGTACTTAACTTTTAAATGCAATCTAAAGAACCAATGCAATTCCAAAAAGTCTAGAAAATATTTCCGGGTTTAATTCCCGTTTTTAATGTCTTTTTGGTAAAAGTAGCTAACACTTGCTTAATGAATTCACGATCGATACACAAAAAGAGTGCAATTTCTGTGAAACAGGCTACAATCGGAAGAGTCTTTATACGAAAATCTGCCAAAAGTCTGATTGTTTGTATCGAGTGGCAAGTTTTTGATAAAGGTGAGTCTTTTTTTTAAGACCAGTCACTTAAAAACTATGTGTGATAGCAACACATAAGGTATTTACTAAAGTGAACAAGTCAACTTTAGTAGTGACTTAAACTAAAGTAAAAAGCCCTCCTACAAAGGTGCAAAAGTGCCGAAAATATCTCTGGTAAATCTGCCAAAAAGATTATTTTCGGTTTTCAACTAGCTCGTTTAAAAGAGCATTAAACACATCTTGAGTAATTGATTCTGCAAGGAGCATGAGGAACGCGGCATGAACCAGGCTAACAACGTACTCGAAAGCATATATCAGCCTGACCTAGAAATAATGAATCAGCCTGAGCTCGAGTTAGAAGAACTCTTAATTGATGATGAAGAGGACTTGCTGATCATCGATGAAGGTGACGATGAGTTTTTAGAGCCTCAGTCTGATGAGGACGACGCAAAGTCTGGAAAAGCCGCTAAATCGCGTCGTCGGACACAAAGCAAGAAAAAGCACTACACTGAAGATTCGATTCGGCTTTACTTGCAAGAAATTGGTAGAATTCGTCTGTTGCGGGCAGATGAAGAAATCGAATTGGCGCGCAAAATAGCCGATTTATTGGAACTAGAGCGGGTACGGGAAAGACTTTCAGAACAGTTAGATCGCGATCCTCGTGATAGTGAATGGGCAGAAGCCGTGCAACTACCACTACCAGCTTTTCGTTATCGCCTGCACGTTGGACGCAGAGCGAAAGACAAGATGGTGCAATCTAACTTGCGTCTTGTGGTTTCAATTGCTAAGAAGTACATGAATCGTGGTTTGTCGTTCCAAGACTTAATTCAGGAAGGCAGTCTCGGTTTGATTCGCGCTGCTGAAAAGTTTGACCACGAGAAAGGTTATAAGTTTTCTACCTACGCTACATGGTGGATTCGTCAAGCAATTACCCGGGCGATCGCCGATCAATCCCGCACTATTCGTCTTCCAGTCCACCTTTACGAAACCATTTCTCGAATTAAGAAAACTACCAAGTTGTTATCTCAAGAAATGGGTCGTAAACCCACAGAAGAAGAAATCGCTACTCGGATGGAAATGACCATTGAGAAATTGCGGTTTATTGCTAAATCTGCCCAGTTACCTATTTCATTAGAAACGCCCATTGGGAAAGAAGAAGATTCTCGGTTAGGCGATTTTATTGAATCCGATGGTGAAACGCCAGAAGACCAAGTTTCCAAAAATCTGCTGCGCGAAGACCTCGAAAAAGTTCTCGACAGTCTCAGCCCTCGTGAACGCGATGTTCTCAGACTGCGGTACGGCTTAGATGATGGTCGGATGAAGACACTTGAAGAAATTGGGCAGATTTTCAACGTCACCCGCGAACGCATTCGCCAAATTGAAGCGAAGGCACTCCGCAAGTTACGTCATCCAAATCGCAACAGCGTTCTTAAGGAATATATTCGGTAATTAAGAGTCATTTGTCAATAGTCATTGGTCATTAGTGAATAAACAAAACGCAAAGGACAAATGACAAAAGACAAATGACAGATGACAAACAAATAAAAAACCTGGAGTGCTAATTCACTACCAGGTTTTTTTATTTATGGGTCATCTTAGATATTAAAATTTATACCAATTTGAGAAAGAAATGCACAGATGAATTTACAGAACTCTTTCCCAGAAAGAAATTCTTAATCCTAAATCCAAATTGGTATTAGAGGATACCCCAGAAGTGTAGAAAACCTTGGCCAGAAAAAACTTCAACTAGTAATGCTGCTAAAAAGCCAATCATTGCCAACCGACCGTTCCAAATTTCTGCTTGTGGAGTAAAGCCCCAACGCCAAGCGTTACGATCTTCAACTACGGGAGTAGTAACTTTTGTTGTGGTTGCATTTGTCATGGTTTGTACTCCAAACTTTATTTTTAAGCTTTATTGCCTTACGTAAACTAATATAACAAATATTTTCATAAAGGCAACAATTTTTATATTTTTGTTGCGATACCTTGACATAAATACTAGTAGTTATTCACATCGGGAAAAACATCGATCTTCAGGTAGATTTACTGAAGTAAAAGAAATGTTGGGTCATTAAAAATCTACATCGCAAAGACGCGATAAATCGCCGTCTCTACAAGAATCAATCTTTTGTAGATACGGCGATTTATCGCGTCTCTTACCGCAAATTGAACATCACCCTAATTAAGCTCTGACTTCGGCGACGGTGATAATTTTTTCATCCCGGCTGAGTTGAAGGATGCTTTCACCTCTGACATCTCTGCTTAAAATAGGCACTGTTTCTACAGGTATCCGTACTACCCGGTCTTTGTTTGTCACTAGGGCTACCTCGCTAGAAGCGATCGCCTTGACCATACCAGCTAAGTTGTCAGTTTTGCTGGCAAATTTCAGCGCTTGTGTGCCTAAATCGCCTCGATTAGCTGCTCTTAATTGACTCGCAATCATCCGTTTAGCATGTCCTTCTTGAGTAACTAGCAATAGCTGGTCATCTTTGCCGACAGTGACACAGCCAACCATTTGCTGATTTCTCAAGAGTCGAAATGCTTGTAAACCCATTGCTGTGCGACCCATGATTGGTAGTTGTTCATCATTAACCACGAACCGCAATACTCGCCCACCAGAACTAGCTAAAATCAGATGCTCCCCTGGAATAGTGAACTGGGTAAATGACAATCGATCGTCATCTTTGAGCTTCAAAATCGTGATTCCGCGACGAGTTAAATTAGTAAATTCTTCCAAAGACAAACGCTTAATTCGCCCCTCTTTTGTCAAGAGAACCATTTGGCTAGCTTCCAGATTTTCCGGGAGTAAAAACCGGCTAACCACATCTTCTTGAGCGCCTTGGGCAGTATTGCTGAGGGTGGTAATCAGTGGTGTTCCCCGTGGAGAACGTCCAGTGGTTGGGGGAATCTCTCCCACCTTCACAGGGTAGACTTTGCCACCACTGGTGAGGATGAGCAAATCTTTGTCTGTATCTGTCAATACAGTTTGAATAATAAAATCATGGTCGTGTAGACCATTTTCAATTTTCGATTTTTTCCCTGATGTCTGAATGCGGCGGACATAACCCCGTTGGGTAAACTCTAAAATTACTTCCTGTGCAGGTTCTTCTAATTTTGGATTTTGGATTTTGGATTTTGGATTGTCTTCATCATCCTGTGTTCCGCTGCTCCTCTGCTCCTCTGCTCCTCTGCTCCTCTGTTCCTCTAGTATTTTTGTCCGTCGGGAATCGTTGTATTTGCGCTTGAGCGATCGCAAGTCTTTTTTCAGCGCCTTGAGTAATTCGTGGCGATCGCTTAGTAATCTTTGTAATAAATCAATTTGCTCGCTGAGTTCTTCAAATTCCTGCTGTAAGTTTTGCTGCTCTAAACTGGTGAGGCGGCGCAACGGCATCGCCAGAATCGCATCTCCTTGTATCTCACTCAAATCCAGTCGGCTGCAAAGGTTGATTTTTGCGGTACTACCATCAGCAGCTTGACGCAAAATTTCGATTACTTCATCCAAATTAGACAAAGCTTTCAGCAAACCTTCCACCAAATGTAATCGACTTTGAGCTTTTCCCAACTCATAACTGTAGCGACGGTTGAGGGTTTGTTCTCGGAAACTCAAAAACTCCTGCAAAAGTTGCCGCAAACTTAACTGGCGGGGTTGTCCATCGACTATTGCCAACAGAATTGCCCCAAAGTTAGTTTGTAAAGCAGTTTGGTGATATAAATTTTGCAGAACTTCTTGGGGATTTGTATCGCGTTTGAGTTCAATAACCACCCGCATACCTTCGCGATCGCTTTCATCCCGGAGATCGGAAATTCCTTGCAAGCGACCTTGATTTACTAAGTCCGCTACTTTTTCAATCCAGCCCGCCTTATTCACTTGATAGGGCAATTCTGTGATAATGATTGCTGTTCGTCGCTTGCTTCCCCTCGTTGCTGGAATTTCCTCCAACATCGCCAGTCCCCGCAGCACAATTCCACCCTTACCCGTAGTGTAAGCTTCCCGAATTCCCGCCTTACCAATTATTTCTCCACCAGTGGGAAAGTCCGGCCCTGGAATTAGCTCGAATAACTTTTCATCTGACAAATCTGGTGCGTCGATTAAGGCAATCAATCCATCGACTACTTCCCCCAAATTGTGCGGTGGAACATTCGTCGCCATCCCGACAGCAATACCAGAACAGCCATTGAGCAATAAAAATGGCAACTGAGCAGGTAGTACCGTTGGCTCTTGCTGGGAATTATCGAAATTACCGACAAATTCCACTGTTTCTTCACCAATTTCGGTGAGCATTCCCTCATGGCTGATGGGTGCAAGGCGCGTTTCTGTGTAGCGCATCGCTGCTGGAGGGTCATTATCGACGCTGCCAAAGTTACCATGTCCTGCCAGTAAAGGATAGCGGCTAGAAAAGTCCTGCACCAGCCTGACTAAGGCATCGTAAACTGATTGGTCACCGTGGGGATGGTATTTACCCAGCACATCACCCACTACACGGGCACATTTCCGATAGGGTCTATCTGGTACTAAACCGAGTTCGTGCATTGCATACAGAATGCGGCGATGCACTGGTTTTAAGCCATCACGCACGTCTGGTAGCGCTCGCCCGACAATCACGCTCATGGCATATTCTAAGTAAGACCGTTGCATCTCGGTGTGCAGGGCTGTTGTAATGACCTGTCCCGTTGAGAGAAGGTTTAACTGTTTTGCCATGAGTTTTTTCCCTGAAATTTAACTACACAAAAACCGACGAAACTCAATACTCCAGCAACCACAGCATAACGGATGAAATGGGATTCCTGACAAAATTTTGATAGTCACAGAAGAAAAAGCAGTAGTATCATCCTTGATGACGAGGCTCTTGATTGACTATTAAAAAGAAGGCAGACGACTATAATCTACATACATTTAGTAGTCAGGATATTTACCATGATTGCATTTCTTAATTTGAAATTTTGGCCAAAATCTCAGCCGCTTGCGGTGATGGCTGTACCAGCAAACAGACGCCACTTGCAAGGGCTATGGGAACCCCAAAGGCAAACAAGCCAGGATACTCACACAACACAGTGGCTCAACTTTCCAACAGGAATTTTGAATTTTGCCGAAAGTTTGTAGCTTGCTGAGTTCAGAAGTTCTACTATGGTCACCGCTGGGCATAGCAAGATCCCAAAGATTACAGTTAGCGCTTAAAACCGTCCAAGACCAATTTTTGAATCCCTCCACCTCTATAAGTAAAATTCTCATGAAAACCGTTTTAATTGTCGAAGACGATCTAATTAATGCTCGTGTTTTTTCCAAGATTTTGTCCAAGCGCGGCGGCTTAGGGGTGAAACATACTGAAAATGTAGAAGAAGTAATAAAAATTGCCCAATCGGGAGAAGCAGACTTGATTTTGATGGACGTTTCTCTCTCCAGAAGTGTTTATCAAGGCAAGTCAGTTGATGGCATCAAAATTACACAAATGTTAAAAGCAGACCCAAAAACAGCAAACTTACCCGTCATCCTGGTGACAGCACATGCTATGGAAGGCGATCGCGAGAACTTTCTCAAGCAAAGCGGTGCTGATGGCTACATTTCTAAACCAGTTGTTGACCATCAACAATTTGTCGATCAAATCATCACACTTCTACCCGCAGACAACCACTGAAAAATCACGACTGATTTCCGGAATACTCGCCCAACAATGTTTTTGACCGACTAGTTCCGATCTTTAGTTAAGTATATATGTACTATAAAGAGGTACCGTTCGGCAAGTGGTAAGAGGAATGGGGGATTGGGGATTGGGGATTGGGGAGTTAGGAGTTAGGAGTTAGGAGTTAGGAGTTAGGAGTTAGGAGTTAGGAGTTAGGAGTTAGGAGTTAGGAGTTAGGAGTTATTGTCTCCCTCATCTTCCTCATCTCCCTCATCTTCCTCATCTCCCTCATCTCCCCATCTCCCCATCTCCCCACTCCCCACTCCTATTGCGTAGGCCGTTGTTCAGAAACTGATGATGAATTTCCGCCTTGTAGAGCTGCTTGAATACGAGGTAATTCTAGGAATTTTTTCGTATCAGATAGTAGGCGATCGCCCCAGAGATTTTCTTTGAGAAAATCCAAGCTACCATAGCGCGGATCGATGCGGAGTGCGGCTTCTCCCATAGTCAGTCCTTGTTGCCGCTCGCCTTTAGTATATAGTGCCACTCCCAAAGCCAATAAAGGTTCTGCGGCTTGTTTATCAAGGCTGACAGCCGATTGCCATTGCTTAATTGCTCCTGGGATATCACCTTGTTCGTAGTTGATTAAGCCGATATTGTTGATCGCCGGCCAGAATTTTTTATCTTGAGTCACAGCTTGGCTGTACTGGGCGATCGCATCTGGCAATCGACCTAGTAGAAAGTAAGCATTGCCCAAATCAAACAGTCCTTCTGGGTCATTGGGTTTTAACTTCAAACCCTCTTGGTAATTGACAACAGCTTCCTGGTACTTTTTCTGTTGAAAATTAGCCGACCCTAGAGCAAATAGAATATCACCATTTTTGGGGTTGAGAGATTGGGCTTTTTTTAAAGCGGCGATCGCTCCGTCAAACTCTTTGGTTTGTAACTGCAATCCACCTAAGAGCAACCATACTTTATCATTGTTAGGAGCTAGTTGAGCAGCCAGTCGCGCTCGTGGCAAAGCTAACTCAACCTGTTGAAATTGAGCTAGTTGAGCCGCCTCCTGCGCCAAAGTCAACCCCTGCTTTTCTAACTTTGCTGCATCTAGTTGCAGTGTATGGGGTATTAATGCCTGCGCGTTAGCGGCTTTTGGTACACTCCATAAACTACAGACAACCAGAAGAAAAATCAAATAAAAATGTTTAGGCACAATACCGCCTCTGGGCCACTTATCAAAGAATCTTTCAGCTAGCTTAAACGATCTCCGCTGTTGGCGGCAGTAAAATCTTGGGTCATTTGTCATTTGTCATTGGTCATCGATCGTTTGTCATTGGTTATTGGTTATTCCCCCATCTCCCCAGTCGCTACTCGAAAAACTGATGACTTTGGTCATACACCAGTCTGGAATTACTTATGACTTTGGTCATACATCGGTTTAGACGTTTTGATCGATAATTATTATGTATGAATTTATACGATGAGGTAAATATTAAAAAAAATTTTACAGTGGATTTCAGCTTGGTGAGGTAAATAGTTTGGATTTGGTATCCAGACATCAACCCTGTTTTACTTCTGAATTCTGAATTCTGATTTCTGAATTCTGATTTCTGATTTCTAAAATTTTTGAATCACAACTGAAGCGCAAAGGGGTCAATTTTATGTTCAAACAAAACTGTGCGTCTATAGTCTTAACTGCTGCTACGATGGTTGTTCCTACTCTCTTGAGTGCGCCTGCAAATGCTCAAACCCAAGTCTACGTTGTTGCTGAGGGCGATCGAGATTGGAACCGTGATGGCAGACCTAATTCTAGAGAAATCAGAAATCGCCGAAACTCGGACGATTGGAACCGTGACGGTAGACCTAATTCTAGAGAAATCAGAAATCGCCGAAACTCGGACGATTGGAACCGTGATGGCAGACCTAATTCTAGAGAAGTTAGAAATCGCCAAAACTGGGACGATTGGAACCGGGACGGCAGACCTAATCCTAGAGAAGTTAGAAATCGCCAAAACTGGGACAATTGGAACCGTGACAACCAACCTTATACCAGAATAATCAGACTTCGTAATGGTGACATCAGATACCCCAATGGACAAATTATTCCTGCTAGGAGCATAGTCAGACTACGTAATCAAGGTTACTTTAGACTTCCCAATGGGGATATTCTTCTTCCCAGTCAAGAAATTGTTCCTGCTAGAAGGTTAGTTCGAGTGCGTGATGGTTATTTCAGACTTCCTGATGGATTGGTAGTGCAAATCAACCTTTAAAACACTAAAAACTCAAAATCATTGTCAGTATGGAGCTACCAGGCTATAGTTTTAGCCGTGAAGAACAGCTCGGTAGCCATTCTTTCTATACTCAAAATGAATATGAAAATTAATACAAAAGACTCTGTAGATTCACTAGTTTTGGTTCCAGAGGCAAAGAAAAAACAGGGCAAGAAAAATTGGCTCTCTTGGCTACTCGTCCTTGCCTTGTTGGGTGGAATTGGCTATGCAGTTTATTACCAAGTAGCTGTTGTTCCACGTCAAGAAGCCAGACGCCGCGTGCTAACAAGGCCTGTACAAAGACAAAATTTAGTAATCAAAGTTTCAGCCAACGGAGAAGTGAAGCCTGAACGATCAATTAACCTCAGCCCAAAAAATTCAGGCATACTCAAAACATTACTGGCGAAAGAAGGAGATATCGTCAAACAAGGGCAGATTTTAGCTTACATGGATGATTCCAACCTGCGGGGGCAACTCACTTCTGCTCGGGGACAATTGGCACAAGCCCAAGCTAATTTGCAAAAAGCACAGGCAGGTAATCGCCCTCAAGATATTGCCCAAGCACAGGCACAACTTGACGAAGCCCAAGCGAATCTTGAAAAGGTACAAGCAGGTAATCGCTCTCAAGATATTGCCCAAGCACAGGCACGTTTACAAAGCGCTCAAGCAAACTTGAGCAAAGCCGAAGATGATTTTCGCCGCAATCAACAACTTTACAATGCACGGGGTATTTCTCTTCAGGCTCTAAATCAAACCCGTGCTGATCGCGATAGCGCCCAAGGTGCTGTCAACGAAGCACAGCAAGCACTGGCTCTGCAAAAAGCTGGATCGCGCCCAGAAGACATCGAACAAGCACGAGCTGTGGTCAAGCAAAGACAACAAGCTTTGGCACTCCTCAAAGCCGGAACCCGCCAAGAAGATATAGACGTAGCCCGCGCCCAGGTGACATCTGCTCAGGGTTCACTGCAAAACATCCAAGCCGAAATCAATGACACAATTATTCGTGCCCCTTTTGATGGCGTGGTGACGAAAAAGTATGCCGATCCCGGCGCTTTCGTAACTCCCACAACTGCCAGTAGTGAGATATCTTCTGCTACTTCTTCTTCAATCTTGGCTCTGGCTTCCACAAATGAAGTTGTCGCCAATTTAGCCGAAACCAATATTTCCAAAATTAGCCTTGGTCAAAAAGTTACCATTCAGGCAGATGCCTACCCAGGAAAAACCTTTGAAGGAAAAGTCAGGCAAATTGCTGCCCAATCTGTAGTAGAGCAAAACGTTACCAGTTTTGAAGTCAGAGTGTCACTTGCAGACCCTGAAAGGGTACTACGCTCTGGGATGAATGTGGAAGCAGATTTTCAAGTTGGTGAAGTGAAAAATGCCCTGGTGGTGCCAACAGCCTCGGTGGTGCGTCAAGAGAATGCCACAGGTGTGTTTGTACCAGGAAACAATAACAGACCTGTGTTCACTCCCATTGAGACGGGGGTCACCGCAAATAACTTTACTGAAGTTAAGTCTGGGTTGACAGGAAACGAAAGGGTGTTGCTCAGTTTCCCACCAGGATCGCGTCCCCAATCAACACCACGAGGAGGAGTTTTTCCAGGCCTCGGAGGTGGCGGTGGCGGCGGAAGAGGAGCAGGTGGAGGAGGAGCAGGCGGAGGAGGTCGTTCTCAAGGTGGTGGTTCCCCTTAAAGTTAGTTTTAAATACAACGTTATGTTTAAGATATTTAAGGGTTTTTACAAAGCTAAGAATAGCCGCACAGTGCCGCTGTTGGAAATATTGTCAATGGCGGTAGAAACGCTGTGGAGTAATAAATTACGCACAGGATTAACTATGTTGGGCGTAGTTATTGGCATTTCCTCAGTAATTGCGATTACCTCAGTTGGTCAAGGGGTGCAAAAGGGAGTTGAACAACAGATCCAAGCATTGGGTACAGATGTGCTGCAAATCTTAGCTGGTGCAGCCAGAAGCGGGAATGTCCGTCAAGGAGTAGGTTCTAGCAGCACGTTGACGTGGGAAGACGCCAAAGCGATCGCCACACAAGCCCCATCAGTTCAACTTGTTTCTGCCTACCTGCAACGAAGCGCCCAAGTTGTCTATGCAGGACAGAACACTTCAACAACAATTTATGGTACAGATTTAAACTATCCAGAAGTCAGAAATACCCACCCCCAGCAGGGGAGATATTTTACTGAAGAAGAACTAAATAGCGCCGTTCAAGTTGCCATTCTTGGTCCTACAGTCCAACGCACACTTTTTGGACAGGGTGGCAATGTTATAGGCGAGAGAATTCGGATTCAGGGAGAAGCTTACGAAGTCATCGGCGTAATGGAACCTAAAGGTTCTCAAGGACCGATGGATCGAGATGACCAAATTTTCATTCCTCTAACTAGTATGTCGGCAAGACTAGTTGGTAATAATGCTTTGGTAGGCGTTTCTGTAACCGGGATTTTAGTTAAATCTCCGAATCAAGAAGATTTAGAAGCGGCTCAGTTTCAAGTCACCAATTTATTACGCTTGCGGCATAATATTTATCCGCCCCAAGCAGATGATTTCCGACTCACCAACCAAGCTGACATTGTTAGTACCTTCACTAACGTTGTGGGTTTATTTACAGTCATGGTAGTGGCGATCGCCGGCATCTCCTTAGTAGTTGGCGGCATTGGTATTGCCAACATCATGTTAGTTTCCGTAGTCGAACGCACGCGAGAAATCGGCATTCGCAAAGCCGTAGGTGCCACCAACTCAGCAATCCTCAATCAATTTTTAGCGGAAGCGATCGTCATTTCTATTCTTGGCGGGGGTATTGGTATGGTGAGTGGTATTGCGATCGCTTACGGAGCAGCAAATATTTTTAAGTTTCCATTTGTAATTTCTTTTTTATCAATAATTGCTGGATTTGGACTTTCAATAACAGTTGGCTTACTTGCTGGAGTGATTCCCGCACGCAACGCATCGAAATTAGATCCAATTACCGCTTTACGTAGTGATTAATTAAAAGTTAAAAATTTCAGAGTTTTAATTAGTAGCTAAATGTGCATTTTCATAAATCAGGACTTATGCAAAATCATGAAAAAACGAACCGCAAAGGACACAAAGAAATAAGAGTTTCAGAGAGCTTTTGCGTAAGTCCTACAAATTATTAATGACCAATAATTAATGACTAATGACCAATGACAACAATGATTTGGATGGAATCTATTACCAAAACCTACTACTTAGGAGAAGTTAGTGTTCCGATTCTTAAAGGAATTCAACTCTCCATTGATGAAGGGGAATACGTCGCTATTATGGGTGCATCAGGTTCGGGTAAATCTACGCTCATGAATATTTTAGGATGTCTGGATAGACCCACAACTGGACACTATATTTTTGAAGGCAGAAACCTAACGACTTTTGATGATGATGAATTAGCTTATATCCGCAATCAAAGGATAGGTTTTGTTTTCCAACAATTTAATTTATTGGCGCGGGCGACAGCACTGGAAAATGTGATGTTGCCAATGGTTTATGCTAACTTATCCAAACCAAAACGCCGCGAAAGGGCATTAGAAGCTTTGGAAAAGGTAGGGCTAGGAGAACGCATTTCTAACCGTCCTAGTCAACTCTCTGGTGGACAACAACAACGGGTAGCTATTGCTCGTGCTTTAGTCAATCGACCTGCATTAGTTTTGGCAGATGAGCCAACAGGTGCTTTAGATACCGAGACTTCTCATGAAGTGATGAATTTATTAACAGAACTTAATCAGCAAGGCATCACAATTGTAATTGTCACTCATGAACCAGATATTGCTGCTCAAACTAAAAGAATTATCCGAGTTCAAGATGGTTTAATTGTAGGTTGAGTCATTTGTCATTTGTCATTGGTCATTTGTCATTTGTCATTTGTCATTTGTCATTTATTATTCTCCGCGTCTTTGCGTCCCCGCGTCCCCGCGTCCTCTACTCCCCATTCCCATTACAAATATGAGTTTGATTTTTTGGTGTGTAAATTCTACCTGGATTGTCTTGGCAATCGCTATTTTTTTTCCAACTTTAGCAAGTGCAACAACTCCCCCAAAACCACAAAATTCCTCAAGTTCTTTACAGGTTCCTGATTACCTCAATCCCAATCCCAATCCTCTACAATTTCCTACCAAGCCGGAGGAAGTGAAGGTTCAGCAAACTGTGTCAATTAGTTTGACACAAGCCTTGGAATTAGCACAACGCAATAATCGAGATTTACAAATAGCCATCTTACAATTAGAACGCAGTCGTTCTGCACTCCGCGAATCTCAAGCTGCCTTATTTCCTACTCTTGGAATCAACGGAAATCTGACTAACAGTGGTAATGGTTTTAGGAGCAATTCATCTCAAGCTAGCACTTCTTTTAATGGTTCAGCACAACTGAATTATGATTTGTATACCTCTGGTAACCGAGAAGCTACTATCCGAGCAGCCGAGGAACAGTTACGGATAGATGAATTAAATGTTGAAAGCAGCTCTCTGGAAATTCAACTGAATGTCACGACTCAATATTATGATTTGCTACAGGCAGATGAACAAGTACGAATTAATCAGTCTGCTGTGAATAATGCCCAGGCTAGTTTGCGGGATACTGAAGCTAGAGAAAACGCTGGAGTGGGTACGGGATTTGATGTACTGCAAGCTCAGGTAAATTTAGCTAACGCTCAACAAGAACTGACTAATGCTATTTCCCAGCAGCAAATTGCCCGTCGGCAACTTGCAACTGTGTTAAGTTTAGCCCAATCAGTTAATATCACTGCCTCAGATCCTGTAAAATTAGCAGGTCTTTGGCAGCCAACACTGGAAGAAACAATTATCCAAGCTTTTCAAAATCGTCCAGAATTGCAACAACAATTAGCACAACGTAATATTAGCGAGCAACAGCGACGACAAGCGCTTTCACAGTTGGGGCCGCAAATTAGTTTAGCAGGTAGCTACAGCGTGCGCGATCGCTATGATGATGGCGTTAGTTCTAGTGATAGCTATTCTGTGGGACTGCAAGCAAGTTTAAATTTGTTTGATGGGGGAGCAGCAAGAGCGCGTGCGGCTCAATCGAAAGCTAATATTGCGATCGCCGAAGTTCAATTTGCTAGCCAGCGCGACCAAATTCGCTTTAATGTAGAACAGTACTATTCTCAATTACAATCCAATTTGAATAATGTGCAGACTTCTAGTGTGGCTTTAAATCAAGCTACCCAGGCTTTGGATTTAGCCAGGTTGAGATTCCAAGCTGGTGTCGGGACTCAAACAGAGGTAATTGCTGCGGAAAACGATCTCACAAGAGCAGAAGGAAATCGAGTCACAGCTATCTTGGATTACAATCGCGCTCTAGCTAATTTACAAAGATCCGTCACTTCCAGGGCTTTGCGCTAAAGTCAACCGATTTTCGATTTTAAATTTTGGATTTTGGATTGAAACAGACCACTCTGGGTAGGTTGCTCAAGGATTTTGAATTTTGGATTTGTTCGGCCCTAACCTTGCCGGGCATGTAGCTTGCTTCTTTGTTCGTGTAGCGTTCCGTAGGAAAGGAGTACCAAAATAATCTCAAATCTCAAATCTCAAATTGGTACGGTCAAATTATTGCAGAAAAGTTTGTTGCCTTCTACTTAATTGGTGTCAATAGTTTTGATGAAGCTGTATCCCCATGTTTACTTAGCAGTTGCTATTATTTTTCTTGCGTCTTGTCAATCAACGGAGATTTCACCAAAATCACAACCTAATACTACTCAGACAAGCGGATCTCAAAAAATAGTGAATCTAGATAAAAATTTCCAGATTGCAATCGGTCAAAGTATCTATGTTCCTGTTTATTCTCATATTTATCATCACAATCGGCAGGAGGTTTTTGAGTTAGCAGTTACCCTGAGTATTCGGAATACAGATTTGAATAATCCAATGGTGATTACTTCTGTGCGCTACTATAACTCAGAGGGTAAATTAGTTAAGCAATATTTAGAGCGCCCAATTCAACTTGATGCCCTAGCTTCCACAGAATTTTTTATTAATAGAAATGACACTAGTGGAGGTTTAGGAGCAAATTTTATTGTTGACTGGGTAGCGCAAACAGAAATATCTGAACCTATAGTAGAAGCAGTAATGATTGGTACTGATTTTCAACAAGGAATTTCTTTTACTAGTACTGGTAGGGTAATTAAAAGTCAAAAGAACGATAAGCGATAGCTGGCAAAATAGCATAAATTTCCGAATAATTCAGAATTCATACCAATTCTCTATAAAGATGTGCCTAATTATTCTCAGACAAACCTCCGCGTACCTTTGCGTTAACCTCCGCGTACCTTTGCGTTTAAAAAAAGCTAAGATTTGGTGGTGCAACAATTCAGTTTACACGCTAAGCGCCCCACTGATTGTAACTACGAATTACGTTAGCGTAGCGGGGCGTAGCCCATTATCAATTACGAATTATGTTGACGAGTATTAAAGACTCATGCCCCATGCCCAATGATTATTTAATCATCCTCAAGTTTCAGTAATTGTTCATCAATAGTTCGTATCCGCCCTTGGACAATTTCTTCTGAAAGAATTCGCTTACGAAATGCATCATTGAGCGCTCCTTTTTCTGCCAGCAGTAAACGGCGGCGAATAGCATCAAGTTTACTACGATCGCCACTTTTACCTTCCAACTCCTCTGGGCGACGATTATAAAGTTCCCGCAGTATCTTTTCTGCGCCGGCGATTCGCACTTGATAAGCTGAACGCATCTCTTCATAGACGGCTTTTGGCAACACTCCTGATTTTAATAAGCTATCTAATTCGTCTTGTGCTGCTTTACCCGTCATCAACTGAGCTTGCAATTCTTCAACTTGCTGCTGAGCTTGTGAAAATTGAGATAATTTTAAGCGTTTTACTACCCAAGGCAAACTTAAACCTTGTCCCACTAATGACACCAACACGCTACCAAAGACTAAAGCGATGAGGATTTCTCGCCCCGGTAATGTGGTGGGTAAGCTCAAAGCCAGAGCCATTGAGAGTGAACCTTTAATATTGCCTAAAAACAGTAAATGTTGCCAGCGCAGGGGAATTTGGCGGTCAAACCAATGAATCCCTGCTAGTAGCGGATACACTGTCAAAAGTCGCCCGACTTGATAAGCGAAAACTGCAAATAGAATTGCAGGTAAAGTTTGCCAAAGCGTTAGCAGGTTTATTTCTACACCAATCAGTAGAAAAATAAATGTGTTGACAGTAAAACTGGCGTATTCCCAGAAACTCAACAACGTGATGCGATTAGAAGCAGAAGTATTGCGAGAAAGCCCAAAATTGCCAAAAATTAATCCAGCTACAACTACAGCTACAGGACCAGATACACCCAGAGATTGCCCGACTTGAAAAGTTCCTAAGGCAACTGCAACTGTTAGTAAAAGACTGCTGAGGGCATCGTCTAAACGAGCGAATATAGGTATGCTTAAGTAGCCCAAAACTAACCCGACAACGCAACCTCCTAGAGAAATAAATAACAGTTGTTGAATTCCCTCCAGTAAGGTGAGTGAACCTGTGGAATATACTTGCAAAACCAGGTTAAAGGAAACTAGAGCAGCGGCATCATTAAATAAGGTTTCTCCTTCAACAATGGTGGAAAGGCGGGAGGGTACTGGTATTTCCTTAAAGACAGCAATCATGGAAACTGTATCAGTATTTGCCAAAATTACTCCGACAAATAAGGCAGGTATCCAGCTTAGTCCCAGCCCAAATTTCAACAGGACGGCAATAATACCACTAGAAAGCAAAGCCCCAGGCCCAGCTAGTAGCGCAATTGGTTTAAAGGTGCTGCGTAGGCGGCTGACATCTGTATTAATACCAGCTTCAAAGATGAGAATTGGCAAGAAAAGATTTAAAACAAGGGTTGGATTTAAACCTATGGGGCGAGACAACAATTCAGTGATTGGTAAACCTGCCAATACTAAACCCGTGACATAAGGAATTCCTAGCCGCCGGGAAAGTAAAGCTACACCTGTAGCCAGCAGCAAGAGAATAATTGAAACTTTGACTAATTGAGTTACATCCACTATTACGTTCTGGAAAGTTATTGGAACAATAGTTATCACTTCTCATCTTAAAGTATGGTGACAAATCGCAAAATATACTTTTGATTTTTCTCCTTATAGGTGAGAGGCTTTGAATTTTTAGCCTTTTATTAGACCTCTTGCAAAAATCCTTCTTTCCGTTCTTTTCTCTGCGCCTCTGCGCCTCTGCGTGAGATAAAAAATTATTTATGCAAGAGTTATATTGTACGCGATCGCAAGTCACATCGCTTCTCTACGAGACGCTGTGCGAACGCTCCAAATTCAAAATTCACGCATTCAAAAATAAATCAATTTAGGGGCTTGTATTCTTTTTTTCGGTCTGGGAGTTAGATTTAAAGGAATTTTTTGTTTGAGAAAATACTTTTCAAACATCCTCTTACAAGTGAGTTAATAATATTGAATTTACAAGAAAATCGAAAATAGCCTGTTGTTTATATTTATTTGGCAAAATTGGGAATAATAAACACAGTAATGGCTATATTTATGAGTTTCTTCAACAAAATTAACTGGAATATTCTGCGTAAAAATTCTCAAAATGGCTCTGGGATATATTCACCTACCACCAGTCAACAAAATGTAGTACAGTCCCATCACCAACCACCTACCAAAGCCAAACGGGGTATAGGCACTAAACTTATTTGGATAGCAATACTTATGGGTATTCCTGTTGGTGTTATTTGGGTGGCGAACCTGCCTTACCCAGTGATTCGCCGTCCGGTGGTGCAAAATGCACCTGTTTTGTTATTGCCTAGCTATATCAATGTGGATCATCACTATCGACAGGCGTTAGTAACAGTGGAACAAGCTGAGCAATTAATTGAAAAAGCTACCAGTGCAGCAGATTTAGCTTTGGGAGAACAGAAGCTACAAGAAGCACAAAAACATCTCAATGAATTGCCAAGTTGGTTTGTCAGCGATTTGTCTGAATATAGATATTGGTGGTACGATCGCCAGTTTAGCATCTACGGTTTTAATGCCTCTCGTCGTCTAGTTGGGCAGCTAGAAGCTAAGGTTTTTCAGGAAAAGAATGCTCAAACTTTGCTCACGGATAATATGCAGGGTTTATTAAATGCAAAACAGCAATATCAACAGGCTGCAACGGTAACCGATCAAAAAACTGCGATCGCTGCTTGGCAAACAGCACTAAATCAATTAGAGCAAATTCCCGGTCAAACTCTAGCAGGAAAAAGCGCACAAAATCAACTAGATGCCTACAAGCGTGAGTTTGAAGAAGTTGTGGGATTAGCCGCAGGGAATGAACGCATCAGTGCGTTAATCACAGCAGCGCGGCAATTTTCCTGGCAAGCTGCCAAAGCTGGTCAAAATCCACCCCACGCTGTCAGTGAATGGCGGCAGATAGAGCATTTATGGGAAGAAGCTATTGAACGGCTCAAAGAGGTTCCCACAAAAGATGTAGCTGGTTATACCGAAGCACAACAGTTACTAGCAATTTATGAGAGTAATTTAGGGCAAGTCAAAGTCAGACGGCAAGCTGAAGCAGATGCTGTGGAGGCTTTGTCAGCAGCGCAACGAGAAATCGAAAACTTGCTGGCTTCAACTCCTGACGATCCTCAAACTTTAGATCGCAATCGTGTGAGCAGTCAATTGCAGAGTATTATTAATCAATTAGAAAAGGTGGAGAGTGGCACAACAGCCTATCTCAAAGCCCAAGAGTTACTCCTATCGGCGAATAATAAACTCAGGCAGTTGCAGGCTAAGTAAAGGGACTTCTAAGGAAAAAATATTCCATTCCTGCGGGACGCTCCGTGAAGGTAGGGTAGCACAGCTGTCAGTGGTGTCAACTTAGGGACTTCCAACTAAAAAAATATACTATCGCTAAGTCAGCAGAGGGGCAGGGGAGCAGGGGAGCAGAGGAGAAACAGAAAATATGACCTGACTAAATTGGATAATTTATTTTCTGGAAGTCCCTTAAGTTATAAATGGCTTAATTGTTGGCTTTGTCACCCGCCAAGAAATAAATTTTTTGGCTGATAGCTAAAGTCTACTGAAGTAGACTAAAGATTTATGGAGATATTTTAGTCATCTATTCGATGATTTTTGCTATGAGCAAGGAACTTCAGTTCCTTGCTGGACATCGGTTTCACGTTAAGTTGACACCAATGGGCAATGCCGTGCCCCTACGCGAAATCTATATGTATCAGGGTTTTAGTGAAATGATATTATGCCAAAGGCTAACCCACGACTTTATTTACTGAATTCCATTGCTTTATAGCTGACCGTACTTTTCTAAATTGTCCTTAATGATATCTCGTATCATTTTAGCTAAGTTTCCACGCTTGAAAAACCAAAGAGCATTGAGAGCAGCGCGAGTAAAACCATCGTTGATAGATTGATTAATCAGGCGAGGTACAACAACCTGGATACGTTCTTGAATTTGTTTTTCAAGAGATTTAAAATTTTCTTTTTGATATTTAGGCCAAGGCGGTAGATCGATTTCTTTTCTTACTGAACCAACAAGAGGAATAATTGGTAAGAAGGTATCTTGTTCTCCCTCTTTTTCAACCTGCAATTGGGGATTTGTTTTGAGCGCTTCTGGCCATGAATCGAATAGTGGATTAGAAGCTGGTAAAACAAAATACTTTTCGAGAAATCTTTGGCAATTACGACGACCAAGTATATAGTCGTGATGGCGAAATTCTTGGGATAAAAAACCACCAAAAGCATTGAGACTACCACAAGCTAGAGGTTTTCTACCTTGGCTATCGCTGCGTTCAGGGGCAATTAAAAAACGACTGTAAACATCTTCATCCAACGCCAGAATTAACTCATCAACTTTGAATCTATTTTGATTGATAAAGCTCTGAAATATCCGCGATATGATGTTAAATAAATTACTCTCAGGATTTACTGCATCCACGTCATTGGGAAATGGATCTATTAACAAAGTAGCTCTATTTGCTTGCTCTCCATCGCGTGGATTGCGCTGTTGATTACCTCGCAGCGCTAAGCGAACAAGTTCTATCGGTTCGTTGCTAATAATCCCGCCATCTACTGTTACAAACTTATAAGTACCTTGACTAACTAAATCTTTGTCAGGACTGATAGAACGATACTCTGAACATGTACCCGTTACCATTGGGTTACGAGTTGGTACTTCCCACTTGCATTTTTCGTATTCATCGATACTAGTCCGTTCAAGTTGACGAGGAGGAAATCCCACGGGAAATGCACTACTGGCTAATGCAGAATCAATCAGTATTTTCCAATTACTGATATTAATTTTATCTGGAGTCAGAGCGATCGCATCTTCAATCTCACCACTATTTTCCCCTATGGCAAAATGCATGAAATCTGCATGTTTAACCATAGTATGTCCTTTGACTCTGGAATCGGCTCCTTGAGCTTTAATTAAATAAGGAACGCCACGCAGGTTAGTTATACACAAATAAATCTCAAATGGATTGTCGATATAAGGCCGTTTTTTACCTGTAGGTTTTATTTTCAGAACATCTTTCCCAAGATCGTCAAGAATAGTAGAATCAAGAAAAGACAAAACAGGGGCTTTCGGATTCTCCAAATCCTGAGTTTTTAAAAGTTCAGAAATGTCTATTCTTTGTACCCAACTTTCATAAAGTTTATTTCTCACCGGATTGTTCAATGGATATCCAACTACAGGGGTGATATCGCTATGTAATGACGATGCCGTAATCGCAGCAACAATCGCACCTGCGGATGCTCCAGACATCGCCTTAATGAAAACATCATGGGGTGGAATTTCCCATTGTGAAAAATCATCACCATACTGCTCTTGCTGCTTTGCTTTTTGCTCATACCATTGATCTAAAGCTTCAAAAAGAAAGTCAATTACACCAGAAGTGTATGCACCTGCTGAGACAGCACCAGCCATAACTAAACCAATCTCAAAATGTGGTAATTTACTTTCCATATTTAAATTCCTTATTGTTAAAAATTGAAAATTCAGAATTCAGAATGGGCTACGCCCCGCTGCGCTAACAGAATTCAGAGGTCAAAATAATTAAAGAATCAGGATAAAATTTGATGAATGAATAGAATTTAATTCACCTGCGCCAGGTTTTTAATCCAAAATCTAAAATCTAAAATCTAAAATTACCATCAGTAGGGTAGCACCGCTGTGCTACCCTAGAAATTTCTATACCTCATGTAATTCAGAAATGGTATTAGTTGCAGCGTGTTGCAGAATAACATCGCTGGCTTTTTCACTAATCATGTATATGGATGTCACAATAAAAAATCCAGGAATAAAAGGAAACACAGATGCATCTACCACGCGTAAATTCTGTGTTCCATATACTCGGAAGTCACTATCTAAGACCGCCATTTTATCATCTTTATGTCCAATTTTACAAGTTCCACAAGCGTGGTGTCCCCATGCTTCATCTTTGATAAATTGCTTAATTTCATGTTGTTCATCTATACTTTTGTTCGGTAGCAATTCCGCCTTTGTGAACAACTCAGTACGCTTTGTCAAGCGTCTAACAAATTCGACACCCTCCACAACAGATAGTAAGTCTTGTTCGTTGACATCGTTACCTTCATCGAAGTATTTAAAATTAATTTCTGGAACATCTTTAGGGTCAGTTGTTTTGAGTGTGACTGAACCCGCTGTATTGTTGGTATGGGCCTTGAGTACAGCCCAAGTAAAACAGTTTTTATACTTACCAATATCTTCAGAATATTTGAGAAAATAACCTTTGAAAAAAGCTGGTAATCCAAAAATAAATAAGTCTGGTTCTGGTCTATCTCCATGAGATTTCTTGATAATCCCTAACACCGCTCCATTAGTTACATATACACCTGATTTAGAACGATTCCATTCTAATAAACACGTATCAGTGATTTTATTTCCGGGTTTTGGTTCGGTAAATGTACAATTATCCAGGATGCTAAAGTTTTGATTCATTTCACTCACTACACCGACTTCGTAGCGATCCTGTAAATTCGTACCAACTCCCGGAAGATCTACTCGGACTTCTATTCCTAAATTAGTTAATTCTTCTTTCGGTCCAATTCCAGATAATTTGAGTATTTGGGGGGTATTAAAAGTACCTCCAGACAAAATAACTTCTCTTTTAACTAACACCGTGTGGCTATCTTGAGAGTTATTTTCTGTTTTATCTGCTTGAGGATCTGCACGATATATGTGTTTTCCTTCAAGATATTCTACGCCGATCGCAGTGTTGTTTTCATCGAACAAAACCTTGGTTACCAATGCATGAGTTTTCACAATTAATCGGTCGGGAAACTGGCGTTCAGTTTCTCGAATATATTCCCTTGTACCAGTGCGTTTTCCGTCCTTAACAGCAAGTGGAACAGAAAAAACACCTTCACCACTGACTTTGGTAATTTTCCAGTCATTCGGGTCTAAAAGTGTGTCTAAGAACTCCAGAGGATCTTTTTGGCGGAGTTTGAGAAAAGCTAATATATTAGCCAAGAAACTCTTAAAAACTACCTTAATCACTTGGGGTAAACTTTTACCTTGTTCTCCTAAAGCTTGAACAGCAGATTTAACAATAACTTTTAGGAGTTGGCGATCGCGCACAACTAACTTAGGATCTGCTAAGTTGGTTGTTAGCCAGCCATCAAAGCCGTGACGAGTCGGATTATCATTAGGGTTGATGGGGCGATCGAGATAATTGCAGCGTTCCAGCCTTTCAAAATACTTCCGCATATTATCGCTGTTCCAGGAAGCATCCCCTGTAATTTCGGCAATTTTGTCCCAGTCACTGTTGTGAGGATACACCGTAATCATCGCATTATGAGCAGTGCATCCCCCCAACGTCCCGGCTCGCGGATACAAAATACCCTGATGCTCTGGGCTAAACTTAGAATCACGCTGCTGCTGTTCTTCATTGGAGTAGTGTTTAACAAAAAAATCCCACCTCAAATCATTATCTTCCGTCGCCCGCGCGTGAAACGCTGGTACTGAGTAAGTGTAGCGTTCTCTATCTTTGTCCTTTTCATCACGTAAAGGATCGCCACCTGCTTCCAGTAACAAAACTTTGTAACCTGCTTTCGCTAAATTCGCAGCTACCGGGCCTCCTCCAGCACCCGAACCAACAACAATATAATCGTACTCAGCTTCTTTATTCATAATTTTTCTTTATTCAAACCTCTAATTTATAAACCAATAAATTTCGTATATTAAACTCTTTCTCTGCGCCTTTGCGCCTCTGCGTGAAAAAAAATCAATCAAAAATCATCCCCACTATATACAGACGCGATGAATCGCGTCTCTACAAAAGCGCTATTTCCATTTATCTATTCCGAAAGCGTTGATGTCTAAAAAATAGCTGACTATCACCATAAAATGATGATACAAATTCTGATGTGGTTTCAATGTGTCCGATAACCTGAGCTTTTTGACGGTTATTGTCTTCCTCTGTAGCTTCTTCTTGACTAACGCCATAGACAGTATATAAAGATGTTCCGGCTGGAATTGTAGCCAGGTCATTCCTAAAATCATGTGGTGGACTTTCCGGAAACTTGATATTTGGATTAGGAACAAGAAATACTTGTGCGGGATAATAAGCTTTAGTTTCTTTTTGCCCGTGTTGGTCAATCTCTCCCAAATCCTCTAAATACAGTTTTGTAGGATATCTGGTAACTCGACTAAATATTAAGTTGGTGATAATAGGGCCAAGACTCTTAGCTACTGGAACGATATTTGATAATTCATTAGCTAAGAAATTATAGTTTTTGCCTTGACCAACTAAAGATACTAAAGCCGAGAAATTACCTGAAGGATTTCCATCCACAAATAACTTAATGGCTAGACCTGGAGCAAAACCGCGATCGCTGGGTTCTCCGGTTACAGATAATCGCAAAAGTCCATAGTCTGCTCCTTTAAATAAACCCGAAAATGAAGTATTATTTGTAGGAACAAACTTGACTTTAGCGACACTCCCGTGGGCGTGAATTGCTTTCTTCCAATTACTAGGTGCTTCGTCCAATTGACGATCCATTTTAGTTTTTAGAGCAGTGAAAAATAAACTGACAATATCAATTTTTCTCAAGGAAGGAAGTTCATCATATTTAGACTTGAGAATTCTAGAGTTCCACAAATAATCTTGTTTTTGAGCCGCTTTCCAAGACAGATAATCATTAGGTAAAGAACCTAAATCTTGAGCATTGTGCCAAAATTTCCGAATTTCTTCTAAATGTTGCATGATGTTTGTGGGAAGTGAGGAGTGGGGAGTGGGTAGTGGGGAGTGGGGGAGATGGGGAGATGAGGAAGAGGGGCAGTTCTTGCTGGGTGAAGGGGAGAAGCCCCTCCCCTCTGCTCCCTGCTCCCTTGCCTCTTCCCCATGCCCCAATTCCCGATTTAACCGACCTTTCTCCAAGGTTTAAAGCCGTTGCTGACGCCAAAGAAAGCAGGTGCTAGTTCGGGATGATGACGACGGAGGATTGTTAGGAAGGTGTTGTTGTCAATCCAATCCAATCCAAATTGAGTGTAAACTTCAGCGGTGTAGTCTTTGGTAAAAAAGCGATCGCTTTTCAGTCTTCGAGATGCCATTAAAATAAATACACGAAAAGCAGTATCACTAAAACCAAAACCGTCTGGAAGATCCTCTGCAAATAAACCGACCATCAAATCTACGCTGTCAATGTCGTTGTTATAAACTTCGCGTAGTTCCTTAGCCCATTGTTTATTAGTTGTAATTTCTTCAAAAGAATTGACTTTACCTCGACCCAACAACTCACGAAAACGGTTGTAGCGAGGAACGCCTCTTTCCCTATCCCGCAAAATATCAACAGCAGCCAAATCAAATGCTGGTGTGTCGTCTCCCAGAAGCTCTCCCGACAACTGTCGCAAAAAGCGGGGATAATTATGCAATCTCACGGCTCCAGGGTAAGAAGTTCCAAAAGAGTAAAACAAATCTTGCATGGAAATTTCTTCTAAAGTCCCGCGAGTGTTTTTACCAGCTATCTCAGGAAATTGTTTTTTGTTTAATAATTTGCCGTTACTAACTGCGTGGAATTCCAAGTCATCTGGAATTAGAGGATGCATCCGATATACAGATACGAATTCTTGGGTGAGGTAATAAGGAGCGGTATGGTGGTCAGTTGGTGAGCCAACAATTCCACTCAACAATTCACTATCACCAAGGCGACCCCAACGTTTTTTAAAATCCTCTCCGAGTAGTCCCCACCAGTTGGAATTCAAGGCGATGTCTGTAACAGGATGTGGAAGAATGGCGGGAGTCCATTCAACAGTATGAATTTTAGCCGTTAAAGCCGCGACAATCAGTCGAGCGTGGTCGAAGAGTTCATTATCTGTCCACTCAGGATATATTTTCTTTAAGCGATCGCAAACCGTATTATGTTCTTTAACAAATAAGGTGTGCAACATGCTTAGCCCTACCCACCAAGCACCTGCAAAGCCTACCTTGTCAATGCCATTTTCTGGGTGAGCGGGTAATAAGCCGTCTTCACCAATCAGCATTTTTCCATCGACATGAGAGCGCAGGGCGTCAATGGTTTCTTGATTACTGCCATAAATTTGTGAAGCATCCCACCAGTGAGTAACTTCATTAATAAAACTGGGAGGGTTTTTCGTATCCCCGGTACGGGTTTTGTCTTCTAAGGTTTTGTTAACTGTCAGTTCCCCGTGTTCTTGTAACCAAGGGTCATCCTGCTCTACAGGAATCTCAAATTTGTTATTGCGCTGGTTCCCACCATGACTGAACCAATCATGGGTTTGAAATTGAATCCATGAAGCAGCGAGTAGATTCAAGATTGTGGCGGGTTGAAAGTCACCTCGTGCCAATAACACTCGGCTGACAGTGCGGGGATTTGGCGTGAGTATGTTTTTTTCATCCAATTTCGCATCTTGCAGCGGCACATTGCGCCCAAACCGAGTTCCAGCCATACCCATTTCTGGATGCTCAAGGTCATTGTAGCTGCCATCTGCGGTACGAACCTTTAAATGGCGACCATCTGCACTCGGAACTGGTTTAGGCAGCTTGTCGCTATTTGATAGTTGCGAAGTATCGTGTAGGTTCTCTTTTCGCAACTTTCCACGGAATTGAACTAATTTTAAAAGTCCGAGAGGAGTCGGCAATTTATGCCACGGAATTCCAAACATTATTTTCATCTCCTGGCAAGTTATTTTAAATTTCGTCAACTCTAGATTCAAGGATATTTGATATTAATTTCTTCCTTGAGTCTGCTTACAACAAAATAACAAATTTATTGACATTGACCGATATTTTTAAGAGTTAATTTATAAAGAAGACTTTCAGTTATTATGATGCATTAAATCTCTGTAACTCCAGCAATAGATGGTGTATTACAGCGTCAAATATCGCAAATTTCTTAAGAAGTTATACCTGCGATTTTGGTTAACACAACAACAACTATTAGCGACAGAAACTAATATTAGTAATGCTTTTTATCACCTGAATTTAATATTTGCTTTATAAATGACCTCTACACAAATGGTGGCGATCGCCAATTCCAGGCAAAATTACAATGGCAACAAAAACTTGCAGCCAGTAAAGGAATAGGGTGAAACTAAAATCAGTACTGCCCCGGAATTACTACATTTTCAACTATTATGTCTATTAATGCAGTTAATTGAATGATGCAATATAATTCTTATTTTATCAACTGAAATTTAGTAACTTAACATCTGACAGTTAAGAGATATTTTGTAAATATTTATGAAGTTAAAATTATTATTTTTGAATCTCAAAAATAAAGGGGAATGGGGAATGGTGAATGGGGCAAAGGTAAGAGGATGGGGGGATAAGGGGATGGGAAGGTGGGGAGATGGGGACATTGGGAGTGTGGGGAGTGTGGGGAGTGTGGGGAGAAAGAGAATTTATACTTCCCCCTCCTCCCACACCTCCCTCTACTCCCACACCTCCCCATCTCCCCATCTCCCCATCTCCCCATCTCCCCATCTCCCCATCCCCCTCATCCCCGCCACCTCCTAATCCCCCTGCGGATGCTCATCCCACAAGGTTGTTATTTCCCGTAAACTTTGATGATTGCCATTACCCAGAATGAGATGATCTAGCAGCGGAATGCCTAAAAACTCCGCCCCTGCTAACAACTGGCGCGTCAATTCTATATCTTCTTGGCTGGGTTCAAGGTTACCAGAAGGATGGTTGTGTGCAACTATTACCCGTGTTGCGCCTTGACGAATAACTTCCCGAAAAATTTCACGGGGAGAGGCTAGGGTTTCGGTTGCAGTGCCAATAGTAATTACTTGCGTACCCAGCAAACGATTCTTAACATCTAACAGCACTACTGCAAAACGTTCTTTTGTTTGCCACATCAAATCTTGGCTGAGGGTAGCAGCAGCAGCAAGTGGGCTATCAATGAGTGTGCCTTCTGAAGGGCGAAATTGAAAGGCACGTTTCCCTAATTCAATTGCTGCTAAAATACTTGTCGCTTTCGCCGGGCCAACACCAGAAATTTGCATTAACTCAGCGGGTGTAACTTCTCGCAAAACTGCCAAAGGATCGCGTTGGTGTTTGGCTAATTCACTCAAAATATATTGTCCCAAACCCACAGCCGACAGTTTCCCTGGTCCTTGGCCAGTGCCTAGTAGAATTGCGATTAACTCGGCTGTGCCTAAAATTTTGGCACCATGCGTCATTAGCCGTTCACGCGGACGCTCATTTGTAGGTAGGTCGGCAATTCTCAGGCAATAGGTCATAGAAAACTAAGAGAATAGTCATCAAAGATGGAACTATCCTTAGTTATCCCTTGTTTGCTTTCTAAATCATATTTATTTGAGAAAATCTTTAATTTTAGGAAATTTTCTCTATTCCTGTATATTTTTCACTCATAATGTCTCTACTGTTACCCGTTAAACTTACGAACGGATAGCAAAAGGTCAACCGATGCCAGGTTTAAGAGAGGTTGCAATGACTGCTGATGATAGAGCCTATGAGTTAGACATCCTGAAAAAAGTAATTAACACTTATTTAGATAAGACTGTACCATTTACAGAAGAGGGTTTGAATTCCTTAGTGTCCAAACACGATGAGACTGTCTGGAAGATAGCTACAAAAATTTATAGCCAGAGCGGACACAAGGTCGAATTTTCTCTAGTGCGTGATATTGTTAACTCCCATATAGAAGTCTTGAAAATGCATGTAGCGACTGAGAAGGCAGCAGCCTACAAGCGTTTACAGTGGCAAAAAGTTGAGGAAGCTCGACGAGTGGCACAAGAAGCTCAACAAGCGATAGAGGCAGAGAATCGGAGGCAAAATCGATTGATTGAGTTGGCTAAAAAGTTAGATGAGTCCGGTAGAGACAAGAGTATGTCTGATCTTTTTGTTAAAGTTCAAGATATAGTCAGTGAACAGTTGAGCGTTGATGAGTTGGATAAAGTAAGTTTAACTAGTCATATCTGTGAGGATTTAGGGGCAGATGAGCTTGATACTGTTGAGCTTGCAATGGCACTTGAAGAGGCGTTTGATATTGAAATATCTGAGGATATATTAGGTTCAGTTAAAAAATGGCCTCCGTCATTTAGCAATTCTTTCGGTGATTCAGAGCCTGTAGCTTGCACTGTTGGAGAACTCTTGGACTACATTCACAAGCAAATCTCTACCTGAAAATTAGCCTTAGCAAAGTGCGATCGCCCAATCAGCACTACAACACTGCACGCGATCGCCAGCAACTTCAATCCCTTGTATTTTACAGATACATTTGCGTTGCTTTGAGCATGTGGTAGGTAATTATTAACTGGGTAAGCGCCAGGGGATAACTTTGGAGCGTTTCCCCAGTTGTACCAGCAATTTTGCCGAGTTCTGGGTTGCTTTCGCGATCGCAAATACTTTTTAAATGAGGCATATCCGAACAAATAATATGTTCTAGCTTATTCACCTGTTCTAAGGTGGCATGACCATCAACTTCTAAGACATCTACAGGTTTACTCATATCTCTGTCTAGTCCCAGGCGAATGGCTGAATCAGAATTACCACCAGTGTTGGTAATCGTGGTGAAATCTGGATGAGGAATTGTCGGACGCAATACCAGACGGACATTCAGGTGTCCATTAGTTTCATCTTCTTCTTCGGTGGGTGGGTAGAAACTAATAACAATATCAGACCATTGTCGCTGGGGACGGATAAATTCTGCTGAATCTGGTTCGCGCTTTTCTAGTTCCGCCAATACTTGTTCAGCACTGTAGCCCCGCTTTTGCGTGTCTCGTTTGACTTTCCAGTTAGCGCGTAGTGGTTCTGGGGGCGCAAGGTAAACTTTCACGTCATAAGAATCGCGGGCGGCGCGGGTAGAATAACCGAGTAATCCCTCAATAATCACGAATTTATTTGGCTTAATATACTGCGGTGGCTCGAATGTGCCCGTTTTATGGCTGTAAACTGGCTTGAGAATCGGCTGTCCTGTGCGTAGTAGCGACAGGTGTTGCTGCATAATATCTAAGTAGTTGCAGTCTGGGTGGAGGGCAGTGATGCCAATTTCTGCACGTTGTTGGCGATCGTAACGGTGGTAATCATCTGTACAAATCAGCGTCACATTTTCTGGGCCGAGTACCTGAGCAATTCCCCGCGTTAAAGTTGTTTTACCAGCAGCGCTGTCCCCTACAATACCAAGAATTATTGGACGGCTCATTCTACCTCCCACAATAAAAACTAGTTTAGTAATAAAATTCCCCCACAATAGTTTTCATTCTAGAAGGGTTTAGGCGAGTAACTCAAACAAACACTTGGTATGCAATATCTCTACACATACAGCAGAATTCAGAATGGGCTACGCCCCGCTACGCTAACAGAATTCAGGATTCAGAATATTGCTTTTCGAGTCATCTCTACGCATAATGAGAGATGCAAAATTTAGACATCCCCTGCTGAATCTACTTTTAGGCGTAGGTACTCAATTTTGATGCAGGCATCCATAATCACGTTGATTCCTGCATCTATAGCGGTTCCCATTCAGATGCGGTACAACATTATATCGCCAGGTGTAGGGGCACGGCAGTGCCGTGCCCCTACAGGTGTATCTCACGTTTGTCGGGAAACGCTATCTTATATCATGTCCGGTAAAAGACTTATGATTTAGGCTGACGCGGGGACGCTCTTACACGGAGAGATTTTAATGATAAGTGATTAGCCGGACATGATATTACATTTCAAGATATTGCTTATTTTAAGGAAAAGTCAGATTCAAATACTCATTAACGAGTAAAAAAGACTCATCTTTTATTCCCAATGCCCAATGCCCCAATTTTATGACAACTCAAACACTAGGACTCGAACAAAATTTATATGATTATTTATTGTCAATTTCTCTGCGCGAACCGGAAATTTTAACTCAACTAAGACAAGAAACCGCCCAGCATCCAGTGGGGAGAATGCAGATTGCTCCCGAACAAGGGCAGTTTTTGGCACTGCTGGTGCAGTTGCTAGGAGCGAAGAAAACTTTGGAAATTGGTGTATTTACAGGCTATAGTTCCCTGGTGGTGGCATTGGCGTTACCGAGTGACGGCAAGGTGGTAGCCTGTGATATTAGTGAGGAATTTACAGCGATCGCTCGACGCTATTGGCAGCAAGCGGGAGTAGCAGATAAAATTGGGCTGCACATTGCCCCAGCGATGGATACTTTAGATTGGCTATTGGCAACAGGAGAAAGAGAAACTTTTGATTTTGCTTTCATCGATGCAGATAAAAGCAACTATGATGCGTATTATGAGCGATCGCTAGAACTTGTGCGATCGGGGGGAGTGATTGCGATCGATAATGTCCTGTGGTCAGGCAGGGTTGCCGATCCCCAAATGCAGGATAATAGAACTAAAAGAATTCGAGCCTTTAATCAGAAGTTGCATCAAGACCAGCGAGTGAGTTTGAGTGTAATTGCGATCGGCGATGGCTTGACTCTCGCGCTTAAAAAGTAATGTCTTTGAATGCGATCGCTTCTAAAAATTAACCCTCTAACAAAAGTTCGAGAATTATTTAACAAATCCAAATCTGAGTAAATCGAAAATTTTTATAAGTCGCTCAAAGAATGATACTTTCAGCAGATTTTTTCACGAATGACGATGACATATAAAAGAATTAATCAAGCTCAAATCAATAGACCTCTTGCAAAAGTCATTCTCTGCGTCTGGAGCGCCTCTGCGTGATACAAATTCATATTTATGCAAGAGGTTTAAGAGGTTGTTTGAAAAGTATTTCGCTGTGACTTTAGGCACTTTTAGATCCCCCCTTACTCCCCTTAAAAAGGGGGGAACCGGAGTTAAAGTCCCCCTTTTTTAGGGGGATTTAGGGGGATCTAAAACGTTTTGCTACTAAGAAGAGGACTTTTCAAACACCCTCTAATGTTTAGTAAGGTTTATCGTCAACTGTTCGATACCAGCATTCACTCTCATCATTTTTATTTATTAATTTAAGAACTAAAAATATTTGCTTTTGTATTGGAGATTTCTTAGCATATTGTTATGGAAATTGAATTAGCTAAAACCCAGTTAAATGTTAGCCGTGAATTTAACTAAAAAACTGGAAAAAAGCATACCCTAATTCATAATATCAACTTGAATCATTCTAGATATATTGTTACTTGGAGTAATTTTATGCTGAAAATTGCTAGATTTTTTACACCCGAAAATAACAACAGTAAGACATCAATAAACACAGGAGTCGATTTTAAAACTTTACCTAACCATTCTGCAAAGGTTAATTACCTAAAAACCTTTGACACTGCTTTTATTGCATATTACATGATGGGTTTTGGCAATTTTTAAGATTTTAAATTGCTGACAGCGATCGTAAATTGTTTGTGGACATTGTTGATTTCCCAAACATGATATGACTCATACAACAATACGGTTCAGATAATTTGTATTTGAAGACGCAATAAATCGCGTCTATACATTATCTGTAAATCTTTTCGTGTTTAGAAAAAACTTTATCATCAGGATAAACTTATGAAACTCACAACTTTAATCAATTCTGCACTGATTATTGCTTCGATTACTTTGATACCTGGAATTGCTGGCGCTCAAACAATCAAGAATAATAATAATGGCAGTCATCTCCAACCTTTCAATATTGTCTTTCTAGCTTATCAAGGTTATTTAGAAGGACAGGGTATTCCCAGTATGGGCACTTTGTTATATCAATATCAAATAGGAAAGGTGACTGCAAAAGATGTAGTTGAGGCTGGTATTAAGGCTAATAAGTTACCAGCAGAAATTATAAATGATGAATATTACCTTAGCGCAGTCGAGTTGCAACTGTCATCATTGGGTAATAGCAATGAGTTATGTAACTAAGCCTTATTAATTCTGGATTCTGAATTATTACTCTTTTGGGACTTCTCAAACATCCCCTAAGAGGATGTTTGAAAAGTGTCGTATAACACATTAAATTCTGAAATTACCCCCTCAATCCTCCTTATAAAGGGGAGATTTAAGAGATTATTCCCCCCATTTACAAGGGGGGGTTAGGGGGGGTATTAGACACTTTGGGTAATAAATATAGCTTTTTAAACACCCTCTAAGAGATTTCAATTTTTCTCTGACGGAAGTAAAAAAAGAGAGTTAATTCATAATTCGTAATGAACATTATAAAACTAAAACCCCTGCAATTGGCGGGGGTTTTTAATTGAGCTTCGATGAATATTTATCCACTAGCGATGTGACTGCAATCAACAGCCAGTTTGAGAATATTTGAACTATTTTAACTATCTAAAATATTTTTGTTACCTATCTTAATTTTCTCAGTATTGCGTTCTCCGGAAAAGTCTGATAGTGTCCGAATAAAGATATCTGCTGCTTAGTAGCAGTTTTTTATCATTACCTCAACAACAAAGTAAATTAAACCACAGGAGAAAAAGATGGGAATAGTAGCAAAAACACCATTTAAAATTGATGCAAAAGTAAACTGTTCAACAGAAGGCACATTTTTGGATACAAAAATTAATTTAGAGTATGGGGACTTATTAATAGTTGATGTTGACTCTCAAGAGAAATGGAGTGCATATGGGTTTTCTTCAAAATCATGGGTGGATGCTAACGGCATATCTTTTGCAACACAAACTTATGATGGTATTTATCAAGAAACAGCAGGAGCTATAAGAGGAATAAACCAACTTGTTGACTTTCAATTTCCCTTTGGTAGTCTGGTTGGTACTGTAGACAATGGCAGCACCTATTTTCCTGTAGGAACTCATTTAGAATTGACAGTTTTAAGAGCAGGTACGCTGAAATTGTTTTTTTGGGGTGGTGACCACAACACAAATGATGGCTCGATAACAGCAAATATCGAAGTTAAAAAAGCGTTTAACCATGACGCCACAATTGACAATAGTATATCGCTATATGCAAACCATTTTGATGTTCATGCCAGAGTACATAACGTGTCCATACCGGGTACAAACTCTCATTTAAATACAAATATTCAATTAAACCTAGGAGATGTACTCACAGTTGATGCTCATCCAAAAGATTTGTGGGGTATATATGCGGGAACCGGATACAATAATGTAAACGCTAACGGTTTAGTTGAAGACAATAAGCTGAGGTATGGCGCTGGATTGGCAAGCAAGTCTTTTAACTTTCAACACGGTAGTTTGATTGGTACTCTCGACGATGGTGCCACCTATTTTGCTGTAGGAACCCATTTAAAATTGACAGTTTTAAACCCAGGTACACTCAAACTTGTACACTGGGATCAGGATTCCGGAAATAACATCGGTTCTGTGAGAGCATTTGTCAATGTAGAGCGCAAATGAATTACTCTTGAATCTTTGTCAATTTATCAGCCCAAAGATCGCTAAATTTAGCTTTATGCATACCAAATGCGTCAAAACTACGTATTTAACCAACACCAATAAAGCATTTGGGTAACTACAAGTATAAAGTGAAATAGAAGATATACGCCAATCTGACTTTTCACGTGATGTGGAAAACCTAACCCCCCAGCCCCCTTCGCTACAAGGGAATGGGGAGTATTCAAAGCCTTTCTCCTACAAGGAGAGAGGAATGGATGTGAGGTTTTCCAGATCCCGTGAAAAATCAGACGGCAATGTAGTTCAATCAGTGGGATTTGGTTTGAGAATATCCGCCCAACCTCCTTAAAAAGCCTTGCTTAATTTACCACTTTTAAGGAGGACTAGGGAGGATTAATTATTAACTCATTTAGGATTGCTATATAGCATTCTTAAATAGAATGTGAACAAGTTTAGAGTCAAAATCATTGCACAGCAGATAATCTTTGTTCACAACCTAAATAGGATTGCTTGAATGCGGTTATCGCCGATTGAGATACAAGCATATCAAAATACTTGATTGCTATCAGTAAAAAGGAGAAAACGATGGGAATAGTACCAAAAACACCATTTAAAATCGAGGCAAAAGTCAACAATTCAACAGAAGGCCCACTTTTCGATACAAAAATTGACTTAGAGGATGGTGACTTACTAATAATTGATGTTGACCCGCAAGAGAAATGGACTCCATACGCGATTTCTTCAAAATCGTGGGTGAATGCTAACGGCATATCTCTTGAGCCAAAAACCTATGATGGTATTTATCAAGAACCAGCAGGAACAGTAAGAACAATAACCCAAAAAGCTGACTTTCAATTTCCCTTTGGTAGTCTGATTGGTACTGTGGATAATGGCACCACCTATTTTCCTGTAGGAACCCATTTAGAATTGACAGTTTTAACAGCAGGTAGACTGAAATTGGTCTTTTGGGGTGGTGACCACAACACCAATGATGGAGTTATAACAGCGAATGTTGAAGTTAAAAAAGCGTTTAACCATGACGACCCAATTGACAATGATATATCGCTATATGGGAAGTATTTTGATATTCATTCTAAAATACACAGCGTGAATGGCAAAGCGGGTACAGAGACTCATTTAAATACAAATCTTCAATTAAAGCCAGAGGATGTACTAACAGTTGCTGTTCACCCCAAAGATTTGTGGAGTATATACTCACTGACTAAAGTATGGGATGTCAATGCTAATGGTGTAGCTGAATCGGATAATAAGACCAGGTATGGTAATGGATTAGCAACCAATAATTTTAACTTTACATACGGTAGTTTGGTTGGGACTTTGGATGATGGTAAGACCTATTTTCCAGTAGGAACCTATTTAAAAATGACAGTTTTAAACCCAGGTACGCTGAAATTTGTACACTGGGATGTCAATTACGCAGAGAACAACGGTTCTGTAAGAGCATTTCTTAATGTAATTCGCAAACCAAAACCCCTAATTCCAGGGGATGATGGTAATATCATTACCGATCCTCAGACAAGATATAAGGTTAAGATAACTGTTACTGTTCCTACCAATATTGGCTACAACAACACTTTTGGTATTTTTGCAATGGATGATGATGGAAGTGTTGCTGGAGTAAAACCAGGCGCTCCTGATTATGCTGCAACTGTGGTTAAAAATCGCATTCCTTTACCAGGTGCAGATGAAGGTTCGTATAAAAAAGGAGATACTTTTCAAGGCGAGTTAGAGGGTGGGCCAAAATATGGAGTATTCTTGATTGCTAACGGAACTCCAAACCAATTCTTACAGCAAAATCCCAAAAATGAGCAAAAACAATCGGGAACTCCTAAAGCTTACTTCTTTGATAAGGCAGCTAACCCCGATAAAGCGTCTCACGTCAAAGTGTTATCCTCAACGGAAGCTAACCCCAATCAAGAATCTGATGTCAAAGTTTTACCATCAATTGAATACGGTTTTGAGGATCTATACGGGGGAGGGGATCAAGACTTTGACGATTTGATCGTTAAGATAGAAACTTTGGCGGCTGAGACTATCATTTAGAGGCTGTCTAGATCCCCGACTTCTAGTAATAAGTTGGGGATCTAATTTTTCACCAATAATGCAGGATTGCTATATAAACTCAGAGCATTTTGACGTAAAATTGCAAGTGCGATCGCCTCAGCTTCACTTGCTGTAATATCTGAATCCTGAATTGCTTGTTCTAGCAGTTCTCCCAGCAACTGACGCCCCCATTTTGCCGCCAAATAATACAACTCTGGAATCGAGTGTGCATCTGAAGAATACATCAATTTAGTAGTAGGAGTTAATTCTAATAATTGGCGTATTGTCTCCCGCATTCCAGATACACTTAAAAATGGTATTGCTAAACCAAAATCTAAATAGACTTGGGGGTAAACAGAAGCTAGATATCCAGCTTCTCGCATATAAGGATAGGAAGCGTGTAGCAGTACAATGGGTGCATTGCGATATTGGGTTGATTCTAAGAGCGATCGCAAATGCAAAGGATTCGCCAATCGTAAATCTAAATCAGGGTCGCCATAACCAGTATGCAATTGCACTGGTAGCCGATATTTAGCCGCAATTAACAACGCTTGTTGTAAGAGAAAATCAATCAGTGGTTTGTTTACAAGACGCAGAGGTTGATTTTGCACCTGTTGTTTGAGGTGATAAAAATTAGTAGCAGCTACATCCACAGCAACGGGTTGAATATCTAAACCAGTACGGTAACAAACAATGCTTTTAAAAGCTACAACCCCATTTGGTGGCGGGTCAAGTTGGCTGTTGAATGTTTCCACGAAAGTCTCAAAATTTTCTATTTGGGGAATTAGCTGTTCTGCCAATACTTCCAAACGCAAAATCCTTTGCACCGAAATAAATCTTTCATGCCATGATATGGGCAAAATATTTTCTGACTGCAATCCATCATCTAAATAAATTGCTTGCAAGTTGGCAGCGCTGAAATATAGTTGTGTGAGATTTTCTAGTCCTAAGCTTTGCCGACGTGCCAAAATTGCTGCTTCCTGGGCTTCACATTCTAATAAAGTGGCAATCTCTCGGAGACTGCGCCGATAAAAGAAAGTTTGACGGGCATGATAATTGATAATCTCCGAATCATAGCCCTCGGTAAAAGCAGCAGCATAAGGATAACGCCCAGCTACTTCAGGTCGTAACAGATTGTGCGCGTGTTGGTCAATCAGGAGAATATCAGCAAGATTCATCTTTCAATTTGTAGGTAGCACAGGTGTGCTACCCTCCCGTGTACTTGACTCCAGTGAAAATTGCTATATCTAGCTAGTAGTCTGTCAACCCAAAAATGCTGCGTGATGGCTGGGGAAAGGGGAAGGGGTAAGGGATTTGAAACCTTTCCCCCTTCCCCTTTACCCTTTACCCCACCAAGTTCACTTGGCAAACTACTAGTTAGCTTCAGCAGCTTGATATGCTTGTAAAAGCCTAGCATGATCGAGAGTAAATCCTACTTGCATGGCTATCTGAGCAAACAAATCAATCTCAGGCTGTTGCCAGTCACGGGGCGCAGAACACTGATGTCCAATTAACAAACCAAATAGCTGCTCATCTTTGATAATGGGTGCGACTAAATTTGCTTTCACCGCGAAGGATTCCAGCAGGCTAATGTGACAATCAGCCAAACCTGCCTTATAAATGTTCTTGATTGCGACAACCTGACCAGATTGGTACTTTTCCACATAACTTTGAGTGAAACAGGGGTCGTGGATTTTAGACCGCAAAACTTTGGGATAACCCGGAACCACTGATTCGGCAATGATAATTCCGAACCAATTCGCGTAAAAGCTATAAACCAGTACTCGGTCAATACTAAGTGCTTTGCGGACTTCTTCCACGGTGGTTTTGAGGATATCCTCTTCTTTGAGTGATTGGCGAATGCTGCGGGTAATATCCGTCAGTAACTGACTTCGCATACTTTCAGCATTGATTCGTTGCAGGAGCCTCGCATGGTCGAGAGCAAATCCCACTTGGATGGCTATCTGGGCAAATAAATCAATCTCAGACTGTTGCCAATCACGGGGTCTAGAACACTGATGTGCAATTAACAAGCCGAATAGCTGTTGATCTTTAATAATGGGGGCGACCAAATTTGCTTTCACAGCAAAGGATTCCAGCAGGCTAATTTCAGAATCAGCCAAACCAATTTCATAAATGTTGTTTATCGCTAGAACGCGACCAGATTGATAGTCTTGCACATAGCCTTGAGCAAAATATAGGTCTTGGATTTCAGAACGCAAAATTTTTGGGTAGGTGAGAACAACTGATTCAGCAATCACAGTTCCAGACCAATTAGCATTAAAGCTATAAACCAGTACTCTGTCAGCGCTGAGTACTTTCCGAACTTCTTCTACAGTGGTTTTGAGGACATCCTCTTCGTTGAGGGATTGGCGAATGCTGCGGATAATATCCGCCAGCAACTGACTTTGCACACCTTCAGCCTCGATTCGTTGCAGAAGCCTTGCATGGTCAAGACCAAATCCCACTTGGGTGGCTATCTGAGCAAAGAAATCAATTTCAGACTGTTGCCAATCACGGGGTCTAGAACACTGATGTGCAATTAACAAGCCAAATAGCTGTTTATCTTTAATAATTGGGGCGACTAAATTTGCTTGGACAGCAAAGGATTCCAACAGGTTAATGTGACAATCAGTCAAACCTGCTTGGTAAATGTTGTTTGTGGCTTGAACGCGACCAGACTGATATTTTTGTACATAGCCTTTACCAAAACATGGGTCTTCAATTTCAGACCGCAAAACTTTGGGATAACCTGGAACCACTGATTCGGCAATTATAATTCCAGACCAATTAGCATTAAAGCTATAAACTAGCACTCGGTCAGTACTTAGTGCTTTGCGAACCTCTTCAACGGTGGTTTTGAGGACATCCTCTTCGTTGAGGGATTGGCGAATGCTGCGGGTAATTTCTATAAATATCTGAGCTTTATTTGCTTTGGTATCTATTTGTTCTAGAACCGTGGCGTAGTCAAGGGCAAATCCCACTTGCATAGCTATTTGAGCGAATAAATCAATCTCAGATTGCTGCCAAAAACGCAGTCTCGAACACTGATGTGCAATTAATAAACCGAATAGCTGTTTGTCTTTGAGAATCGGTGCTACTAAACTAGATTTGACAGCAAATTGCTCCAGCAACTCAATATCACCATCAGTGAGATCGGCTTGACTGATATCATCAATGGCACGAAGGGTACCATTCTGGTATTTTTCTCGGTACCCTACCTCAAACCCAGGGTCAGAGACTGTAACTCCTAATACTTTCGGTAAACCTGGTGCTACTGATTCTGTGATAAAGGTGCCATTAGAGTCAGAATTAAAGCAAAAAATGCTCACGCGATCGAGGCTTAAAGCTCTGCGAATTTCTTCTGAGGTAGTTTTGAGAACATCTTCTTGATTGAATGATTCTCGAACCCACTGGGTAATTTTAATCAATAGTTGGGAGTAATCAGTTTCGGCTGCTTTCTCCTGTTCCAAAACTGAAAGTAACTCTGTGAATAAGCTGATGTTTCTCTCTAACATCACTAATTCATCATTGCTAGCGATGAAAACTTGGGTAAACTCGCTATTTGGACGTAGCCTATTTTTGATATTATTAGTAGTCTCAGCAGCGTTTTTGATGCGAGTAATAGTGCGATTAACTACAAAAGTTGCGATCGCACCTGCGAAAACTGCTGTTACCCCCATACCAGTTAACAAGAGTGATAGTTGTCTTTCTAGAGCTAGTTCAGTTTCTGTTGCACTTTTCCCACTCTCTTGTTTGACTTGGGGGATTTTTTTGGTAATTACATCAACGCCATAGTAGTAAGTAGCTGTTCCAATTGCAACCACAGGCAGGACACTGATGCTGAGTGCCCAAATTATTGCTTTAGTCTTTAAACTCCATTTTTGTTGCCACAGGTTTTGTTGACGATTTCGCCGTGCTTGGTTTTCAGAAAAAGACTGACTCATAAATGAAACCTGGATGCACTGTAATTGAGAATCTCAAGTAAATGACCTCAACACCAAAATTCTACACATTAGATCTACGTATCGTATTCTCCTGGAGCTACTTCCGTCAAAAACAATGTATTTATAAGTAGCTTTTAACTATGGGAAACTAAATTTATTCGGCATTTATGTAATTTAAACATAAAAAACGTGGGATTTGCTTTCTTTTACAAGACTTAGATTTGATTTATCAAGGTTTTATCTGAAATCTTGTTCCGGAATCAGATAGGAATGCAATACTTTTTACAAAGTATTGGGATAGGTCGGGTAGTGATTAATGCTTCTATAGCGAAAGCTCACTTATGTTGTAATAAATGAATTATTATGATTACCTGAAAATTGCTGTCAAAACCACTATAACTTTAGTATTTCTCTAATAAAAGCTTGACTTCTGCTTGCAATTCCCAATCTTTCATCGCTTCCCACTCTGCTTGACGCACTGCTAAAAAAGCTGTTGACAATTCTGGATTTAAAGCGTTTAAAAGCATAGTATCTTGTTTTAAAAACTCTAAAGCTTCGCCCAAGTTTTGTGGTAAAAGGTCAATACCATTGGCCTGACGTTCTTCTATTGGCAAATGTCCGGGGTCTTGTGCAACGGGATTCCCCGGTTTGAGAGTTCGTTGTACACCATCGAGTCCGGCTGCGATCGCAGCACCTAAAGCCAGGTAAGGATTAGCTGATGCATCAACGGTTTTTAACTCGAAATGGGTGGAACCATTGAATGCGGGATTGCTTGGTACTCTGACGGCGGCTTCACGGTTGTCTAGTCCCCAACAGCGGAAAGCACCACTCCAACAGTGAGGACGAATGCGGCGGTAAGAATTAGTACTAGGGGTAGTCAACGCCATCAATGCTGGCAGATGATCTAGTATGCCGGCGATAAATGCTTCACCTATTTGGGAAACGCCGCAGATACCTTGGGGGTCTGGTAAGATATTTTGCCCGTTACGCCAAAGGCTAAAATGGATGTGGGAACCGCTACCGGCTGCATCATCAAAGATTTTCGGTAAGAAAGAGGCTGTGAGGTTGTGTTGAAGAGCGATCGCTCTGACGGTTTCTCTAAAGCTAATCTGCCAGTCTGCTGCCCGTAAAGCATCAGTATATCGTATAGAGATTTCCTGTTGACCAGGGCCAGATTCTGGATAATACTGCTCTACAGGAATTCCTTGGGCTATGAGTGCTTCAGCAATCTCATCAATTACTTTTCGATTTCTATCCATTGCTTGGGTAGAAGCAAAAACCGTGGAATCTGCGGCTAGAATACCCTCTGCTGTTTGCCGTAATAAGTAAAATTCATTTTCAAATGCAGCGCGAATTTCCAACCCCTCCCGTCTAGCCGCCTCAATCATTCGTACCAGAAAATTACGGGGACACAACGCCCAAGGACTGCTATTCAATACCATGTTTCCGATGACACGAGCATGGCCAAGAGCGTAGGGTAAAGGAGTGAAGCTAAACCAATCTGGTATTAAGCGGATTTCACCTACTGGGGTTAGGCCAGTTTGGGGGATAACAGCATCATACATTACAGGTACTCCCTGTTGTCCCGCAGAAATGCCTACACCATAGTCAAAGTAGTGGGATAACATTTCTACGCGAACAGCTTTACCGCGAATGATGTTGGCGTTGTCGCACCAAAGAATGCGGACAAACTTGATTCCAGCTGCTTGGAGAGATTTTTTGACTTTCTTAAACGCTTTATTTGCTGACATTGTTCAAAGCGACACGGGGACTTGGTGAAATTATCGTGTTTTTGAGTCGATTTGACAATTTTTTTACCAAACCTCATTCAACAGTCAACACTCCCAATGACAAATAACGCTTAATATTCTCGCTAATCATTGCATCAAAAATTTATTCCTGAGAATTACTTTCTCTTTGTTCACTATCACCAGGTAATTCAATTTTACCTCGCCTATAATTAGCCAAGGTCACCCCTTCTTCTAAAGATACAGTAGAGTATTTACTCAACCCGATACGCTGTGATGAATAAATTCCGGAATGACCAGAAAATAAGTAACTTACTACACAACCAATAGCAATAAATACCCCTGATTCTAAACCAAATAATTCAATTCCCATGAGAGTTGATGCTAAAGGTGTATTGGCTGCACCTGCAAACACACCCACAAATCCCATTCCTGCTAATAGTGGTGCGGGTAATCCCAAAATCAATGACAAAGCATTACCTAAGGTTGCACCAATAAAAAACAAAGGTGTTACCTCTCCTCCTTTAAAACCTGCACCTAAAGTTAAAGCAGTTAACCCCAATTTGGCTGCAAAATCCCAAGGTGGTAGCTGAGTGTAGAAAGCATCAACGATAGTTGGGATACCAAGCCCAATGTACTTAGTTGTACCACTTAAAATCACAATTATTGCTATCAGGGCACCGCCGATTAAAGGACGTATTGGAGCATAGGAGATTTTGGCTTTAAAAAAGTGACTGACTTTGTGAGTTACTTGAGCAAAAAATCTTGCAACTATTCCAAAGATTACACCTGCAATAATCGCAGAAATTAATCCCCAAATTGTTAACGTCGGTATGGATGGAGCATGTCGGTATGCTGTATGATGTAAACCAAATAGTAAAGTTACTTGATTGCCAACGATCGCGGCAATCAAAGAAGCAAAAAGAGCGTCATAATGAATTTTACCAATGGCTAACACTTCTAGACCAAATACAGTTCCTGCAAGGGGTGTACCGAAAACAGAAGCAAATCCCCCACTGATACCTGCTGTTAATAAAATTCGCCGATTGGCTCCTTTAAAATGGAAGATTTTAGTTAACTGATCTGCTAAAGAAGCACCCATTTGTAACGCTGTACCTTCCCGACCGGCTGAACCACCAAAGAAGTGAGTGAGGTCTGTTCCTAGTAAAACAAGAGGAGCCATACGTGCGGGAATAATATTCTTAGGATTATGGATTTCTTCCAGCAAAAGATTATTTCCGGCTTCCACTGTGCGACCAAATTGATGATAAATTAAACCACTCAAAAATCCTCCAAGGGGAAGCAAAGCAATAATCCACTTATGTGATTCTCGCCAATCGGTTGCCCATTCTAATGATGCCAAAAGAGCCGCAGATGCAGTTCCCGCGAGAATGCCAACTACAAAGGAAATGGGCAACCATTTAATTAGGTGTGGTAGTGCAATAAACGGTTCAAATTGACGAAGATGTTTCATTACACTGGCTAACATTCCATGACTCCTTGAGGCGCTATTTGTAGACTTACACTTTCTACAGGAGAGTCAGGTAATGCATTTAGCCAAGCCCTACTCTCCCGCAGTCAGCGAAGAAAGTAGGAGCCATCAGCCTTTCAAGTGATGATTTATCGGGTTGAAAAGGCGGTTTCGGCGAGCTCCATCGCCATTGATTTGATATTAAATTAAGGATACCATTTTTGGCGTTGCTGATTTCATATATGAAAACAATTGTGCATGATATCAAAATCCTTGTAGAGACGTTGCAATGCAACGTCTCTACATCTGAATTCATACCACAATTCAGCAAAGCCCCATTTTTTAATATTTGTTTCTTTGAGATACTAACAATAATACAGCTGCGATCGCCAACAAGCTCCCACTAATAAATGTTGCCTCTGCTCCCAATGTTTCCCACAAACCACCAGCTAGGAAACTAGCAGGTAAAAGTGCTATTCCCACAGCCAAATTGAAAAATCCAAAAGCAGTGCCGCGCAGATTTGCAGGTATACTATTTGCCACTAGCGCCAATAATAATCCTTTACTCATGCCCAGATGCAAACCATAAAGGGCAAACAATCCCCAAACTTGCCAAGGTGCTTGTACGAAGGCGAAGCCCAGATATACTAAAGCGTAGAGGATAAATCCGCTTACTAATAGCCAAAATCTACCCAAGCGATCGGAAAGTATTCCTATTGGATAGGCGCTTAACGAGTAAGCGATGTTCATGACTACAAATGTCAACGGTATCAGTGAGGCGGAAATACCTGTTTGTTCTGCTCGCAGTAATAAAAAAGCATTGCTGGAGTTACCTAAATTGAATAACAGTGCTACTGCTACAAGTACCCAATATTTTTCACCTAAACTGCGTAAAGCTTGCCATTGCAGAGGATTGCTGCGGTTTGCTTGAGTTTCACTTGTTCTCGGTTCGCTTATTCCCCCTGTTAATAAAGCTACTGCTAAAAAACCAGGGATGAGGGCTAGCCAAAAAACCAGGCGGAAGTTGTTTTGGGAAGCAGCCATTAGGGCAAATGCTGTCAAAGGCCCCAAGAATGCGCCGATGGTATCGAGAGATTGACGCAATCCGTAGGCTGCACCACGTACCTCTGGGTTGGTAGAATCGGCAACTAAAGCATCACGGGGTGCGACTCGGATACCTTTACCAAAGCGATCGCCAAATCGAGCGATTAACACCCCAGTTGGACTGGTAGCTATCGCAAATAAAGGTTTCACGAAGGTAGATAACCCATAGCCAAACACCGCTAAACCCTTACGATGTCCCAAGCGATCGCTCAACACTCCCGAAAAAACTTTCAAAACTGAAGCTGTTGCTTCGGCAATGCCTTCAATAATGCCCACTGTCAACACATTCGCGCCTAAAGCTGACACCAGAAATAAGGGTAACAGCGAATTAATCATCTCGGAGCTAATATCAGTCAGCAAACTGACGAACCCCAACACCCAAACAGTACGAGGAATTGTCTGAAAAAATTTATCTTGTAGTTGCATATTTCCTGTTTCTCTGACTTTTGCTTTGTTGTACCAGCTTCCAAAGTTGATGACTACGTTTCCCCATTACAATAGCAGTATTGCAGCGTGTACCATCAGCGGTATAGTATGGTGCGATCGTCAAAAAATAATTATCAGCCTGTTGAAAATTCTCAAGCAAAACTAGATCGGTTTTTAGTTTGTGGGCTAGGAAGTTTGGGTCAACATTGTGTTGCCATCCTCAAAGAATATGGTGCCATTATTAATGCCATCGATTTAGAACAACCTCAAAATTTACAAATTCCAAATTTATTAAATTTATTAGAAAATTTATTCTTTGGAGATTGCCGTCAAGCTAGTGTTTTAGAACAAGCAGATATTAGTCAATGCCGGACTATCATTTTAGCCACTGGTAATGAACGAGTAAATATAGAAGCTGCCTTTGCCGCACGGCTATTAAATCCTCAAATTCGCTTGGTTATACGTTCTGATAAACAAAATCTCAATCAACTTTTAAGTCAGACTCTGGGGAATTTTATTGCCTTTGAGCCAAATCAGATTTCTGCTTCTGGCTTTGCTGTTGCAGCCCTGGGAGACGAGCATCTTGGCTATTTTCAACTTGAAGAATACCAATTTCGGGTAGTCAAGCATCAAATTAAAATGAATGATGACTGGTGTAATAAACTACATATATACGAACTGAATACTCTACATCGTCGGGTATTGCACCATGCTAATGATTCATCTTTATTATCTAAAGAATTTCATCAATGGGAGCCAGAAGCAAAATTACATCCGGATGATACTATTATTTATATTGAAGTTAAAGAACAGCTTAAGAGTTTGAAAAAAGTTGCAACAGTGCCTAAGTATAACTGGCAGCAACTATGGCAAGAAATTGTATTAGGCAGAGCATGGAATAAGTTCAAACAGAGAATTCCATTTTTGTGGCGAAGATTCCATCGTCATCAAAATTTGCGGGTGGCAATAATTTGTGGAGTTACAGTACTTTTTCTTTGGTGTTTTGGAACAGTTATCTATATCTTAAATTATCCTGAAAGTAATGTAGTAGAAGCATTTTATGGTATTGCTGTCTTACTTTTAGGAGGATACGGGGATTTATTTGGCAGTATTAATTTTAAAACCCCACCAGAGCCAGCTGAACATATGCCAGGATGGTTGCGATTGTTTAGCCTGGGACTAACTTTAATGGGTATCGGTTTTGTTGGGGTGTTATATGCATTGCTGACTGATGCTTTGTTAAGTTCAAGGTTCCAGTTTTTTAAGAGCTACCAGCCATTAATACCTCTAAAAAATCACGTTGTACTAATTGGATTAAATCGAGTTGGTCAACGAGTTGCAACTTTATTACAAGAATTCAAACAACCTTTGGTGGGTATTAGTAGTACAGCACTTGGCGCTGATTTTTTCAATAAAATACCACTAATTATTGATAGTATTACTGATGCTCTAGGCAGGGTAAATCTCGCTCATAGTAAAAGTGTCGTTGTAGTTACAGACGATGACATGGAAAATTTGGAAATAGCTTTGATGGTAAATGCTCAGAGTCCTACAACTCGTGTGATAATTCGGACTTACGACCGAAATTTTCGTGATAATGTCGCACGGTTGTTTCCTTATGCTCAAGTTATTTGCACTTCTGCTATTTCCGCAGAAGTTTTTGCGGCTGCGGCTTTTGGAGAAAATATTCTCAGCTTGTTTAACTTTGATAGTCAAACTATTTTGGTAGTCGAGTATACGATCGAAGCTGGTGATACACTCAACGGATTGCTTTTGGCTGAGGTTGCTTATGGTTATGGAGTTGTGCCAATTTTATACCAAAGCCTTAAGCGATCGCCAGTCAAATTAATGCCTTCTGATAATATACAGCTTGCGGTTGGCGATCGCCTCATCGTTCTCGCCAATAGTAACAGCCTTCAGCGCATTGAACGCGGCGAAATGTTTCCTCCAACTTGGCAAGTAGAGGTGGAGAAAGTGTTAGCTCAAGATGCTATTTTTGACGGTGCTAATGAAATAAGTATAATCTCAGGATGCAACATCGGCACAGCGAGAAAATTGATGGATAATTTGCCTGGACGCCTACCAAAAGTATTATATAAACAACAAGCTCTCCGCCTAGTGCGGAGGCTAACTAAATTAAGAGTTACAGCTCGCTTGAAACCCTTTTCTGATAATTGAAGAAGAATGCAGAAGTCAGAATTCAGAATTCAGCAATCTTAAGCGCTGGGATTAAATTATAAATTCTTTTTTGTGAAATGAATATTGTCAATTATTGAAAAAATGTATGACTACAGACAGATGCAATTTTCTGTTGCATTATGTTAGGTTTGATGCAAAATAAATAGGAGTCAAGCATTTATAACTCTGACTCATAAATTATAGCAGTTTGCAATTGTGTGGAGTGGAGACAATTCGTAGGGGCGCACAGCTGTGCGCCCCTACCATGTATCTAATTCAAATAAAAATCGCTATATGACTCCTGAATTCTTCTTCATCAAGTGCAGGGGGAAAACCGTACTTATTGGATAGGTTTTCTGCATCATACCATCTAAGTTTAGCTGGATACAATCAAAGTGTGGCTTAATGAATGCTGTTTTCTATGAAATCTATACAGCATTAGCAGGAGAGCGAAAATATGGGAAATCAATTCAAAACAGCTGCTTTGCTAGCTGCACTAAGTGGTCTTTTGATAGCAATTAGTTACTGGGTAATTGGTGGTAGTAGTGGCTTGATTATTGGAATCGGCTTAGCAGCAGTAACAAACCTGTTTTCTTGGTATCAATCAGATAAAATTGCCCTTGCAGTATATCAGGCACAACCTGTGAGTGAAAGGGAAGCACCGGGACTTTATCGAATAGTAGAAAAGTTATCTCGTCGTGCTAATATTCCTACACCCAGAGTTTATATTGTTCCTAGTCAAACTGCTAACGCCTTCGCTACAGGGCGCGATCCAGAACACGCTGCTGTGGCTGTTACCGAAGGCATTTTAAATATATTACCAGAAGACGAACTCGAAGGCGTTATCGCCCACGAACTCACCCACATTATTAACCGTGATACCCTCACACAAGCTGTTGCTGCTACAGTAGCTGGTGCCATTTCATTCTTAGCGCAAATGGTGAGTTATAGCCTTTGGTTTGGCGGTGGTTCTCGAAATGACAACAGAGGTGGAAATCCTTTTGGTGTTTTATTAACAGTAATGCTTGCGCCATTAGCTGCAACAATTATTCAACTGGCAATTTCACGCACAAGAGAATTCTCCGCTGATGCTGGTTCTGCTAGATTAACTGGTAATCCCCGTGCTTTAGCTAGGGCGCTACAAAGGCTAGAAGCTACAGCAAAGCAGATGCCTTTAAATACCAATCCAGCTTTTGAGCCGTTATTAATTATCAACTCCATCTCCGGACAATTTTTGGGTAACTTATTCTCCAGTCATCCTGCTACAGAAGCACGAGTTGCAGCGTTGCTGAAATTAGAGCAACAACTGACAACAAAAGCTTAATTAGTCCTTTGTCTTTTGTTATTAGTCATTAGTGATTTTTACAATCAATAGTGACTAAAAATAACGCTTGATAGGGTGGAGTTTTCAGCGATAAGTGAAGTTTGTAATTCAGGATGTTTTAAGTATGAATTCTAACAATATTGAATCCATTGAAGCTACATTCATTGAATCTACTGAATCCACAGTAATTGTAGAAATTAGTTCTCAAACTGACGAATTAGTGGAAGTTGAAATGGCTGGTGAAAGTGATGAAGTCAAGCGCGAAACCAAAGCGCTGATTGAGGCACTAAAAAGACGCGCCCAAGCTGAGGCTGATTCAGCAGGTACCGTTACCCGCGAAACCTATTTAAATGCTGTGCGTCGAGCCAGAGAATTGATTGAAGGAAGGAAAGTTATGGAAGGCGATCGCGTTAATATAGAAAATGCTTGGGCGGTAATTCTAGACGAAGCCCAGAGAAATTGGTATTTGATGATGAAAGATGTAGTAGACTTCAATTTTCGCGTGCAAAAGGCTGCTAAAGCTGCTTGGGAAACCTTCAATCACCCTTACTCTCAAAATTAAATCAGGTGATGCGATCGCAAATAAATGTAGGGTAGTACAGTTAGCTGTGCTACCCTGCCATCTATCAATAGACTTCTTGCATAAGTCGGGAAAAGGGGAAGGTGGGGTCCCCTCTGGGGATAAGGGGCGGGGGAAAGGGGGAAAGGTTTGGTATTTACCCTTTCCCCAATAAAGATGCATCCCTTTTCCCACAAGAGTGCAAAAAGCACTTTTGCAAGAGGTCTAATACATTTCGGTGGGACTTCCAACGAAAAAAATATTCCATAGTAGGGGCGCACAGCTGTGCGCCCCTACAAATGTACAAATAATTTGGAATAATTTATTTTCTGGAAGTCCCTGATAGTTTTGTAATTAAATCACACCTTGAAAACGATAAAATAAAAGACAAACTAAGACTTATGCTGTGTATATGGCAACCCAACTGGGCGAAGCAAAATCTGCAAATCAACTGGTAATCACTTGGGAAGCCTTACCCGACGACTTTCAACTAGAGGATGAACCAGTGGAGAATACCAGTCAGCCAATATTGGCTGGTGCTTTGCGTGAAAGCTTAGAAATCAGTGGCTTCATCCAACCGCAAATGCTAATCGCCTCGAATTTTGGATTGTGTGCCACAGTCAACGGTCAGTTAATTATTAAAGCACCAGACTGGGTATATGTGTCGTCGGTTAAGGAGATTCTCAGTAATCGCAAAAGTTACACACCTATTTTGGAAGGTGAAATCCCTGTTGTTGTGATGGAGTTTCTCTCCGACACCGATGGTGGAGAATATTCATTCAAACGGACTTATCCGCCAGGAAAGTGGTTTTTTTACGAACAAATATTGCAGATTCCCATCTACGTGATTTTTGAACCAGAGGGCGGTTTGTTGGAATATTATCAACTAGAAAATGGACGTTATGAGTTAAAGCAACCTGAGGAAAATGGTCGTCATTGGGTTGATGCGATGGGCTTATTTTTAGGAACTTGGCAAGGTATAAAAGAAGGGCGAACTGGTTATTGGTTGCGCTAGTGGGATCAAACAGGTAATTTGTTACCTTGGGCTGTCGAACAGATTGAACAGGAACGTCAACGCACCGAACAAGAACGTCAGCAAAAAGAACGACTGATTGCTTATTTACAATCTCAGGGTATTGACCCAAATAATTTACCGCCGTTGGAATAGCTGAGATATTTCATCTTGTTCTGAGTAAGCTTCATAGCCAAGTCAGTTACAATACAGCGTACTTCATTTACCTGAAATACGCTGTATGTCTAAGTTTTATAGTACAAAATCACTACTTTGCGGTGTGATTTGAATTGCAACCAAATCATCCTAAACCGAGAAAACTGGAAATTAACGGCAATAGATTGCTACATTCTTCAACCAACTTAGTGGCACTGGGTAAACTGGCGATCGTCCCTTTTAAAATCTTAATAGCCGTTTTTGCCCCCTTTTGCATTCCCCCTTCTTGAGGATTTTTCCCGGCTTCTGCTAAGGCTTTCACCTGTTCTAATGCGTCAGCTTTATCTTCTTTATTTAAATTTGTATCAGCCTCAATCGCTGCTTGCAATTGCGTCAATAATTCCTTAATCCCCGGTTTACCAGGTTCGGGTGATGGCGGTAACTCGTTGATTGTATTTGTGACTGCACCACTGATTTCACCTAAATTAATTGTGCCGCTATTATTTAAAGTTCCAGAATTTTCAAATTTACGGCTCGAATCATTGCTGTTAGTCATATTTTTATTCTCTACTTTGTTGTCAACTTGAACATTAATCGGCTTATTAGCTAATAATTTTACAATCTCTGCCATCTCTCCACTTTGTTGGCGATAAACGACTATTTGTTCATCTTTAGCTTGTAATTGTGCTTTATATTTTTCTTCTACAGCTTGCAATGCCAGTTGATAATTTTGCGTAAAGTCGCTATGAATCTTTTCTTTATCAGCGTCAACAGGCACAGCTACCTTAACAACAACAACCCCATCACCTTTATTTTCAATACTTTGGATAGCTAATTCCGTATCTTGATTTTCAACTTGCACTTGTTTGAATGCAGCAACAAAAGCTTTCCAATCAATGCCATTGCGAAAAATTAAATCAACAGTATTTAAAACTTCTTCAAAGAGCTTAGTAAATTCTCCTGACTGAAAGTCGCCACTACTGGGACGGCGTTCGCGGTCATCGGTTCCTAGCCTGGAATATTCTAGAAGATAGATAAAGCGACAATCTACGTTATGTAACTTGGTTGTACTGTCAATATTCCATGCTTCTATACAAGCACCAGTCATCTGAGCATTGGTAAAATCAGTATCTATAGCTTGAGTAATAGTTAGGTTTGCCCATTCTAAACAAGCTCCCTCGAATGTGGCTGCAATCATATCAGCACCTTTAAGATTAGCTTTGTTCAACTCTGCATGTTTCAGATTTGCGCCTCTGAGGTTAACATCGGCATAAGATTTTCCTCGACCATTGCAAGTAACAAGCAAGTTGAGAACAGCCTGGTTGGCAAGTATGGTGTCATCTACTCTGGCAAAGTCTAATTTTTTGGCTTCAAAAAAACGAGTGCGTGTTAAATTTGCTTTTCTAAAGTCTGTGTTTTTGAGAATTGCACCAGTAAAATCAACATTAATCAAGTTAGCACCGCGAAAGCTTGTGCCTCCTATAGCTGCAAAAGCAATACCAGTTGAGTAAAGCCAAGTGTCTTTTTCATCTCCAGCAAGACTGCGCCACCCAATATAAGCACTAAATAGTGTAAAAGCGAAAGCGACAGTGAATGCAGAGGCTTTGGGGACTGTGAAGACTCCGGCTCTGGCGAAGGTAACAGCGACGGCGACGGCAAAGTCTCCGGCTTTGGTTAAGGCAACAGCTACAGCGACGGCAAAGGCTCCGACAAGAGCAACTGTTCCAGTTCCGGTTCCGGCGAAGGCAAAAGCGAAAGCGAAGGCTCCCGCAACTGTTCCGGCGAAAGCGAAGGCGAAAGCAACAGCAAAAGATCCAGCGAAAACAAAAGCGAAGGCGAAGGCTCCGGCAAAGGAGACAGCGACGGCTCCAGCTCCTAAAGTTACTGTTAAACCCTTACGAATGCTAACAATACAAAAAACTACCAGTAGAACTAGGGATATTACCCCAATGGTGAAGTTATCAAGGTTTTTGGTATCAGAAATATATGCTACCGATACACCAATGATTATTGACAAAAACCCTGATAATCCTGACAATAGCCATGAGACTATGAGTAACCCAATTATCCAATGCTGCTGTAGCCCAGCTTTAGCACTTGTGAAGTCAGCATCTTTGAGAATAGCGTTAGTAAAGTTTGTCCCTCGAATATCCGCATTGCGAAAGCTTGCTCCAGTCAGGTTTTGACCTTTAAAAGAGCGACCTTGCAGATTTTGACCGGAGTAGTCTGGCGGCATAATTGCGTCAGCAAGAGGTTTTTACAGAGATTTTATACAACTTTACTCTGCAATATTGCAGATTTTGGAAAAATAAGCAAAATATAAAAATTTTTGATGCAATACGTGATATTAATGCATGGCCGTGCGCCCTCATCTTTGAATCTTCAAGTAAATATTAGTAACATTAATGTAACTAATAAAATAATTAAATTTTGCTTATTAAAATTACAACATTGGTCATCAACATTACAACTTTTGTCCTTAAGATTACAACGTTGGTGATTAACACTACAATGCTTGTCCTTAATGTTGTAATGTTTAGTCATCAACATTACAACTTTTGTCCTTAAGATTACAACGTTGGTGATTAACACTACAATGTTTGTCCTTAATGTTGTAATGTTAGTCATCAACGTTACAACGTTGGTTATCAACACTGAAGCTTTTGTAAATCATGCTGAAGTTTTTGTTGCCACACTCAGCACTAACTTTACTGATAATTCTGCGGCAATTTTAAAAGGAGGATTGTAACTCCTGCGATCGCAAGTAAGGGAGACACCACCAAATACTGTTCCCTCTAACAAATCACTTTACTGTTGCTTATCCATATCAGCTATCACAACAGTCAAACCTTAATGTTCTAAATCCTTCTTTTGCGATCGCACCTACTCAACTACTCTAAAATTAGATTACCTCACCAAACAACAACCTCAAGATGACCAGAGAATTTAACGTTATTATAGAACGCGACTCTGAGAGGATGTTTGAAAAGTCCTCTCGTTGGTAGCTAAAAGTTTTAGATCCCCCTAAATCCCCCTTAAAAAGGGGGACTTTAGCTCCGGTTCCCCCCTTTTTAAGGGGGGTTAGGGGGGATCAACAAGTGCCTAAAATTACAGTTAACTACTTTTAAAACAACCTCTGAAGGTTATTTTGTTGCCTCCGTGCCTAGTCTGGCAGGATCGCGTCGCGACCCAAGCCAAATCTCTAGACCAACTGATAGAGCGGATTAAAGAAGCTATTGAACTTTGTTTAGAAGTTGAGCAAGAAAACGCCGAAGCATTAGAGTTTATCGGTGTGTAGAGGGTTTTTGTTCAAGTATGAGCAAACTACCGAGCTTGACTGGACAACAAGTAATTACAACGTTAAAAAAAGTAGGTTTTGAGGTAGCAAGAATCCGAGATAGTCACTATTTTTTGATACACAGTGATGGTCGTCAAACTGTTGTTCCAGTGCATTCTGGTGAAACAATTGGTTTTGGCTTGTTAGCACAGATACTCCGTGATTGCCAAATCAGCCGTGAGGAATTCCGGAAACTATTGTAAAAATAGGCAAAACTCACTCTTGCGGTGTCATGGCTTCCCGATATATATAGTCTGAGATTATTCCGTTTTTTCTGGAACTGGAACTACTACAATTACTATTGATGCTAGATAATGGGAAGGCTTTGACATTTACTTGCCAATCTAGCCCCGGAAACCAGAACTAACACTTATGCGAACTCACTATTGCGGCGAAGTCCGAAAAGAACATATTGGAGAAACTGTTACCTTTTACGGATGGATAGACCGTCGCCGCGATCATGGGGGCGTGATATTTTTAGATTTACGCGATCGCTCTGGCATTGTCCAAATCGTCAGCGATCCGCAACGCACCCCCGATTCCTATGAACCGGCAAATGCCCTGCGAAATGAATATGTTGTCGCAATCACTGGTAGGGTGACACAACGCCCCGAAGAATCCCTAAATCCCCGTTTACCAACTGGCGAGATCGAAATTTACGCCGATAAAATTGAACTTCTCAATGCTGTCCGCAAACAGTTACCTTTCCAAGTTTCCGTAGCTGACACCGAAACAGTGCGGGAAGATTTGCGGCTGAAATATCGCTATTTGGATTTGCGACGCGATCGCATGGCGCAAAATTTGCAACTGCGTCATCAAATTGTCAAAGCCATGCGCCGTTACCTGGAAGATTTGGAAGGTTTCATCGAAGTCGAAACCCCCATACTTACCCGTTCTACTCCCGAAGGTGCCAGAGATTATATCCTACCCAGTCGCGTCAACCCTGGTGAATGGTTTGCTCTACCCCAATCACCCCAGCTATTTAAACAATTGCTGATGGTCTCCGGCTTGGATAGATATTATCAAATTGCCCGTTGCTTCCGCGATGAAGATTTACGCGCCGACAGACAACCAGAATTCACTCAGTTGGACATGGAAATGAGCTTCATGTCCCAAGAAGAAATTATCGAACTCAACGAAGAGTTAGTTTGCCATATCTTCAAAACCGTTAAAGGCATTGAATTACAGCGCCCTTTCCCCCGTCTCACCTACGCTGAAGGCATGGAACGCTACGGTAGCGATAAACCAGACACCCGCTATGGTTTGGAATTAGTCAACGTCTCGGATATTGTCAAAGACTCTGGTTTCAAAGTCTTTCGAGACACCGTAATCAATGGTGGTGTCGTCAAAATCCTACCCATTCCCAACGGCAACGATGTAATTTCTAATGTCCGCATTAAACCAGGTGGTGATTTATTCAAAGAAGCCAGCGAAGCCGGTGCTAAAGGTTTAGCTTATATCCGCGTGAGAGACGATGGCGAAATCGACACCATTGGCGCAATTAAAGACAACCTAAGCGAAGAACAAAAACAGGAAATTCTCAGCCGCACAGGTGCCAAAGCAGGACATTTGTTATTGTTTGGCGCTGGTGATGCTGCTACCGTTAATAAAACTTTAGATAGATTACGCCAAGTTATTGCTAAAGAATTTGGCTTAATCGATCCAGAGAAAATTAACTTGCTGTGGATTACAGATTTCCCGATGTTTGAGTGGAACGCCGGCGAAAAACGCCTGGAAGCACTACACCACCCGTTTACAGCACCCCATCCTGATGATTTGGACGACTTAAAAACAGCCCGCGCCCAAGCTTATGACTTGATACTCAACGGCGTGGAAGTCGGGGGTGGAAGTCTGCGGATTTATCAGCGGGAAATTCAACAACAGGTGTTTGATGCGATCGGTTTGTCTCCTGAAGAAGCACAAAATAAATTTGGCTTTTTGTTGGAAGCATTTGAATATGGTACACCGCCGCATGGTGGCATCGCCTACGGTTTAGATCGTTTGGTAATGTTGCTAGCTGGGGAAGAATCGATTCGGGATGTGATTGCTTTTCCGAAGACGCAACAAGCCCGTTGTTTGTTAACAGATGCACCTTCGGGCGTAGATGTCAAGCAATTAAAAGAATTGCATGTTGCTTCGACATATAAGCCGAAATCTTAACAAAACAGTCCTGATGAAAAAATTTCACAGCCAAGCATGAAAGAGGGACTGGGGACTGGGGACTGGAGATTAGGGATTAGGGATTGGGTGCCAAATCGAAAATTTGGTGGTCGGGGCTTTTACCCACCACCAAATTTTCAAAAACTTTTCCCAGTCCCCAGTCCCCAGTCCAAAAACTCTCTGAAACATAGTTTTTGGCTTGTCAAACTTAAGCAGTTTCAATCGAAACTGTCTGCCGTGTTGATTGTGGCAACGAGTTAGCTCTTGTGGCGCGGAACATCCCAAATCGGCATAGACCGGTGCCGAATGCTAGCCGCATCAGTAGCAGGGTAGGTACTTCTCGCAGAGATTTAATGAAACCAGAAAGACCAAAACGCACCAATCCTTCTGGTCGAATCACTCCTTGCCAGATGGAATCTAGCCAAGAAGGAAGGGTTTGTTGCGTCCAGTCTGCTGTTATTACCTCCCCCTCCACTAATCCCGTTGCTACCAAAAGTTCGCTAAAGCCTTCTATGCTGGAAAAAGCGGGATGAGACCACTGATCTAATAGTTGCCGCATTACCGGTTTCTCCCAAAAATTAAGCGGATTTTGGCGATCGTCTCTCTGATTCCAGTCAGCTAAAACCATTATTCCACCAGGCTTTAGCACCCGCATCAATTCTCTGGCAAAAATGGCTTTATCTGGCATGTGTGGCCCGGCTTCAATAGACCAAACTACATCAAAACTTGCATCTGGAAAAGAAAGTGCCATAGCATCATCCACAAGAAACTGCACATCAAGTTCCGAGGAAGTTAATTGCTGAGCGCGTTCAACTTGTTGGGGACTGATGGTAATACCTGTGACTGCAAAGCCGTAATCCCGTGCCAAAATGCGACTGCTACCCCCAATTCCACAGCCAACATCCAAGACGGTACTGCTAGGGGGTAATTTATCTAAACCACCCCAACGCACCATTTCATGTACAAAGTCAGATTTGGCAATCAGAAAATCCTTACGTTGCGGCGGCGAACCATAATGACCTAAGTGGATGTGTTCGCCCCAGTAAAACTCCAAAATCCCGTCTTCAGTCCATTCATCGTAGGAATTAGCTACGGAATTAGATGATTGATAACGACGAGCAGTAATTAGATACAGTGTGAGTGAGAGTGTTAGTAGTGCTAAGACAACTCCCAGCCCGGAAAAAAACCAACTCATGGAAAATTAAGCCTTAATATTTGTTTACAGATTTATCTTAAGGGACTGACAATTAACAATTCAAAATTCAAAAATAAAAAAATATCGAATTAACTCTTGTGGGGTCGGCGTCTCGCCCGCCCGTAGCCAAGGGCGGACAAGATGTCCACCCCACAAGATTGAATAATTTATCGAACCACTCCAGGCGCAGAGGACACAGAGAAAAGAGAGAAAGAGAAGGAAAAAATGCTTAACTGAACTGTATTGCCTTATATGCTACAGCCAGGACCTTCAAGACCTTCTGGAAAACTGATTAATTCCAAATAATCTGGATTTGTGAGGAATTTTTTTGCTGCTAGTAATCCGGCGATGCTCCAAGTTTGATAAATTCTGGCTTCTTTGCCAATCAAACGACCATTGTTGCCATCGTAGTATTCGGGAAATTTATCTTCAAATAAACGACTTTCGGCAATGGCGATCGCTTCTTCGGCAAGTTCTATCCTACCTGTTTTCTGGGCGGCAGCGGTAAATAACCACAATAAAACAGGCCAGCTGCCACCGTTGTGATAAGACCAAGCGATGTTCTTAGAATCACATCCTGTAACAATTCTCCACTCTAAACCTTCCAAAGCTGGAAAGCAGATTTTAAGAGGCATGTAGCCAATCAAGTCTGAAGAGCGTTCGGCGAACAAATTCATGATGCTTTGAGATTCTGTTTCACTGGCTAAGGAAGCTAAGATTGCCATCAGATTTCCCAAAGTAAAAAAGCGAAAATCCATCCGTCCTGGCCCCAAATTTCCTGCTAAATATCCTCCATTTTCGGGTAACCACTCGGTTAACCAACTAGGGATAGATTCTGAATGAATGTTGAATTTATTCGCAACTTCTTTGCCAAATTCGTTACCTTTATAACGATAAATTTCTCGCAATCGCTGCACGTCTAACCAGTAGTAATTGCGGATATGATATTTTAAAGCTCCCAATCGCCTGTTGACTTTATCCAGATAAGTATCACCATCGCCATCTGGTAAAAGTAATTCCTTTGCTGCCCTCAGGAAAGCATAAAATAATACCTGAATTTCTAAAGGATGTTCGTAAACTCCCAGGCGACGGTCAATCATAAACGCGCCGTCGGGAACTAACATTGTTGGATACATAGAAAAGCGATGTACCAAGAAAAGATCTAAAATTAACTTGATTCCTGTTTGAAAGTCTGGCTGACGCGCTAGAGCCAAATCGCCTGTAGCTTTTTCATGAGCTAGTAGCAGCAGAATCCACCACATACCAGAATCAACTGGAGGAACGCGAGCGATCGCTTGTTCACCAAAATCAGCAACCAAATATTCCTCGCTTCCATTGAATTGTACTTTGAAACTCGCAGGCATTAACCCCGCTCCCGGTTCAAAGCAGTCCATCTGCTTTTCATGACTTTGTAATTTCAGTGTTTCTATTAAGAAGTTGCGGACAATATCTGCTTTGCCGTACATCAAAAAAACCAAAGCAGAAGGCACAAAATCCCGCAGAAAACACTGGTCATAATTGAGTGCATCTGACTTTGGATCGCGGGCAGCTACCGTACCGATGGGTTTTCCTTGATAATAAATTATCGACTTTTCCAGAAATTTCCAGGCTTCTGCTTCTAGCAAAGTGTTCTTATTGCTTGTGCGAGTCATGCGCTTAATTCCACTAATGATATGTATCGGCTCAATTGTGGAAAGCACGCCAGCTAAACTCTTAAGCCGACCAGGTTTCCCGGAAATCAGCATACAGAGTCAATCCACCATCGACAAACAGCGTTTGTCCGGTGATATATGCGGCTTCATCCGAAGCTAAAAAAGCTACTGCGGCTGCCATTTCTTCTGTAGTCCCAGCCCGCCCCATTGGGATGTGACTTTCCACCATCGCCTTTTTTTCTGGGTCATCTATCCAGGCTTGATTTATTGGTGTGATTGTCGCTCCGGGGGCAACGGCGTTAACACGAATACCTTGACTAGCGTATTCTAATGCTAAAGTTTTGGTGAGATTTTCCATGCCACCTTTGCTAATAGAATAACTGATATACATCGGTCGAGGAATAATTTCATGAACGCTGGAAATATTAATAATTACTCCCCGACGATTAGCAGATAGCAGGTGTTTAATAGTTTCACGGGCGCAGAGATAAGCACCCCGGAGATTGACTGCAATCACTCGGTCAAAATCTGCTGTGGTAACTTCATGAGATGGACTTTCTGTTTGAATACCGGCATTGTTTATAAGAATATCTAGACTGCCAAGTTCCCTAACAACAGTATTGACCATTTCAACAATATCTGACTCTTGGGAAACATCTCCCTCAACCAGCAAGGACTTCACACCACAATTTTGAATATCTCCACAAGCTGCTTGCAATGCCATCTCTTGCGTTTGTGCCCCAGCTTCAGAGTCTTTACGGTAATTGATAGCGATATTGCACCCTTCTTGAGCAAATTTGATGGCGATCGCTTGACCGATACCTGATGTTGCACCTGTAATTAGGGCATTCTTTCCTTTTAAGCCTATCATATTTTCTCACTCAAACGATTTTGGATTTTAGATTAAAAGTCTTATAACAGAATTCAGAATTCAGAAGTCAGAATTCAGAAGTAGTATTTGTAGGGTGTGACAAGCTTAAAATAGTGCATTAACTTGACTCTTGTGGGATGGGCGTCTTGCCCGTCCGGTGCGGACAAGATGTCCACAGCACAAGAAAATTTATTGCAACATTTTAGCCTTGCCATGCCACTACTTATTTGATACAAATCAAAGAATTTGGATTTGGATTTTAGATGATTTCCTCAATCCAAAATCCAAAATCCAAAATCCAAAATTGCCACGGTTTTTATCGCAAATTCGCTGGTATCTCTTTAGGAACTACCCAATAGTAAACACTTTTGCCCTCTACATTGAGTGTCTGCTGTGGTTTCCAGTCGCCCATATCAAAGGCATGGGAAACAATGCGAGTACCGGGTTTGAGTTCTTTCAAGAGTTTGGGGCGGAGTTTCAGATTGATTTCTGGTAACAGGTAAAGTGTAACTACCGTTGCTTCACTAAAATCAGTGTTGAACAAGTCTTGCTGAACAAACTTCACCCGATCTGTGACTCCTGCTTTTTGGGCATTGTCATTAGCTTCTTGGATGCGTTGGGGGTCAATATCTATGCCGATACCCCGCGTACCATACCTTTGTGCCGCAGTATTCACAATTCGCCCGTCACCACTGCCAAGGTCGTAAAGTACATCATTTTTGCCCACTTTTGCCACTTTCAACATTGCATCTACCACGGGTTCTGGTGTTGGCACATAAGGAACATCACCAGGGCGTTCTTGCGGTTGACTTGTCGGTGTAGCTGTAGGAGTTACTGTTTCAGTCTCAGCCGTTAAAGTAGAAGATTCCGTCGGAATTTCAGCATTACGCTGTTCCGTCGTACATCCAGCAATTCCCAAGCTCGTAATACTAACCCCTGTAACCAGTAAAAACAGAATTTTCTTGAAGTTCATGAATTTTCTCCTTTGTCATTTGTCATTAGTAATTAGTCATTGGGCATTGGGCATTGGTTATTTCTCCCCCTGCCCCCTCATCCCCCTCATCCCCCTCATCTCCCCGCATCCCCCCGCCCCCGTTGGTTATTCCAGAGCAACAGCGGAATACCTGCTGCGACAACTAAAACACCTACGATCGCTCCCACGTTTGTGTAAACTAAGCTGGAATAGAGTAAGTAACCGCAGACGGCGCAAAAAAGTAATGGTGTGAAAGGATAAAATGGCACGCGAAAGGGTCGCACTATGTGGGGTTCCCGGATACGCAAGACGATCAGGGATATGCCTGAAAGCAAGAAGAAGAACCAAAATACAGGGGCGGTGTAATCCACCATTGTTTCAAAGCCTTTGCGGGTGAGAGTGCCTAAAACAACTAGTGCTAAGGCGATCGCTGCTTGCAACAATAAGGCATTGGTAGGACTGCTAGGACGTTGCTGCCAGCGTCCCATAAAACCGAATACGGAAAAATCTTGTCCGAGTGCGTAGTTGGTACGCGCTCCAGTAAAAATTGTGGCGTTGGTTGCCCCTAAAGTGGCGATCGCAATGAGGATGCTGATGAATAACGCTCCTGGTGCGCCCCAAAGCGATCGCATTAAATCTGCGGCTACTGCTTCTGACTGTGCCATGTTGGCTAATCCCAGTCCCCGCAGGTAAGCCAGGTTGATCAGCAGATAAATGGCGGTGATAATACCAATACTCCAAATGAGCGATCGCACAATGTTACGTCGTCCATTTTTAATTTCTGCGGAGATGTAAGCGGCTTCATTCCAACCGCCATAGGACAACAGTACAAACACCATCGCCAGTCCCCAAGTTCCTGATGATGCAGATTCCACAGAGGCGCTAGAATTGGGAGTGGCGCTAAGGCCAATAATTACTACTAGCAACAAACCCAGAACTTTGGCAACACTCAGCAAGTTTTGCGTCCACTTACCTTGCTGCAAACCAACCATGTTCAAAGCAGTTAAAAAGGCGATCGCCACTGCTGCATAAATAGAAGATGAAAACGCGCCTAGTCGCCATATTTGAGAAACATAATCCCCAAAAACAAATGCTAAAAGAGCAATAGAACCAGTTTGAATTACTGTCATCCGTGCCCAGGCAAATAAAAAGGCAACTCCTCGCCCAAATGCGCGTTTCAAATAGTAGTAAGCACCTCCAACATCAGGATAAACTGTTGCTAATTCTGCATAGCAAAGCGCTCCCACAAGAGATATCACACCACCAATGAACCAAAAAAGTAGCACCGCAATATTACTACCCGCTTGATTTGCTACTAGAGCCGGGGTTTGAAAAATCCCCGCCCCGATGACAATACCGACAATCAGAGCTACTGCGTCTGGTAATGTCAGTGATGGCTTGGGTGATGGTATTTTAGTTATCTCTGTCTGCTCAAGCAAATCGTAGTCCTTAGGTCTACTCACATTAGTTCCTCATTTAGTGTTGAGCAGAATCTTTTTGCTTTGTCTCATCAAAAATTACCTCAAATAATCAATTTTATTGAGATGGAAAGATAAAGCTATATCTATATCTCCATATAGAGTATTGTTAAATATAAATGTGACGCAAAAATGACAGTCACAATAATCAACAATTACTAATTCAGGATTTTTAATCAATACAAAATGTAGATAATGCCAGTTATTTTGACATTACCACTATTTGCATATTAGCTTGATTTCAGTTACTTTAAAAGGCTAGAAAATCTCACTCATTAAAGCTTCTTCCACGAGTGGGATTTGAACTAGACTAAAGAGTGATTAATGAACTAACTAGAGACTGATTGACTAATAATGGGGAATTGTGCTTTGTTTGATAGGGCAGACAGAGATAGCAATTGACCCTTAGGCTAATACAGTTAAGATAAACCCAAAACCGTCGTGTAGAGACGTGATTTATCGAACAGAATTCAGTAGTCAGGATGGGCTAAACCTTAGCTATCCGCTAATCTGGTTTTGGGAAAAGGTTAAAGGGTAAGGGTTAAAGGTTTTTCTTCTACTTTTCCCCTTTCCCCTTTCCCCCTTTCCCTTTATTCATCCAAGTTCTACAAATTAAAGCGGATTACTAGAATTAAAAAAATCTCTCAAAATTTGCACAAATGCTAAAGTACTTTCAAAGTGAATATTATGTCCAGCATTATCAATTATTTTTAGCTGGGCAAGTTCACATATTTGAGCCATTTCTGTATTAATATATACAAATTTTTCATCATATTCCCCAGCCAATAAAAGCATAGGAACTATATTCTTTGCTAGCTTTGTCCACAAATTAGGCTGACATCCAGTACCCATAAAGCGCAGTGATTTATCTAATTCTTGCGGATTGTTCTGCAAGCGATTTTCTAGCATTTTTTCATATTGTGGATGATTTTTTATATAACAAAAAATTGCTTGATTATACCAATTTGATAAAAAATCGGCAAAATCAATTTTAGTAGTAATTCTTGTCAATTTCTTGCCTATTTGCGTATCACGCTTAATTCGTTCTAATCGTTCTGCTTCTGTTGCTAAACCTGAGGAAGCTGATTCTAGTATCACTTTGAAGAAACGTTCCGGAAAATGTAAGGCTAAGTATAAAGCCAATCTTCCACCCATTGAATAACCAACTAAAAAGCATTTGGCAACTTTTAATTCATCCAATAATTTAATTATGGCGTGGGCAGTGTTGGGCATTGTATAGTATTCATCCTCACCCAAAACTTGAGTTTTCCCGTGTCCAGGCAGGTCAAGTGTTAAATAAGAAAATTCATCAGATAATAATTTTATCGCTTCATCAAATTCATCAATGTTACCCATGAAGCCATGTAGAAAAATAATTAGTGGTTTATCGTAGTTGCCAATTAAAGAATAGTGAAATTGATAATTTTTTAAAATCATAAATTTAGTATTTTATAAATAAAAATTCCGTAAATTTCATCCAAGCTCATAGATTGAAAATCACAAATTAACCTAACTAAAGACAGAACTAGCACACTACCCAAGATAGATGTAATCAGTACATTATTATATATCTTCTCTAGATTAGAACATAAAATTTTTAATTAATACTAATTTTTATTAAAAAAACAGTAATATTCAAAGAATTTATTTTTGAATAGATACAGCAGATTTCAAGAGAGTGAACTAGACTATCTAGGTCTGGTAGCTAGACCTAGAAACTATTCTGAATTCTGACTCCTCAATTCTGACTCCTGAATTCTGCTGTAATCAGGTGTAAATAATTATAAATTGTTTGAATTCTTGAGGCAGCACCGATGATTCACCATATTTCTATTGCAGCGAATAATCCCCGTCATGTTGCTGAGGTTTTAGCTAAACTTTTGGGCGGAAAGATTGCTCCATTTCCTTCACATCCCGGAAGTTATGTAGCAGTAGCTCTTGATGAACAAGGCACTTTGATTGAAGTTTATCCACTGGGTACTGAGTTGATTCCTGGTGATGGCGAACAACAAGTTCAATTTCGTAAAAACAACAATTATAGTCAATTCAATGCAGTCCACGCAGCCGTAAGTGTGTCTGTTAGTGAAAAAGAGATTGAAGAAATTGCTGCTAGTGAAGGATGGCGAGTACTACATTGTAACCGGGGTCAGTTTGAAGTGATCGAATTTTGGATTGAAAACCACCTAATGATAGAATTGCTCAGTCCTGAAATTGTGTCTCAATATATCAATTTTGTTCAAAAGAAAAACTTAGAAAAGTTTTTTACTACTAGTGTTGCTTAGGCAATTTATAGCGGTTCCCATTCAGATGCGGTACAACATTATATCGCCAGGTGTAGGGACACGGCACTGCCGTGCCCCTACAGGTGTACCTCACGTTTGTCGGGAAACGCTATAATCAATTTCAACTAATAAGTCGAAGTTCAATAGTAACAGTAAAAAAATATTGTTTTTATTTTGACTTTTGACTTTTTATTTTTTTATATAAATCAATTTAAAAATCTGTACCAGTTAATCAGTGTTAACTTAGCGCGTCTCTACCCATTCCCCATTTTCTTTTTCAAAATATGTCTAATGCCCAATAGCACACTGTCGCAACTAAGTGTAGCATTGTGACATGATTAAAGCAGGTCATATGAAGATATTGGTGCTAAACGCTGGTTCGAGTAGCCAAAAGAGTTGTTTGTATGAAATTGCAGATAAGGCTCTCCCCACCCAAGCACCCCAACCTCTTTGGGAAGGGAAAGTTAACTGGATTCAAGATCGCGGTGTAGCAGAAGTTGAGGTAAAAACCGCTACAGGCGCAAAGCTGCAAGAATCAATTTCTGGTGACTCTCCAAAAGCACATCTCACCTATATTGTCAATACACTGACTAGCGGTGCTACCAAAGTCATTAATCAGTTGTCAGAAATCGATTTGGTGGGACATCGTGTAGTACATGGTGGACAAGATTATCGAGAAAGTGTGGTAATTACGGAGGATGTCAAAAAGGCGATCGCTAATCTATCTAACCTTGCTCCAGAACACAATCCTAGCGCTTTGGCAGGCATAGAAGCAATTGAAAACATCTTAGGAGAAGTCACCCAAGTTGCAGTTTTTGATACAGCATTTCATAGCACTCTACCCGATGCAGCAGCAATTTATCCCGCTCCCTATGAATGGGTAGAGCAAGGTATCCGTCGCTATGGCTTTCATGGTATCAGTCACCAATACTGTTCTGGTCGTGCTGCCCAAATTCTCGGTAAAGATTTAGCATCCTTGCGATTAATCACCTGTCATCTCGGCAACGGTTGTTCTTTGGCAGCTATTAAAAACGGTCGCAGTATTGATACCACTATGGGGTTCACGCCTTTGGAAGGATTAATGATGGGCAGTCGTTCTGGCTCAATCGATCCGGGGATTTTAATTCACCTGTTGCGGTACTGTGATTACTCTATAGAAAAGTTAGATTATATACTAAATAAAACTTCTGGATTGCGAGGAATTTCGGGCGTATCTAGCGATATGCGTGAGGTGACAAAAGCGATCGCCCAAGGCAACACCCGCGCTAAACTAGCGTGGGATATGTACGTACATCGCCTGCGTTCTGGTATCGGTGCAATGCTTACCAGTTTGGGAGGATTAGACGCTTTAGTATTCACCGCAGGCGTGGGTGAAAACTCACCAGCAATTCGCCAAGCCGCCTGTGAAGCTTTGGGATTTTTGGGATTAAAAATAGACTTGGAAAAAAATCAACACCAGCCAGTTGATGAAGATATTGCCACACCCGACTCAGGCGTGAGAATATTAGTAATACATACTCAAGAAGACTGGGCGATCGCTCAACAATCTTGGCAACTACTGAAATAACTCTTGTACAGACGCGATTCATCGCGTCTCTCCTCTACGGCACACGGCTAAATTTTGGTTGTTCAAAATAGCCATACACCACTTGAGATACTTGACGAATAAAATCTCTTGCTCTGAGGTCATTATTTGGCCTTCTCACAAAAATTCCTGCCAAGTAACGCTTACCTGAAGGCGTTTGAATAATACCCGCGTCACCCAATACAAAACGCAAAGTTCCTGTTTTGTGAGCTATCTTTGCACCAGAACCTAAGCCAGATGGCAGCAATTTTCTATTGTGACAACCATACATAATACCTAGAACTTGAGACTGACTTTTATCAGAAAGTAGTTGATTATTTATCATCAAAGCTGAAAGTCTTACTAAGTCTTTTGCACTAGTTTTATTAGTTCCATTGAAATCTCCTAACATCCGGCGAAGAGCAGTACTTTGTAATCCCCAACTCTGAAACCGTTGATTTAATTTAGCAATTCCACCCAAACGAGCAATAATCATATTTGTTGCAGTGTTATCACTAATAGTCATCATCATGGTTGCAGTTTTCAACACACTAAACTTGCTTCCCGTCCGCATATATTGCATGTTACCGGAACCGCCAACAACGTATTTACGCTGCATCACTAAAGTTTCGTTTAGCTTGATTCTCCCTGCATCAACTTCTTGAAATAAAGCAATCAAAATCGGGTACTTGATTGTACTGGCGGCGGGGAAAGCTTTATTTCCATTAACACTTATATAATCTCCTGTTTCCAAATCCATAAAAAATATTCCCGGAGTCAGGAATTTGTAGCGAGAAACTAATTTATTAATTGGACTTTTTAGTTCTGATATCTCATGTCCTAAAGGAACTATACCAGTAAATTTAGGTGTATTTATTGGATTAACAACATTGCTGGGAACTGGGGGAATAAATTGAAGTGGCGGTAATGGTAAATTTGATTGATTTCTATTCCAGCTATCAGATGAGTAAATTTTATTACTATTAGGATTTGCTTTTACTGGTGACGAAAGCAGAAGAATACTAATGAGGCTAAGTGAAAACCAGCGTAGTTTCATGTATTATTGCTAAATTAGTCTTAGATTTCCTTACAAGAATTTTCTAGTAAGAAAAATCAAATCAGGACATGGAAGATGATAGTCAATAAAATATCTCATGTCAATATTTATGAATAAAGACTCAAAAATAGTTGCATCGATATAAATGAAAACTTAGTTGATTCAATTTAGAGTAATTTAGATAACATTTTTTTCAAAAGACGCTTTAAAGTTAATACTTGTAGTAGAAACATTGAGCAAAAAAGTGCGATCGTTGAAAATGCTGTCAGCTCTTTTCTTTACGAGAGGCTATGCCAGCGGGGGGTTTAGCCTGTGCTGAGTTAGAAATGAGTACGTTTACTCAGCATATAGGGTTTGTTTGCGTAGCGTCTGCAAGAGCTGTCAAGCTGTACTCCACGTTGCTTGATAGATCTGTCGAAAGGTAAATGAACTTTAGACAGTATCACTCTCATGATGATTGTGTTTTAATAAACATAGAGATAGATTGTCATGGTCGATACCAAAATGGCATAATTACTCACTGTCATCATCAAATAAGCTCAAAGTCAGTCAAATCACCATTGAGAACAGTTATTGACGGACGAGAGCGTAATTCATATTTTCATTCAGCAACACCACCCTTCTACAATACCTTTGAAAAAACCGTATGCATTCCTCATTGATAGTTAAACCAGTGCTACTACTTACTATCTTGACAATAGAATTGGTGAACTATTCTCCTGTGCAAGCAGGCATCAGAGAGACTACACCTCAAAACCAAAAACAGCTAGAACAACAAACTAAACAGTTGCCAAAAAAACAATCTTCTCAACAACTATGGCAACAATTTAGACAGCAGCAAGATGAAGTCAGACTACGACAACAACAGCGGATTGAACAATTTCGACTCCAAAATCAACTAAGACAACAAAAGTTGGGACAACCTACTACAATAGACCAACTAAGACAACAACAAAGACAAGAAATGGATACATTTAAACTTCAACAACAATTTAGACAACAGCAGTAAAGGTGATGTTGTCTAAATTGTTGACTAATACTTCATGAACTAACGCTATTGTGGTAGTAAAAAATTTTTTGACTAGGGCATCTGCGACTTTAAACAGATGCCCTGGTTGTTGGGTTATGTTGCCAATTTGATTGTAGCGGAGGCAGTTGCTAAGCGAGGATATCGGCTGACCTTTGGGGAGCATTTACGATTTGGACTACCGTTAACTGCTGTGACTCTGGCACTCACTTATTTCTGGATTTATGCTAATCCTTTATAGCGGTTACCATTCAGATGCAGTACAACATCATCAAGACTTACGCACTGTACAAATTAATCATGGTATGCATTCACGAAAATATGTCGTTTCAGGCTTTGATTAATTATTCTTTGATGGTACATAAACTTAGCGGTGGAGGGCACAGCAGTGCTGTGCCCCTACAACAAATCTGGTTTTTCAAAAAACACATATTTTGTATTTCGTATCAATGCGTAAGTCCTAATCATATCGCAAGGTGTAGGGGCACGGCAGTGCCCATTGGTGTCAACTTAACGTGAAATCTATGTCCTCCAAGGAACTGAAGTTCAAGGCTCATAGCGAAAGTCATCTAAAAGATGACTGAATATCCCCAAAAATCTTTAGTCATCTAAAGATTGACTTGAGCTATTAGACTGGAACTTCAGTTCCAGGCGGGTGACAAAGCCAACAATTAAGTTATTTCTAACTTAAGTTGACACCACTGGGCACTGCCGTGCCCTTAGTGTACTTCACGCTTGTGGGGACTCCACCCAAATGAAACAACCTTTGCACATGTTTGTAGTCTTCGCGTAGCGTCTCGAAGAGAGGACTTTAGTCCTTGATTTTTTAAGCACTTTAGTGCTGACTACGAACCTCTCAAAACTTTTGCGATATACCACTAAGTTATTAAAAATACTTACGTATTTTCTCACGAATGATTTCAGATTGAGATATTCTAAAATGCCAAACTAAAAGTATAATATAATACTTTTTATGTGGTGAAAAGTGGGCATATATGTTGTTATCGCGTAAAGGCATTGTCACACCTTTTATAATCTGTGCGTGTATTTTAGGAGTTGGCTTGATTCAATTTCCCCGACTGGAAAAACTGCTCAATAGTCAAAAATCTGCTTCCCTAGAAACTCTAGAAAAAGATATTAAATCAGAAAAAATCAGTCTTTATTTTCTAAAAAAAATGCCTAGTTTCGGTTATAAAAACTTGATTGGAGATTGGGTATATCTAAATTTTTTACAATATTTTGGAGATGATGAAGTCCGGGATAAAACAGGTTATAGTTTAAGCCCAGAATATTTTGAAGTAATTCTAGAACGTGACCCGCGATTTTTAGCAGCGTATCGCAGTCTTTCCATTAGTACTTCATTGTATGCTGCCATGCCAGAAAGGGCGATCGCTATATCAGAAAAAGGCTTAAAATCCCTATCTCCCTGGGTTCCCGAAAAGTCTTATTACGTGTGGCGTTTTAAAGGAACTGATGAGTTATTATTTTTAGGCAATCCTCAAGCTGCTGAACACTCTTTTGCAACAGCGGCAAATTGGGCGAAAAACTTTTCAGATGAAGAAAGTCAGTTTGTAGCTGCTAGTTCTGAAAAAACTGCTGAATTTCTCAGCCGAAATCCTAATAGTAAATATGCTCAAATTGCTACGTGGGCAATGGTGTTAAATAATCAAGTTGATAAAAAAACTCGTAAACGCGCAATTGGGGAAATCGAAGCTTTGGGAGGAAAAGTAATTCAAACTCCTGAAGGAAATTCTAAAATTGTATTTCCGCCAAAAGATTAATTTATTATTCATAGCGTTTTGCTGTAAGAGAAATAAACTTTTGCAAAATCGCGATCCAGTTGATAGCTGAAAAAGAAAACACACAATAAATTTAGGAGCAATAGCGGTGTCAATACAATTGGCAGAATCTGATTTTCAAATATTACAGTGTTTTCCTGTCATGTCCCAGTTGCGTCCTCACCTTGAAGAAGCTAAGTTTATAGAACAAGTTCGATATCAGATGAAAGAAGGATATCAAATTGCATTCTTGGAAATAGACGACCGAACTGTGGCAGTTGCCGGATTTCGCATTTCTACATGTTTAGCATCGGGGAAATTTTTATATGTTGATGATTTAGTTGTTGATGAGTGGAAGCGGTCACAAAACTATGGTCAACAGTTATTTCAGTGGCTAATTGAATATGCAACAAATAACTACTGTCAATACCTGAGTCTTGATTCTGGTGTTCAGCGATTTGCAGCTCACAGATTTTATCTCATGCAGCGGATGAGCATTACAAGTCATCACTTTTCAATAGAATTGTAGCGACAAACAAGATGAGTGTGAACAATGATATTTTTTGGTATGACGGTAAATTAATAGAGTCCCAAACTCTAGAATTAAATATTAACGACCCAGGGTTGCTTTATGGGGCGACGATTTTTACAACGTTGCGAGTTTATGAGAATTCGTTAGATCATAATTTAACTCATTGGCAAGCACATTGCGATCGCCTACTTTCCTCAATCCAATCTTTTGCTTGGCAACAACCCGATTGGCAGCGTGTACGCCAAGGTGCCCAACTTCTTCTCCCACACTTTCCGGTTCTCAGAATTACTCTTTTTCCCGATGGACGAGAGTGGATAATTGGCAGATTTTTACCACCAGATTTGACAGAAAAACAAAAAAATGGTATTGCGTGCTACGTAGCCAGTTCAGAATTTTCTCGCTCTCTCCCTTCTCATAAAACTGGAAATTATTTGAGTGCTTGGTTAGCAAAAACTAGCTCAAATGCCCAAGAAGCAATATTAGTGGATGCTCAAGGAAATTGGCTAGAAACCAGCACAGGTAACCTTTTGGGATGGTGTGATGGTAATTGGTGGACGCCGCCAATCAAGGCTGGAATTTTGCCGGGAATATTGCGATCGCAACTGATAAACTACTTGCAAAACCACCAACAGCCAATACAAGAAGAACCTTGGAGTGTAGAGCTAGTCGAGAGATTTGAAGCGATTGCCTACACTAATAGTGTGGTCGAGATTATCCCCATTCACACCGTTTATCAGCCTACAGGATCGCTACAATATAATCCACACCATCCTAGTTTTCAGCAAATAAGGGGGCTTTTTTAACATGACAGCCACGCCGATCTGTTATATCTTAAGATAAGTTAACATAATTCTTAATAATGACCTCTCCGCTCACAGACAGCACTCGCTACGCGATGGCGCGAAAAATACAGGAGGATAGACCTTAGTGAATAAAAGATGGAGAAATGCAGGGCTGTACGCGCTGCTGTTTATTGTTGTCATTGCTCTGGGTACAGCATTTTTTGACAAACAACCCCAAAGCAGAGAGACATGGCGATACAGCCGCTTTATTCAAGAAGTTGAACAAGGCAGAGTAGAAAAAGTCAGTTTGAGTGCAGACCGTTCTACAGCATTGGTTACACCCAAATATGACCCAAATAAACGCTTGGTAACCTTAGTCAACGACCCAGATTTAATCAATACCTTGACATCAAAAGGCGTTGATATTTCTGTATTGCCCCAAACCGACGAAGGATTTTGGTTTAAGGCACTTAGCAGCTTATTTTTCCCTGTATTGCTTTTGGTTGGCTTATTCTTCTTGCTACGTCGCGCTCAAAGTGGCCCCGGCAGCCAAGCCATGAACTTTGGCAAATCCAAAGCTAGAGTCCAAATGGAACCTCAAACTCAGGTGACATTTGGCGATGTAGCTGGTATCGACCAAGCTAAATTGGAATTAAACGAAGTCGTAGACTTTCTGAAAAACGCCGATCGCTTTACTGCCGTTGGTGCAAAAATTCCTAAAGGCGTGCTGTTAGTTGGCCCTCCTGGTACTGGTAAAACCCTCCTGGCTCGTGCCGTAGCTGGTGAAGCGGGTGTGCCTTTCTTCTCAATCTCCGGTTCGGAATTTGTGGAAATGTTCGTGGGTGTCGGTGCATCCCGCGTCCGCGATTTATTTGAACAAGCCAAATCCAATGCTCCCTGTATCGTGTTCATCGATGAAATTGACGCCGTAGGTCGTCAGCGGGGTGCAGGTTTAGGTGGTGGTAACGATGAACGGGAACAAACCCTCAACCAGCTGCTCACAGAAATGGACGGCTTTGAAGGTAACACCGGCATCATTATTATCGCTGCAACCAACCGTCCCGATGTCCTAGATGCAGCATTGTTGCGTCCTGGTCGTTTTGACCGTCAAGTTGTAGTAGACCGTCCCGATTATTCTGGACGTAGCGAAATCCTCAAGGTACACGCCCGCGGCAAAACCTTGGCGAAAGATGTGGACTTGGATAAAATCGCCCGTCGTACCCCTGGATTTACTGGTGCAGATTTATCCAACTTGTTAAACGAAGCCGCAATTTTAGCAGCACGGCGGAATTTAACTGAGATTTCGATGGATGAAATCAACGATGCGATCGATCGCGTATTAGCTGGCCCAGAGAAGAAAGACCGGGTAATGAGCGAAAAGCGCAAGACCTTGGTAGCATATCACGAAGCTGGTCACGCCTTAGTTGGTGCTTTGATGCCCGACTATGACCCAGTACAAAAGATTAGCATCATCCCTCGCGGTCGTGCAGGTGGTTTAACTTGGTTTACTCCCAGTGAAGACCGCATGGACACTGGTTTATACAGCCGCGCTTATCTGGAAAATCAGATGGCTGTGGCTTTGGGTGGACGCATCGCTGAAGAATTAATCTTTGGTGAAGAAGAAGTAACCACAGGTGCTTCCAACGACTTGCAACAAGTAGCCCGTGTTGCGCGTCAGATGATTACCCGATTTGGGATGAGCGATAAACTTGGTCCAGTGGCCCTTGGTCGTCAACAAGGTAACATGTTCCTGGGACGGGACATCATGTCAGAACGCGATTTCTCTGAAGAAACCGCCGCTGCTATTGATGAAGAAGTCCGCAAACTTGTCGATGTCGCTTATACCCGCGCTAAGGAAGTGTTAGTCGGCAACCGCCACATTCTAGATCAATTAGCGCAAATGCTGGTTGATAAAGAAACAGTAGACGCCGAAGAATTGCAAGAAATTCTCGCAAATAACGATGTGAAAACTGCTGCGTTTGCCTAATTAATCAGAAGCTATAAATTAGGAGTTAATAATAATTCCTTACTTCTGTCTTTAAAAAATCGGGGTAATTCTGGAATTTTTCAGAGTTGCCCCGCTTTTTTAACAAAAATTATCCAAAATAATACTACATCCCACATTACGCATGAGTAAATATACTCAAAATTCTGCTCTAGGTAGTTTTGCCAAAGTCTGAATTTTTATAAAATGGCTAAAATTCAACTCATACAAACACTTCAGGCTTTTTACTATCTATGGGGGGTCATAGAAGTATTTACAGCTCAAACAGACCTAGTTTATTGATAACAGTGTCAAGAAGGCTCATTTTGACACCAAGCAGAGTTGCCTTAGTGAAGCTCGCCGCAGCGATCGCAGAATATACAGCCCCTTCTGGAGCGAGATGCACTCGCGTTCGGGAAAGTCAAAAGTCAAGGGACTTCCAATGAAAAAAACATCCCCTCCCTGCGGGATGCACTCGCGTTCGTAGGGCAGCACATCTGTGATGCCCTACCAAGGTATTTATATCAACCTTAAAGTGAAACGGTATAACCTGCCGAATGTGGGCACTCAGCATAGAAATCTTTCTATTGAGCAATACTTTTTCTGACTACCATTCTGATTGCTCTTTGTTGACAATAGATTTTAGCAGCAGCGTTAGAATTTGATGATTTATTAAATGCTTGTTTTGCTAACAGATGTTCGATTTTATCCTACTTTTCTCCTTATTTTCAGTAATTACCGCTTGTGACACTATTTTGTGCGGAATGTAGGTTACATATATCTACGGAATACTGTGTTATATCTACCAGCAGGTTTTTAGTGCATTCCACATCATGAAACAAAAAAAAACCAACCCTAATACTGCTGTGGTTAGGGTATTTTATAGTTCAAAAACCAAGATTTTCTTATTAATCTGCGTTTTTATCATTAGTGCTTTTGGTGTTCTGTTATCAAATTGGTTGATGACAAGCCAGACAGCTTTTGCAAAAATTGACTTTTTGCAACCTGCTCCTACTCAACCGCTAGGCTATTATGACTATTTTGGCAAACTGTTGAGTCCTCAAGAAGCAGCAGGAGTAGTTATAAATAAGGGACTCGATCCTAATGACCCCATTTCCTATCAGCGGGTAGGGGCTGTTAAAATTACCAAGGAATTAATCGCCCAAGGTGAAAATTTATTTTTCAACCGTAAGATTGGCGACACATTTGGTTTGCAAGGGGTATTTGGTTTTGGACAGGGTTCCGCGAAGATAGCGAATGAATTGGGTGTAGCGATCGCTAGTTTGCAAGGTCAGGGAACAACAAACCTAAAAATTACTCTCCAGAACGATTTAACCATAGGTAGTCGAACTTTTGTTAAAGGGACTGTCATTAATACAGGTTTAAAAATTGCAAAGGGACAGACTATTCCAATAGGAAATACACCTAACGCCGGCGACCTTACTTGTGCGCTCTGTCATGCAACCCTTTCTAATAATGGTAAAATCATAGCAGGAGTTCCTAACGGTGAACTTGCCATTCCACTTTTTATTGCCTTAGCACCAAATACAGCCGCAGCGTTTGCGCGGTTAAACTTCAATCCTCTAGACCCACAATACAAAGGCAATGGTAAGACAATCATTGACAGTAAAGGCAATCAAGTACAACTCCCCGATCCTGAAAAGTTAGAAAAAGCCTTTGATGATGCTGTTTTAGATGTACCGTTCGGTCATTTCGAGAGTTCACCGGATGGGATTAGAAATAGTACTCAAATCCCTAGTCTTTTCACATTTCAAAATCATCCTTATGCAGCATCAGGAGAAGCAGCCGTTGGTCCGTTTGCTGGACTCAGCTCTCTCACTAACGGTGTTCACTCTTCAGAAATCAATCTGTTGGCAGCTGCTCAACTCAGTAAAGATACTCTTGGTATCGATCCAGAAGTTTATATTGGTACATTTCTTCAGAATGCTGCCGTTCCCAGCCTACGTTTACCAGAAGGAGTTATAGTAAAACCCTCTGAATGGCTGCGGGGAGCGATCGCACCGAATCCCACAGTAACAGAATTAGAAGACCAAATTCCTGCCCCTGGCACAGGAACTTACCCAAATCTGCGTCCCAGTTTATTTACTTACAACGGTTTAGTTTTTAGCCCAAACACTGGAAATCCGACTGATATCGCCAGCGGTCCTTTCCTATTTGCTGACAACGCCATGTCTGCTTTTCAAAATAGCTTAGTACCACCTGCCAACCAGACTCCGGAAAACTGGAAAGCGTTGACCAGCAATTCTGTTAAGCGTGGGGCAAAAATATTTGAGAAAGCTAATTGTGCAACTTGCCATATTCCACCCTTCTTCAGTGACAACAAAATTCATCCACTCGATGAAATAGGTACTAATCCAGCCCGCGCTCAGTCTCGTCTGAAGCTGAATAAATTGTTAGTGCCACCCAAGTTATACACTTTCAACACTCCCGTTCCCATACCTGCTAATGCTGAAGTACTGGATGTACCAACCCAGGGTATTTCCGATATTCCCACAACTCTACCCAAAGGGGTATTGCCAAAAGGTGGTTACAAGACTACTTCCTTGCGTGGTCTTTATTTAAGTGCGCCATATTTGCATGATGGTGGTGCAGCTGTACGGGCAGGAAGTCTGAAAGTTGACTCCTCTGGTAACTTCACGGTTGTTGACAAGAGCGGGTTAGGGCTAACTGGCACTCTCAGCCTTGGTATACCTGCCGATGCTGCTAGCAGCTTGCGTGCCTTAGTCGATCGCGATCTTCGTGCAATAGTAGTGAAAGCCAACAAAGCTAACCCTAGCTTAGTGCGTAGTAACCTTGATGGCACAGGTCATAACTTCTATGTCGATAGGCAAGCTGGGTTTAATCCAAGCCAGCAAACAGACCTGATTAATTTCTTGCTAGCACTTGATGACGCTCCTGGGAGCTTCTAATTTCAGCTGAGGCTGATACAAAGAGTGCATCTACCTTACGTCCCACGCTAACGTCGGGCAAAAGTTATACGAAGTTGCGCTCAAAGATACAGCAGATTCCAAGTTGGTAAGGTACACAACGATTCGTCTGTTATCCAGGCATAAAAAGTGTGTTACTCTCCCAAGTTTTCAGCGCTAGTTTGGGGCGCTCGAACTTCTCTCTAAATTCTGTGAGCGCAGCGGGGCGTAGCCCATTCTGAATTCTGAATTCTGCTGTATTACTTTTTGTTTGGAATATACGGAGCCGGGAGTCAGAAGAAAGAATATTGTGACTCCTACCTAAATTTTTACTTTATTTTTTTTGGAGAATTATTTCTGATGGAATTAGTCAAAAAACTTGGCGTTGCTACCGCTAGCGCTGTTATCGGCTTGACTTCTGTCGGCGCGTCTTCTTCAGCGCAAGCTGCACAGTTATTTGATTTTCAGTATTCTTTTCCCAGTTACGAAGAAAATGGTACCCCTATTTCAGCTAGCGGCATCCTTACCACAACCGATCTAGACCCTATAAACAACAATTACACAATCACAGGTATAAGTGGCACAAGGACAGCTCAAGGAATTACAGAGACAATAATCGGGTTGCTCTCACCGAGTACATACGGTGTCAACGATAATCTCTTGAATCCGAGTCAGCCATTCTTAACCACCAACGGTTTTTCTTACCTGGTTTCCGGTAAAGGAGAAGACGGAAATGGGAACGTCAACGTATTCTACAGTAGTTTTAGTGAAGGTTATTCAGAGCTTTCAAGTGATGTAGATTATGGCAACTTTAGTATTAATCTACGTTCTGTTCCCGAACCTAATGCAGTAGGTGGCTCATTAATTGCTTTTGGTTTTGGCTGGTGGATGAAACGAAAGAAAGCCTATAAAAGCATCTAGGGATAAAAGACTATGAGCAGACTATTGCTGTGAGAGCAACACTCTGCTCATAGACTTCTTGGCTCGACTTTATCCAAATCGAACATCGGGATAGAGGTGCGGTGCGATCGCTCCTTGTCTCCCCAAATTAGCCGAACTTCACGCTAACAATGATGTCATTGAAATCTCGATCGCCACCGTTGGACAAGTCCTCAAACCCGAAAACATTGTTGCCTAATATCCGCACATGGTCTACTTTATCCGAATTTGCACCCAGATACGGGAAGTAAATTGCAGGGTTATTATTGGGGTTGCTGTCAAGAATTTGTTCTGGTGTACCATCAACTATGAGAAATGGTGCAAATATTGAACCAGCCTCAAACTGACCCGTAAAGGTTGCTTTCCCCTGGTTCCCCACACTCAGGTTAATGCCGCCGACACGGTTTTTCACTGCCGTCTCTCCATAGCCTGCTTGTCCGGGTAGCAAATCCCCTATACCGTCATCGTTGGTATCGATGCCGCCTGTGGCATCCGCCACACGAAAGAAACCGACAAAGTTGTTATATGCAGCCTCACGGTTAATCGTAAATGTTGCATTCTGCGTATCTGTCAGTCCACGCAAGTCCAACACCTCGCCTTCCTGCTGGTCTTGTAGGGCAGTGCCTATGGGTTTGTCAGCTTGTGTTCCCAGTTGCATTTGCACCACCGCATCGTTGAACTGACCACTTCCAGGACTATCCTCGAAGCGCAGGTCAAAGTTGCTGTTACCTGCATCAGAAACTTGCAAGGAAGTAGGAGAGGAGAGCCGCAATTGTGACAGTGGTACTGTACCATTCCGCAAACCATCGAGGGTGCCGTTTTGTACTAGTAATAGGCGGAAGCGAATACCACCATCAAGGTCAAGAGTCCGGGTGAGGTTGCTATCAAAGCCGTTGGGCGAATTTCTTAAAGTTGAGAAGATACTGCGAGAACGTGCCAGCGCCGCCTGAGTGTAGTTGGAATCGTTGGGCGCAATGCCGTCGATGGTGCCTTTATCATCGTCTACGGTAAACAGTCCAATTTCGTTGACAACACTAGGACTTGCACTCTTAAGAAGAAACTGTACGGGGGTTGCAGCACCGTCAAGGTTGAATACACTATCAGCATTATCAGGCGTCAGGGTGATTTGAGTGTCGTCATTGGTAATCTCACCTGTCACCGCCTCTGATGTAGCAATGGTGTAACCTGTTCCTGATGCCAGTGTTAAGCTCACTGTTTCATCAGCCTCAAAGGTCGTGTCAGCAGTTGGATTAATGGTGACAGTAGCAGTGGTATCACCAGCTTTAAAGGCGACAGTACCATTGATGCCAGTAAAGGTGTCAGTTCCAACTATTGTGTAGTCAGTGTTGTAAGTAGCATTGCCGCCAATATTGAAGTTGACTATCTGGGAGTTAGTTGTGTCGCCATTACGGGTGAAGGTATAAATGAGATTGTTGCTACCATCTTCAGCAACGCTGTTCGGTGTGAGGACGAGGCTGATTTTTGGTTGCTCTACCGTATCACGACTGGTGAGTATCAAATTACCACCATTAATTGTAATACTGCCCGCATTGAGACTGGTGATTATATTGCCCCCATTGGTAATCTCACCTGTCACTGCCTCCGATGTAGCAATGGCGTAACCTGTTCCTGATGCCAGTGTTAAGCTCACTGTTTCATCAGCCTCAAAGGTTGTGTCAGCAGTTGGATTAATGGTGACAGTAGCAGTGGTATCACCAGCTTTAAAGGCGACAGTACCATTGATGCCAGTAAAGGTGTCAGTTCCAACTATTGTGTAGTCAGTGTTGTAAGTAGCATTGCCGCCAATATTGAAGTTGACTGTCAGGGGGTTGGTTGTGTCGCCATCACGGGTGAAGGTATAAATGAGGTTGTTGCCACCGTCTTCAGCAACGCTGTTGGGTGTGAGGGCGAGGGTGATTTTTGGCTCCTCTACTTCATCCCCAAGTTTGACGACAAAGGCATCTATGCTGCCCGCACTGGTGAGAGTGATATTACCAAAGGTGGCGGTATCTGAGAAGCCTCCCATACCGTAGATATTACCTTTTCCGTCGGTGGCTATTCCAGTGCCCAGGTCAGTTGAAACACCACCAAATTTCTGCGCTGATAAGACATTACCGTTGCTGTCAAGTTTGGCGATGAAGGCGTCAGAATCACATGCGCTGGTGAGGGTGGTGCTAGCAAAGGTGGCAGTGCCACTGAAGATTCCTGAGACGTAGATGTTCCCTACTTCGTCGGCGACGATACCATAGCCTTCGTCAGACTCAGTGCCGCCCAAGTTTTTTGCCCAGACAGTGTTGCCATTATTATCAAGTTTGGTAACAAAGACATCAGTATTGCCAGCACTGCTGAAGGTGGTAGTACCAAATGTGGCATTATCTGAGAAATATCCTGTGAAATAAGCATTGCCAGTCTCATCAACAATGATGCCCCTACCGCTGTCATCGGATGTACCGCCCAAGTTCTTTGCCCACAGGAAGTTGCCACTGCTATCAAGCTTAGTGATGAAAGCATCATTGTTGCCTACACTAGTAAGAGTGATGTTGTCAAATGTGGCAGTGCCGCTAAAAAATCCTGAGACGTAAGTGTTACCATCCTTGTCGTTAGTGATACCAAAGCCAGAGTCAGGTGAGATACCGCCCAAGTTTTTCGTCCACAAAATGTTGCCATTTCGATCTAACTTGCGAATGAAGGTATCACTCGTACTGAGAGAAGTGGAATTATTAATGTCTAAATTAGCGTTTAATGCTCCTGTGGCGTAAATATTTCCGATCGCATCAGTCGTAATACCAATTCCAGAGCCAGACGATGTGCTACCCAATTTTTGCGCCCACAGGACGTTGCCATTGCTATCAAGCTTAGTAATGAAGCCATCCTCATTACCAGCGCTGGTGAGGGTGGTGCTGCCAAAAGTAGCTGTACCTGAAAAAGATCCTGTGGCGTAAATGTTACCAGCCTCATCGACGCTGATTCCCAAGCCGAAATCAGTTAACGTGCCGCCTAATTTCTGTGCCCAGAGGACGTTTTTGTTGCTGTCGAGTTTGGCGACGAAGACATCACTATAACCAAAACTCGTGCTGGTGAGGGTGGTATTACCAAAGGTGGCAGTACCGTTAAAGGCTCCCGTGACGTAGGTGTTGCCGGAACCGTCGGCGGCGATGCTAATGCCAGTGTCGGGGAATGTGCCGCCCAATTGCTGCGCCCACAGGACGTTGTTGATGTTGCTCATGATAGATGTGTATTGCTTGGGACTAAATTTTCTCTTGCAGTGTGTTGGGGCTTCAGAAGCGATCGCCAACACTAAGCTTCCAATGCATTGATAAGTTACATGGCTACCGCAGATTTAGATGCCTTAGTGAAAGCTACTTCGTTGGTTCAGGTTTAGCTTGTGGAACTTCTGCTTGACGACCAGTGATTTTTTCTAACTGCGATCGCATTTCTCTACCAGTCTCTCGCCCGACAACTAACCTTAAGGAGTCCACACTTTGTTGTTCTTGGCTGGTATCTTGGGGAGTTGTTGATGTGTAATTAATCTGAATTTCCGACACCTTTTTGTTGGGAGTGAGCAGCAACCCAGCAATTCCAAATAGAAGGGTGTTGAGAACCTTTGCATCTGTATTATTTTTTTCGTCTTCACGATACTCAATTTTACTGACGCTGGTTGCGGTAATCTCTATGGTACGAGTAGGTTTTTGCTCGTTAATAATTTCCAGTTTTTTCCCAGTTTCTTGGTAAATAGTAATACCTGTTTCATTCACAGTAATCTTGCAAAGTCCTCGGTTTTCTACCTCATTCTTCTTAAAAATACAGTTACCTGTTTTTCCTGAACGATTACCCAAAGATATAGGTGTTTCGTAACCCTGACATTGAGAATTAAGAGGAAAGCGAGAACATAGTTGGTATAGCTTTTCCCCATCCAAAGCAATCGCTGCGGGTACAAATACTGCCTCGACTAGCAGCAAGGGAACACATACGATCGCACCGATTTTTCCTTTTGGCATAGCTTTTAAACGATTAGCGATCGCTTTTTGTGTATGTTTCATAAGTAATTTGCCATTTTTTAAATTCACAACTCAAACCCTCGAACTCGCGCTCATTGCAGCAAGTAACCAGGATCGGCAGGCTATTCGTTATGTCCTGTTGATATACATACAGAGCTTATTACCAAGATTATGTAAATACATAAGTAGTTTTTGTGATTTTTTGACTTTCAAGTCCCCAATCGCCGAAGCGCCATGCAATGGACACTGTTCTCAAAGGCTACAGCTATTTATACATTTCATTAGACCTCTTGCAAAAGTGCTTTTTGCACTCTTGTGGGAAAAGGGATGCATCTTTATTGGGGAAAGGGAAAATACCAAATCTTTCCCCCTTTCCCCCGCCCCTTATCCCCAGAGGGGACCCCACCTTCCCCTTTTCCCGACTTATGCAAGAAGTCTATTCCCTACATCCCTATATCAAAAGCCCGGTGGTTAAGACCGAGCTTTTAATATGGGGTTATATACCCCGGAGGTTTCGTTATAGAGTTTCAGTATAAATTACTAATCTGATATAGACTACCACCCCACCCTGACCGATTCCGGAAAATTACAAAATTTTTCTAGATACACCCAAATAAAAACAGCCATAACTCTGACTGCAAAAGAAAAAACACACAATTTACCTACAATTTAAAAAATCTGAATTGTGAAAAAATTTTCCAACCCATCATGTTAGAATCAACATATCAGGTGAACGTGGTTATATTGATATAACCAATCAAAACAACGTTTTATAACGCTCCAAGAACGCCTAAAAATGTGTGTATTAACTTGAATTATTGAGTAAAAATTATAAATCGGGGTAATTTCGAGATTTTAGAGAATTACCCTGATTATTTTGGATGCAAAAAATTGATGCATTCTATCTAGCACCCCCTAGGGCAATCAAAAGTTTTCTCCTTTAGATTAAGTTTCGGAATTTTTCCAAGACTAGTGTCAACACTGACTGGATACTCAAGCAGTCGCCGCCCTTAAACTCTGGATACAGGCTTTAAAAATAGCCATGCTACAAAGAACGTCGCCGCTGTGAATAGTTGCGTCAAGTCCAAAGCCGACAGATAGCCATCTGCAAATGAAGCAATACTGCGATCTGTAATCCCAAATACCCAAGATGACAAGCCAAACAGCCAAATCCCATTTTTGAGATTTCCTACGAATTCCTTTGACTCTGATGGTTTTTGGTCTTTCATAATCTTCTACTCCGTTGGTGAAGAATCTGGTGATTGATGAGAAATACCTGCCTTGAGGAACTTTTTCTGATTCCTGAGGCTAAATTTACACTCATCTATTAATAATATTAATAAATATTTCACCTACTTGACTTCACTCCCCAAAGGTACATCTCCTAATGCTGACATTCTTCCTTTGCTTCTGTCACTTCCGATAGACTGTAATGGGTTGAGTTTCAAGCTTTACAGCATGGGGCTTGAGTACTGAGATTACACAATCTTTAAACAACTATATAAATATTTATTTATTTCCTGAATAAAGTATTTCTTAAGATAGATGTGTTTCAAACTAAATACGTCGTAGGGGCGCACAGCTGTGCGCCCCTACAAAGGTGAACATTGGGCTAAAAGCTAGATTTCTGGATCGGCTAAGCGGGTAGTGGGACGACTTTGATACAAATCCTGAACGACTTGGAGAGCGGAAATTAAGGCTACAAGGGCGATGACTGTCACAGGTAACAAACCTTTGCCAAAAATGGCGATCGCCACCAACACAACTCCACCCCCAAGTCGATACTGGGAACGAATTTGGCAATAACGAATCACCCCAAATCTATGGAGAATACTGACAGCTATGGAGCATAATGCTATTGAACCGCAGATGAGCCATCGCTGGGAATCCGGTAAGGCTAAAGTTGGTTTACTCAACAAGATTTGTTCTACTCCAACTCCAGCCGCAGCAATCCCAATCACTAGGGGTAAATGAGTGTAAAGCCAGAGATTGACAACACCGATTTTTCCATGTGTCCGCGCGATCTCAATCGGTTTACCGCCCAGATTATCAAAATAGACCCACCACCAACTAAAAGCAATAATTAAACCAAACACGGCGGAAATTACGGTTGAAACATCCCATTTCTGCTCAGAAACACCATTAACCACCGCAATCACTGCTTCGCCCAGAACAATAATCGTAAACAGTCCGAAACGTTCTGGTAAATGGGAAGCGTGGGGGAGTAATCCTAGTTGAAACTTGCGTGCTGTTAAGGGTGTAGCAAAGTCAATAACGATCGCTAATGTCCAGAGTGCGAATCGCCAAGGAATGGGTATAAATGCCGAAATTAACCAAAGGAAAGCGGCGATCGCAAAACCAATTGCGTAGCGAGTCGTCAAAGGTCGTGCTGAGGGGATGTGTATTCCCGCACGGACATATTCTATCACCAGCACAGCCCGGCCGAGAGCATAGGAAAGGGCAAAACCAGGAGAACTTTCGCCTAAACCGTGGTGTATATTCACAGCCATTGCTGCTGCTGTCAGCATTTGTACACCAATTAGTAGGCGATGTGCAATATCATCACTATCAAAGCGGTTGGCGTAAAATGTGGTACCAATCCATGACCACCAAACAGGTATAAATAAAACAACAAACCCGAATAATCCTGAAAATGAGATATCTTCATTGAGATTGTGAGCGAGTTGAGAAACTGCAACTACAAACACCAAATCATAAAAAAGTTCTAGCCAAGTGGCATGTCGTTCTTCTTCAGTTTCTTCACCAATACGTAACCTAGGTGGTTGGATAAAATTTGCCATAGTAAAAGCGAATCGCTAAGAGACTTCCAATAAAAAACATTCCATCGTAGGGTAGCACTGCTGTCATTGGTGTCAACTTAAGCTCAAATGCTTGTCCCACAAAGGTTTTACCCCCCTTAATCTCCCCGATATATTGGGCCGAAAAAAGAAATCTAGTTCCCTCACGCCACTTGCTTCAAGTCGGCAGAGCCGCCCAACGCAGTGGCTCCCCTTTATAAGGGGAGGGTTAGGGTGGGGTAACGCGGTGAGTAAATGAACTCAATATCCTTTCTGGACAAAAGTTTCACGTTAAGTTGACACCTATGCACTGCTGTGCGCCCCTACAAATGTACAAATAAATAGGGACAATTTATTTTTTGGAAGTCCCTAGTAACTATCCGTTACTCATTTTTTCATCCCAAGGAGCAGGTTTTCTGACTTGTTCCCACACAGGACTATACAAGGCTTCATGCAATTCCCGTGCGAGTTCTACCAGCCCTGTATAACCAGCATAGGCATGATGACGTTCATGGTTAATATCCAAAAAAGGAATTTGTGCTTTCAATGCTGTGTATTGATTACCAGCCCCAGCAATCAAGACATCAGCTTTTGTATCCTTGAGTACTTGTAGTAATACCTGGGGAGTTCCTTGGGACAAAACAATGCCATCTTGGCCAAGGAATTGCCTAATTTTGGCTTTCTCTTCTTCTGAAGTCTTTCCTTCAGTAGTAGCAATAACTTCCATTCCTAAGTCTTTGGCGGCTAAAATCAGTGACCAAGTTTTTACACCACCAGTAGAAAGAACAATCCGCTTGCCTTTCAACTGAGAACGATAGGCAGCTAAGGCAATATCTAGGGCTGCGGTTTCTTCTGTTATTACTCGTTCTGCACGTTCTTGAAGTTCGCGTGCAGCGAAACTATCACCAAGAAATTCGCCTAATGTTGTTGCAATATTTCGCAAGCAATGATTAAGATTTTCCACACCATAGAAAGATTCTTCTATATAGGGAATTCCGTAACGTTCTTGCATTGTTTGTGCCATTTGGATTGCTACATTTGAGCAAAGCACTACATTCAATTTGGCACGATGAGCATAGCAAACTTCTTGATAACGAGCATCACCTGTAATTTTGGAGAGAACGCGAATCCCTAATTTCTGGAACAGTGGTAAAACATTCCACGTTTCACCTGCAACGTTATAGTCACCAACAAGATTAATATCGAATGGGGTAGTAAATTCTGGTTCTGCCGTACCTATGACAGAATTCAATAAAGTTTCATTGCCGATGCGGTTACCTAAATTTTTACTACCAAGGAATCCTGGTGAATCGACATAAATAACTGGAATCCCAACTTTATTTGCAGCCAGTTTACAGATACTATCGATATCATCACCAATCAAAGCAGTGACACAAGTAGCGTAGACAAAGATAGCCGGAGGATTATAGCGTTGAGCAATTTCCAGAATGGCTTTGTAAAGCTTCTTTTCACCACCAAAAACCACATTACTCTCACCAAAGTCAGTAGTAAAAGCAGTTTGGTATAGTTGAGAGCCGGATGAAAGGCTACCATGAGTTGCCCAAGGGTTATGAGTGCAGGCAACTGGGCCATGTACTAAATGAACAGCATCAGTAATTGCTCCCACAGAAACCATCGCCCCATCAAAAGGACAATTGCCTTGGGTTGCACCTGGTTGTGGTAAGTTTTTGCAAGATAGTTTTTTCTTGTCATCCGATTTTTTTCGGTTATGTTTGCAGGCTGTCTCGTTGACTAGTTCGTTGATTGTTACTTGACTATTTTTCATGTCTTTCCTCGCGCTGGAGATGAATACAAAAAAGGTAAAGTGATGTATCAGACAGTGTGACCAAAAGAGTGCAGAGATACCGCAGGGTAGGGCATTGAGAGTGGTTACAGACAAGGGTTAACCCTTGTCTGTACAGGAGTTAGCAGTTATTATTCTCCCCATTTCTCCATCTCCCTACTCCCCCAAAGTGAAAGTTACAGTAAGATGTGCAGACTAGTATGAATACTTTTTGCTTTTTGCCTTTTTCAAAGAGTGACAAAAAACCGTGAATGAACGATTAGCACTTTCAGGTGAAACAGCCAACTCCCCTCACATATCCCGTTTCCGAAGAAAGACCTGTTAATGCTTTGGCTATTTCTAGCTTATTTAATGTCAGCATAACATATAGATTATCAAATAATTTGTTTTTTTAATTATTTGTTGTACAAATATTTTGTACACTAAATATTTAGTACTGGTTATTCATCGGCTTTTTCGGTCAAAAAACATTGCTGTTAGCGGATAGCTAAGGTTTAGCCCATTCTGACTCCTGACTGCTGAATTCTGTTTGATAAAATAACGACTATCTAAACGGTTGTGCATAAATTGCTAAAAATCTACTGAAATATTAAACTTCATCTATTAGCGATCGCCACTGTGTTAAATGTCCTTTGATAACCTGTGTAAACTACTGTCGGAAAAATATCCCGAAAATTTTGCTAGTTGGGTTTTGGGTACAGAGCAAACTGATGTCAAAGTCCTGAAAACCGAATTGAGCATTGAACCAATTCGCGCTGATTATGTCACATTCTTACAGCTACAAGGACGTATTCTTCACCTAGAATTTCAAACCAAACTAGAGTCTACACCGCCACTACCGTTGCGGATGCTAGATTATTGGGTACGCTTATATCGTTTGTATCGCCTACCGATAACGCAAGTTGTGGTGTTATTACTTCCGCCTAGCCCAGAAACGGTAATTGAAACTGCTTTTGTAGTGGAAAATACTCGTCACGAATATCGGGTGATTTGTATGTGGGAAGAAAATCCCGAACCATTCCTCAATGACGTAGCTTTGTTACCATTAGCACCACTGGCTGCAACTACCCAACCCCAAGCTTTGTTGCAACAAGTTGTAGGAAAAGTTAATCAACTTGAACCAACACAACGACCAGAAATTTCCGCCTACACCCAAATTTTAGCGGGATTAAAATACAATCAGGACTTGATTCGACAACTGTTTCGGGAGGGTATGATGCGCGAGTCAGTGATTTATCAAGAAATTCTCGCTGAAGGCGAACAACGAGGAGAACAACGAGGACGGCAAGAAGGACGGGAAGAAGGACGGGAAGAAGGACGAAAAACAGAAGGGCAATTGCTCATTCTCCGTCTACTGACTCGACGAGTGGGAGAATTACCCCAAGAAGTACGATCGCGGATTGAAACTCTTTCCTTAGAACAATTAGAAAATCTTGGTGAAGCTTTGTTGGATTTTCAAGCGATCGCCGATCTCCAAGCCTGGTTTAATACATTAGAGTAGCAAAACTATTAGCACTAAACCAGGCAAAAGTCAAAGAATTTGGGATTGTTGTTACAAGACGATAATTGCCCACATACTAACACCCAAAGCGATCGCTGCTAAATGTTGCCCAAGCTGCGAACTCAATGATTGTCGTGCAATTTTTTGCGTTAACAATATCGTCAATAACACTGAGCAGCTAGTATTAAATCTCCCCAAGAGGCAGCCGCTTCATTGCAAGCCGGGGCGCATCATTTGACTTTACCATTGGCAATGTTGCAGGCGATCGCTACTCATAAATTATCACAAAAAACTGTTGAAGAATTTGCCCAAGGAGGCATAGGTTTAGAATAATTCAGAATTCAGGAGCGGAGCCGGAGACGCTCCGCCGACCGTCAGAATGGGCTACGTCCGCTGCGCTAACAGAATTAGAATAAGGCTCTAGTACTCTGCCAACCCAAAAATGCTGGGTGAGGGCTGGGGAAAGGGGAAGGGGTAAAGGGTAAGGGATTTAAAACCTTTCCCCTTTCCCCTCTCCCCTTTACCCCGCTAAGTTCACTTGGCGAACTACTAGGTCTAGTTACCAGACCTAGATGGTATACTTCATTAACTTGAAATGTGCTGTAAATATGAGTTTGTCAGATATCCCTAATCTCTGGGTTCCTTTAGCGGTTTTAGGTTTGATATTATGAGTTATCGTCACCTGACAATAGCCTGACTAAAACAAATGTAAATGGTTGCAGTTTAATCCTAATACCACCTTCTATAATATTTAATATTCCACCCGCAGTATTGATGAGCATATCAACATCGGAAAAACTACCATAGCAATTAGGAATTTTAAAAGCCTCTTCAAATACTGGCTTAGATCCCAAATTCATTGCCACCAGAAGTGGTTGTGTATAAGTATCACCATGAATTAGTAAACACAGTAGCCCGTGACTTCTAGAGCATAAGAGGGTGCGGTTTCCACTGTGAATGAGTTGATTTTGCTTTCTAATTTCAGCAAGTTCTTTAATCAGCGTAAAAGTTGGATGATTTTTATCATATGGCTCAAAAATTTTGCGGTTAATTGGGCCAAACTGCCAAAAACAAGCTGAGTTTTCAAACATATCTTCTCGCACATAGCAATCATGGCCAATCCACTCTCCGGTATCCTGTTTTTGATACAACCCTAAAGCACCAGAAAATTCTTGCTCTGTTCCTTGATAGATAGATGGTATTTGCGGCCCTAAAATCAAGCAAGCCAGTCCAAAGTGTAACCAGATTCTCGCCTCACCTAGCTTTTCTAAACGGCTCCAAAATTGATGGAAAATCCTTGTTGTGTCTTGATTCTCAAGAAACATAATATTGTTCTGCCAGCCAGCATGATACCGTTGTAATGGTGAGAGAAAGCCACAAAAATAATCCGCCAATCCTCCTAGACGATTATCCTCATTTAGAGAATGTTTGATTGCGTAGTAGGTTGGGTAATCGATAAAATTTGTGAATTTGGCGCTATTGTATTCGATTACTTGTTCATGAGTACTGCCGGCGTGTTCAGCTATTTGTAGAAACTGATTTTTCCCTAGATAGCTAGCATATCTTGATATTTCTGCCACACAAGGCTCCCAAAAATCAAGACCAACGTGACGAGCTGAATCGTAACGAAAACCATCAATGTCAGTTTCTGCAATCCAATATTTGAGGTGTTCAATCAATAATTCGCGTACATAAGTTGTTTCAGTACGCCAATCTTCCAGGAAACCAAAGAGTCTTTGATTTACCATATCAGTGTATTCTGGCCCGTGGAAGAGAGATGTATTGCGTGCTTCTATGGGATAAGGCATGACCGCAGAATCATCACCTTGCACATACTTAAACTTTCCCCCTACAGGGCCGCCATACTTTTCCCAGTTAATACTATCTGCAAGATGATTGTTAACAACGTCTAAAATGACGGCAATATTAGATTCATGAGCTTTTTTCACCAGTTCCTTTAGGCATTGAAGTGTACCTAGACGTGGATCGACCATCAAAAGATGAATGGGATGATAGCCATGATAGCCGTCCGGTGCATTCACATAAACAGGGCTGAGAATAATAGCGCTAACGCCCAATGACTTTAAATAATCTATCTGCTCATTAACGCCCCGAATTGTCCCACCATGACTTGCATAGGGTGAAGTTGGATCGTAGTTGACTGCACTCATCCCAGCACGGCTGTTGTCTGCACTGCGAGCAAATCGATCGATCATGATTGAGTAAAATAGACGTGCTTGCCAATCATTGGGACTAGATGTCATTGCTAACTTAGGTTTTGGCCCATACAGAGGTTGATGATTCACATAGCCCAAAAACTGAGAGGGGATTTCTGTCATTGAACGGGGTGCTTCATCACATACAAATAGAAACTGCAAGCGTTGACTTTTATGTTCATTACCCAAGGTATCCACATAACCTAATCTGTAGCGATATCCTCCCCCGTTAATGATTTGGGGGAGGATGACTGAGAACATTTTGAAGCCATTTTCATTCACGCTTTCAGTTTGTGTTGTGATGCTATCTACATCGCAATATCCTTGACCATCATTTAACTCATAGACTATCTGACCATAGTCAGGGTTTTTAGATAAGTGAACACCAAATCTGATACAGATTTTTTCGTTGGTTCTAAATACCCAAGTACAAGGTGCAATGCTAGGGTCTAGATGTACTTCACAGTATTCATCACAATAGCGCATATGGCATTCCTATGAGTTAAAGATGGTACGCTGGTAACCAATTTATTTTTAGTGAAGTTATTAATATTGACGTTGTTAATTAACAGTATGAAATTGGTTTATGCTTTCGTAGATAACTCGCTACTGCTTTATTTACACCCATATTTACAACCAGTTTTATACTGAAATTAACCAATACCATTTTCTGCTTTATCCTTGATGTAACTTCCAAAATCAGCAAGAATAATCAGCAGTTTATGGGTTTAAAAGTACCATCATTCATTTTTCTTGGCGACAACAACCATATCAATTAAATGCATTTTCTTTAAAGTTTCATTTTGATTTACTTGGTGTTCTAGCTCTAATATCTCGGCAACACTTTCTATTGATTTAACTGGTCTATAGAGACGAGCTTGAATTTGGGGATATTCAATATATGTGCCGACATCCATAGTTTTATGAGTATAAAACTCAGAATGGTAGGCTTCCCATTGCTTGATAGTAAATAGCGGTTGATTAGGGAGTTGATAATATGCTGATTCTGATTTGAATTCCTCGGGAAATGTCTCTTGCAAGGTGGGATTAAATGGATTAGCCAGGATGTTTTGTAACAGGTCAAAAGGTAGATAACGAATGCCTAAACCTGCATCAGGACCACCTTGACAAAGTTCGGCAAATTCTGACCGTGTAATTAGAATATTTTGATGATCGAACTCCTTCGTGAGACGGACGTGATAGGGAATAGGAGATTTGCAAGCAAATATTATTAAAGAGCCATTTGGTTTAAGAAATTTATAAAAAGCAGCAATACTTTCTTGAATAACGTCTAAAGAAATATGTTCAAAAATATGGGAGCAAACGATGAGATCAAATTTTCCATATTGCCCAATTACGGGACTTTGCATGGCATCATTCAAAAGATGGACTTTATCACTTTTGACTGGTGATGTATTGGCTGCTTGCAGTAAATTATCATATTCCTGAGTTTGCCAAAAACTGTCATCTTTTAATTTTTCTAATAATTCTTCGTCTGAGTTAAGTAAACAGTTGGCTACCACAGAAGCGTGCAAAAATCTCTTCCGATCGGGTTCAACTAAAACAATCTTTTTAGCTTGCCAAAACCGAGGCAGTAATCTTCCTAGTCCACATCCAGCATCAAGAATGACTGCATCAGGGGTAATCAAGTCCTGAATGTTGTTAGCCCAAACTTCCCGATCTCTAGCTTTCCAAGCTTGATGAGCTATATCTGTAACCCACTGATATGGATCAATTGTGTCGTAGACTGTAGCAGTAACTTTTGCCATGATATATACTTCCATTAAACTCAAACGAAACTAAAACAAAATTGCTCTAACGGTTTTTTTTGAAGCGATCGCTATGCAATCTTTCCTGAACCAGTGTTACCCGCACGGGAATTTTATAAGAATCTAGTTTATCTTGACAAAAGGCTTTTAGCCTGACGCGAAAATTCCGTAAAGTTTCATCCGTTGTTAGGCGAACCTTAGCAGTAACTATATTTCCAGTAATCGGATTTGCTTCCCCTTTGACAGACACCTCTACCACACCTTCCATAGCCTGTAGAACACTCTCTACTTCAGATGGATAGACTTTTTGCCCACCAACGTTAATTAATTCGGATTTACGTCCGAGAATTCTCAGCCACTCACCATCAATTTCCACCACATCTCCAGTCATGTACCAACCATCTAAAGTAAAAGGTGCTGGAGCGTTCAAGTAGCCTAGCATAGCGCTTTTGGCTTTAATTTCCAGCATTCCGTTAACAATACGGGTTTCATATCCTTCCCCACCTACCTTGAACCAGACAGAATCAGACGATCGTGATTTTGAGCGCATGATACCGAGTTCGGTGAGTCCGTAGGTTTGATGAAAGCGGATGTCGGGAAAAAGCTGGTTTAAGTTGTTGAGGACGCTTTGTGGCATTACTTCTGTTCCATAGGTGACAACTTCTAAGGAAGACAGATCGTATCGCTGGTGAACACCACTCAGCAGCAGAAGTGTGAGAAAGGTGGGTGATGTGGGTAATATCTGTACTCGATGCTTGGCGATCGCATCTGCTACTGTTTCTGGAGAGCGATCCAACGGTATAACAGCACATCCCCCATTCGCCAGAACGTGCAACAGGGTATTGATACCACCAATATGATCGAATAGTAAAAATAGCAGTGTCTTCTGAGCAGGCCGTAGAGTTTGGAACTTCTCTTGCATTAAGACGAAATCATGAATAGCAGCTTTGCTCTTACCTGTAGAACCGGATGTGAAAATGATCAATCCTGGATGTTGGCGATCGCGCAATTGACACAGTAGCTCATGTTTGGCTTGAGTTCCAGTTTTTTCAATGCTCACGCGATCGTCTGCATCTATTTTGACGATCCATTCTACTTCTGCTATTTGGCGCAACTCAGCTCGACTGGTTTTCATCTCTGCTGTTAATAGTGCTACCACACACTGATGCTGGAGTAATGACAATAACAAGGCGACAGCATTGGGTGAAAAATCCGCTTCTAAGGCAACAACTGCACCTTTCTCAACAATCTCTTGCTCTAAGCGTTTCTGCCAAAATTGAATCAGTTCTCTGAGTTCACCATAAAGCAACGAGCGATCGCCCCAGATCAGTGCCTCAGCATCTTTGCTTCGATCGAACCTATCTAGCAAAAATTCGATAGCCATCAGATACCCCCACAAACGGTAGCATTATTAATACAATTGGCTACGTAGTCCCTGAGTGTGCCTACAGTAGCCAATGGATTGGTGCTGGTTAGTGTAATTTCGGTAATTGTGCTAGTTAAATTAATTGTGATTCCTAACTCTGCCTCAATATCTTGCTCAATCGTTACCAGCAATGAGGTAAGTCCTAACGAATCAATAAATCCACCCCCTGCTAGAATATTAGCTGCCTCACCTTGTTCAATTTGGATGCGACCCCAGCCTTGTGCAGTTACTTCTTCAATACAGGCTAGAATAATCTCCTCAACAGCTTCCTTCAAATCAGCTTGTTCTGGCATTTCAGATTTAACCCACTTTTGATTTGTTTAACCAATCTTGAATCTGAAGGTGAAACTCGTTTTCACGCTCGATCGTCCCAGCCGAAAAATTGATAAATTTCTGGATTTGCTCATCTTTGACCGCAGACTTTTTGCGGACAAGAGTGAGAAATATTCTATAAGCCTCTTCCCATAAATCAGTTACTACTAGCATCTCATCAGCAATTTCTGAGAGAGGAAAATTGAGATGTTGATTCATATCCTGGAGCAAATCTCTGAGATAATAGCGACTCCAACGCATATCAAAGAGACATTTTCCCAAGGATTGGGGAATTTCTCCTGTAGTGGAGTAGTAGGAACTAAAAGCTTCATAGATATAATTGCTCAGAGCCACACCTGACAAATAAATCCTACCAGGTCTAGTTCTTGTCCGTCCTTCCAAAAAGGCAGTATTGACCCGATTCAGAATCTTAATTGCTATACGATCTAGCTTTTCGTTTTGATAATTGGCGGCAAATGTCACGTTGATCGTACCGTAGCTAACAAGCGAGGAAAAGCCTCTAGCTTTGGTAAATACCTCAAACTGGATATTACCGCGCCAAAATTTCTCTAATGATTCGAGAGAAATAGTACCAAGAAATTTGTTTGGTATAGGATCGTAAAGCAAAACTTCGTTAGATCCTAATCCAATCACACATACATAGTGATCGGCAATCTGAAAATCACCACCTAAAGCAGAAGTAGTGCGTGGTTGGAGATAATTGGGATTGTGGAAATCTGGACTGTATGGCAGTTCGTAGGTAGTTCCTGAAATAATTACAGGTTCATTGCGTTGGATACGGGTGCTGATTTGAGCCAGTCCTTCTTCAAAAGAAGATACACTTGCGATCGTTAACTCAAATAAGTCCATTTCCTCTTTAAATAGTTTTTCCCTACTGATGATGATTGGATTCGGCACTGCATTAGCAGTTTCCACACTAAAGACAGGGACACTCCAAAACTCGGAATTAGCTACGATACTGAGCATACTCTTACCCGTGTTGTGATGCAAATGCAAATCCACTAACGGGTACTGACACTGATAATAATGAGGAAATTCTAGCCTCAGTTCTGATGTCTGGGCAATTCGATCCATATCATTTTTCTACTCTGATGAAATCTTAAAATTGCCAATCAAAACTTAGACCAGCGTTCAATTTTATACTCTATTTCTGTATCATATTGTGCTTGTAACAAGCGCAGTGGTCTGGGTGAACCGTCCTTTTGTCGCTCAAAGTTACGCATCCCACAGCTAAAATAATCTCTCAAGGTGAAACCTCGTGGTAAGCTATATTTACCCTCATATATATTTGCACTAGTTTGCTGTAAAGCCAATGTGCCAAAATGTATCTCCTCTACCTGTGGGGTTTCCTCTGGAACATGGGCGCGTAGATGAATTTGTACCCGATCCGAAAGACTGGATACAACTTTGTAACTACGGGATGTTTTTAAACCTTGAGATGAGAAGGATACTTGCGTTATACCTGGGGAAAGCCCAATCATGCGGTTACCCTCCTCCACAGAGAGAATTTCTGGTTGCTCGACATGATAATTACCAGCGAGATCGGTGTATCGTAATCCGGTGTCACACTCCACAATTGGATTGACTGTTAGTGGCTTACTTCCTACCCCTAGAATGTCCTCACCCTGTAATTCTACTGAGATTGACTGACCTGTTCCTTTTTTACCAAAAAATAGCATTAATGGGTGCTTCAGCCGTTTACCCCAGAAAATGTCGCCGTGAGCAGCATTGGGTTCAAGGTAGTAAAAAAGGTCAGTGTTAGGTATACAACCTTGAGTTAACAGTACATCAACCAAATCTCTTACAGGAGGAGTAAAAATTCCTTCGGCATCGCCAACATCAATCCAGAGCATAAACTCTGGTTTACGCATCGGCCAGGAGTACAACCAAGTATTAGTGTTATTACTACGGACAGCAGGTGAGAGCATCGCTACTTTGCCAAAAACATCGGGGTGGCGTTCGGCAATGTTATAACTGGCGGTTGCACCAGCACAGGAACCAATCATGGCAGTGTGAGAGCGATCGCTTAAAGTTCTAAAGTTTCTATCTATAAACGGCTTCACCTCTTCCACAACAAAGCTTTCATAAATATGACCTTTTGCGGCTTGATGTTCCAACAAGCCTGCATAGTGCCAGTAATCAGATTCTACAGTAGCGCGGGCAGCAGCAATACCGACAACAATAATTTCATCAATTAAATCAGCATCAAGAAGTTCCTCAATTGTTTCATGCACCATCCAAGATTCACCACCTTCTTTTTGTGGCTCAAACAGGTGCTGTCCGTAGTGCATATAAACAACAGGATAACGCTGTGTAGAATTATCTGTATAGCTGGGGGGCAGATAGATATGTAAATTGCGGCTACTAGCTGAAATCTCTGAGTGTAATTCAATCTTTTCTATCTTTCCCATAATTTGTCATAATTTCTTGATTATTAACCATTAGTTGCGTATTCTAGGATTTCAAAATTTTCATAAAAACGCAAGGACAGTTAAGACAGTTAAGACAGTTAAGTAAACATTTAATAAAAACTTAATAATTGGTTAATTGCTTTACATTAGAGACTATTTATGAAGCAATACGGTTCAGTTAAGGCTCAAAGTCATGTAAATTAGGCATTGTTCCCAAGATTGGAAATTGAGTGTGGTATGGCGAGGGACTGGGGAGTGGGTGAAAAGTCTTTTGGTGTCTAAGTTTTATCATCTCTTGATGTCCTAACCAGCTTGGCTGTTGCTGTACATCTCAAGGATTTTTTGTTAGTGTTTTTTGATATACAAAGTGGTGACCTGTTGAAAGCAATCGAGATGGCGATTCCCGCTTTTGCCATCGAACAGGCGATGTCTTCTCTTGACGGAGACGCTGCGCGAACGGCAAGCCGCTAAAAGCGTCTACGCCAATACCCAAAAACATAGGACTTACGCATTGACGTAAAATTTCAAATATGCATGAAGAAAAAAAACATCGGTCGTAGGGGCACAGCACTGCTGTGCCCTGCTACGAGTTTGTTAACAATCAAAGAACAATTAAATTTAATTCTAAAAAATCAGTTAATTTCTAAAGTATGATACCTCAATTTGTTCAATCTCGACCCTCAACAAATCCTTTTTCAGGTTTTTTTCAATTTTGGGAAGATGTAAAAGCGATCGCTGGTCCTTATTGGTACCCAACAAAGCCAGGGGAAAGAGCATTTCCTGATGTCATTCGTGCATGGGGAATGCTAATTCTCTTAATATTACTAATCATAGCGGTTGTAAGTGTAAATGCTTTTAATAGTTTCATCAGTCGCTACATGGTCGATGCTTTGATTCAAGATAAGGATTATTCAAAGTTTATTAATAATTTAGCTATTTATGCTGTTGGGCTGTTGTTATTAGCATTTTTAGGAACTTTTTCTACTTTTATCAGAAAAAAAATTGCTGTTGATTGGTACAAATGGCTAAATCACAAAATTTTAAGTAGATATTTAAGCAATCGTGCTTACTATAAAATTAACTTTAGTACAGAGATTGATAACCCAGATCAACGCTTATCTCTAGAAATTGAGCCTATTGCTAGTAATGCACTAGATTTTTCAGCTACTTTTTTAGAGAAAGTACTGGAAATGATCATTTTTTTAATAGTTGTCTGGTCAATTTCTCAACAGATAGCTCTTGCCATGATTGCTTATACGATTATAGGTAATCTGATTAGTTTATATTTAAATCAAAATTTAAACAAGATTAATCAAGAGAAAATCGAATCTAAAGGTGACTACAATTATTCTTTGACTCATGTTCGGAGTCATGCTGAATCTATAGCTTTCTTCCAAGGAGAAAAGCAAGAATTAAATATAATTGAGCGGAGATTTCTTAATTTCATTCAAAAACATGAAAAGAAGATTAGTTGGGAGAAAAATCAAGAAATTTTTCGTAGAGGATATCAATACGTAATTCAGTTATTTCCTCTTTTTGTATTTGGACCTTTATATATTAGAGATGAGATTGATTTTGGATTGTTGGGACAAATAGGTTTAGGTGTTAGCCTTTTTGCTAATGCTTTGGGAGATTTAATCACTGAAGTTGGCAATTCTGGTGGATTTTCTAGTTATGTTGAACGTTTTAATCAGTTTTTAGATGTTATAGAAGAAGTCAATAAAAAACCAGAAAATGTCAGTACCATTAAGACGATAGAAGAGAACCAAAACCATCTAGCTTTTGAGCATCTCAGTTTACAAACACCTAACTATGAAGAGCTAATCGTCGAAGACTTGTCATTGTCTGTGCAATCGGGAGAAGGTTTATTAATTATAGGGCCTAGCGGTCGAGGCAAGAGTTCTTTGTTGAGAGCGATCGCAGGTTTGTGGAACGCAGGAACTGGCCGTTTAGTACGACCTCCCCTGAAAGAAGTTTTATTCTTACCTCAACGTCCTTACATAATTTTAGGAACTTTGCGCGAACAGTTACTCTATCCACATACAGACCGTAAAGTGACTGACACAGAACTCAAACAAATTTTGCAACAAGTTAATCTGGAAAACTTACTAAGTCGAATTGATAGTTTTGATAAAGAAGTTCCTTGGGAAAATATACTGTCACTCGGAGAACAACAACGTCTGGCGTTTGCACGTCTATTAGTTACTCATCCCAAATTCACCATATTAGATGAATCCACAAGCGCCTTGGATTTAAAAAATGAAGAAAGTTTATATCAACAATTAGAAGCAACAAACACAACGTTTATTAGTGTAGGACATCGAGAAAGTTTATTCAATTATCATCAATGGATTTTGGAACTTACACAAGATTCTAGTTGGCGACTTTTGACCGTGCAAGATTATCGAAATCAAAAAACGATTGTCCAAAACTCTCCTGAAACTAGTCACATTAATATAGACAATTCTCCTAACAGTGAAACCCAAAATCAATCAGCAATATTGGCTCAAAAAACCGTAAGTGAAGGTCTTTCTCATAAAGAAATGACTGAATTAACCTTATATTCCATTAAAACTATTAGAAGTAAGGCAAGCAAAGGTGAATCGATTACTGCCAGGGACGGCTCGATCTACTGTTATGATAAAGATCCTCGTGTACTGAAATGGCTCAGAATTTAGCGGGTATTCTCCCTCTGCTGACTCGGTGTGTGGGAAAATTACCCCAAGAGGTGCTAGAGCGGATTGAAACTCTTTCCTCAGAACAATTAGAAAATCTTGGTGAAGCTTTGTTGGATTTTCAGGCGATCGCCGATTTCCAAGCCTGGTTTAATACATTAGAGTAGCAACTCGTTAAATCTAGTCTCTGTGTGGTGCTTCAATGTCGTTTGATAATCTCTGCAAACTGCTTTCAGAAAAATATCCCGAAAATTTTGCTAGTTGGGTTTTGGGTACAGAGCAAACTGATGTCAAAGTCCTGAAAACCGAATTGAGCATTGAACCAATTCGCGCTGATTATGTCACATTTTTACAGCTACAAGGACGTATTCTTCACCTAGAATTTCAAACCAAACTAGAGTCTACACCGCCACTACCGTTGCGGATGCTAGATTATTGGGTACGCTTATATCGTTTGTATCGCCTACCGATAACGCAAGTTGTGGTGTTATTACTTCCGCCTAGCCCGGAAACGGTAATTGAAACTGCTTTTGTAGTGGAAAATACTCGTCACGAATATCGGGTGATTTGTATGTGGGAAGAAAATCCCGAACCATTCCTCAATGACGTAGCTTTGTTACCATTAGCACCACTGGCTGCAACTACCCAACCCCAAGCTTTGTTGCAACAAGTTGTAGGAAAAGTTAATCAACTTGAACCCAGACAACGAACAGAAATTTCGGCTTACACCCAAATCTTAGCGGGATTAAAATACAATCAGGACTTGATTCGACAACTGTTTCGGGAGGGTATGATGCGCGAGTCAGTGATTTATCAAGAAATTCTCAGAGAAGGGGAACAACGAGGAGAACTGCGAGGAGAACTGCGAGGACGAAAAACAGAAGGGCAATTGCTTATTGTGCGTCTGCTGACTCGACGAGTGGGACAATTACCCCAAGAGGTGCTAGAGCGGATTGAAACTCTCTCCTTAGAACAATTAGAAAATCTTGGTGAAGCTTTGTTGGACTTTCAGGCGATCGCCGATTTAGAAACCTGGTTTAATACATTAGAGTAGCAAAACCCTCAGCACCAAACCAGGCAAAGTCAAAGAATTTGGGATTGTTGTTACAGCACAATAATTGCCCACATACTAACACCGAAAGCGATCGCTGCTAAATGTTGCCCAAGCAGCGAACTCAAGGATTGTCGTGCAATTTTTTGCGTTAGCAATATCGTTAATAATACTGAGAAGATTAAAGTTATACCTTGCAAAAAACTAATCACAGCAGGATGAGCAACTAACATTGGCAGTTGTTCGCCATTCAAACCAAGAGTAGCAAAAGTCACAGGTAAAATCCGTCCGCCTTCACTCAAGCCCAAACGCAGATAATGAGCCAAGTTCGCCCCCAAAACCAATGGTAAATAGCCATAGGCAAGCTCTACAAATGATTTTGGTTTACGGTTAAAGTTCAACAGTTTCAGCAATGCATAAGCCGCCAAGGCAAAAGCCACTGGGATAATTAATACTAGCAGTGATAATCCTAAGTGTTGCCAAAAATTAGTTAAATCTAGTTGTAACCCTAACCAAGATTGCAACTCTGGCAAGCGATGCAGATATACTCCACCTAACAGCAAAAACAACAATGCCACTTCATAGGCGCGGGGTACATGGGTTGTCCACAATTCAATACCAGGGGGACGCAAGTTGAATTCCACGGAACGATGGGGACAGGCTTTGAGACAAGTCATGCACAAAACGCAATCTCTGTTATCTTCTAACTGCGCTGGGTGAGAATACAAAGGACATCCATTTGTTTCCATTCCTTCACCTTTTTGTGGTCCTCCTTTATAGCATTGATAAGTAGTACAACTAGCAGAACAAATCCCTTGCTGTGCCCGAAGTTCCGTCATTGAAAGTTTGGCAAATAAACCATTCATCCCACCTATGGGGCAGAGATATCGACACCAAAATCGCCGCTCGAAAATAGCTGAGAAAATCATCGCTCCAGCGGTAATTAATAACAGCAAACATGCACTCAGGTAAGCTGTATTTTCTAAATGCCAGAGTTCTTCCCATAAGAAAATCAAGGTGAACAAACCAAACACAAACCATCCGCCCCACTTCTCAGCTTGCTGTCTGGGCCAGCGTTTGAGTTTTCGAGGCCATAACCATAAAGATAACTTTTGGGTAATTTCTCCGTAAATCATGAAGGGACAAACAGAACACCAGATACGTCCCAAAAAAGGAAAGAGAAATAGGAAGAAAGGCCACCACCAAGCCCAAAATAGATTTAAGACAAAATTGCGATCGCGGGTTTGTGGTCCAATAAATAATACCGCAACAATAATTGCAAAAGCTGTTGCAGTAAAACCATAATTAATGCGGTCTGGCCACCAAGCACTCCGTAAAAATTTGCGTAAATCAGGATAAACATTTAAAAGATTGACTCGAAATCGCTTTTTCTTGGTTTCGGCTGGCCAAAAGATTTCTTCTGTTAATTCACTAGCATTTTCAGCTTGGACGATCGCTCTTTCAACCAGATTTTTTAATTCTTTGAGATTACCAGGGAAATCATAAGACTGTAAGCGGCGCAAAGCTTCTGGGGTGATGTGCGGTTTGGGAATGCCTCTAGCGCGAATGTAGAGACTGGTGTAATATTCCACCTGGGCTTGAATATCAGTTTTCCGCAACCGTAGTGGTGGTACTTTAATAATGTGACCAACAGAGCGATCGATTGTTGGCAGAGTTTTTTCAGAAACAATGAGAATACGCGCTTGACTAGGACGAGGTTCGGCTTCTGCTTCTTCTGAACGAGTCACGGGGGTATATGTGCCAGTTTTTAGCAACTGCGTCACAGCAGGTAATAACTCTTGGGGTAAGTCTTGAATATTGTTGAGAACGAGGGTACCTTCTCCCAGCCATTCCAACAGTCCTGGTTTACCGCCGACGCGACCAAATAAATCTGCACCGCTGGTTTGGAGAATACCACAATTGACTTTAATAATTGGTTCTCGTCTTTTGGGAGAACCAAAGTGAATTAAAGCTGCGATGTTGTCTTTTTCTAACCCTGGTTCGCCGAAAATATCCACTGACTTGCGGTCATTAGCGGCTTCTCGAATTTGCTCCCGCAGACGTACAGCATAGCGACTCGTACCGACAATTCCCCGTTGCGCTTTGGTGACTAAATATGGTCGCAAAGCTACAGAACGTTCTTGTTCATAACCAAGTGCAGATGTGGCTTGAGCTAATTCTTGAGCCAATAGGCGGGAAAAAGCCTGAGCAATTTCCGGGTATTGGCTGACTAATTCCCGAAATTTTTCACCAGGTACAACCCACAAGTGACATTCTGTGAGGGTAACAATTGTGAATGTGGCTAACTCATCTAATACCAACTCTTGGAGGTGAATGACTGCTCCCGGAAGGAATCCACGAACTAAAGCTGAGTTCCTGTGATCGGTATTGTCGCATTCAAGTTGACCATCTTTGAGAATGTAAAGTGCTTCTGGGGAAGTACCTTCTTCAACAAGGTTTACTTGCGCTGGTACAACTTGTTCTTCCATCACTTGGGCGATCGCATTCAACACCTCAGGTGAGAGAATTCCTAGAGTAGTGCGCTCTTGTAGCCATGTAACCGTTTCTGGAGATGTCATATTCGGTTCTCCGTGCAGGTTGCCGTATCAAAGGAATTATCCCTTGAAACCTGGCCAAGAATTCAAAATTCTCAATTCAGAATTCACAATCAAGTTCAGACCTGCCTACACTTTACCTTTTCCCTTAAATTCTGTAGTAAGTTCCAAGACTTTTTTTCATTCTCAGAAATAAATAGAGGAAGCCAGTACACTGCTTTTTCTATCAATCTATTAGTATCATCATTTAAATCTTCAATCAATCTGACTACTGATTTAAATCCCAGCTTCGGAATTGCAAATTCTAACCAGAGCTTAATAGATTGAGCATTAGATTTTAAAATTCCATATTTGAACAATTCTGTTACGTAATTTTTTGTGTGCAAAACCTTCTTGGCCATTGCAATAGTAATTTGACTTTTGTGTTCAACCATGCTCTTAATAATTACATATGCTTCAACTTCAGGTATTGACTTCAAATACTGCAAAATTACCTTTTCTTCATTAGAAGATAAGGATTTATAAATGCTGGTGTGTATTAACTGTTGAATATTATCATTCATAAGTTATTGTAAAAAATCATACGGTATGAAAAGGTCTAATGGCAAACCTGCGTTACCTGCTGAATTAGCTGATGGTTTGTAGTGGCCAGAAATATTATTCAAGGGCTAGGAAATAGTGGAGGATATTTTATTAAATAAGAAAGTCTAAGTTGCACATCAGATAAACTAATTTTGACAATCGATTCAGGAAAATTATGGCATTATATCTAGACTCGGCGATCGCATCTGAAGCTGAAATAGTCAAGCATTGGGGTTGGGTAAAGGGTATCACAACTAATCCCACGCTTTTAGCTCAAAGCGACACCCCACCAGAAACCACACTGAAAAAATTAGCTCCCTTGACAAATGGCCCCTTATATTATCAACTTATGGCATCTGATAAAGCGGGAATGTTGGCTGAAGGTAGGAAAGCTTTCGAGATTATTGGTTCGCAAACAATTTTGAAGATTCCTGCAACACCGTTAGGGTTTGAAGTAGTAGCAAGTTTGTCCTCAGAAATTACCTGTTCGGTGACAGCAATTTATAGTGCAGCACAAGCAGCAGTCGCACGGGAAGCCGGAGCAAAAATCGCCATAGCCTATGTTAATCGCGCTACCCGGTTGTTAGGTGATGGTATTGGCTTAGTCCGGGAGATGGCTAGCGTACTCCAAGGTAGCGACACGGAAATTTTGGCAGCTAGTATTAAATCTCCCCAAGAAGCAGCCGCTTCCTTGCAAGCCGGAGCGCATCATTTGACTTTACCATTGGCAATGTTGCAGGCGATCGCTACTCACGAATTATCACAAAAAACTGTTGAAGAATTTGCCCAAGGAGGCATAGGTTTAGAATAATTTGTAATGGGCTTCTCTACGAGACGCTACCGCGAACGCCCCGCAACGCTAACGTAATTCGTAATTAATATGAGTTTGTCCGATGTCCCTAATCTCTGGGTTCCTCTAGTGCTTTTAGGTTTTATTGTCCTAGCTGCTGTATTTTTCAGTCGCAGTAGTTAAGCTAAACATTACAGTGGAGATGTCAGTACAATGTTTGCTGTTGTCACACCAGATACAATCCATTTGCCCCCAGGCGCGATAGTCCGCCTGCCGGGAAGTTGGCAAGACTATCAAGCACTAAATCAGCAACTAGGCGATCGCTCCTCGCCTCGGATTAAGTATCGAGATGGAGAAATTCTTTTGATGGCACCGCTACCAGAACATGGGCGAAAAGTAAGTGTAGTTGCAGATTTAGTCAAAGTTTTGCTCGATTATCTCCAACGCGAATATGAGTCATTTACCCCAATTACAATGGAATTGCCACAGGAAAGTGGTATAGAACCAGACTACTGTTTTTATATCGAAAACTGGGAAGCAATTGCAGGTAAAAATCGCATCAATTGGGGCGTAGATCCATCACCTGACTTGGTAATTGAGGTAGACATCACCAGCTACACGGATGTTAATGATTACCTGCCTTATCGAGTACCAGAAGTTTGGTTGTTGAGAAAGAACCAGTTGGTGATTTACAGATTGCAAGGCGATCGCTACATTGTTGAAACTAGTAGTCATTATTTCCCAAATATTAATGTATCAGAAGTAATTACAGAATATTTGCAAATTGCCTACGAGCGAAATACCAGCGCAGCCATTCGTCAATTGCGGCGAAAATTAGCGAGTGAAAATTAGGGACTATCAAGGATAATTGCCCAGAGAATTTTTATCGAACAGAATTCAGGAGTCAGGAGTCAGAATTCAGCAATGTTTTCTGTGCGAGTGGCGGATAGCGACGCGGAAAGCGAGTACTCGATAGCGGAGCGTTAGCGAGTCATCGAGCGTCGCGTCTGAATAACCGGCGTTTTTGCACCCCCACCAAATCGTAGATTTGGTGGTCAACAAGAAAGTCGCGGGTCTGAATCCCCGACTTAAAGATTGCTGAATTCTGAATTCTGAATTCTGCATTCTTCTTCAACAACGGCGGCTACTTGGTACGATAAACTACAGAGCGTCAGTTTCAAATAAATAATAAATAAGGAATGCGTACATGGGGAAGGGGAGGTTAGAAGCATTCAGTGATGGGGTGATTGCTATCATCATCACCATCATGGTGCTGGAAATCAAGGTGCCGCATGGAAGTGATTTTGCGGCGCTGCGTCCGCTGATACCAATATTTCTCAGCTATGTGCTGAGTTTTATTTATATTGGCATCTATTGGAATAACCATCATCACTTGTTACAGGCGGTTCGCCATGTTAATGGGCGTATCCTTTGGGCGAATCTACATCTGCTGTTTTGGTTGTCGTTAATCCCCTTCGTCACTGCCTGGATGGGCGAGAACCACTTTGCTACCATACCAGTTGCCCTTTATGGTACGATTTTGATGTTAAATGCGATCGCCTACTTCATCCTTACCCGCACTCTAATTTCTCATCATGGCAGTGATTCTACTTTAGCGATCGCAGTCGGTCGAGACTTCAAAGGAAAAGTATCGGTGGTTTTTTATGCTGTGGCAATTCCACTTGCTTTTCTAAATTCCTGGCTTGCTTGTGTATTATACATTTTGGTCGCAGTTATGTGGCTCATCCCCGACCGTCGCATTGAGAAGACTTTAACTTCCTAATATTGCCCTGCACCTTTGATGCATTGCCCTGCACCTTTGTTGCATCGCCCTGCACCTTTGTTGCATCGCCCTGCACCTTTGTTGCATCGCCCCGCACCTTTGTTGCATCGCCCCGCACCTTTGTTGCATCGCCCCGCACCTTTGTTGCATCGCCCCGCACCTTTGTTGCATCGCCCCGCACCTTTGTTGCATCGCCCCGCACCTTTGTTGCATCGCCCCGCACCTTTGTTGCATCGCCCCGCACCTTTGTTGCATCGCCCCGCACCTTTGTTGCATCGACCTGCACCTTTATTGCATTGCCCTGCACCTTTGTTGCATCGACCTGCACCTTTGTTGCATCGACCTGCACCTTTGTTGCATCGACCTGCAACTTAGATACAAGTGCAATACCTAAATACAAAAAATATCACAACTGCAAAACCCGTCGCCGCATAATATACGCTACTAATGCCGCCGAAACCAAAGGCATAGCCCATCAACAGCGGCCCTAATGTTTGCCCTAAACCGAAGAATGTCCCGTTGACTGATATGATTGTCGCCAAATATTCTTTTGGTGCTAAATCTGCTAACAGTGTTTGGATGCTGGGAAAACCAATGCCAAGACCAATCCCAAAAATTATGCTGGGGATTAATAGTAACCAGAGATTTGGCACAAAAGGAATAATGAACATCGCTAAAGCGTAAAAAACATAGGATGCACTAATTAAATTAGTGGCGGGAAATCTCCTAGCTAATCTGCCTAACTGGGAAGATGCAATAGTAATTGATATAGAAACACTAGAAAGTAACAATCCAATGATACTAGGTGGCGCTTTAAAGGTATCGTTAAGTCAGGGCTATTTCATTCTAAAGTAAAACGCAATATGGTATAGTCCGGCGCAAATTCTAGCTTTTTGCTCCTACTACTGTGTCTGAAATCGAAATTATAAAAGCTTTTGCAGATATAAAAGACCCCCGTCGCCGTGCCGGACAGCGACATAATCTCCCATTATGCCTAGCGCTGTTCACATTGGCGTAGGCGCAGCCCGCCGTAGGCATCGCCGCAGGAAATAAAGGATTTTTAGCAATTGGAGATTGGATTTCAAGCTACCACGAGCAGTTGATTGAGCTTTTCAAACCTGCGAAAAATAGGCTACCTTCTTACAGCACTGTGCGTCGTACCTTACTATACATTAATCACGAGCAGTATTCCGTGTGCCTTGCCAAGTTCTTTAACGTACAACCAGCTTGTGGAGAAACCATTGGTAAGAAAAGCAAAGTTCTCAAAGGTTCATATCAGATTGAAGACGATAATCCCAATTCTGATTCTCACCCAGCAATTATGTTGGTCAGTTCTTACCTTGTTGAGCGAGGCTTGATTTTAGAACCATTTGAAGTTGATGCTAAAACCAACGAAATTAAAGCTTTACCAGGGTTGATTGAGAAACTGGCTCTAAAAGGAGTTGTTTTTGCAATTGAAGCCATTAATACCCAAAAAAAACTTGTGAGTTGATCATCAACAGTGGCAATGATTATATAGCTGCCTTAAAAGGCAACCAACCTAGTCTATTTAAAGACGTCAAGACAAATTTTAAACCGGAATTCACTTATGAGCAGATAAACAAAGGGCATGGTCGAATCGAAAAGCGTCATGTCAGTATTTGTTAAACTCCTGATTGTATTCGTTCTTGGTCCGGACTTACCACTTTGATTCAAGTTAAATCAGAACGTCAGGTGTTTACACATCATGTGATTGAAGCCACTACTGAGACTGGTTATTACATTTCTTCATTAAGTTTAACAGCCCAAGAATTTGCCGAACGTATCCGCGGATATTGGGGTGTTGAGAATAAAGTCCACTATGTTCGAGATGTTACTCAGGGTGAGGATGCATCGAGAATTCGCACTAACCCTCTGCCTCAGATTTTTACCATCGCTCGCAATTTTACACTCAATTTATACCGTGACCAGATGTTTTCAAACATGGCACAAGCCCAACGACTCTGCTCTTTTGGGCTAGACACAATTAAGCAACTTTTTAGAATGAAATAGCCCTGCATCAGGGGGCGTTATGGTTACTCATGACGCATCCCGAGCTTATTCCATCATATATTCTCACTTTTATTGATTTACAAAGTTATAGTAAATTCTGTAAATTGAACTTATTATTAACTAATTTAATTTGTTGCTAAACACCAAATAGGTACTTAGCAATCCTTTTATTTTTCATCAGAATGAATACAGCTAACCAACTCATGAGAAAAGTGGGTATAGAAAATGCTAATTGAGAAATAAAAGTTACTTCCTCTAATAACTGAGGTTGAGTTTTCTTTAGAGAAATCTCCATAATATTAATTCCAAATTGGTGTATCAAGTAAATTCCAAAAGAACATAATGCTAAATTTTTTATTACGCTGTTTGGTTTCAAGTAATTCGATAAAACAATACCGTATAATAAAAAAGAATATCCCAGAAAAACTTCCCGAAAACCAGTAAGTATTGGGTTACTATAAACGTCAGCGACAAGAAATAAACCTAATAGCAAGTAAGCATATATGATTTTCACACGCAACAATGAAAAGTTGGTTTTAAGAAGTAAATACCTTAAAGTCATTGCAATAAAAAAATAAGGTAAACACCTCAATAACCATGCTAATTCTATAGATATAAACCTCACAAACTCATTTTTAGAAGGATCGTAATTCACTAGATTAAATAAATTCTTAAAAGCTATACTGTTATTTACTGTATTTCCAGTAATTAAAAGCAGGTTGTAGAGGATGAGGCTCAACAGAGACAAACTAGCTAATATTTTAAGTCCAATTTTCGGTTTTGCGAAGTAATTTGCAAATACTATGAGCGAAGTACCTACTAGCAATAGAGGTAAATAGTATAGTTGTAATGATGCTTTTCCATAAAATATAATTAAAAAAGGATTTTGTAATAAATGATTTAATTCTTCTTTTTGATTTAATGCTGAAAACATAATTATTTTGGCAATTAGATAAATAACTGTCCAAACCATATATGGTATTAGGAGACGCCGACATCTTGCTTTCCAATAAGCTAATGAAAAGTCAGCATTCAACTTACAAATCATGAAGTAAAAAGATGCAGCTAAGAAAAAGGGAACAGCAAAACTAAATAGATATTCTATCTGTTGGGAAAAGTAACTTATACGACCCCAAGTTGCATCGCCTGAATGTACTAAGACAACTGCGTATGCCGCAATTCCTCGGCACAAATCAACACCCGATAGCCTTGGTTTTGCCTCTATTTTTGACTGCATTGTTAGTGTTAAAGTAGATTTTTTTAAAAAACAAAGTATTTAAGTGGTTTTTTGTGTATAAATAGGACTAGCCCTTTCAAGGTGACCAACGAAAACACGTTGTTTCAGTACTAGCATCTTGAATCATCCGCTCAGATTTTGGGCTTTTTGAAGATTGAAATCACCAATCTTCGTTCCAAATTTCACCACCTTGAAAGGGCTAGTCCTAATAAAGTTAACCAATTAATATTGAAAATACCATACCATATAAAACCCGATTTGATTTGTGAAAACATCCAGAGACTGAAAAGCCCGTTTTATCTGAAATCTTGTTCAAAAATTAAATATGAGTTCTATATCTGGGTCTAAAATAATACTGTAGTATAATAATCTCATGCGTGCCCCAATTCGTGGAGCCTACATACTAGTACGAGAGGAAAGGTAACACTGCCAAATGCAGTGGGCGTTTGTAAACGGGGAGTGCGAAGAACCTGGAAAGTCGGCTTAGAAGTAGCCATCTTTGAAAGAGTGTGTAACAACTCACCAGCGGAGTCCCTCTAGTAACTAAGAAAACGCAATGCTCCACCAACTTGCACGCAGAATAAATCGTAATTCGTAATTAAAAAAATTAGATTTTATCTAGCTTTTTAATGTTGTATTTGTAGTGTTAAGTCCGAATAATTGGCGATTTTTGAGGACTTTTACCGCATTGCTTAAATATTGTTTTAAATTGCGATCGCCTTGCGGTTCTGGATTCTTGAGTCCCAATAACACCAGCAACCCCAGAGGAATCGCTAATATCGGCAGCATAAAAGGATAATACCAACCTATTGTTGCCAATGTACCACCAATTATGGGATAAGTTGCGGTGCCGACACTGCTGATACTAGCAATGTAACCCATTGCTTCAGTACGTCTATCTCCTGTATATAAATCGCCGATTAAGGTGATACTCAAAGAAAGCAAAGGAGCCGCGCCAATTCCTTGTAGCAAACGAAACCATAGCAATAAATTAAAATCGCGGGCAAAGGCGCAAGCAGTACCAGCAAGGCCAAATAAAAATAGTGAAGGAACCATAATTCTCTTTCTACCCCATCTATCAGCAAAGATGCCGATGATTGGCCCTAAAACCAGAGATGGTAATGTAAAGAATGTAATTAATAAACCTAAATTTTGGGGATTGATATTTAACTCTTTGACTAACTTGGGAAAAGCTGGAGTTACGCTGGAAACTCCGATAACAGCAATCAAAGAAACTGCACAAACTATCTGAAAATTTAGCTCTAGATAAACAGGCTTTTTGCGCTCAAATTGGCTGTTATCTTTTGGTGAATTCATGAGATTACCCTGTGTAATTAGAAGGCAGAATGCAGGAGGGAAGATTGTTTTGGTCTAATTCATCTTTCTTGACTTAACGTGAGTTCGACAGATTTAAAAGACCCCTCTCCAAACCTCTCCCCTGAAAGGAGAGAGGCTTAAAAACCTTAATTTTTCGTTTTTTATCAAGAATTTCAAAGCCCCTCTCCGCGTCGGAGAGGGGTTGGGGAGAGGTTCATCGAACTCACGTTGACTTATAGCGTTTCCTAGTCTGCTGAGGTACAAATCTCTGCGTACCTCTGCGCTTCCAAATATTATCTGTACCTCACGTAACTGGGAATCGCTATAGTTTGGTTTTATTGTGCCGACTTACTTAAACAATCAAGAACGCGAAGTGCGTCGGCACTTCGCGTTTATCTGCTAAAAAAAGAGTACCTATTTGATTGTCCTCTTAAGCTGGAACTTTTTCCTCAAGTGGTTTAAAAGTTTTTTTGCTAGCACCACAAATGGGACATTTCCAATCATCGGGAATTTGTTCAAAAGGTGTACCAGGTGCAATTCCCGAATCAGGATCGCCAGCCACAGGATCGTAAATCATACTGCATTGTCTACAAATCCATTTACGAGTTTGAGGATCTTCATCTACAACTTTATTTGCTACTTGTCCTCCGTTTAATACTTCTAACGCTTCAGCATAGCGATCGGCGTGATAATTTTCGATGAATTTTAACAAGCCGAAACGGTGTGCAGCTTCCCGAAATGTGTCTGCATGAACGGTGGATTCTTTAGCTTGTTTGAGAAATTCTTCAGCAGCAGGATTATCGCGCTCGCGTTGAGCATCTGCGGCAAACTCCGGATACATTGTAGTATATTCATAAGTCTCACCTTCAATTGCTAATGATAAGCAACGAGACACAATTTCCCGCTTTTGTTCATCACTTAAAGCTGCTGGATCTTCTACCACAAGTTCTGGATGCAGTAACCTAAAATGTGCAAAAGCATGTTCAGTTTCTTGTTCTGCTGTCTCTTTAAAAAGTTTTGCCAAGTCTGTAAATCCCAGTTGACGCGCTACCTCAGCAAAAAACAGATACTTACGATTTGCCATCGACTCACCACCGAAGGCAGCTTCTAAGTTTTGAAGAGTAGTAAAGTTGGATAAATCCATAATTTTGGGATGCCGATGAAGTGATGTTTAGTACGAAAACACAAATTATACAACCAAATAAATGAGCTGTTATTTGTATAAATTAACGTGAGTTCGATGAGTACTGTTTTGACCTCACCCCCAACCCCTCTCCTACGAGGAGAGGGGAGCAAAACAAAACCTTGATTTTTCTTGCTCCTCCCTCGCCTTTTAGGAGAGGGAGGTTGGGAGGGTGAGGTTTGTCGAACTCACGTTAAATTAGAAACGTTTTATACAAACTTTTGCAGCCCAAATTTAGTAGGGGCGTACACCTGTACGCCCCCGACAATTATAAAACCGAAAACTTTTACAACTTAGAAATTATCAACAAAGAATTCTGAATTCTGAATTCTTCTTCAATAGCTGAGGTTTGAAACAGAGAATATCGCATTCATGAGGAAAACTTCCATCGCCTCAGGCAATTCCACCGTTTACACGAATATTTTGCCCAGTAATCCATCTAGCTTCATCGCTAGCAAGAAATGCTACTACGTCGGCGATTTCTTGGACTTCTCCCAGTTTACCAAAAGCAGCCATTTGGGCTAAACGGTCTATCTGTTCTTGGGTTTTGCCTTCTCGAAACAATTCTGTATCGGTGGGGCCAGGAGAAATAACATTAACTGCGATCGCTTTTGCACCCAATTCTTTAGCTAATACCCGTGTGATTTGTTCAACAGCACCCTTGGTTGCTACATAGGCGCTATAAGTTGGCAGCATCATCACCGTAGTTGATGAGGAAAAGTTGATAATCCGTCCCCCTTCTGCCATGTGTTGCGCGGCTTGTTGGCAAGCAAAATAAGTACCTTTGACGTTAATGGCAAAAATTTGATCGAAATCTTCTTCTGTCACCTGAGTAATTGGTTTATAGAAAGCGATTCCGGCATTGTTGACCAAAATATCGACTTTACCGAAGCGTTCTAGTGTTTGCTCAAATAACCGTTGAATGTCGGCTACTTGACTCACATCAGCTTGGATAGCGATCGCCTGTACTCCCAACTGTTCAATTTCTGCAACAACTTCCTGTGCTTTGCTTGCATTACCTGCATAGTTAACGACAATAGATGCACCGTTACCAGCTAATTTTAAGGCGATCGCTCGCCCAATTCCCCGCGATGCACCAGTGATAATTGCAACTTTTCCGGCTATTGATGCCATAGATTAATCTGGTTTTATTTTGGTTAACCAAAGTAATTATCTGCTGTTAAAGTACTGTATCAAGGTTAAATTTAGCAGAAACGTCTTCAGTTCATCTAAAATTCTGGAGCGATCGCCACACCATCTGTAAGATTAAGCAGTCCTGAGATAATAATTTTATCTTCTGGCTGTAATCCCTCAATCACTTGATAATTATTACCTCTAATCTGGCCGAGTTTTACTTGCTTTTGCCGAGCCACTTGTTGAGACACGCCTTGGGGAGATTTTTCAGTTTCAACTACATAGACAAAAGTTTGCCCACCTACGCGAGTCACCGCTGTTGTTGGAATTAAAATTCCAGGGCGCTCATTCCAGATGACTCTAGCTCTTGCCAATTGATTTGCACGTACCTGACCATTAGGGTTATTAAAGAGTGCTTTAATCAGTATCCCTTGTGTTTCATTACTAGTATTCGGTGCAATGAAAAATACTCTAGTTCTACCTAACTTTTGACCTTGTGTGTTCATAATCTCCACTGGCATTCCCTCACGCAATAGAGATTTTCGCTGTGGAGGCACGGAAATTTTAACTTCTAAAGGTCGATTTTGCATCAAGGTAACTAACGGTGTGGAAGTATTAACCAAATCACCCGCTTTCACCGAAATTTCACCGATCGTACCACCAAAGGGAGCAGTAATTTTGTCGTACTGGAGTTGTTGTTGTTTCGGATTTACATTAGCTTGCTGCAACGATTTTTCAGCTTCTAAAATGGTGGCTCGTTGGGCTTGAATCTTAGAATCAATTGCATTTAGACTAGTTTTCGCAGCGGCGAGCCTGTTAGCGTACTGACTGCTAGCCCGTCGAGATACTGCACCTTGTTGAGCTAAGCTAAAATATTTTTCGTATTCCTGTTCGCTGAGTTGCACATTAGCAACGTAAGATGGCCGTTCTGCTTCCAAAGATTTGAGTGTAGCGCGGGCATTTTCCAGTTGCATTAAAAATGCCTGAGGCACAGCATTAATTCCATTAACCCCTGCTTGTTGTCGTCTGGAGTCTACTTGGATAATTGCTGCTCCTTGTGCTACTGAATCTCCAGGTTTGACAAATATCTGAGTGATTTGACCTTGAATCGCTGGCTTGAGGTTAACTGAGCGTTGGGACTCCAGAGTAGCAATAAAATCTGAACTTTCCTCAATGATGCCGCTTTGTACTGTGGATATTTTGACTCTTACCCCTTGAGGTTGAACATTAGCAGTTGAAGTTGCTGAATTTTGTGGAGTCAGCAAACGCCAAACTATAGCTACTCCGCCTCCTAACAATAGTAGTGCAGCTAAAAATAACCAAAGCCACCGCCGTTTTTTTGGAGGTGGCTCAAATGAAGTTTGTGAAGAATTTTCTCCAAAATCAGTTTGAGGCTCTGGGGATGTCATGGCTGATAAGGAATTTAATGAACAAATGAACTAGAATTCAATCAAGATTTTATCTGTTGAGATTGAAATTCCTGATTTGGCATGAGCTATTGTGGCAAATTATATGTTTGCCCATTCAAATATACTGTTTTGATAATTCCATCTAAATCTACCTAAAGGTGAATGATATCTTTTGAAAAATGGTTTACGGAGTGGGTAGATGAGGGAGATGAGGGAGATGAGGGAGATGAGGGAGATGAGGGAGTGGGGAAATATTTAGGACTTACGCATTGACACAAAATACAAAATGCGTGTTTTTTGAAAAACTAGATCTGTCGTAGGGGCACAGCACTGCTGTGCCCTCCACCGCTAAGTTTATGTACCATTAAAGAAGAATTAATCAAAGCCTGAAACGACCTATTTTCGTGAATGCATACCATGATTAATTTTTACAGTGCGTAAGTCCTGATATTGACAAATGACAAATGACAAATGACAAACGACAAATGACTATTAACTTTTAATTTTTCCTTTTTGCTTTTTTGTTGAATGTTGATCTGAATTATTTAACATTGAGGATAACAACATTTGTTCAAAGGCTTTGGAAAGAGCAGTTTGGAAACGTTGACGATGCTTGATTTTGAAAAAAGGTCTAACTATTTCGACGTAGGCGTAATCCAACCTAGTCATTGCACTCTCTTGTTCTCTATTATCAATAACTCGAATTGGGCGTAGAGTTCCAAGCTGGATTTCTTTTTTTACCATCAACTCAGAAATTCCAGTTGCACCAACGCCGTTTTCAATGGCTGCTTTTGCCATCTCACCACTAGTGAACACTAAAATTACATTCAATTCACTGAGATTGATTCCCCAATTTTGCAAGGCTTCCTCAAATCTTTGCTGGGTTCCAGATTCCGGCACCCGCATCACCCAAGGAGTCTGAGTCAGTTGGCTTAACTCAATTTCTCCTTGCTCAAACCAAGGATGTTTTTCACCTACAACAATTTGCAAGCGATCGCTCCCCACAATTTCGTACTCTAAAGTGTTTTGCAGCGCTGGCTTCACATCTCCTTCCACTAAACCCAAATCAAACTGTCCCATTGCTGTTCCTACACAAATCGTTTCGGCGTTGGCAAGGGTACAGTCAATTTGGATACCAGGATATTGGCTCTTAAACTCACTAATCTTGCTTGGTAGCCAATAATTACCGATTGTCAGACTTGCCCCTAATTTCAATTCACCCCGTTGGAGATTATTCAATTCCCGCAATCCCCTTTCAGTCAAGTGGACTTGATCGAGAATTTTCTGCGCCTCCACTTGCAGTAACTTACCAGCCTCAGCAATCTCAATGTGACGACCAATTCGATGAAATAATTTAACTCCGTATTCCTGCTCTAAGTTCTGAATCGCTGCACTGACGGCAGGTTGTGTAATATAAAGTTCTTCTGCTGCCCTAGTAAAGTGTAAGTGTTGCGCCACAGCCATAAAGATTTTTAGCTGTTCAAGCGTCATTCCTGCCATTGATGGTGTCCCTAAAACTTGCTGTCAAAAATTTAATCACTTTCATTTATCATTTTGACAAAAAAAAGCATTTGATTCTATCGTTTAGTTTGTCTAAAGTATAAATCACAGCTTTCTACGTAGTTACTTGTCATTGGGAGTTAGGAGTTAGGAGTTAGGAGTTAGGAGTTAGGAGTTAGGAGTTATTCTCCCTCATCTCCCTCATCTCCCTCATCTCCCCCATCTCCCCCATCTCCCCCATGCCCAATGCCCAATTACCAAGCATCAAAATAAGGACTTCGATAAATGAGCGGTTTAGTCACTGCAATTACCACGGGAATTACGGCATTCAGTGCCACGAATATTGACGATATTGTGATTTTGACGTTGCTGTTTTCACAAGTAAATAAAACATTCCGTAGTCGTCACATTATTGCTGGTCAGTATCTCGGTTTTGCTGCACTGATTGCTGCTAGCCTTCCAGGTTTTTTTGGTGGACTCATTATACCGCAGGACTGGATTAGGTTACTTGGTTTAATGCCAATAATTATTGGTATGAGTAGTTTGCTAAAACGCGAAGAGGATTCACCAGAGGAAGTTACAGAAGAAACTGAGGGTTCTTGTCCCTCTGTAATTAGCAGCTTTATATCTCCCCAAACATGTAATGTAGCTGCGATCGCCTTTGCTAATGGCAGTGATAATATCAGCGTTTACGTACCTTTATTTGCCAACTCGGAATTAGAAAGTCTGCTGCTGATTTTGGGCGTATTCTTTTCTCTGGTGGGTGTCTGGTGTTATGCCGCTTACAAGTTAACCTATCTACCTGCGATCGCTCAATTTTTAACTGATAACGGCAACACTTTTGTACCTTGCATCTTAGTTGGGTTGGGTGTGTTTATTGTCTCAGAAAATGTTACCTGGACTCTGTTATCTGTAGTTTCTAGTTATGTATTTTCCTTCATTTTGAGTCTAAAAAATCAGCAATCGAGCGAACAACAAGAAAAATTAAGTATTTGAAAAAGTGGTGTAATAATTCATAATTCTGAGTTTTCACAATCAATTACCTACTCAACAACATCAAATTGCTCTACAGGAGTGAAATCATGAAAATCTGGAAATCTCTGCTAATTGTCTTGATGATTTTTGTTAATCTAGCCTTTGCTCAACCTTCTTTTGCTGATAGACCAAAATTTAGCAAAAACCCTGATTATGTAGAGGTTACCAAAGCACTTAAGCAACTCACTCAGGCAAAAAAAGCCAAAACTCAACTTGCAGGTGTGGCACCAGAAGAAATTCAAAAGAAAATCGATGAGTTAGAATTCCAAAAATATGCTTTGGAGACGGGAATTAACTGGGGTCAATGCGAAAACCAAACAGGTAATACTATTGCAGTATATGGCAAAACACCAAATGAGGAAGAGGAAGAAGATGCTGTATACGACAATGGTCTGTATTTTCTAGCTGATGGTCAGTCAACTCAAAATAACTGGGATTGTGATGGATTCTATTTGCCAAATGATGCTAAACTCGCAGCCTTAACCCCAGATGGGCAAATTCCAGAATTTACAGAACCAGTAGCTATCAAAATACCTGATGGCAGCAAGTTGACCATTAAAACCAATCCAGATAATGCTGCAATTGAAATCAACATTCCTAATGCTCAAATTGTCAAAGCCAATGAAGTGAACTGGTTTATCCCCAATGTATCACAGGCTTTAATAAATACACGGGTTCCCAATGCGCCTATTGAGAAGTCTTAAATCGGTGAATAGTAGACAGTTACCAGTGAACAGTAGTTACTGAAATCTGTTTCTCAACGATATGTTTTCACATTTAACAGGGTAACAGCCAAAATCAGAGATGAAACAGGACAAGAACTGGTGAAAAATCTCTCTGCTGCTGGCTGTTTTCTTTTGAGTAATTACTGCTTACCGTTGGCTAAAACCCTGATTTTGATGTTGCCATCGCTCCCCACTCCAGACTTCTTGAAAATAGTACAAAATTTCAGTTAAAATAAACTTGGCAAAAAAATGTACAATCACAATAAATATATTTCACTAAAGCAATTAGCGCGTTGGATGCAAATAATCTGGAAGGAAATTTGCTATTACTTTCGCGTTTTTTGGAGAGGAGCCTCTTTCGGAATAAAGGTATTATTGATGCAGTTAAAATCGAAACCCACAGAAGAAGTTAAAGATCAAAAAAAAGCAGGACGACTAAATCCATCTCGGATACGAGACCACTTAGCAAATGAGCGTACATACCTGGCTTGGATGCGGACAGGTATTGCTCTTTTGGGCTTTGGTGTGGTCATCGTGCGTCTGCGTGCTTTCCAAATACCTTTGGTGCCCCGTCCTGGGAACGGCTGGAAGTTAGGCTTAGTTTTCTCGCTGGTGGGTTTGATTACGGTGTGGCTGTCAACGGGACACTATTTTGCTGTCCGCCGTGATATCGAAGAAGATACTTATGAACCAACAGACCGGTGGGTGCTGCTGTTTAGTTTGGCTGTAATGATTCTCGGTGCTGGAGTCATCTATTTTGTTTTTACAACATCTTTAGATACAACGAGTCCAATTATTGCTGAGTAAGTAGGGCGACACAAATAAAGCTAACTGGCTTTTATCGTCATTTGTCATTGGTCATTTGTAAGGGTTTCAGGTGTATTTTCGCCTACTTAGGGACTTCCAGAGAATAAATTATCCCAAATTATTTGTACATTTGTAGGGGCGCACAGCTGTGCGCCCCTACGATGGAATATTTTTTTCCTTGGAAGTCCCTTATACCAATTCAATTAATGATTGCAACGTATCCTTGGGTAAAGACGCGATGAATCGCGTCTCTAGAGATGGTCTATTTGTCACATTGTTTTTTCCAATTGGTATAGCGATTTTCATTTGAATGAGGTACACGGTAGGGTAGCACAGCTGTGCTACCCTACGAATTGTCTGTACTCCATACAATTGCAAACTGTTGTATCACTTAATGGTATTGTGAAGTGTTCGTTATTTTAAAAGCGCACCTTATATAACTCGAATAATTCTCCTGATTTCTGGGTTATTACTTTACCACCAGCAGTTTTAATTGTTTTTTCCCACTCAGCTAGAGGTTCTAAAAATACCTCAGCACCCAAATAAGTTTCTAAAACTGCCCAATCTTCTGCTAAAGGCTGTTCGGGGTTGAGGATGTCAAATACAAAATGTCCACCTGGTTTTAAGACTCGTTTGACTTGTGTCAAGACAGCATTCCAGTATTCAACCGGAAAATAGCAGCTAAATCCTGTGGCGATCGCTAAGTCAAATTGACCTGGTGAATAGTTTAGCTCGTGAGCTGCTCCCAATTCAACACCTTTGAATAGTTTAGAATTCAACTGCGGCCCGCGAGAAGTGAGAATATCTCGCGCCACATTACTGATTTCTTGTCCATAAAAAAATGCTTGCCAATCCCGCCAAGGATAAATTAATAAGCTGACACCGCAGCCGATATCTAAACAGTGCTGGTTCTTTTGAGGTTTGGCAACTTCCCAAAAAGGAGAAGCAATTCTGCCGGAAAAATTGCCACCAGCCCACTCCCGAAAGATTGGCATTGCTTGGACTTCGGCTGGGAGTTCGACGGGTTGACCAAGATATTCTCGGTTGAAGCGGTAGGCTACTTGTGTTAATCTTTCTTGCCAGTCGGTTGATTTGTGGGCGGCGAAGAGATTTTGTAACTGGGAATCGGGCTTTTTGGGCATGAGATTTTTGCTAGTCTTTCTAAGGATTGTATTCAAATTCGCTTTGGCTTCGCACTCCTATCCAATCACCTGCGGGGGTTTGTCCGACTTCGTAGCTGTAGCCAAGATCCCAAAAACTGATACTGTAATAAGTGCGATCGCGCAAACAGTGGTTCATAAACTGGCTGAGTTTGCGACTATTGTAGCGATTACCAGCATACTCAATTGTTCGTTTCTCCAAAAAAACCATCTTTGCTGCTTGCAGTGCCAGTTCAATTGCAGCTATTTTACTTTTGGCTAATGCACCGACGATTTGATGTTGGTAGGTGTAATTGTATCCGCCGTGGTAGTAGCCGTAATTGGTAATTGGGGTGAGTTTGTCTAATAGAATTTTAATTTCAGTTAGCAGAGTTTGAGTTGCTTCATTTGATGATTCTTCCCAAGTGATTTGTGTTGTGGATTCATGGCGATCGCGCTGATTATAGCTTACTTGGTCGGGGACGGTGGGAGCAAGGCAAAAAAAGTGGCGATCGCTAGTTTCACCAACCACAATGGAGACATAAAAATTCCGATGTTCCCATTCAAAACTTCCATATCGTACTTTCGGAATGCACAATTTATATGCTTGAATATTTTGCAGATTATTGGTTAAAAAATCCTGGAGTTGTTGATAGTAAATTTTGCGTTCATCAGCAATACTTTCATTCCAGGTGTTGTCCTGACGTTCTGAACGCAAAGGAGCGTATCCATAATCACCAGCTTCTTGATTAGTAGGAGTTCCCCATTCTTCAATATTTTGCCAGTGAGTAAAAGCAAGTTCTATGTCGGTGAGATTAACAAAGCCTTCAGAAATCATCAGATTCCAAAGGTTCAATTCACCTTGAATAGTGGTTTCCCAAACAAAGGGATTAGAACAGAGAATTTCTAATGTACCTAGTAATTTTTCTGTTTCGGACTGCATAAATTTTTTGACTGAATTCTAATATTTAAAATTATGGATTATAGACAAATTCACTCTCTATATATAAGCCAGCCCAATCGCCGCCTGTAATTTGACCAATTATGTATATATTCTCTTGAGTCCAAAAGCTAAATCTGTACATCATTACTTCTGTAAAAGTATGATGTATAAATTTGTTTAATCGCTCGTATTTTGAATATTGTACTGCTGAATCACTATATTGTTTATCGGGGAAAAAACTCTGAAATTTGCTGATTTCTAGCATTCCCGAAGCTTGTAGGGCATTGGCGATCGCTTGTTCTTTTGTTTCAGCAACACCATAGACAATTTGATGTGCATAACTATAATAATAGCCACCACCAAAATCTCCTTCTAAATCAATTATTCCTAGCTCTGAAATAATTGATTGGATTTGTGATAATAAATTTAGTGTATTTTTCCCTAATGCATTATCATTTATTGATTGTATCTGCTCTATGCGAGAGATTTGTTTTTGGGAAATATTTGTTTCTTTATAAAGAGTAGGGCAAACAGCAATCCAATTTTCATCTGCTGTTTTCCCAACAATCAAACCAACTGAATCATTAGATGAAAAATAAGAGGAAGCTTTGATATTAAAAGATTCTAGGTTTTGTAAGCTCTGACTTAGTACTTGAAATAAAGTTTCTATTTTATTACCCCAGGCTGTTTTATCTGTTGAATTCAACGAAAAGCCATTAAAATTATTTACATATTCCATCACCTGCCAATTTTTAATTGCCGCATCACTATCTGTAAGTTTTAACCACCCTTGAGAACAGCAGAAATTCAATATATTAAATTCACCATTTTCAGATACTTCCCAAACAAATGGAGAAATATATCCACCATCTTCATGACCAGGTAAATTAAAGCCTGATTCAGGCTCAATAATAATTTGTAATGTTGCTAGAATTTGCTCTGTTTTTAATTGCATGGTGTAATAGGTATAAGGTTTTCTATAGGACTTACGCACTGTACAAATTAATCATGGTATGCGTTCACGAAAATAGTTCGTTTCAGGCTTTGATTAATCGTTCTTTGATGGTACGTAAACCCCGCGTGGTAGGGGCACAGCACTGCTGTGCCCCTACGATAGATATGGTTTTCAAACTGTGCATACTTTGTATTTTGCGTCAATGCGTAAGTTCTATTCTAGATAAGAAGCAGACTTTTTGTAGCTAGTCTCTAGCTTATTTAAATGATGGATTTAGGAAGATGCTTGCAGCAAAGCAGATTGAAATGGTTGCAACAGAATACCGAGAATTTTTTCAACATCATTAATGTAGTATTCAACTATATCAATATATGCTGTTAAATCTTCCAACATTAAAAATCGCCAGTTCGTTCCACTAGTGACAACACCATAAATTGTGTTAATTCCTTGTTGAGTATTTTGATTGAATAATTGAGCTGCTAACATAGTGGCAATACGTTGTCCTAACCCACTTTTAATATTTTCGTTTTTTGCTTCAACAATTGTAATGACAGGCGCTTTAATGTAAAACTGTTCTTCAGAACCACAGAGAATGAAATCACAAAAACCATTTAATCCTTTACTACTATCTACATCAAAATCTGTTCCAGAAAATAGAGATATTTGATAATTTAACTGCCGTCTAACTTCCGTTAAAACTGGCATGATGAGTAATTCGGAACGGGCTTTTTCTGTATTGATGGCAGTTGCTAATTGAGTATATTCGTTTAACAGGGTTGTTAAGATAGCAGAAGGTTGAATTGGTGAAACTTCTTTAAATAGATTGCGCTTTTCATCAATTACAAGTTCAAACGTTTCTCGAACTTTCGCAAGTGTAAAATCACTGTATGCCATCTGCAACATCCTCCATTATTCAATACGGTTCAGTTAAGGCTAGCATTCTTTGTCAAATTCATTTTTTTTTACGAACCGCCAAGGACGCAAAGGACGCAAAGAGAAGAAAGAAATGCTTAACTGAACTGTATTGCTCCATAATTCACAAGCTATACTAATTCTCCAAAATCAAGTACGACTCTTAATTAGGAATTACGAATTAGTATTAACTCTAGCGGCTGCGCGGACAATTCGATTGCTATCCTGAGCAAGTTGCTGGCGTAATTCGTTGTTAGTCGCGGGGTTATCAGCAACGGCGTAGCGTTCTAGCCAGGATGCAGACTGCGCTCCTTGTGTCAATACTTCAGAGGGAGTTAGCGGGTGAAGCAGTGTGACGAACCGCACAAAAGCGTTTTCGGAACTCGCATATTCCGCAAGTATAGTTGTTATGTCATCGGTGTTGGGGTTGTAGAGGCGGCTGAGTCCCCGCAGTGTGGGACTGGTTTGGCGGGTGGCGGGTTGCACAATCAAGTCGCGGAGGGTTTCGCGGATGGGTGCGGGGGTATTGGGATTTTGAACAACTGCACGACGGACTTCGATTTTTTCATCGTTAGCCAGTTGTGTCAAGATTGTTTCAGGTAGCTGAGGATTACTAGCTACAGCAGTGCGGACACTGGGATTTTCGTTATTTGCCAGAAGTTGTAAAACAGTAATTGGTGTATTGCGGTTAGTCGCTACTTTGATTTGCACCTCTATTTGTTCATCTCGCGCTAATAATTCCAAAACCCTTACAGGTGAATTGATTGCGGCAGCAACAGCTTCACGCACGGATATTTCCGTATCTTCTGCTAAACGTAACCACAACGCTTCCGTCAAATTGGGATGTCGAACTAAACAAACGCGCACTTCGACACAAGGATCTTGGACAAGAATGCTCAGTAGTTGTGGTGTGAGGCTGGGATTATATGCAAGCGATCGCACTATACTATCATCAGTTGTCGGCGGAAGAATCGAGTGGCGATCGGGTGTTGCACCAATAAATTCTCTTCTTGCTAAAATCTCTAGCGCTTCTATAGGTGTGCGAGGATTACCAGCTATTGATTGCAGCACATCATTATGATCCCCAGGAAATGCACTTTTGAGCATATCCACTGTTTGATCCCACATTCCGCACCCCAAGTGTCACAAACGGAAATTACTGAGGGAAAAAAGGTAAACAAGAATAAAAGCAGACATATTTAGATAAAAAATACATAAGAGCCGTCATCAATCAGCAAAAATGGCATCAAAACCTATTGTCAATAAGGAGCAATAAGAACTGATGGCAAATAGATTCGGATTAGATAAATAAAAGAAG
>NZ_JACJRQ010000013.1 GCF_014697355.1 Nostoc calcicola FACHB-3891 | reverse complement strand
TCAACAAAAAAACCGAACCACATAATTTTTGAGAACGATTTTGCGTCATTGTAGCGATTATGCTCATGCAGTGAACATTTTTGAGAAATAGCGATCGCCCAAGTTGGTTTTATGGCGATGCCTACGGCGGGCTTCGCCTACGCTTTACCAAATGATTACTGTCATTAGGTTATTCTTCGTTTGGGGTTTTGGGTAGTAGGTCTGGGTAAAGTTCCTCAACTTCATCCCATGCCTGATTGCTCAATGCCTCCAGTGCCACGGCCAAATCGAATGGGTGGTCATAGCAGCCGGCTTGGAGTTGGCAGTAAAAACATTCAATTCTCACGAATAATGGATTGTTCATAGTTATAAAGTGGCGATCGCGTTTTTCATATCGTCTTCACTGACCTCGATGTATGCCGAAAGTACTTTTAAGTCAGCGTGTCCGGTAATTTTTTTAATCATCGCCAAGTTGATACCATTCTTTGCCAGATTGGTGATGAAAGTGCGGCGGGTGGAATGAGTTGAGATACCTTTGGCTGCTAATCCGGCTCTATCAACCGCAGTACGTAATATGTCGTCAGCCCATCGCAGGGAAATGGGCTTGTCCCCAGTGCGGCAAGGGAATAACCACTCTACACCTGAGTCTGGTTTGTATGAAAGTAATAGTTCTTTCAAAACTGGATGCACTGGCACTTGTCGATTTGACCTTTTGGCCTTAGGTTTTTGGGTGGTCTTAGCTTTATCTGAAGTTTTTGGTTTAGCTTTGCGGGTTCTAGCGCGAAAGTTGATATACTCCCTTGGTGTACCATCCTCGCTATAGACATCAGCTACTCGTAATTTGACAATTGCACCCCACCGCTCACCGGTGTACCATGCAATATCAAAAAGCAACTTATATTTGCGGCTTCTAATTTTATTGCGAATTTTCGAGTAATTCTCATTTGAAAGAATAGCCGCTTGACCTTCTCTATCGTTTTTCATTCGACCTATATTTCTCTTCTTGCTTGTTCCGGTTTAACCACCACGAATGGTTAAACCGGAACATTTCATCTTTTAGCTATTAGCTGAATTCGCCTCTATCCTAATCAGGACAAGAGTTACACGCCATCAGCAAATACTCTTGTTTTACATAAAAGAGGAAGATTTACACAAAATTAGAACCCGTGTACAACGGATTTATTCACTTCATCAAAAAATCGTTATGGCAGAACCAACATTACAAGAAATTTTCGGAGCTAACGCAACTCAAGACGCAACTACAGTCACAATTGTCAAAGCTGACTTACCAGGCTTAACCGCCAGTGCAAACAATAGAGGAGAAAGTCTATTGACTGGCATCATCTTAAAAGCTCAAGCAGGACTACCTAAGACAAGTTTCGACACCAACTTAAACCAGAATGTTTATGTTGAGCTTGGCTATCCTGGCTTCACTTTTAGGGGAACAGACAATGACCCATACAGAGTAGATCAGTTCACAGTAAATTTAGCCAAATTAGATACACAAAGCACAATCGACCCCGACGATTACTAATGGAATTACTTTCCTTAACTCAAATATTTGGTGAGGGAGCTTTTCAGAATGAGAATATTTTAGTTATTCAAAAAGCTTCCTTGCTCAAATTGACACCCAAAGTGGATAACACTGCTGAAAGTCTTTTAGCAGGAATCTTAATTACTGCATTATCCAATTTTAAAGGAATAATCACTGATGAAAACAATCAATCAATAACGGACGAGAATAATCAGTTGATTGCTTACGAGAACTCAGAAGCTTTTGAGCTAATCAAAATAATTGGATGGCAGCCCTTTAGATTCACTAGAAATAATCAACGGTGGATTAAGCATCAAATTATTATCGAGAAATATAGCAATGACTCAAATTAAAGATATTTCAGTGGTTAAAACCCTAGCCGGAGATAATGACTGGCTAGTATTGCAATCATCCACTGGGATTACTTATAGAATATTGAAATCGAATTTGATACCTATTAATGCTGGCAATAACAATATCGATTTATCGGGCTTATCGGAAATATTTGAACTAACTGATACTGATTTTTTAATAGCACAAACATCAACTGGTACTTTCAAGATAAACAAAAACTCTATCGGTTTAACAACATATCTTAAATGGCTACTAACTGAAACATCAGGAACTACAGCTATTGATTCTTCTATTAATAATCGTAATGGAATATTCAGTAATGTCTCTTTAAGTGCCAACGGGGCTATTCTCAATGGCTCTAATAGCTTAATTTATGCAAATACCAATCTGTCTCAACTCTCGCCATTAGCTGTAAGAATTGATATCAAAACTACAACTACCCAGTCCGCTGGAATCTGGGAATTTAGAAATACCCAAGATGTCTCTGGTGGAACTTATGCGCCTGGGTTAAGAATGAATGCTGGCAAAATATACGCATACGGTTACCCAAACAGCAGCGCCAACAGTTCATTATCTTACAACGATAATAGTTGGCATAGAATCTTGGCTGTGTTTGACCAAAATCGAATAAGACTTTTTGCCGATAAAATCAAAATAATTGATATTTCCGGTGCTGCTTTACCCGTATTTACGGGGTATTTTTCAATAGGTTATGGAAAGACTCTTGGTTACTTCAATGGACAAGTAAAAAACTTCCAAGTTTGGAATTCAACACTTACAGATGCACAAGGGATAAGCCTATCATGAATTTTTGTGCTGGAAAAAGAAAGGCGATAGTTAAATACACTAAACCAAATAAAGAAAGGGTGCGTGTTGAATTAAACCAAGTCCCCATTAATATCACTATTGAGCCTAGCAGCCCAGGAACCTATAGATTTTATGGTGTAGGTGATGATAAGTTGTTTTATGAATTTACTGCTAGCGGAATTAATCCTGGGTATTCCGTCAATAGTGGTTTTAATGGTCGGGGTATGACTCCGACTATGAACTCTGCGTTTATTAAGCCACAAAGTTATTACTATGTTTCAGGTTACGGCATACAAGAAATCGTTAAAGCTGTAGGTTGTCAAATTAAAATCACTGGCAGTAGCAATGTTTTTACTGACACAGTTGAATGTCCAAACGGGAATTACGAAGTCTCTTGTGATGACGAATGTCCCCTTGGTCACATTAGGTGTGAATGTGATAGTTACCCTGGCTATTGCTGTATTCCTTGTAGTGAAATTCGTAGTGAAATAGCAGCAGCTACAACAGCGTTAAGGAGTATTAATCGTGGCTGATTGTTGTGCAGAAATTAGAAGTGAATTAGCAGCGCTACGTGCAGAAATTTCAAGACTTAATAGCAGAAGCAGTGTAGATCAAGTTGCACGAGATATGGCACGAAAAGCACTCGCTGAAGCTTTTAGAGCTGGCAGTGATGCTCTAATTGCTCAAGGTATGGCTGAAGGTGTCAGGGCGGAACTTAACGAATTAAAAGCAATTCTCACGGCTGCCGCTGCTGCTGCGGCACTTGCAGCGGCGGCCATGGCTGCGGCTGGTACTGCTGCGGCAACCGCTACTGGTGCTGCTGCTAGTGCCGCCACTGCCTTAGGCCGTATCGGCTCAATCCTTGAAAAAATAGACAGATTGCTGACGATCGTTGACACAATTCTGTTTTTAAAACAAGTTGTTCAAGAAATACAAAGCGGTCAATTGTCGTTAGAAACCACTGTTAATGGTTTGCAGATGGCGGTAGGGTTTCTCAGAAATAAAGCAGCAACACCAGGGGCGGCGGGTAGACCAGGGCGCGATGGTGCTAATGGTAGACCAGGACGCGATGGCAACCCTGGCAGAAATGGGACTGATGGGCGAGTCGGGCGTGATGGTCAGCGTGGACTACCAGGAAGTAATGGCAGAAATGGTACTGATGGGCGAGTTGGGCGTGATGGTCAACGCGGTTTACCAGGAAGTAATGGACAACGCGGTTTACCAGGAAGTAATGGACAACGCGGTTTACCAGGAAGTACAGGGCAACGTGGCTTACCAGGAAGTACAGGGCAACGTGGGTTATCTGGGCGTGACGGTGTTAACGGGAGAAATGGGACTAACGGGCGTGACGGTGTTGACGGGAGAAATGGGACTAACGGGCGTGACGGTGTTAACGGGAGAAATGGGACTAGCGGGCGTGACGGTGTTAACGGCAGAAACGGGACTAATGGGCGTGACGGTAATAACGGTAGAAACGGCGCTGATGGAAAAGTTACAACTATTGAGTTAACAAAAACCAGAGTCGAAAACACCTTTGAATACATTTACAGACCAGCACCAGCCCCAATAGTGGTTCATGGTAAAGATGGGCGTAACGGTCTTGATGGGCGCAATGGCAACGATGGACGCGATGCTATTCCCCTAAAACCCTACCCCATACCGAGAAATGGGGTAGATGGGCGCAACGGTATTGACGGTCGGATTGGACCAAGCGGAAGAGTAGGCCCCACTGGCCGCCCCGGTCTAAATGGCAAAAACGGTGTCAATGGACGCAATGGTACTGACGGTCAAATTGGTCCAAGTGGACGAGTAGGCCCCACTGGCCGCCCCGGTCTAGATGGCAGAAATGGTCTGAACGGGCGTAACGGTACAGATGGCAAAAACGGGCTAAACGGGCGTAATGCCACTGATGGCAGAAACGGCACTGACGGTCGCAATGGCACGGATGGGCGAAACGGTGTTAATGGACGCAACGGCACAGATGGCAGAAACGGCGTTGACGGTCGCAATGGCACGGATGGGCGAAACGGTGTCAACGGACGCAACGGCACGGATGGCAGAAATGGCACTGACGGTCGCAATGGCACGGATGGGCGCAATGGTATCAACGGACGCAACGGTACAGATGCTAGAAACGGCACTGACGGTCAACAAGGTAAGCCAGGGAAAGATGGAGAGGATGCAGATGTGAGATTCATTTCAACAAAAGTTCCTGTTTGTCTGTGTACTCAAGACAGCTCAGGTGAGTGGAAAGTAGAAAGGCGAGAAGAAACTGTTAACGCAATTGCTAATAAAGCTGGTACCGCCAGCAATGCAAATACAATCATTTCTGAATATGAGGAATTATTCAAAGCTAACTCTGAACTTTGTTTAGCTAAGAATAATACCGATCCGCCTGTTTTATCCGTACCTGATTGGTGGCCTAGCAGAAGCCCACAGGTACCACAATTATTAATTCAGTATGCTGAAGATTTAGGCAATGGAAAAATTGGGCGCTCTCGCTGGACTATATCACTTCCTCACTATGCTTACGGTAAGGAACATAACCCGACATTCCCTACTTTTAAAAGAGGTGATTGCATGGGAGTTTACAAACTTTTTGATAACAGTAATATCATCGTCAACGCTGCTAATAAAACTGAGTGCATTCGTGCCATTAATGCGCTCAAACAATACGTCAATCCGGAAATTTTAAATAAGAGTAGTAAAAAACCACCCAATACTACAGATACTAGCAATGATTATAAAGAAATAACTGTGATACCCGTCTTCTGCCAGTTTTTCCCTAATGGACAAAAAGACACACTTCCCTTATGGAGTAAAAAATTAAGGAAAAGAAGCAACAGTAAATGAAAGAAATCCAAAAAGGCTTCAATATAGTTTATGAAGTCAACGGCAAGCAAGCTATTAAATTAAGTAGCTTTGCCAAAATCGTTAATTATTCTGATACTTATCTTTTGGAAGTTATTAAAAATCTTTTCAAAAAAAGTATTTACATTGCTTACAAATGGAAACGTAACTATTATGTTTTTTTGCCGCAAAAGCCACGGATACAATCTGATGGCTCAAAAACTATTCCTCTTGATACAGTAGAAACACCAAGTGGAGACGAACTTACAATAGACTGGGAAGCTGCACTTAACTATTTACCATCAGCAACAGATAGAATTTTTACTTTGCAAAACAATTTTATAGTGTGGCGCGAGACTTTGTACATAGTTAGCTCCTCACATGCAGCACATTCTTCGACCTTAGTCCCAAAGAATGCTTTTGAGTTCGTTCCCCTCAATTTGGGAAAGTTTCCAGCTACAACGGATTACAAGTACGGTTACTACATTTCTTACGATCCAAACAAAATGAGTACATTCGACCCCGGAACTTCTGGAACTCTTAAATCTACCCAAATTCCTCAAGCATTTTTTGAAGTTTGTCGCGCTTTAGATGCTGCTGAAAATTCTCGTAATGGTGCTAACCCAGGACTAACACCAAGACGAAATTTATCTACTACCGTCAGCTTTGATACAGGAACTGTTGCTGTTGCTGCTACCATCCCTATTGGTACTAGTATTCAATCAGATGGAACAATCAAGATTGTGGCTAGCGATTACTTAGGTGGTAGTTATTCTGCTTTTGACAATGGCGATGGAGACTTAACCTCCAGTAACATCGTAGCGGCATTTTTAGAAACAGCTTCCCTTTTATCGGCTGCTGAAAAAGCTGTTACTCCTATTGAAAATCAGCCAAACAACGTTCAAATCCAAGTTGACATTGAGGCTGGAAATGCTACTGTATCAGCTAATCTTCCGTTTACAACTCTTGCCGCAACTAATGGTGATGTAACTGTTCATGCCATTGATTATCTCTAATCATCAATCAATACCTAATAAATTTTTCAGGAGGTGATTAGATGGCAGGGAAACAAAGACAGAAAGTCGAAACGGTCGATTTGTTTATTACTATGACTGATACTTCTGACTCTAGTAAAAGTCAGGGTGGAAGTGGAACTACTACAAAAGTCAAGTTTGCATGGAAAGGTAATAAGCTTGCTTATCCTGATGAGGTTGCCAAGGAGTTAGGGGTTGCTGTTGCTAAAGACAACGAACCAGGGCTTATTTATGGCATGAATAAACCCCGTCCGGCTAGAGTTTATATCAATGTCAAAGGTGCTGGCAGTGGCGGCACTGGTGCTGGTGGCAAGAAAAAGAGCAACAATAAAGCATACTTATTGTTTGCAGATCCTAAAAAGCTTCCTGCTCTTTTGATTAAAAATTCACTTAGGGGTAAAAAGTACAGAGGCGGAACAATTACTAGTGTTAGCCTTCCGAAGACTTCTACTAACCCAAATCGCAAGAAGAAAACTACTTCTAAGACTCCCCTTAAGAAGAAATAGACAATGATTGATTCTCAGTTAGTTTTTCGGAATGAGTACAGATGGGACTTAAAAAAGGTTAATTCTGTAGTCATTCCTTACTTATTTGATAATGATGCTAGCTTGATTATTACAATCGAATCTAAAAGTAAGTTGACCAAAAACTATACTTCTGCTGGCAAACTAGACCAACTATTAATTGATTACCCAAAGAAACTAGTTGCTAGTTCTCAGGTAATCAATCTCACTAAAAACTATCAAGTTAATTTTCCTCAGCAAGGAAGATTTCAGTTAGAGTTCTTCCCTTATCTGTTTTTGGGGAAAACTCTCATATCTATCAGCCGTGTCCTCGATAGCCAAAATGAAGATTGATGTTAATAATGTTTTTACTCTTGTTTCTCTGATTTTTTTGCTGATTGGTGGCATCTATCGATTGGCACAAATAGAGGCTAGCATTAATGCCAGGATTACTAATGTACAAACTAATTTACTACTAGCCGTTGATTCTCTCAAAGATAATCTTGTTGAGAAGTTGCATGTCAACGAGAAAAGACTAGATATCCACTTAACCGAGTATCAAGGACGCAACGAGCATTATAACTATTTATTCAATGACCTAAACAACAAATTAGGGCATCAAGGGAATAGAATTAAGGACTGGATTGACCAAATCGCTGCACACTTGCATGAAAAAGGCGGGTTTATCATTCGCGATCGTCGGCTCTAGACCCTTGGTTAAGTCTCTGGGGATTCGCTATAGTTATATAGTTAACAGGCAACGGCTTTAAAAGGAGTTAAAGAGATGGAAACTAAGCCAACTGAACCATCACTAGCACTCACAGAAATTCCCTCTGGCTATCTTAACATCATGGGTTACGTTGATGAGTCAGAAGTCAATGGGCCTGGTTGTCGTGCAGTCATCTGGGTGCAAGGTTGTCCGCGTGAGTGTCCTGGCTGCTTTAATCCTGACTCCTGGTCATTTGAGGCTAACCAACTTGTTGCTGTTGATACCCTTGCCGAGAACATTCTCAGTAACCCTCGCAACACGGGTGTAACGTTCTCTGGTGGAGAACCGTTTTGGCAAGCACCAACGCTAGCATCTTTAGCTCGTAAGATAAAAGCTGCTGGATTAAATGTCATGTCTTTTACTGGGTTCACTTTGAAGCAACTACAGTCTGAATCTGCACCGCCAGGTTCTCAAGAATTGTTAGAACAACTCGATATATTAATTGACGGACCTTTCGTACAATCTCTGGCAATTAATTCTCCCACCTCTCCAGTTTCTTCTAGCAACCAACGAATTCATATATTTAACGCTGCCCTCTCTGACCACATTACCTGGGCTAGCGACCAAATCGAAGTCCACATTCTCAAGGATGGTAGCCGCATTGTCACTGGCTATCGAGGTGGACTGGAGTTGATGTAGTGGGGTATGGGGAAGAGGACGCGGGGACGCGGGGACGTGGGCAGATGGGGAGATGGGGGAGATGGGGGAGATGGGGAGATGGGGAGACAAATTGCAACAAGTTTTTTCGCTTTTCCCAATTCTCATTGTCCCCCCATCCTCTTCTTTCCCCGTGTCTTTGCGTCCCCGTGTCCCCGTGTCCTCTTCAATGGCGAGTCACGGTGACATTTTCATCCAAAGTATCACCTGTATTATTCACATAATCCAAGGCATTGCGATCGCCAAGTGTATGAGCCAACAAGAAAAGCGCACTCCAACGAGCGATGGTTTCAATGGATTTCTCCTGTGTCAAAGTCGGGATATTAGGGTCTGGTCTTGCGCCAGGAGGATTATTAATATTTGTGATGCCATAATGATTGGCACCTTGTATGGTAATTAATGCTTTTGGAGATTCTTGAATTAGATCGTAACTTGTTTGTGTTGTTTGGGGAGTTACTGATGAGCCATCTTGACTTCCTAAGATTAAAGCTATCGGAATCCCTTGATTTCTAATTGGGATAAATTTTCCGATACCGACAAATGTATTCGTAGCAAAGAAAGCTGCTGCCTGTAGCTGTTGAGGTCGTTGAAATTCACCTTCACAGACCGGGTAAATACAAGAATTGTCAATAGCTGTCAAACCAACTGCACCACCGAAAGAGTGTCCTAATAATACTAGTTTATCCAAATCCAGACTACCTGCAATTGGTGAATTGGGATTAGAGTTTTCTGCCACCATAAAATCTAGAACATGACAAATTTGTGATGCTTCTGGTACTAAACCAGTAAATCCAAAATCTGGTAAAGAACGAATATGTTCAGGAATAATTACTGTAAATCCGTAACTGGCTACGACATTAGCAAATTGAGAATATTGGGATATATCAACACGCGAACCAGGTAAGAATAAAGCAATGGGAGTTTTGATTGGATTGATATTTGAACTGGGAATGACAGGAAAGTAAATATCTGCGGAATCTCCGTTAGTGGGAATAGTCGTTTTATAGCTGTTGACTAACCCAAACAGAGGGTCAGGAGTAAAAGCAGTTGCACCTGTGCTTGCTTCACCATCCGAAACCATTAATTTGTCTCCAATTATTACCAGTCATTAGGATTTAAGCAGTAAATCTCCGAGATGGTCAAGTGGTGGCGATCGCTACTGCGGATAACTTTTGCTGAGAGAAAAACCAGTGGCGATCGCCCTTTATCTTTTTAGACATTCTAAAATAGTGTTGACTCAGTACAACAAGGACTTAAGATGCCTGAATATCTAGCTGGTAAGCAGCCGACTACAGAGCAACTAAATGAATGGATTGAATATTTTCACACTAATGGGTTCCTTGTGATTCCCAATGTCTTGACACCCGAACAGTGTGAGATTTTAAGCAATGATTTAGATGAAAATCTCAAGAAGACTGAAGGAAAAGATTATCGAAAATCAAAGAAAATAATCAAGCGCATGTTCGAGCATTCTCAGCAGAATTTAAAGCTTTTTGATTTAGAGCCAATGGTGACATTTGCAGAACATTTAATTGGTGGAGCAAATGGAACAGGCTACTCAATCCATGATGGTATTCCCAATGCTAATATAATTCATGTTATTCACAATAATTCATTTAAAATTCCTCCACAAACTGACGGATTAGCTAAAAATGCATGGCATCAAGATGATACACCCCATGTAATTTCCCTTGATGGGAAACCCTTAACTAACATTCGCTTGAATGTTCTTGCGTTCACAGTGAATTACTACCTAACGGATGTATTATCTCAAGAAAATGGCCCAACTCAAATGATTCCAGGATCTCATCTATTTGGTAAGTTGTGCGACGGTGATATTTCAGGATATGAAGACCGAATTTACAACTGCTTGGGAGGGATGGGTTCTGCCGTTTGTTTTAATAATCAGGTATGGCATAGAGGCTCTAGAAACTCTTCCTCTATCACTCGTTACATTACACAGATTACTTATGCCAAGAGACTGGTTGGACACAAGTATGCACCCTTTATGAATTATCAAATGCCTAGTCACTGCTATGAAGATGCAAACCCAAGATTGAAGCAACTGTTGGGATTTCTTCCCGGCGGCGCTTATGGTTAAAAGGGAGTGGGGAGTTAGGAGTTAAGAGTTAAGAGTTAGGAGTTAAGAGTTACGAGTTAGGAGTTATTCTCACCATCTCCCTCATCTCCCCCCACTCCCTCATCTCCCTCATCTCCCCACTCCCCATTCCCCACTCCCCACTCCCCGTCAATTAATGAAAAGACTATTTCAGACAATTTTCAGTGAATACCGCGTACTCTGGGCTATTTTAATCTTTGGTGTAGGACTGGTGGTTACGCTAGCGCTATCGCTTTCCCAAGGAGCAGTACCTTTGAGTATGTCTGAGTTATGGCAAGCCATTCTTCGGGAAGGCGATCCGGTTAAACAGACAATTCTCTGGGATTTGCGTCTTCCCCGCATTTGTGCCGCTGTTATCGTAGGTGCGGCTTTGGGTATGTCAGGAGCATTGCTGCAAGGAATGTTACGCAATAGTCTTGCCGATCCTTTTATTCTCGGCATTTCTGCGGGTGCGGGATTAATTGTAATTTTGATGATTGTGTGGCAAATATTCCCCATCGCCATTCCTCTCGCTGCGTGGATAGGTGCAATCTTGACTTCGGCGATCGTAATTTTACTCGGACGTGCGGGGTCGGGAATTTCAGTTGAGCGGTTGATTTTAGGCGGGGTGGCGATCAGTTCTTTATTTGGTGCTGTGCAAAGTACATTGCTACTTTTAGCTGAAGACGGTCAAATTCAAATTGCGCTGAGTTGGTTAGTTGGTAGCCTCAATGGAAGGGGTTGGCAAGAAATTTCCACTGCTAGCCCTTACATCATCGTTGCATTGGTGGGGGGATGCTTGCTGGCGCGATCGGTGAACGTGTTGGCTTTGGGTGATGATTTGGCTGTGGGTTTGGGACTTTCGTTAACGCGATCGCGCCTATTAATTGGTGGTGTGGCCACATTATTAGCCGCAGGTGCAGTCAGCATCAGCGGTTTAATTGGATTTGTCGGTCTTGTTGTCCCCCACGGTGTCCGGCTGCTCGTTGGTACAGATCACCGGTTTGTTTTGCCACTTTCCGCCCTTGCAGGTGCATGGTTACTCACCTTTGCAGATTTACTATCTAGATTAGGAGCAGTAGAACTACCAGTAGGTTCTGTCACTGCGTTGCTGGGTTCACCGCTTTTTATCTGGTTACTTTATCGCCGTTCTGCTGGGTTTAATAAATTCTGATATAAGTACGTGGGTAAATTTCTTTAACTCTTATCGTAAGTGATTTCCCGAACATGATATGACACCTCTATTCTGTTCGATAAAAAAAGCCCTCTTGTTAGAGAGGGCATTGTTATTTCTAAATCAAATTACAAATAACTAAATACGGGACTTGACAAATTTCTCTAACCTATCCATGCCCTTTTCAATAGTCGCCAAATCGGTGGCGTAGGAAAGGCGAATGTTGTCATCAGCGCCAAAGGCAATTCCAGGAATGACTGCAACTTGATGTTCTTCTAGTAAGGCGTCGCAAAATTCCAAGGATTTCAGACCGGTTTTGCTGATGTCGGGGAAGAGATAAAAAGCGCCATCTGGTTTAGCGGTACTCAGTCCAGGAATGGCGTTGAGTCTGTCTAACATTACCTGTCGGCGTTTGGCGAAGGCTTGACGCATTTCTTCTACACAGTCTTGGGGACTTTCCAAAGCTGCGATCGCTCCATATTGAGCAAAGGTACAGACGTTAGATGTACTATGTCCTTGGATGGTACTGGCGGCTTTAATAATTTCCACTGGCCCTGCTAAATAGCCAAGTCTCCACCCAGTCATGGAGTAAGCCTTGGCAAACCCATTACTGATTAAAGTCCGGTCAAAAATTTCCTTCCCTAAAGAACCGATGCTGATGTGTTCTGCACCGTCGTAGAGAATCTTTTCGTAAATCTCATCAGAGACGACAAAGATATCTGCATCAACTATTACCTCTGCCAATGCTTTAATTTCAGCTGGCGTGTAAACCATCCCCGTGGGATTGGATGGGGAGTTGAGGATAAATAACTTTGTCTTGGGTGTGATGGCTTTACGGAGTTGATCGGGAGTAATTTTATAGCCCGTGGTTGCATCTGTGGGGACAATTACCGAAACTCCACCGACCAATGTCACCATTTCGGGATAACTTAGCCAGTAGGGTGCAGGGATGATGACCTCATCACCTGGATCGATCGATGCCACTATCAAATTGTACAGAGAATGTTTACCGCCATTGGTGACGATGACATTCTCTGACTTATAATCAAGACCGTTATCAGTTTTAAGCTTACGGGCGATCGCTTCCCTTAACTTTGGTTCTCCGGCTGCTGCACCGTATTTGGTTTTGCCTTCATCCAAAGCTTTTGCTGCTGCGGCTTTGATATGCGCTGGGGTATCAAAATCTGGTTCTCCAGCGCTAAAACTACAAACATCTATTCCCTCTGCCTTCAATGCCTTAGCCTTGGCTGCGATCGCTAAGGTTAATGAAGGTGTTACCTGACTTACTCTTGCTGCCAGCTTCATTCTTACTTTTTTTTTGGCAAATCTTTCACTTATTTAAGGATATCCCACAATCCACACCCAGATTTGCTTTTTCAAAATTCCTTCGTTTCGAGCATCTGTGCAAAAATCCTAAAACTCTTTTTTACCAAGAAGGGGAAAAGGGGTCTTGGGGTTGGGGTAAAGGAAAAAAAGAGTAAAACTTTTCCCCATAAGGTACAAAGCCCCTATCTTAATTGCGGAGAATATTAAAAGAAGATTTAGGAGACACCTAGTGCGACTCTAAATCAGCGTCTATGCTTGAAACCCCTATCTTAATTGCGGGGTTTCCTTTCCCCTTTCCCCCTTACCCTTTTCCCTTCTTCATTCTGCCCCCCCTGCTCCCCTGTAGCTACCATCAGTCCCCAAAACACACCGAAACGAACTTTAGTCCCACGAGAAACTATAAAATTGGCAGAAGTTAGGAAACGGTGAAACTCATCTTGGGTGTAACACTGCCGATGTCCTGGGTCAATAATCTTCAGTATCAGATCCAAAATTCGGCAAAATAAATAATCTTTACACCAATCGAGAATCACAACTTTGCCATTAGGCTTGAGTACACGCTGCATCTCTATTAATGCTGCCAATGGTTCGCTAAAGTAATGGAATGAACTGGCAGACACAATCACATCAAAACTATCGTCAGCAAATGGCAACGCTGAGGCACTAGCAGTATGAAATGAAACCTGTGGATAAACGCTACACTTCTCCTTAGCAATTGCTAGCATCTCCTCTGAAATATCTACTCCGACAATTTTTAGGGTTGAATGTTCAGTTAACAGCAACCGTTCCAATTCACCTGTTCCGCAAGCAACATCAAGTACAGTATCCAATGGTGATATTTCTGCCCAGTTTTTGAGAAAATCAAGTGTATCAGAAATATACTTTTTCCAGCGGCGATCGTACACAGATGCCAATCGATCGTATTGTTTGCGAACTGTGGTTTCAATCATGGTATTGCAGTTAATTACGATCTCGGCTTTTAGCGATATTTCTTCTTATTTTATAGCGTTTCCTTAGTCTGCTGAGGTACAAATCTCTGCGTACCTCTGCGCTTTACTTTGCGCCCCTCTGCGTTTCAAAATATTATCTGTACCTCACTTAACTGGGAATCGCTATATTACTTTGAGCTTCAGTGTTTTCCCAACTGTTGGCGAAAATAGAGACGATATAATTCACACATGGCACAAGCTTGATTGCCATTGAGTTGAACTAAACCCATGCTTTCTAGTTTATAAGCTGCGATCGCATCTAATTCTACTTTGTTATCGCTGGCAATTACCTGTTGCATAGCAGACATTAATTCTGGTTCTTTTTGTAGTAAGCTCAACAGTTCTCGTAAATGCTGAGTGTAAATTCCCACTGATGTCGATGCTGTTTCTAATAACATTTCTAAGGTCATTTCTTGCCTAGATAAATGATAAAGCGCAAGACTCACCAAATAAGGATGTCCGCCCACCATTGCTTGTAGAGGTTCCAGGCGTTCTAGTCCTTGGGAATCTGCTGCCCACTGTAATCCATAACACAATGCTAAATCCTGTACCTGCTTGGGGGTAAACGGTGGCAGAGTAATTGTAATCCCGACATTAAAAGGCGATTGGTTAAGTTTCAGGGGAATATAAATTTCTGTGGTGTGAACTACTACCATTCGGAGTTTTTGCCAAATTCGATCTTGCTTTGCTTGTTCGTGCCAAAATCGCAGCATTGGCAAAAAGTCTTGGGCAATATTCGGATGTTCAAAAACTCGCTGGACTTCATTCAAAGCCAAAACCACAGGATTTTCTGAAATATAGTGTAATAGATATGCTTCAAAATAGATTTTGCAGCTGACTTTGCTGCCCATTTCTGTATCCCAAAAATCATCCAGACAGGGAACCAAGTTTAATTGCCTGGTGACATAGATACAGAACCAACGTAAAAATTTATCCAGAGAAGCAAAAATTTCTTCGTCAGCTTCTTGAAAGTCCAAGTAGACAATTTGATAATCCTGCGCTTTAGCATAAGCAATCATCTGGTTGAGTAGTGAACTTTTTCCCGTTTTTCTGGGTGCTTTAATTCTGATTAAGCAACCAGGTTGTGTGAGTTCACTACAAATCAGTTCTTCCAGAGGAGGACGATTGATGTATAAAGCAGAGTCTACTGGCACAGGACCACTAGGAAATTCCATCTTGCGGACTAAAAATAAGTTTGGATAAGGACTTGTGAATCTGAATTTTTTGTTGAGCTGTTGTTCTGGTTGATTCTTTTCCCAACTTATGCTTTGTGAATGTTTGCTTAAGACTAAATGGAGATTTTTTTTTGTTACTCTCTCTCCAGCTGCTTGAGACAAATCTTGCCACAACTGAGAGCCAACTTGCTTAATGTAGTTGCTACCATAACCTGTTCCCTCTGACATCTCATGGTAAGTTTTGCCTATCCACGACTGATAAAGCACAAACCACTGAATGGAATCGAGAGGCTTGTTTTGTAGAATTCTTTCTACAGCTTCTAGCAATTCTTCCACGGTTGTTAAAAGTTAAACATTTAATCAAATTACAGATTTCCTTTGACTTAGTAATAATATACAACCGAAAAAATACTTGAATAAAGAAAAATCTATGAGTTTCATAGTGTGCAGTGAAATTTTCAGTAGTTAAAATTTATATGAGTATAATCAATTATTGGTATGAGATATTGATTTGAGCGATCGCTACGCACTCTTATTAGTAAGATAGCGTCATCATTACCAGTCCCCTTCTGGATATAATAAGTATTATTACTTGAAAAATATGTAAAATAGCTTAATTATCAAAAATAGCTTACTGATTATGAATCCATTTTTTCAGGAAAATATATGTCTTACATCGTAGAGTGCGTAGCCTAAAGCACTACGAGCGCCATACCGTACTTTCTGCAATCACACATCGTACAGATAAAATGCTTGTAGTATAGCAGTTACAAATTACGAAATTATGTCAGACAATAAAGAATTTTCATCCGAAAAAAGTTCTTCCATTCAAAATATTTTGATTTTAGGTGCAACCGGCTATATTGGCGGAGTGCTGTGCCGTAAGCTTTCGCAGACACAAGATTTCGCCGCATTCGCACTTGTGCGCCCAAGTAGTGATGTTGAGGCTATAAAGCCTTTCTGTAAAGAAATAATCCGCTCTCAAGAGGTAAGCTTTTCTAGCAATGATGTTGCCCAAGCAATTCGTAAGCATGATATTACAACAGTAATTAATCTAGCTTGGCATATGCCTCCAGAATCAACCAAAGAAGCTCAATTTGCCAAAGATCGTATAGCATTAGAAGCCGCTTTACAGGGTGCTAGGGTAGTTTCACCAGATATTCATGTAATTACAACCAGCGGGAATTTCTCTTTGATTACCGCCGATGGCGGACGAATCACTGAAACACCTCCGCCAAAAGGTTATACACGACCCGAATATTTAGCATTTATTGACTTACTAATGGGTGTAAATGTGTTGAAAGATGGGCTAGTAGAAGAATATATCAGCAACGGAGGCAACGCTTCCATTGTGTATCCTTCATCAGTGTATGGTTCGGCACCAACTCGTGGCAGCTTCTGGGATTTTGCAATTCAGCAGTTCATTACAGGGAAACCACACCAAGGCCATCAACCATTTCCACCAGATTTTATGACGGCATGGGTTCATGTTGAAGATTTGGCAGACTGCTACATTGCAGCAGCACGAAAAGCTACTAAAGGAGGACATTACCTGGCTGCGCCGGAAAATTTGAGTATTAGCCAGATGTCAACTTTGTTTGCCGAGGCTGCTGAGGTAAAATTCGTTGCGCCAGTCTTTGAAAACAAAGACAAAGTTATATTTGATGATTCTCATACTAGAGAAGTGCTTCAACTTCAATGGAAGTATAAAGTGGCTGATGAAGTGAAAGGTTGGGTAGAGAGAATAAAAGAGTTGGAAACTTATTTTTTAGAGTAATATCAAGTTCGGATGATTACTTGTAATAAAAGCTATCAATGTAGGTTGGGTTGAACGGCAGTGAAACCCAACATTAATCTAGATCAAATGTTGGGTTTCGCTCCTCAAACCAACCTACAGATAAGCTGTTGTGCTTTTACAGTTATTTTCAGGTAAATAGACCACGCGGTAGGGGCACAGCAATGCTGTGCCCCTACAACAGATGTGGTTCAAATACATGAAAACTGCTGTAATTTGCACTTTGAGGCAGCTTCTATGTGAGGCTGCATAGAACTCTAGAATAGAGAGGGGGAAAAAGTGGATGGCATTTTTGTCAGGAATATCCTCATTTCGACTGTGAGAATTTTCAGAAATTCCTTGACTTTATTATTACTTACAAGCTTGAGCTTAAACCTACACGAAAAGTAAAACCAGGGCTATATATGCGATTAACTCGTTCATATTGCTCACCTAGCAAATTTTCTAGGTAAACTGTCAGTCCTAAATTGCTAGTTAAAGGTATACGCCCAGTCAAATCTAAATTCACAAAAGATGGCGCAAAATCTGTAATTCTGTCACCAGGATTATTAAATATAGATCTGCGAGCGCCACTGTTGTAAGTAACATATAAGTTAGCTTGCCAACCTGCATTTTGATAACCTATACCAGTTTGGAGTACGGAGTAAGGAATTAAACCTAACTGTAAACCTCTTTCTGAGCCTGTTTTGATTTGGGCATCTGTATAAGTATAGTTGAGAAAAGTTGACCAACCAGAAGCAATTTTTAGTTGGAATGCGGCTTCTAAACCATTGGTATCAACTAATCCAATGTTTTCCCACCTTCCTGCTATCACTCCCAGGCGATCGCTGATACTACTACCAAAGTAAGTAAATTGTCCAATCAAATTGTTAGAAAATTTGACATCGACTCCCGCAGTCCAAGTGGAACCGACTTCTGGCTCTAAATTAGGATTAGGTTCCCAACCATGAACTGTATCATAAACATATAACTGATCTAATCCAGGATTGCGTTGTCCCCCGGCCCAACTTCCGCGCACTGCTACTATTGGTGTCACGGCATAACGTAAACCAACACTAGGATTGAGATAACTTCCAAACTCGCTATCAAAGCTTTGCCTTAGTCCTAAATCAACGAGAAAACTTTCGCCAATATTTAAAGTATTCACAGCAAATAAAGCTGTATTGAACAAACTCCTATTTTCAGTTTCGTTATTACCAATCCTAGTAGGATTTGTACTCAAAACATCACCGTTTAAATCGGTGTTTTTCAAATCTAAACCCCAGCGCAATTTATTATTGGCAGTAATTTTCCATTCATGATCTACTCTAGCGGTGAGTTGTTGTGTATCTAAAACTCCTGTACGGTAAAATGCTCCTGTAGGCCCATAGGTGCTGAAGTAATCTTGGTTATAACCAATTGATGTTGTTAGATTAGAGCTTTCCCCATTACCAAGTCGAGTTTTCCAAGATAAGCCAACATTTAAACCATCGTGGTCTAATCTATCTTGCTGGAGAGGAAAACCGAAATAAATTAAACCGCGACGACTGCTGACTTTAGTAATATCTAAATTCAAAGAATTTTTTTTATCTAAATCTAGACCAATGCTACCAAAGTAAGTACTTGTAGCTGTGTCTGCATTCGATAAATACCCTTGACTATCACGATTTGCTGCACCTACAGGAACGCGATAACGGTTATCTGTAAAGAACCTTTCAAAACTGAAGTTGTACTTAACAGAACCAGCCGAACCACCATAAGTTACTTGTTGATTATTTAAACTCAATGAACCAAATTCTGTACTCCCAGAAAATTTCGGCTGTCCATAACCTTCTTTGGTGATGATATTCACAACTCCCCCAAAGGCTGAGGAACCATACAAAGCTGAGGCTGTCCCGCTGTATAATTCTACTCTCTCAATAGCTTCTACAGGAATGCTATTTAAATCAGTTCCACCATGATAAGTGTTGACATTATTGTTAATTGGTCTGCCATTAATCAGAAATACAGATTGATTAATTGAGGCTCCCCGGTAGTATGTTCCTGTGTGAATATCTGCACCATGACCGACATCATTGATTGCAAAACCAGGCATTCTTTTCAAAACATCAGCTAAGCTGGTTGCACCTTGCTTTTCAATTTCTTCTTTTTCAATAACGTAAGTTGGTGTAGACTGGGGCAGGTTGTCTGGTTCTGCGATCGCTTCTATGTCAATGTCTGCATTATCGCTGGGTTCTGACTCCATTTCCGGCTGAGTTTCTGGCTCAATTTCCCTCGGTGCAGATTCTTGAGTTAATAATTCAGCATTAGTGGCGGGTAACTCAATTTCACTCAAACTAGGAATATCTGAAATGGCTCCGCTTGATTTATCTGTATTTCTCTGCTTAATTTCAATATCAGCAGCAAAGCCAGGAAACGCTATCAGTAAACTCGGTAAACCTACTGTTAGCAACAAAAAATCCTTTTTCACTTTCTCTTTCACACCAAGTAAAAACAGTCACTACGGGTAGTATCCCGGCTGGAGTGCAACTATGTCAAAAGACATACTGTCGTATTTCCACCATTGCAGCAACTTCAAAAGCGTCTAGTCCAAAAGAAGTAGTTCCATGTTTTTTTGATTTGGAAGTCCCTAAATTAGCGATCGCTCCTCATACTCAACCCCACTTCGATTTACTAACAACGCTACTCTTTGCCTATAATCCTCTCCTAATAGGACTTTAAGAGTTTTCATCAAAAGTTAGGTTAGCAAGTCAGGTAAAAATAGATATCAATTACACGCATTTTACAGGCTTGGATATACACAATATTATGTAGGTTATTTTTGCTAACCATTTTTCACATTTTTTGTCAACCTACCATAAAGAATATATTGTTATACTAGTTTTATTTAATACTTCAATTTTATGTATAAATTAATATATTTCTTTTGATTGAAGATCCTATCTATATTTAAGTATTTTAGCTCTTTTACCTAAATAGGATATATCTTTTTATAGCATACTTAAAAGTCACAGAATCATGACTTTTAAGTAAAAACACGCGATTTTTAAGTACAAAAACTCAAAATTTATTTTTCTTATGAAATTTTTACAAGATGATAGATAATGTTATAGTTTTTGAATAAATAAGTATAAATTAACGAATGATACCTAAGCATTTACAGTTAAATAAAAGTAATTTTATTGACATATAGTTTATATTTGATTTTTCAAGCTAATATTTTCGCTCAACCACTCAAAAACCTAGTTAACTTGAAAGAAGAAACTAACCCATAGAATTAGTAACTCTAAGTTAAAACCTTTGAGCGAAGAAGAATCACGAACAGAGGGATATTAATTTATGAAGAAAAATAAATGCTCAAACTAACTATTAAAGAAAGAAGATTTATCTGTGTAATCTTCCATTTTTAATTTTGCGAAAAGTCAAAAGCTAAGACTTGCGGCTTACAGAACTTTCCAAAACGAATTTTGAATTTTGAATTAAAAGTAGGGGCTAAACTGTTAATTAAGTTTCTGTAAAAATTACAGCTTTATATAATGTATTTTAATAATTGTAAGTACTTAGAGACGTGTAAATAGTCTTTTGTATTACATTGTAGCATATAAAACTATTTGGTAGATATAGTTACTTAAGAATACGGTTACGATTATAAAAAAAAAGTTAAATAATCATTGATAAGTCAAGAGATTCCAGTAAGTACCACTAAAAAACAATTTTTCTACTTGACTACTGTAGTAGTCAAGTAAACTTTTTACCCTTAAAAAATTATTAAATAAATTGAGATATTAGTAAAATGCTAAAAAAATAATTAATATAAATTTACTAAATAAAAATAAGCATTTGGTGATATGTAATTCTTCAAATTTCCCAAGAAGAAATTATATATCTTACATAGATAGGACTTACGCAAAAGACAAGGATAATAGCAGTAATACCCTGCGGGAAGACGCTTTGCGTCTACATGAATTACTGCTACGCAAGAATAAGGTTTTCAGTCACATATTGGATAAGTCCTAATAGAATTTTTGTTTGCTCATTCTTTATTAATACAGAAATCCTAAATTGATTGTGAATACTAAAGATTTTTTGCAATCTCGTTTCTAGGCGTCTCTGTCTTGGAAAGTTTTGATAGTTGGTTTCCAAGCATCAAGGCCAGTTTGCTAACAGCAAGCAACTGGCTGGACTCTTTGCTGCATCTGGTTCGTGAGATTTGAAAATCTATGTTCACAACCTAAATAGGATAGCTGTACTACTAATTTAATTTGACAATTACTCAGGATAAAAAATAAATGGATGCACAAAATAGAGTTATATCTTTCAATTTTGCAGCAATAGGTTTATACAAAAGCCTGCTTCGAGAACTGGATTTAATTTGGCAATTTACTGGGCGTGATATTTCGAGTACTATCATACCGCCGATACTATTTATAGTAGCTGCATGGCATTATGTACAATCATCTTTTAGTGAATTAGCTTTCGCATTGATATATGGCACACTATTTGTCTGGTTGTACCTTTTTTCATTTTGTTTATCTAATCAAATAGCTGGTGTTGAAGAAGATCGAATTAACAAGCCTAATCGCCCGTTAGTTACAGGAAAAATCTCAGTTCAGGGGGCTTTAGTGAGATGGTTTTTGAGTATGGGCTTATTTACATTTATAGGCTGGTACTGTGGGGTTTTAGAATGGGCTTTAATTTGCCAGATGGTTGTGATATTACATAATTTTGGCGGTTGGGATAAGTACTGGATTAGCAAAAACTTCTTGATTGGATTAGGTACATTCGCGCACCTGGCAGCAGTTTGGCAATTAGTGACACCAATTACACCGATCGCTTGGCGGTGGTTATTTTTGATCGGTGCTATCTGGAGTACACTAGTCGCAGTTCAGGATCTTCGCGATATAGAGGGCGATCTGGCTGTTAAGCGAAGCACATTTCCCATCGCCTTTGGAGAAACAGCAAGCCGATTTATACTGAGTCTAGGCTTTGGATTATTACCATTTGTTATCCATTTCATATTAATGATGCCCACGGAAAATACTGTAAGTACCATAGTGTGTGATATTGTACTAGCAGTATTTAGCTGGTTCATTGCAGCGCGGATTGTGTTTAATCGCTCTCCAAAGGAAGATCATCATACTTACATATTGTTCACTTACTGGTATTGTCTTGTTTTGGCTAGTGCGATCGTTGTTCTTTAACTGATACAGCAGAATTCAGGGGCATTGCCCACCCAACTTTTCTCAAAAGGTAAGAAGCATGACCAATTTAGAAGTATTTACTTCATCTGTACAATCAACTATTCGCCAGCCTAAACAGGCTGTTGTTATCGGGGGAAGTATCGCTGGACTGCTAGCTGCAAAAGTACTGACTAAATACTTTGAGCGAGTAACAGTTATCGAACGGGATAACTTCACACCAGAAGCAGAACACCGGCATGGTGTACCCCAATCTCCTCATGTTCATACCCTGCTGAAGCGTGGTTTGCAGTCCTTGGAAGAACTTTTTCCTGGTATTGAGGCTCAATTAGCTGACTCAGGTGCATCCGCAATAGATTGGGGAAATGATTTGCCTTGGCTAGGTTTCGCTGGCTGGGCACCCCGTTTTAATTCTGGTTTAATTACCCACACTTGCAGTCGAAATCTTCTAGAGCAAACTATCCGCAGCCGATTAGCTGCTGAGGACAATCTTGTATTTATGCAAGAAGGACAGGTAATTTCTTTATTATCTAGCTCAGACCGAAGTAGTGTTACAGGTGTGCGAGTGCGCTTTCGCAACCAACCAGAAACAGATTTAAATGCTGATTTAGTTGTGGATGCGAGTGGACGCAATTCGCCGGCGGCTCAATGGTTAGAAGCAATGGGTTACACCGCGCCCCAAGAGACAGTAATCAACGCTTTTTTGGGCTATGCTAGCTGCTGGTATCAGCCTCCAGCTAACTTGCAATATGATTGGCAGTGTTTGTACGTAACAGTACAACCACCAAATAACAATCGTGGTGGTGTAATTTATAAAGTTGAAGGTAATCGCTGGATTCTCACACTTATAGGTGTAGGTAAAGATTATCCACCTACCGACAAAGATGGCTTTTTAGACTTTGCCCGTAGCTTGCGATCGCCAATTATCTACGAAGCTATCAAAGATGCCCAGCCACTCTCATCTATCTATGGTTATCGGCGCACAGAAAATCGCCTGCGTCATTATGAAAAACTGAAAAGATTGCCAGAAGGCTTTGTGTTAGTAGGTGATGCCGTCTGTGCTTTTAATCCAGTTTATGGACAAGGGATGACGGTTGCCGCTTTAGATGCATTAACTCTAGACCAATGTTTAAATCAGCAATTATCTAAACATTCCGACGGTAATTTAATCGGTTTATCTCGACATTTTCAAAAACAACTAAACAAAGTAATTGGCGTACCTTGGTTAATGACAACAGGCGAAGATTTACGTTGGCATACCACTGAAGGAGGACAACCCGATTTCATCAGCCGACTCATGCAGCGGTATCTCGATCAAATTTTATTACTACAAACTGAAAACGCCGAGATTCACAAGACATTTTTAGAAGTAATACACATGCTAAAGCCACCTACTGCATTTTTCCAGCCAAGTATCAGCACAAAAGTGTTGAAGCGAGTGATTAATTGGCAAAGGAAAAATGAGCAGCCGGCTGATGAACAAGATGTTCCTAAAAAGTTGTCTCCCGTTACACAATTATAAAATGGACTGGGGATTGGAGACTGCGAAGATGAGGGAGACAAGGTGACGCAAATAAATAGACTTCTTGCATAAATCAAAAAAAAGAACCCCACCCCGCCTTTGACTTACATCAAAGTCTCCCCTCCCGAAGAGGGCTACGGTGTACACACAAGTACTATCTGCAAAGGTTTCAAGGCTTCTATACTCGATAAATTGTCATTACAAGTGCAGTGATAGCTCAACGAAGTAATCCCAAAAACCAGGGCATTATGCGTGCTTCGTCTTCAATCAAGGGCACAGCAGTGCTGTGCCCCTACAACAGATATGGTTTTTTAATCATCTATGTTTGGTATTTCCTGTCAATGCGTAATACGATTTCACGAAAACCTTGATACAGATAGAGATTTCTGGTAGGGGCACGGCAGTGCCGTGCCCTGAGCAACTCGTGTATACACGGTAGCCCGAAGAGCGGGGAGGGGCTGGGGGTGGGGTGTTAGGGGACTTTTGCAAGAGGTCTAACGATCAAATACTATCTCCGCGTCCCCGAGTCCCCGCGTCCTCTTCCCATGCCCAATTATCGCTGCCGTATGGGTATCTCAATTATGAAATCAGTTCCTTTTCCTGGAAAAGAACGACAAGTTAACTGACCTTTGTGTTTGTCCACAACAATTTGATAGCTAATTGACAACCCCAACCCCATACCATTTCCTACTGTTTTAGTAGTAAAAAATGGATCAAATATTTTTTGTTGCACCTGAGAAGTCATCCCACAACCGTTATCAGAAATCTGAATCATCACTGTATTAGAATTTGTCAGTTCAGTAACGATGCGAATTTGTCCCTGAAATTGCGTAGGCGAACCTTGTCGTAGACATCGCTGCAACTCTCCTGTGTGACTTCTCTGTTTGTCTAACAATGACATAGGCGCTTCGCCTTCCTCCAGGGTATGACCAATGACAAATGACTCTTCCAAAGCATCGATCGCATTATTTAAAATATTCATAAACACCTGATTAAGTTGACCTGCATAACAAGTAACTTCTGGTAGATGTCCGTATTCTTTGATGACTTCAATTTCAGAGTGTCCGCTTTTTTCTTTGAGTCGGTGCTGTAAAAGCATCAAAGTGTTATCAATGCCTTGATGAATATTTACTGGCTTCATTTCCGATTCATCTAAGCGGGAGAAATTCCGTAAACCCAAAATAATATTTCGGATACGCGAACTTCCAAGTTTCATAGAATCAAGGATTTTTGGTAAATCATCCACTAGAAAATCTAGGTCAAGTTTTTCAATTTTTTCATGAATTAAACTAGAAGGATTTGAGCATTCCTGTTGATAAGTAGTGATTAAATCTAGCAAGCCTTGGACGTACTCATTCACATGAGTGATATTTCCATGAATAAAGTTAATTGGATTATTAATTTCATGTGCAATGCCTGCCACCATTTGTCCTAGTGAAGACATTTTTTCACTTTGAATTAATTGAGTTTGGGTACTGTGCAATTCTTGTAGAGCTTTTTGCAAACAGTGATTTCTATCGTTCAATTCTTGAGTTCTCTCATTGACTTTATCCTGTAGAGTTTGGCTATATTTTTCTAATTTATTTTTAGCTTGTGCTAAGTTTTTATAAAGGATAGCATTCTCCAAAGAGATTGCTGCTTGAGTGCTTAGTAGATTGAGAATTCCAATGCGATCGCGTGTAAATGCTGCCATTGCTAAATTGTTTTCTAGGTAAAGAATACCCAGCAAATTCCCTTGATTAACAATCGGAATGCACAAGAGGCTCTTGGGTTGCTCTTGAAGAATGTAGGAATCATTTACTAGAAAGTTAACAGTCTGGGCACTATCGCTGACAAAGATTTCCCTTGTACGTTTGACGTAATTAATCAAAGTAATAGGAATATCGGAACTTAAATCTAAATCAATTGATGGAAACTGTGTGGCAATACTCCCAAATTTTGAACTGAAACCGACTGCTGCAACTGTTAAATTTAACTGATTACTTTCACTCAAAATCATAGCGCACTTAGAAGCTCCTGCATTCTCAATCACAACTTTTATTAATGCAGAAAGCAGTTGCTCCATCTCAATTTTCCCAGAGATTGCTTGAGAGGCTTTAATCACAGATGCCAAATCTAGCATATCTGAAATGCTAGTACTCAGAATAGTTTCATTATTACTAGAAATCGAATGCGATATACGTATAGAAGCAGTGCTACTATCATTAATATGAATGTTAAGTTTTTCTTGCTGGATAATTGGAGCAAGTAATTGAGAATAGCGTTTTTGCAAATCTTCAACTTTAGCTAATGCTCCCCATTTCACATAGCTATAGTAGGCATCAGTCAAGTAACTTTGGGCAATCTTTTGTTTATTGATTTCTAAATAAAACTTAGCCGCAATTTCCCCAGCCAAAGCTTCTTCATTAATATATCCATATTCTTTAGCATAGCTAATAGCTTGGTCATAATCATCCATTGCTTCAAGATATTCACCAAGGACTCGATGTCGTTCTGCCTCTACTAAATAAAATTTATGTAAATAATTCATTGGGGCATAATGTGCCCACTGCTTCATATTTTCTTGATTAGCAGCTACCTTTTGCAGGTTTTCTTTTTGTTCAATTTCCCCAATATTAGGATATACAGCTAATCTAGCTAGTGAATCATAAAAATGGAAAAGAGGAACAACTAGTTGTCCTATGCCACCACCTAAAAATTTCTCTGCTAAAATGGCATTCTCTACTGCTTGAGAATATTCTTGAAATAAATAGCATAGATGTAACTTACCCAAATAAAAATATAAAAGACCTACTCCATCTTGAGCTTCTAAATGAATAGGTAGCATTTTATTTTCATCATAAGCTGTACCAATTAAACAAGATGGATTTTCCCTAGCTTCAAGTAAATTTAAGACAATTTGTCTATAAATATTACTCCAATTAAAAGGCCTTTCTTGTTTAATTTGACTAATGGCATGATTGTAATTATCCATCTCTTTTTCTAGCTCAGTCAATTCTTTACCGATAAAATATGAAAAGCTAGAATAATACATTAAACAATAAGCTGCAAATTCTAAATCACCCGTCTCCAATCCGGTAGAGTAAGATTCAAGCAACGGTTTCAAGGTTTCTCTAACATGTTTATGCCAAATCTCTATGAGAGAATAAAATCCTTGCATAACTCTGGCTTTTATCTCTTTAGCACCAGATTCAGCCAATAAATTTAAAGCTAGCCTGCCAAATTGATAACCAGATTCAAAATCTTTGATTACTCCACAAAGCATTACTCCATAGACAACATAAGCATAAGCAGACAAGGAAGCATTACCATATTTTATTGATAAATTTATTTGCTTAAGACAAATAAGTAAGAACAATTCGGCAGCAACTTGATAAGCAACCGGAGCAGTACTAGATAAAATACGCATTGCTGCTAATAGTTGAGGCTGCTTCATCTCTGGGAGACTAATTAACTCTTCAATGCGCTTTCCGGCTAGATTAGATGTTATTTCTGTCATAGCTAGTTGCACATCAAGCTCGTTTGGGCGATCGGGAAATTCCACCCCCAACAATTTCAAAAAACTTAGGGAAGTATTGACAGATGCTAATGCTTTATTTTGCGCTCCATCAGCTTGAATTTTTATTTCATAAACTTTTACTTTTTCCAGTAATGTTTTTGCTTGTGCTAATACTACTTCTATTAATTCCTCCATTTTTTCAAAGTTACCACTGAGGTATGCAGCCTCCGCTGCTGTTTCATACAAAGCAATACTTATCTCATATTTTGTCTGCCAACTATCATTGGATAGTAGTTCTATACCAGTAGTTAAATACTTAGTTGCGGCGAGATAAGCAGTCGAGGCTATAGCTTTACGCCCAGCAACTAAATTCATCTGAGCTAATTCATCGCGTTGAGTCCGATCTGTGATAATTTCGACTGCAATATTAAACTGATTCACTAATTGAAAAATCTTTTCTTCCCGTTCTACAACTGAGGTATTTTTTAATAAAAGTTGCCCAATACGCAAGTGAATTTGCTTTTTTTGGTCTTCGGGAATGAGAGAATAAGCAGCTTGCTGCACTCTATCATGTATAAATTTGTATCGAGGGCACAGAGAATTATTCAGTGGTAAGTTTTGTGGTTTTTGGCTGTCAAAAACTTCCCCTGAAATATCGCCATTTTGAAATAATTTATAAGTTTCAGTTTGAGGTAAAACTAGCCCTTCATATAAAGCTTTCCAGATTTCAGATGCTGTATCTACCGCAGATTTTTCATTAACGATCGCCAAAGACTTTAAGTCAAATTCATTACCAATACAAGCTGCAAATTTTAAAATATCTTGCGTCATTCTGGGCAATTTTTCTATTTGAAGTGCCATAAATTCCACGACATCATCTGTAAGAGCTAAGACTTGCAAATCGGCTAGATTATATTGCCAACAGCCAATGCTATAGTTAAATTTAATAATATTATCTTTATGTAAAGACTTTAAAAATTGAATAGTAAAGAATGGATTACCTTTAGTTTTAGCAAAAACCATTTGTGTCAAAGAAACAACTATATTTTCTTGACAAACTAGAGTATCAGCAATCAAAGAATTTAAATTACTTTGATTTAAAGATTTTAAATTAATATAATTAATAGATGTTCCTGCTTTTTCAATCTCCTGTATTGTCAAAGAAAGTGGGTGTGCTTGAGAAACTTCATTATCCCGATATGCACCAATCAACAATAAACTACTTTGATTATCATCAATATTCTGTGTTCGATCGACTTCCCAAGATTCTCCATCAAAGTTGGGAATCCAGAGGTTTTCTTGACTTTCAATAGCAGATAAGAGAGATTTTTTAGTGCCTGTATTAGCTTCCTGAGTCATTAATCCTTGAATCAATTTCAAAGATGTTGTGTCTGCCCATTGCAAATCATCTAGAAAGATGACTAAAGGATGTTCTTTACTGATGAATACCTGAATAAATCTTTTAAATAATAAATTGAAGCGATTTTGTGCAGCATTTCCAGAGAGTTCAGCAAACTTTGGTTGTTTGCCAATAATTTGCTCTAATGCAGGAATCACATCGCTAATTACCTGAGCTTGTTCACCCAATGCTGAAATAATTTTGATTTTCCACTGTTGAATTTGAGCTTCAGTTTCTATTAATATTTGCCCGATTAAATCACTAAAAGCTTGTACTAATGCCGACAAGGGAATTTCTCGTTGAAACTGGTCAAATTTACCTTTAATGAAGTAACTACGTTGTCGGACAATGGGTTTATGAACTTCGTTAACTACCGCAGTTTTGCCAATACCAGAGAAACCTGCAACCAAGACCATTTCCGTTCTCCCCTGTGTCACACGACCAAAAGCTGCAAGAAGGTTTGCTACTTCTGGTTCACGGCCGTAAAGTTTTTCAGGAATCAGAAAACGGTCTGAAATATCTTTACTTGCCAATTTGAAAAGTGGAATATTGCCAGTTTCTTTCAAGTGCTTATGGCACATCTGTAAATCATGCTTAAGTCCGTAGGCACTTTGATAGCGATCTTCAGCATTTTTGGACATTAATTTCATTACGATGTCACAAAGGACGTGAGGAATCTCTTCATTTGTGAATTTTGAATTTTGAATGTTAAATTTGTCTGGTTGTTTAGCAATATGAGAGTGGACTAACTCCATCGGATCGTTACTAGTGAAGGGTAATTGTCCGGTGAGAAGTTCAAAAAATGTAACTCCCAAAGAATAGAAATCGCTACGGTAATCAATACCACGATTCATTCTTCCAGTTTGTTCGGGGGAAATATAAGCTAATGTTCCTTCTAGGACGTTAGGATTAGTAAGGAATTGAATTTCTCTTGGTAATAAGGTAGCGATACTAAAGTCAATAATTTTGACTTCGAGAGTGCTAGGATTAATCAGGATATTGGCTGGTTTAATGTCTTTGTGGATAATGCGATCGCGATGCAGTTGCTCTAGGGTAGATACTATTTGCATAGCGATGTGGAAAAACTCCCCTAAGCTCAAAATATCTTTTTCTTTCCTCTTTCCCCAATCTTTGAGTGATAGGCCGCTAAAGTCCTCCATCACCAAAGCATAGGCGTTACGGTAGTTTTCTAAGCTTAATGGTTTAACTATCCCCTTGAAATTGAGGTTTTTAGTGATTGTATATTGATTTCGGAATTGGGCAATTTCATGGATGGTAGGATACTCATTCCGCATCACTTTGATGACCACTATTTTTTGGTCTTGCTTTCTGATAGCTCGATAAACTAAGGTTTTAATACCTGAATAAATTTGCTCTGTGATGTGATATCCAGAAAGCGGGAGTATATCATTGGATAATACTAACATTGCAGTGTTTTTATAATATTGTGACTCAGCCTTAGTATTCCCCTTTACGTATTCTTAATATCAGTTTTTGTAGATATAGTTATGAGAGGTTGTTTTAAAAGTATTTTGCTGTGATTTTAGGCACTTACAGATCCCCCCTAACCCCCCTTGAAAAGGGGGGAACCAGAATCAAAGTCCCCCTTCTTAAGGGGGATTTAGGGGGATCTAGAATGTTTTGCCACCAACAAGAGGACTTTTAAAACATCCTCTGAATTCGATCAAAAACTCAACTATTTTTTTATCAGAGATTTTGCTTAATTAAATGTAAATTTAAGTTAAAGTCTACGTATAAATTTCACCGCATAACCCAGTACTATAGCGTTTCCCCACAAGCGTGAAGTACAACTGTAAGGGCACGCCAGTGCCGTGCCCCTACACCTTGCGATATGATGTTGTACTGGATCTGAATGGGAACCACTATACTGATGCTAATTTGAAATCAAAATACGACAGAGTAGGGGCGTACAGCTGTACCCCCCTACAGGCAATTAGTATGTTGCAAATATTTTTGAAAATAGTATGATAATTTCCGTAGTAATAAAATTAGCGGGGCTTTGTGTCCCGCTAATTATTAATCTTTGAAATTACAGTATTTTGCAACTAAATGAAGTACGGAACCTCAGATTTCAAGCCAGATATGAAGACTCTTTTACTTTTGAATTCTGAGTTCTGAATTCTGAATACTGAGCATTTCACTTTTACTTCCAACCTTTATCTGCTTGCTCAAGTACATAAGCAGCAACATTTTCAATCTGCTCAGGCTTTAAACGTTTGCCAAAAGCAGGCATGGCAGCTTTACCGTTTGTAACTTGAGCAATAATCGCCTCTGCTGAGTACATGTCATACTTTTCCAAAGCGTCCTTCTTCAGGCTTTTTTCTGCTTTCACTAAATTCTTGCCACCCGCATGACAAGAAGCACAATTACCACTAAATAATTTAGCTCCACTAGCAGTATCTGCGGCTAAAGCTGGACTACTGAAGGCAAAGGTGAAGATTGCTATGCCTAACAGCATGACTGTAATAATTTTTTTCATTTCGTGTTCCCTCTGCAATAACGGCTGATTCGTTGGAATATCCTCCATAATTGTCAGTTGAGCCGCTGCCATAGTCAAATGACAAGCTGTCAAACTTAGCCTTAAAATTTTTTTAATTGCAGATTATTGGCTGCTATGCTCATCAAGCTCTACATTATTTATTTTGCGTTCTACAATATTTCTTAACTTCCAAAATTTGTAAACTGACGTATGTAAGGTTCGTGAAATGCTAAAATAATATCTTGTTTTGGTACTCCCATTTCAACCAATCGATTGGCAATTCCTTCTTCTGTGCCATCGTGTTGAATCCATATTTTCCCATCTTTAATATCAAGATGTAAGATACAGCCAAAATCGCGTTTATTTCCACGCCAGCCAACATAAAGTAATTGATAGTGATCTTGCTGCTCGTCAAAAATTGTTTGCACCTCATACTCTTCGGCATTTCGTGACATCGAAGCGCGCTTTTGCCGTTCCGAAAGAAGATGTCGAATATATTGTCGGTATTTTTCTACAGCCATTGACGAATAACCTCCTCTTGTACATCGTAAATTATCAATCGTAATTGATATTTTGCAATTGCCGATGTAATAAATTTTCGTTGAAAAAAAGTTTCATAAATCGGTACACGAACAGCTAAATAAAGTTTGCGATCTGGTTCAATTTTATCTAATGCATCTCGATAGTTTAAAAACTGTCCCAAGGCTGTATGAAACTCTGAAACATTCGATGGGCTAATAAAACTTTTAATTTCCACTGCTATTTTTTGTCCTTCTCGCTCTGCTCCTAAAAGTTGCTCTGCTGCTAAATCAATCTCAAAATCTACATCATCCACATTAATTTCATAAGGATCAGCCGTAATCTTCCAGCCGTCTTTTTCTAAAGCATTTCTTACAATATTATGAAATTTATCTTTTGCCATAGGAGCTAGTAGGGTGTGTTACACCGTAGGTTAACGCACCGCTACAGAACATGGTGCCTTAGGCGCTGATGTCATATTCTTCGTGACAAATCATATCGCAATATGCGCCTAACACAACGCCAGTGACACTCCTGCGTCGCTACCGCTACGCTAACGCTCAAGTGGGGAAACCCACCCACACGACTGGCTCCCCTACAATAATTTGATTTTTACACAGCGCCTAACTTATTCAGTGCATCTTCTGTTACACGACAAATTCGCCAATCATCTAATATAGATGCTCCCATGCTACGGTAAAATTCTTGGGCTGATTCATTCCAATCCAACACACTCCATTCTAACCGTCCACAATTACGTTCTACGGCTATTTGGGCTACTTTAGTCAGGATAGCTCTACCAATACCTTGCCTGCGATATTCTGGTAAAACAAATAAATCTTCTAAATAAATTCCTGGCTTGGTGAGAAATGTTGAATAATTATGAAAGAATAGGGCAAACCCAACAGCTTGACTGCCAGATTCTGCTAGTATTGCTTCTATATATCTGTGGGAACCAAATAAATGTTCCTTAAGTGCTAGAGCATTGCCGGTGACAGCGTGAGATAATTTTTCATACTCAGCAAGCCCTTCAATTAATTTAAACAGTACGCTGTAATCAGCTGGCTCGGCAAAACGCACAATCAAATTGCTACTCGCAGTCATTAGTCTATAGTCCATAGTTCATAGTCCATAGTCTATAGTCAACTGTGCAATTTTTTTGATTAATCACTAAAGAAAAGCCGAAAAAAGGTACAAAACACCCGGTTTTTTGCAGTGGCGATCGCCCCCGCTCAAAAAATGTTTCGCGATGAGAGATAATGAGGTCAGGTATCATACCAATTTGGGATTTTAGATTTTGGATTTTGGATTGAATGTCTTTACTCAAGACAGTTCCAGGAATCTCAAACAATACTATTTATCCTAATTTGGTATTAAGTCTTAATTATCGGGTAAAATTGTTAGATCAACCAACCTTTTAACCGTTTGGCTATGTGGGGACGCCGCAATTTTCGCATGGCTTTACTTTGAATTTGTCGCACCCGCTCACGGGAAAGATTGAACATATTGCCAACTTCTTCCAAAGTACAGGGTTCGCTAGTTGTCAAACCATACCGCAAAGAAATTACGTCTTTTTCCCGTGGAGTTAACACGTCACCCAATACTTCCCAAATCTCCTGACGCATCATGTTTTCGTTCATTTTTGCTTCTGGAGATAGGTTATCTTCGTCTTCTAACAAATCCATCAATTCTGTGTCTTCTTCTTTACCAACACGGTGGTTGAGAGAAAGTGCTTGACGGCGTAATTGTTGTAGTTGACGTAGTTGTTGGACACTAATTTCTAAAGCTTCCGCCATTTCACCTTCGGAAGGATTACGACAGAGTTTTTGCTTGAGTTCTCGTTGTGCTTTTTTGAGTTTGTTAAGTTTTTCAACAATATGAATTGGTAGCCTGATTGTTCGCGCATCATTAGCGATCGCTCTAGTAATGGCTTGTCTAATCCACCAATAGGCGTAAGTAGAAAACTTATATCCTTTATCCGGATCGAACTTTTCTGTAGCGCGATTTAAACCCATTGCTCCTTCCTGAATTAAATCCAGAAAAGGTACTCCCCGATTCAGGTATCGCTTCGCAATAGAAACTACTAATCTCAGATTCGAGCGAATCATTTTACGTTTCGCTACTCTACCTTGATATAAGCGACTTTCTAATTGCTTTTCTGTCATTTCTAGCTCAGAAGCTACTTCTAACTTGCTAGGTTCCTGTCCCAATTTTGACTGTAAAGTAGCTTGTAATTCCCTAATTTCTTCAAGAAATCTAACTCGCCGTGCTAACTCCACCTCTTCATCAGGTTTTAGCAGCGGATAACGCGCCATTTCCTTAAAAAACGCGCCCACAGCATCATCATGTTCGGTCTTATTGTATCCCGAAGGACGAGCCGCCGCCATTTCATCTCCATCCCGTTCCTCCGATTCCAAATTTTCTACTAAAATCGGAGGCTCTTCATCGGCTACTGCATCTAAATTCTCCAGTAATAGTTCTTCACTATCAGCAGTATTCTCCAGTATTTCCATTTTTCCCAATTCAACAATATTCATAGTTTCCTTTAGGGATTGTTGCTTTGTTTGGTACATAATTTTAGTTACAGCTACTCGTTTGAGGCTTGGTAGTTTTCCCTAAGGCAAGAATGCACCCGTTTATATAGCCGAATACAAGCTTATGCTAATTTCTCTTCAGGAATAAAAATTGCTAGTACCTACTAAATAAGGGTTACAGTTAGATACAAGCTATAACGTAACTGGCCTTGGTACCCAACAAAACTTGCTTCTCAGGCTGACAACAGATATATTCTTCATTTTTTTCTTAATTACCAAATATGTCAAACCCCCTCAAACTTTCTCAACTTAACAAATATAAAAATCTCAGCTAACTATCCAGATTTCTTAAATCTTCATATATCTTTCTAAATATTTTTAATGTCTAGGTGCTGGAAATCACTGGATAAAACGAAAACCTGGTGTTGGGGTTATGCATTCCCGATTTTAAGTTACCCTGATGATACAAATTACAATGATGGCAGCTTAATTTCGGGATATTCTTATTTGTATAAAAGCATCTCATATGCATAAAGGGTTGAATATCTATCGATAGGCGGAAAAAGGCTACTCCCTATTTAGTAGATAGAGCAACTTTTGCAGCAATAGCCAAAATGCTTTTATTTGTATAGAGAACCCCAGATATTTATTGCATGTAAAGTTGATACGAATTTGTCTAGTAGATTACATAAGAGGAAACTTATCAAGTATTATGAGGAATAACAGTATTGAGAAATACCATTTATGTCTAAGAAAGCAAAAAGTTAGAGTTTAGTTATTCAGAAATCAGGTGGGTAAAATATCTAACTATAAAGTCAGCAACTATGTATATTAATGACGTAAATTTATCTTCTTTAGTAGTAGCAGAACCTGGGGAATATTACCAGTCAGGTGCAACTGTTAATCGTTGGGTTGAAGTACTGGTGGACTGTCCAGGAAGTGCAACAGAAGTAGAAAAAGGTGGAAATCTATATGTATATCGATCGCCAGCTGGGTTAGAAGTAAAACCTGGAGATATTTTGAATGTGCCATTTGGCGCACAATACCTAACAGGAGTAGCCATTAGATTGCTTTTCAAACCTCCAGCAGACTTACCGCTAGAAAAAATTCGGGATGTGGAAGATGTTATTCAAAAGAAATTTTTCCGCGATAGTTACTGGACTCTGATGGAACGGGTATCGCAGTATTACTACACACAAATGATTCAGGTAATACGTACAGCACTACCACCAGGATTATTGGGGCGATCGCAGCGTCGCATCCGCTTAACTGTGGCCGGTGCAGCAGTGTCTACTAACACTAATATTAATGCTTGGTTAGATACACCTTTGATACGTGTGATTCCTCAAGCTTATTCTTGCCTAATTCAGTTTTATTTACTCAATACAATCGAAAATAATTATTTGATTAAAATTTTGGCTTTATTAAGCTTTCAAAGTTTAGTAGCGAAAGTTAACAATAAAGATGCTGATAAAATTCTCCAACTCCTACAGCAACAAACAGACGGTGATTATAGCTTTCGGTACTTACAAAATCAAGTCCAACGAGCTTACCAGGGAGTCCGCGAACTATTGCGACGAGGTTTAGTAGAAAGTTACTTAGAACCGCCCCAACTGACTAAACCGAAATTTGAAAAATCAGTGACGCTAGTGGGGAGTACACTCGATCGTGAATTAACAACTCGCCAACGAGAAATTCTGGAAGTCTTGCGGCGGCGTGGTGGGGAGTTGTGGCAAAGTGAATTATTGCAAATTTGCAACGCGAGTTCCTCTATTTTGAAGACCCTAGCACAAAAGGGTTACATCGTCATCGAAGAACGGGAAGTATTGCGAACAGAACAAAGCCCGACATTAGCTCAAGATCGACCAAAAACGTTAAATTCAGCCCAAGCCAGCGCCCTAGCAACAATCGAATCATTAAATGGATTTGCTCAAATTTTATTGCATGGGGTGACAGGTTCCGGAAAAACCGAAGTATATTTGCAAGCGATCGCTCCTCTACTGAAAGTCGGCAAATCCGCCCTGGTTTTAGTCCCAGAAATTGGACTCACACCCCAACTAACCGATCGTTTTCGCGCCCGCTTTGGCAATAAAGTGAGCGTATATCACAGCGCCCTCTCAGACGGTGAACGTTACGACACCTGGCGACAAATGCTCACTGGAGAACCCCAAGTCGTCATCGGCACCCGCAGCGCCATTTTCGCCCCTTTGCCCAACTTGGGTTTAATCATATTAGACGAAGAACACGACAGCAGCTTCAAGCAAGACTCACCCATCCCCACCTACCACGCCCGCACCGTCGCCCAATGGCGAGCCGAATTAGAAAATTGCCCCCTAGTTTTAGGTTCCGCTACCCCTTCCTTGGAAAGTTGGCTCAGTGTCAGCGAGATGAGGGGTAGAGGGGCAGGGGAAGCAGGGGAAGAATCCCTAACTCCTAACTCCTCACTCCTAACTCCTAACTCCTCACTCCTAACTCCTAACTCCTCACTCCCCACTCACTACCTCTCCCTCCCCGAACGCATCAATTCCCGCCCACTACCGCCAGTAGAAATTGTGGATATGCGCCAAGAGTTGCAGCAGGGAAATCGTTCTATATTTAGTAGATCCTTGCAAGAAGCTTTGCAACAGTTAAAAGAAAGACAGCAGCAAGGAATTTTATTTATCCATCGTCGGGGACACAGTACTTTTGTATCTTGCCGCAGTTGTGGGTATGTGTTGGAATGTCCCTACTGTGACGTGTCCCTGGCATATCACCACACCGAAGAGGGAGCGCCGGAATTATTGCGGTGTCATTACTGTAACTATACGCGATCGCATCCCAAATTTTGCCCCGATTGCAGTTCCCCTTACCTGAAATTCTTCGGTAGCGGTACTCAGAAAGTCACCCAGGAACTAGCGCGACAGTTTCCGCAATTACGCTTAATTCGGTTTGATAGCGATACCACCCGCAACAAAGGCGCACACCGTACCTTACTGACGCAATTTGCCAACGGTGAAGCAGATTTATTAGTAGGTACGCAAATGCTCACCAAAGGTTTGGATTTACCGCAGGTGACGCTTGTGGGCGTTGTCGCCGCCGATGGGTTGCTGAACTTATCAGATTATCGCGCTAGCGAACGGGCATTTCAAACCTTGACTCAGGTAGCTGGACGTGCTGGGAGAGGCGACGATCCTGGTAGAGTTATTGTACAAACTTATACTTCAGAACATGCAGTAATTGAGGCAGTGCGATCGCACGATTATCAATCTTTTTCTCAGGCAGAATTAGAACAGCGCCAAGCCTTGAATTATCCCCCCTACGGAAGGTTAATTTTATTGCGCTTGAGTAGTCTCGATCCCATTCAAGTGCAGAATACAGCCCAAATCATCGCTACAGCTTTAAGTGCAAACGAAGAATTGGAGATATTGGGGCCAGCACCAGCCAGTATTTTACGAGTAGCGAATCGTTATCGTTGGCAAATATTGATTAAATTTGCTCCTGATGAATTGCCACAATTGCCAGATTGGGAACAAGTGCGATCGCTTTGTCCCCAATCTGTGAGCTTGACAATAGACGTAGACCCATTAAATATTATGTAGTTTTTCAAAACTTCAACGAGTCGCAGGAGTCCCCACCAGAAGACTCTTAGTAGCGTGGGGAGGAATAGCGGGTAATGAGGAGTCTTGCCTATTAGTCAAAGTTGTCACAATGCGTGTAGCAATAAAAGCATTAAAGGCAACAGGCAACAGGCATAAGTGTTGGCGTGGGACGGGGATTTAAACCCCGCCCCACGCAATCTCACCTTGGGGGCGGGGCTTTTGACCCGTTGGCTGGTCGAGGAAACAGGCAACAATTTCCGCGTCTCACCAAAAATCTTTACCATTGCCTGTTGCCTGTTCCCTATTCCCTCGACCGAAGGTCGGTCAAGCTTTTGTTTAAAATGCTGATTGCATCCAAAAAAGTTCTAGACTGAAAAATGCATCTAGTAGCGTTAGAATCTTGACTAAATTACCTGTGCGAAAAATAGTTATTGCCGGTAACTGGAAAATGTACAAAACCCAGGCAGAGTCCGAAGACTTTTTACGAGGATTTCTGCCCTACTTACAGGAAACGCCTGAAGAACGTGAAGTACTATTGTGCCCTCCTTTCACTGACCTCAGCGGCTTGTCCCGTAACTTACATGGTAGTCGCATACAACTGGGAGCGCAAAATGTCCATTGGGAAGAATATGGAGCCTACACAGGTGAGATTTCTGCCCCGATGCTGACAGAAATTGGCGTGCGCTTTGTGATTGTCGGTCATAGCGAACGCCGCCAATACTTCGGTGAAACGGACGGCACCGTTAATCTGCGCCTGAGAACAGCTCAAAGGTTTGGTTTGACCCCTATTCTCTGTGTTGGCGAAACTAAAGAGCAACGAGATAAGGGAGAAACTGAATCACTGATTAGTCTCCAACTCGACAAAGGTTTGGTAGATATCGATCAGAATAATTTGGTGATAGCCTATGAACCGATTTGGGCAATTGGCACTGGTGATACTTGTGAAGCTGTGGAAGCTAATCGCATAATTGGCTTAATTCGTAGCGAATTGAGTAATCCAAATGTATCAATTCAATATGGTGGCTCAGTCAAGCCAAATAATATTGATGAAATCATGGCTCAACCAGAAATTGATGGCGTTTTAGTGGGAGGAGCAAGTCTCGAAGCTGAGAGTTTCGCTCGGATTGTGAATTATAAGTTAGTCTAATGTGCTTTTTTCTCGTTCCCATGCAGAGCATGGGAATGACTAATATCACCGCAAGCCCTAGCTTCGATTTTTAACTTTCAGAATTCTGAATTCTGACTTCTGAATTCTGAATTCTGACTTGTAACTTTTTTTTATGCCAACTAACTTGAAAATCCGGGGACGCTGTTTCGAGTGGGAACAGCGGACTTATTTGATGGGCATTTTGAATGTAACGCCTGATAGCTTTAGTGACGGAGGTGAGTTTAATACCACCTCTGCGGCTTTAGTCCAGGCGCAAGCATTGGTGGCTGCTGGCGCTGACATTATCGATGTGGGTGGTCAATCAACTCGACCAGGGGCAAAGCAAATAACCCTCCAAGAGGAACTAGACCGGGTACTGTCGGTATTACAGGTTCTTAGACGAGAAATTTCAGTACCGATTTCTGTAGATACTACCCGTGCTGCTGTAGCAAGGGCATCTGTAGAAGCTGGGGCAGATATGATTAATGATATTTCTGGCGGTAGCTTTGACTCGGAAATGTTGCCAACGATCGCCAGTTTGGGTGTGCCGATTATTTTAATGCACATTCGGGGAACACCACAAACCATGCAACAGATGACCGATTATCAAGATTTGATGGCAGAGATTTTGAGTTTTTTGCGGCATCAAATCGCGGCTGCAACTGCTGCGGGCATCCATCGGGATAAAGTGATTATCGATCCTGGTATTGGCTTTGCCAAGAATTATGAGCAAAATTTAGAAATTTTTCAGCAACTGCGATCGCTGAGGGCACTCAACTGTCCTATCTTAGTAGGAGCATCTCGTAAAAGTTTCATTGGTCGGATTCTCAATCAACCAGATCCCAAAGCACGAGTTTGGGGAACCGCAGCAGCTTGTTGTGCTGCGATCGTGAATGGTGCTGATATCCTCAGAGTTCACGATGTCCAAGAAATGCGCGAGGTTTCCCTGGTAGCCGATGCAATATTTCGACAACCCGCACAGCGTGACTCTTAGGTAGTACCGTTTTCCGAGTTTTTGGGGCGATCTTCGTGATTTACCGACTCAGCAATTAACTCCTGAAACATTTCAGTTGAATTAGCTGGGTCTACAAACACAATTTTGGCATTACTGCTCTCGCCGAGTTGTTGGCTAGCCTTGACGTAATCTTGAGCCACGAGGTATCGCAAAATTTCCTTACTTTCTGGATTTTCACGTAAGGCTCTCGCAATGATTTCAACTGAAGTCATAGTTCCTTCTGCTTTGCGAATAGCCGCTTCCTTCTGTCCTTCTGCTTCCTTAATCAGCGCCCGTTTTTTGATTTCAGCAGCTTGCTCATCTTCCCTAGATTTACGTACACTCTCAGGTAAAGTAATTCTTTGAAGATCTAACCGCAGAATTTGCACTCCCCAATCTGCCGTTATTTCATTCAACTGGTCTAAGATAGCTTTGTCCATCTCCGCCCTAGAGACGTTGGTCTGCTCAAGGGTATTTTGAGCGATGATTTCCCGCAGCGTGGTTGTGGCCAGCTGTATCAATGCTCCTTGGAGATCTTCGATCGCGTAAAAGCTTCTTTCGATATCTATAATCTTCCAGTATACAATCGCGTCTACTTCTACATAAATATTATCTTTGGTGATCACATTCTGGGGTTTGATATCAATAAACTGCTCTCGCGTGGTATCTTCCATAACAATTTGATCCACCAAGGGAACAATAAAGTTCAGTCCTGGTTTAAGTTTCCGATGATACCGCCCCAAGCGTTCCACTAGGGCTTCATTTCCTTGATTAATCAGTTTTGCAGAACCTAAGGCATAACCTATAAGGGCTAGGACTATAGCAATGATTGGCTCCATATATGCTCCTATTTAGCTGTTTGGCAGAATTTAGTGTCAAGGATATGCTACTAGCTTGTCATAGTTTCTAAAAGCATAGATAAATATCTCAACATCGGCGGTGATGTCTGATGTCGAGTCACTGGGTGTTTTGTACGTAGGAAACTCTCGCGGAATGCGATCGCTATTAAAGCACCTCGATCGCACCCTGGCAAGGAGTACTTTCTGTAATCAGCTTTACCAAAAAGGGGAAAAGGGGAAAGGGTAAGGGGTAAAGGAAAAAAAGAGTAAAACTTTTCCCCACACGGTATAAAGCCCCTATTTTTAAATATGGAGAATATTAAAAGAAGATTTTACCAGACACGTAGTGTGATAAAAATCAGCGTCCATGCTTGAAACCCCTATTTTTAAATATGGGGTTCCCCTTTCCCCCTTCCCCCTTCCCCTTCTTCATTGACACCGACATCTCCAGACAGCCTAAATTTTTTTTTGCGTATATTTACTTGAGTAAAGTTAAATTGACACTCTCCGACCTAAAGGTACGGGGATTCTACATTCACGGACTCGCCGTTAGACGACAGGCTTGCGCCAATCGCCCAAGAGGGCAAATCTCCTGTAGCGTGAATTCCGGTATGCCCTACCGTACTCAGTCCTAGTTTCAGAATATTGATGCTAGCGTTTAAGTCTCTATCAGCCACATAGCCACAATGGGGACATACATGGGTTCTCGTAGATAGAGATTTTTTCACTTTTTCGCCACAGCTAGAACAATTTTGGCTTGTATTATGGGGAGGAACAGCAACAGTTACTTTCCCATATTTATGTCCAACACGCTTAATTTGCTTGATGTTGTAGTAATTAAGGTCGTAGGTTCCCTTTAGTTTTAAAGTTCCAATGCCTTTCTTGTCAGAGAAAGTAATCGCTTTCCGGTTAGTGGAAAGTTTAAATCCAGTAGTTTTGTATTCAACTGAGCGGCAATGTTTTTTAAACTTAGGGAATCCCTTTTTACCCTTAACTTTCTTTTTGCAGTTATCGTAAAACCTTGCTATAGCTGACCACGCACGTTCAGCAGAATAAAGGCGTCAGTTGTCAGAATTCAGTCGGGTATTCTGACCGAAAAAGTTTCTGAATAACTGGGTTTAAGACCCCCACCAAATTGAAAATTTGGTGGTCTTTAATCAGTGGGGGATTCAGACCCGCCACTGATTTATTCTGAATTCTGAATTCTGAATTCTGTATTCTTCTTCAATAACGCTGAGGTACATTAGCGCACTTGCATTAAAATTGTAACTGAGTGCCGATTTCAACAACCGTGAAGTACACATAACCAATCTCAACCAGATCGATAGCCTCTCAATCATGGCTTTGTTCAGGGGGGTTTTACTAAGGTTGAGGCTACTATTACAATGGAAACTATTGATTATGAGGACAAGGCGAGAATGACCCAGGTTGTTCTAGGAGAAAATGAAGGAATAGACTCTGCTTTACGTCGGTTTAAACGCCAGGTTTCCAAGGCTGGCATATTGGCTGACGTGAAATATCATCGGCACTTTGAAACACCGTTAGAAAAACGCAAACGTAAGGCAGTGGCAGCTAGACGCAAAAGACGTTTTAAATAAAACTATTTGCTTTGGTACTGATGTTGCTTGAGGTAATAACCTACAACAGGCAACGACGCGTGGGCATAGCCCGTCGTAGACATCGCCATTATTCTTACAAAAATTAAGCAAGATGTGCCGCACCCCTTTCTTAGGCTGTCGATGAGTGATTTTACTTTTACACAGAGTGTGTAGGAGTTTTATATTGGTTGGATGGAGCAAGCTACAATAGCTGCCCATCAACCAAGATAAGTGCCTGGGGACTGGGGATTGGGGACTGGGGATTGGGGGAGATGAGGGAGATGAGGGAGATGAGGGAGAATAAATCCAAACTCCAAACTCCTAACTCCAAACTCCTAAGTCCTAACTCACCATTCAGCACTCATCTTAAGACTCAGAATTATTAATAGTGCGGCTATTACAAATATTCATTGCCTTTTCTACTCCCTGTTTTAGGCTGAGTTCTACACAGTCAACTATGAACTGAAGTACAAGAGACATCAGCTGATTTTCGCTAGCAGAAAATCGCCCCAGCACGTGGGAGATAGCATCGGCATCATCATTATTAGGTGCATCTTTGGGTTTACCAATACCGATTCGCAAACGGGGAAAGTTTTGAGTGTTGAGATGTGCGATCGCACTTTTCATGCCATTATGTCCCCCAGCCGAACCAGACAAGCGCAGACGAGTTTTTCCCAAAGGCAAATCCATATCGTCATAAATTATTAACACTGACTCAGGCGGCAATTTATACCAACTCGTCACTGCTTGTATGGCTTGTCCCGAACGATTCATATAAGTCAAGGGCTTAAGCAAGCGAATTTTACCTCCACCTGGTGCCATACCCTCGCCATACTCTCCTTGAAACTTGCGATTTTCCGCTAGGTTAATGCGCCAAGAACTAGAGAGAGTTTCCACAGCAGCAAAGCCAATATTATGGCGTGTTTGGTCATATTTGCTTTCTGGATTCCCCAACCCGACAATTAGCTGGGGAATCACCAAAGCTGGTTGCGTAACAGCTTCTGTCATTTTGCTACAGTCAATCAATTTTAGATTTTAGATTTTAGATTTTGGATTGACAAAGACCATAAGGGTAGATAGTTGAGTGATTTTAGATTGGCGATCGCGCTTTGGATTGTTCTGCTCACCAGAAACTTTGCTCTCAAGCGCCAAATAATCTAAAATCCGAGTTGTAGTGTTAGCACACCAAAGGTGCAACCTAAAATCCAAAATTGGGATGTTTTCCTAGCCAACTTGGGAAGAACTAGCAGTATCTTGCTGTGATTTAGCAGGCTCGATTTGCTTGGGTTCCAATTCAGCGGTAGTTTTCACAGCTTCTTCTAACTGTTCAGCTTCTTTTTGAAACTCCGTTTGAAACTCCTTAGAAGCTTCTTGAAAGCTGCGAATTGTTTTCCCCACACTCCGCCCAATCTCTGGTAGCTTCTTTGGCCCAAAGATTAACAGCGCCACTACCATAATTACAGCCATTTCCGGCAGACCGATACCAAATATATTCATTTGCGATCTCCAATAAATTCTAAAACCACTATATAGACTCACACACATATTATTATGTAGTCTACTCAAAAATCGCCTATTATAGAAAGCGATCGCTCCACAAGCGAGTAATACCTTATGTCACTGACAATCAAAATGCTTCCCAATACACGGGTAGGGAACATGGCTGTGCCCCTACAAAAACTTTGGAATGTGCTGTATGTTACTCTAGTGTATTGAACTAAGTTTCTAAATCTGCGTAGTTTACCGCCGTAGGCATTGCCTGAAAATCTAACAAAGCTTCACCGAGATTTTCTAATTGTTCTATTGAGAGAGTTTGAATTAGCTCGCGCACCTCTTGGGGTAATTCTCCCACACGGCGAGTTAGTTGACGAAGAATCAGCGATCGTTCGCGGTGTTCTGCTCGTTGTGATTATTGTAGAGACGGCGATTTATCGCGTCTGGTATTTTAACCGAACAGTATTGAGAATCGAGTAGCATCCGGGTTTGATATCGTAAAATGTCTAGTTGTGTATTTATAGATCCTAATTGAATAAGTTTATCTTTGACATATTTAGCTTTAATTAATCCCTCTAATAAATCGTACAGTTGATTGATTATCCTGTCGCCTAAAATAAACTTATGAATTTTAGGCTATTTCTCAACAATTAAAACGTACGACTCAATACAATCATAAGTCTTTTGGATGACTGATAATTCTTTCATTTAAATTAAAAATATATTAATATTTTAGCACGTTAAGTACGCAAGAGCAGGTAATGCATACTACTCTGCACCAATAAAATCAGGCTAATCCGCCGCTCTTCGGGTGAAGGTTGAAAAATCAGTGGCTAAGATGCTTACTGAGCATCGTTTTCAGCCTTAGCGTACAATTTTTCCGTTTTGGCACGGTGATGCCTACTTAGATTGCTTCTGAATTCTGAATTCTGACTCCTGAATTCTAAATCACAAAAAAACCCGGACTAGCCGGGTGTGAGTTCACTTGTTATCTAAACTAGATAACCCTGTATCCATTAGCGTCCTAAACTGCGCCAATCGACAAGTACATCCTGAACCAAGATTGTTTTATTGTAAAGTTGCAGAATAATCAGCAGAAACACAAAAAACAGCAACATAAAAACAGCCATCACAGGGGTAGTACCCCAACCTGGTGCCACTTTCCCATACTCAGAGTTCAGTGGTCTCAGGATATCTCCCAACCTAGTCCTTTGTGCCATAGTTCACCTAAGATTACTTGCCAAAGCTTTTTTTAATCTTCTGTAATATTCTATAAGAATAGCACTCATAATCAATCTTAAAATTATGGAACCCGCAATAGTTCTTAGCATTTCTGTGGCCGCTGTCTTAATTGCCATTACAGCTTTTGGAATTTATACCTCGTTTGGCCCTCCCAGTAAGGAATTGAGCGATCCTTTTGAAGACCATGAAGACTAGAACGGTTAGGAGTTAGGAGTTAGGAGTTAGGAGTTAGGAGTTAGGAGTTACAGCAGTTTTCATCTATTTGAACCACATCTGTCGTAGGGGCACAGCAATGCTGTGCCCTCACCGCGTGGTCTATTTACCTGAACCGGACTTACGCAAAAATCGCCAACTTCGCTTAATTTATCGAACCGCCAAGACGCCAAGAACGCCTTCTCTACGAGAGGCTTCCGCCAACGCGCAGCGTCTCGTAGAGAAGGATTCGTAAAGTGTGCGTAAGTCCTACTGAAAATCGCTGTAAGAGTCAATAACTCTGGACTCTCAACTCTAGAGTACTGATTGGTTGATGTCTAAAATTACTTGCTGAGATTCACCTTGAAGCTGGCGATTTTCCAAGGCTGTATCGTCAAGATTTGTTGCTCAGATGAGAATTCAGGAGCAGTATCAGCGGAATGCTCTAACAAATCTACCGTATTTTTGAGACGAAATCCTAGCTTGCTTTGCAAAGATAACTCGGCTGTTTCTCCGTGACATTCATAACACCGCAGAATCAATTGCTCTGGGTTATCTTCTGCTGGCTTGAAAGCCATCAAAATCAGATTTTCAGATGATAAATGCAAAAAACTTTCTCTGTCGGGACTGGGGACTGGGGATTGGGGACTGGGGAGTGGGTTTAGTATCACTTGTAGGGGTGTATTCAATTCATAGCCACGCTGTACTGTGTGGGCTGATTGCCAGCTGTTTGTGTGGGGATACAAGGCATAAGTGAATTCATGTAAACCTCGGTCAGCTTCTGGGTCTGGCCAATTGGGACTACGTAGGAGTGTAAGACGTAATTGATTGCGCTTGGCATCGTACCCATATTTACAATCATTTAGCAAACTAATTCCGTATAAACCCTCATTTGTCTCGCCTGTTAAATCAGCCCAACGCAAGGCGGGGACTTCCCATTTTGCTTGTTCTGCGGGAGTTTGTGGTTTAGTTGGACGGCGAATTGCAGCACAGGGAATTTCGTAAGTAGCGAAGTCTGCTTCAATATTCAGAGGGAAAGCAGCTTTCACTAATACTTGATTTTCTTGCCAGTTAACTTTAGAGTAAATTTTCAGCAGAGGTGAACCAACTTGCAGAATATAATCTTGGCAAAATTCTGATTCGCCCAACTGACGCACTACGCGCACACGATTTTCTACCGCGCCTTGTTCTACCCACTCAATAGATTGAAGATTTGTTAGGGGTAAGGGATGCTGGGCATAATTGGGGTCTATATTCCAAGCATCCCAATATTGACCGCTGTCTTTAAAAGCTTGCAGTTGATTCCCCGCACCACTCAAAACTTCCCGTTGATAAGTTTTATCAAAAACACTTGATAAATCTCCGGTGTCAGGGTTGACGACAACTCGCAGGAATTCATTTTCTAAAATCCATTCTGGGGATGAGGGGGATGAGGGGGATGAGGGAGATGAGGGGGAAAGCCAAAAGACGCGGTAGCCTACGGGTGGGATGTCGGGGGCGAGAAATAGTAGGGTTGATGGTTGAGACAGTTGGGAGATAAGCAGTTTGCCAGAAGCATCGTAAATCTGCCATTGCTGGGTAGTTGTTGGGGGTGTGGGTAAGGTGAGAGAAACTACCTCAAAACGCTGCCAATTGAGAGAATTGAAGATGAAAATAGGTAAACTATTGGGTTTTGGTGGTTGTGGTAAGGTAATGTGAGATGCGATCGCCAGCAATGATTCTTGTAATATCTTCGTTCCCACTGCTTCGACTTGTTGCCATTCGGGCAAAGCATCCAGATAAACTTGGGTAATGGAAGAACCAGGCAAAATATCATGAAACTGTTGAAATAAAACTTGTTTCCAAGCTGCTTCAATTTCGGCTTTGGGATACCTCACACCACAGCTAATATTTGCCAAAGTTGCAAATAGTTCAGCTTCATACAACAAACCTTCACAGCGTCGATTCCAACGTTTTTGATCTGCGTGGGTAGTGTAGCAGCCGCGATGGAATTCTAAGTATAGTTCGTCATTCCAAGTGGGGAGATGAGGGGATGAGGGAGATGAGGGAGATGAGGGAGAATAATTAGTGCTGACTCCTGAATTCTGACTCCTGAATTCTGAATTCTGAATTCTGAATTCTGATTGAATTTGCTCTAAATACTTTTCGGCGGTGGTAAATTCTAAGTCTGGGAAGAAGGGGGATTTTTGCCAGCGTTGGGCGGTTTCTAACATATCACGGGTGGGGCCGCCGCCGTGGTCGCCGACGCCGGGAAGCCAGAGAGATTCTGGTAAATCAGTTTGGCTGTGCCACTCTAGGGCGTATGATGCCATTTTAATTGGGTCGATCGCTTCACCGATGGATGCAGACATGAAACTAAAGACTTCGCTGCCATCTGGCGATCGCCACCAAAAAGCACCATAATCAAATTTAGTAGTATCATTCCACCGCAACTTTTGGGTGACAAAATATTCAATTCCAGCATTAGCGAAAAACTGCGGTAAAGTTGCACAAAAACCGAAAGAATCTGGAACCCACACCACAGTGGAAACCTTACCAAATTTTTCTTGTATGTATCGCTGACCATATAATAGCTGACGCACAATCGATTCACCAGCAATCAAATTCAGTTCCGGTTCTACCCACATACCGCCGACAACTTCCCACCTTCCGGCTGCTACTTGTGCTTGAATTGCGCTAAATAAATCCGGGCGATGTTCCTCAACCCAAGCATAAAGCGCCGGAGTCGAATGACAGAAAATTAACTCCGGAAAATCTGCTTGCAACTTCAAAACCGATGCAAAAGTGTTTTGCGCTGCATTCCAAGTTTCACTCACAGGCCACAACCATGCTAAATCTAGATGAGCATGACCCAGCAAATAGATTTTAGACTTTAGATCCCCCCAACCCCCCTTCAAAAGTGGGGCTAAGATTTCAGATTGAATTAGATTTTGCCTTAACGACTTAACCAACTCTCCCCTCTCTGCGTCCTCTGCGCCTCTGCGGTTCGTTACCTCCCCCACCGCCTCCGTCAAAACATCCAACTTCTCAGGTGCAAACTTTTGCAAATAAAGTTGCAAAACAGCCAACTCATCGGCCACAAAACCCGGATCGGGATTATTATCATCATTAGACTCATAGACAAGGAGCGATCGCACTAAAGCACCATCACAATGTCCCGGACTCACTAACCGCAAACTTATAATAAATTCTTCCCCTGGCGTCACCCCCCGACTCAAAAGCACTCTTGGCGAAGAATCAAATAAATCACCCTCCAGCGCTAACTCCCCATTCACATAAATTTCAGCAGCATCAGCCCACCAAACTAACGCCAGTCGCAAAGATAACCCAGCTAAAGGATAGCCCTGTAAATCTTGGGGAACCACCAATTTTTGCACTAGCCACAGCACTTTTTTCCCGCCTGTCCAAGCAATATGTTCTTTCGCATTCAACTTCACAGGTTGCCAATTAGACAAATCAGAAGGTAGAACATCAGTAATTCTTTCGTCATATTCCTGGTATAACCAGGTAAACTGGAGATTAACTTGAGAAAAAGAGCGCAGTTGCTCAATTGCTTGTGAGATTAAATTGGTCTGAGATTGAGGGATAATTGGGGTCATATTTTCGCTAAAATGAGGTCACACAATCATTAACAGTTTGTGGTTTTTATCAAGAAGAATTCAGAACTCAGGAGTCAGAATTCAGTATAAATTGTAGTCATCTTCCTTATTAAAACTCTATTCCTTTATAGTTAGAATATTCACCAATTCTGAATTCACCAATTCTGACTCCTGACTCCTGTTTATTGTTTGGCGGGAGTCTCAGAACTAAACAAGACTCGAACTAAAAAATTACTATTATGTCTTCTGGTTCCTCTGGTCGTTATCAAAGCAGACTATTTAATTTTGTCCACCAGCAATCTCGGCGGTTGACACAACAGTGGGAATACACCTTCCGGCATTTACAAGTTGCCACTAAGTGGGGTGTGGAATTACTACTTTACCCAGTGTATCTACTGCTTCAGCCATCTGAATCAGATGCTAAAACGCTACACACCAAAGAACCACAATCCCGGCTCAACTTACCATCAAATGATACCGATTTTCAGCCGGAAATCGATCTAAGTGTTGATACTCCTATTGAAAATGTATTAGAGACAGTTTATTATCTGTCATCCCAAGAGGCGATTGCTACTCCTGAAAAAACCTCTCAACCTTTCAATCCTTGGGGTTTTTTGGGATTTTTCTCGCAAAAATCTATCCCTCAAAACTCGACAAATAACACTAACATTATTCATTCCTCAACTATTACAGAGAGTTCAGCCGCAAGTATCGAATCTTCACAGCCAGAAAATGCTCTCAAGCGGCATCTTACAGTGGTGCGGGGAATTGCGACAAATTTACTGAATCGTAATTTGGTACTTGTTACCGCTGAAAATGAAATTCTCGATATTTTGACACCCCAGCAGCAGGCAAAATTAGAAGACCGAATTATTAGTGAAATTGCTAATTACTGGCAGTGTTGGCGATTGGCTGAAGCTAAAAAAGAAAAAGAATTATTACCAAAAATTGACAGTTTATTAGCAAAACTTACTGGAAAAGATACAGTTAAAATTCCAATATTACCCCAGGGAATATCGAACAATTTAGTTGATTCAAGTAAATTATTCACATTTTTAGATGTAGCTATTGCCAAAGTAGAATCAAGTGCTTTAATCCCCGTTCAACAACGTAGCCAAGAAATTATCCAGACTGCCCAAACTCAGTTAAATATATTTATTTATGGCAAAGAACAGTTAACTGCTAAGGGAGAAATTGCAGTCAACCCTGACAATTTGGAAACTCATACATTGAATTTTCAGGCTTTAATTGAAGCAGCGCTTAATTACTTTTTTGGCGTTGGTACTAGAAAAACACTTGAGTCAAAAACTGCTGATGAGCAATCAGGTAGAGTATTATTTCATCGCCCAAAAAAAGCTTTATCTGAAAGCCGTGAGTTGCAAAACCAAGATTTAACTGATGATCCTTGGTTAGCGTGGGGTGATTTGTTTGGTGACACCGAGACGCTTGCAGACAAGCCAATTACGCTTTCTGAAAACACAACTCCTGCTTTGGCTTCAAGTTTATCAACAGGGCTTTCTTGGCCAAAGAATTGGACTCTACAACAGCCGAAAGCCAAATCTGATTTAGTACAAAGAAAAAAAACAACCCGTCATCTCGCCTCAATTCCTAAAACGTCTACAAAAGTTACTTCTGTCAAACAAACTGAAGGGATTATTTCCCAATATAGTAGCGAAAATCATAAAGGGGAAATTTTTCAACAGCAGTTTTATCAAAGCACTGAAGTTGAAGCACAGCCAGACTGGATAGAAACCAAAGTAACTGCAACAGGTTATGAAAAGCACCCCCTAGAGAAAGTTTTGGAATGGCTTGATTTTGTTATGCTTTGGTTAGAAGAGATATTTGTTAAAGCTTTTCAGTCGTTACAACGAGTGTGGCAAGGTAAATAGTAGGTAAGAATTCAGAATTCAGGAGTCAGAATTCAGGAGTCAGAATTCAGAATTCAGGAGTCAGGAGTCAGAATTCAGAATTTGATTTTTTTAAGCTTGAGCTGTTCGTCATCTAGTTTTACAGATCAATCTAAGGCAGCAAACGGCTTCGGGCGCTAAATTATCAAATTTAGATGCGCGTCAGCTTATTAAGCTTGGGTCTCAAATTATAGCGCTTCTCACTTGGGTAAAATACGCCCGTTCGTAGGGGCGCACAGCTGTGCGCCCCTACAGCGTATTGCATCCAAGCGAGAATCGCTATATTCTGAATTCTGGATTCTGAATTCTGAATTCTGAATTCTGAATTCTGAATTCTGACTCCTTACATTGTTAGTGGTTTAATGAAGTGAAAATTATTGTTTATTGTAAATATTTCAATTTCCAAAATCCACTAGAGAAACCAAAGATTGAAACGTTTGTAGTGGATTTATCTCAAATTCCTCAAGTAGGTGAAACAATTGTTGTTGAGAGAATTTCAGCCCAAAAACAGTTTGTGATTATTTTTGAATACATTGTGACAGCAGTTCAGTTTAACGCTTTTAAAGAATCGGCTGATTCAGCTGATGCTCAAGTAAGCGCATTTTTAAACCACTGTTGGGAGGGAACGTCAAATTTCAAAATTACGAACTTTTTAGAGAAGTAATTTTTTACCACAACATGTGATTGAGAAAATAATGTAACAGTTTTAATCCTGTTGGTTCCTGATAATTAGTTGGTAACAGAGAAAGCATTGCTTTCTCTAGAGTTTCCAAAGCTACATCTACTTCCTGTCGCTTTGGCCTGGTTGTTGAGGGAAAGTGTAAGGGTTCACCCACCCGTATAGTTAACTTTTTTCTCAAATAAAGGTCATGTGTTCCAATCAGTGCAACTGGAATAATCGGTACGCCACTACGCAAGGCATAAATTATAGTCCCACGCTTCAACGGCAGATGCAACTGAGCTTCAGCAGTTCCCAATCGTCCTTCGGGAAACAGAATCATCCCATCGCCACGAGCCAAAATTGATAGAATAATTCGGTCTATCTGTCGCAATGTGTGTATGTCTTCGCCTGTGGCTACTGTTTGTTCAATTGCTGCGGCTAGGTCAACTAAATCTTCTCTTCCTGCTTTAGCCGCTTTCATCACAGCTACTTCTTCTTTCCACACCCGTTTTAAAGGAATTACACCTCCTGCAAAACCCAGGATGAAGCGCTTCCACCACTTATTATAAAGAGTACGAGCATCCCCCAGAATATAGTAATAAGGTTGGGTGGGAAGTTCCGCTAACAGGAGTAATGGATCGATATGGTGGAGATGGTTAACTGCTAAAATTGCTGGTTGCTGAGGTATTCTTTCGCCGTTTTCGACCTGGACTTGGAAAAGAGTATGCATGAGCGATCGCATTATAAACCGACGCAGCCCAGGATTAGCTCTAGGTTCAGAATGCTCTTGATTAATGGTGTCAAGATGATTCAGAGTTTCCTCAATGATTTGGCGAACAGCGCGATCGCCAGCCGCAGCTACACCCTCTTTTACCCGCTCAATGGTAGCATCAGTCAGGGGTGATAAAGTTTCTGATTGGGTATTATTTTCTTGCTGATGACTGGATGTCAAAAGATTTTGGATTTTAAATTTTGGATTTTGGATTGACCGCACCGATAAACGGATGGCGGTTTTTTCTGTTTTTATCCTAGCAGAATCTCTAAAAAATCAAGCTAGTACGGCACGGCGTAAATAAACCAACCATTTGAAATGTCTCAACCCCTTATGAACAGGTAATTACGAATTACGAATTACGCCTTGCGGTACTAGTGTCGTCTTGTTCAGTAAGTCCCGTTTAAGATAGTAATTCTTCCGAAAGCTAAAAGCAATTTTCTTTACAATATACCTTGATAAACTATTACCTAAGTGGGAAAAGGCGTAACAAATTAATCTGATGATCCACCATAAAGAAGGTACATTTCAAGGTGTTGGGCAGCTAGAACTGTATTACCAAAGTTGGTATCCAGAGGGGAAGGTGAGGGCGATATTAGCGATCGTACATGGATTGGGGGCGCATAGCGATCGCTACGATAACGTAATTCAGCATTTAATACCCAAGGAATACGCTGTATACAGTTTTGATTTGCGCGGTCATGGACGTTCGCCAGGTCAGCAAGGTTACATTAATAGTTGGAGTGAATTTCGTGAAGACTTACGAGCTTTTTTAGAGTTCATCAAAACCCAACAGCCAGGAAGCCCAATTTTTCTTTTAGGTCATAGCTTAGGCTCAGTGATTGTCTTAGATTATGTTCTGCGTTATCCCCAGGAAGCATCTGCATTACAAGGTGTAATTACCTTAGCACCAGCTCTCGGAAAAGTTGGGGTGTCAAAAATTCGGTTACTCATAGGAAAACTGCTCTCACGAGTCTGGCCGCGTTTCACCTTAAATAGCGGGCTTGATGTTTCTGCTGCTTCGCGGGACGAGAAAATTTTAGCAGCCTACGCCCAAGATTCCTTGCGCCATACTAGAGCCAGCGCCCGTCTAGCTACAGAATTCCTGACTACTGTTGATTGGGTTAATGCCCATGTTGCTGATTGGCAATTACCATTGTTGATTCTCCACGGTGGAGCAGACCGAGTAACTCTACCTGAAGGAGGCAAAATTTTTTGTCAGCGGGTGAGTTCTCCGGATAAACTGAGAATCGAGTATCCAGGTGCTTATCACGAGCTTCAAAATGACCTGAATTATCAAGAGGTGCTGGCTGATTTAGAAAATTGGTTGGAGCGACATTTACCAACCCAGAAAGTTCAACTGGGAAAAGATAGCACTAAATTGGAGTTTCCTGGTTCTTAGCATCCTGACTACAATCTTCTTTCTATCAAGCGTCGAGTCAAATCTTCTATTACATCTATACTCAGTTCAAATCCATTAAAAATCGTAAACAAAGGGTTAACAGCCTGATTGACATACTGTGCTAACGCAGAGCGAGGAGTTTCAAGCGGTACATTAACAAACGCCAAAACTTCATCTTGATATGCTAAACCTTCTAACCAAATAGAACGCTCTTGATTTGCCCAAGAACTAAGTCTACGTTCCCTCAAGCCAGTCCATTTAAATGCAAAAGCTAATTGCGTTTTTTCTGGCTCACAACCCATTGCCTTTGCAAACTCAATACCAACTGCTATCGCTTCAGCCGTTCTAATTACAGGTAGAGCAAAATCAAGAGCTGTCATGGTTGTGGGTGCGTAATTCTTGACTGACATATCATCTTCTAATGCTCGCCTCAAATAGAATTTACCCTTTGGATCGAACCGCATGAAGTCAATATGCCTGCTCCAACCCGAACTCAGACTAACAAGAAGTGCTTCCCAAGTTCCGTTATAAACATAAGGTTGGTCTTGGTCAATGAAACCTCGACTATCTAGCCATACAGGCCAACCAGTATATTTAGGATTATTGAAAGCCAAGAGATTAAGGAATTGGGTATTTGCATAGTGTTGAGGCACTTCTCCGATAATTATTAATGCTACCTGCCAATTACCATGCTCTGGTAAATTAAGACTACGTTCTTTAACTACGGAGTTAAATCTTTCTACACTTTCTTGAAGATAAGGTCGCAGTATATCTTCAATTGATTCTTCTGGTTGTATTGCTTGTGCAATTGTGGAAGCAAATTCACGGAGCAGAGAAGGCGTGAGACCGCCAAGATGGCGGCGGAGAAAACGACCAATATCTGCTTCACGATTCTCGAAGCATAAATTAATGACGCGTTCCCAGTCATTACAGCGAGGTTCTGAACTGCTAACAATATTATTTGAATTCAGACTTCGCACGTAAACAGTATGAGCTTTAATTAGATCCTTATTACCTTGCTCATCCTTTAAGCCAGCCTTTGCTGCTACAGGTGTAGTAAATCCAGAAGGAATTTCTAATGCTGGATATTCTTGACCATCTTTTTCGAGATAGTGAATCTTTACTTCAAAAGCCTCACTGCAAAATTTACTAGCAATAGATTGAATAACATCAGGATGAAAACTTTCTTTTGGAAGTTGATGCGCTCCTTGAATATCTGGAGAACCATCATTGTTGAAACCAACCAGAAATATACCTCCATCATTATTTCTGAGGGCAATGCAAGCCTTGGCTATCTTTGCAATACCTTCTTTAGATTGGGGATCGATCCATCTTTTAATCTCTACAGATAAACTTTCAGATGGATTCAAAACTAAATTATTTAAGAAATCCTGATTATATATACTTCCCATTTTCAGCTTTAAAATTACTACTAAGCAAAGCACATTAGCACCAGATTAACCCGCGTTTATCTATTTAAGTATTTTTGTACTATAATTTTTGTTACGAAGTGCGATCGCAACAGCCGATCTGCATCTGTTGGTGTCAAGCCAAATCCGTTTTTTGTGGCTGGTCTTGTAGCAACATTCCAAAACTCAACGCAGTTTTGCGTTGTGATTTGCAGTATATGTCCATCACGTCGCAATTTTCGGATCGCAGTTCGTGTTATTAAGTGTAGGGAGTGAGTGCGATCGACAAAACGCAGTAGAATATTAGTGTCTATGAGGTACACCACTGCTAAGGATGATCCTCATAAATACTCTCACGAGTCACAGCATAATCTGATAGCACAGGTAAATTCGCTCCAATACACATTACAAACTCTTCGACTAACTGATCTGCGACTACTTCAAACTGCTCATCGTTAACTTGACCTTTGCGGTGTTGGTCTTGAAAAATTAACTCTTGAAGATATTCGCTGACTGAACCATAACCGCCTTTAGCGACTTGTTCGTCAACAAAAGCTTTCATCGACTCAGGTAAGGAAATCTGAAAGTTGGTCATACCTTGAGAGTTCGGCTCAACTAATTTTATCTACTATGTTACCAAGGCGATGTCTACGATGAGCTACGCCTACGCATTTAGTTTTACTCAACAGTAGAGTCAGTTATTTAAATTATCTGAAAAATATGTTGCAGAGGATTGAGAGTTTTTCACAGCCAAGATAGGTTCTCCCTTGACTCCTCCACGGGTAAGAGTACAAATTTTATAAATGTTTTCACAATCAAAGATTGCCAAAACTAGCTCTTTTCCTGTTTGATAAAAGGATGGTAAAGGTTTACCCACCTCGCATTCCATATCAGTTTCATTGTCACACCACTGTAATTTCCAAATACGCTTTTCGGTTATGGGTGCTTGTAGAGACTGAGCAAGAACATTATACACCTGTTCAGCTTTCACATCATCCTTGGCTGCTGGAACAAAAAACTTCATAGGCTTTGATTACAAATAAGGTGGGTTTCATTAGCACCAGCGTAACGCACCATTCATTGTAATAGTCCTACTAACTAGTAGTCTGTCAGGGGAAGTTTGAATGGTAAAGGAACGAACCGCAAAGGACGCAAAGAGCGCAAAGGAATAAGGAACAAAGAGAAATAAAAAGTTTATTTACAAGCATTGTTAGCTTGACAGACTACTAGTAAATCAAGTTTTGAAGTTCTAAATCAAGTTTTGGAGTTCTAAATCAAGTTTTGGAGTTCTAAATCAAGTTTTGGAGTTCTAAATCAAGTTTTGGAGTTCTAAATCAAGTTTTGGAGTTCTAAATCAAGTTTGGCTTCTTTCTTTCTTTCTTTGTGTCCTTCTCTGACGAGACGCTGCGCGAATGCGCCCTTTGCGGTTCGTTCCTCATATATTTAACTGCATCTTCGTACAAAATTAGTATTAGCCCACTTGTGGAGGTATTTCATATTCGTAGCGAGAGACCAAAAAATCACCAACTTGTCTGTCGCTGTGATAGCGGAAACCAAAGCTTTCATATACTTCTTTCAGGCGCGGACGCGAAGCATCGCAATCCAAACGTAAGTAAAGTTTACCAAGTGTTTGCGCGTGTTCAATAGCCCAAGTGAGTAACGCTGAAGAGACTTTACCGCCAGAATAAAATCGTCGAACTGCAAGGCGATGTACGAATGCTGACTCTTGTTGAGAAATGTCCGGCCAGAAAAGAAAATCTTCTAGCTGAAACTTGATTGTACCAGCTGGTTCACCTGCCCACTCAGCAATGAAAAACAATCCATTAGCAACGTCACAAGAAATACTTTCTGGTGAAACTTCACTATCACGCCACAGAGGTATACCACGCTGCTGGAGCCACAAAGCTGCTTCTAACAAAATATCCGAGACTATCAAGGTATCTTGTATGGTTGCTTGACGAATTGAGATGTACATTTAGTTATTAATTGTAGATGTAATTGAACGGCAGTAAAATTTTACAAATATTAGTATAAACGTTGGGTTGGATTTAGCTGCAACCAATATGCAATTTACTTACCAATACAAAATTTACTAAAAATTCTATCTAAAACTGATTCTGTAACTTCTTCTCCAGTAATTTCTCCTAGTGCTTGAATTGCACCCCGTAAGTCAATTGTCCAAAAATCAAGAGGTAACTGCTGCTCAATAGTTGCTTGTACCTGTTCCAGGGAAATTTTAGCTTGAGTTAAAGCTGCTGCTTGCCTTTGATTAATAGCTAAATCCATATCAGCAGCTTGAACTTTTCCTGTTTGAATTATCTCTAAAATAGCTGTTTCTAAAGCATCAATTCCTTGATTTTGGGAGGCGGCTGTCAGAATTTTGGATTTTGGATTTTGGATTTTAGATTGAATAATTTTTATTTGTGTTTCTTCTACTAAGTCGATTTTGTTAATAACAAGAATCAATGGACGATGTTGCACTTGTTGGTAAATTTCTTCATCGCCTTCTGTCCACCCAGCAGCGGCGTCAATGGTGAGCAAGACTAAATCAGCTGCATTTGCCGCACGGCGCGATCGCTCCACGCCAATTTTTTCTACTTGGTCTGTTGTTTCCCGAATCCCCGCAGTATCTAGCACCTGCACGGGAATTCCGCCCACAACTAGCTGGGATTCCACCACATCGCGGGTTGTGCCGGGTAAATCTGTGACGATCGCGCGATCGCTCCGGCTCCAAGCATTCAATAAACTCGACTTCCCTACATTCGGACGCCCGACAATTGCCACTTTTAAACCAGTGCGTAGCAACTCGCCTTTATCTTTGGTTGCCAATAACTGAGAAATTTCTGCGGCAATTTTCTCAATTTCTGATATGATTACTTTATCATCCAGCGGAGGAAGGTCTTCCTCAAAATCAATTCGAGCTTCGATTTCTGCCAAAATATCCAAACAGTTAGCGCGTAACTGCTGGATCGGCTGAGCTAATTTTCCCTGTAAACCAGCTAAGGCAGTTTGGGCAGCTTGGGGCGATTTAGCTCCCACCAAATCAGCAATGCCTTCAGCCTGAGTTAAATCCAATCGCCCATTCAAAAAAGCGCGGAGGGTAAATTCTCCCGGTTGAGCTAATCTTGCACCATTTTCTAAACACAGTTGTAACACCTGCTGCACTGCCATAATTCCGCCGTGGCAATGGAATTCCACCACATCTTCACGGGTGTAAGAACGGGGTGCCCTCATAATTAACAACAAAGCTTCATCTATCAATTGTTGCGTTTGGGGATGGCGGATATAACCGTAGAGAATTCGGTGAGTTTGCCAAACTTGTCGCCCTGGTGTGTGAAACAGAGTTTGGGCGATGGACATTGCTTGGTCACCGGATACCCGCACAATACCAACACTACCTTGTTGGGGGACAACAGCAGTGGCGATCGCGGCTATAGTTCCAGTAGTGGCAAAGAATTCGGACATGAGGGCTTTTGATTTAAAGTGAGGAGTTAGGAGTTAGGAGTGAGGAGTAAAGTCAGGAGTTAGGAGTGAGGAAGTAAACTCAGGAGTTAGGAGTAAAAATCATAACTCATAACTCCTCACTTATAACTCTTAACTCCTCACTCCTAACTCATAATTTTCTAAATGGTAAGTATTTAAACCGTTGGGATGGCAACTGGCAAGGTAAAATTTATCTGGAAGCTAATGTTTGAAAGTTAATAAGTTAGGAGTTGAAATTATAACTCATAACTTGAAAAGAGAGGAATTCACTGTGGAGCAAAAAATTAACTGTGCTGTAGCCTGTGTTAACGGCTGCGTTTTAGGCGATAAATGCCCCAATGTTGAGTTTAGAGAAGCAGCTGCCAAATTTGTTGAAGAGACTTCTTTAGACACAATGTTGGAAATAGCTGAAGAACGTCTACGGAGAAAAATGACGGAACCGCCAAAATGGGTTTTTCCTGAAGATCCGTAGCAATCAATTTTGGATTTTGGATTGCGGATTTTGGATTAAAACAGAAGGATCTTAAATTTTGGATGCAAGGATTTGTTCCACAAACTAGGGGCAAAGTATGTAACGAAATGATTTTTAATCTAAAATCCAAAATCTAAAATCTAAAATTGCTCTGGATCTATATTTAATTCTCGCAGTTTTGCTGCAAGGCGATCGCTGCGTTGTTTTTCTTGTTCAGCGCGTTGTTTCTCTTGTTGTGCAACTTCCTGTGGTGTCAAAATTAGTTCTCCTTCAGGCGTGAAAAAGCGCAATTTTTCTTGATAAACTCCTAAATACAAACCTAGCTGTTGACTCCACAACCAACCTTGGGAATTGAGTTCCAGTGGTTGATATTCACCATCAAGCAAATGAAATCCTGCAAATTCTAACGTTTCTGGGTCAAACCAGAAGTAATCTGGTGTGCGAAAGATATCTTGGTAAATTTGTTTTTTTAGTCCCTTGTCAGTGTCGCCTGTGCTATCTGAGAGAATTTCTATAATTAGATTAGGATATTTGCCATTTTCTTCCCAGACAACCCAGCTTTTACGGGGTTTGCGTTCAGTTCCCAGCACTACAAAAAAATCTGGCCCCCGGAAGTTTTCTGATTTGCGTTGGCGTGGGCTGTAGTAGATGGTGAGATTACCCGATGCATAGAAGTCGTTGCGATTTTCCCACAACCACTCCAAGCATTGAATCAGCAGTGTCATTTGTAGCCGATGTAAGTCAGTTTCCAAAGGCGGTTCGTCACTATATAAATCCCCTGGGGGAAATATAACATCTTCTGGGCTTGCTAAATTTTCGACGACAGACATGGTAGGAAGTGTCTTAGTGCTATAGTCTAGCGTAACAGTCGATTTGTCAAATCTTGCATGTAGTCCGTTGACTGTGCCAATTTTAGATTAGACTTCTTGCAAAAGTCCTTCTTTGCGTTCTCTTCTCTGCGTCTGAGCGCTTCTGCGTGTTAGCGAAGCGGGGCGTAGCCCGACAAAAAAATATTTATGCCAGAGACTCCATGAGCTGCGCTCACAAGGAACAATGAAAATAATCTGGAAATGATTTTGCGTTGTTTCAGACTCTATTTTTGAGGCAGGTCTATTGATTCTAAATATCTAACCCAACCACCATTAATTCCGGTGGATGTTCAACATTAAACTGATAATATATCTCTCGCCGCTCCTGTGGTGCAAAAATTAACTCCCATTCTAAAATCCCCATTTCACCAAGTTGAATTTGCGGGTTACTGCGAATCAGACGCACTTTAATTTGTTCGTTGCGGCTAACTGGTAATTGTTCAGTTACTTTCAGATTCGCTTGTTTATCGAGTAAGTTAGTAATTACCAACCGATAACTATAAGTAATTCGGCGCTGGTTGCTAATTAATCTTTTATCTACCAAACGTTCAACTAAATCACGCTCAATTTTTAAACCTTCATCAATCCCTAAATTCAGTTGAAATTCTTGCCCTGGTGCAATATTGTCTAATCTAGTGGCACCAATAAAAACATTGTTGCGGAAAATATTAGCTTTTCCTGGTAACAAAGTCGCACCGTTGGGACTATTTTTTACATTGGCTTGCAGATAAGCAAAACTTACTAAGCGCGGCATTGCCACATAATCAAAGTTACAAGGATAATCATCATTAAAAATTGTTGTTTTATGGGGTGCGCCATCACTAGGAATGTTACCGCCGCCATTTAATTTAAAAGTAACTACACTTCCTTCCTTGGATACTTCTGCTGTCACAATTTCTGCTGCGATGAGACTATCCTGTGCAACTTCGTCTTCTTCTTGCCAATTTCCTTCACCAGCTGGAGCTGCTATGCTAGGCAGCAGTGGTGGCTGTGCAGCAAATCTAGATCGTCGTTGTCGCGCTATTTGTGGACGTAAGGTATCAATATACCAAGGTTCAAGTTTGGGTGGGAGTGTCCCTAATCCGGGTTTTGCAGTAGAAAGGGTGAGACTTGCACCAATCCAATCTTCGCCACTGCTTTGAGTAATTTCTGCCAGGTAACTCAAATGCACGATATCGCTCGTGGTGCTAAAACGCAAGTCATATAACGGAGTCCAACTGGCGCGATTCACCAAGTATGATACCTCTAGCTCAAACTCGCCTTCACCTGAGACTTCAACAGCTACAACTAAGCTCAAACTTTCTTGGGGATGGGGTGTTTGGATTTTTTGCAGTGAGGCGTGGAGTGCTTGGAGTTGTTTGTCTAATTCCTGCTGTTGGGCAAAGCATTCTCCAGAGGCGATCGCATATTCGCTATACTGGCTTCCCAAAAAGTTCAAAAAATCCAAAATTTCGCTCAAACTAAGATTTTTCCGGGATAAACTCTGGGAAAAAGGTTCTTCTGTTTTTTCACGTAAGCCTTCGATAAAACTAGATTGCAATGCCAAAGCATCCACTTGGGCTTGCAGATGGCGTTTTTCTGCCTCTAGTTGCTCAATTTGTCTTGTCAAATGTGCTACACGTTCTGCCACAGGTTCAGTAGTGTAAATGCGATCGCTACTCACACCCAGCAACCGCACCCCTACCGTACCCGTACCGCTAACCCTCACAGACTCAGTTTCCAGAGTCATTGGCACTGGGGTAATTACTAATTCCTGTTCAATTCCTGTTAACGAAACTACACCTCGTCGTGTAACCAATGCTCTATCAGTGTAGACTGTAACAGCTACAACCTCGCTTGGTACTGTTTTGCGCCAAGATTGTATTTCCGGGTTAACCACCGCCAGTTTCCCCCATTTTTAATGGTTCTGCTGGTTAATTGTTAATGTTTCTTGGTCTTAGCGTCAACCCCTTTAGGGAATTTAAAATCTGCTAATGGGGCACTGAGATGAGGGGGATGAGGGAGAATAACTCTTAACTCTTGTACAGACGCGATTCATCGCGTCTCTATCCCTCACTCCCAATGCCCAATATTTATCCGTGAGTTGCTTCAACCGAACTATAGCTATAAGTAGCGTTTTGTTCTACAATGCCTTTGGCGGCAGCGAGTAAATAATCATAATAGGCACGAGCGACGATAGATAGTTGTTTACCAGATGGGTAAACCATGTACCAATGTCGGTCAATAGGGAAGTATTCGACATCTAAAATGCTGAACTGTGATGCGTCTAATAGTAAGGTATGACGAGATAAAACAGAAATTCCTAAACCACCGACGATCGCTTGTTTAATTGCTTCGTTACTTCCCAATTCCAGCTTAACTTTTACCTTCACCCCTTGTTCCTCAAATAAGCTTTGCACAGCACGACGAGTTCCTGAACCTGGTTCTCGCATAATAAAAGGTTCTTCAGCTAGGCGCTGTATCGGAATATTTTTTTCTTGGGATAAAGGATGATTAAGTGGTGCAAAGACTATTAAAGGGTTTTCTAAAAATGGTTGGCAAGTTATATCCATATTGTCTGGAATTTGACTCATAATATATAAGTCATCCAGATTATGAGCCATCCGTTCTAAAATTTGTTCGTGATTCGTTACTTGTAAGGAGATATCAATTCCTGGATAAAGTTCGCAAAACTTCCCTAATAAACGTGGGATAAAATATTTCGCTGTTGTAATCACTGCCAGCTTTAGTTGTCCTTGTTTTAGCCCTTTTAAATCCGCCACCTTCATTTCAAATTGGGCTATGTTATCAAAAATCTGCCGACAAGTGGCAAATAATTCCCTTCCTGCCTCCGTCAAATATAACCGCTTTCCCACCTGCTCAAATAATGGCAATCCTACCGATTTTGTCAGTTGCTTAATCTGCATGGAAACGGTAGGTTGAGTGAGAAACAATTCCTCAGCAGCACGAGTAAAGCTACTGTGCCGTGCCGCTGCCTCGAAGACTTTTAACTGGTGCAGCGTCGCTTGATTCAAGGGTAGTTCTCCTGTAAATAGCGATTCATAGATATATATCTAGTATTACTGAAGAGTTGCAAATGATATAGCGATGCTTAGAGAAATTTACGAGTTTTATTTTTTATAGATAAAACTCTATTATCGCTATTAGAAGAAAAATATTTGATTTCTGGATTGAAGAAGCTATTATCAGAACAATAAGAAAAGCGTAAGATGCCTTCTAGTTGACGATGAATGTTGAATACTGAATATGAATTTTTAACAGTTCATAATTCATTGTTCATCATTCATCATTCCATAATTCTTCTGTAACTTTTGTCGGCAACTTAGTTAAATCTGGTAATCTTAACATTTCGAGTTCAGCAACTTGCTCCTTGATATTCACTGGCAAGCTTAGTGGTTGGTTTTGTTCTATCCAGCAACTTGCTAATGGCAATGTTTGTTCCATTTCGTCTAGGGGTCGAGGAATCACCATCACTGCATTTAATTCCCCAATGCGTTCTGCCTCAAACATTCCCGCTTCCACTGCTACAGCAACATTGGCTACGGAACCACGAATAATCGCTGTACACAAACCCGCACCAATTTTTTCATAGGCTGCCAAATGGACATCAGCAGCTTTGAGCATAGCATCACATGCGCCCACCATTGCTGGAAAGCCTCGCGTTTCTACCAAACCAATTGCTTGATTACTCAAACGGCTGTAACTGCCTTCTTCCATCAATTTAGTGAAACGGGCTGTGATGGGAAGTACTATATCTAAGTTGGGATAAGGCCGGGGAATCACTAAGCTAGAAACCAACTGACCAAATTGTTCAGCAGTTTGGACGCCTGATTCTACGGCAAGGCGGACATCGGCAATTCCACCCCGAACGATCGCGGTACAATGACCACTACCAATTTTTTCATAGCCAACTAAGTGAACTCCAGCAGATTTGAGCATCATATCCGCTGTCCCAACTATTGCTGGGAAACTGAGAGTAGAAACTAAGCCCAAAGCAGTATCTTTGAGATCGTCGAAATGACTCGATGAATGCATGGTACTCATAGACCGTTGATTAAATGTTTCCATGTGAATTTTCCAAGTTACGGAAAAGCCTGACAACTTACAATTAACACTTACTCGGACTAATCGTCAGAGTTTGGGTCATTCAAGGATTGTCTGTGGGGAAACAATGTAGTCAATAGTCTGTGTATGCTGCCTTGCCCATAAATTTGAGTCCCGAAGCTATTAGGGGATTCTGTGGCTGGCTGATTGGGGTCTGAGTTATGTTCTGTAGACTCTTCGGGGGCTGGTTGCAAATTGGTTTGGGCATCATTGACAGGCTTGGACGGTGGAGGAGACTGGCTTTCACCAGTGGCGGAAGATTTAAAGAAAGAAATCGAGCGCCCTTTTAAATCGACAAAAGCCGAAGCGGAGAAGTTTGTTGAGGAAATGACCTTTTCTTCTCCTTCCCCTAAGCCATTATTTTCTTCTGGACTTGTAGCAGGTGGGTTCTCTTTGGATGAATTGAGTTGTTTTGTTTGACTAATTTGCCGACTTGTGTCTCCCAAAATCGAACCAGGTGGAACTACTTGTCCGGGTTCAACTGAACAATTAAAAACTGTTGTTGCTGAACCAATGCAAGCATTTGCTCCAATTTTGCCCTTGCCAACCATCAAAAAACCCGCTCCCAGGTTTGCCCCTGCTTCTACCTCTAAGGTTCCTTCATGGACTTGGAGAATAGCTCCCATACCAATACAGACCCCCGGGCCAATGACGATGTTGCTGTTTGCAGCTGCTTGGAGTATTACCCCAGGTGCGAGTACCGCGCTTGGATGAACAGTCACCTCACCACTTATGTAAGTATCAAAGTTATTGCTGAGGCGCAGTGGCGGCACAGACATGGAAATTTAACCTCAGAAGCCAGAAGAAATTAGAAAGTTAGGAGTTAGAAGTGAAGAGTGAGGAGTTAGTTAAAAGTGAGGAATGTGGAATTAGTTAAAAGTGAGGAGTTATAAATCTTAAGTTTCGAGTTATGAATTAACAATCTTTTTCAACTCATAACTCCCAACTCCTAACTCCCAACTCCCAACTCCCAACTCCTAACTCCTAACTCCTAACTCCTAACTCCTTATGGACGTTGAATTATCGTTTCCAATACCCGACGCTTGGCTTTGGGGTCAATACCAATCAAGCGTACATATTCTCCTTGGTATTGGCCAAGGTGCCCTTCTACGGCTGCGATCGCTTCTCTTTCTGAGGAGGCTTGAATTTGACCTGTGCTAGTCCACGAACCAGTACGGAATCGCCGTTGATCTACGTGTTCAATGCTAATTTTAGAGCCGCCAGCCAATAATTGCCGGAGTTGGTCTATTACTTCAGTACTCAAGCGGGTACTGGTAGCAGTAGCAGTAGGAGTAGCAGAGGGTGCATTGCTAGTAGATTTATGACTGTTAGAGGAGGCTACTTGACCGTTTGGACGTTGGATAATGGTTTCTAATACCCGCCGTTTGGCTTTGGGGTCAATACCAATTAAGCGGACATATTCCCCTTGGAATTCGCCGAGGTGTCCTTCTACGGCTGCGATCGCTTCTCTTTCTGAGGAGGCTTGAATTTGACCTGTGCTAGTCCACGAACCAGTCCGGAAGCGGCGCTCATCTACATGTTCAATGCTAATTTTATAGCCGCCAGCCAACAATTGCCGTAGCTGGTCTACTACTTCAGAAGTTAAACGAGTACTGGTGGCTGTTGCTGTTGCCTTTGCCGAAGACCCACTGCTGCTACTAAATGATGATTTCTGACTACCACCAGAGGGAGCTACTTGACCATTTGGACGTTGAATGATACTTTCTAACACCCGCCGCTTGGCTTTGGTGTCAATACCAATTAGACGCACATATTCGCCTTGATGGTTGTCTATACACTCTTCCAGAGCAGAAATCACGGCGTTTGCCGAATTTGCTTCAATTGGCTTGCAACTACTCCACGAACCAGTGCGGAAGCGGCGCTCATCTACGTGTTCAGTGCTAATTTTATAACCACCAGCCAAAAGTTGCCGGATTTGATCTACGGTTTCGTTATTAATTTTGCCGCTGCTAGAGCCATTACTATTGCCATTGTTGCTCCTGTAGCTGCCATTGCTAGAACTGTTAGCAGGAGCTTTAAAGTTGGTAGCTGGTTTAACATCACCATCGGGACGTTGAATGATGGTTTCTAATACGCGCCGTCTACCTTTATCAATGCCAAACAGGCGGACATATTCGCCGCTGTGGTCTCTCACACAGCTTTCCAAAGCAGCGATCGCTTCACCTAAAGATTTCGGTTCGATTGGCTGGCAACTAGTCCAAGATCCCGTCCGGAACCGTCTTTGGTCTACATGCTCCGTGCCAATTTTATACCCTTGCTGTAATAAATAGCGCAACTGCTCTATTGTTTCTGCACCCAAGCTATTACTCGACACGTCACTACTCCTTTCCAACTCTAAAACAGTAATACCATTACCTGTATAAGATTTAGCAATTTCATCCCGAATGGGCTTTATACACTTGCTATCCGCAGCACAAAGATAACCAGCTCGTAATGCCTGATTAATCCCAACCACATGATGAGCGAATTCCTTATCCTGATCTTGCACGTCTGGCAAGCGGTCAGCTTGCTGCTGGGTGGTAATTATGGCTCCAGAAGGTATATACTTTCCTGCGGGAATTTCTACGTCTTGAATCAAAGCGTGCATCATCACGATGCAACCTGCACCTACCCTGGCATTAAACACTGTAGAGCGAAAGCCTATGAAGGAATTGTCGCCTACATAAGCTGGTCCGTGAATTAGAGCCATGTGGGTAATACAAGCATTTTTGCCTATCCACACCGAGTATTTATCATTGTCGTCACCAACTACTCGACCTTGCTCCAACCCATGAATTACAACGCCATCTTGGACATTAGTGTTTTCACCAAGATAAAAGGGTGTGCCTTCATCCGCTCTAATCGTGGTCCCCGGAGCAACGATTACATTTGCACCTATGCGTACATCTCCAATCAAGTTGGAGAATGTATGTACAAAGGCAGTTTCATGGATTTCGGGTTCAGCTAAATTCCTTGACCACGGGGTTGGGGGTGCCGCCGTGCTGCGGACTACCATCGCAAGATTCCTCCTGAAATTAAGTTATGAGTTATGAGTTATGAGTTATGAATTATGAGTTATGAATTATGAGTTAAAACTCCTCACTCCTCACTCCTCACTCCTCACTCTTAACTCCTAACTTCTCTAACTGTTGACTACCTATACTGTTCTTTTTTGCTGTAAATTAGGCGATCTTCAACGTGAATGGTGTCTATAATTGCCACCACTGCTGCATCTAATGGACGCTGTTCATTGCCAGTAATTTGACGAGCAGAACTGCCACGAGTGACCAGTACCCACTCATCTACTCCTGCTCCCACGATATCCGCTGCTACTTCGTACTGTGGCAGGATATTTCCGTCTTCATCTACCAATTGTAACAACAGTAGTTTGACACCTCTTAGACTTGGGTCTTTTTGGGTGCTAACTACTGTGCCGCGAACTTTGGCAATTTGCATTAGAAATTACGGTCTTCTACCAAAAGGACGAATTGCGTTGACATTTTCCCGGAATTGCTCTACGTCTTCTGTATAACGAATTGGCAGAACATATTCTAAGTTTTCGTGAGGACGAGCAATGATGTGAGTAGAAAGTACTTGTCCGCCGTTGACTCGCTTCACAGATTCAACTCCTGCGGCTACGGAAGCTTGAACTTCTGATACGTCTCCCCGCACAATCACGGTCACCCGACCACTACCAATTTTTTCATAACCCACCAGAGTTACGCGGGCTGCTTTCACCATTGCGTCAGCAGCTTCCACTACCGCTGGAAAGCCTAGCGTTTCAACCATTCCAACTGCGATCGACATTAGCTTTAATCCCTTTTTAAAGTTTTAGCCTTGGACACAAATGATGGTGACATATCCCGGTTTCTCGCCTACCCGACATACAGCGCGGGCTTTGGAGTCCTTGGCTACTCGTTTCAATGTTTCGGCAACCCGACACCTCCACGAGCTTAGTTTTACTTCCGCGTGATGCCCCACCGCAGAAGGATTTGAAGTATGTTATCGACGAGAAAAAAAATTTCTCAAAAAACTAAAAAGCGTTAATTATTTTATTTAAACGGCTTTTAGGTACGGAACTGTTCCACAGCTTCTGTGTAACGTATGGGCAAAACGTACTCCAGGTTTTCGTGAGGACGAGCAATAATGTGTGTGGATAACACTTCACCACCATTAACTCTTCTGGCCGCTTCTACCCCAGCGGCTACGGAAGCTTGGACTTCCGATACATCTCCCCGAACTATCACGGTGACGCGAGCGCTACCAATTTTCTCGTATCCCACTAAAGTGACACGGGCGGCTTTTACCATCGCATCAGCAGCTTCCACCACTGCTGGAAAGCCCTTCGTTTCAATCATTCCAACTGCAATTGGCATCGCAGAACTCCTACAAAATTAATCCGATCGGTACTGTTACTTGAAATTTTTGACGGGGAGAGCTTGATCTTAGAGCTAAGAAAACACTTCCAATTTAAGCATAGGAAAGCTTGGCGTCCCTGGCAATATAAATCACTATAATAGTTTATGATAAAAAAGTTTTAAAAAACTTAACATAAATTTATCTATGCCGATGAGCAATTAAAGTTCACGGATTCCTAGAGCAGCCACTTATGCTTTATAATTTCTTTATGACATTTACAAAACGAGATTCATAGCCAAGGCTAATTCGATGTGGGAAGGAGCGAGCAGTCGCTGTATGCTTTGCTGTTTATATCTTTCCTGTGTTTTTGCTACATCTACAAGGACTAGGTAAAAAACATATAATTTTTTCAAATATATCGTATAAAGTACTTTAGTCAAAGTAGAAATAAAAATGTAAAAAGGTCGATGATGTTAAGGCAAGTAAATGCTTTTGATTATATGAAGTTATATTTTACTGAAGTTTAATAGGGGAAAATTAAGTATAAATACTCCGAAGTTTTAGTTGCAACAACAGTAAACAAATATAGAGGTTTTGGCAAACTAATTTTATTAAACAAAGAATTGTTTGGAAGGTTTCTTAAAATCATGCCTGAGTCGTTAAGGGAAATTTAAATGAGTCAATTTTTATTTTTAACAAGTTGGTTTGTGCCTTTGTATAGCTTATTAGGCGCAATTTTGACCTTACCGTGGGGATTGGGAATAATTCAGCGGACAGGGCCAAGACCTGCGGCATACATCAACTTGTTGACGACCCTTTTGGCTTTTGTCCATAGCTTGTTTGTATTTAAAGATATTTGGGATAGAGAACCAGAAAAGTTATTGGTTCCCTGGTTCAAAGCTGCGGATTTGGACTTATCCTTTGCCTTGGAACTCTCACCAGTGAGTATCGGGGCAATAGTTTTAATTACTGGCTTAAGCTTATTGGCACAAGTTTACGCCTTGGGTTACATGGAAAAAGACTGGTCGTTGGCACGTTTTTTTGCGCTGCTGGGATTTTTTGAAGCAGCGCTGAGTGGTCTAGCAATCAGTGATTCTTTGTTGTTCAGCTATGGGCTTTTGGAAGTCCTGACACTTTCGACTTATTTGCTGGTGGGGTTCTGGTATGCTCAACCGTTAGTAGTGACAGCGGCGCGGGATGCGTTTTTAACTAAACGGGTGGGAGACTTATTACTGTTGATGGCTGTAGTCACCCTTTCCACCTCAGCCGGCAGTTTGAACTTTTCCGATTTATATGAGTGGGCACAAACAGCTAATTTAAGCCCAGTGACATCGACCTTATTGGGGTTGGCGTTAATTGCTGGGCCTGCGGGTAAATGCGCGCAATTTCCACTGCATCTGTGGTTAGATGAAGCGATGGAAGGACCGAACCCCGCCTCGGTAATGCGAAATTCGCTGGTAGTAGCTGGTGGTGCCTATTTGCTATTTAAACTGCAACCATTGTTAGCCTTGTCACCGATTGCCTTGAATGCGTTGGTAGTTATGGGGACGGTGACGGCAATTGGTGCAACATTAGTATCCATAGCTCAAATAGACATTAAGCGAGCCTTATCTCATTCTACTAGTGCATACATGGGGTTAGCGTTTTTGGCAGTGGGCTTGCAGCAAGGGGGTGTAGCCTTGATGTTGCTGTTAACCCATGCGATCGCTAAAGCATTATTATTTATGAGTTCTGGTTCAGTAATCTTAACAACCCAAAGCCAAGACTTGACAGAAATGGGTGGTTTATGGTCAAGGATGCCAGCCACCACCACTGCCTACGTTGTTGGTTCAGCAGGAATGGTCACACTCTTACCACTGGGAAGCTTCTGGGCAATGTTAGCCTGGGCTGATGGCTTTGTGAATATTAGCCCTTGGGTGATTGGAGTTTTATTATTAGTCAATGGCTTGACAGCATTGAACTTGACCAGAGTATTTAGATTAGTCTTTTGGGGTAAACCGCAGCAAAAAACCCGCCGCACCCCGGAAGTTGGTTGGTCGATGGCCTTTCCAATGGTGACTTTAACAGTTTTGACTTTGCTTCTACCCCTAATGCTACAGCAATGGTACTTGCTACCTGATTGGGAAAGTATCAATTGGTATGTAGCGTCAGCATTGTTTGCTTCTACTGGAATAGGAGTAGTTGCAGGGTCTACAATTCATCTGCACAAAGCCTGGTCAAGATCGAGAATTTTGGCATGGAGATTTATCCAAGATTTGTTGGGTTATGACTTTTACATCGACCGAGTTTATCGAGTCACCGTAGTGAGTGCAGTAGCGCTGTTATCTAAGATTTCTGCTTGGAGCGATCGCTATTTGGTTGACGGTATAGTGAACTTAGTCGGCTTTGCCACAATTCTCGGCGGACAAAGTTTAAAGTACAGCATTTCCGGACAATCCCAAGGTTATATGTTGACCATCCTCGCAGTCGTCAGCATCCTGGGCTTTTTCATCAGCTGGTCATTGGGTTTACTAGATAAATTGCCCTTTTAAGAGTGCTGAGTTAGGAGTTAAGAGTTAAGAGTTAAGAGTTGGAAGTTAAGAGTCAGGAGTCAACAGTTATTCTCCCTCATCTCCCTCATCTCCCTCATCCCCCCATCCCCCCATCCCCCTTACCTGAAGTCTATGCTTAGTGCTTTAATTCTAGTGCCCTTAATTGGCGCAGCTTTAATTGGTTTCTGGCCCTCTGGCATTAGTGGGAAACTTGCCCGTGGGGTAGCTTTGACCTTTGCGATTATTGCTTTCTTGTTGACAGTTGTAATCACAATTCAGTTCCGTCCTGGGGAAGTCAGTCAACAGTTTGCCGAATCTGTTCCTTGGATAGATGCCTTAGGCTTGAACTATAACCTGGGAATAGATGGTTTATCTTTGCCATTGCTGGTTTTAAATGGACTGTTGACTTCCATTGCCATCTACAGTAGCGATGAATCCCTTGGCCGTCCTAAATTGTATTACTCTTTGATACTACTCTTAAGCGTTGGGGTAACTGGAGCTTTCTTAGCGCAGGATTTACTGCTATTTTTCCTGTTTTACGAACTGGAACTGATTCCCTTGTATCTGTTGATAGCTATTTGGGGTGGTGCAAAACGGGGTTACGCTGCAACAAAATTTCTCATTTATACTGCCGTTTCCGGAATCCTGATTTTAGCAAGTTTCCTGGGCATGGTTTGGCTGAGTGGTTCCTCTAATTTTGCACTAGCAACCTTGAATGCGAAGACTCTACCTTTAGCAACACAACTTTTACTGTTAGTGGGAATTTTGGTAGGCTTTGGGATTAAAATTCCCTTAGTTCCCTTCCATACTTGGTTGCCAGATGCTCACGTTGAAGCTTCTACACCGATTTCCGTACTGTTGGCTGGGGTACTGTTGAAGTTGGGAACTTACGGCTTACTGCGATTTGGCATGAACTTGTTACCAGAAGCTTGGAATTATGTGGCTCCTTGGTTAGCAATTTGGGCAGCAGTAAGTGTATTGTATGGTTCATCCTGTGCGATCGCCCAAACAGATATGAAAAAAATGGTGGCGTACAGTTCTATTGGACACATGGGCTACGTCCTGATAGCGGCGGCGGCGGCTACACCTTTAAGTGTGTTGGGTGCCGTTATGCAAATGATTAGCCACGGCTTGATTTCTGCAATGCTGTTTTTGCTGGTGGGAGTTGTGTATAAAAAAGCCGGCAGCCGCGATTTAGAAATCATCAGAGGACTGCTGAACCCAGAACGCGGTATGCCGGTAATTGGTAGCTTGATGATTGTGGGAGTCATGGCCAGCGCAGGGATACCCGGAATGGTAGGGTTTATTTCTGAATTTATTGTTTATCGGGGTAGTTTTGCAGTTTTTCCAGTCCAAACACTGCTGTGCATGATTGGTACGGGGTTAACAGCAGTTTACTTCCTGCTACTGATGAACCGCGCCTTTTTTGGACGCTTATCTGCACCTGTTGTCAATTTACCGCGTGTGTATTGGAGCGATCGCCTTCCCGCTGCAATTTTAGCCTTGCTAATCGTAATTTTTGGCATCCAACCGTCTTGGTTAGCACGGTGGACTGAACCCACAATTACAGCAATGGTCAATACTCAAAACGTAGTAGCAACGGTGTCCTTGCATAAGAAAATGGGGAATGGGGAGTAGGGAGTGGGGAGATGAGGGAGATGAGGGAGATAAACAGGCAGGGGGGCAGGGAGCAGGGAGATGAGAATTCCAAACTCCAAACTCCAAATTCCAAACTCCAAACTCCTAACTTCAAACTCCAAATTCCTAACTCCTAACTCCTAACTCCTAACTCTCAATCCCCCATACTTAATGGAGAACTCGCAATGGTGACTATTAAAAAGAAATTCACGAACGAACCTTTACCTGAGTTTATTGAACGCCTGCAAACAGGACAGGCATTACTTTCCGATAATCCAGAAAATGTTGTGGAAGTAGTCGGTATTCTCAAAAGTTATGGCGTAGTTATAGATGCCTATTCAATAAATCTGAATTATATTGCCGAACATCAGTTTTTAGTATTTTTCCCATTTTTTAAATACTTTAATGGAGAAGTATCTTTTCAGAAATTACTGCGTCACTGGTGGCACGATCGCATTAACTATGAATATGCCGAGTATTGCATGAAAGGCATGATGTGGCACGGTGGCGGCGGTTTAGATACATATTTAGATACAAAAGAATTTCAAGAAAGAGCGCAAGCTGTCATCAAGGCTAAATTTAAAAATAATCCTTTAATTTTAGGCATTAACCAACTGTTTCCAGACTTTTTAACGGAGCAGTTACGCGTTTCTGCTTACTACACTGGTTTAGGTCAATTTTGGCGAGTCATGGCTGATATTTTCCTCAGCTTATCAGACCGCTACGACAATGGCGAAATCAAATCGATTCCCCAAATTGTAGACCATATTAAAGCAGGGTTAGTGGAAAATGCATCAAAGCCAATTACCTACACCGTCAAAGTTCGGGAAAAACTCTATGAAATCATTCCTAAAGACGTTGGTTTGACCTTCTTGGCAGACACAGCAATTCCTTATGTAGAAGCAGTTTTCTTTAGAGGAACACCTTTCCACGGCACAGTTTCATACAACGCCCAAGCTTATCAAATCTCCCCAGATCAAAGTCGATTCCAATATGGTGCATTGTACGCCGATCCTTTGCCCATCGGTGGCGCAGGTATTCCTCCCACCTTGTTGATGCAAGATATGCGTCATTATCTTCCAGAGTACTTGCATGAAATTTATCGTCGCAGCCTCCGGGGTGAAGATGATTTGCGAGTGCAAATTTGTATGACTTTCCAAAAATCGATGTTTTGTGTGACCACAGCAGCGATTTTAGGACTGGCACCTTATCCTATAGATACTAAAGATCCATCCGAGGAAAAAGCGAATCGAGTTTATTTCGCAAAGTGGATGAGTCGCCTAGAAACTTCTCGGATACTGGATGTAAATCAATAATTGACTGTCCCAATTTTTAATTTTAGATTTTAGATTTTAGATTAAAAATTGCTTCGGTTAATGCTTTGCCCATTAGGGGCAAAACAAATCCTTTCATGCCAACAAAACTTACGCACAGTCTGACAATTCAGATCGTGTGGAAAACCTAACCCCCCAGCCCCCTTCCCTACAAGGGAATGGGGAGAATTTAAAGCCTCTCTCCTTTTATGAGAGAGGAATGGAAGTGAGGTTTTCCAGATCCGGCTGAATTGTCAGACGCACAGGTAACGGAAAATCGCTGTTGGCAATCCAAAATCAAAAATCAAAAATCAAAAATTGATTGACTTTTGGTCAAAATTATGAATCTGGATCGATGTCTAGAGAGCGCAATTTAGCAGTTAAGCGATCGCCTCTGGTAAAATCTGAGCAATGTCTGACAACAAGACACTGCACCTCTACCAGTTTTAACCTGATTCTAAAATATTAGACTTCTGGTTCTACGCCGAGCGATCGCAATTGAGCAATCAGAATCTCATTGCGTTGGCGTTCAAGTTCAGCGCGTTGGCGTTCAAGTTCAGCTCTTTCATCGCCAGTCAACAACAAATTACCTTGCAAATCCCACCAACGTAACCAGGGCAATTCCATATTTTGGTAACCTCCTTGCCAGATACCTAGCTCAACGCCTAAAGGATGTATCAGATAATGTCCCCGTTCGTTTGTTGGTAATGGCTGATACTTACCCTCAATTAAGTGATACACTTCTACGCTGGCTTTATTCACTTCATAAATGCCGTAAAACGGAGTCCGAATTACTTGCTCATAAATCCAAAATTTGCCTTTCCAAGGCGTTGTATCTCGTTCCTCACTCCCATCACCAGAGACAAATTCTAAGGCAATTAATGGGGCAATAAATTCTCGCCATATTACATAAGACCTGCGGATTTGTCCATCGAGTAAGGGCGGAACATTGGCAACATAAAACCAGTCTGGTGCGACTGCGCCTTTTTCTGGTGGGTCAGTTATCCGCCAATAGATGCCACAATCTTGACCAATACAATATTGCCCATCAGCGTGAAGTTTTTGTAATATCGGTTGAATTGAGTCGGTGATGAGAATGCTTTGGGGATGTTCCTGGAAGTTTTTCACGAATGTGCCATCAGACTCTGGTAGCTGCGTGTGGTCAGGAAATGGGGTGAGATCGGTATCGAGGTTGGTTGCAGAGGTCATAAAGTTACCTTTGCACTGGTAAAGGTTGTTTTTTAGTTTAGCAATAGACTTAAGCTTCTGGTTCTACGCCGAGCGATCGCAATTGAGCAATCAGAATCTCATTGCGTTGGCGTTCTTGTTCAGCGCGTTGGCGTTCAAGTTCTGCACGTTGGCTTTCCTGTTCAGCACGTTGGCGTTCTTGTTCGGCGCGTTGGCGTTCAAGTTCTGCTCTTTCATCGCCAGTCAACAACAAATTACCTTGCAAATCCCACCAACGTAACCAGGGCAATTCCACGTTTTGATAAATTCCAAGCCAAATGCCTAACTCGACTCCTAAAGGAGGTATACGATAATGTCCTCGTTCATTTGCTGGTAATAATTGGTATTGTCCACCAACGAATTCATACACTTCTATACTGGCTTTATTCACTTCATAAATGCCATAAAACGGAGGACGAATTACTTGCTCATAAATCCAAAATTTGCCCTTCCAAGGGGTTGTATCTCGTTCCTCACTCCCATCACCAGAGACGAATTCTAAGACAATTAATGGAGCGATGTGTTCTCGCCAAAATACATAAGAACGGCGCGTCAATCCATCGAGTAAGGGCGGGACATTTCCTACATAAAACCAATCCGGTGCTGCTGCTCCTTTCTCTGGAGGATCTGTCAACCGCCAGTAAATACCTAAGTCCTGACCTATACAATATTGACCTTCTGGATGTAATTGCTGAAGAATGGGTGTAATTGAGTCAGTGAGTAAAATACTTTGGGGATGCTCTTGCCAATTTTTCACAAAGGTGCCATCAGAGTCTGGTAGCTGCGTGTGGTCAGGAAATGGGGTGAGATCGGTATCCAGGTTGGTTGCAGAGGTCATAAAGTTACCTTTGCACTAGCTAAAGGTTGTTTTTAGTTTAGCAATAGAGGGAGAAAAAAGCGTAGGCGTAGCTCGTCGTAGACATCGCAGTCTTTCTACAAAGCTAGGCTCAAGTTATTAAGGCTCTCTTGTGTGAAAATTAGTCTAAGCATTTTGGGAGTTGCAAAGATGGCTTGGGTAGCTGGCGATCGCTTGCAAGGTGGAAAATACACCGTTGAGAAAGAGTTGGGACGGGGACGCTTTGGTATTACTTATTTGGTGAAAAATCAGAATGGCGATCGCGTTGTAATTAAAACCTTAAATGACGATTTACTAAATTCCCTGAACCAGTCGGAACGCGGACGACTGGAAACAATGTTTTGGCAAGAGGCGGTAAAACTTACTCAATGTAAACACAAACATATTGTCCAGGTTGCAGAACCTTTCAAAGAAGGAGAACATTGGTGTTTAGTAATGGAATATGTGGATGGTGTAAGTTTAGCTGACCGCCGTCAACAAATACTTTCTGAATCAGAGGCTTTACGCTACATTCAACAAATTGGAGAAGCGCTGATTAAAGTACATGAAAATCGGTTGATTCATCGAGATGTGCATCCAGGAAATATCTTTTTACGAGTACGAGAAGGACAGCCTGAAGCAGTGCTAATTGATTTTGGTTTAGCTCTCGATTTCGACCATATCTTAACGACAAATAGAACAAAGGAAACTTCTGACGGATTTACACCGCCTGAGCTTTATGCTCAACATACTAAACCAACTGGAGCATATAGCGATATCTATTCTTTAGCGGCAACTCTTTATGTACTTCTGACTGGAAAAACACCAGTTAGTGCGCTCAAACGTAAGGTGGATAACGCTCCTTTAGTGGAACCGAAAAAACATAATCCTCAAATTAGCGATCGCGTTAACCGAGCAATTTTAACAGGTATGAAACTAGACCCGAAACAGCGTCCTCAATCAATGCGGGAATGGCTTGATTCTTTAGGGTTAACTGTGGAAAATTCTCAGCCTCCAGTAATTGTACCATCTAACACCAACTCAAATTGGGAGCGAAACATCCAGTTTTGGGGAGTGGTGATAGCGGCGATCGCAGTTTTTGTAAGCTTACTTGCAGCCATACCTTCTTGGATTCCTATTTTCAACCCATCTAATCAACCGTCACAGTCTCCTAGTCCCTCATCTACAAAAACACCGTAGAATTAGCTCAACTTTCATTGTGTGTTGTGCAAAATTCTGCAAAAGTGTATTATTTGTGAAATACAGTTAAGTCATAGAAAACACCCATATCCAGCTTTCTTAAAGTCTTTTAATTACGAATTACGAATTACGAATTACGAATTATTTAGAGGTTTTCATGCCTTGGACAACTGGACAACGATTACAAGGTGGCAAATATGTAATTGAGCAAGTCCTGGGACGAGGGGGATTTGGGATTACTTATAAAGCATTGCATGTTGAACTAAACCAGACTGTTGTAATTAAGACACCTAATGAATACCTCAGCCACGATCCGGAATATGAAAAGTACATAGAGAGATTTATCCAAGAAGGACGGATACTAGCACTCTTGTCTCAAGACCCTCATCCTCACATTGTGGGAGTGATTGACTTGTTTAAGGAAGGTTCTATCCACTGTTTGGTGATGGATTTTGTACCAGGAGAAAATTTATTTGAGATAGTAAGACGCAGGGGAACCTTACCAGAAGCAGAGATTGTGCCCTGTATCTGTCAAATTGGGGAAGCTTTAGCGGTGGTGCATAAGGCAGGTCTAGTACACAGAGATGCTCACCCCGGTAACATTATGCTGCGGAGCAATGACAAAGCGGTTTTGATTGACTTTGGTATTGCTAAGGAACTTTTGCCTAAAACTTTGAGTTCAACAGGCAATGCTGGTAATCGTGGGTTTGCACCCTATGAGCAGATGACTAGGGGGAGTCGAGAGCCAACTGTTGATGTTTATTGTTTGGCAGCTACACTTTATTATGCGGTGACAGGTCAAAATCCCACAACTTCTTTAGCTCGTAGGGTTGATGATGTTCCTCTAACTCCACCCAAACAAATTATTTCAGGCATTAGTGACCAATTAAATAAAGCAATTCTCAAGGGTATGGCGCTGGAGGCAAAAGACCGCCCTCAGTCGATGCAGGTATGGTTAGCAATGTTAGAAGCGCCAAAAGCAACACCCCCGCCACCTGTTAACCCAGTTCATAGAACAGAAGCTGTTCGTCCCAAAGTCAAGCTATTAGAGCCAATTTCAAGTAAACCAAGTACTAAATCATCTAGAATTATTCCCTGGGGCTGGTTGATTGGTGTATTATTAAGCTACCTATTGATAGGCTACTTGTTAGCAGCGTCTAACGCTCCGTACATAATTTGGGCTTGGGCTGTGGCTGTGGCTGGGGCTTGGGCTGTGGCTTGGGCTGGGGCTGTGGCTGGGGCTGTGGCTGTGGCTGTGGCTTGGGCTGTGGCTGTGGCTTGGGCTGTGGCTGTGGCTTGGGCTGTGGCTTGGGCTGGGGCTGGGGCTGTGGCTTGGGCTGTGGCTGTGGCTGTGGCTCTGGCTGGGGCTTGGGCTGTGGCTGAGGCTGGAGATAAATTACAAAAATCTTTTGGCCAATTTCATACTTTTCTAATTTTAGCTAGCACTTCTAGTCTAGGCTTAGGTTTGGGATGGTTAGGACATAGGATTTTTAATACAGGTTCATAGCTGACTCAAGCTCTAGAAGCTAAATGACAAAAGATTTTGTAGCTGTTGTATCGAGTAGAGAAGCAATAGACATCTCCAAAAATTAATATCAATTTGAAAAAAGAATGCAACAAATAGACCATTTGTAGAGATGCGATTCATCGCGTCTTCAACCAAGAATATGTAGCAATCATTAATTGAATTGGTATAATTTTCCCTTACACAAAACCCTTGTAGAGACGTAGCATTGCTACGTCTCTACTCCTATGTCTAATGTCTAACAACAAGCCGCTACGTGTCTACGCACCTTTAACCTTATACCAAAATATTAAATTTCCGGCTCAATACCAAGCGCTGGTTTTAAGAGCGTTGTTATGGAAGATCAGCTAGCTAAATAAACTGATATCTACATTAAAATAATCTGCCAACGCTTCTGCTTGAGTTTTACTAATGGTGCCGCCATTCACAATTTGCAAGGCAATTTCCAATGAACCAATTACTTCAGCTAATGCTTCGGTTGTAGTATCGCGTGCGTCCATTAGATGTACTAACATCGAATTGGGCGTACCTCGGAGAATTGGGTAATGGGTTTCTTCAAACTGCTCAATTAAAGTCACCAACAGTTGCAACAGCATTTCTTCTTCTGGCGTACGATTAGGACGATGTTCTAAGGTTAATGCGAGTGCGATCGCTTGTTCGTTTTCTGCTTCCGTGGTAATGATTTTTGGCTGATACTCGGCTAGCAATTTTCCATAAGATTCTGGATTAAAAGTACGGGTCATTTTTCCATTTATCCTTATCATATTCAGCGTGAGTCAGGACATATTTAATATAGATTCTTTGAGTTTCGTAAACAATATCAGCAATCAAACGGTAATTGTTTCCTTTAATATTAAACACAGTGAAGTTACCAACTGCTTCTGCTTTTGGATAAATAGCCTGAACTTCAAGCAGATTTTTCCATTCAGCTTTAGTTGCTATCCTATACCAATCATAAAGTGCTTCCCTTGCATCTGCGTGTACCTCACAAAATTCTCGTAGAATTCTGCGACTAATAACGTGCATTTAAATTTACTCTAATTACGATTCTTAAATTTTCTCTCAAATTCAGGGTTTTATAAAGCTGCCACCTAACCAAAAATCTCCCGAATTCAAATCGGGAGAGTGTTAAAAAACCCAAATGTATTGTCTTTATAAAGCAACAACCTCTTGCTTAGGCTTCCGCGCTGGACGCTTGCGTTCGCTGCGACGAACGCCCCCTGCCATTTTGTACTCATCACTATTCTTGCCATACTTTGCAGCTACGCTGACTAACACATGTTCTGTTAATTCCATCAGCGACTTTTCGGCTAATTCAAAGGCTCCCTGAGTTAGATCCACCGTGGAAAGGGTGGAGTTATAAGCTTCCAACTTGTCCTGTGCTTTTTTGATGGCTGCGGCAAAGGTGTCAATAGTAATTCCATTACCTAAATCTAAGGTGGAGCTAATCGATTTCAAAGCCGCAATCCGACGCTGTGCCCTATCAAGTACTTTAGACCCACGTTTTGGACGTGACATAAATAACTTTCCTTTTCTCGATGGTGTACTAGGATAAAAATTTACTTCTATCCTTGTCTATACACCATTAAGATAAACAAAATCTTGGCGATCAACACCCGCAAAATTCAGTATTATATAAATATTTAATACGCAAAATATTATATTTATTGCGTAAATTTATTGATATTTATCTGAATTCAATAAACGACTACCCGAATTCAATAAACGACTACCCGAATTCAACAAACGACTACCCGAATTCAACAAACGACTACCCGAATTCAATAAACGACTACCCGAATTCAATAAACGACTACCCGAATTCAACAAACGACTACCCGAATTCAACAAACGACTACCCGAATTCAACAAACGACTACCCGAATTCAACAAACGACTACCCGAATTCAATAAACGCTCGCCCGAATTCAATAAACGCTTGCCCGAATTCAATAAACGACTACCCGAATTCAACAAACGATCGCCCGAATTCAATAAACGACTACCCGAATTCAATAAACGATCGCCCGAATTCAACAAACGATCGCCCTGATTCCTCATGCTCAATCTATGTAAAAATTTTTATAAAACATATTTATGCGTATAAATTAATACGTTATTATCGAGATATAAGAAAGGCGATCGCCCTTGTGCAAGAGTCTGCGATCGCCTTCTTTTAACCCATTTCCCTGAATCAATGTATTAGCTGCAACTACATTGTCGCTATCTAAACTTCGGGGATGAACCACTTGATTGTAATGCTAGCATCTAAAACATACTGACTCACCGTTCTCTGTCCTCGCGGATAAGTTCAGTACTATCACTGAAAATTTTTCCTGTATATCTCACTTGAGAGCGTGCTACAGCTTCTCTGACTTTTTCTATGTCGCCGCCAGTGTGGTAGTGTGTCGCTTTTTCAGCCGCTTGTTGTAGAATCTGCCTCAATTCTTCTTGCAAAGACCTACCGTGCTGTTTTGCAAGAGTTTCTAGCTTTTCTAGAATCACAGGATCTAAGTTTTCAACTAAAATTTGAGCCATATTTTAACGTGAGTTCGACAAACCTCACCCTCCCAACCTCCCTCGCCTAAAAGGCGAGGGAGGAGCAAGAAAAATCAATGTTTTGCTCCCCTCTCCTCGTAGGAGAGGGGTTGGGGGTGAGGTCAAAACAGTACTCATCGAACTCACGTTATTTTAGAGTGATTTTTTAGTTGCTTAATATTTGCAATTTTAAGGTAGCTTAGGAGGCAGTGTCTAAAAACAACGCACACCTTTAACACCTAAGCTTCTGGTTCAATGCCAAGCGATGTCTGACGACAAGCCACTTCTCTACAAGACGCTACGCGAACGTGTCTACGCAATTGAGCAATATCGCTATTTATGTAATCTCAAAGTACGCGCAGTAAGCTAGGAATGCTTTCTATCGCTTCAAAATCCCGAATTTCTGCCAAAGCTTGCCGAAAGTTGCCTTCTGGCACATCATGGGTAACAACTACAATCTCTGCTAGTTCTCCTTGAAAGCCAGTTTGAACAATAGACTCTAAGCTAACGCCATAGTTACCAAAGCAAGTACCCAATTTACCGATAACTCCAGGTTGGTCATTGGTGAGGAAACGGGCATAAAACCGAGTTATCAATTCTGCCATCGGCGCAATTTCGCAGTATTCCTGATGTCCGCAAGTTAATAACGGGTTTGGAACTGCTGTATCTGTTTTAAGGACAGCAACTAAATTCAAAATATCCGATGTTACGGCACTGGCGGTTGCACCAGCACCAGCACCAGGGCCGAAAAACATTACTTGCCCGATGGGTTCTCCTTCTACAAGAATGGCATTGTAAACGCCGTTAATACTAGCCAAAGGATGCGCTTTCGGTACTAAAGTCGGATGAACTCTCACCGACAGAGGAGACAGGTGAAATGTACCCGCGTCTCCGTGTCCCCGCGTCAGAGCGTCCTCTTCTGTGGGTGTAATTCTTTTGGCGATCGCTAACAATTTAATCACAAATCCCAATTTTTCGGCGTAGGCAATATCTGTTTTGCTAACCTGCCGAATTCCCTCGGTATACACATCTTTGAGGTGAATACGTCCACCAAAACCTAATGATGCCAGGATGGCAATTTTATCAGCCGCATCTAAGCCATCAACATCGGCTGTGGGGTCAGCTTCAGCATAACCCAACCGCTGAGCATCAGCCAAAACATCACTGAAGTTGCTGCCTTCTGTTTGCATCCGGGTGAGGATGTAGTTAGTTGTACCGTTAACGATACCAGTTACAGCATTAATCCGGTTAACGCTTAAGGACTGCTTGAGGGGTTGAATTACCGGAATTCCACCACCCACAGCGGCTTCTAACATGACGTATACGCCGGCTTGATTGGCAGTTGTGAAAATTTCTGCCCCAAAGCGGGCGATCGCTGCTTTATTAGCGGTGACTACATGCTTACCATTACTTAAAGCTTTGAGGATGAGCGATCGCGCTGGTTCCAGTCCACCCATAACCTCGACTATTATATCCACCGCCGGATCGTTGACAATGGCTTCTAAATCTGTGGTCAAAACATCCGCAGGCAATTCTACTGCACGGGGTTTATCTAGCGATCTTACTCCCACCCGATATATTTCTATCTCTTGCAACAACGGGTGACGCCCAGTTTTATCTTGCAACAACTGCACTGTACCCGTTCCCACGGTTCCTAATCCCAGTATTCCTAGTTTCACACCCACAATTTTTGCACCCAATTCCACCAATAACAATTGTAGGTAGAGCGTTTGCCCTACCTACTGATTATCCTTCTTCGTTTGTCATTTGTCCGTTGTCATTTGCCTTTCGTTCTTTGTCATCTATTAATGACTAATGACCAATGACTAATGACAAAATTAGTAGGTTTCTACGTGCCAGCGACCGGCTTTCTTGAGTTGCTTCTGGTAATCACTCCAGGTGATGCCTTCCTTAGCAGCAGCAGCAGTTAAGGCTGCATCGATACCTTCTTCCATACCTCGCAAACCGCAGATGTAGGTGTGGGTTTTTTCATTTTTAATCAATTGCCACAATTCATCTGCGTGTTCAGCTACGCGGTCTTGGATATACATTCTACCGCCTTGGGGGTTTTTCTGTTCGCGGCTGATGGCAGCAGTCAGGCGGAAGTTCTCAGGATATTTTTGTTCAATTTCTTCCAGTTCTTCCTTATATAAAAGGTTTGGAGTTGTGGGTACGCCAAATATTAGCCAAGAAAATCCCTTAAATTGGTATTCTGGATTAGCCGCTCTTTCAGCATCTTTAAACTGACGCCACAGATAAGCCCGCATCGGCGCAATACCTGTTCCGGTTGCCATCATAATTACATTAGCATCGGGGTCTTCGGGTAACAACATTTCCTTACCCACTGGCCCTGTAATTTTCACATCTTCCCCAGGTTTGAGGAAACACAGGTGTGTAGAGCAAACACCGTAGACTGTTTCGCCAGTTTCTGGGTGTTTGTACTCCAACTGGCGGACACACAGTGATACTGTCTTATCATCCACATCATCGCCATGACGAGTTGAGGCAATGGAATACAGTCTGAGTTTTTCGGGCTTGCCGTTCTTGTCCAATCCTGGTGGAATGATGCCGATACTTTGACCTTCTATGTACTTCAAATTACTGCCAGACAGGTCAAATTTAATGTGCTGAACAATACCAATTCCGCCTTCTTTGACTAATGGCTCATTAGATATTACCTTGCCAATAAACGGAGCATTGGGGCGGTAAGTGTTAACAGGAACGTCACCGTGGTCTTTTTTGGCTTTCGCTTGAGTCATGGTGTTGCCTTTCTTGTCCTTGTTCTTGAGCTGTTCTTCAGCTGATGGTTTAGCGAAGCCTTTGACTTCACTCTTAGTATTCACAGGTGTGGCTTTACCATTTCCTTCACTGTTAGCAGTTTCCCCAGATTTAGCTAACTCACTCTCTTCGCCGTTAGCATTCCCAAGTGAGGCTTTACCATTAACTTGCCCTGAAGCAGTTACGGGCTGGATGCTAACAATTGTCCCGCCTAGACGAGTGATACGTCGCATTTCTTGATTCATGCGGTTGTAAGGCACTCTGATGAACACACTGCCACTTTTACGAATTGGGTAGTTCGTTTGATCGGTTTCTTCGCTCTGACGCAGGCCTACCACTTCATAGAGGAAGACGCGGCTACCTAATTCTGTGTTGGCAGCACCCTCAACAGCACCTTGATTGTACATTCGTTCTACCACTCCGATATTTACTTAACCGTTTTTCAAAAAAAACTATTCCCATCCTATGTCAGCTTTAGTTTACCGGATTTTCGTTTCACAAAACTGACACTTTGGAAAAACGGCATCATCAATTGATGCCTTGCTAAGTACACTCACCGAAGACATGCAGGCATAGTAAAAAACACACCTGTTCACCTTCTAAGGTAAAGGATAAGTCTTTTGGAGAATGTTAATAATGAATCAATTTAATCTTTTCTTCGTTAACTACCACCGATACTTTTTTGCTAACTTTTCTCTAGAAATACATACTGCTGTAGAATACAGCACAAGCGTATCAATCGATGCACTTGAGAGCATGTTATGCTTGATTTTACTTGGCGAAATCTACTACTCTCTAGAAATCTTCTTTAGCTTTTTCTGACTTCCTCATGTCTAACTACATGACTAGCAGAATTCTAGCTACGAACATAACGACAGAGAGAACCGTGATTTAAGTAACTATAATCAGTTTCACTTGATGTGAAAAATCTGTCAACCTCTCATCAGTAGCTTGCTATTACAGTTTGTAATTTTACTTCCAGGTGTAAACCTGATTGAAAGAGGGAACTCTTAAGGGGGAACAGGGAACAGAATGTAATGTATGGGGATTTAAAACCAACACATGACTTGCTACTTGATAGTTGTAGGGGTCTGTTACTCCCTCCAGGCACAGGAAATAGGAAAAACTGTTCCCTGTTCCCTATTCCCTGTTCCCTTCTTGGATGATGAAATTACTGCTAATTCCTGTGTTTTTCGAGCAAAAGCATCTGCTTATTTTGTCAAGGGAATCGTTGAATGTTTACAACAGTGGCACTTTATATTTGAGCATATCCATAAATTTACACCCAATAATTTTAATAATGCAACTTAGGGAGTCATTCGTTGGATAGATTTTGGTCTTAAATATCTTGAGCCTTGAGGAGCAATAAAATTTCCGAACGTCAAAAAGTTTGCTAGAGAAATGAATTATACCATTAGAACTCCATTGCAGAGAGTCACAACTAGCAGGCAATAGAGCTGCCTAACACTTACGGGTATTGTCGATCCCTCTTTGACAATTAACAACTGAATCATCAAAATGATTAGTCAACCAGACTAATTCTTCTTGACATGAAATCTTGTATGGGATACCCCCTTCTGTTAAAATCAAATATACCACTAGGATTAAATACTTACCGGCACTTAAGATTCAGGCTAGTCCGACGAGTAGCAACTTATTAGTTTTAAGTTTGTTGTCTACTTATTGATGTCTTATTGCAATGCTGGGTAGCAAGAACGCAGGATAAACCAAAGGGGTAAACTCCTGGCTTCAAAATCTGCTGTGTGAAAAATTATTGACACAACTTTAGTATTTAGAGGAGATTTATGACAAGTAAGCCGGAACGCGTGGTACTGATTGGAGTAGCCGGAGACTCTGGTTGCGGTAAATCTACGTTTTTGCGTCGTTTGATAGATTTGTTTGGTGAAGATTTAATGACAGTCATCTGCTTGGATGACTATCACTCCCTCGATCGCAAACAGCGCAAAGAAACGGGGATAACAGCACTAGACCCCAGAGCGAACAATTTTGACCTAATGTATGAGCAAATTAAAGCGCTCAAAAATGGTCAAGCGATTGATAAGCCGATTTATAACCACGAAACCGGCTTGATCGATCCGCCAGAGCGGGTAGAGCCGAATCATATTATAGTGGTAGAAGGGCTGCATCCTTTATATGATGAACGGGTGCGATCGCTAATTGACTTCAGCGTTTATTTCGACATTAGCGATGAAGTTAAAATTGCCTGGAAAATCCAGCGAGATATGGCAGAACGCGGTCATCGCTACGAAGATGTCTTAGCACAAATCAATTCCCGCAAACCTGACTTTGAAAAGTTTATTGAACCACAAAGAGAATTTGCTGATGTAGTTCTTCAGGTATTACCCACAAACTTGATCAAAAACGACACTGAGCGTCGAGTCTTACGGGTACGTATGCTCCAGCGGGAAGGTAAGGAAGGCTTCGATCCAACCTACCTATTTGATGAAGGGTCAACAATTAATTGGACTCCCTGTGGACGCAAACTGACCTGTTCCTACCCTGGTATGCAATTGTACTACGGTTCAGATGTTTACTACGGTCGCTATGTCTCAGTACTAGAGGTAGATGGTCAATTTGACAACTTGGAAGAAGTAATTTACATCGAAACCCATCTCAGCAATACATCCACTAAATATCAGGGTGAATTGACTCACTTATTACTCCAGCACCGCGAGTATCCTGGTTCCAATAATGGTACTGGTTTCTTCCAAGTGCTTACAGGTTTGAAAATGCGTGCTGCCTATGAGCGGCTGACAGCTACGGAAGCAAAGTTAGCGGTTCAGGTTTAAAGCAGCAGTGTTTGTGTCAAAGCTTGCAGGGGCGCTTTTCGGAGTGCCCCGCTTTTTTTGTATTCTTAAAAACATTTTGAGCAGAAAATAATTCGTGCAAATTCTATCTTCCTTACAAATTCTTAACTGTAGTTAGTAGTTTCGATCGATCTTCAGAAGAGACTAACGACTCAAGTATAAATATTGTTATGATTTCATAAATTAGGTAGCTCAACTAAATACCCACATTTAGTCAGCGAAAATACTCAAAGAAGGAGGAACTACCTTTGTCTCGTCGATATTTATTTACCTCCGAATCAGTCACTGAAGGTCATCCAGATAAAATCTGCGATCAGATTTCTGATACCATCCTTGATGCCCTACTGACACAAGACCCCAGCAGCCGTGTTGCTGCTGAAGTAGTAGTTAATACTGGCTTGGTGCTAATCACAGGTGAAATTACCACCAAAGCTAATGTAAATTTCGTCAATCTCGCCCGCAAGAAAATTGCCGAAATCGGCTATACCAATGCTGATAACGGCTTTTCTGCCAACAGCACCAGCGTTTTGCTAGCTTTAGACGAACAATCACCTGATATTGCCCAAGGCGTCAACACCGCCCAAGAAACTCGCCAGCAAGATAGCGATGAACAATTCGACAAAATTGGCGCTGGCGATCAAGGTATAATGTTTGGCTTTGCCAGCAACGAAACACCAGAATTGATGCCCTTGCCCATCAGTCTGGCTCACCGCATTGCCCGCCGATTGGCAGCAGTTCGCAAAACAGGTGAATTGCCATACCTACGTCCTGATGGCAAAACCCAAGTAACTGTAGTTTACGAAGATGGACGTGCTGTCGGGATTGATACTATCTTGATTTCCACCCAGCATACAGCCACTATTGGGGAAATCACAGATGACGCGGCAGTACAAGCCAAAATTAAACAAGACCTGTGGTCAGCTGTAGTTGAACCTGTTTTTGGCGACATCGACATTAAGCCAAATGAGGAAACACGCTTTTTAGTCAATCCCACTGGCAAATTTGTTGTTGGTGGTCCTCAAGGAGACTCTGGTCTGACAGGACGGAAAATAATCGTTGATACCTACGGTGGTTATTCACGACATGGTGGCGGTGCTTTTTCTGGCAAAGACCCCACCAAAGTAGACCGTTCTGCGGCTTATGCTGCTAGGTATGTGGCGAAAAATATTGTCGCTGCTGGATTGGCAGAAAAAGTTGAAATCCAACTTTCTTATGCTATTGGCGTAGCGCGGCCAACCAGCATCCTAGTGGATACCTTTGGCACTGGCAAAGTAGATGAAGAAACCTTACTGGAATTAATTAAGCAGCACTTTGAGCTGCGTCCAGCGGGGATTATCCATAGCTTCAACCTACGCAACTTACCAAGTGAACGAGGCGGACGTTTTTATCAGGACGTCGCGGCTTACGGTCACTTTGGGCGGAGTGATTTAGATTTGCCTTGGGAACAGACCGATAAAGCCGAATTGTTGAAGCAAGCAGCAAATGAGTTTCTTTCAGCAGCAGCAGCTCAGGCATTAACTTAGGGACTTCCAGAGAATAAATTATCCCAAATTCTTTGTACATTTGTAGGGGCGCACAGCTGTGCGCCCCTACAATGGAATATTTTTTTCCTTGGAAGTCCCTTAAACTTGTACGCTAAATTGCATAGTTCAAATCGCTATAAAGACGCGAGCAGGCAAAGATGCAATTTAAGTAACGAGCCTTACCAAAAATTACCTTGTTTGTCTGAGGGTATTGTCAGAAATTGGCAATACCCTCATTTATCGATAGGGTGAGGCATCCTTGTTTCTTCAGCGCCCGATTTCGACATCTTCGAGAATGCCGATTGCATCGGGGACGAGAACAGCTACTGAGTAGTAAGCAGTGACGAGGTAGGAGAGGATCGCCTTTTCGTTGATGCCCATGAATCGGACAGACAGACCAGGTTGGTATTCATCAGGGATACCAGTTTGATGCAAACCAATCACACCTTGGTCATCTTCACCAGTGCGGAGTATCAAGATAGAACTAGTCTGGTTCTTAGTAATTGGGATTTTGTTAGAGGGAAAAATCGGTACATTGCGCCAAGTAATTATCTTAGTCCCATCAACATCAATGGTTGGTGGATAAATGCCCCGACGGTTGCACTCCCGACCGAAGGCTGCAATAGTACGGGGGTGAGCCAAGAAGAACTTCGACTTCCGCCGACGGGTAACCAATTCATCAAGGTCATCAGGAGTAGGGGGGCCGGTGCGGCTATAAATGCGCTGTTTGAAATCGGCATTGTGCAGCAACCCAAATTCGCGGTTGTTAATCAACTCGTATTCTTGACGTTCCCGCAAAGCCTCGATAGTCAGTCGCAGTTGTTCTTCTGTTTGGTTATACGGTTCGTTGTATAGATCCGCAACGCGAGTACTCACCCTTAACACAGTCTGAGCAATGCTCAATTGATATTCGCGGGGTGAGAGTTCGTAGTCAACAAATGTTGTTGGTAACGTCGTCTCTGTAGGATGAGCGCAGGATAAAGCAATTAAAGCTTCTCCGTATTTATTTTGTGGTTGTTGGGCGCGAGTCCGAAACTGCTCAACTTGAGCCTGCAAAGCCCTGGACTGATTGAGTAGTTCCCGAAATCGCTGTTGTGGTAGCGCCAATAACGTGCATTGGGTGACAGCTGTGACTGTAAACTTCCAATTGCTTTGTTGCTCCACCAATACCTGTTCGCCAAAATAATCACCGTCAGCCAGCACATCCAAAAAAGGCTGCTCGTCATACTTGCCAATACCAACCTTGTTAACCTTGCCATGCGCGATCGCCACAAACTCATTAGCTAGTTGACCTGCCTGCACTATAATCTCACCAGGTGCGAACTCGCGCTGAACAAATCGACCTGCCAGTGCAGTCAATACACCAACATCGTTAAACTCTCGCAGCAATGGTAACTCAGTCAGTTTTTCGGGAATTACCTGCACCTCAGCTCCGGTATTAGTGAAACTAATCCGCCCATCGCCCACAGTATAAGTCAACCGCCGATTCAACCGATAAGTGCCAGCTTTGGTTTGTACCCACGGCAACATCTTCAACAACCATCGCGGCGTAATTTCCTGCGTCTGGGGTGTAGATTTAGTTGTTTTGGACAAATTGCGCGCTGCATCTTTACTCAAACTCAGTTGAGGTTGTCCGCCCTCAACTGAACTGTTCGATTCAATAAAATCCGTCATTACCTCATCCCTAGTTACCAATAAAGCGCATCAAGAGTGCTGAGTAAGGGAGATGGGGAGCAGAGGGGTAGAGGAGAGAAATAATAACTCTTCTATAGACAAGGGCTAATCGCATCTCTCCTCACTCAGCACTCTTGTACAGACGCGATTCATCGCGTCTTTGTCAGCACTCCTGAAGAATATTTAGCGCCCGATTTCCACATCTTCAAGGATGCCGAGCGCGTCAGGAATCAGAACGGCTGCGGAGTAGTAGGCGGTAACTAAGTAAGAAATAATCGCCTTTTCGTCGATACCCATGAAACGGACAGACAAACTTGGTTGGTACTCATCGGGGATACCAGTTTGATGTAAGCCTATGACACCTTGTTTTTCCAAACCAGTGCGGAGTAAAAGTACAGAACTGGTGCGGTTGTTGGTGATGGGAATCTTATTAGAGGGGAAGATAGGTACGCCGCGCCAAGCTGTAACTTGATTGCCGTTGAAATCTACGCTTTGAGGATAAACGCCTTGGCGGTTGGCTTCGCGGCCTATGGCTGCAATGGTGCGGGGGTGAGCTAGGAAGAATGATGGCTCCTTCCATACCGTGGTCAATAGTTCGTCCAAGTCATCCGGTGTGGGTGCGCCAGTGCGGCTATAGATGCGTTGTTTCAAGTCAGCGTTGTGCAGCAATCCGAATTCGCGGTTGTTGAGTAACTCGTATTCCTGACGTTCCCGTAATGACTCGATAGTTAATCGCAGTTGTTCTTCCGTCTGGTTGTACGGTTCGTTGTACAAATCCGCAACGCGAGTACTGATTCGTAACACCGTTTGAGCAATGCTCAACTCGTATTCGCGGGGTGCAAGTTCGTAATCGGCGAAGGTTCCTGCCAAGGGAGTTTCTTGGGGATGATTGGCTGCTAGTTCAATGGCGGCTTCACCTTCGGGAGTCTGTGGCTGGCTTAAGCGGGTGCGGAACTGTTCGACATGAGTTCGCAGCGCCTCGGACTGACCGACGAGCCTCTCAAATGCTTGTTGGGGCAACGACAAAACTATGGTTCTGGTAATTGCTTTGAGGGTGTACTGCCAGGTGTCCTCGGACTGGGTTACAGTTTCATCGCCGAAATGGTCGCCATCGGCGAGGACATCGTAGACGATTTGCTCGCCATACTTGCCAAGACCAATCTTGTTCACCTTACCACGAGCAATTAGAATTATGCGATCGGCGGGCTGACCAATCTCTACAATTACATCGTCTGGGGCGTATTCTTGCTGCTGAAACTGGTTTGCTAAGCCGGTCAAGACATCAACTTCGCCAAATCCGCGCAGTAAGGGCAATTCAGTTAGTTCTTGCGGAATTACCTGGACTGCTGCTCCGGTATTGGTGAAACTCACCCGCCCATCACCTACGGTATAACTCAACCGACGGTTGACTCGAAAAGTGCCACCTTTAGTTTGTACAAAAGGCAACAGCTTCAACAACCATCGTGATGTAATTTCCTGGGTCTGCGGTGCAGATTTGGCTGTTGTCGCCAAATTACGCGCCGCTGCTGTACTCAAACTTTGCTGTGGCTGCTGACCTTCAACATTCAAATTGGGATCGTTAGAATAAGTCACAATTTCATCCTCCAAGCTCTAGTTAGTAAAAAAACCGATCTCATATGAACAGGACTTACGCAAAATCATGAAAAAACGAACCGCAAAGGACGCAAAGGACACAAAGAAATAAGAGTTTCAGAGAGTTTTTGCGTAAGTCCTAATGAATTACTAATTGGTAATTCGTAATTCGTAATTAAAGAGCAGAGGAACTCAATTTCTTGATAGATATCATCAAAATTTATTCCTTGCTCTGTATCAACAGCACTTGCCAGAGATAGGTTCGGGGTAATTACGAATTACGAATTATCAATTACGAATTATTCTGACCCTAGATCCTCTGCACCGATCGACGAGCTGATACGTGCAGTCGAAGTGCCCAGCCCTGTCGGACCACCAAGGAACTGTTTTGACGAAATAATTGACTCAGCATTCTCGGTCGGTATGGACTGAATGCTACTTTCATCAGTCTTAGATGATGGAGTGCAAATTTTTGCCGCCGAAGTACCTAGCCCATTAAGGATGCCAACCAACTGTTTTGACAAAATAGCCTTCTCGGTCGGTATGGACTGAATGCTGCCTTCACCAGTCTTAGATGATGGAGTGCAAATTTTTGCCGCCGAAGTACCTAGCCCATTGAGGATGCCAACCAACTGTTTTTGTGCTTCTGCGGGGGCTGAGGAGTCTAACGCTATGGGAATATTGAACAGGTTTCTCGGGCTGGGATCGCGTCGAAATTCCGATTCTTTATGGCAGCTGGTTCCCAAGTACCATTTGAGCAGACCAGACATCAGGAACTGTAGTTGTTCGACATATCCGAATAGCTTCTGGCGATCGCTTGTATCTAGGTTGAATTCGTCACAGAGTCCGGGTAGCTCAGTAGCGATGATGTATTCAAACTCATGCACCCGCGCAGCGATCAGGTTGTTGAATATCTCAACAGCTTGCACTAAATCGCAGTCAAGAAAATGCTGAGTAACCAGCACGCCATTAGAGACGATGCCTTCGTACTCCATTTCTTTCTGATAAGAAATGATGTCGTTGGTAAAAGCAATAACACCGCCAGCCGTGTTGTATAGACTGTGCATAATTGGAGTGTCATAAACTTCAGGGGGTGTTTTGTTGTTGTCGTTCAACAACACCATGAAACCACAACCATACGTGTTGATGCGTGTTTCTATGTAATCGATTGGGTCTGGGATGCGATTCTGTATCTGGTTGTTGAGTTCCCACACCCAACTTTCCAATATTTCTACTAGGATGCAGCGCATCTGCTGCGCTGTTTCAGCAGACAGAGAAGCAGCCATGCGTTGCCCTAGATCGATCAAGCCACGTTCCAATGGGTCAGTTGGCATCAGGAGAGGGGCACAGTCGCTAGAGTTCAATACCAACAGTCGAGCCAGGAATACTTTTCCCCCTACTAGGTCGCGGGTCATTAAGTAGCGTTTTGTAAAGTAATCATCGAGATAGAAGCCCCAAACATTGCATTTTGTCGTCAGCACATACAAAGCTTTGGGAGCATTTGGATAAATTAACGCACACATCCACGCTGCATCGATCGCATCAAACTTCTGTTCATCCCAGATACTAATGCCAGGAAGACCAAGCATTCCTATTTCGTAAGCCCATTCCTTAGAACTCCGTCGCCCTTCCTCCAGGTGAGGGTTTAACCCTGTAGAAAACGGCATATAAAACTCTGGTAGGGTAATTTCTCCCACGGTCTGGAAAGAAATGTGATTATAGGTTCTGACCCTTAATCCCATCGCGGTTGGGGATAGTCCAACACGTGCCAGCGCAGTATTTAAATGCTTGGTCACAAGTTGTGCCTCATCTTGCTCCGATTCGGCAGGTAGGTATCGACCGCCAGGTCGGGTTTCCCACTCCAGATCCCCAGCCATCCAGTCCCGGAGTGCCTTCACATAAAGCAACACTCGCTGACGCGCCTCACCATCTAGCCCATGTTCATCCAACAGTGGTTGGAGTTCCATCGTCATAGTATGCTCGAACTGGTACAGTCGTGAGGTCACGAGGTCATTGACTAAGTTGACGGCTTCCTGTATGCTGGTGTTTAGGAAGTGTTCAGCCACCATTACACAGTTATTGACCCTGCCTTCATCGATGTCCTTCTGGTAGGAAATAATGTCGTTACGTATACCTACGGTGTCACAGAAGATGTCGTTTAGCACCCGGATAGGCCGCTTGTCGTAGATATCTGGTGGAATCTCCGCTGCTAGGGAGTGTTCGACCAAATCCGCAGACCAAATCATCCCGCTGATTATACGGCGTACTTTAATGTACTCGATTGGATCGAGAATTCGCTCCTGGTTCTTGTCTTTGTTAAACAGCTCTCGCAAGCTGGCTTCAGACATGATTTGGATGTGTTCTACAAATCGCTGTCGCCACTGCTCAGACATAGTAGGCGCGGTACGAGGCCACAAATCAGCCAAAGCATACTCTGCTGGATTCTCAGCATCCGGCGTAGGTGTACTCAAATCCTTGGGCATAAAAGATAGCAGTCGAGAGAGATACGCCTTAGCCTCTCCTATATCCGCGTTTCCCACCTCAAATGCTTGAGCGAAGTAGTCATCTACAAACCATCCCCAAATATACCAATCAGTAATCAAGTCCAACTCAGGAGCAGGTGCATCTGGGTGAGTGGCCGCAGCAAAAGCCGCGAAATCCATCTTATCAAAAGTTTTCTCATCCCATACTGCATCGTCGCTCGAGCCGAGGATACCCACTGTATATGCCCACGCCTTGCTGTGTAGACGCGCACCCTCTAGGTTAGGGTTCAAGCGCGCTGGCCATGGCATGTAAAAATCTGGGAGTTCAAAGTCTTGCATAATCTGCGCTTAATCTCCTCTCGAATCTTTTTGCTGTCTTTATTTCGTAGCTGAATCTAAGAACTGTTATGGTTCATGAGTATCTTCGCCAACTGGGCTATGTCCCCACATTTGTTTTGCTCGTGGTGGATTGTGTCAAGGTAATAAATAATATGGCAGAATTAATTACATCAAAAGTTATTGCGAATCAAACTAAAGGGAAGTTACACTCCGCGCAGCGTCCCCCAGAGAAGGAGTAAGCTTCATTTCATGGCGATCGCAATGACTGTAAATATTTTTGTCCAGTTACTTAATACAAGATGCCGTCGATCAAACTCTTTCATAGTTATAAAAAAAAAGCAATACGTAGAGGAAAGCATTTAAGCAGACAGTTAAATCAAAAATTCCAAAATTAAAAGACACTTAAGACACTTAAGCAGATAGTTAAATCAAAAATTGGAGACAGTTAAGACAGTTAAGACACTTAAGCAGATAGTTAAAACATTTAAGATAGTTATTAAATAAATATTACTCATTGTTAAGTTTTTCCAAGCAATCGCTCAAACGCCACTTTACAGCGATTTTCAGGTAAGTGGACCACATCTTTTTATCTCACGCAGAGGCGCAGAGGCGCAGAGAGAAATACTTGAGTGTCGTCTAAATATATGAAAACTGCTGTAACGCCAATTACTACCCTTGAGGACAGGGTGAATAAGTTGCCAAACCCACCCACGCAAATAGCTCCACAACCTAAAATTATTTTTGTCTAGCGAGAGTAACACAGTAGCCCCATATCATATTTTTTTGTATGCTTCTCGGTTCAACCCGAATAAAAAAATCCCTCTGCCTTTATCATGTTGAAGTAACTACAAGTCAGAGGTTTTATTTATCTTAATATTTTTGTAATAGCAGGTCTAAATAAAATGCTTGCAAACAACTAGTAGTCTGGCAACCCAAAAATGCTGGGTAAGGGCTGGGGAAAGGGGAAGGGATTTAAAACCTTTCCCTTTTCCCCTTTGCCCTTTACCCCGCCAAGTTCACTTGGCGAACTACTAGTTTCTTTGATTAAAATCCGCCAAAACTTATGTTGTGTTTATGTCAACCTGCCTAGTTTAGTCAAGCCTATTTCCAATCGGGAATCTCAGCATCTTCTCCACCAATACCGATTCCAGTGTTAAATATTTCGGCATCAGTGAGATTGAGATCGTTCATTGATGCTTTATACACATTAGAATCGTGAATCGTCGCGCGAGTAAAATTTACGCGATCGAGATTGGCTTGCTTCATATTCACATTGGTGACATATGCTGATGTTAAGTTAGCACCCGCCAAGTTCGCACCAGTTAAATCTGCACCTTCGAGGTTTGCCTCTACAAGGTTGGCTCCTTGGAGTTTAGCTCCTCTTAAGTCAGCACCAATTAAATGAGCGCCACTAAGGTTGGCTCCCGATAGATCGCACTGGATACATTCCCCAGTAGAAAGCAGCTTTTGTAAGTCCTGCGGATTCTCAGCTCTAACCGAGCTAATGAAAAAGAGGGGAGTTGCTAAGGCTGTGGCCGCTAATAGCTGGAGTTTCATAATTTTCCCCCTTGATTATCAAGTTGCGTCCGTTCTTTACCTCACAGTTCTATTATCTCACCAAACTTCTTCAGGTTACAGATTGACCTAACAAGTTTGTTGTGATATCGAAGCAAGGATGATAGAAACACAACAAATTCAATTTATTCTAATTTTTGGCTATTTTACGCGAATAAACTCTGAAAATCCACTGCTGTTAAATTAGTGTTAAATCTTTTGAAAAGCTTATGCCAAGCGTCTGAGTTTTGCTGGATTAATAAGTATTTATACTTGAAAAATTAACCCTTTAGTTTAGTTAGGTATTACCCATTTAAGTTGCAGCTTAACTCGTGAGGTTACCCTTTGTCATTAGTCGTTGGTCATAGGTCATTTGCAAACGACCAATAACCAATGACTAATGACGCTTTTGAAGACAAAATGTAACATCTAGGCAGCTTAGCTGAACAAATACTGTTAGCCTAACTCCTGAGAAATTCTGCCATATACTGATTAACTAACTCTGGCTGTTCTTGTTGCACCCAATGGCCACAATTGGGAATGTACTTGATTTGAAAGTCTTTGACATAGGCTGCGGTGTCGTAGGTTAGTTCCTTGCCGAGTGCAGTGTCATTTTCCCCCCAAATCATCAGCGTTGGCACTTCCAGAATTCCCCAATTTGGATTTAGGATTCTCTGCCCAAAAATGTTGCGGTAATAGTTCAACATTCCTGTGAGGGCACCGCGTTTTGCAGCAGCATCTTTATACGCATTAATATCTGCTTGTGTGAAAGCATTTTTATTAACTGCTGTGCCTTGAAAAGCTGTTTCAATTGCTTGGTAATCTAAAGATTGCAAAAGTAATTCTGGTATCCACGGGAGTTGAAAAATAAATATGTAATAACTACGTAGCAATTGTTGGGGAGTGCGTAAGCCTTGAGCAAATTTAGCAGGATGAGGCAAGTTAAGGATAATTAATCGCTCGATCGCTTCAGGATGAGCATAAGCAAAACTCCAAGCGATCGCTCCTCCCCAATCATGTCCAACTAAAACACATTTTTCGTATCCTAATCCTTTAATTACTCCCTCAACGTCTTTGATAAATTCATCCATGACATAAGCTGATTGTTCTGTCGGCTTATCACTATCGTTGTAACCACGCAAGTCAATAGCGACTACTTTAAAATCTTGGGCAAATTTTGGTATTTGGTGCCGCCAAGAGTACCAAAATTCAGGAAACCCATGCAACATCAACATCAAAGGACCTTCCCCTTGGGTGACGTAGTGTAGCTTCACTCCGTTGGTAGTTATATATTCGTGTTTCCAAGAAGATTCTATTACAGACATAACTAATATAATCTCAATCTTATAAAATACTAAATAATAATACTATCTTTACTATTATTTTGAGTAACTTAACATCTATTGAAAGACAGTAGATAATAGCAATTCTTAGGAAACATCTTAGAGAATTTATCTTGAGGTAGATGTCAATTGTGGCTATATATTGCTAAGACATAGACATAATTATTTTGAACTAATATGACACAACAGTTAATACACCATCGCTCATCCTGGGTTGAGCGACTGGCACGATTTGGCTACGTTTCTAAGGGAGTAGTTTACGGTATCGTTGGACTGCTGGCAACACAGGCGGCTTTTGGCACGGGTGGTAAAACAACTGATACCCAAGGCGCTCTCGAAACAATTGTCAATCAGTCATTTGGTAAGTTTTTACTAATTTTGATTGCAATTGGCTTGATTGGGTATGTAATTTGGCGTTTTGTACAAGCAATTAAAGACCCAGAAAATAAAGGTAACGACGCCAAAGGTTTAGCAATACGAATTGGTTACGCAATTAATGGCGTAATTTATGCAGGTTTAGCCTTAAGTGCTGTACAAATCGTTATGGGTAAAGACAGCGGCAAAAATAGTAATTCTACCGAAGATTGGACGGCACGTTTGCTTTCTCAACCCTTTGGTCAATGGTTAGTTGGAACTGTGGGAGTCTTGATAATTGCTCTAGGCTTCTATCAGTTTTATCAAGCTTTTAGTGGCAAATTTCGTAAAGAACTCAATTTAACTGAGTTAAGCAACACAGAGGCCAAATGGGTTATCAGGATTTCTAGATTTGGTTTAGCGGCACGGGGTATAGTATTTTGTATTATCGGCTGGTTTCTTATCGAAGCTGCAAGGCAGTCCAACGCCTCAGCCGCAGGAGGTTTGGATGAAGCATTGCAGACGCTAGCGCAACAGCCTAACGGAGCATGGCTTTTGGGTATTGTGGCGCTAGGTTTGGTTGCCTACGGGATTTATACAATAATACAGGCGCGGTATCGTCGGCTAGTCAATGTTTAGAAGGTGCAAGGCAGAAAATTTTAGTTTCTGAAAATGGCAATGATAGAAACGCGTGGTATCTGGCTGACCACTACTGATAGTAAAGTTCTCAGGTCAAAGGAACGCATTGCCGAAGCGATGGATTTCCTTGCTGAGACGGGATTTAATGTCGTGTTTCCCGTTGTTTGGAATCAGGCAGTAACTTTGTATCCGAGTCAAACAATGCTAGAGAATTTTGGGGTTGAAATTGACCCCATGTCTGTAGGACGCGATCCTTTAGAAGAAGTCGTGGTAGAGGCGCGGCGAGTTGGCTTGAAAGTCATCCCTTGGTTTGAATATGGTTTTGCCAGTTCTTACAATTTAAATGGCGGTATTCTTTTACAGAAAAAACCTGAATGGGCTGGGCGCGATCGCAATGGTAATTTACTCAATAAAAACGGCTTTGAGTGGTTAAATGCCCTCGACACCCAAGTGCAGGAATTCTTATTGAACTTAGTGCTAGAAGTTGTAAAAAATTATGATGTTGATGGTATCCAAGGGGACGATCGCTTGCCAGCATTCCCCTGTGAAGGTGGCTACGATCGACTAACTCTAACACGCTATCAGCAGGAATTTAATCGCAACCCGCCACAAAATTCCAAGGATAGGCAATGGCTACAGTGGCGTGCAGATATTCTTACCGATTTCTGGGCGCATCTTTATCAGCAAGTCAAAGCAGTGAATCCTAATTTATTAGTAGCGATCGCACCTAATATTCATGATTGGGCTTTTCAGGAATATCTGCAAGATTCACCCACATGGCTGAAGCGGGGAATAGTGGATATGATTCACCCCCAGATTTATCGCCGTGACTTTAGCAGTTACCGTGCGATCGCCGATCAACTGGTAACTCAACAGTTTACTGATACAACCTTGTCTAAGTTAGCGCCAGGAATTCTGATGAAGCTTGGCAGTTATTGTATTAGTCTAGAATATTTGGTGCGGGCAATTGAATACAATCGTCAAGTTGGCATTCAAGGTGAGGTATTCTTTTTTTATGAAGGGTTACGAGAAAATAATCATGCCCTAGCGAAAGTTTTGCGAAATGGGGCTTATGCTAAATCTGCATCGTTTCCTACTTTATCAGATTTGAGTCGGGGTGGTGGGAGTAATAAAAAGTCAGCTGCAATTTGGCAAGGGGTGGCGAGGTTTTTAAGAAATCTTTAGCATTATCGATGAAAGTTATCAAGCACAAGCGCTCCAAATGCACAGAAGTGAGATAGTTAGAAGTGCTAAAACTAAAATCTGCAAGAATTGCTATTTGCTGAGTAAATTGGGATATAGAGCCAGAAAAATTTCTGTGTAAACTTGACCAGCAAATGGTATGAAAAAATATTATCAAGACTTTTTAATTCGTGATTGGGTGCAAAGCGATCGCACCAGAGCTGCCCAAGTCATCAATTATGTATTATCAGAATACGGTTTGGGTTGGGAACCAAACGGTGCAGATCGAGATGTGGTAAAGGTAGAGGAATTTTATTTAGCTACTGGAGGAGAGTTTTGGGTAATTGAACACCAAAGCCAGTTAGTAGGTACTGGGGCATACTACCCCATCAAACGTGGGCAAAAAGCTGTAGAAATCCGCAAAATGTATCTTTTGCCCAGCATTAGGGGTTTAGGATTGGGGAAATATTTGTTACAACAGCTAGAAGCAGCGATCGCCGAACGTGGTTTTGAGCAAATTTGGATTGAAACTGCCAGTGTTTTGGTAGAAGCAGTCAAGCTGTATGAAAGCAACGGCTACAAAGCAGCAACGGGAGTTGAAACAACAAGGTGCGATCGTGTGTATGTTAAGTCATTGGTCAATGGTCATTAGTCATTGAGCATGGGGCATGGGCATGGGGCATTGTTAACTAACAAAAGACAAATGACAAGGGACAAAGGACAATTCTAAATGCACACTTGGACTAAAAATTTCACAACCTTACTTAATCTTTTTCTCCAATCCCATTGCCCACTGTGCCAACGCTCGACTTCCCAAGAAATCTGTCACAACTGCACTAAACAACTGCAAAAATGTCAACGTCAAGACCGAATTTCTTTGTGGCAAGAACAACTACCAGTGTTTGTCTGGGGCCAGTATGGGGGTCCGGTCAAAAGGGCGATGGCCGCGCTGAAATACGAAAATCAACCCCAAATAGCTCGTCCTTTGGGTCAATGGTTAGGAGAATCTTGGTTGTTAAATTCACCCAGGCGAGATAGCCAGACTGTGGTAGTTCCCATCCCACTCCACGCTAGCAAGCAAAGGCAACGAAAATACAATCAAGCTGCACTAATAGGACAAAGCTTCTGCGAAATAACTGGATTAAAATTGAAACTAAATGGATTAACAAGAGTGCGACAAACTGAAGCACAATTTGGTTTATCTGTATCTGGCCGAGAACAAAACTTGTCCAAAGCTTTTGCTGTTGGGCAAGATTTTCGCCATAGCCCTCCAAATGTCCCAGTGCTGTTAGTGGACGACATTTATACTACTGGTGCTACTGCCAGATCTGCTGTGCAAACACTTCGTGAGTATGGAATTGTAGTCTTAGGACTAGTAGCAGTAGCCACTACCGTCAAAGACGGATAAATCCAGAATTAATGTGCAACCTTGGACACAAAAGTAGACAGAAGGGGGAAAGGGAAAAGGTTAAAGGGAAAGGGTTTTTTCTTACCCCTTTTCCCTTTACCTCTTACCCTTTTCCCCACTTCTGCAAGAAGTCTAGTGTATAAGTTGACCAATTTACCTATTTTTGCGGAAAAATTGCTTGAAATGTATGAATAAAGCTTTTGCGGCGGGTTTAAAACAATCGATCGTCGTTCCTGCCACGTTGCTGGCAATAGTTACAAGTACAAGTGCAGCTTTGGCTCAAAATAAGTTGTATAGTCCAATTCCTTTATCTAACAGTACTGAATTTTCTGATAGTCTTTCAGATAAAGATATTCCCACCGGTCAGGGTGGGTTTGCCCGTGATTACACAGTCAAGCTAGACAAGGGCGATAATTTAGCAGTTGACCTCTCGTCTGAAAGCTTTGACAGCATCATCACACTGCTGGCACCCGATGGTTCAACTTTAGCAGAAAATGATGACGGCCCTGATGGTAGTAGTAATTCTCTTCTATTTACTCGCATCGTAGAGACAGGGACTTATGTTATCCGCGTCCGCTCTTTTGGAGAAACTGGAGTTGGGGCTTTTAAACTCAAGGTGACAAAATTGCAACCGATTAAATGAAGTGAAGTTAAAAGTTAGGAGTTAGGAGTTAGGAGTTAGGAGTTAGGAGTTAGGAGTTTGGAGTTTGGAGTTAGGAGTTTGGAGTTTGGAGTTAGGAGTTTGGAGTTAGGAGTTTGGAGTTCGGAGTTCGGAGTTAGGAGTTATGAATTTGCAACTGCTTACTCCTAACTCCTCACTCCTCATTCCTAACTCTTAACCTCCTACAGCAGTCAGTACACACAAAAATAAGGCTTCAGTCCACTCAACGACTGCGCCATAGGTATCTCCTGTGTGTCCGCCTAATTTGTGGTTGAACCAGGCGGCTGTGAAAATGGCGATCGCACTTCCAGCAACTACCATTCCGATTGCCAAAAATAACTGCTGTTTATCTATCAGCCACACTAAACCACTCAAACCCAATAACAACAACAATCCCGGTAACAAATCCTTGTCAGAACGAATGGCTTGTTTGTGAAAGGCACCTTTGCCGGTTGGTTTTAGGTAAGGATATCGAGCGATCGCTACTTGCTGTCCCCAGCGTCCCCAACCACAAGCAGCCATTAACACCAAGCAACGATTTTCTGGCATATCTGTTAAGGCTGTTATTTTTAATAATACTAAGGCGATCGCTGCCATTGCCCCAAAGGCACCTGTAGCACTATCTGCCATCACTTCCAATCGCCGATCTGGATCGCCCACTGCTAAGCCATCGGCAGTATCCATTGCCCCATCTAAATGCAGCCCTCCAGTTATCGCAATCCAAAGACTTACTACCAAAGCACTACGAGTTAGCACTGGTATACCAATATAATTCATCCCCGTATCCAGTAACCCTAAAATTCCCCCAATTATCAACCCTACAGTCGAGACTAGACCTGCCACACCCCGAAAATCTAATCCATTCAAATACGGCAGTGGAATAACCGTGTAAAATATAATACTCGCCGCTAGGTTTAACAGCAGGTTTTTCCACCATTGTTGCTGTTTCATCATTTGAGTTAGATTGTTGATTGCTGGAAAATAATCTAAGTTTCAGTACAAATGACATCTTTCAACTTTAAAGCTTTAGATAAGATTTACTTCCATTAGAGATTATCCCGGAAAATTTTGTTATGCTGATCTAAGTGGTAATCCACAATCAATAGTGCCAATTTATACAAAATCAGTTTCGTTAAATTACAATTCCATCAAGGAGCAAAATTCATGTTTTGTATTTGTTAACTCAAAACTGACTCCAGATTATCGACTGGGGCGCTAGGTAGAAAAATCCACATTTTGGGATTGGAGATGCAGCACTAACGCAGAATTTAAGAAAGCGTCAACATGCTAAGATGCCAATAGTGGAAAAGGGAGAGAACCACCTCTAGCTTAGGTGACGCAAGAAACCTAATCTAATTAGACCTGTTGCTTTGGCAAATCTCTCGAATTCAATTTGGGAAAGTGTCAATAGACGATCGCCCCAAAAAATTGATATTTTTTTAAATATAGGGAGTAAACAAGCTATTCAATCTGACTGTATTAGCTATGTTTTCACTCTCCGTAGCTCAATCGCTATTTCCCTATGAGTCACCATCTACCCGACACCAGTATACCAGCTCCGTGCATTGTGAACGCGGGCATCATTGTGAACAAGCTCGACATGCGGCGATTGCTGACAGATTTAGGTCGAGTCCACTACATCTACACCCAAGAAGATAAGGTACTGAGCGAGGGTGAAGGGGATGTGATGGAAGTTTTTGCCAATCCACAAAGGTCTACCTTAGTGGCTAACCATGCGCTATATTTAAACGTCTGTAGTTTTGATTACTTAGAACTCAAACAGCCGTCGCCAGAAGAAACCTACTTTGATTTGATGCAAGAAGGAGTGTGCCTAAGGTTGATTCCTCGGTCAACTCCTCTGCAAGAACGACGGGAGCGAAGCTTCAATGTCAGCGCCATAGAAGCGATGATGGAGCAAGTACTCTCAGCTAGGTGGGATGCAGAAATTGACGATGATTGTTCTGATTGTTTCTAAATAGAAATTGTTATACAAATTTTATGTGAGGCTGCGCTTTATTGATGTAGGGGCAATTCATGAATTCCCCCTACATCATGTAGTTTTGCGTAAGTTACATAGGCGCATCTTCAAAAATTTAAAATGGTATGAGTGCCAATTTTTCATTTCAATGTCTTGCTTGCTGTAGTCAGACAAAAGCTAGAGCAGGAGTGTTTTTTACCCCTCACGGCCCTGTAGAAACCCCCAGATTTATGCCAGTGGGGACGCTAGCCAATGTCAAAACTATCACCCCTTCTCAGCTACGAGATACTGGGGCACAAATGATTTTATCTAATACTTATCATCTTCACCTGCAACCAGGGGAAGCGATCGTCGCTGGGGGTGGCGGGTTGCATAAATTTATGGGTTGGAATGGGCCGATGCTCACAGATTCGGGTGGGTTTCAGGTCTTCAGTTTAAGCGAGATGCGAAAAATTACTGAAGAGGGGGTAACTTTCCGCTCACCCCATGATGGACAAATTATTAAATTAACACCAGAACGCTCCATTGAGATTCAAAATACTCTAGGGGCAGATGTAATCATGGCGTTTGATGAATGTCCGCCCTACCCAGCTACTCGTCAAGAGGTAGAAACTGCCACTGAACGGACTTACCGCTGGTTAGAACGCTGCATAACAGCTCATCAACACAGCGAGCAAGCGTTATTTGGGATTGTGCAGGGAGGCGTGTATTTAGATTTGCGTTGTCGTGCGGCTGAAGCTTTGGCTAAGTTGGATTTGCCGGGATACGCCATTGGTGGCGTGAGTGTGGGAGAACCGCCAGAATTGATGGCTGAAATTGTAAAAGTCACAGCACCGCTTCTACCCCCCGAAAAGCCGCGTTACTTGATGGGTGTGGGTACTTATCGAGAAATGGCGATCGCCATCGCTTCTGGTGTAGATTTATTTGATTGCGTAATTCCCACACGCTGGGCTAGACATGGGACGGCAATAGTCCAGGGCGATCGCTGGAATTTGAAAAATGCTAAGTTTCGTGAAGATTTTGCGCCCATAGATGAAACATGTCCTTGCTACACTTGTCAAAATTTCAGCCGTGCTTACGTATCTCATTTAGTGCGATCGCAAGAAATTTTAGCCTACACCTTGTTAAGCATTCACAACATTACTGAATTAATTCGCTTCACCCAGCATATTAGAGAAGCAATATTAAGCGATCGCTTTACCACAGAATTTGGTCATTGGCTTGAAGAAGTGGGGAGTGGGAATGGGGAGTGGGAGACGCGGGGAATGACAAATGACAAATGACAAATGACAAATGACCAATGACCAAACCATGTTAAGATATTTCTCAATTATTAACGCTGTGTTGGATAGGTGGATTTAAACAAACATGGAAGCAGCACTTTTATTAGCAAAACTGCCTGAAGCTTACCAAATCTTTGATCCCTTAGTGGATGTTCTCCCAGTTATCCCCGTATTCTTCTTGTTGCTTGCTTTCGTTTGGCAAGCAGCTGTGGGGTTTAGGTAAGTTAATTTATCTTTCAATTGTTTATTAGGACAGGTACTATGCCTGTCCTATTTTTGTGGGGTTATGTTCGTTAAATTAACATTTATTAATATTTTGTAATGAATTATGATAATAAGTAAGATATGAATCAAGCCATGTCAATATGAAGCCTTGAAAGCAAAGCTTACAGTCAAGGAGGAATCAGCTATGGGTAATATCAAATTCGTTAAAGAAAATAAAGAAGTAGTGGCGGCGGATGGTGCAAATCTCCGACTCAAAGCGATGCAAAATAACATTGATATATATACGTTGATTGGCAAAATGACGAATTGCGGTGGCTACGGTCAGTGTGGCACTTGCATTGTCGAGATAGTGGAAGGACAACAGAATCTTTCCCCCCGTACTGACGTAGAGAACCGGAAATTAAAGAAAAAACCCGAAAATTACCGTCTTGCTTGTCAAACTTTAGTGAATGGCCCTGTCAGTGTGGTCACAAAGCCTTAAGTTTTTTGGAATCATGCCTCGCTAGCATTTAGGCAAGTAAAAAATTTGAGCCAACTCTGTCATCGATGATGATATCCTAATGGTGTTGATTGGAAATTTAAGAGAGGCTTTCTTGCCATGCAAGTTAACGACCTGGGGTTCGTAGCGAGCATTTTGTTCGTACTTGTGCCCTCTGTGTTTTTACTAATTCTGTACATCCAAACTGCTAGCCGCGAAGGTGGAAAAGATACTTAAGGGTTTGTGTATAAAATAAAAACCCCTACATTATTAGTGCAGGGGTTTTTATTTACAGCAGAATTCAGAATTCAGGAGCGGAGCCGGAGACGCTCCGCCTCCGGTCAGAATGGGCTACGCCCCGCTGCGCTAACAGAATTAGAATAGGCTCTATGCCTCGCTAGCAGAGCTAGAGGCTGTACTTCAGTAAGTTGAAATCTTGTGTATCAACGCACCCAGTAGTAAAAGCAAAATCTGACTTGTTTCCTATCTGAGTACGATAATTGTGATACTCATACCAATTCCCCAAAATCTTGATACACATACAATAACTTGTAGGGGCGAACGGCCGTTCGCCCTTACTTAATCGATAGTTCGCGCTAATAACACTGGACAAGTGGCATTGACTCGCACATAATCAGACAAAGAGGAACCGATGAGTCGGTCGATATCAACAAAACTCTTAGCGATCGATGGACGACGATCTGGAGAACCGAGCAATAATAAGTCTACATTCAACTCCTCTGCCAACCGACAAATTTCTTCACCAGGTTTGCCACTGCTGATATAAGAACGAGATTTGATGCCGAATTTTTCAGCTTCGGCAACGGCGGCTGCCAAAACTGGATTTTTGTCGGAAGTAACCTGAGTTATTTCTGATTTTTTACCGCCTAAATCTGTGGTAATATTTGCCAAAATCAACTCACCACCCTGAATGTCTCGCAGCAAAAATAGTGCCAATTTCAAGCAGTTTTTTGCTGCATCTGAATTGTCTATTGCCACCATAATGCGCTTAATTCTTTTGACATAAATGTCATCTTTTACCAGCAACATGGGGCGAGAAGATAGCTGAAAAACGTACTGACTCACCGAGTTAGATAAAATGGATTGTAGCCGCTTGAGTCCGCGTGAACCCATAATAATTAAATCAGCGTCGATTTCATCAGCTACTTGACAAACCACATCCTTGGGGTCACCTTGGCGCAAAATTGAAGAAACCTGGCTAGGATCGAGGTTTAAAGTTTGAATGGCATTAGCCAAAAGTTTACCGCCATCTTCCCATTTAGTGGTCATGGTAGCAGCAGTACTTTGGGCTTGAACAACATGCAAAACTGTAACTTTTGCAGATTGAATTGAGGGGATTTCTTTGAGGGTTTTGAGCATTTCTTCCGCATGTCCCAATCCCGATATAGCCAGCAAAATTTTTTTTATCATCTTACGTGATTGTTGTTAAGTTTACTTTTGTTTTCGCTGTGATTATTTGCTTCAGATCGGATTTTAACCGCCTTGTTTGACAATCTAGTTAGCAAGTTTGCACAAATAAATTTTGTTTTTGGTTTTAATATTCAAACAAATACTTAATTTTATTTGCACCTAACTTACTTAATTTTTCCACTAGACTTCAATCATTAAGCATACTCTCAATTTAACTCGATCAACTTAATAAATTATAATGTTAGTTATTATTTTTAATCTATGTTAACTTTTTTTAATTAGAAAGTAGTTAAGTATTGCAAAGAAATGCCAAATCAATCCTTGAGGAATATTTATATAGTAGAAATATATGATATTGAACTATTACGCTTTCTCATTTACAAATAACAAATGACCAATGACTAATAACTAATGACCAATAACTAATAACAGACACCGCACTTAGTTTTTTCAAGTCAGGATAATTCACCAATTAACCGTCTTCAGGGCAACTCCAGACGCAGCTACAATAGTACTCTAAGGAAGGATTATGCCCAAATTAGTGATATTATGACCTCTGCTACAACTGTAAAAACTGAGTACGAAGCGATTATTGGTCTAGAAACCCATTGTCAACTCAGTACTAATACCAAGATTTTCTCCAGTAGCTCTACAGCATTCGGTGGTGACCCTAATACTAACATCGACCCAGTTTGTATGGGTTTACCTGGGGTCTTACCTGTACTAAATCAAAAAGTATTAGAATACGCCGTCAAAGCTGGTTTGGCACTGAATTGTCAAATCGCTAGATATAGCAAATTCGATCGCAAACAGTATTTTTATCCAGATTTACCGAAAAATTACCAAATTTCTCAATATGACTTACCGATCGCTGAACATGGTTGGTTAGAAATTGAGTTGGTAGATGCTGAGGGAAAACCCACCCGCAAACGCATTGGCATCACCCGTCTGCATATGGAAGAAGATGCTGGAAAATTGGTACACGCAGGTAGCGATCGCCTTTCTGGTTCTACCTATTCTCTGGTAGACTACAACCGCGCAGGTGTACCGTTAGTAGAAATTGTCTCGGAACCAGACTTGCGTTCTGGACTCGAAGCTGCTGAATATGCCCAAGAGTTGCGCCGGATTGTCCGCTATCTCGGTGTCAGCGACGGGAACATGCAAGAAGGATCTCTACGTTGCGATGTCAATATTTCCGTGCGTCCATTGGGACAAGAGAAGTTTGGCACCAAAGTAGAAATTAAAAACATGAACTCCTTTAGCGCCATCCAACGGGCGATTGACTACGAAATTGAACGGCAAATAGCAGCCATCGAAGCAGGCGATCGCATTATCCAAGAAACTCGTCTGTGGGAAGAAGGCGCTCAACGTACAATTAGTATGCGGGTGAAGGAAGGTTCCAGCGATTACCGCTATTTCCCCGAACCAGATTTAGCGCCAATTGAGGTGACAGACAAAGAGTTAGAAAAATGGCGCAGCGAACTACCAGAACTACCAGCCCAAAAACGCCATCATTACGAAAATGAATTGGGGCTTTCCGTTTACGATGCGCGAGTTTTGACAGAAGATCGTCCTGTATCCGAATATTTTGAAGCAGCGATCGCAGCTGGTGCAAATCCCAAAGCTGCTGCAAACTGGATTACTCAAGATATTGCAGGATACCTCAATAAGCAAAAACTCAGTATCAGTGCGATCGCCCTGACTCCCACCAATTTAGCTGATATTATCACCCGAATTGAAAACGGCAAAATTAGTAACGCCCAAGCCAAAGAAAAACTGCCAGATTTGCTTAGTGGTATTTCTCCGGAAAAAGCCTTTGCTGGTCAAGAACTAATCACCGATCCTAGTGTACTCGAACCCATAGTTGATGAAGTCATTGCTGGCAATCCCAAAGAACTAGAAAAGTATCGCAACGGTAACACCAACCTCAAAGGCTTCTTTGTCGGACAGGTTTTGAAAAAAACAGGTAAACGTGCCGATCCGAAATTGACAAACGAATTGGTTGAGAAAAAACTCAACGCCTAGAGTGTGGATTGGAGACTGTTCCCCCTTACGTTCGTATAGTTGAGAAATTCACAAACACAGCAGCAAAAATACAGCGTTTTTCAGGTAAATTAAGTACACAGGTAGGGGCACAGCACTGCTGTGCCCTTAAAATAATCTGTACCTCACGCCTGTTGAAATCTGCTGTATGTCCACTCAAAGCACAATCAAAAAAGTGATTGCTTACGTAACCAAGAAAGATGAATTAATGGTACTGATTTTCCGGAAGCTGGCGTTCAAGTACCAGCAGGTACAATTGAAGAAAATGAGCAAGCATCTGAGGCCGTATTGCGAGAAATTTATGAAGAATCAGGTGTTAAAGGAGTTCGTATTATTGAGTTATTAGGGATTTATCAATACAACATGGCTCCTTATCGTGACGAAATTCAAGAACGTTACGTTTATCATCTTGAATTGACTGAGCCTACACCATCTACTTGGCGACATTGGGAAATGCATTCAAGTACTAACAAAAAATCTGTAACTTTTGATTTTTATTGGTTGAATTTGGACGGCTCAGATTTGAATTTGGCTGGGGGTCAGGGTTACTTTTTACCTAAGCTTGCTCACAAACTCAAAAAGCGCGATCGTTGAGTAAAGAATTAGACTATATCAATTAACAATTATGTTAGCCTCATCCAATTGGATGAAGTAGTAATTTATAACCAAGTTTTACCAATTAACCAAGTACAAATCCGAAATTGGCAACATGGGTATTGTATATAAATATCTACCCATTTTGATTTCCAGCAAATGAATACTAAAACTAAATTATTGACTCTTGCCACCTTAACTTTTGCTCTTTCATCTGTGACTGTGGGAACAGTAATAGCACAGACAAAACTGACCAATCAATCTAAATTGTTTACCAATGGTATTGGACAGGTGCGAGTTGGAATGACTGTTTCTCAAGCGAGCAAAGCTGCTGGTACTCAACTAGTTGGCGACGCGCCGAATAAGTATTGCTACTACGTAAAGCCGGAATGGGAACCGAAAAATGTTGGGTTCATGGTGACAGAAGGTCAGATTTCTAGGGTGGATGTGTGGAGAGATAGCAAAATTACTACCTTAAAAGGTGCAAAAATCGGCGACACGGAAGCGCGGATTAAATCCCTCTATCCAGGACAAATTCAAGTCACTCCTCACAACTATGTCTCAGGTGGACATTATCTGATATTTGTACCAAAAGACCAATCCGATCAAAATTATCGTGTAGTATTTGAGACTGATGGCAAGCGTGTCACTCAGTTTCGGTCAGGTAAACTACCCGAGGTTGAATATGTGGAAGGATGTAGTTGATTTCCATCATCAGACTCAAACCGCTAAAAGCAATTATCAGTAATATCATGTTCAGATAACAAAAGCAAAACTAGTATTTTTAGCTACAAGCTCGTCAACTCATATCTTGCACCAGCCTCATCATCGAAAACAAAAATTACTCAGTAATTAAGCTTTTCGCAGTCCGAATAGCTCAAGCCAGGGACTCAAAGTCCCTGTCTAATAGCTCAAGTCCTCTATAAGAGGACTGAAAATTAAATTGATTTACTGTAATAGAAATGACGTTATTTTTGTATATTCATGGTTTATGCCTAAAGGTGCAAGATCTGAGTCAACAGACAAATTAAATAAGTAAATTTGTATAATTTTTACAAAAAACTAGCTAATTATACTAGTATAATTTCATTCAAGGTCTTCAGTTCCTGCTGTGATACCATTTCACTAAAACCTTGATACACATAATTTCTCGTAGGGGCACGGCACTGCCGTGCCCTGACCAACATGTTTGTATCATTATTAAAGTGAAATAGTATGAAAGCTAAAACTAATTTAGTTATTAGCTATATGAACTCTGATTTAGGACTACTTTCCAAACCAAGTAATGATTGTCGCTGTATACAATTTTTGTTGCACAATTATAAGCTGCTTCTATTTTCTGACGCCAGATATCTGAAGGATTGAGTAGAAAAATATCAGTGAAAACGTCAGAAATATTTGGGATAGTTTGGTCTTTTACTAACTAAAAGTGTACTTTTGGCTGTAAAAGATAGCTGAGAGAAAAGACATTACCATAATTTATTCCCGAAGCATCACTAATCAACAAAGGAAGATCGGACTGATTAATAATTTTGGCAACTTGTGGATTACCATAGCTAATAACTTTACTCCACCATGTTTCTGCTTGAGAATTCACTCCATAAGAAACTAGTCCACAAATAATTAATAATCCCACGATAGTTTGCCAGATTCTTCGGCGTATAACACTCTCATTTTTTATCTGGGTAGCTAATAGATACGTAATAGCTAATTGGATACCTAAATAAGAAGGTAATAAATAGCGTTCGGAAAGTGAGCGTATACCGCCAAAAATTAAGTCTGGTAGTATTAGTGGTAGAGCAGGAATCAGAATTAATATTAGAATAAACCAGCATATTTTGTAATTAGTTGTTCGACAAAGAAAATAAATTGAATATGCAATTAAGATTAAAAAAACTGGTGTTATTACATAGCTAAGTGGATTTTCAAAGCCAAAGTTTAAATCGATAAAAATCCGGCTCAACTGTAAAAGCCAAGATTTAATTAAAGCCTCTAGGGGAAACTGTATATTTGTCCAGGCTGTTGAACTATTAAATTGTAAAAAGTTGGTTATTACAACTAACATCCAATGCGCGAAGGCTAAAAATCCTGCTATCGATGCTAGGAAATAAGCTTTCACCGTCGCAGTTAACCTAAATCTGGCAGTGATAATTACATAAATTCCATGAGCAATTGCTAAAAATCCACTCAATAAAAACGTATAAAGACTAATTGTCAAAGTTAGTGCATAAATTCCCCAATTTAATATACGTGCTGGTTGATGTGTTGATTGCAATCTTAATGCTCGTAACAATGAGGCATTGCATAATAATATAGTGACTATCCAGAGAATATATTCTCGTGCTTCTTGGGCGTATACTAGATGAATAGGAGAGATTGCCATAAGTGCGATCGCAATCTCCGATATCCATAACTGTGTTCTAAATAATTCTCGACATAACCAATAAATACTGGGAAAAATTAACAAGCTAATCAACGCAGATAAACTTCTAATGGCCGTCACCGAATTGCCAAAAATTCCCACCCAAAACCGAGCGATTACATAATACAGCGGAGGATGCTGTGGATCTTCAACTTCTAAAGACTTAATTGTGTTAACTAAGCCTTTTTCTACATTCAAACCTTGGAATTTGACAAAACTTTCTTTAGTAATTACACGGCCATTAAATATTTGTTGTTTTACTTCATTTACCGTATATCCAGAAATCCGCAACGAAGTAAAAGTCTCATCATGCCAATAAACCTTCCCATCAAGGTTAAAAAAACGAAAAAAAATGCCCACCATTAACAAAACGACAATAAAAAACCGCAACTTATTTTGAGCCACTTTGAGATACCGCATAACTAAACTCTTTCTTTGCGCCTGGGCGCCTCTGCGTGAGCTAAATATCTAACACTTACCGAGAAGGGGGAAGGGGAAAGGGGGAAGGGGGAAAGGGAAAGGGGTAAGGGGAAAAGGTTAAAGAGTAAGAATTAAAAACAGGGGAAAAGGGTAAAGGGTAAGAATTAAAACAGGGGTAAAGGCATAAATTTAACCTTTCCCCCTTCCCCCTTTCCCTTTTCCCCTTCCCCCTTCCCCTTCCCCCTTCCCCTTCTTCATCGAACTTATAGGTGTGGCAAAGTGCTGAGTAAAAACCAAAGTCAAAAATTACACTGGAATTTCAATAATAAATTCTGTACCTTCACCCAGAACAGAGTTGCAACTCAACTTACCGTTGTGGGTTTCTTCGACAATTTGTCGAGCGATGGCCAGTCCTAAACCCGTCCCTTTTCCTACAGTTTTGGTAGTAAATAAATGGTCGAATATTTTTTGTTTAACTAATTCACTCATCCCCTTACCATTATCGGCAATGGCAATTTTAACTAGATTATTTTCCAGTGAAGTTGTAATTGTAATGCAGTTAGGATTGGCTTTAATTTCCTCAAAACTTCGTCCATTATTAGATTCATCTAATGCATCAATACCATTCGCTATAATATTCATGAATACCTGGTTTAATTGCCCAGGAAAACATTGAATTTGAGGTAAATTACCGTAGTTGGTGACAACTGCGATCGCCGGACGTTGTTCGTTTGCTTTCAGGCGATGTTTGAGAATGAGAATGGTGCTATCAATACCTTCGTGAATATCAAACGGCACTTTGTAATCGCGATCGGCACGAGAAAAAGTACGTAAACTAGTGCTGATATTTTTGAGTCTATCGCACGCGATTGTCATGGAATCAAGCATTTTGGGCAAGTCTTCTAAGCTATATTCCAAATCAATTTCTGACTCGTGGTCGATGATTTCTTCACTCTTATGGGATAAAGTTTTTTGATAGAGTTTCAAGTGTTCCACAAGATCGGCAAAAGTAGGTTTAGCTTGTTTAATACTGGCAGCAATAAAACCTAAAGGATTATTCATTTCGTGAGCGACACCAGCCACTAAGTTACCCAAAGCAGACATTTTTTCACTTTGGATCATTTGTAATTGGGCTTGTTGCAGGTTTTGTAAAGCAGTTTCTAGCTCTTGTGCTTTTTGTTGAAGTTCGGCTTCGGCAAGTTTGCCTTGGCTAATATCCAACAACAATCCATCCCAAACTACAGTTCCATTGGCTTTTTGTTCTATTCGAGCTTCGGCGTGAATCCATTTAATAATCCCAGATGGTGTAATAATTCGCCCCGACCACTCAAAAGGAGTTAGGGTTTGCATTGAGTTAGTAACAGACTGCTGGTAACTTGCGTCATCATCTGGATGTATTCTCTCTAAAAGCAACTGCACATTAGCGATCGCTTGTTCGGCTGTGATTTCGTATAGTTCATCACATTCTCTGCTGATGTAGGTTAGAGACATTGCACCATCAGCAAATATCTGGTACTGATAAACAACCCCAGGAACATTATCTACAAGTTTCTCAAAGCGAGAGTTACTCGCACTCAATTCGGCAAATGACTGCTCTAGCTGTTGGGCATATTTCTGAGAAAGTTCATAAAGTCGGGCATTTTCTAGAGAAATTGCGGCTTGGGCGCAGAGTAAATTCAGCAGTTCGACGCGATCGCTGGTGAACGCTCCCGTTGCTAAACTATTTTCTAGATATAAAATGCCCATCAATTTCCCTTGATGCAAAATCGGGCAACACAAGATACTCTTAGGCTGCTGACGAACAATATAGGGATCGTTGGCTAAAGTCGGATCTGCTGTGGCATTCACCAGGACAACAGTCTGCCTGTTGTGCTTGACTTTGTAAATCAGCTTCAGGGGAATGTCCTGGCTGTCTTCAACCGGAAGCCGCTGCAATACGATTGGTTGTGCCCCCTGAACAATCAACCCTTTGACCAACAAGCGCTTGTCTCGCAACAGCATTAACACACATTTATCAGCCCCTGCATCTTCGATGACGATGGAAAGCAACGAGGAGAGCAATTTTTCGAGTTCGATTTCACCTGAGATGGTTTGGGAAGCTTTGAAAATAGCTTTTAAATCTAGGGTATCTGAGACACTGCTGCTACAAGTAGCCGAACTGCTTGATGTAACACTTCCCAAACCGAAGATAGTTTCGTTAGTGGAAAGGGGAGAACGGGTTTGCTGTAATATGAGAGCAAGTAATTGGGGATAGCGTTTTTCCAAGTCGGCGACTTTGGCTTTTGCACCCCAGCGAGCATAGGCATAGTAGGCTTGAGTAATATACTCCTGAGCAATCCGATCCTTACCCCACTCCAGGTAAAACTTTGCTGCTAGTTCGTTGGCGAGTGCTTCAATTTGAGTAAAGTGATTTTCTTTGGCTGCGGTAATGGCGCGATCGTAATAGGCGATCGCATCTACGTAGTCACCAGAAACTCTTGCCATTTCAGCCCCAAGCAACAGCGATTGATGCAAAAAGTTCTCTGGACAAGTCTGCGTCCAGGTTTCTAGAAGCTGTCGGTGCTGCTGCATCACATCCCAGTAGTGCTGTTGATTCTCTGGTGTTGCTTCTGGATAAAGCGCGGCTAAACTCAGCGGGTAATAGAAGTGGAACAGAACGATGGGAAACAGACCAAGATTAGAAGCCAGCGTTTTTTCAGCAATGGCAGCGACTTCTAGGGCATCGGCATAGCGACCATACAAGTACAATAGCTGGATTTTCAAGAAGCAATACCAATTGATCCCAGCTTCAAAATTATTCTTCTGCCAAACATCAAGGCAGAGAATCCTGTTCTCGGTATGATTAACCAGTAGATCGGGTTCTGCCAACAAACCTTGCAGGTGTAAAAGAAATTGCTGCTGTAGGTTAAATGTATGCGTCATATTCACGTTATTTACTTGTTGCACATAGCTCAAGTATTTTTCTGTTTCGCCATACACTTCTGATAGGCAATCGCCCTTCAACAGCATCGTCCAAATGAGGCATATTACTGCCCAGATGCCAAACCCAATGTCACCTGTTTCATAACTGGTCTGGAAAGATTGTTGGTAAACTGCGACGTTTTCAACCAGTGGTCTATTGTAGGGGTTAATTGTATGACCAAAAACGTTATTGGTTTTGGGAATGAACTTGATGCTATTGAATTGGCGATCGAGCTTTCGCCCCAACGTAGCGAACTCATAAGCACTTCGATAGTTTCCCTGAATCGTGAGCATCATTCCATACAAACAGTAAGCACACCCCGAACTTTCGGTATTGCCATAGGTTAATGAAGTATGAACCATCAAAAGGATGCTCAGAATTGTCAACGCTTGATTACCACCAACATAAGCAGCTCCCCAGAGATTGGGGAGGATTGACATACATACTTTCTTCGCCGGATCGGTCATCGCAGGTAAGTCAGATAAATCTGCGGGTTGCACAGTTTCCAGTTTGAACTGGATTTCCTGGAGTGTGGTTGCAATTAGCGCTTGCTGACCTTCATCCCTTGCCGGAATGCTCATGCCCATCACACCCAAGCCACTCAGTGCAGCCTCATAACTGGCGAGTAGATGCTCTCCCTGATTGGATCTCAGGGCTAGTTGCAGACCATAAATCTCTGCTAGATCGAATTTATTCTCAACGTACTGTAATGCTCGATGTAATAGTTGTTCTGCCTCGTCAAAGCGCCCTGTGATGTATTCACACTCTGCACATTCCCGATAAAGCTTAAATGTGAGGTCGTAGGCAGTTTCCCAACTATCTTCGGGAAGCATTTCCATAGCGATCGCGCAATATTTAATGGCTGCCTTATAAGCTGTGGAAACTTTTGCTTTTTTGCCAGCAATCAGATTCAACTGAGCTAACTCATAGCGATCGCCGATTCGATCTATCAGAGCAATTCCATTGTTCAACTGATTAACAATATCAAAAACATTGAGTTCTAGGGCTTCAGGTGGCGTATTTTGCAATAACAATTGCCCAATTTTGAGATGAGTAGCTTGCTTTTGGTCGTCAGGAATCAGAGAGTAAGCTGCTTGCTGGACGCGATCGTGCAGGAAACGATAGGTCGGATTAACTGTCTGTTCTGTCTCAGACTTTTGGACACCCTGAAAAAACTTGTAAATCTGACTCGTGGGTAAAATCAAGCCTTCCTCCAAGGCTTTCCACAATACTGTTGCGACATCGGTTGCTGATTGTTCTGAAACGATCGCCAATGTTTCCAGATCGAACTGTGCCCCCACACAAGCAGCCAACTTCAGTATCTCTTGAGTAACTTCTGGCAACTTTTGTAATTGCCGCGCCATGAACTGGACTACATCATCAGTAAGCGAGAGCAATTTCACTGATACCATATCGCACTGCCAGTGTCCTACTTGCAGGTTATAAGCAATGTAGCCCTCCTGATGCAAAGCTCTGAGAAATTGGGTAGCAAAGAAGGGGTTGCCTTTGGTTTTTTGATAGACTAACTCTGCCAGGGGTTGCGCTACAACTGTAGAACAACTGAGGGTGTCGGCAACCAAACAATCAATCTGAGATTGACTTAACGGAGCGAGGATAAGGGTACTGATAGTTGCTGAGGCTTTCTTCATCTCCTCCAGTGTCAGCATTAGGGGATGAGTGGGAAAGACTTCGTTATCTCGGTATGCCCCAATCATCAGCAGGTGACCCACCTCGCTTTGACTTATCAAGACTTGCATGAGCTTCAATGAAGCTGAATCTGCCCACTGCAAGTCATCGAGGAACACCACTAATGGATGTTCTAGTGTAGCGAACACCGCAATGAATTTCACAAATAGCAAGTTGAAGCGGTTTTGGGTGGCACTACCTGAGAGTTCTGGGACTGCTGGTTGTTTGCCGATAATCTGCTCTAGTTCGGGAATGACTTCTATTAGGACTTGCCCATTTTCACCTAAAGCACAGAGGATTTTGTCTTTCCACTCCCCCATCTGAGTATCATTTTCACTCAGCAGTTGCTCCATTAAATCTCGGAAGGCTTGCACAAAGGCGCTGAAGGGGATGTTGCGGTTAAATTGGTCGTATTTACCTTTGATGAAGTAGCCGCGTTGCCGTACAATCGGCTTATGTACTTCGTTGACAACCGCTGTTTTGCCAATCCCCGAAAACCCAGCAACCAGCATTATTTCTGTTGCGCCAAGGCTAACTCTATCAAAGGCTTGCAGGAGGGTTGAGACTTCGGTTTCTCTGCCATAAAGCTTATCGGGGATGATGAAGCGATCGCACACATCCCTACTCGCAATTTCAAAATCTTCAATTACACCATCAACTTGTAGCTGATGCAAACATTTTTCTAAATCAAATTTCAGTCCCAATGCACTCTGATATCTATCTTCAGCATTCTTCGCCATCAATTTCATGACAATATCACTGATTACTTGGGGAATCTCTCTTCGCTTTTCCCTGAAATCGGGTGTTGGTTTAGCAATGTGACAATGCACTAATTCCATTGGATCATTTGAAGCAAAAGGTAACTCTCCTGTAAGTAATTCGTAGAAAGTTACACCGAGTGAATAGAAGTCTGTGCGATAATTAATCCCCCGATTCATTCTACCTGTTTGTTCTGGGGAAATGTAAGCTAGTGTCCCTTCTAAAACATTGGGATTAATCAATGTTTGGGTTTCTCGCGGTAATAAACATGCGATACTAAAGTCAATTAATTTAACTTGTTTGGTTTCGGGATTAATTAATATATTGCTCGGTTTGATGTCTTTATGAATAATGCCCTTGCGGTAGAGGACATCTAAAATGTTGCAGAGTGCGATCGCTATTTCTAAAAATTCTTGTATAGACGTAATATTATTTTTGGTGAAATAATTCTTCAGGGAAGTTCCCCCAAAATCTTCCATCACCAATGCATAGCCATTTTGGTAAGCTTCCAAGCTATAAGTTTGAACAATTAAAGAAGAATTAATATTTTTAGCAATGGTGTATTGATTGCGAAACGACAAGAGTTCGCTGAAACTAGGATAAGGATTTTTCAGCAGTTTAATGACTACCGGGAATAAGTCAGTTTCTCGAACTGCTCGATAAACCAGTGTTCTCGAACCATTGTAGAGTTCTTCAGTGATGCGATATCCGGGAATACTGACAAGAGTGCCGATCATACTGCGCTCATCCTCAAAATTGCTGGATTTAGTATTCCCAGATATATCAAGTGACTTATATAGGACTCCTATTTGATTTTTGAAACAACTCTGACAAGATAGAAGAATTCAGCAGTCAGAATGGGCTACGCCCTGCTACGCTAACAGGAGCCAGAATCAAGACGCGACACTTCTTCGCCCTTGGCTTCTCCCCTTGGGAGAAGACTCGCTCTAAGCGTTGGAGCAGCCTCTCTAAGAGTTGCCATACCGTTCGCGTTAGCGTCTCTGAAAGAGAAGGCTTTACGCTAGACTATCCGCTTTTTGGGTCAGAATACCCAACTGAATTCTGTTAGCGTAGCGGGGCGTAGCCCATTCTGACTCCTGAATTCTGTTTAATAGAAATTATCAATTCTAAATTCTTACGTACAAGTTAACTTTTACTATAGATTTTCAGCATTTCCGGACATCCCAAGAAATAAACATTTATAACAATTGTCTGGAGAATGCTATTAATTAATTTTCATATTTCCTTTACTTATTTCTCATCAAGTTTATATATTTCTGCTATTTTTCTTGGAAAATTATAGTAACCTGAATTTTAGTGAGTACATTACTTGTTATCTACCATCTAGCTGAAAATCGCTATCTTTCAGGTATGTACCACAACTCTACAACTTCGCTGTCAGTTCTTGAATTTCTCACTCAAAATCGTCCACAGTGACTATTTATCCCCACACTACACTAGAACCCGTTTCCAGTACTTATGAAGAGATTTCCTTGTGCTGATTCAGTCGCCTGTGCGTCTCACTACACATCATCAAGGCATCAATTATCAGCTAACCCTTGTTGTCGCCTATACAGAGAAGTTCTGCGATCGCAAATTTAAGTAAACGGCGTTAAAAAATCAAGCTATGTTACGAAATGTAAAATCAGTGAATGCCTTAAAAATTGGTCATTCCACAGTTTTTACAGAACTAAACATACATGGATTTTATCGTGCCGACTTAGTTAAGACATTGAATTGATTGAATACTGAGTTTTAAAGGATACTTTATTAATGAAGTTACCATCAAGAATAAACTTCTCAAAAAAGTGTCTACACGTCAGTTTTTCAGCTTCTTCTTTCATCAGTTATTGCTTGTAATTTTCGGCTGTAAAATACGGATAACAGTGATATTTTTGTGACTGATGGGCGAGAGCCAATGGTCTGGGCGTCGCACTTGAGTTACTGTTAGATTGGCTAGATTAGCGAAAGATACAGAAAATCAATCTGATTTTTGAAATACTATTTCCTGACAACAGTCGGGTCAATTTGCTATTGGGCAATAGCATATGGATTGATTTATTTGTATTCGTGCATATAGCTTAGCAGAGATTGGTGAATTAGCAGTTGGGGGGTGTGGAATCTCTGTACTAACTTAAATGTGACCGCTATATTTATCTGAACAGTGCTTCTAATTAATGTCGCTGTGAATTCCGAAAACGAAATTCACCAATTTCGCCTGCAAATATTAATTTTATTCCAGAGCCATCCCAATGAAGACACTTCCGATTAGTAGATATAGATTTTTCCAAAAACTCCAACCCCTATCTCTGTTGAAAAAAATCACGAGTAAGTCTGTTACTGGTTGTTTGCAAGTATTTAGCACTTCAGGTTCTTGGTCAATATATGTAGATGAGGGTAAACTGATTTATGCTTGCTACTCAGAGAAAATGTTTGAGCCGCTTTACAGAAATTTGCAACGCTTGAGTCAGCAAATTTCTACTCTCCCTCGCGGAATTCACGAACAACTGCGGGCGATATTTGAAACTGGCATTGAAAATCAAGCAATACCAAATCCAGATTATCTGGCTATTTGCTGGTTAGTCAATCAAAAATATATCAGTCCCTCTCAAGCAGCGATTTTGATAGAGCAATTAGCACTAGAAGTTTTGGAGTCATTTCTGAGCTTAGAACAGGGAAGTTATGAATTTATTCCTGAAAGCTTTTTGGATGATATGCCAAAGTTTTGTCATCTGAATCTTCGTTTACTAGTTGAACGATGTCAATCGCCCAGAAGCAACGCAGAACATTTTTCTGTAAGGGTAGGAGCTAATACCCAGACATCAACAGTTTCTTCCGTACAACCCTCGCAATTTTTGCGAAAAAATCAGCCTCAAACTAAAACTACACAAAAGTCGCCCAGACCATACAACGGCAATAAACCAGGAACATACATTTTCAATACTACCGATAATACGAGTCCGCAAGTTGTACAACCGCCTACTCAGAAAAAAGTCTACACAATTTTTTGTATTGATGATAGTCCTGCGGTATTGAGTACTATTCAAAGTTATTTAGATGAGCAAACTTTTTCGGTTATCGGAGTCAGCGATTCGTTCAAAGCTTTAATGCAGATTATCCGGACAAAACCCGACATAATTTTGTTAGATATTTCCATGCCTCATTTAGATGGATATGAACTTTGCTCTTTGCTGCGGAAACACTCTCATTTTAAAAATACACCCGTGATTATGGTGTCGGCGAAATCAGGATTGATAGATAGAGCTAAAGCCAAATTAGTCGGAGCATCAGGCTATTTACCCAAGCCTTTTACGCAAGGAGATTTATTAAAAGTAATATTTAAGCATATTGTTTAGTTTTTTTTTATAAGTAAAATAAATAAATTTAATTAACATATTTTTTGGGAGATTGAAGCTTGAGTATTAACTGGGTGGCTACTATTCTAGTTGTAGAAGATTGTCGGCAGGAATTGGAATTAATTAGTTATTATCTGAGAGATAAAGGTTACAATGTAATTAAAGCAACTAGTGCTAAAGAAGCTCTAGAACTAGTTTTAGAAGAAAAGCCGGATGCAATTGTTACTGACGTTGTAATGCCGGGGATGAGTGGATTTGAATTATGTCGCTTCCTCAAAACAAATCCGACTAATCCAAAAATACCTATTGTAATTTGTAGTAGTAAGAATCAGACAATTCACCGCTTGTGGGCAAAGAAGCAAGGTGCTGATGCTTATATAATTAAGCCTTATACGCCTGAACAACTACTGAGTGTAATTCAATCAGTAGAGACTATTGTTTAGAGTGATGTGGGGACGCAGGAAGAAGCTTGATATGAAATTTTGGATTTTGAATTATTCAATAAAAAATCCCAAATTTAAAATCTAAAATCCATTGAAATCCAAAATCCAAAATCTAAAATCTAAAATTCCTTAGGCTGCGCCAAATTCAGATTGTAAAGCATCATCGTTGTTATCAGCGATCGTTGCCACAATGGTGATTAGCCTAGAGACTTCGCCGGGAGACAACTCTGCTAAGGTGCGTGTGGATATCACAACCACCCGATTTTCAATAATACCGAAACGCGCTTCAAAAGTGCTAGAGCAGTTTAACTCCAAAAGATACCGCATTAACTTAGGTTCATTTTTCGCAGGTAAATCTAGCACCCCAGACCAAACCGTTATGGTGTCTTCATCGCTTTTTCCACTGAGTTGGACAAATACTTCCACACTCCCGTACTTAAATTTCCAGAGATAACTACCCTCTGGCGTGTGGCTAACCATTGCACTGTCATCTTGTTCTAGGCTGTCGATGACATTTTCAATTACCTCCACATGGTTAATGCCTGTTGTCTCGGCGATTAACTCATTGATGGCTTCGTCACTAGTTAGAGTTTCTTGGTAGCTTGTCATACAGATTTTTTTCTCAATATACTCGCTGTTTTATCTACACATACTTTATAGCTTGTTGTCACGGTTAGTTTGAGCTTCCTGGGGTGATAGTCTTGTCATCAGTCATACCAAATCAGGTGCTTATAAATAAATATAGTCAAAAATATTACTTCAATTTAGTGCCTGTGATTACACTTAAATTTAAGGAATGGTGTACCACATTTAAAGTCTAACGCCGAAAAGTATGTGCAAAGTTTGTTTTTCAAACCATGCAAAATAGCGATGTCCGTCAGTTAGATATTAACCCAAATCACTACTATGTAGTTGCACGTAGTAGTGAAGTGATGAATAAGCCTGTGAGTGTGATATTTTAGAAACAAGCGATCGCACTTTACCCCAACAATCAAGGGCAAGTCCACGCCTTAGAAGATCGTTGCCCCCACCGCGAAGTTAAACTTAGTAGTGGGCAAGTCATTGGTAATGAAGAGGAACAGCAAGCGTACTTGCAGAATTCCCAAAGGCGGAATTATGAATTGAATCGGGCGTTAGTGAGCGTGCAAAAGTTGATGAAAAGTTAAGTTGATGGATTGGGATGAGATTTTAAACCGCAGAGGCACAGAGTAACAATGTACCTGTGCTTAGAAAACGATATGGGACTTCCAGAAAATAAATTATCCTAAATTATTTGTACATTTGTAGGGGCGCACAGCTGTGCGCCCCTACTATGGAATATTTTTTTCCTTGGAAGTCCCTATCTCGATCGGCAGACCAAATTCCGCGTTGCTCTAGCTTTTTCCTCAAGCCCTATTACTCAAAAGTATTCATTATGACTAAGACTCCAAGTATTGAAGAAATCAAAAGCGTGATTTTTAAGCTACCAGTTGAGGAACTTATTCTACTGTTAACAGAAATTGAAGAAAAACTCGAAACAATAAGAATGATGCAACTAGCTGAAACAGGATTTCAGGAGTGGAACGACCCAGAGGAAGATATCTATAATTTTCACAAACAGGGTTAAAAAAGACTTCTTTAATCAGAACTGATAAAATTGCCACTGTTAATGAGTCAGTGTTTGAAAGGCAATTAGGAATCTTGCCATCAGATATGTTGACTTTGGTACAAGAAGCCCTAAAGAAATCTCTGAATATTAGTTATGTAATGCGATCGCCCCCGTCATTAACCACACATCCAAAATGCTAGAATCGCCGTAGCACAGATGCTTTCACAGGAGGCGACGTGGAAAATATAGAACTGCAAATTGACGAAAAAACCCTTGAGAAAGCACGCGCTTTGGCAAAGTCCCGTCATTGTGACTTGTCGGAATTGATTCCATACGCAATTGAACAGCTACCGATGAAAGAACCGGCAAAGTACCCATTATTGGGACTATTCGCTGACGATCCTGACTCAGTAGATGAGATGCTAGAAGAAGTAATGAAAGATCGGGCAGCACACCGACTAAATCAACGTTTTGGACAAAGTACTACTTGACACAGACATTCTTTCCGAGAGTCTCAAGCGTAGAGACCAGCGTGTTGTATCTAGGGCTATTGCTTATCTAGCCGTTTTTGGTCAGTATACTACCTACTTATTACAGTCTTAGAGATTGTCAAAGGCTGGCATAAGCTTGGATGAGAAGATAAAATTCAGCAGTTTTTTGCCCAAATTGCCGTTGCTGAGGTATTGACACTGCAACTCAGTGATGCGGAGTTGGCAGGGCGTATTTATGCAGATTTGGAACGCACAGGACAACCGATAGGGCTTGCTGATGCTATTATTGCGGCCATTGCAATCCAACAAAACTTAACTTTAGTCAGCGGTAATTTATCCCATTATCAGCGGATTCAAGCATTAGGTTACAACTTGAAGCTGGATAATTGGCGAATATAAATGCCCTTTTCCTGAGGACAGTGGACAATAAAGATAAGTAAGAGCGATTCTGGGCGCCATCCTCCATGAGTTATTGCCTTAATCCCCGTTGTCCGAAGCCTGAAAATTCTGGTAATGTCAATTTTTGCTTGACTTGCGGTTCTAAGTTACTTCTCAAAGAGCGATACCGTGCTATTAAACCAATAGGTCAAGGTGGTTTTGGCAGAACTTTTTTAGCTGTGGATGAAGATAAACCATCAAAACCGCGCTGTGTAATTAAACAATTTTATCCCCAAGCCCAAGGCACTAATACTGTGCAAAAAGCCGTGGAGTTATTTAACCAAGAAGCGGTACAGTTAGATGAATTGGGTAAGCATCCGCAAATTCCAGAACTATTGGCATATTTTACCCAAGAAGATCGCCAATATCTTGTCCAAGAATTTATTGATGGGCAAAATTTAGCTCAGGAGTTAGCACATAAAGGTGCTTTTAGTGAAGCACAAATCTGGCAATTACTCAATGATTTATTACCAGTATTGCAATTTTGTCATGCAAAACAAGTGATTCATCGCGATATTAAGCCAGAAAATATTATTTTACGTAGCGGTGATGGCAAATTAGTTTTAGTAGATTTTGGTGCTTCTAAATTTGCTACTGGCACTGCCTTAAATCGAACAGGCACTAGTATTGGTAGTCCCGAATATGTCGCCCCTGAACAAATGCGAGGTCGGGCTGTTTTTGCCAGCGATATTTATAGTTTGGGTGCTACTTGTATTAATTTATTAACCAGGCGATCGCCATTCGATTCTTATGATACAAATAACGATACTTGGATTTGGCAGAAATATCTAAAAACTCCTGTTAGTAATGTATTGAATCGCATTCTGAATAAGATGTTAGAAAGTATTCCAATGCGGCGTTATCAAACAGTAGATGCCGTTTTAAAAGACTTAAATCAACACTCACAACCAGCTAGACCAGCTAACAAGGCAAAGCCTCTTACTCAACCCGCACCTAATTCTACACCTCCTGTGGTCAGCCAATCTCCTAGTCAAATAGATCTAGAATTAGAGGAAATAAAAACCCAATTCATCGTTGGTAGTAAACCCCAACAAAATAAAATCCAACCACCAAATTCAACACCTAAACCTTCTACTAAAAGTCAAATAGATGACGAATTAGAAGAACTCAAAGCTAAATATCTTGGCAATAATAATCCCTAACCAGACATCCTCTTAAAAACTCTCCGCGCCTCTGCGCCTCTGCGTGATAATTAATCTCTTCTAGGCTTACGAACTACACCTTCCCACCGAATAGTTTGCTTAGCAGAACGTCCTCCCAAAGAACGAGTCGCTACCACTTCAATCTCAACATTCACACCAGGACGTAAAGCGTCATTATCAATTTTCAACTTACCCAAAGCGAGAGTGAAACGGTTGTAGTCACGAGTCACAAATTCATCGGGAATATCCCCTTCATATTCAGTCTTATAGCCAGAAAAATCGTGCAAGCTATCTTGGGCGCGGAATTTGACGCGAAACTGAGTATTAATGGCATCAGATTTTGCTGCCAAATCGACTATTTTTAAATTCAGGTTTTGTCCTGCATCGGCAAACTCAGCCACAGCTAAGCGAGTAACATCTTTTTTGGCAATGGCATGGTTAACAGTAAATGTTGTCAAGTTAGCTTCACTTTTGCTGCTACCAGCAACCCATAAATCCTCAGGAAAAGTAACTTCTACTTGTTTGCTGTCAGTTAAATTTACTGTTACCACTTCATTAGCAAAACTAGTGATGGGTTGTCTTTCTTGCCAAGCGATTTGAAAAGCTTCTTCTAAGCGCTGTTCAAACTCTCGATAATTATCGGCGATCGCAGAACCAGGCGCAAGTAGAGAAATCGCCCCCTGGCGAACATTCCACTTGTTTTTCGACAGATTTAATGGTTTATTTCCCAGTTCCGAAATTGCTAACTTCACAGTCGGGTTATCATCAGCCAAAGCTTCCTTGCTATTAACAATACTCAAAGTTCCTAAGCTTCCTTTCTTACCATCTCTACCATCGCTACCACTTAGCCCATTACTACCATCACTACATCGATATACCTTGTTAGTACACTTATAACTGGGAGTACCAGGAGTTCCTTTACAAGTTTGCACTTCCCATTTCCGTCTGCGACACATACAACCCGCCGTACCATTTCCACCTCTACCGCCGCGTCCGCCTTCGCCCCCAGTTGCGCGGACAAAAATATTTCGCAAGTCTGCTAAATTCGTGTAGTAAACTGTTATCGAACCACCATTACCCCCATCTCCTCCTTTGCCACCACTACCACCACTACCTCCATCTGGTGCATTGATATCGTGGTTGACATTATCAGGTTGGTTTCCACAGTTAGGTCGATAACCCCGTTCTCCATCTTCCCCATCTTCGCCATCTTTCCCCGACAATTCAAGATTCACAGGTGAACCATTGACAAAAATATTTTGGTTTTCACCACTAGAACCATCTCTACCGGAACGCCCATTGCTTCCTGTGCGTCCATCTGTGCCATAATTTCTGGCTATTTTATAATATTTGTCAGAGGCAACGGCTGGACATAAAACTGAATCAGAGGCAGGTAAAAAGTTAGTAAATAAGCAGAATGTTAAAAGAAGTGGCAGCTTATTTCTAAAACCTTTGTCCATCTGGTTACACCTAAAACCTCATTTTAATCAAGTGTATCTTGTTTTTAATCATGGTATAGATTCACTAAAATAGGTTGTTTTAGGTTTTGATTAATTATTCTTTGATGGTAAATGGAGACTACACTATTGGGTTAAAACACTGTTATATCTCCTAATGGTAGACGGGAATGTTTAGTGTTGTATCCAATACAGTTACCAAAACTGCAACGGTCATCAAATCCCAGGCTGCTCAAGATTATTCTAGATCGAGAGTGCTGAGTTCCAAGTGCTGTTGGCAGTAGCGGGGCGTTTAGCCGATGCAGAGTAAGGTTAAAAAACCACCTGCAACGGGATTCGATCGTACCTGCGTACATCAATACTGAGTAAATTGGCTCACTTAGGACTCAGCATTCAGCACTGATTAAGGTAAGTGGAAACTTCAAATGTTAGCAATCCTAGCTCATCTCAAGAGACAAAACTTCCACATATCCAACCAGGTTTTCAGCTAATACACAAATTTAGTGTGAGGATTTAGCCATGTCTTACCCAATTCCGTCCAAAATGTGGCAGCGAGTTATTCTTGTAACACTGTTGTTATTGATACCGTCTGTAGGAATTGCGATTTTACGTCAGTCTGCTACGGTTGCGGTTCCAGCTAATCAAAATCCTAAGAGTTCTACGTCAACAGCCTTGATTGTACCCAGTCACCCTGACTATCAAGCACTCCAGGCATTGGTAAAACAATATAGTTGTGTTGTCTCAGTGCAAAACTTTGGTACTGTTGCAATAACCCGGACTGAGTTTGCCGCAGTCTTAAATGCCTGTGTGAATCGGAGCAATGAGCTAATAGCAACTGACCCCAATATAGTTACTCAAGCAGATATGAAAACCCTGCTAAGGTTGCAGTCAGAATTCGCACCGGAGTTGGCAACCCTAAGGGGTGAGATAAATCAATTGGAAGCTCGTAGTCCGAACGATCCTACTGAGGCTCCCAGACAACTTACTCAAGCCGAGTCTACCCGCAAGACTCAACCCTTACCTATGGCCCCACCCCCTACTATTACGTCTGGCTCATCTGCCCAGGATCGGCTTGTTAACCGTGCGAATAGTCCTCAATACCAAGTTCGTGGCACTATTGGAAGGGTTGCTCCGGAACCAGAAATAGGTAGCAGATTCAATACAGAGAACTACAACCGGATTGACGATAATCCCTTTCATCGCGTCAGTAACGATCCACTTTCTACCTTTTCCATTGATGTAGATACAGCATCCTACAGCAACCTGCGACGGTTTATTACTCAAGGGGAACTACCGCCCAAGGATGCAGTGCGAATTGAGGAACTGATCAACTATTTTACCTACAATTATCCCCAACCAAAAGGCGATCGCCCCTTTTCCGTCACCACTGAAGTTGGTGTTGCTCCCTGGAATCCTCAACACAAGCTTGTACATGTGGGTTTGCAAGGTAAACGTTTAGAGAGTCAAACCTTACCACCCAGCAACCTAGTATTTCTAATTGATGTCTCCGGTTCTATGGATGACCCCAACAAATTACCCTTGGTGCAACAGTCGTTGAAATTGCTGGTAAATAAACTGCGTCCTGAAGACCGGGTAAGTTTGGTAGTTTACGCTGGCAATGCTGGATTGGTGTTACCTGCTACTCCTGGTAGTCAAAAATCAACAATTTTGGCGGCGATTGATCGGTTGGAGGCTGGAGGCTCTACTGCTGGCGGTCAAGGTATTGAACTGGCCTACAAAATAGCCAAACAAAACTTTCTCAAGTCTGGTAATAATAGAGTAATTTTAGCTACCGATGGAGACTTTAATGTAGGCGTTTCCAGTGATGCCGACCTGACGCGATTAATTGAACAGAAGCGAGACCAGGGAATTTTCCTAACGGTGTTGGGATTTGGCACCGGTAATTATAAGGATGGAAAAATGGAGCAACTGGCTGATAAGGGTAACGGTAACTATGCTTACATCGATACCCTATTGGAAGCCAAAAAGGTTTTAGTTAACGATCTCAGGGGAACTCTGTTTACCATTGCCAAGGATGTGAAAATTCAGGTGGAATTTAATCCGGCGAAAGTTCAGGCATATCGTCTAATTGGTTACGAAAACCGCTTGCTGCAAAACCAGGATTTCAATGACGATAAGAAAGATGCGGGCGATATTGGGGCTGGTCATTCTGTCACAGCGCTTTATGAAATAATTCCCACTGGCATAAAAAGCGATGTGAAACTGCCGGACGTAGACCCTTTGCGGTATCAACGTTCTGGTGAAACTGCTCCGGATGCTGCCGGCAATGAATTGATGCTCTTAAAACTGCGCTATAAATTGCCCCAGGATAGCACCAGTCAACTAATTACCCAAACCATCCAAGATGATGATTTGAGATCTGACCGGATACCCTCCACAAACCTGAGATTTGCTGCTGCGGTAGCTACCTTTGGGATGGTGCTGCGTGACTCTGAGTATAAGGGCAATGCTGATTATGATTTGGTGATGAAATTGGCAACCGAAGGCAAGGGGGAAGATCCAGAAGGGTATCGGGGTGAGTTTATTCGCCTGGTGGAGCAATCTAGGGGGTTGATTACCAGGAAATGATTTGAATTGCTTTTACAACATTTTTCAGGTAAATAGACCACGTTGTAGGGTAGCACAGCTGTGCTACCCTACCTGGGATTGTACGTAGAGGTGCAAGATCTGAATAGACGGGTTTAAGTCCGCCACTAAAATTTCGATTTGGTGGTCTAGCCTGTATGGATGAATCACCCATTTCAAATAAATCAAACACTTGCCGTATAAAAATTATGAATTACGAATTACGAATTACGAACTAACCAAACCAGCTTCAAAAATCTGGGTTGGGGTGAGATTCAATTCGGGAAAAGTTTGGGAGATAATGCGATCGCTATCTCGAAACTTACCGATCTGATATTCTCCATCCACTAAGTTACAAACTAAGATTGTCGGTTGTTTGGGATTACCGATAAAATTGCGTCCACCTAATGCCGCATAATCGACAATCCAGTATTCGGGGATACCCATCTCTTCATAATCAGCATATTTCAAGTGGTAATCGTCCCGCCAGTTAGTTGATACAACTTCAATTACCAAAGGTATTGATGCAGCTAAACTGACAATAGATTCTTTTTTCCATAATGGTTCATTTGCAAGATTTGCACGATTTAGCACCAACACATCGGGAAAATAACCAGAATCTTTTTCCAGAGGTCTAACTATGGCTTGATTAGGGACAATGTAGGGGAGTCCGAGACGTTTGATTTCAAAAGGAATTTCAATACCTAAAAACCCTTTAACTTCTTCATGTTCCCCCACTGGTTGCGCCATCTCAACAATGTCTCCGTTATGCAGTTCGTAGCGTACTTCAGTATTTTCGGGTAGCCAATCGACGAATTCCTCAAAGGTTACTAGCTTGGGTATGGCTTGAGTCATAGATGATAGAGAATCGCACGAATCATAGAAATATTATCTCGAATCTAGGAGAATGCGGACAGCTTTTCCACCACGGTTAGGTACATGGGTGTCATGTGTGGGAAGCAACAATTAAAATCAAATTCGATTTTCTCCTGCTAGCAAAAGAGCGATCGCTCTACTAATCCCCTGACCTGTAAACTGTTGGTAATAAGTAAACCCAGGCGATGGATTAACTTCAAAGCAATACCATTCACCTCCAGGTGTGCGGCGCAAATCAATGCCGCAAAGAGGTAAATTTATCGCTTTTGCCAATACTCTACACTGCTGTTCTACTTCTTCAGGTAGATGACAAGCACGAATTTCTGTAGATTCGTCCTCCTGTGCAGCGTAGCGATAATCATCAGCTTGGGAAATTACCTCGCTGGCGAAAATCTCTGTACCTACGACATGGACGCGATAATCTCTACCAGCTATGTACTCCTGGAACTGAGTCGGACACCAAGATACATTTTCCAGTCGCTCTAAATGTTCAGCTCCCAAACGCGATACTTTGCTACGGATACCACTAATTGATTTATAAATGACATTGCCGTGATGTTGCCAAAAAGCTCGCACAGCTTCGGGATCTGTGGTCACAAGGGTTTTGGGAACTTTAAAGCCTAGCGATCGAATTTGTTCTAGTTGGTAAGGTTTGCAACCGTTAGCAGCCATCGCTGACGGACGGTTGATGACAAATGCGGGTGTAATTTCTGACCAACACATCAAAGCATCATCAACTGCGATCGCATGTTGCCAAGCTGGACTATTTACGCCAGCTTGGGCAATTTGGGGAAGGCGGCGCGAGTCATAAGGACGGAGATAGGCTGCGGTAATTTCACTTAAATTTATTTTTTGATACCAAGTACGAATTTCGCCTTGAACTGGAAATTGTGAGGTATCGCCTACAGAAAGTTCGATTTTAGTATCTAAAATATCTCGTTGGTCAAGAAATACTGTAGGTATACCCAGCCGAGTTAGTTCTGAGTGGACTGCTGCTAAGGGAGATTCTTCGGAAATACCCCACAATAAAATTAGCATTTGGCATGACCTCCACTCAAAAACTCAAGTATGGCATCGGCTACATTTGGTGCAGATATATCAGCCCACAAGTCAGCGCCCAAAAGCTCTGCTGAGGATTCGCTGCTGCTAAAGTTAACAGTTAACAAATCAACTTGAGCAGCATCAGCGAGGCGTCTGGCGTGAGATGCTAGAAGTTTTTCGACTTCACCCAAACAGCGATCGCCCACTACTGTCACTTTTACCGCAGGTTTTTCCATCACCTGGGGACGCACACTAGCCAACAATGAACTTTGCCGTCGCACCGGACGTACTGGAATACCCAATTGAGCAGCTGCATAAACCCACTGTTCGGGTCGCCAAGCAGGCCCTAATAAATATGTTGGGGTTGGTCTATTCAAGACTGGACATTTTAAACTGGACAACCAAGAAATTAAAAATGCATTCATTTCCGCAGCCACATATCCCCGGTCTTCAGGAATGATGTGCAGAAGTTCCTGTTCAAAAATGGAAGGTAGGCGAGTTAAAACGCCGGTGATTTGATCGAGACCAATTGTAACTCCACCTACCACTGCTGAGGAGGATGAGGGGGATGAGGGGGATGAGGGGGATGAGGAAGATGTTTCTCCCTCATCTCCCCCATCTCCCCCATCTCCCCCACCCCTCACATAGTGTCGCCATCCAGCCACTGACAAATCTTCAGGTGTCAGGAGGCTGGCACCATAAGCCGACCAATTAGCAACCAGCGCCTCGGCGGCTTTGTCATGGCGACTGGCGACAACAACTAACACCCTTGCTTAATTCCTTGGTTGATTAACTACTTGTTGACCAACATTTGGGCGTTCTTTGGCTTGGATGAAAGATTGTCCATTTTGCCCATTTGCCGTGCGTTGTTCTATTTGATCGAGACGTTGAGCCATCAAACCAATTAGCTGCCGTAGGTCATTTGCACCATCTCCTGAAGCCAGACTTTCAACTTGATTTATCTCAGCGACTTTTTCAACCTGAAGTTTCTCGAAGTCTTTATCTTTCTGAACTTTCTCGAATTCTTTAACTTCAATCTTCAGTTCTTTGGCAATTTTAAAAACTGGTGCTGTAAGGGTAAACAAGCTTCCACCAGTAGATGTGGGCAGAGAATACGCCAATTGATCGAAGTCAAGAGGAGAACGAGATGTTAATAAGTTTTGGGGTAGGAATGTACCTCTATGTTCAGGTGTCAACAGCAGGTTAACTGGAGTTGAGTCAGAAGCAGAGATCAGAGAAATTTCCACATATCCACGAATCTCTAATTTTGCTGCTTTGATGATTTCTGTTTTGGTAACATCAGGTAATAAGGTAACCAAAGCGGTATCATTGGCAGGAATTTTCAGAGAGTAAGTGAATTTTCTGGGATCGGGTGTGGCTACTAGCTCTTGAAATTCATTGTCTACGGTGACATCTTGAATCACCACTGTGTCGTCTAAGTTTAACTCTGGAGTCGTTGCAGTAAATTGCAACGTGACTGCGATATTTGAGTTGCTAGTATTGGCAATGGTCAAAAAGTAACCTTGGACAACAGTACGAGCAACTGCTTCAGTTCCAGGAGCGGTAACGGGTGTAATTGCCTTTACTAGCAACTCAAAGGTTGAGACTAGAGTTGGTTTGACTCTTCTGATGATTTCAATTCCGTTGGATATGTCTGTCATATATTTGCTTACAGCAAAACTACACATCTAACGTAACTGCTGAAACCTATTGACGAATAGTACCCCTGAGGGTACTATTTTTGAGCAAAAAAAAGTGGTTCTGCAATTAACAGAACCACTAAAGCTTTCACAAAACTGTTATGACTTAACGAACTGCGCCTTGAGCAGATGCAGCATCAATGGGTTTCATCAAGTACAGTTTTAATAACTGCCAGCCATTGGAGATGTAAAGCGGCAGTTTTTGGAAGAATTGCAGGAATTTGGGAGTGTTAGAGTTAGCGATCGCATTCAGCTTCTCATTATTGCTGATACAAGTGTCCAACCGTCCATAAAACTCTGGATTTTCCACATCCAGCATCAGCGGGAAGACTCTACCTGCGGTTTCGTTGGTCTTCTTAATTACATGGATGTCGTATTCTCGCGCATCCAGCCCAAGGGTTGCATAAAAGTCCTTACGTTGGATGTCATTGAGATACATTGTCACAAACACCGATAACAAGAAGAAGCGACTCCATAGCCGTGCCTTCCAATCATTCAGCATTTGCGGTTGGGATTTCATCACCGCATCGAAGAAATCACCGTGACGGTTTTCATCTTGACACCAGTTTTCAAAGAACCGGAAAATCGGATAAATCCGGTCTTCGGGATGTGCTTCTAAATGGCGATAAATGGTGATATAGCGCCAATAACCAATCTTTTCAGAAAGATAAGTAGCGTAGAAGATAAATTTCGGTTTAAAGAAGGTATAATTGCGGCTCTTAGTCAAAAACCCTAAATCTAGGGACAGATTAAAGTCAGACATAGCTTTATTCAAAAAGCCAGCGTGACGTGCTTCATCACGTGACATCAGGTTAAAGCATTCTGCCAAGACGGGGCTTTTGTCTTTCAAGCGACGACCGAGTTCTTTGTACAGCAAAAATCCAGAGAACTCTGCTGTACAGGAACGTTCTAGAAATTCAACGAACAACCGGCGAGTTTCTCCGTCAATATGATCCCAGGATTGTTCAAACTCGGCATCCCGAACGAAGTGATGGCGGTTGTAGTCAGCGCGAAACTCGTCGAGAATGGCTCTTAACTCGTCTTCGTTGACGGAGATATCCATCCGCGCCATTTCATCAAAATCGGTAGTATAAAACCGAGGTGTTAACAGGGTTTCTTTTGCCGGGACTTTAATTCCTGGCCGTATTTCTTCAAAGCCTGGTTTTTTGAGGGAATCTACCATGTCTTGATTGCAATGAGTGTCTTTATTATCTTGAGTACACCAGAAAGCCAAGGATAATGCTCTGGCAACGCTCGACAGCCGACAAATAATTCATTTGTATAAAGTTCAGTCTACCAAGGTACGGGTGAGAAAAAAGTAAGCAAAACATTAAGAGTTGCAACAATAATTCCAGTTTTGCGGAATTGATAATGGGCGATCGGTAGTCAAATTAACATGGGCAAACTGAGATATTGCGCCTAGTCCAGGCGATTAGAAATGACGGTTCATGTTGCACACAAACTCTTTTTAGCTCTGCAAAGTCCAGCAATTTGAAACCTATGGAGGTGGGTTTTGTCTGTATAGTCCAGCCAGTGCTTTGGCGTTTGGTTCCCTGACTTCAAATAACTGGCATGGGACTTGGAGGTGCTTAGTACTATCAGAGTAATTTTCCGTATTTCTGACTACAATAAATAAGAAGGTCTTATCAATAAGTTGCTCATCTTAAAATTAATAATCCATGATTGCCACGATTAGTAAATACTTCTAATGACTTTACTCCAGAACTTGCACCACCATTAATAACCGTAGACAAGGCACTCTCGACAACAGAAAAATCAGGGGTTAAGCAGATATTCAGCAGTGCCAAACTACAAAAATTGTCATTAAATAACTGGTGCAAGATATGAGCCTAGCTATCCATACCGATCTCAAATAAGACAGTATGGGAGAACCATTTTAGACAACAAGAGCAAATCCAAAGGGTTAACAACAAGATGAATCCTGAAAACAATCAGCATAAAGACCGACTTCTTGTCTCTTACATCTTGTGTGGAGTCGGATTTTTTGGCTTGGGGGGGCTACACCGCTTATACAATGGCAAGATCGGGACGGGATTGTTATGGCTGTGTACTTTTGGTTTGTTTTATATCGGACAGGCTGTGGATTTGCTTCTCATCCCTGGTATGGTTGACGAATACGAGGCCAAGCTGAAACTAAAAGCAGGTGTATCTCCGTTTGGTGTACCTTTAAATCAACCTGCGGCGATCGCCTCTCAAGTTCACCGCCCAACTGGTAATCAACTCATGATTAAACTCATTGAAGTGGCGGAAAGCAAGGGTGGGACTCTCACTGTCACTCAAGGGGTGAAAGGTACGGGAGCTAGCTTTGCCGAAGTAGAAAATACTCTTAAAGAGATGTATAAATCGGGATATGTAAAAATTGATAACGACCCCATTACTGGAGCCGTTATCTATCATTTCCATGAACTTTAATTGTTCATTTTAGATTTTGGATTTTGGATTTTGGATTGAAACAAAAATCTAAAATCTAAAATCTAAAATCCAAAATTGATTGACTAATTTCTACCTAGCCACTTTTGACCGTCTAAACGCTGCACTAGACCAAATACTAATAGGTCTAGTGTAGTTTTGCGTTCATCGATTAAGAATGACTCAAGGGTGCTGGGTTTTTTGCCTTCATTACAAGAAAAACCTTTTTTCCCTTGAATATCTTCTTCAGGGAAATACAGATTAAAATTGTACGCCCCGTTTTGCCAACTGCCGACAACTTGCCAGGATTCTTCAGCGGATTCAAAACCCTTGATTGGCACTTTTTGCTTGGCAAAAGCGACTTGTAAATCTTGGACACCTTGTTGAGCGATCGCTTTTTGTAAAGCTGGCAAGTAGTCTTGCTCAATAAACTGTACAAATGGTTTATCTTCAACAGATGGGGCTTTTTCCTTTTTGGCGGCTTTGGCGGCGGCGGGTTTTTCTTCTCCTGCGGCGGCGGGTTTTTCTCGCTTAGTTGAGGCCGCAGCTGGTTTAGGATCTGGCGTGTTGGCAGTAGGGATGTCTGTCGCTTCGGGTGAGTTTGTACTCGGAGCGTTCTCTTCGGCGACACTGGGAGCCTGCTTGTCAACAGTGCTAGGAGCTACTTCTGACGCTTCATTGTGATTCGGTTCTTCTGCCATTACTCAGGTCAATCCTTTAATCTTGCTTGATTGAGCGATCGCTCACCTGGAGATATCGGGTATTTTCATTTTGACATAGTTCCAAATCGCATAGTTATATATATAGCAATTTGCAATTCAATAGACCACAGTAGGGTAGCACAGCTGTGCGCCCCTACAATAGTTTAATTTCAAAGGGTGTATTCCATTCAATTCAAAACTGCTGTAGTTAGACATTTGTAAACTACCCCACTAAAAGACTCGCTTCGCTTTGTCGCTATAGTCGGGGTAGTTTACAACTTTGAGTTTTGCTGTTTAAACAGATTAGAGATTGAAACCTAGCCAACCTAAAGTACTTTGTAATAGTAACCAAGCATTTAGTCCGACGATAACAATAGCGACTAGCCAAGCTATAAATTTTAGCCATAGAGGATTCACAAACTCTCCCATGAAGCGAGGGTTACTTGTAAACATCACCAAAGGAATCACTGCAAACGGTAACTGCAAACTGAGAATAACTTGACTTAGAACTATGAGGCGGCTTGTACTATGTTCCCCAAAGATCGTAATTGTAATCAACGCTGGAATAATGGCAAGCAGACGTGTTATTAAACGGCGTAACCAAGACGGAAGGCGAAATTCTAAGAAACCTTCCATAACAATTTGCCCAGCTAAGGTTGCAGTCAATGTTGAACTTTGACCAGAAGCAAGTAAGGCAATCCCAAAGATGGCACTAGCAGCACTAACGCCTAACAATGGTGAAAGTAGTTTGTAAGCATCTTGTATTTCTGCCACATTCTGATTACCAGAAAAATGAAATGTTGCGGCAGAGACAATTAAAATCGCTGAGTTGATAAACAGTGCTAATGACAAAGCAAAAGTTGAATCAATTGTGCCAAACTTAATTGCTTCCCATCTTTTTTCAGTAGTCGGTTGCCAATCACGGGTTTGCACAATAGAAGAGTGTAAATATAAGTTGTGAGGCATCACTGTTGCCCCTAAAATGCCTATGGCAATGTAAAGTATTTCTGGGTTCTGTAAAATTTCACTCTTGGGCAGATATCCCAATAAAATCCCCCCCATATCAGGTCGAGAGAACAGAATTTCTGCTGTAAAACAGATGCCTACAGTTACCACTAGCATTATTACGAGGGCTTCTGTATAGCGAAAGCCTTTAGTTTGCAGCAATAGCAATACCAGGACATCCAGTGCTGTAATGCACACACCCCATACCAAGGGAATACCGAATAAAAGTTGCAGGGCGATCGCACTGCCTAAAAGTTCCGCTAGATCGCAAGCAGCAATGGCAATCTCACACAGTACCCATAAACAAAAGTTGACTCTTGGACTGAAATAGTCCCGACAAGCCTGCGCCAAATCTCGCCCTGTACCAACACCCAAGCGTACACATAACGATTGCAGCAAGATAGCCATCAGGTTCGACAGCAAGATCACTGTCAACAGAGTGTAACCAAATTTAGACCCTCCAACGATGTCCGTTGCCCAGTTGCCAGGATCTATATAACCAACTGAAACCAGATACCCTGGCCCAGCATAGGCAAGCAGTTTGTGCCAAAAGCCGCTGCCATTGGGGACTTTTATGCTGCGGTGTACTTCCGGCAGGCTGGGTCGGTTTTCTCGGTTAGCCATTCTTTTTTTATTTCAGTATTCTCATAATATTCTCATAATTTGGAAATAAGCGTATAAAAACGTCGAAAATTCGTTCATTTTTCCAACACTGATGGAAGAGCGATAACTCTACAGTTAGAAATAAGGCAAAAGCTGATGTTCAATCCAAAATCCCAAATCTAAAATCTAAAATTCTTCTACCTTCTTCAAATCCCCTTAAATCCCATATTGCTTTCTACCTGTTGTTGTGCTTGCATAGAATTCACTTTGGCAGATGCAAGTCTGTTTTTGTGAGTCTTACGCCTAATGCCAAGGTGGCTCAGGGATATGCCTACTAAAATCAAGCTACCGCCAATATATTGAGCAAAAGTAGGAACTTCACCTAAAATTACATAGGCTGCTAAGATGCCTGCAATTGGGCTAAATGAGCCAATTAAGGAAGCTATAGATACAGTGGAAGTTTTTAAGCCTTTAATCCAGAATGACTGACCGACTACTACAATCAACCCACCATATAAAAACATCCACTGCCAGAGAAATGGTGAGAGGACATCAGCAAAATGATCCTTGCCATAGAGGACTAAAGCAATAAAGAAAAAGATTACAGTTCCTAGTGCAGTGCGAAAAATACTATAGATTCCTACTGGGATTTGCGAAAGGTATTTCTTGGCAATAATCGTAGAAGCAGATATGGCTACCGATCCTGCTACTGCTAAAAGTTCTCCTATACCTAAACTCAAACCTCCCATGTTCATCATCGCTTCCTGTGGGGGTTGGAGGATAATAGTCAGGATAACGCCAACAAAGGCGGCGATCGCTCCTGCAATTTCCCAAAGATGTACCCGTTCGCTCAATAACAAAATCGATAAAGCCAGAGTTAACGGTGGTTCTAAGCGTCCAATCAAGATAATATTATTCACCCCTGTGAGTGCCAGTGCTTGGAAAAATAAGCCAGGGGCGATCGCTCCTGATAAGATTGCTACTGCTGTTAGACTGACCCAATCCTTTTTGGAAAGCTGCTTCAAAGTCGTTTTGTTCCACTGTCGCCCATAGATTAAAATTAGAAGTATTAAGGCACACAGGTTGCCTACAAACAAAACATTACACAAAGAAATCGGATTGCGACTGTCCATAAAATGTTGGGCACCAATTTCTGTAAGCTTGCGGGTGACTGCATTAGACGCTGCAAAAAGGAGCATTGCTAACCAGAGATATGTTTGTCCGGAAATTGTTTTAGGGATGAGGCGAGGTGGTCTTTTGGGTCTAGTCACAATAACATCACCGCGATCGAAGCATTGTTAATTATATTAATTTGCTCTATTCCAGTTAAAAATGAGGTTTTGCTGAAAAAATACTTAATTTGTGCTGTGACTTTCAGCTACCATTCTTCCCTGAAAAAATGCTGAGAATTGACTAAATTTTCTTCAGGAATAAATTCATGAAAATAGTGCTTTAGTTTCAGTTCAGGTTCAGTCCCAACTGCGATGCTTTGGTTGTTCGGGATAAATCAAACTTCAGGAGTAAAAAATGAAACTCGCACCACTACTTACAAGTGTAGCTTTGGTTGGTTTTTTCACAGTTTGGGATGCACCACTCAAGGCGATTAACCCGTTATTGGTTCAAGCATCAGCAGCCGAAGAAATGTCTCTCTCACAAAAACTAGACTTGCTCACTAAAAGTAAAGGTCAATTTGGTAGTGGCGATCAACTGCGTCGTTTCTTTTTTGGTGATTTGGAGCCAATTGGTATCCAACCAGGTGGAGCAGGTCATGTAGTTAATCTTTACAACAAAGCTAATGATGTTACATTTTCTTACTGTTCAACTTATGATGTAATTGTCGCCATTAAGAAAGGTAAAGTGGCGAAGTTTGAACCGAATGAAGTGAAATAAGTTAAGTAGCGATCGCCTGCAAAAATTCAATTATTTATCAACAAGAACCCTAACTTTTTTGAAAAGTCGGGGTTCTGTGGTTTTCAATTCTCGACTTGAAATTGTTATACTTGACTGCTAATACCATTTCTTTGTGAAGCTGCGCCAAATTTTCTTAGCTTCTTCTTCTTCTTCTTCTTTCTTTCTTTGTGTACTTTGCGCCCTTTGCCGTTCGTTTCTCATATAGTTTGGCGCATCTTTATACAGAATTGGTATAACAAGAGCATTTCTTTATTTAATTGTTGTATAAATTTACATTTAATTTAAGTAAAATTTCATAATTCTGTTGTATACAAATAGGATATATATTTAGTAAAATCTTTCTATCAAACTAACCGAAATTGTTACTTACAGCTATTTTCAGGTAAATACGCCCTGCTGTAGGGGCACAGCAATGCTGTGCCCTCAAAACATATGTGATTGGAGTAAATGAAAACCACTGTAAAAACTTAGTATTTTATTTTTAAAATTTTCTAAACTATGCAATATGCATCCATGAGCAAAACCAGTGATGACGAAGCGTTTTTGCACAACCAAACTTGGCAGCGTGAGCGACAAATCATAGCACGTTTGTCTTCTTTGAACTATCGAACTGGTGAGCTAGGAAGCTATTTGCACAACATTGCCTGCGGAGTCAGCGAATTAATTAGAGTAGATTGGACAGTTGTTACTTTTTGCCAAGAGGGGTTTGAAACTATTCTCGCAAGTAGTTTGGAAATGGCGGAAGATGCGCCCCGTGTTTATGCTTTGCATGGTCGGTTAATTGCTACAGTTTTGCAAATTGGGCGCACATTAGCAGTTAAAGATGCTGTGGCTAATCCAGAGTATGGCAAACCTGCGTCTGGTTATCGAGCATATCTGGGGATACCATTGCAAACTTCTGAGGGTCAAGTATTTGGTACTATTTGCTCTTTTCATCGTCAGCCACGGGAGTTTTCTGGTGATGAAATCCAAATTGTGGAGTTATTTGCAGAAAGAGCAGCTACTGCGATCGACCACTATCATCTATATCAGCAACAGTGTCAATTTAATCATATTCTGGAAGCTGAAGTAGAAAAACGCACGACAGAATTACGAGCAGCCCAAGCCAAACTAGTAGAACAAGAACGACTAGCAGCTATTGGTGAATTTGCTGCTATTATTGTCCATGAAATTCGTAATCCCTTAACTACAATGCTCATGGGATTGAAGTATTTCCGAAAAACTATTCTCACCGAATCTGCTCAAGAACGATTAGCGTTAGCACTCAGTGAAGCTAGTCGTTTAGAACGTTTATTGAGTGAAATTTTACTTTATGCTAAACCCCAAGTTTTGCAACTTTGTGAATTGGATGTGAATGAATTCATTTGTGAATTACTGGTATCCATGCGTGAAATGCCAGAAGCTGCGGAACGGCAAATTGAATTTATTCCGGCGTCGGCTACAGTAAAAATTTCGGGGGATAAAGATAAACTTAAACAAGTATTTATCAACATCGTTCGCAATGCTTGTGAAGCAGTGGCACCAGGAGATGTTATTAAGTGGACACTAGATTTTTTTCATCCAGATAAAGTCTGTATTAATCTTCAAAATGGCGGCGAACCAATTCCATCGGAAGTTATCGACAAGCTTGCTACGCCATTCTTCTCGACAAAACCTTGTGGTACTGGGCTAGGGCTTGCTATTACCAAACGCATCGTTAATGCTCATAATGGAGAACTATTAATCTCTTCTGACCTTTTAACAGGAACTACCGTGAGTGTTCAATTACCTGTAGTTAATATTCAGAACTTTTGATTGAGATGAATGTCATATTTTTGCATCTATTGTATGCCACAATCAATTTGTTGTTGGATAGATTTGCTGTTCACGCTATATGCCTTCTTAATACGGAGATTGCTTTATGTCAAACTCATGCCATGTTTATCTCTCACGCAATGGGCAAAATCAAGTTTTAACTATTCCTGATGAATTTGCCCTACCTGGTACAGAAGTTTTGTTACGCAAAGAAGGAAATCGATTAATCATCGAGCCAATTTGTCCCAGTTCTCTCCTTTCATTACTTGCCACATTGGAAGAAATTACAGAAAATTTTCCTGACGTAGATGAGGAGCTACTACCACTTGATGACATTACGCTTTAGCTCTGCCCAATGACTTATCAATACCTGCTCGATACCAACATCATTTCAGATTTAGTTAGACACCCTCAAGGTTTGGTATTCCAGCGGATCGCAACCGTAGGGGAAAACTCAATTTGTACTAGCATTATTGTGGCGTGTGAACTACGATTTGGTGCAGCTAAGAGCGGCTCCCCTCGTCTTGTTCAGCAACTAGAAAGCATCCTTGAAGTGTTGTCGATTCTGTCCCTACAACCTCCTGTGGATCGCCACTATGCAGCAATTCGTAAATACTTAGAACAAGCGGGAACACCCATCAGCCCTAATGACTTACTGATTGCTGCCCATGCCTTGTCCCTTAATCTGACGCTTGTTACGGCAAATGTCCGTGAATTTGGGCGCTTACCTGCCTTAAGGCTAGAAAACTGGCTTCTTTGAGGGCATATATCGAAGGTTAGATCGAGGACTGACATCAATTAATTAATTGCTTATTTCATTATCGGAGATTTTTCATATTTAATTTTTCTAAACGATTGCGTTTTTAATATCATCAATCAATTCATCAATTCTTGATTGAGTTGTATTCCAAGAACACACAAAACGTACTCCTCCCACACCAATAAATGTATAAAATTGCCAGTTCTTTGCTTTTAAGCTGTGAATTACTTGTTCAGGTAATTTGACAAACACAGCGTTGGCTTCTCTGGGAAACATCAAGTCAACGCCTTCTATATTTAACAGTTGATTTTCTAAATATTCAGCACATTGATTGGCATGTCTAGCATTTTTTAGCCAAGCACCAGTTTCCAATAAACCCAACCAAGGAGCAGAGATAAACCGCATTTTTGAAGCTAATTGACCTGCTTGTTTACATCGATAATCAAAGTCATCTGCTAGGGCTTTGTTAAAGAAAATAATCGCTTCACCTAATGCCATTCCATTCTTAGTACCACAAAAACACAACACATCCACACCAGATTTCCAACTAATTTCAGCAGGGCTTTTATTCATCGCCGCAACGGCATTAGCAAAGCGAGCGCCATCCATGTGAATCTTTAAGTTATACTTTTTCGCAACTTCTTTAATTTGCAGAAGCTCTTCAATAGAATATAAAGTTCCTAATTCAGTTGATTGTGTAATGCTAATAACTTTAGGTTTGGGATAATGAATATCATTACGCTTAGTAACAACTGCCTCGATGGCTTGTGATGTTAACTTGCCATTTTTACCTTGAGCAAGTAGCAGTTTAGAGCCATTAGAAGCAAATTCTGGTGCGCCACATTCATCTGTTTCAATATGAGATGTTTCATGACAAATGACGCTGTGATATGACTGACAAAGTGCAGCTAAAGATAAAGAGTTTGCTGCTGTACCGTTAAAGGCAAAAAATACTTCACAGTCAATTTCAAAGAGTTCCCGAAAATAATCTGCGGCTTTTTGAGTCCATTCATCATTTCCATAGGCGGGAACACTTCCTTGATTTGCCCTAATCATATATTCCAGGGCTTCTGGACAAATACCAGAGGAATTGTCACTTGCAAACTGCTCTGAGTAGCTAGTCATGATCGTCTAAGTTGATTTTTATCAGTATTTTTTCCAATGTTAGTGAATAATTTTGCCACCTGCAAACTCAATATTTTTGTTTATACAAACTTACTGAGTGCTTGATGGTTCGGCTGAATCATTAGATCTCTTGCATAAATATTTTTTTGTTTCACGCAGAGGCGCAGAGGCGCAGAGAAGAGAACGCAAAGAAAGACTTTTGCAAGAGGTATATTGCTTTCCTGATGTCTACAGAAAATTTCAGTATGAGTTGCTCATCACTGAGACATTGTATTACTTTGAGACATTTAATTACTACGGTGCCTTTGTCAACCTGACGTTGAGGTATTTTGCGATGTTAAACGTTTTAACTCAATATTGTGCTAAAAAAATAAAGTTTGGCAATTAAAGTGCTAATCATATACTTATAATGTACTACACAATGCCCTACCAAGAACTATGACATCACTACTGGGTATATTTGTCCTTCGTCCTTTGTAATTAGTCCGAATGCTAATGACCAATGACTAATGACTAGTAATTAATAACTAATGACTGAACCATTAATTGAACTCAAAAGTATTTCTAAGTCCTTTGGTAGCCATAAAGTTCTAGATAATGTAGATTTAACAATTTACCGGGGAGAAGCGCTAGGAATTATTGGGCCATCGGGGACTGGTAAATCGACAATTTTACGGGTAATAGCGGGGTTACTGGCTCCTGATGAAGGAGAAATTTATGTTCAAGGAGTGCGACGAGACGGTTTGATTGAGGATGGCGGCCAGTCCGTTGGTATTGGTATGGTGTTTCAACAGGCGGCATTATTTGATTCGCTGACGGTGGAGGAGAATGTGGGATTTTTACTTTATCAAAATTCCAAGCTGCCGCGATCGCGCATTCGAGATTTGGTAAAAGAAAAATTGGAAATGGTAGGCTTGCCAGGAATAAGCGATCTTTACCCAGCAGAACTTTCCGGGGGAATGCGAAAGCGAGTCAGTTTTGCCCGTGCGATTATGTCTAACCCCGATAATCCTAAAGAAGGTGCAGAAGTTTTACTGTACGATGAACCAACAGCCGGACTCGATCCGATTGCTTCAACAGTAATAGAAGATTTAATCCGCTGTTTGCAATGTACACATGGAGTCTGTAGCACCTATGCTGTTGTTACTCACCAAGATAGTACTATACGCCGTACAACTGATAGACTTATATTTTTGTATGAAGGTAGAGTACAGTGGCAGGGTACAGTTAGTGAAATATACAGCACAGAAAATCCTTTGATCAAGCAATTCATTAGTGGAAGTGTCCAAGGGCCAATTCAGGTAGCTGGGTAAAAAATTAAGAGTGAAGAGTTAGGAGTGAAGAGTTAGGAGTTAAAAGTTAAGAGTTAAAAGTTAAGAGTAAAATTCAACTCCTAATTCTTAACCCCTAATTCATAATTCCTAACTCTTAACTCCTAATTCTTAACTCGTAATTCCTAACTCCTAACTTATAACTTATAACTTTTAACTAATTATTGGGTGGAGGTAAAAAATGCGAGGTTTAATGACAAGCCGCTTCGCTTCTGGACGAACATTTCGAGAAGGTTCTGTGGGATTGTTAGTCCTGCTAGGATTAGGGGTATTTGCAATACTCTTCCTGTGGTTAAATAGATTTAACGCTACTCGCGGTTCATACAAAGCTATTATTGAATTTGCTAACGCTGGGGGAATGCAAAAAGGAACGCCAGTCCGCTATCGTGGTGTTAAGGTAGGAAATATTTCCAAGGTTAAACCAGGAGCAAATTCCATTGATGTAGAGGTTGAAATTGTCCAAACTGACCTAATTATTCCCCGAAATGTAGTCATAGAAGCTAATCAAACCGGACTAATTAGCGAAAGTATTATTGACATCACACCAAAAACAACACTTCCCACTGGAGTTGCGATCGCCAAACCTCTAGAGAAAAATTGTAATTCTAGCCTGATAATTTGTAATGGCTCTCGATTAAAAGGTCAGGTTGGCATCAGTGTTGATGAACTAATTCGCAGTTCAACTGAGTTAACTGGTGTATACAATAACCCACAATTTTATAAAAATGTCAATGGAGTTTTGGAAGCCACTACAGTCGCAGCAAGCAGTTTCACAGATTTAAGTCAGGATCTAAGAGGTTTGACTAAAAGTTTGCGACAACAATTAAATACATTTTCAGCCACTGCTAATTCAGTGCAGCGGGCGACTAACCAACTTAATGTATCCGCAACTGAAACAGTTAATCAATTTGGTGCAACTGCAATTCAAGCGAATCGATTGCTGAGCAACCTAGATAGTTTGGTGGTAACAAATCGTTCTTCGCTGGTTGGTGCGCTGAACAATATTACTGAAACTAGCAATCAATTACGTGTTACAGTTAGTAGCCTATCGCCAGCAGTCAATCGCTTGACTCAAGGAGAATTACTAAACAATTTAGAAGCCCTCTCCAATAATGCAGCACAAGCTTCAGCTAATTTACGTGATGCTTCTAAAACCTTAAACGATCCAAAGAATATCGTGGTATTGCAACAAACTTTAGATTCAGCACGGGTAACATTTGAAAATACGCAAAAAATTACATCTGATTTGGATGAATTGACAGGCGATCCTACTTTCCGACAAAATCTGCGGCAACTCGTAAATGGTCTAAGTAGTTTAGTATCTTCTACACAACAGATGCAGCAACAAGTGCAGGTTGCTACTACTTTGGATTCGGTAAAAACTGCTGTGAGTAAACCAAATAATATAATTCGTACCCCAGTAGTAATTCAAGAGGAAGTATCTGATAAAAAACCGCTTTTGAAGTTACCTTTACCAGAGACTAAATTCCAGATAAATCCTAACGTTCATGCAATTAATCAACCTCCTGCTTTTGAGACTAGCACCACGAACCCTGAATTAATTCCTAGTCAGCCTATCCCTAATTCATCCCAAGAAAACCTCTTGAAACAACTGCGGGAATATGGCAAGCAACGAGAGCAACTAAACACAGAAAAATAGTCATTAGTCATTGGTCACTGGTCATTAGTTATTTCCAAAGGACAAATGACAAATGACAAATGGCTCATTGGGATATTGATTCCTTTGGTAACAATTCTGATGCTGGTTCAACTTCAACTACATTCTCAGAATCGCCAGATTTAGAAAAACCATCTGCTGCATCTTTAATAAAACCAGCTACAGGTACAGCGATTACCAAACCTAAGACTCCGCCAATATTGGTGCCCACAAGCAAAGCAATTAATACCCATATTGGGCGAATACCAGTAAATTTACCCAAAAGGCGAGGTGCGATCGCCTGATCGATTAACTGGTCAATTACAACAGCTACCGCAAAAACTTTGACTGCTAGCCAAAAGTTATGTGAGGCTATGATTAAAGTTATTACAACAAGACTAACAACATCACCAAAGGGAATTAAGCTCAAAAGCCCAACCCCCAAACCAAATAGTAAAGCAAACTGGACTTGGAAAACTAAAAACAGTAATGTTTCTGAAACTCCCATCAGCAAAGCCAAAGTTCCTTGACCAATCAAGTAATTTTGGAAATTTTGCTGAATCGACTGGCTGACTTTTTGAGCAAAAGTTCCAGGTAATTTCTTAAATAATCCTTCCCAGATTCTCGGCCCATCTAACAATAGGTAAAAAGTCAGCACTACAATAATTAGCGCCTCAGATATATTATCAATTGTATCAATAATAATGCTTAAAAGCTTATCTGAGATGAACTCTAATTCATGGGGCAATTGCTCAGTAATTTTTATTAATAATTGTCTGAGATTTACATTTAATTTATGACTAGAAAACCACTGATTTAAAATCTCAAGTTTTTCTTCGCTAGAATCAATCCATTGGGGAAGGACTTTAGCCATCTCATTAAATTGCTCTAAAACCATAGGTAATAAAATAATACCCAAGGCTATAAAAATTAGGCTTGCTAATATAAAAACTAATGCTACTGCATAGTTGCGTTTAACTCCTCGCCGTTGGAGAATTGAAACAGGATAGTTTAAAATGAACGCCAACAAAGTAGCCAATAAAAGAATTGTCACCACAGGTTGCAAATTTTGAAAAAGCCGGAATCCTAGCCAAGCATTGAGAAAAACTAAAGGAAATAGCAGCGTCAAAATTAACCACTTAAGTAGTTGATTGAGCGAAACATTCATATTTAATAAATTTTGTAAAACGACAAAATATTTCCCTAGAGACGCGATTAATCGCGTCTCTACTCAAATTCTAATTTTCAGTAAAAGCTAAAAATTGCTCATCATTTATCCTTCCTGCTTGATATAGAGTATTGGTAATTTCCGAAAGAGTTAAAACCGCATGACCACGATAACCATTTTGCTGTAATCTATCTTTCACACCTTGTTCGTGATCGATAAATACCACAATATCATTAACATTTAATCCTGCTGATTCTAACTTTTCTGCTCCTTCCATCACACTTTTACCACTGATAAGAATATCATCAACTACTACAACCGTTTCACCAGGATGAAAATTACCCTCAATTACTTTTCGAGTTCCGTGGGCTTTTACCTCTTTACGGGGAAAAACCATCGGACAATTAAGGCGTAAAGATAAACCAGTTGCAGTTGGTAAAGAACCATAGGGAATACCTGCTAACCTATCAAAATTCAGGTTCTTCAAAATCTCCTCATAAGCAGTGAGAACCTGATTAAAAACTTGGGGATTGGAAATAATTTTGCGTAAGTCGATGTAATAAGGAAATACGGCTCCTGATGCTTGGACAAAGTTACCAAACATAATGCAGTCAATGTCATAAAGTTGCAAAATTAAATCCTGTTGGGGATGCTGATTTAGCAAACAAACATCAGGAAACCACACAGAACAAGTAGAATTTTCGTGAATAATTTCAGTTTTGATTTGATTAATTTCTGCGCGTAAAGACTGAATTTCCTCAGGTAATTGTGGGCTTACCAACATATCTTGAGGAACAGGAATCAGCAAACCATCACCATTCGTATTTAAGCCAGCTTCTAAAATTTCCTTCAGGTTTGCTCCCTCCGCCCAGATGCTACGCGCCATAATAATTCTTTCAGGAGCAACTGCTCGAATAAGTGCCAAAACTTCAGAATTTGTAGTTCCTACTTCCAAACCCAATTGTTCTGGAGTTCCCCAGGTTTTTGATTCTTTTACTACCTGCAAATAAAGAGGTGATTCGTTTGTGGGATACTGTTGTAAAGCTTCTGCTCCTGGATTAGAAGTACAGCATAAAATAAACACTGCTTTATCAGCATAGATCAAAAAAGGTACGACATGATCTTGTCCTGTATAAGGACTGAGGGTGATTGCATCTACTTGCCATTCTGTAAACACAGTACGAGCGAAAATGTTGCTCGTATTTAAGTCACTGTGTTTGGCATCTAAAATAATTGGGATGTGGGCTGGAATAGCTGCTAAAGTTTTGTGCAGTAGTTCTAAACCTGGAGTACCTAATGCTTCGTAAAAGCCAAATGTCGGTTTATAAGCACAAACGAAATCAGATGTTTCAGAAATAATGAATTGTAACCACTCCCACAAACCAGCAATGATATCCTCAGATTCATAACGAGTAGGCATCATTTCTGGATTAGGATCGAGTCCTACAAATAGTAAACTTTGATTTTGCAAAATATTTCGATTCAATTTATCAAAAAAATTCATATTTTTAGGTTGTTAAAAGGATAAATATGTCAAATCTAAATTTAGACTATCTAACTGAAAAATAGAGAGTGGGGAGTGGGGAGTGGGGGTGGTAAAGGGGCAGAGGAGAATAATTAATAACTGATGCCCAATGACTAATGACTAATGACAACCTTGACGTAAAATAGTGCAATATATTAATGCATTAGCTTGTACTGAATTTTAGCCTGATTTGGTACTAGTTTTTTAGAAAGTTCCAATAACAAGGAGTGGGGAGAAGAATTACTGTAACTTCCTGTCTGCTACCCTAAAACTAGGATTCGAGTATTCAATATGACTTTTGAAATATCCTCTATGCTGATGGCAACTGAATATTTTTGACAAATAAGCTTTGTAAGCGGTATATTTGAGCGCCTATTTGGTAGAGTAAATCGCCTTTGCCCAATAGATAAGCTGCTGCTGTTTGTTTTCCCCCCAAGACGATCGCAGAGTCTGCTTCACTAGCAGTACGCAGAGCAACTCGCCCTGGTAGGTTTGAGCGGATTATCGGTGTCACAACCTTGGCTTCTGGGCGTTGAGTGGCAATAATTAGATGAATTCCTGCGGCTCGTGCCATTGCTCCGAGTCGTTTAATACTTTGTTCTAGTGATGTGCGGATTTCTTTTTCTGCCATAAAGTCGGCATATTCATCAAAAATGCAGACAATACGAGGTAAAATCCTAATGGAGCGTTGGTTGTAAGTACTTAAATCGGCACACCCAGCTTTCTCAAAGTGGTGGTAACGCGATTCCATCTCTGCGACTAATTCTTCCATAAGTTCGATCGCGCGATCGCCATCTTTAACAACCGGCGAATATAACCAGGGCATTTTCTCAAACTCTGGAAATGTGACTCTTTTCGGGTCAACTAGGGCGATTTTCAGATATTCTGGGGAATGACGGTTGAGGAGACTGAGGAGGAGCGATCGTAGAAATTCACTCTTACCACTACCAGTTGTACCACCAACTAAAAAATGACAAGTATTCGCATCGGATAAATCAGCCTCTACCAACTCTCCTTCGATACTCACCCCAATAGCAATTTTTATAGGCATTGTTGGAGGTAAAAATTGCGGCTGAATATACTTTTCAAAACTCGCAATTTGCCGATCTGGACGAGGCAAATCAACGCTAACATAACCAGCTTGTGGAGTAATTAAAGGCGCATTAGCTAACCCTAACTGTACTTGTAAATCATTGGATAAGCGAAGAATTGAGTTAACACTCACACCTAGATGCGGTTTCAACTTTACCCTAATAAAAGCCGGTCCAAGAATAGAACCTTGGTAATCAACCTTAATTTTAAAAGATTGCAAAGTAGTAACCAATTCTTCACCAATAGCATCAGCACTATTAACAGTATTTCTTCTTGTGAGGTGGGCATCTTGCCCGCCATTATTCTCATCTTCTGATATTAAACTAGATACTTGAACTACAACAGGCGAAACAAAAAAACTCTTACACTTTTGCTGTTGAGGACAAATTTCGCATAGATAAGGTTGAGTTGTTGGCGGTGGCGAATTAGGATGAGGTGGTTCCCAAGTCAGCCATTGCTGCATCTGATGTAATTTATAGGGAATCAATTGATGCACGTTACTTTCTAGCTGTTCCCAAGAATATTGATACTCTTTAAACTCTGGTAAAACACAATAAACCGCCGAATCAACTGCTACCTTTTTCTGCTGCCAAAGCATGTAACTATAAAGAGCAACTTGAGCCAATTGTGCTGATGGATCTACTGGGCGATAAGTTTTAAATTCAAGCACACACAAACGCTTAATTTCAAAATTATAGACCAAGCAATCAAATTCACCTCCTACCCTTTGTTGTGTGCCATCAGGTAGTTTAAAATAATGCTCAAGCTTACGTTCTCCAGAAACAAAAGTATTGCGAATAACTGCTTCTGCACTACAATAACGTCGATTTACAACAAGTAATTCTGCAAAGCGTCTGATTAATCCTTGCAATCCTTGCCAAACTTTGTAGAGTGGTTGCGCTGCACTTGCATCTTTTTCAACAGCCTTTTCTAGATAAGTAGAAAATTTAATTTCATAAAAAAGCTGTCGCAGACGAGAGTCAATTTTGTCAATATTTAATTGAGATGTACTAGTTATGAATATTTCTGTAAATCTTGATTCACTAACAGCTAGTTTGATAAAACTATCAGCTAATTGATGAAAACTATTACCAATGCCAACGTGATTATCTGGTGGTATGAATAAAGTATTACCGCCAAATTTTTGATGTAAATAAAATAAGCGAGGACACTCAAAAGCGACTCTGACTTTAGTAGCTGTTAAAGATGTATTTTTGGAATCATGAGGCATCATATTAAAAATATTATTTACAAAATTAGGGTTATAAATTTCTAATAAACGGCGATGAACAGCAGCCAAATATACTGTATCCATCGCCGCATAATGTAGCTGCTTTTCACTGAGAGGACGCTTTCCCCAGTCGCTTGTTCCTTCTTCTGTATCTACATGAGAAAATTGACAAAGTTCTCTTGCTAGAGTTTTCAGTTTTAAATTCGATGTTTGTAATGTTTTGAGGGTAATCTTTCTTGCTAGCTTCAGAGTACAGGTAATATTTTGTGCAGATTTGTCACCCAAGTACTTTAAGTCAAAACTTGCATTGTGAAATACTTTCTCGATTTGAGAATTAACCATGATTTGGCTAATAAAAAGTGCAATAAAATCAGGTTTATCCAACACATCGAGAATATAAGCAAACTTTCCTGTAGAATCTGCGGGTTCTGCTAATATCTGAATTAATGATAATCTGGGAGAATAAGTGTTCCAGTTAGCTACTTCTGTATCTAACCACAGCACTTTAGCCAAGGCGAATTTTGCAATTTGTGTCTGGATTTCAGAAGCTTTTGTTAGGTAGTGCATTGGCTAAAGCTTGATTAACATTTATCTAGTTAGTGACTAAACGGATTAACTGATCTTCCAACTTAGATTTAGGGTCAATAATTTTGACTTTTCTTTCTTGACATAATAGCTCAATTAAATGTTGAGTATCAGTTTCTTTCACAGAAGGAAATTGACTACCAGCCTCCTTAATTAAAGTTGGTACTCCCATAAAACCTTGGGTTTTTACTAAATTTAATAAGAAATCTTTGACTGGTCTTAAATCTTGTTTACTGTTTACGTTATTTTTATCAGGTTCTTGTTTAGTAACAATTCCTAAATCTTGCAATAAAGTACATTTGTGCAAAACTTCAGATTCACGCATTAAAGATTGTAGTTTCTGTAAAGTAATGATTTTACCTGCAATTACTAATTCTTGAGATAGTGCAGAATTCATTAAACTTTGGTATGTTGCTAAGTAGTGAACTGAAGGAAGATTTGGTTTGATGTGAATATTCTTAGTACCAGTGAAAATCTGACTGTAGATTTGATTACCAGCGAGTTTTGCAGTTCCGACACCTCCAATCCGAATCAAGTATAAAGGTTGACAAAGATTTTGCTGAATTATTCTGTGACAAGCATTCATAATATTAAAAAAGCTTGTCATACTTGAATCTTCAGTCCAGACTATACCTATCGGTTCTGGTTTATCAGGTTGCTGATAACTCAAAGAGTAACTTGCATACTTTCCATTTAATAGTTTCAGTTTAATTCCCTGTATTTGTAAGGTAATTAGTGATTCTTGCAACATCCGAATTAGGTCTGGTGACGATATCAGGGAAATTTTGGTAATTTTTTCTTGGCTTTTTTTATATTCCTTCTGCCATAACAATTGAAATTCTGCTTTAATTCTCTCACTATCTTCTGGAATTATTGGAGTTTTAGTACCATCACTTTTACTTGCTATTGTTATGGTAATTTTTTTGGTATCGATTGTTAGTGAGTTTAGTAATGAAATATCAGGTGGTAATTTTGTAGAACCAGTTTTTTTTGTATTGATTAATGAAAGTTTATATTTTTGATACTCATTACGACCCAGAAGTAAGGCGTTTCTTGGCGTAGTTTTACCACCAGGGTAATATTGCTCTAATGCTTGCCGATTTAAAGGAAAAATTGGCATATTTTTTTGAAAATCAGCTTGCTGGTGTAGTGGTTGTAGCTGATAAGCCCACAGTGCTTCTGCCTGATCTATGGTAATATTTTTTAACTGAATTAATCGATGAATTCCTGCTCTATCAGATTGTTGAATTTTATCAATATGACGTTTCCAATTATTAGTCACAACACTAATAATAACCAATAAATTTTTTAATGATTCACCGTGAATAGTTGTATTAACATCAAACAAAGGTTGGATGTCTAAGAATCCATCAGGTAATTTAGGTAAAGTTTCTAAATTTTCAAAACATAAAATAATTGGTTGAGTATCAGTAGAAATTTTACCAAAATTGGCTAAAATATTCTTGGCTGTATCTTCCGTATCAATGCAATTTTTCACTCTTAAGGCTTGCATAGCTTCTTCATTTAAGTCATCTCCACGCAACCATTCACAAGCTGAATCATATAATTCTGGATTGATTAGATCGTGCAATACTCCAAAAAAGATGTCAGAATTGTAAATACTTGTTTGTTTGTAAGCATTCTTGAGATGGTTGATAAACTTTTGCCTATCACTTTGCAATAACTGCCAAATCCCATCATTAAAAATTCGCTTTTTTACGTTGCGTTTGGTGAAGGCAGATAAACTTTTAAGCCACAAGATTAATTGTGATTCTTCTTCACCTTCTGGAACTTGGATTAAGCTATCAACAGTAGAACGTAAGATATGACGCCAAATATTACTACTCTCAGCCCAATTACAGAGGATATAAGCAAAAAATGCTTTGGAATTGAGAGTCCGCTTGAGCCGACCTAATAAATAACTTTTTCCCGAACCAGAATCACCTATAAGTAAAATAGTACGGCTGCGATGGTCTGTAGCTACTAAGTCAACTAATTCTTCAATCTGGATGACTGCTTCTTGATGAATTGATTCAACAGTGAGTGTAGCGTCTTGCTTATCACTCCAAAAATTCATAGGTTTCAAATTTACCAGGTCAAAAGGGTTGACCTCGCGCTTAATAATTTCGTCAATAGATGCCATATTTTAACTTTAGTGAAGGAGTAAACTTATTTGGTACTAAAAATTATTTAGAAATTGAAAAATTGAGGGTAATAAAAAACAGTGCCCCACCAATGTTTTGAGGAATCCCCGCATCAATCTGTTCTGAAATATAAGGTGTAGGATCTACCAAAGAACTAAACTCGATTTGGTCGTTCTTTTGTAGGCGATATAGCGCCTTATCTAATTCATCCCGTGATAATGGCGGTTGTAATTTTTCTCGCAGATGGAAAATGGGCAAATAATTCTCAGTACCCAATTCTCTGTCTAATTTCTCAATAATTTGTAAAATTTCTTCATCACTGATTTCTTGATCAGCGATATTGAGGGTAGGTAGCGCAGTAGAAACTTCCTCTGACTTCACCCGCAGAGTTTTTCGTAAAAAGCGTAGGTAATTACCCAGTAATTCCAAGCTGATGGCGGGGTTAGAGCCTTTGTTGGGACTGTAATCGTCTCGTAAATACTCAATTCCTCGTTGAGTTAGCCAAACTTCAGCTTTAGTTTTTTTAATTCCTCTTTCAGCTTCAATCAAACCGCGATCGCTCAATATCTCCAATATCGCATCTCGTTCCGCAGCTTTTGGTGAAGTAATTTTGCTGGGAGCGATTTTAGCCGAAGCATTACCGATTTTCTCTAGTACTTTGAGTTCTTTATCTGCGATGGGCACTTGGCCTGGATCTTTGAGTACCGCTTGACCAGGCGGTAAAATTTTAACTGTGGTAATCTCGCGGGTATAGTCTACCAGTTCGCGATCGCCCAATGCTTTACAAATTTTATTTTTCTCAGTCTTAAAAGCATCAAAGGCGTTAAGCCCTGCTCGATAATCGGTAAATCCCAATAACTTTAAGAGAAACTTTAACTCGTTAGTATCCATGTCAGTAGTTTTACCTGTATGTGAATCAGCAATACTGTAGCTCGAAGATAAAAAATTTACACATTCTTTATCCTAGCTATAATTAGTGCCAATGACTACAGGTTGTTAAAGAATATATTACAACCAGCATCTAGCTGAATACTTGTGTTGGACTTTGCCTCTGTAGTAGCGACTCTAGTCACCCAATCCTTTTAAAACTTGATAGTTTGCAGACTCCGCAATTGGATAGAATTTTCCCAATACTTGGACGAACTTTGCTCCAATAGCTTCTAATTCTTGTTCGGGTATAGCATCCAAGTGTTCAAAAGTTTCCCAACGAATGATAAAGGTAACTTCTGAGGGGTCGTCAGGATTGAGCCAAACCTCTTTACCCAGAAATCCAGGATACTCAGCTAGTACTGTTGTCCAAATTTCTGCATCTTTCTGGATAAAATTTTCCTGTAAATCAGGGGCAACTTTAAACTTGAGGAGTTCTATAACCACGTTCTTTGATGCCTGTCTCCGGCAATTTGCCAAAATAGAGGTGTAGGCTAGAGTAACTACGCTTCCAGCATAGCTCGATCGCGTACACTCAGGAGCTAGGGTCGGCTGTTTGAAATATATTTAAGAGGATACGGAGTATGGACAGCAACAACTGGTTGCAACAACTAATGATGGTGGGTATTGGCACAACGTCTTTAGTTGCAGAAAAACTGCGGGAAGTCAGCGATGATTTGGTCAAGGATGGTAAGCTCAATCCTGAACAAGCCAAGGCGGTTATAGATGATATTGCTCAGCAGTTAAAGTCAGAGCAAGGAAACTGGGATGCCCAGATGCAAAGGCAAATGCGAAATATGATGCAGGATTTGGGGGTGGCTCGTCAGTCGGAAGTGGACGAACTTCGGGGTAGAATTGACCGTTTAGAGCGTCAAGTGCGCGATTTAGAAAATAAGCTTTGGCGTTAGGTTGTCCTTTCTGATTTAAACTAAATGTGTCCTTTTGGTAATGTTTTTACCAGGCTACCTAAGTAGGGAGAACTGATTTTGAAACCAATTTTCCTGAGTGTGGCGTTCATGCTGGTGTGTGTTGTGCTTTTGGTTGTGGGGCAAATAAGCAGTAAACAGAATACTGCCATTGCTGACCAGTTAACCTCAACGCCGCCAGCGGCCACAATTCTAACTGAAAACAATATCTTAATTGCGAGTGATAGTATGTCTGATGCCAATGTCGTAACCACCCCCTCTGGATTGAAGTACGTTGAGTTAAAAGAGGGGACTGGAGCGACTCCTGAACGTGGACAAACGGTAGAGGTTCACTATGTCGGCACCTTAGAAGATGGTACTCAGTTTGATAGTTCACGCGATCGCGGTCAACCTTTCAAATTTAAAATCGGCGTAGGGCAAGTAATCAAAGGTTGGGACGAAGGACTTAGCACGATGAAAGTCGGCGGTCGTCGTAACTTAATCATCCCGCCAGAGTTAGGTTATGGTTCTCGTGGTGCTGGTGGCGTAATTCCGCCTAATGCTACCCTGCTGTTTGATGTGGAATTGCTCGGAGTTAAGTAGGGATTGAGTACTACAGCAGATTGCAACTTGCTAAGGTACAGGTAATCGTAGGGGCACAACATGTTGTGCCCCTACCCGTGTGCGTCAATATTTATTTCCCAGCCCCCAGTCCCCAGTCCCCAGTTAAAGTTTAAGATTTTGAAACTTGGTAAACTGTGGATTGAATAAAAGTTTCACAGTACCTGTAGGCCCGTTGCGGTGTTTAGCTATTATCACTTCTGCAATCCCGCGATCGGGAGTATCGGGCGAGTAATATTCGTCTCTATATAACATAATTACTAAATCCGCGTCTTGTTCGATCGAATTGTGAACAATGATGTTATTTGCAATAAAATTATGCAAGCTTGGAACGGTGAGGTCAAACACTTCTTCCTCGCCGCTATATTCAATTGAAACTATTTCATCCCAATAAACATCACTTTTGGCAAGAACAAGCAACTCATTTGATTGAACGACCTCAGCAACTTTCAAAGCTCTTTCTCGACTCAAATTTGCTTTGTAAAGCGTTGAGCCACAATAGGATGTTCCAATGTGGGAATGTAATGCCCTTGTTGTTAATCCAACAGCTTGCATTGCAGGTACAACATGTTTTTTCCACACATCTTTGGGAATTATATCTCTATTAGTGTTGTGAATGCAGTTTTCAAGGTGTTCAAAAATCTGTTGGAGTGAACCTAGCTTGTATTCTCCCACTGCTCCAACATGAAGAATAAATAACTCCAGGTCAGGTTTACCAGTGATTTTTACATGATACTGGTTTCTACCTTTGCCCAATTGAGGAACTATCTTGAGTTTTGCATTAATACCAAGCCTTAACAAAAGTGTTTGTACATCAAAAGCTAGTCTATAGCTACTGCTTGCGTAATATGCAATAGGTCTTAACGTTTTACCTGCAACCAACTTTATACATCCATCTGTACTCCAAATATGTCTGAGAAAACAAGCTATTAACTCTATTGGTTGTGAGAACAATTCTTGAGGAACAAATTTTTCGTAAGACCTTAAACCAAAAACACCAAGGGAGTCTAACCATTTGGCTACTGGATTTCTCACACTATGAGTTAGGCGTTGTGTTGCAGACAAATAAACTTGATACCAGCCACGTTCCGGCGAAATTCTTGGAACAATTGAATCTCCAAAAACTTCTTTTGCCAAAAAAGCAACATTTTTGGCTAAATCTATCTCTCTGGTAGTGTACTGTATGGCATGACGTGGCAATGTACAACCGTCGCCAATTAAATGCCCTAATAATGCAACCTCAGCATAAGTCATAGTTTGTTTACCATGACTGGGTAAATGTCTTGGTAAACACAGATGTTGTCTAGGACTTAATTCATCTAGTCTGCACCAACCATTAATTGTTAAAAATTTGTGATTAGCTGTGGCACAAATTTTTCGACCCAACCGAGTTTTTAAGGTAAATACAGGCTTCACCCCTGTAGAAAAAACATTACTAACAATTGCCTTTTCTAACTGCATTGTCGCTTGATTCAACGCCCAAACAGCAAAACCAGATTTGCCTACTAATTCCCTAATTGGTACTTGTAAACCACTATCTGCTAACGTCACTAAGCTATCACCTGTCAAACAACCTGATTCTCTCAAATCTGACAACATCGGGCGTTTATTAGTACGTGCTTCCACTCCTCGACTCAACTGAGATAAAGCAATAACTGGTACAGATAATTCACGCGCTAAACCTTTGAGTTGACGCGTAATTTTTGACAATTCTTGTACGCGATTATCACCTGCACCTTCCATTAATTGCAAGTAATCTATGACAATCAAACCCAATATTCCTTGTTCTGCTTGCAGTCGCCTTGCTTGACTACGCATTTGTGTAACAGTAATATTGGGCGTATCGTCAATATAAATTGCCATCTCAGAAAGGGTACCAATAGCACGGCTTAAAGGTTCCCATTGTGTTTGGCTAAGGCGTCCACTCCGCAGATAACTACTTTCAATTTGTGCCTCGCTAGCTAATAGACGTTGTGTCAGCTGTTCTTTAGACATTTCCAAACTAAAAACAGCAACTGGTAGTTTTTTCCGCTGGTCAATATTATTATCACCCTTGATATTAATTTCGTAATTGGCAATATATTGTGCAATGTTCATCGAAAAGCTGGTCTTTCCCATTGCAGGACGAGCCGCGACAATAATTAAATCTGAACGCTGAAAGCCGCTGGTCAAGGCATCTAAATCGTAAAAACCGCAGGGAATTCCAGGTAAAGCAACGCCTTGATTTCTATCTTCAATATCCTGGAAATTATTAATTAGAGTATCAGAAATATGAACTAAACCTGATTGCGGACGCTCTTGAGTAACGCCGAAAACTTTCTGTTCTGCTTTGTCTAAAACAATTGGTAATTCGGTTTCTGTTTCATAACCGAGATGCACAATTTCATTGCCAGCTTTAATTAATTCTCGCCGCAGGTATTTTTCCATCACTAACCCTGCTAAGGCGTCAATGTTCACAGCTGAAACTGTGCGGTCTACCAAAGTTGCTAATTTATTTCTCCCACCAATACGCGCAAGTAAATCGTGGTCAGTCAGCCAACTTGTAACTGAGAGCAAGTCTGTGGGTTTGCCTTGTGCGTGGAGCCTGATTGCTGCTTGATAAATATCTTTATGAGCGCTAATATAAAAAGCTTCGGGAACCAGGCGATCGCTAACTCGACTAATCGCTTCTGGATCTAGCAGAATACCACCCAAAATCGCCTCTTCCGCCTCGATATTTTGGGGTGGTAAGCGTTCGCTACCATCACCTTTAAAACTTAGTTCTTCAGCCATAAAACGATTTTAAGTTCTGATATGAAAGCTAGTTAGGAGTAGAGACGCGATTGATCGCGTCTGTACAGGAGTTAGGAGTTATCATTCACCCCTGCTCCCTCATCTCCCCGCGTAACTTAACTAGCCACAACTTGAATATCAATTTGCGCTGTTACTTCCGAAAACAGCTTGATTTCAGCTTGATAAGTACCAAGGTGGTTAATATCGGGAATGGTAATACCACGGCGATCTACTTCTTGACCGGTGGCTGCCTTAATTGCGTCTGCAACATCTTGAGCAGTAATTGTACCGAAAATAGCTTCGTTTTCACCAACTTGCTTGGGAATTGTCAAGCTGCCAACTTTTTCTAGAGATTCTTTTTGCTCAAGAGCTTGTTGTCTGAGTTCTAATTGCCGTTGACGCTCTTGTTCCCGACGGCGTTCTACTTGCTTGAGAATACCAGGAGTGGCATGGGTAGCCAATTTCTGAGGAATCAGATAATTACGAGCGTAGCCAGGAGCTACTTCCACTAAGTCGCCAGATTTGCCCAGCTTGCTGATATCCTTATTTAAAACTAACTGCACGCGCTTCGCCATCGTTTTTCGTTTTTCCTGTAAGATATGATTAATTTGGGTTTCGCCAGAATACTCCACAATATCAGTGCCGTATTAAGAGCGGCTTCGCCTATACCCTAAAGCTTACAGATCCTAGCGAAAGGCAGGGGGCGATCGCAACTATTCGAGTTAGAAAGTTGAAGGAATGGGGCATGGCGATAAGGAAGACGCGGGGACACCGAGACGCGGGGACGCGGGGACGCAAAAAGCAATACCTCATGACAAATGACAAATAACTAAAAGTTATCTCTCATTTCCCGTATCCGTGCAAAGCTTTGTACTGCATCGGTCTTGTTAACAGCTGATTGTAATGACGGGTGATCCCAACGTAAAAAGGGATTGGTGCGCTTCTCGACTCCCAGCAGCGAGGGTATGGTGGCTTCTCCTCGATTCCGATAAGCCTGGACTCGATCGAAGTACTTTTGTAAGTCTGTGTTATCGCCATCCAGACTGAGAGCAAATTTCAAATTTTTTAAAGTGTATTCGTGGGCACACCAGACGCGTGTATCATCCGGTAATGACCGAATTTTGCTTAAAGAATCTACCATTTGTGTCGGCGTTCCTTCAAACAACTTACCGCAACCTCCAGAAAATAAGGTATCGCCACAAAATAATTCGCCCGTCTCACCAGGTTTTTCGGGGGGAAAGTAGTAAACGATGTGAGCGCGGGTATGTCCTGGAACGAAGATAACTTCAGCTATGCGGTCTGCAAACTGCACGCGATCGCCTTGTCGCAAAAACACCTGCTGTCCGGGAATTCTACCACGATCCTCGGCTCCCCCATAAACTATCAGTTGGGGGAATTGTTCCATCAACCGCCTATTACCACCCACATGATCGTTATGATGGTGCGTGTTGAAAATCGCTACCAATTCAGCTTTCAGTTCTGCCAGTTTCTTCAATACTGGTTGAGCCTCCGCTGGATCGACCACAGCGGCGATGTTTTGTTTGTAGTCGTGTAACAAAAATATGTAGTTGTCTGAGAGTGCTTCCAGACGGATTACTTGCATTACCTCTGTCTCCCTTACAACGTAAATGTTTAGTATTGAGTAGCAATCCTACATTTAAGTAAGTAATAGTGCTAACTGCACGAGATAAATCAAGTATTTATACTTGATTTAATATAACTCTAATGCAATATTAACTATGATAATATACAACCGTGCTTTTACGGTAATTATACTTAAATAAAGTCAACTTCCGATGAATTTATCAGTGAAATTTCTCTGGGAAAATCTACAAATGGAAAGCTAGATTTATTTTATTATTTTTGCTTTTAAAAATCAGAAATTATCGAGTTGATATTTTACCTAACTCTATTGTAGAGTATTTGGCTATAACGAAAACTAGAGTAAAATTTCTGAAATTAGATACATCGCCTGAATCATTACGTAAACAATCATTATTAATTGAATTTATGCCAACAGAAACTAGAGGATTTATTACAATTTTAACTGGACTTTACCCTTTTCAAGATTGTATTCATTTCTTAGCGGCGATTAGAAAATTTCACCAGGAACCAATAATTATTTTAATAGACCGGGTTCCCACAGTTCTATACCCTTTATTAAAGGCTTTCAAAAATGTAATTTTAAAGCCTGCTCCGGCGAATGAAAATACTGTTTTAGCATCACGGCAAGCAAAGCTAGCTCTCTATGGAGCTTCTGAATTTGATAAAACTATTTACCTCGATTCAGATATTTGCTTACTTACCGATATCAACGACGTATTTGATTTTTTAGATGAATATGATTTGCTATTAACTGAAGATGTGCAACCTGCTATTGTTAAAGCCACAAATTTGTTGCGTGGTAAGCAAGAAGAACTTTTGCCCCATGTCTTACCAATTTTGCAATCTGTGGGGTTCCCTTTGCAAGCAGATAGCGTGCAATATAACAGTGGTTTTATGGCTTTTCGCAAAACAGAAATCAACAAGGTATTTTTTGATGAATTTCAACGTTATTTTGAAATTGTCAAAAATAACCAAGATAAATTACTTTTAAAAGACCAAGGGGCTTTTGCTTCAGCGATGGTATCTGTACACCCTCATATGAAAATACTACCACCTACCTATAATTATCTCAGTAAATGGCAGGATGCTTATAATCTTGAGGATAAAGTAAAAGTTCTTCACTGTACTTATCCTTATCGACCCCAGTATGCTAAAAATATTACTCGTTCCCTATACACAAGAATTTTTGATAGATTCGCTAAAGTATTTTTACCGAATCAAGTTACAAATCCCTGGCGCACTAAATAAAAAGGAGTCAGAATTGAGAATTCAGAATCCTCTATCTATAAGTCGTACAAAATTCTCAATTTTGACTCCTGACTCCTGAATTCTGACTCCTGAGTTCTGAATTCTTACTTATAAAAACTAGTAGAAAATAGTGAAAAAATTTTCCAAGATATCCCTGTTGGTTTCAGATTTATCGAGTGCGGCTATTTTGCGTGCATACTTGATAGCAACAGCCCTAATAAATTTAGGATATGAAGTTGAAATTATGGGGTTTTTATTTGGAAATAACTTATATCGAAATTTACCATCAGAATTAAATGTTTATAATTTACCAGGCAAAAATTTTCCAGATTTTTTGGGAGAAATCCGCAAATTTCTGCCAAAGATTGATGGAGATATAATTTATGCTATCAAACCCCAAATAGCGAGTTTTGGAGTTGCCCTACTAAAGAAAATCTTCAGCAAAAAACCCTTAATTTTAGATATAGATGACTGGGAATTGAGTTGGCATGGTGGCGATGATTGGCATTATCATCCTGCACCCAAGCAATTAGCGAGAGACTTGTTAAAATCAGACGGCGCACTCAGGAGTCCTCATCATCCTTTGTATGTGAAATGGATGGAAGGTTTGATAAGTCGCGCTGATGCTGTAACGGTGCATACTAAATTTTTGCAGCAGCGTTTTGGCGGTACATTTGTTCCTAATGGCAAAGATACTTCTTTATTTGATCCAGCTCAATATGACGCGGAATCAAGTAGAAGCCGTTATGGTTTATCTGAATATCGGATTTTAATGTTTCCTGGTGCGCCAAGACCTTATAAAGGATTAGAAGACATTCTAATTGCCCTTGATAAAATTAATCAGCCAGACTTGAGATTAGTAATTGTGGGTGGTAGTCCTTATGATGATTACGATCGAAAACTTCAACAACAATGGGGACGTTGGATTATCAAACTACCAAAGTATCCAGCTGATGTTATGCCTGATTTAGTAGCAGCCGCTCACATAGTAGTTGTTCCCCAGCGAGATACTCCAGAAACTCGCGCTCAATTTCCTTTGAAGTTGACAGATGGAATGGCAATGGCTAAACCTGTATTATCAACGCGGGTTGGAGATATTCCCCAAATTTTAGGTGATACTGGTTATTTAGTTGAGCCGGCTTGTCCCGAACAACTTGCTGAACAAATTCAATTTATTTTTCACAATTTAGAATCAGCAAACGATCGAGGTATCAAGGCAAGACAAAGATGTGTGGAACACTATAGCATAGAAGCTATGGCTTCTACACTTAATTCAGTAATTGCCCAGATGTGAATCATATTAATAAAAATTGCCCATGTCTACCAGAAAACTACTACTAAGATTCGCAAAACCCTATCCAGGTTTGATTCTGCTGACAATATTGTTAGGATTTTCTGGAGCTTTATTTAATGGGATTAGCACAGCTTTAATTGTGCCAATAGTTTTAAAAATTGTCGGACAAGAAGTAGATTTAACTACTGCGCCTCCCATCCTAAAAACGATGTTATCTCCGTTTGATAAGACTCCAGAAGCTTACCGTATAGGAGTAATGGCGGGGGCAATTATATTCACAATTGCTTTAAAAAATTTAGCTACTTATGCCAGTGCTTTAGCATCGAGTTCTCTGACTCGCAAGCTAACATCCGATATGCGAGAAACTGGATTAAAGTTATTACTAGAAATTGATATAGATTATTATGCCAAAACCAAGGTTGGTGATTTAATCAACCGTTTGGGTGGAGAAATTGGACGTGCTGCCAGCGCTGTAGGTAGCACAGTCAAAATAGTTATTTTGGGAATCACTATTTTAGTTTTTGTTGGTTTATTACTGTCAATTTCTTGGCAGTTGACCATTGCGGCTACGCTTTTGTTGTCATTAGTGACGTTAGTCAATCAGTATGCTATTTCCCGCTCTAAAATTTTTGGGAAGATGCTGAGTGAGATGTCAAAAGCATATTCAATTTCTGTACTGGAAACTTTGAACGGAATTCGGTTAGTTAAGGCAACAGGAAATGAAGAAAAAGAATACGAACGGATTAAAAAATTAATACGCGATCGAGAATTAGCAGATTTTCGATCTCAGGTTAATTCAGAAGCAATCACACCCATAGGTGAAGTAATGGGTATTACAGCTTTGCTAATGATTGTACTTTTGAGTAAAACCTTTTTTGCTAATGAAGTTGCTTCCCTTTCTACGGTACTCCTCACATATTTATTAGTGCTATTACGAGTATTACCATTACTTTCCCAGTTAAATACTATTCGCAGCAACTTTGCCAGTACCGCCGCCAGCGTGGATGTAGCGAGTGAGTTTTTAAGCTTGGATAATAAGCCATTCATGGGCAACGGTAAGCTTCCCTATACAAAATTACAAGAGGGAGTATCTTTTAATTCTCTGTGCTTTGCTTATCCTGGTCATGAAAAGTTAATACTCAAAGATGTAAATTTATATTTACCGCGTGGCACAACTTTAGCGTTAGTAGGTGGTTCTGGTGCTGGTAAATCGACATTAGCAGACCTTTTGCCAAGATTTTATGACCCCATCGCTGGTGGAATCACTATTGACGGCATCGATTTACGGGAATTTGATGTGGTATCCCTGCGTAGACGCATGGGAATTGTCAGTCAAGATACCTTTCTTTTTAATGATTCAGTAAAAAATAACATCGCCTATGGGTGCCCTGAGGCGATTGAAGATGAAATTATTACAGCAGCCAAGCGGGCAAATGCTTATGAATTTATTAGTAAATTACCTCAAGGATTTGACACCTTAATTGGCGATCGCGGCGTGATGTTATCTGGCGGACAAAGGCAAAGATTAGCGATCGCCCGCGCATTAGTGCAAAATCCCGAAATTTTGATTCTGGATGAAGCCACCAGCGCTTTAGATACCGTTTCCGAACGCTTAGTACAAGCTGCACTTGATGAACTCAGCCGCGATCGTACCACATTAGTAATTGCTCACCGCCTTTCCACAGTCCAAAAAGCCGATCAAATTGCCGTATTAGATCGAGGACAAGTAGTAGAAGTGGGAACCCACGAACAACTTTTACAAAAGCGTGGTTACTACTCACGCCTCTACTCAATGCAATTTGCTGAACGTCCTGAAACTGTTACTAAACAAAATCAAAGCTTACTCCGCATCTCCCACGAAATTCGCACGCAATTAAACTCGATGATTGGATTTTTGCGCTTATTACTTGATGATTTGGTAGACGATGCCGAAGAACGCCAAGAATTAATTGAAGACTCTTACAAATCAGCTTGGAGAATTCTCAACACCATTGATGTTTTTGATGACGTTATTAACTCGCAGATCAGGGGGGAAATACTTTCAATATCCGACCAAAATCAGAACGTTATCAGTATTCATTATCAAACTTTTAATCAAATATCAGTTGAATTTCGGACTTCTCTAAATCCCCTTCTTAGCTCTCTTCGCTCTCTGTCTGATAACTTGATTTACAGCCTCGAAGAACAAATTCAATTCATTTCTGAAAGTTATGAATCTGCTATATATCTGCTCGATCACTTAGAAAAATTTGAGGATAGTATTAAAGCCTAAAATTATGAAAAATGGTAATAATAAAAAACACTATATTTACTTCATTGGCGAGGAGTTACCTCAGCCAGAGGCTCATTTAGTCCAATCTACAAATGCTGCTAACGCCGTCGCAAATTTGGGTTACTCCACAGTTTTGGTATATCCTGACAAGAAAGTAAAAACTACTAATCTAATTAATTTAGCTCGCCCTTTTCAACCAAAAAAAACACCCACAGAACTAATTAAATATTACAACCTCCATGACAAATTAAAAGTTGCTCCCTTACCGATGCCTTGGCCAATTGACCATTTTTCCAGCAAATTCACAGATTCTAACACTATCGCCTGCAAATATTATTTACCCTTTCATATACTTCCAACTACCAAACTTGTTCATAGCCGGAACTGGAATTTTGTCAAAGCTGCCATTAAAAATGGCATTCCCGCAATTTATGAACATCACCATCATGAAGACAAGCCATTTGAACCAGAAATAGTCAACAATCCCCTGTTACAAATTGCCGTCACAGTTGTAGAAACTATCCGCCAAAGCATGATTAAAAATGGTATGCCACCAGAAAAAGTGATTAGCCTACACAATGGTTTTAATCATTTGTTTATGGAACGACAACCAGAAAAAGCCGCAGAATGGCGTCAAAAACTATTGCAACATGAAAGCCAAAAATTGGTAGTTTATGCAGGAGCTATACAGCAATTTAAAGGTATTGATGTACTAATTGATGTAGCTGAAGAAATGCCAAATGTACAATTTGTCTGTGCAGGTGGTAAGCCAACAGAAGTCGAATACTATCAGCAATTAGTCAAAGAAAAACAAGTTCACAACATTAAATTTTTGGGCTATATCTTACATAACGAATTAGCATCTTTGCTACAAGCAGCCGACGTTTTAGCTCATCCTCATTGTTCAGGAAAAGCCGCAACTTTCACATCCCCCTTAAAACTATTCGACTACTTCGCCTCCGGAACTCCCATCGTCTCCACAGAAATTCCATCATTAATTGAGTTTCAAAATACTCAAGCGATCGCTGCTTGGTGTGAACCAGATAACCCCAGCAAATTTGCCGAAAGTTTGAAGCGAGTTTTAGAAACTCATCCCCGAAAAATAGAAGGCTACCCAGAAAGCATCCAATTTGTAAAACAATTTTCTTGGGAAAATCGAGCCGCAAAAATCCTGAGTTACGTTGATGAATCTCTACGTCCTCCACTGATTGGATAAAGGCGTTGGGAGTAATAAATCAGGATGCTGCTATAAGTATGAAAATTTCACGCAAAGGCGCAAAGACGCAAAGGAAAATCTATAAAATCATCCTTATTTACGCAACGCCCAAATAACTAATGACAAATAACTAAAATGACCATCAAAACAGTAGGAATGATTAGCAGCTATCGAGGTTTAGAAACTAGAGCCGATTGGCTTTGGCAACAAACCTCGCATCAATTTGGAATTTGGGGGAATATGCAAATGCAAGCACTAGCAGCAAAACCTGATTTTCTGCTAATGTATCAATTTGATTTTCCCAAACCACCCCCGCAACAATCTTGGTTCGATAGCTTACGCAAACGTCAGCAAAAATCAGTCATTAATGTTGATTCTCTACTCCGTGGTGTTAACAAAGAACGGATTATTTATTTACTAAGAGAACCGCCTTTAGATGAAGTTTTAGAAATCACTAATCATAATTATCAAGAAGCCCAGAAGTATTGCAGCTACATTTCTGGGCCTGATGATTTTGCACCCACTCCCGATTATATGCCTGCTATTTGGTATCATTCAAATACATTTCAAGATTTAAATGAAATGCCACCTCCCCAAAAAGTTTCTCCATGTAGTTGGATTACTTCGGGAATTAACCGCACACTCAACCATCGCCAGCGTTTAGATTTTTTACAATCCCTACAATCTAGTGGTATTAAATTTGATTTGTATGGGCGCAATTTACCAGAATGGGCGAAAAAATCGGGAGAATTGGGTAATAAGTGGTATGGCATGGCACCATACTATTACAATTTAGCAATTGAAAACTATGCTGATAATAATTGGTATGTAAGTGAGAAACTTTGGGATAGTTTACTTGCTTGGTGCCTGCCAATTTATTATGGTGGAACGGCTGCTGATAAATTATTGCCACCGGGTAGTTTTTTAAGATTGCCCAGTTTAGATGAAAAAGGCATTGCTTACATCCAAGAAGTGACAGCGACACCTGATTTTTGGTATCAGGCTAAAGATGCGATCGCCGAAGCACGTCAAATCATCTTACACAAATTAAATCTGCTTAATTGGTTGTCAAATTTTGTTAGTCAAAACTCATAAATTATGAATGGTATTTGTACCCTTGGCAATGATTATGTTTTCGATCAACTGGTAGCTTTGCTCAACAGTATTGATGTCATATTGGGCAAAGAAACTCCAGTTTGTATCTATCCTTTTGACGATCAAACACAGCGGATTGCTGAGGAAATAGCTAAGCGTCCTAATGTATTTCTTTACGATAATCAAGAATCAATTAATCGCTGGGATCAATTTATGCTCTCAGCGGCACCAGAACGCTTAAATCGCAGTAAATTCCGTCTTTATGGCGCTCATCGTCGTTTTTGTGCCTTTGATGGCCCCTTTGATAAGTTTATTTATTTAGATGCAGACACTTTGGTGATGAATTCACTTGCAGCAGTGTTTGAAAAGCTAGATAATCATGATTTTGTAGTTTACGATTTCCAATTTAAAGACGTTAGTAAAATCTACAATGTTAATTCTCCAAAATTACTAGAGGTTTTTGACCAAAAACGCATTGATTCCGAAATCTTTTGTTCGGGGTTTTATGGCTCAAAACGGGGAATATTTAACTCAGAGCAAAGGGATTGGCTGATATCCAATTTACAAAACGGTGAAGCGGAAATTTTGTATGAAGGTGCTGGCGAACAACCTCTGATCAATTACATGGTAATGAGGTCGAATCTTTCCATTTATAACTTTGCCCGTCAACTACCAGATAATCAAAAAACAGGATGTTCTGCAACATCAAAACACTTTGAGGAACGAGAACATATTTTATATGACAAAGGCAGTCAACTAACTTACCTTCATTATATTGGTATTCCTCCTAATATCAATCAAGCGGTCTGTGCTGGAGAAAATATTGAGTTTCCTTATCGAGATTTGTTTCTCTATTATCGTTATTTACACGAACCAGAAAAGTGTCCAGTTTTTACAAACCCTCCGAAGAATTATAATGACACTCCCACGCCAAATTTACTCACAAGAGCTTTGCGAAAATTTAAGTTAATTAACCAAGGATAATTTATGACCAGGGGAATTTATATTGTCGCCAATGACCGTGTTATCGATAATGCGATCGCTTTACTCAATAGTATTCGTTACTATGACCCAGAAGTAACGATTTATCTCATACCTTTTAACGAAAATTATCACAAAGTAGCAGAGCAACTTGCCACGTTACACAACGTCCAAATTTTCCCAGATTTAGAACTTATTGAGAAATTTACCCAACGCATCGGCGAAATTTTTGATAGAGATTTCCTTGCCTTACCGAACAAAATGCGTAAACTAGTGGCATGGTTTGGTCCTTTGGATGAGTTTATTTATATTGATACTGATATTGTCGTTTTTGAAAAAATTGCAGACAATTTAGACAAACTAGCAGAAGTCGATTTCTTCTGCTGTGATTATCATCACGCCAATGACAAGCTGCGAAATATCTTTTCTTCATTGGTCAAAGAACAGCAAATTTTTTCAGATGTCCAACTTCAAGATGTTTTCAACAGCGGTTTTTGGGCTTCCAAAAAAGGAACAATTACCGAACAACAGATGGATGAAACTTTGTCCGAATGTGCAGCACATCGAGAATATTTTGATTTTTCCGAAGGAGTAACAGACCAACCAATTCTCAATTATTTAGTTCTCAAACTGATTGCCAAACGTGGTAATCTCGTCAAAATTCCTGGGGGAGGACCTGGTAGTTGGGCGGGTTCACGAAATTTCCAACAGCAAGACTACGCCCTATATGACAGAGGACAGCGACTAAAATATCTCCATTGGGCTGGGACAAGGATGAAAACTGGTAGCCCCTATTGGGAATTGTGGGAACACTATCGCTATCTTCACGAAGGTAAATTTGCCTTTATTCCCAAACTGACTCGGCGTTTATTTCCCTTTGTTGTTGCCCGCATTTAATATTAGGAGTATCCCAATGATTGATGGTATTTATATCCTGGCAAATGATGTTGTTTATGACCAACTAATTGCATTGCTCAATAGTATAGAAGCCAATGCTGGTAGGAAAATTCCTATTTGTATACTTCCATATAACGATCGCCTAGACAAGGTAAAAGCAGAAATCGCATCTAGAGATAATCTCACCTTATTTGAAGACTCTGATGCCATCGCTTACTGGGATAACTTTGCTACCCAAATATGGAAAAATTACCCTAGAGCGCAAAAAACTTGGCGAGAGTGGGGCTTTCCAGAACTTTATGAGCTACCAATGCACCGCAAATTTTGTGCTATTGATGGTCCCTTTGATAGATTTATTTACTTTGATGCAGATACCTTACTAATGGGGCCGGTAGATTATGTATATGAAAAATTAGATACTTGTGATTGGGTAGTCAACGATTTTCAATATAAATCAGAATTAAAATTTATCTTTGATGGCTCTCCAGAGCAAATACAGCAAGTTTTCAACACAGATAATATCCAGTCAAAAATATTTTGTGCTGGTTGGTTTGCCACAAAGAAAAATATTTTTTCTCCAGCTATCAGAGCCGACTTATTCGACAAATTAAAATCAGGCGAAGCTGATGTTATGGCTTTTTTAGCACCTGACCAATCTTTATTTAACTACATGGTGTTGAAAAGCGGCATTCCATATTATAACTTTGCTTGTCATGATTGCGAACAGGCAACTGGTAATCATTGGAGTTCTCAATTTGATGTAGTAGATAATATCCTATACGACCAAGGGCGGCGGTTGACATACTTACACTATATGAGTGTATCTTCTTCAGCTTTTATGAGGCTTTGTGGGGGTGAAGATGTTGATATTCCTTACCGCGATATTTTCTTACATTATCGCTACTTAAAATCGCCGGAAAAACGTCCTCAAACCTTTACCCGCCCAAGTCAGTTAACACTTTTACAAAAGTCTACTAGCAAGTTTATTCAACAAAGAATCAGTAATTTTAAACTAAACTACCGTAATTTCAAAGATAAAATTACTAAGTAAAAAGGACTGGGGATTGGGAGTGCTTGCTGAGTGAGGAGTGAGGAGTTAAGAGTTATTCTCCCAGTCCCCACCCTTTACCTGTAAAAAAAATCAAAGTTACTCAAGGTTATAAGTCTTAAACGCAATGAACGATAGTAATACCCGATAGTTCTATCTAGTCTAATTGCCAGCTTTTTGACAATTGAACGCCTGGGAAACTCAATTGCTTCATGCTGTTGAAAATATATTAAAGATTCTTCTGGATTTGCTTGTCCTTTTTTAATTTTTTGTCGTTCTACCCAATCTTTAAAATAAACAATATCCTCCATAGCATCCCATCTCACTGCTAATCCTGCTTTAGCAGCAGCTAATCCTATTGCATAACCTATAGCACAAGTAAAACCGTTTAATTCACAATACAATGCAATGGTTTCCCAGTGTTTGAGAAATTCAATTTCACGCCCATCTTGTCTTGTGACTGCAAATAAAACTTCCATCACAAACTGGGTATTATTATCTTCTAAATTCAAATCCAGTTTTTGCGCTAACTTGTTAACAATTTCTAAGTCTCTAATTCTTTTTGGTTTGTGTAAGTCATTGACTGAACTAACATAAACTTTATTATGCTTGATAAAACTGGCACAACTTCTCGCTGTAATTCCAGGAAGAAATTTGAGATTTGGTACTACCTTATCCAATATTCGGATATCTACATCAACAAAAATGCAGGTATGAAATAGCGATAATGCTTTGGCGATAACAAATCTTTTATCGTGGTAACAACCAATGCTTTGTTGTTGATGTGGAAAAGCTAAAACATGAGAATAATTACTAAATTCCTGTGGCTTATCTGTTAAAATTACAAACTTCGTTCCAGGTGAATATTTTTCAATATCTTCAGCTAATAGAAAAGCATGAGAGCGGTATCTCTCACCCAAAGCTAAAGTGCAAAAACAGAAATCTTTTTCTTCTTGAGTCATAGTTTATGAAACTCCTTTGGAAGAGATAAAAAGTTGCACGAAAAATTCGTACAATCCTGAGTATTATTACAGCAAGTATAGTACGGTATTTATACGTGATTTTAACGTAATTAGATATTGAAATTTATGAAATTTTAGTAAAAGCTAAGTATCAACCGCCAACAAATAATTTGCTGGCGGTGAAGATTTACGTTGATTTGGATGTTCGTGGAGTATCCTACATCTAAGAAAAAGAATCTAAATCTAGAGATTGCATTCCTTCGCGTTCGACAAAAGTGAGCATACTTCCCAACTGCAACCACACTAACAAACAAGTCAGCAGACTAATTGGTAAACCAACTCCTAAAGCTAGCAAGTAAGGAAAGCCAAATATTTCCAAGCCTGAAGACATAAATAGACAAATACCAGCAGTTATGCCGAGAAATGGCACAAATAATTGTTTCAATGGAGAACGCGGTTTACTATTTTCTGTACGTTCGCTTGGCCATTTCTGCACAATTACTTTCAAAGTTCCAGATAATGCTATGCCAGATGTTAATGCTGCCAGAAAGCCAGCAATTAACAGAAAGTAAGGGGGTTGCAAGGGGAAGTAGTACATGGAAACTCCTGGTTGATATTAAAAAAGAATTCAGAATTCAGAATTCAGAATTCAGAATTCTAAATAAATCAGTGACATAATTCATTCTGAATTCTGACTCCTGACTCCTGAATTCTTATTAAAGATTTTTTAGTTTTTACTTGCTGATTGATTTCCAACAAAAGACCCAAGGAATGCAGCTTTTGGTAAGATAGCAGCTGCGCCTTCTCTGGATAATTCTGTTAAGATACCGATCGCCACATTTAATAAACGATCTGGTTTTAAGTCATCTTTAACCAGGTTCCACAAGCGTTGGACTTCTTCGGTGTGCAAGCGGTCATCTTCGGTGAGAGCAAGCACTAGCTGGCGCCGGAGAAATTTACCTTCTTCGGACATCAAATATTGGAATCCCATTTGGGCTGTGGGTACGACATCAAAGTTGCCATCAGTACGAGCGATGGTAATTAAGTTTTCTAACCGCTGCCACTGGAATTTACCATCTTTAAATAGCACATTCAATAGTCGTCGCCGCAATGCGGGTGATTCTCCCGTCAGCAACCGCCGTGCTATGTATGGATAACCCACCTCAACAATTTTGAAATCCCGATTGAGCGAGAGAGCAATACCTTCTTGAGTCACCAGGGAACGAATAATTAAAGCAAACTTCGCCGGAACTCGAAAAGGATATTCATACATCAGTTCCGAGAAGTCATCGGTGATCGTTTTGAAGTTAAAATCCCCGACGTTTTTACCGATCGCATTTCCCAACACTGCTTCTAATGCGGGTACAATCGGGCAAATATTCGTGTCTGGAGTCAAAAACCCCAATTTTACAAAGTCTTCGGCTAAATCGGTGTAGTCTTTATTCACCAAATGCACTAGTGCATCTACTAGGGTTTCTTTGGTGGTTTCTTCTAACTGATCCATCATCCCAAAGTCGATGTAAGCCATGCGACCATCGGGCATAGCAAACAAGTTACCAGGATGGGGGTCTGCATGAAAGAAGCCGTGTTCTAACAACTGTTGCAAACCTGAGGTAACGCCAATTTGGATGATGGTTTCTGGGTCTAAACCTGCTTCCCGGATGCGTTGGGTGTCTGTTAGCTTGAAGCCGTTAATCCATTCCAGGGTTAAAACGTGGGTATTGGTATAACGCCAGTAAATCCCTGGAACTTTTACCTGCGGGTCGTTGTGGAAGTTGCTAGCAAATTTTTCGGCGTTGCGACCTTCATTAATATAGTCAATTTCTTCAAATAACTTGGTGCCAAACTCGTCCACAATTAAAGTCAGGTCGTGGCCGAGATTCAGGGGTAACCAAGGAGCTAGCCAACTCGCCGCCCACCGCATCAAATATAAGTCGCGTGTGAGAACCGGGCGTAAGTTGGGGCGTTGCACTTTGACTGCAACTTCTTCCCCAGTGACCAAACGACCGCGGTATACTTGACCCAAGCTAGCCGCAGCTACTGGGTTGGCTGACAGTTCACTAAAACAGTCGTGAATGGGTCGGTCTAGTTCAGTTTCGATAATTTGGTAAGCGATCGCATTATCGAATGGTGGTAACTGGTCTTGCAACTTCACCAGTTCTTCTAAAAAATCTTTACGTATCAAGTCAGGCCTGGTGGAAAGGGCTTGACCAACTTTAATAAAAGTAGGCCCCAGACCTGTGAGCAGTTTTCGCAGCTGGATAGCTCGTTTTACCTTGTTCTGCTCAACTTTATCTTGCCATTCATCCAACTTTATACTGAGTATAAATCCTGCGAAAGACCAGATAATTTTCAGCAATCGCCCCCAGGCTAGCCAGGGACGGTAACGATAGTAGCGAGCGATCGCGTCTGGATTGTAGCGTTCTAGCTGAGCAGGTTGATGCTGACCCACGCCTTTATTTGCCTCTTCAACTCGGAAATTTACACTTTTGCTGCTTTCTCTCCCGATCTGCAAGTTATTTGCATGTACAGGATAGCGATAGTCTCTGATCTAAAACAATTAGAACTTTATCCTTTTCGGATATTGTTCGAGGCAAATTTAGCCTATGTTACTGCTTAGATTTGTTTATCTTTTTCTTAATTATACTTTATAAAACTACAACTACTTATCCAACTTTCAGATGATTTTATCTTTTCTTAACTATTATTTATAAAAATATAAATATTTACCCATATACACAAATTAGAGAACGATCTCAGGACTTAGTAACCATATTTACTATCATTTACATCTAGCGGCAGTACTATTACAGTCTCAGATTCCATCGTTTTAAAATTCAGACAGCCTCAGCCAAGCTTTTAGCTTTCCTTGAATACTTGTACGATGATGGTCTTCTAAAACACTTGTCCACAGTGAAGTTGATAAAACAGCGCCACAAATTACTGCGGTAGTTATAATTACAGCCCATTCTGAAGTTATTCCTAACAGAAACAGACTTTTCTTAGCTAACCAAGACAACCCCAAACAGCAAACTAAGACACTAACCCACAAACCAATTACCTGACGTAAATAGATGCCAAAGTTGAGACGCAAACGCACCATTGGTCTATAAACTGCATACCAATTGTTCGTTAGCATCTGTGCCAACATTGTTGCCATTGCTACCCCAAGCAACCCCAAAGGTTTAATCAAAACCCAGGTAAATACTAAATTCAGAACACCTGAAGTTAAAGACCAAGGTGCATACTTTTCATCTTCTGTGGCTCGTGAACTTGTTATCAGAATCACATGTTGCGTTTCTAGGGTCAGGATAATACAAAAAATCAACAAGACATCAAGACCAACAAAGTTACCCTTACCCAACCACAATTTGATAAAATCTCCACCTGCCACAATCAAAAATGCAACTCCCGCAGCCACAATGGACAATCCTATGCGTGCATTCCGTAGAGTCATTCGGTGAATATCTGCTAAATTTCCGGCTTGCCATGCTTGACTAATAAAAACTGCCGAAGAACCTGCAAAAGCAATAGCAGCTTGAGAAATATTAGCTATCAAATTATAAGTAGCTTGATAACTGGGAATATTGTGAGAACCTTTGAATATCGCAATAAAATAAGTATCGGTGCGTAAAATTAAAAATGCTCCCAAATCAGTTAACCACCAATATAAGGAGGGCTTAAATAGTGCCTTGGCATATTGAATATTCCAATTACCCTGAAAAAGCAATAAATTAGGAAAACGCCAACGGATAACTGTGATAAATATCAACCTCTGGATTAAACCAGCAACTACAGAAATTATCGCCAATGCTAATAATCCACCACCCAACATGACTGCAATCATGTTACTCAGGATAATTAAAAAATAGGTTAATACTGCAATCAGACCATCCCAACCAACATATCCCATGCCCGCCAGTAGGCAATCAAAATAAGATAACCAAACTGCGATCGCGTAACCAGCACACATTAATGTCCAAGACCAAATTACTTGCTCTTGAGATACTTCATGTAACTGAATTTGACTGATTAAAGCGTAACCCAAAACCCACGCTATGAAGAAAACAGCCACTGCCAACCATTGCAAAATTAACCGACCTGTGACTACTAAATCTCCAATATGTTGCTGAGTTTCATCTGTTAATTCTACTTCTGGGTCGAAGCCGCTTTTTCCTTTTGCCAAAGCTATATGCCGCGTCAAGGTTGGCGTAATTCCCAAAGACAACAACCATAAAAAAGATTGGCTATTACCTAATAAATACCATAGTCCTAGTTCCTCTTTTCCCATAAACCGGAAGAGAGTCGGAGTCAAAACTAAGCCCGAACAAATTATTGACACCCGACTTAGCCAAGAAACACTGACTGCAAAAGCAATTCGTCGAGAAACTGACATAATAATTGGGGAGTTAGGAGTTAAAAGTTAGGAGTTAGGAGTTAGGAGTTAGGAGTGGGGAGTTAGGAGTTAGGAGTGGAGAGTTAGGAGTGCTGAGTTCTGGATTCTGGATTCTGAATTCTGGATTCTGAATTCTGGATTCTGAATTCTGAATTCTGAATTCTGAATTCTCTTTTATTTAGATATTTTGAGAGTAAATTTTTCCTGATTCAATGATTGTCTGTATAATCACATCTCGGTAGGATAATGCAATAGTATCCCAACTAAAACGTGAGGCATTCATTGTTGCTTTTTGCAGCCAATCTCCACTCAAGACTTTGGTAATAGCAGCGGCATAATTTTCTATGTCTGTGACATCACATAAAATTCCAGCATCTGCAACCATATAGCGACGCATTTCATCGTCTGTGGTAACTATTGGTAAACCACTAGCCATTGCTTCCAAATAAGAAATAGCACATGGTTCATTAATCGAAGGCAAAGTGAATGCATTGACACTTCGATAAACTTTGGGCATCTGATTACTGGGAAATATTTTGATGGCAAAGCGATCCCTTCCCAACAACTTTTCGCCCAGAGATTGAAAGTATTCTCGATCTATGCCATCTCCACAAATCAGAAGACTGACTTTTGGTAATGAAGCTACAGCCTTGATTGCCAGTTCAACACGCTTGTGACTGTGACGATTGAGAGAAGCTACACACAAAACTAGAGGTTTGTTTAAACCCAAGTCTATATGTTCTCCTTCTGGTGTAAAGCGGTTAGTATCTACGCCATTAGGAATGATGGTAGTAGGTTGATCGGGTCGTAAAGTTCGGGCAAAATTAGCCATAGTTTCCGAAAAAACTACGAGATGATCGGGACGAAATCGCAAATTACGTGCAAGCGATCGCCCTTGACTCAGCAATCCAGTATGTTCAGTATAAATAATTGGCGTACCAATAATGGTACGGACAAAAGCTGCCATCGCTAAGCCTCCGTAATCGTTGCAGGGAAAAATCAGGTCAGCAGGGTGTGTGAGTAGTCGTAATGCACAAGGTAAAAAGCTTGTCAAGTGTTCGATGGCAATATCAGAATGAGTAAAAAAACGTTTCAATAGAGGAGCGATCGCTAAATTATTCAAAATCTGCCGCGCCTTTGTGCGGCCAATACCACCAGCTGGATAGTAAAACTGACTACAGCGATCGCCTGCTAATAATTCCACATCGAAGTAAGTACTGAGGCGATCGGCAAGTTCTATGGCAAAAATCTCCGAGCCACCACTCCAGTTAACTCCCGCACTCGGATGCACTAAAACCACTCGATAGGATCGTTGATGTTGTGCTTTGGGCTGGGCGCGATCGTCAGTATCAATCAAGCGCTGAATCATAGAAAGTTCATTCAGATACAGAGTTATCCACAGGATTTGGCCGATCCCAGTTCCAACCAGCAATTGCAAACAGAGTCCACCAGTAGAAAAAGAAGGTTGTGTGACTCCAAATATTCTCAGTAATCATGCCGACAACCACAGCTGCAAGGATAGCTAACAATACTCGACATAAATCTTGCTGAGCTTTAGTAGAGGAAGTGCGCCCAAGTAACTGAATCAAATGTGTAGCTTGAATACCAAGAAAAAATAGAAAAGCTAAAAGCCCAAGGATTCCACCTTCTGCTAACGCCCGGACATAATCATTGTGGGCGTAGTTATTGTAAATAGTTAAATAGCGACTACTCGCCAAACCATAACCAAAAATAGGTGACTGTTCCCAAGCTTGCATGAGTAAAGACCACTGAGCAAGCCGCCAGTTAAAACTATTGCCGTCTCCGTGTGACAAAATAATTGCCCGCGATATATCTAAATCTGGATTTAACAGGGGTGTTTGAGTTAGGGAGGTGAGGCGTTGTTGTCCAAACTCGGTGCTGGCAAATAAGACTATAACTACTGCAAATAAAAATGCTCCACCAATCAAATTAATCAGGCTCAATCTTGGTGCAATCAAAACCAGAATGAAAATACCCAGCATTATCAAGCTAAACAAAGCTTTAGTATTCACATAGAAAAAGCCGAGTAAACCAAGCAATATTAACCAAGTCCAACGACGCTGGGACTGATTAACTTTCCAATAAGTTAAACCAATGAACAGCAACAAAAAAGTTGCGAAGGTATTGGACAGACCAAGGGTGCCATTAATTCGGGAAATTTCTCCAGAAATTGGGTCTTTGGTAGCTTGGAGTATAGCTGGTAGGAGCGAAACGGGAACAAGCATCTGGATAGTTGCTGCCGTCAGGGGTAAGATGAGAGCGAAAAATAATGCAGAAATAATCTTTTGCGGATGGAGTCTGTCTTGGAGTTGCATTACCAGCAAGTAAACCATCAGCCAAGAAAAAAGACGCACCCATTCGCGGATGCTGTCTATGAAAGCACCAGCATCTAATCCCTGTTCTTCCAAAGGTATGAGTATTACTCCTACGCCCTGGAGAGCAACCCAGCCTGCAAATAACCACCAAAATTTATCAGTACGTACTATCTGACCAGTGAGTAATGTAACTGCGACATAAAGTAAAATTAGGACATCCAGACCAATGGCGAATAGGGAAGGAATTTGCTGAGCAGAAAAAGGATCGAGGGCACTACGCAAGATTAATAGTCCGAGTACGGTTTGCTCGAATCTGGCAAAGAACAAGAAAACTACCGCGATTGCGCCCACCACCAACCCCAGATAAAGAGGTTGAAATGCTGTGAGTAAGCCAATTCCTACACCTACCAACCCAATCCTCAGGATCATCGAGCGTTGATTAGTCAATATCTTCATACCATTTCACGAAGTACCTGATAAAGATGTATAGATATGGGTGGGGCGTACAGCTGTACGCCCCTACAGCAGATTTGAAGGAAAGCAACACATCGTTGGGTTAAGACGCGACGCCAGTCGCTACAACGGGGGGAACCCCCGCAACGCGCTGGCTCATGAATCGCGTCTCTACAAATGGTTTATTTTTTGAATTCTGCTGTATGTCATTACTTCGACTTCAAACCGTTTGCAGAATTGACTGTATCCCTTGGAGGAGTTGAATGTTTCAGAGGACGCGATAAATAGCGGTAAGATTTTTCAGTTTCAGATGTCATGCCATTGATTACTACTCCGAGAATTGGTATTTGATTTTGTGTAAGTTCTGATACTGCTTTTTTCAGGAAATCTTTGAGGGTAAAACTGGGACGTGTAATCAGCACAACGCCATTTGTATAGCGACCCAAGGTAGTTGCATCAGCACTGACGCTCAAAGGTGGAGTATCTATGATTACAAAATCATAATTTTCTGTAGCTTCTGCTATCAGCGACTTCATCGCCTCAGACTCTAGTAACTGTGAGGGGCGTGGGTGTAGTTCGCCACAAGTCAGCACCGAAAGATTTTCAATATCTCTAATTTGCACGGTATCTAGTAGCGATCGCTCTTTAGCGATCGCATCGCTAATTCCCGGTTTGATAGGTAAGTTAAACAGCTTGTGCTGCGCCGGACGATGTAAATCGGCATCCACAATCAAGGTTCGTCGAGATAACATCGCACAAACAGCAGCTAGGTGCGAAACAACTACTGATTTCCCTTCCCCAGATTTAGTACTAGTAATCACAATACTCTGCAATTTTTGAGAACTGCGAAACTCTAGCGTTTTGAGCAACATCCGGTAAGGCTCAACCAAAGCAATATCATCTAAAAATTCCTCTGCTGGTTGCAGATTGAGGGCTTGGGCAGGCAGAGATGGTAATGTTGCCAACAAGGGAATTTTTGTCAGTATTTCCTCGGCTTCGGAAGTGTCATGTATGGTATTATCTGTTGCTTCTAAAAGTAACACTACAGCAACAGCTAAGATACTTCCCAACACAGTAGCTAGCCCCAATACTAGATAAGGTTTGGGGTAGGTGGGAGAAGTTGGTGGTTTAGCCTCTTCGATAATTCGGATATTGCCAACTAATTGGGCTTCAGCAATCCGCGCTTCTTCGAGTTTGGTTTGTAGTAACTTTAAGGATGCGGCTGCTTCTTCTCGTTGGCGAGTCAGTACAGTCAGGGGTTGTTGTTGAATTGGCAGTTGTGCTAAACGAGTCTGGAGATTAGCTTTTAAAGACTCAACAGCTTTAAGCTTATTTTCCACTGCTGAGCGTTCAATCTCATTTCCAATCAGTTCCGAAGTCAGATCCTGACTCAGAGGATCGGATGCGACATGATTCGGGGAGATAGCTGGATTTCGAGGCGAAAGGCGAGCTAATTCCCGATTGTACAAGGCACTAAGAGCTTGCTGTTGTTCCAGCAGCAATATCAAACTTGGATGGTTCTCTGTGAAGCGCAAACGCACAGTAGCTACCTGGGTTTGCAAATCTGCCAACTTGGTGCGTAACTTCTGGAGTTGTTCATCTTGCCCACCGCGTACAGATGCATAAGCATTGCTGAGGTTTCTAGTAGTAGTAATTTTCCGTAAGGATGCATCACGCGATCGCGTTTCTTGGAGTTGGGCAATTAAAGTCCGCTCCTCGTCTTCTAAAGTGGCTAAACTATCAACTAAACTTTTGCTTTGGTCAGCAAAAGAGATCAGACCACTGGCTTGTTTATATCTGTTTTCCATAGCCTCTGCTTGTTGCAGCCGCCCACGAGCGAAAGGCACCTCTTTTTGCAAAAATTTCCTGACATTTGCAGCTTCTTTGCGGATTTGTTCGGCACTTTCCTCAACCATTGTTTGGGAAACAGCGTTGACAAGTTTAGCAGCCAGAACTGGGTCTTGGGCTTGATAGCTGATAACCAAAATATTCGTCGCCGGGACAATTTTGACTCGCAAACCTTTACTGAATTTCTTAATTGTCAAGCTTTGAGAAACAGGAAAAACCTTAGCCAGCGATCGCTCTAAAATAGGTCGTGATTTCACTAATTCTGCTTGCTCAGCCATTGGACTAGGACCACCAGGTACACCCACAGGTACCTGTGTGAGGTCGCGTCCCAACTCAGAAATACTCACCCGTTTGTCATCCAATATCAATTGTGCTGATGCTCGATACAAACTTGGAGTCAAAACTAAGTAGGCTACTGCTCCCCCAATTACAGCAACAAACGTCACCAAAGCCGGCAAACTTCGTCGCTTCAAAACCACTATTAAGGATGAAATGCTTTTCTCCATTACATATACCTTTGTGTCATTGGGTATGGGGAAGAGGCAAGGGAGCAGGGAGCAGGGAGCAGAGGGGAGGGGCTTCTCCCTTGCACCCAGCAAGAACTGCCCCTCTTCCTCATCCCCTCATCCCTTCATCCCCCCATCCCCCCATCCCCGCGTCCCCGCGTCCCCATGTCAGTCATCACTCGTGATAGAACACTAGGCTCCGATACCCCTACTGGCTCAGGCGAATCCAGAATATTTGTGTATAGTTTTAAGGTTTCAGAAGTAATGCGATCCCAACTGTAGTTGAACTGCACGTATGTTTGTGCATTTTTAGCCATTGCCGCCATTTCCATCAGATGATTAATCGCCCAATCTAGGGAATGTATACAAGAGTCTAAGTTTCCAGCTTTAAAAAGCATCCCCCGATTACTACTAATCAATTGCTGGTGGGGTGGAATGTTACTCGCCAGCACCGGTATACCTTCCCGCATCGCCTCTAACATTGCCAAAGGTAGTCCTTCCACGTCAGAAGGTAGGACAAATAACCCCGCTCCCCGGACAATTTCCCAAAGACGACTTCTTTGGAGTTCGCCTGCAAATACGATATCTCGATGATTGGCAACCTTTTCTAAAAGCTTGGCACTGAAGGATTTAGTATCGCTGACACCTCCAGCCAGAACCAGTTTCCATCCAGTTGGTTTCAATGCACAAAAAGCTTCAACCAGCAAGTCAGGACGCTTTTCTGGTACAAGTCTGCCTAAAAACAGAATGTAGCGCCCTGGTGTCAAACCCAAAGAGGTAACATAAGAAAATTTGGGATCTGAGGTGCCGTAAGTAGCGGGAGCGCTGGGGATGTAGACTGTCTCTCGGTTATAGGTTTCCAGAAAGTAGGATTTTAGGTCTTTTGACACCACAACTAGCCCTTGGGCAAAGCGCACAGCTGCTTTTTCGCCCAAAAGAATTAGCTGACTAGAAAAATTACCCCACTTGGCGCGTTGCCAATCTAAGCCGTGACATGTAACTACAACCTTTGTAGAGCTAGCAATTCTGGGTAAACAAGTAAATAGAGATGGGCCTAAAGCCTGAAAATGAACAATATCATATTGCCGATCGCAAGCAGCGATCGCTCCCAGTGCCGAGGTAATAAAAGCATCAACCCCACGCAAACCCCAACTAGGCAAGGAGATGACTCGCACACCCCAAAAGTCATAATCCCCAAACCAAGGATAATTTATATTAGAAGACCGAGCGAATAAATCAACACAATGTCCTTGTTCGATTATCCGAGGATACACTTCTGCACAATAATGCTCAATTCCTCCTTGTTTGGGAGGTAAACCTTTCACACCAATGATGGCTATTTTCATGGCAATGAGTTATTTTCTGAAAAATGTTTGTTTGAGTCATAACAATTTGAAAAATAAATGCAATATAAGGTGATGCTCAATCCAAAATCCAAAATCCAAAATCCAAAATCCAAAATCGTATCATCAACTCGCCGAATGGCCTGCTAAGTTCCAACGACTTAGCATTTTGCTGTAGACATCTTCGATAACAGTTTGAGCGCCATAGGGCTTTGCAGTCGCCACACAAGATGCAATTGGATAGTTTTCAGGATGCAGTATTACTTGGCGTAAGGCATCTGCCACACACTCTGGTGTCCGTTGTTTACAAACAACACCATTGTTAGCTGCCAACAATTTTGGAGTTTCACCACATCTAGTAGTAACCACTGGTGTCCCACTAGCCAGCGCTTCCAAAACTACCAAAGGTAGACCTTCGTAAGCACTGCATAGGACTAAAACATTGCATATTCGATGTAACCTTGCCAGTTCTTCTATACCAATTGCCCCCAACATTGTCACCCGACCAGATAATCCCAATCGAGCAATTTCGCCACGTATTTCTGTCGCTAACTCCCCATCACCTGCTATCAGTAAATGAGTCTGCGGTTGATTTAAAGCAGCGAACCCACGGACTAGCAGTAGTGGATCTTTTTGCGGATGCAAACGACCAGCAAATAAGATAAAACGTGTTCCTTCATCCAAACCCAATTTGATAGCTAGTTCACGCCGATAAATGTAACGTTGTGACTGACTCAAAGGATAGAAAATTTCACCATCAAAGGAATTTTTGATGTATGCAACGCGATTTTCTAATTTAGGATAACGCCGTTGATAAAATTGTGTTGCATCAGTATTACATGAAAGAATTTCGCTAAATTGGCGAAGTAATAAACTTTCCAGAGCAAAATATGCTGCGGGAAATCTTCTCCACAAAATCGCCTTTTGCTCCCCCACAGTTTGCATCTGTGTGTGAATATCATTATGGATAAACAAAGTTTTTTCTCCCTGCCAATTCCAAGCTGCCAAGCTTGGTTCTAACCGATGAAAGTGCATAAAATCTGAGGACAAATAACGTCCTAAAAGAGCAGCCGTATACTTGAGCGTGGTGGGAATCAGACTTCTAACATTATCATCTTTCAAGGAAAATAAAGGTAAAAAACTAATTTGTCTACCTGCAATTTCTGCTGCTTGCCACTTTTGAGTAGGCTGAAAGTTATCATCTCCTGTTCCTACAAGACGCACCTCAAATTCTCTGGGTGCGTACTTAATAAACATTTTGATTAAGGTCTGAATTCCTCCAATACTGCTGTTCCAAGGATTGAATTGATAAAAAATTGTCAGAACTGGTTTATGCATGAAGTTAACCCTACACAACTTGCGTGCAAATACTCAGATATATTTCCACATTCAACGATGTGAATTAGAGCAGCAAAATAGCTCTCAAACCTTTGTAAAATAACCTTTCATAGCTTATCCCCACAGATGCTTGAACGTCGTCAAACATCTAAATTTCCAAGAGATTTAGCTCAACCCAATCGACTATGTTCCCCATTGGGGTTGACGAAGAGGGTTTGTAGTCAGATATCGCACGTTTTACAGCCAAAAAAGCTAATTTATCGAGAATTTTATCAATAAAATATCTTAATTGACACTAAATGTGCATTTTGAATTTAGGAATTATTTCTAAATAAACCTTTCAGTTTTGATTCGTCAAACTCATGTTTAACAAAGACAGATGTAATCTTTGTTGTATCTACATCAGAACTTAATTACCTCTTCAATTTGTTGTATTCCTAAAGGTAGATACTTTAGCTGGAAAATAAAATAATACCAGTTCTCCAAAGCATGGCTACAGATGATGATACCGTTTCACTTTAATTATGATACAAATACGTTGGTAAGGGCACGGCAATGCCGTGCCCCTACGGGTTCTCCGAAGGAGTACAAGCCGAGAAACCCGTCCAACGCACTGGCTCCCCTACAAGAATTTTATGTTTACTTTATAAATAGCCTCTTAGAGGTTGTTTGAAAAGTATTTCGCTGTGACTTTAGGCACTTTTAGATCCCCCCTTACCCCCCTTTTTAAGGGGGGAACCGGAGTTAAAGTCCCCCAATTTATCGGGGGATTTAGGGGGATCTAGAACGTTTTGCTACTAAGAAGAGGATTTTTCAAACACCCTTTTAGCTATTTGATAATTAATAACTTTCCTAAAATTATTACGAATTACCAAATAGCTATAGATAACAAGCAAGAGCTAGTTATCATTTAGTTCTACTTAGATTTAGCCTCCAAGTTTTCTAAGCGGCTTCTTAATTCCTGATTTTGTTGTTTGAGTTGGTCGAATTCCTCACGCAATTGGCGCAGTGTTTTTTCAGAACCAATATTATTTTGCACCTTAGAAATTTCTTCTTCAGCATAGCGACGCACACGCCCATCAGATGTTTTGTCAGCTAGCGATCGCAAAATTCCAATTGCTTTGGATGTTTCCATTTGTCCTAGTGCTGTGGCTACTGACACTTGCGTTAAAAAGAAGTTTTCTTTGGCTAGTTCTGTTAATCTTTCTAAAATCCGTTCCAAATTAACCGGACTTTGACCAACAGAAATTTGTCCTAAAGCGCGAATTGCAGCTAAACGCAAAGGTTGTGGTACGCCGAGTTTCGTGTATTCCATCAGCAGATTTAAAGCGGCTTCCGAGGTTTTAAATTCAGCTAAACCAACAACTGCACCACTCCGCACGACTTCATTCCAACCCGCCTTGTCTTCTAAAACGGATTTCAGCAGCTTTAATGCCTTGTCTTCCTTGGGTTTTTCTTGGAAGTTAGCAGAAGCGATCGCCCCCACCACTCGGCAAGCTGCGGCTTCAACATAGTAGCTGGGATCGCCTTTCTGTAGCAGTTCTTTGACAGCCTTATAGCTTTCGTTGGTTTTGATTTGAGCAAGTGCTTCCACTACAGCACGGCGCACGTAAGCCTCTCGATCTTTCAAACCCACAACTAAGCCATCAAATGCTTGATCTAAATTAACTTGCGTTAGTTGTTTCGCCACCTGCACCCGCACACCCCAAAAGGAGTCATTTTTGAGTGCCGCAGAGAGTGCAATAGTAGCTTCTAATCCACCTTTTTTGGCCAAAGCTTCGGCTGCATAGATGCGGGATATTGGGTCGGGATCGAATTCTAACTGTGCTTTTAACTCTGGTAATGGATACTCCAAAGATACTGTTTTGAGATAATTATTCCCAACATCAAAACTGATATATTGGGGCTTGTTTTCTAGTGGAAAGTAGAAACTTTGTTCGCGTTCATTCACCCGCACTGTGAAAGTTTTGAGTTGTGAGTTAGGAGTTAGGAGTTTGGAATTATTTTTAACTCCTAACTCCTCACTCCTAACTCCTTGTTGTTGGGCATAACCAAAACCAATAGGAATTTTTAAATCAAACAAATCCTTACTGCCATTTTTATCGTCAGCGGCTTGGGTTTGAGTGACCGTAATTTTTGCTAAATTAGCATCTCCATCCCAAGAGTAAGCTATGTTAAATTCGGGATGACCACCACGATAAACGTACTGGTCGAAGAGGAACAAAAGATTACGTCCGGTTGCTTTTTCAATTGCTCTGAGTAAGTCTACGGTTTCTACAGTTTTGTGGGCATTATCTTGGATAAATGTTTGAATTGCTTGCCAAAACAAATCATCTCCCAATTGGGCGCGAATCATGTGATAGACACAAGATCCTTTTTCGTAGATGTGGCGATCGAAAAGTTCAATCGGTTCCCGGTAAACATGTGTGACCATCGGTCGGCGGTAGCGGCTACTATCTTCACTGAGGTAGCGACGAGCCTCCAATAAACGATAGTAAGCTGCTTCTTGGAAACTATATTCATGTTCTGTCCACATCACCTCAGAGTAAGAAGCCATCCCTTCTTTAATCCAAGCATGAGACCAATACTTAATTACTACTAAATCACCAAACCACTGGTGCGCGAGTTCGTGGACGACCAAACCCTCGGTGTTGCGATTATCTAAGGCTGCCCGTTCATCCAGCAAGCATTTGTCTGTTAACAGAGTTGTGGAAGTGTTTTCCATGCCGCCAAAGATGAAGTCATCGACGCAAATTTGGGCGTATTTCGGAAAAGCATAGGCATAACCATACTTTTGGCTCAAAAATTCGATCATCCGGGGAGTTTTGCCCATGCTGCGTTTAGCATCTTCCTCCCGTCCCTTTTCTACGTAGTAGGTGACTGGTTTTCCGTTCCACTCATCGCGGATTTCAGCAAAATCACTTACTGCCAAAGTCATCAAGTAAGTGGGATGAACTTGTTGCTGTGACCAATGGTAAATTTTGCGATCGCCATCTTCTATGGTGTTAATAAGTTCACCGTTGGAAATCGCCACTAGAGGGTTTGGGACACGAACCCGAATTTCCGAAGTAGAGAGTTGTCCTGGATAGTCAAAGCAGGGGAACCAAAAACGAGAGTCTTCATCTTCTCCCTGAGTCCAGACTTGGGTGGGCTTGTTTGGGTAATGTTTGTCTGGTTGAATAAAGTAAATACCGCGTTGTGGTTTAGTCACCGAGTAGGCGATCGCAATCAACAAGGGTTTACCAATCTGAGTGCCTTGAGAAAGTTGAATCGACAACTGTTCGCCATCGTAGTCAAAATTTTGTGACACCTCGTCTACCTGCACAGACTCGATATTCAGGTTGACAGCATCTAAAGTCAAACGGTCAATACCATTACGAATTGGCAAGAGGCGAATGCTACAACTACCCTGACAGATTTGCCCAGGAATATCTAAGCTCAGATCTAGAAAAATATGCTCTACTTGCCCGGGGCGATCGGGGCTATAGTGGGGTTTTGCTCCCGGTAACTCAAAAGGTTTGTGTCCATTATTATCTGTATCAAAATAAGACTGCGACATTGATGCTTACTGACCTTGTAATCCTGAAAAATCTGGCTTGGCTGGATGTTGTTAAGCAAAATAGCGGTGTCTGACGTTTTTCCCCAATCAATAGGGCAATATCGGGGTGACGATTCCCTTTTGGGATTGGGGAATTGAAATTAATCTCACCCTAATTTCCAAAAGGTCGGCTACCGATCCTTGGACTTTTGTCCATATCCGTTCCGCATTCACTTTTCTTGATGTTTTGCACTTTTTTGTCATCAAGTCAAGGTCTCTTGCACCTCGATCGATTGTCATTAAGTACAAATACTCCTAATTATTCTTATAACTTAGGATAACTTGTCGGTGTTAATTGGGCTATTTTGTTTGAGATGAACAGGATATCATTTGCGGATTCGCTCCTCATCTGATTGAAGTATTTTTGAGACTAATTTTAAACCGCTAATTTGTAGGATTACTAATTTTATCAGTAAATACTGACTGGAGTTGAGACTAAATGCAGGATCGCTTAATATCGAGCAACTGGAATTACGGCTCAAATATGACACGATCAATGAGAAAATTCTTGAGAATAAAGCTTTTTGTCACTAAAATATAACTTTGGCGATCGCTATTTTCGGTCAAATATCCTCAATCTGTAACTCAAGTTAACTTGTGTTAATTTTCAAGCGATCGCTAATTCTTGCATTGTCACCTTGAATTACTCAAAAGTTTGCCATATCTACTTCACAGCCTTCCACTCTTTGATTAGACTTCTTGCAAAAGTCCTTATTTTTACCTTATTCTTTGCGCCTACCCTTCTCCTTCGGAGACGCTACGCGAACGGGAACGTTTTCAACGAATGCGCCTTTGCGTGAGATAAAAACTTATTTATGCAAGAGGTCTATTCAGTAACATGCGACTAATGCATAACTTCATATTCAGTTTTAAGCATCAGCCAGACTCTCATCAGTCTGGCTGATGTTTAATCAAACCTTTACTGCTTCAATCACGCTTAGAGAGGACTGGGTAGGAACAATCTTGATGAACTGGAATTTTGACTTCTCCATGAGGATGCGATACTCTGCTTCTGTACGTTCGCGCCCACCCGGACAAAGCACTAACATCTGTAAGTCAAGCATTTTGCTAAAAGAGGCTTGATTTGTTGATGGAATGACTTGCTCTACAAGTAAGAGTTTTCCATGCTCTGGCATTGCCTCGTAACAACGCTTCAGGATAGCGATCGCTCTTCGATCATCCCAATCATGGATAACATACTTGAGTATATAAGCATCCCCTCCTGCTGGCACAGATTTAAAAAAATCACCTGCTATTAGTCCACAGCGATCTAAAATTCCGGCTTGTTCAATGAGTGATTTTGCTCCTTTAATCGCCTCCGGTTGGTCAAATAAAATTCCCTTCATTTTGGGATAGGCTTTGAGGATGTCGGTTAATAACTTCCCTTGTCCGCCACCAACATCTACCAAAGTTCGGACATCAGAAAAGTCATAATCTAAAACTATCCCTGGGTTTTGCAGGGTTGAACTACTAGTCATAGCTTGGTTAAAGTTTTTTCCGGCTTCTGGATTTTGAGCATAGTAATCCAAAAGATTCATCCCATACAAACGCTCAAAAGCACTCTTGCCAGTTTGTATGCTGTACATTATTTCACCCCAAGCTCGATACTGTTCCTCACCATTCATAATTACTCTTGCCTTTAGGGAGTCAGGAACATCACTCCGTAAATAATTTCCCAATGGTGTGAGTGTAAAAAAACTGGGTTCTGTTTCTGCAAAAATTCCCATACTCGCAAGTGCCCGTAAAAGGCGGTAGAGGGAACCCTCGTGAGTTGAAGTTACACTTGCCAAATCCTCACAACTCCTAGAACCATCCTTTAACAAATCGGCTATCCCTAACTTGGCAGCTGCATAAATTGACTGGAATATCCAACTGCCATATCTCATTTGTAGTAACACTATTTCCGCGGAAAAATCACTTGTAAGTTGCGCGTTCGTTGATTCGGACATGACATTTAGCTGAGAATTTTGGCAACTCATATCCTATTAAATCATGCATGTCAAAAGCAACAATTTTCAGCAACTAGATGGTTCATTTAATATGAAGATAGCCACTACATCTAAAGTGAAACTTCACTGTTGGCGATCTTGTCAAAATTTACTAGATAAAATCGCACTATTAAAATTATCCCCGAAATTGCCGTAGCCAAAATTAAACCATACCAATAACCAATCCCTCCCCAACCCAAAATCATTGTCATTAAATATCCTCCACCTAACCCAATACCCCAAAATATCAATATGTTAATTAGCATGGGTACACGAGTATCCTGTAATCCGAGTAAAGCCCCCACTCCGATTATTTGAATACCGCAAGAAAGTTGGTAAACTGCTGCTAATTTCAGAAAAGAAATAGCTTGACTAATGGCCACAGCATTATCGGGATTATTAATGTCCAAATAAATGCCCGCTATTCGCTGGGAAAACAACTCAAAACCCAAGGCGACAACGCTGGCAAACAGTACGTAAAATGCAATATTCACAAATACTGCCCTGGTCGATCCCAAAGGATTTTTCTGTCCCATCATCTGCCCTACCCTCGTTGTAGCCGCAGAAGAAACTCCCACTGGAATTGTCAAAAAAAGGTCTGATGTCTGAATAGCAATTTCATGACCTGCTAAAGTTTCCGTTCCCAATGTTCCCATCAACCAAGCCGTAACCATGAACAAACCAAGTTGCATTCCTAATTGGATTCCCATCGGCCATCCAGTCTGGAAAATTTTGATAAATAGCTCTATTTCAAATTTATTTAGATGGCGAAAAAGCTTATAATTTCTACTTTTAGGATGGAAATAAAACACCATAGCTGATGCTAAGAAACTAACCCAATAAACCAGGGTACTTCCCCAACCGATCCCAGCTAAACCAAGGGCAGGAAAACCCAGGTAGCCAAACATCAGCACGTAATTTGCAGGGACATTCAGGAGTAAAGAGGTAATTATAATTACTATGCCAAATTGGGGAAAATTAATCGCAGCAGCCATTCGTTTTAAATGTAAAAAGCAGAGGGCAGCAGGCAATCCCCAAACAAGAGCGTGTAAATAGCTTTTTGTCAATGCTACGGTACTTTCTTCTTGACCTAATAACGGCAAGATAGAGCCACAGTTCCATATGATGAGTATTGCAGGTAAAGAGATAGCGATCGCCAACCACAACCCTCCAGAAGTAATCCGGCTGACACGATCTATTTCTTTGGCTCCAAAAGCCTCAGCAGCCAGCGCTCCTCCTGCTGTGAGAGTACCAACACAAACAACCAATAAGGTAACAAAAGTGATTGTGCCCAAAGCACCCGCAGCTAAATTTTGAGTGCCAAGTAAGCCCATCATTACCGAATTCACAACAGGGATGCCAGCCTCAGCTAGTTGAGCAATTGCTAAAGGAATTGCCAGCCCCAGGCTAACTTGGGCTTCTGATAAAAGCTCTGACTTAAATTCTGTTAAACTTATTTGTTTCATTAAACTGGTATAGAATTAACAATTTTCTGATATTATATCTCAGCAAACACTGAGAATTTAAATCATGAAATATCAAGGATTAAAAATAAATGTCTTGTTTCCTACCTTAGTAGGAGAAACAGAGTTTCCTGACTGCGAAGCACTCAATCGGGACTTAGCAGCTTATGTTCGCAATCAAGAGCAAAACAAGCGCAATTACTCACAATTTACCTCAGTTAATAATGGCTGGCAATCCGGCTTAAATTTCTTAAATTCTGACTTTCCTGCTATTCAAACGCTGAAACATTTTATCAACGATCAAATCGAAATTTTTTTGAAAGAGTGGGGAAAAGTAAGTTTTAGCTCCTCTACTCCTTCAGTTTTTCAATACAATCATACAAGTTGGGCAGTTATTTTGAGACAAGGCGGTTTCCAACACGAACACATTCATACTAAAACTGACCTTGTTGGCATTTACTATGTAGAAGTTCCGACAGCACCTGCGACAAAAACATCTGGCAACTTAACTCTCATCGATCCGCGTAGTGGACGAGTTACTTCTCGCTCTAATTGGGAAACTGCACACTATTCTATTCACCCGAAACCCGGTATGTTTCTTTTATTTCCAAGCTTCTTACCCCATAGAGTTAATCAGGTAGAAGTTGCAGGTGAACGTATATCAATCAACTTAGACGTTACCTTGCGCCCTAGTTCTTCTCCGATTTCTGACACCAATTATCAATAAAACAAACACTTTCTTTCCCCACTACCTATTCCCCACTCCCCACTCCCTGTTTGTTGGCAGTTATCCTCATAAATACTCCTGGGTGAGGACGCAGTGATACCAAACCACGTGGTTTCAAAACCTCGTTTGAAGCTGATTCAAAACTGCACAAGCGCAGCATCGCCGCTAAAATAATTTGTATTTGGCTAAAGACTAACTGCCCTGCTGGACACTTACGTGTTCCGCCTCCAAACGGAAAGTAAGCGAAATTTGGGCGTGCTTGTGAGTTCTCTGGTGCAAAGCGTTCTGGAATAAAATCTTTTGGCCGTTCCCATAGCTGTGCCTTTCGATGCATTGTGTATGGAGATATAGAAATAATTGCTCCGGGCGGAATTAAAGTATCTCCTATTTTGTCTGGATTAATTGCCTGCCTGCCCAACATCCATGCGGGTGGGTATAAACGCAATACTTCCATTACCACCAGCCGCATATAGGATAGTTTGGGAATATCTTTAACTGTGGGTTGGCGATCGCCAATAATGCGATCGACTTCACTATATACTTGCTCTAGTACTTCTTGGCACTGTACTAATTGATAAATTATCCAACACAGTGCTGTTGCCATACCATTGTAACTATTCAACAATGTTCGGACGATAGTTGTTTTTAACTGCTTCGATACCTCGCTATCAGGCGCTACTAATCCAGCACACCGGGCAATCCTTCCCGCTATTGCATTCTGCACTTCAATAGCTTGTTGATAGCTTTGTTTTATCGGCAGTAGTTCCGTTGCTGAAAGATTTTGTGACAAGTGTGATTGATTGGCGCAGTACTCTTCTATAAAATTAGTTGCACTTACAAATGCTTCACTCCAATCGTTAGCGTCTACATTAAACAGAATTTTGACATAGACGGCAAACATCATTTTTTTCGTTTCAGTATCAATCTGAACAGGTGCTACTTTTGAGCATTTCTGCCATTGCCAAACTGTTACTGTAGCCGCTTTAGCTAGTTCGCTGACTATGCCTTCAAATATTTCCACTTGATTGCCAAAGCTTCTATCTAAATTCAGCAAAAATGCACCTGTTGGAGTATATTGTCCTGTCAACTCAGCATATTGATGATATGGATTTTTGTAGTTACTTTGATTTTTGACCAGCACATACTCAGCGTGTTCTGGTTGATTGATCAGGAAAGCTGTTCTCCCATCTACTAGGTAAGACACTACGTCTTCATTAGTCCGGCTCAAATTTAAGTAAAACGTTACGTAGTCCTTTTTATCTTTTATCGCTCCCGGCGGAATCAACTCAAACGTCGTTTTCATCACAGTAATCTTTTTTTGTAGATTCTCTGCCTCCTCTAAGATGTGTTGTCTATCCTCTAAACACATATATTCAACTTCAGTTACTAGTTATTTAAATTAGACTTCTTGCATAAGTCGGGAAAAGGGGAAGGGGAAAAACTTCTGTATTGTTCCCTTCCCCTTTAACCTTTTCCCTTTTCACCCCTGTTGCAAAAAGCACTTTTGCAACAGGTCTATTGTTCATTTTAACCGTCTTATTATCATTATATTGATAAGTAGGTAGCCATAATTAAACATAAAATAAGATCCTGTTTTATTGGGAGCAATTCATTACTGAATTTTGGTTTTTTATCACTCAAATACTAACTAAAAACTGGACTTTATTCAGGTTTAGTGAATTATGCTGTTCTGCATTTAGCTTGCAACAGCAGCGTTACCTTTTTTTAATTTTTCTTCTCGATTTAATTATTAACTCTGCCTGGTTTAACAACCTATTTAATCCTCACCAGACCAGAAATAGCCATAAGATTAGCTAATAATTATCAGGTTCTCGTTGAGATGGCTATTTAAACCACACGTCAACGAGAACCACTAATTGGCCAACCAAAATGAGTTAGTTGTGGGTCACAACTTTCCAATAGCAGGCTATTATGACTTACGATACTAAAACCGTGTAGGTTTAACCTACTATTGCTGACGCACTGTAGTTATAAGATGCTGCCGATTCTGGCGCAGTGTAGTTATAAGATGCTGCCGATTCTGGCGCAGTGTAGTTATAGGATGCTACCGATTCTGGTGCAGTGTAGTTATAGGATGCTACCGATTCTGGTGCAGTGTAGTTATAAGATGCTGCCGATTCTGGCGCACTGTAGTTATAAGATGCTGCCGATTCTGGTGCAGTGTAGTTATAAGATGCTACCGATTCTGGTGCAGTGTAGTTATAAGATGCTGCCGATTCTGGTGCAGTGTAGTTATAAGATGCTACCGATTCTGGTGCAGTGTAGTTATAGGATGCTAGCGATTCTGGTGCAGTGTAGTTATAAGATGCTACCGATTCTGGTGCAGTGTAGTTATAGGATGCTGCTGTTTCTAGAGAACTTGTCCAATCAGCTTCACTACCTGCTAATTCTATATTCTCTGGAAGTTCTTCGTTGATTATGTGTTGGCTCAGAACTTCTTGTGAAATGCTGTAAAAATTTCCTTCTTGGTCTCGAAAAATCATAATATTTGTCTTTTTTCAACGGAAATTGTCTTTTATATTTTTTCATAACTTTAATAAAAATGCAATGACAGTTAAAACAGTTAAGCTTGTCTCAATAAATAATAAAAGAATACGCTTGAGTTAAGCTTTATCTCTCCCTGCCTTAACAGATAAATTATCTTAACAAACTGCGCTTGTAGCTTTCTTGTTTGTGCCATTTTCGTCAACTAAAAATAAAAAACCCTTATTATTAAAGACTTTGAGAAATTTATGCGTAGTCGCTACAATTATTTTTATTATTCATAGAAAAATATAGGACTAATTACCATTAATCACCCGGCAAATATGTAAATATTTGTAAATGCATTAAATTTTTTTCACGCCTGTTGTTGCACGCCAACCCTCTAGAAAGTCCTCTGGGTGTACTAATGACAAACTAAAATTACGTATAATTAGGTAGATAACTCTAAAAAAAGTTACTTGAACCTATCCCACTAATAATATTTTGTTAATCCAGATGTGGATTGTAGCAAGGTCAATGAATGCATCAAAGTAAACTTTTTGACGTTCCCATCGGACGACGAGACGGCGGTATTTTCGCTGATACCAAGCAAAACAGCGCTCTTGCTGAAATCTAGGAACAGAGATTTTGATTGGTCTCCCTCTGTTTTTCTTGGTTTTCCAAACTCGTTTTGGGATTTGAGGACGAATACCTCGTTTACGTAGGTCAACTCGTTTTTGTTTCGAGTCGTACCCTTTATCAGCAGCCAATACTTTGATTCGCTTACGTGGTCTACCACGCTTTAATGTTTTAAGTTTAACTTTATCAAGTAGAGGTATTATTTGCTTCCTCTCGTTACCGTTAGCTGGGGTAGTGCAATTAGCCAAGGGCATTCCACCACCTTCCGTAAGTGTGTGAATAAGAACACCTTTCCCTTTGCCTCCATACGCAACTTCTTCACCTCCTCCCTTTCCAGGGGGAAAAAGAGCCGTCAACTGCCCCAAAGTCCCAGTTTATAAGCCCCCTCTCATTAGCGATCGCTAATACACGCCCTTGTATATATTCAAATGTTCCATCAGAACGCCATCGCTTTAACCATCGGTGGGATGAGCTTTTCGATGCCCATATATCCCCTCGTGGAAGGTCACACCATCGACATCCAGTTATCAGAATGTATAACAGACTATTTAATACATAACGATACGGTGCATGAGGCATTCCTTTACCACGCTTGGATAACTGCTTAGGAAATATATCCTCAAATAGCTTCCATTCTAGGTCGCTCAATCCCTCAAAACGTCCAGCCATCACTAATACACCCAACTCAAGCCAAAAAAATAGATTACTACAATCTGGCATTAGTGGGATAGGTTCTTATAAATGCAATAAATAACCAGCAAAGTCAGCTTGACTTTTGACTTTTGACTTCCCCGAACGCGAGTGCGTCTCGCTCCAGAAGGGGCTGACCTTTGAGTTTTTATATTTTCAGGTGTGCAGCTTGTCAACCAGCCTACTGCTGAGTCCATTTGTCATGCGTTAGTCTAAACTCCAGTAACAATGGATTAGGGAAAATTATCAATAAATCCGAAAACTCTACAATGACACTTGTATAAATCTCGGTAACAATCTCAGCAAAAGAGGATAATAATAATGCCTGAAAGTAAATCAAAGTTTCTCATTCCTGCTGTTGGCGCTGCTGTCGTTATAGCAGGAAGTATAGCGGCTTATACGTATTTAAAAAGCGGCCCATCAGGGGGTAGCTCGGATGCTCTGGGCAGTGCGAAAGTAGTACCTTCAACAGCAATGATGGCTACCTATATTACTACTGACCCGCAAGCTTGGGCAAAGTTACAACAATTTGGCACTCCAGAAGCACAAAAGTTAGTGGCCAAAGGTCTGGAAGATTTCAATAAGGAAATGTTTAGTGACAATAACATTTCTTATGAAAAAGACATCAAGCCTTGGGCTGGTGGTGTCATGATTGCTCTGCTACCACCAAATCCTGTAAAACCCGTACAGTTAAATTTACCCCCTGGCGCACCTACTGCACCGAAAAATGTACAGCCAGAACCAAATATTTTGGTAGTGGTGGGAATCAAGGACAAAATCAGTGCCTTGAATTTTGCCAATAAATTGAAGTCACAAAAAGGCGTTAAATTCCAGGAATCCGACTACCAAGGTCAAAAAATTATTGAAACTACAGAAAATGGTAAACCTACTTATAGCGTTGTTTTAAATAATAGTCACTTAGTATTAGCCCCCGAAAAACAAGCTGTAGAAAAAGCAATTGACACGTTTAAAGGACAGTCCTCCTTTGCCAGCAAAGAAGGTGCAAGCACCATTCTCAAAGGAGTAGATGTTAAAAACAGCCTTGCCCAAATTTATGTACCAGACTATGCAAGTATGGTACAGCAATTAGCTGCTGCAAGTCCTCAGGCAACCCAGTTACCCCCACAAACCTTGGCACAACTCAAGCAGGTGAAATCTGTGGTGGCGGGTGTTGGTGTTGATGATGCAGGAGTGCGAGTCAAAGCGATCGCCAATTTAGATCCCCAACTGATCAAATATCAGTATCAATCAACTCCTGGGAATATAGTCGGGCAATTTCCCACTGATACCTTTGCTTTGGTTAGCGGAAATGGCATCAGTCGTGGCTGGGAAACAGTAGTAGAACAGTCCAAAAATACTCCAGAATTAAAGCAAGCTCTCGAACAAGTGCGCGGACAACTGAAATTTGTCAATATCGACTTGGATAAGGATGTTTTTGGCTGGATGAACGGGGAATTCGCCTTGGGTGCCATACCATCAAATCAAGGGGTATTAGCAAGTGTTGGTTTTGGAGGTGCTTTAGTATTTGACACCAGCGATCGCAAAACTGCCGAAGCCACCTTGACAAAATTAGATACCCTCGCCAAAACCCAACAAATCAACATCGCCAACAGAAATATCGGCGGTAAAGACGTAACTGAATGGCAAATCCCCCAACAAGGAGCTTTATTGGCACATGGTTGGTTAGATCAAGACACCGTATTTGTAGCTGTTGGTGGCCCTGTTGCTGAGGCGATCGCCAATCGCAATAGTGAATCTCTCGACAAGAGCGAAGCTTTCAAAGCCGTTACTGGTTCTTTGCAAAAGCCCAACAGCGGCTATTTCTACCTAGATATGGACAAAACTAAAACTTTGCCCGTAGTCAATAGTTTCATCTCTGCTGAAGCCAATACCATCCTCAGTTCCATTCGTGGTTTTGGTATCACCGCCACCAGCCCCGACAAATCCACCAGTGAATTAGAGATGCTGTTAGCTCTCAAGCCTGCTGCAAAATAGGCTATGGGGAAGAGGACGCGGGGAGGGGGTGACGCAAAGAAAGAACTCCCTGTGTCTTTGCGTCCCCACGTCCTCTTTTCCCACTCCCATTTACAAAACTTGATTATTCCGAGCTTCCAATGTCTGATTGAGCCTATCCAATGCACCAGTCAGTCTTTCCTGAGCTGCAAGCTTAGGATCTGAGAGTGGAGATTCAATGGCAACATCCTCTTGCCTCTTTAATTTTTGTAACGCACGAATTGCTACAAATAAGATTAAAGCAATGATTAAAAAGTCCAGGATTGCACCAAGAAACTGACCGATCGCAATTCCTGGACTGATAGTTATTGTTCTCCAGTCTTTGCCAGTTACAGTAATTAAGGGGTTAATCAATGGCATAATCACATTCTCAACTAAGGAGGTAATCACCTTAGTAAAGGCAGTGCCAACGATCACGGCGATCGCTAAGTCAACTACACTACCTTTGAGGGCAAATTCTTGAAAATCTCCAAAAAAGCCACTTGCTCTTCTTCTTGCTCTTGCCATACTTGAGACTCAATAAATTAGTTGTAGTCTTTTTTTATATGGCGCTCGGCTTTTTGCCCTCTTTGCTGAGATAGATATTGCTAATTGCTAAAGACACCAACCCCAGCAATCTCCAAATATCAAACTGCATTGCTGAATACAAGTATAAAAATCACAAAATCAATCTCTCAAACTCTTATTCTCCCTACCTCTGCGTCTCTGCGTAACATACAGCAGATTCAGCAACGCCGAAATTTTCATTGCTCCCTACTCCCCATTCCCTATTTTCAATACAATTCAATTCATTTCATTTCTAGACTCGTGTCCAGCAAGTATGTCATAAGTAAAAGAGGCTGTTAAATGCAAACTGATTTATGACTGCTGCTGTAAACACTAATCTTGGCTTCGCTTCCCGCTTGGTCAATGCCATACTGGCAATCCAGCCTTTAGCCAACCTAGCCAAGCATCAAGCTAGACAGATGATGATTAAACGTGCCGAGAGAATTGGTGTGCCTTGGACGCAAGAAGTCGAAACACTAAAGGCACGTGATTGGAAAACCGATCTAGCGAAAGTAGAAAATCCCCAGCTTTCCTACCCAGAATACTACTTGCGGCCATTCCACGCCTACGAAGGTGGAAACCTCAGTTGGAAAGCTGCTTGCGAGTTGGAAGTTGCGGCTCGTACTGTCCATGCCGGAATTTGGCAAGATGCTGGAGCGCAAGGAGATGCTAAACTCCGCCAAAGTTATCATGATGTCCTCAAAGCGCAACTCCCCAATCAACCCCAAAACATTCTAGATTTGGCCTGCGGTGTGGGTTTGAGTACCTTTGCGATGCAAGAAATTTATCCCCATGCCAAAATTACAGGCTTGGATTTATCTCCCTACTTCTTAGCTGTTGCCCATTATCGCGCCGAGCAACACCAAGCTAAAATCAATTGGCTTCATGCCCAAGCTGAATCTACCGGATTACCTGATGCCTCTTTTGATTTAGTTTCAATTTTCTTGATGTGCCACGAATTACCCCAATCGGCAACTCGACAGATTTTCGCTGAAGCCCGACGCGTTCTGCGTCCAGGTGGTTACTTGGCAATCATGGACATGAATCCTAAATCGGAAGTGTACAAAAAAATGCCAGCTTATATTTTAACTTTGCTCAAAAGTACCGAACCGTATTTAGATGAATATTTTGGTTTGGACATTCAGCAAGCTATTATTGAGGCGGGTTTCCAACCTCCCACCATCGCTAACAATACCCACCGTCACCGTACAATTATTGCTCAGGTGAGTGGTTGATTTATCTCTAATGTTGTGGGCAGCAATACCACCGTTGCTGCTGCTAGGCTACTACTATTATCGGATGCCATTTGCCCCACCTGTGTTCAGGTTGCTGATGTTTTTTATCATCGGGGCAATATCTGGTATCTTAGCCCTGAGCCTGGAATTGATTTTTGAAAGTGTAGCCAACTGGGTTTTAGACTGGCAGCAGATTAAGGGATGTCTAACGACAAGCCGTTGCGCGTCTGGGCTTCCTGCTATAGCCTTGCGGCAGCTTGTGGAAATAGGCCCAATTGAAGAAGGCTGCAAGTTGGCTGCGGTTGTTATCCCAACCTACTATCTGCAACGCTCTTATCGATTACTTCTCTCTAGCGTTTTCCTCTTCACTATAGCCGTTGCCCTTGGATTCACAGCTGAAGAGAACTGGATTTACCTTTTCCACGGTACAGCATCTATTCTTGATCGTACTATCGGTACGCCAGTCCACGCCATGTTTTCTGCACCTTGGGGATATGCTTTGGCAATCTATATTTCCTCCTCGAAGACTGGGTTAAATCGAGACAAGAAATTTATTATCAGGGCTTGGCTAAATTCTGTAATTTGTCATGCCTTAGTTAATGTTCTATCTAGTGCTTGGCGTTACTCATTACCCCTGCGTTTCCTGAGTTATGGTTTATTTCCGTTTCTGTTGTGGATGTTTTGGCGACTGGAAAAATTACTGCGAAAAGTCCAAGGCAAACCCCCCATTATCGTGATTTCAGGCCACACACCCCAACAGCGTTACTGGCACAGAAGTTTAGTGCTGTTTGCCCTCGTGCTGGGTGGAAATGCTATTTTTGGGGTGTTTCTCTTAGCCAGGACTATTAGTCCATTAAATCCATCAAGATTTTTTGACCCTGATATACTGTGGTTTATACTGACTCGCTTTTTGCTAAATCTCTTTTTTGGAGTTTTAGCCTGGGGCGTTTATCGACATTTGCGACACACTGCCCGTCGCCGATATTTTTAAAATATGATTTAGGAAAATGCTAGGGGGTTTCTATGCAAACAACTCCAGTGCGTTGGATAACTATTGACAAGTCCTTTACTACCTCGTTTCAATTGCTTAGTAAGTAAACTTTTCTAGTTGGGCATTGGGAGTGGTGAGTTAGGAGTTAGGAGTTAGGAGTTAGGAGTTTGGAGTTTGGAGTTTGGAGCTAGGAGTTTGGAGTTTGGAGTTTGGAGTTATTATTCTCCCTCATCTCCCTCATCCTCCTCATCTCCCTCATCCCATGCTCACTAGACCCCTGCCAATATCTGCTGATTCACCGCTGCACTGACTGAATTTGAATCAGACTCAGTACAATAGATTTCGCAGGAGTTATTGGGACTTTCAAACAGTTTGACTTTGTAAAGCTCAGATCCTAATTCTTGAATTGGCGATCGCAATAAATTACTAATGTAAAGTGCAATATTCTCACTAGTAGGTACAACTTCGGCAAAGTAAGGCACGTCTTCGTTGATAAAGGTGTGATCGAATCGTTCCACCACATAATCTTTTACGATCTGATTCAAAGCACCTAAATCGACAATCATGCCAGTGGTTGGATCAATCTCTCCTTTGACAGTAACTTCTAAGTAATAGTTGTGTCCGTGGCCGTTGGGACGCGCACACTTACCGTAAATCTCGGTGTTTTTTTCCTGACTTAGGTTGGGGTCAGCCAACCGATGGGCGGCGCTAAAATAAGTACTGACAGTGAAATAGGTTTCCGTTCCGTTTTTGGCATAATCTGCCCAAAGTTCATGACTTTCAAACAGCCTAACTTTGTCGAGTTCGACTCCCAACTTCTGAATAGGTGAAGCCAGTAAACTATTAATGTAAAGTGAAATATTTTCAGTAGTGGGAACAATCTCGGCGAAGTAGGGAATGTCTTTGTTTAAACAGGAGTGATCTAATGGCTCCACTGCATAATCTTCAACTACTCGCTTCAGGGCATCTACATCTACAATCATGCCAGTGCGTGGGTCGATTTTCCCTTTCACAGTGATTTCTAGATGGTAGTTGTGTCCGTGAGTACGGGTGCATTTACCGTATTTCTCAGGACTAATGTTAGGAGCTAGGCGATGGGCGGCGCTAAAGTGAGTGCTGATGGTGAGATAGGCTTCCATTCCCTCTCCTGTGTAATCTGCCCAAAGTTGAGAATGTTCAAACAACTGGACGCGGACTAGGGGTAAGTGGGGTGCTAGCCGTTGCCAAATTATCCGTGCAATATTCTCAGTAGTAGGTAGAGTTTCTTGGAAATCTGCCCACACATCGTTGAGATAAGAAAAGTCCAGTTGGTTTGTAACTTCTCGCTTGATGACATGTTTCACGTCTGACAAATTCAACACCATGCCATATTCGTCCACTTCTCCGCCAAGGGAAATCAATAAGACATAGTTATGCCCTTGTCCGGGAAATTTCGATCTAGCACCAAATTTTTCAATATTCTCGGTTTCACTCAGTTCTGGTAACCAATAACGATGACTTGCCGAAAACTGAGCGCGGCGATTAATAATGCATTTCATAAGTAATAAAACTTCAAATTTCTTAACCTTTCACTATTTCCAGCATAGACTAATTTCTGTGTCATTAGTCATTGGTCATTAGTCATTAGTTTTTTCCCCATGTCCGCGTAGCCGCGTCCCCCCATGCCCCATGCCCAATGCCCCATGCCCCATGCCCATTAACTTACAGATGCTTGTGCTTCACAGTGTAATCTCGTAGCTATGCGGAATAGTTCGTGACCAGTGTGCAAATAACGCTCATCGTAGTTTAAAGGAAAATAACCTAACTCATCGAGTCCATCTGCTAATTGATCGAGGCTGTAGTAAAGGTGAGCCGCTGTTCTTGCCAGACTGGGGGGATTGGGAAGGGAGCGAAAAGTAATTTGTGCCTGCTTCAAGTCTTCTCGACAGGTTCTTAAGTATTCCTGAAATTCATCCAATAACTCATCGTCAAAGGGATCGGCAGCTAACTGCTCCATTTGTTCTTCCAAGGAATAAAGAATAGTACAAAGCAAGCGATTTACTGGTTGATAAACTTGGTGTAGCCATTCCTCGACTTGCTCATCAACATCGCGTCCAGTTTTGCGTGTTGCTTGGTGACGTTTTTGTGCTGATGCTGTACGCTGTTGGCGATCGCTATCTAATTTTCCAGACTTATTTTGCAGTTGTTGGTCGTAATTGCGGCGATTTTGGTTGTCGCCTAAGACCTCATAGGCTGCATTGATGCGGATAATCTGCTCCCTATCGGCTGTTTCCTGATTGCTGTCAGGATGAAACAACTTCACCAAGCGGCGATAAGCTTGCTTAATCTCCGCAAGGCTTGCATTTTGACTAACTTTGAGAGTTTCGTAATGGTTAGAAACGTGTTTAGAATTGACCATTAATTCAATTTATCGTTAGCTGACGCTAGCGGCTAACTTGGTCTCCAAGTCTTGGAACAACGGTGTACTGAGATACCTTTCTCCAAAACTAGGTTGAATCATTACAATTAAACGTCCTTGATTTTCTTGACGCTGAGCAACGCGAATTGCTGCACATAAAGCTGCTCCACTGGAAATTCCAGATAGTAGCCCTTCTTCTTTTGCCAAACGCCGACTGTAAGCGATCGCTTCTTCATCTGTGACGGTAATCACTTCATCAATCAATTTGATCTTTAGCACTTGGGGAATAAACCCAGCGCCAATTCCCTGGATTTTGTGCGGTCCTGGTCGTCCCCCAGATAAAACTGGGCTATTGGCTGGTTCAACAGCGATCGCCTTAGCATCAGGCTTGCGTGCTTTAATCACTTCTGCCACACCAGTGATCGTACCACCTGTACCGACTCCTGCCACAATTATATCTACTTGTCCATCAGTATCTTCCCAGATTTCAAGGGCTGTAGTTTCCCGATGCACTTTTGCATTGGCTGGATTGCGGAACTGCTGCAACATATAGCTATTTGGCATACTATTAACTATCTGCTGCGCTCGGCTAATTGCCCCACTCATGCCTTCCATTCCAGGCGTTAGTTCAAGTTCTGCTCCGAAAGCCCGCAACATAGCGCGTCGCTCTCCACTCATGGTTTCTGGCATTGTTAAAATTAACCGATATCCCTTAGCTGCTGCCGCCATTGCTAAAGCAATTCCAGTGTTTCCAGAGGTAGGTTCTACCAATACCGTTTTAAGAGGAGTAATCAGCCCCTCCTCCTCGGCAGCGGTAATCATACTTACCCCAATTCGGTCTTTAACTGATGCCGATGGATTCATACTTTCTAGTTTCACCACAATTTCAGCAACACATCCTTCACTTTGCGGAATACGGTTTAACTGCACTAGGGGTGTACGACCAACCAATTCTGTAATGTTACGAGCAATTCGCATAATAATTCATTCCTTAGTTAATTAGTTATTGGTCATTGGTCATTGGTCATTGGTCATTGGTCATTAGTCATTTTTTATTTGCAAAGGACAAATGACAAATGACTATTGACTAAATGTAGTACATGATATCTAACTGCCGTCGGGAATCTAATTTTTCACAAAGATCCTGGAGTGTATATTTTTGTAACACTGAGTTTGCAGCACGACTTGCTTCTTGCCAAATTTCTTCAATCACTGAACTGTCTACTTTTTTGGGATAAAAGTCTTCTTGACATGCCCTCACCTCCAACCCTTCTAAACATTCTAAAATCTCAAAAAGGATAATTTTTCGAGGTTCTCTCGTTAATAGATAGCCACCTTTTGACCCGCGCTGACTCTTGACTATACCCCCACGCCTCAAGGTTGCTAGTAGCTGTTCCAAATAGCGATCGGGTATGTTTTGTTGTGCTGCAATCTCTCGAATTTGCAGCGGTTCACCACTTTCGTAACGGGCGGCGATCTCTAATAATGCTAGAATTCCGTATTCAGATTTACACGATAGTTCCACAAGCAGTAATAAGTTAGGAGTTGGAAGTTAGGAGTTATTCAATTTTGGATTTTGGATTTTTCCTTCAATCGAGAATCCAAGTTGCCCTGTTAGGGCACCAAAGGTGTGACCCAAAATCTAAAATTGGCAAAGTTAGAAGTTTTTACTTCTTAACTCACAACTCCTAACTCACAACTCCTAACTTTTCTAGTATACTCCGGTTAACGACTGGGGTTTATTTGTTGCAAGTACCAACAGCAAAAAGCCCCGCCTGATGGCGGGGAGCAATTAAGTTAAACTATTGGCAGATTGTCAACGTTCTAGAAGGTGAAAGTTGTTCTCAGTGTACCGATAATCGCATCGTCGTTAGCGCTGTTTTGACCGGGAGAGGTCAACCAAATCACACCAGGGGTGATTGAGATATTATCTGACACGCGATACTTGTAGAAGCCTTCAAAGTGATAAGGTACATCATTACCAGTAAAGCCTACTCGGTTACGGGCATAGGGTTCTGCACCAGCAAAAATACCTAAAACGTTACCTTTTTTACCGAAATCAGGTAAAGCTACCCCTAAACCATAGCTCCAAGCCTCATAATCATCACCTGCACCGAAGCCTGTGACATCATGGTAAGAAACGAAGCCACTAACTGACAGTTTGTCGCTGGGTCTAAACGCAGCGGATACACCGTAGGAATTAGTTGAAGATCCGTTTGCGACACTTAGAGCGTTAGCTTGTCCAGTACCTACTGAAACCTCTGGGTCTGCTGCGGAACCGGAGTTGAACAACAAACCACCTGCGGCATTATAACCGTGGACGTAGGTTGCAGCTAAAGCTATACGATTACCAACACTAAAGTTCAACTGTCCTAAAGCAGCATAGTCGCCGTTGGTAAGACCTGTACCAAGACCACCAATACCAGGATCGTTAGCTTCCGATGCCAAGTAACCCGCAGTGATTGAACTATTTCCCAGAATACCGCCACCTTTACCCAACGGTAGATTGAGCGCTATACCTGCACCGCCACCAATTCGATAGATGGGACTTTCAGAAGCAAAGCTGGATAAAGCACCATTACCGCCATCGGTTTGATCGAAAAAGTAAGGGTTGTTGACGGCTGCATAATGGCTGTGTCGTCCGCCACTAGCTGCGAGGTAAACGTTGGCTGGTCCTATGGGAACTTCATAAGTCAAACGGTCTATCTTGACGCTGTTGTTACCATCGCCAGCACCGACTTGAAATGTTTGTGTGCCTTCCGCAGTATCGATCGCACCATTGGCGTTATCCCTTAATGAAAAGGCTTGTGCATTACCAGCAGCAAGGCGGGTATGCAGCACATCTCTACCAGTGAAGCTGGTTTGCAAGTCTAAACGTACTCTGTTTTGGAAGACAGTATTGTTGTTGTCACCAGTGTTACCTCCAAACGCATCACTAACGGCAAAAACGGCTTCACCAACTAGTTTGGTGGTAGTCGAGAACTGATTGGCTTCTAATTCCGCAGTCCGTGCTTCTAAAGAATCTACACGACCGCGCAGGGTTGCCAATTCTGCGGAAAATTCTTCTTGTAACCGCTGTAAGGTTGCTAAGTCTTGTTTGGTTACCAAGTCAGCTGTTGCTGTGGCAATCAACTCGTTAACTCTATCCAAACAAGCGTTCAAACCAGCAGCAAATTCGTAACGGGTTAAAGCACGGTTACCACGATAAGTGGCATTTGGATAACCTGCAATACAACCATAGCGCTCAACCAGGGACTGTAATGCTTGGAATGCCCAATCAGTGGGTTGTACATCAGAAAATTGGGAAACTGATGTGACTTGAGACTGAGAGTTATTCTGGTTGCCTTCGTTACTGTAGCGGTTAACCTGATCTAAGGTTGTTTGAGCCAATACTTCTGGCTTTTGGGCAACTTCAGTGACACCTGGTTGTTCAGTTGGTGATACTTCAGTGGTTGTATTCGGAGCTGCGATTGCTGTTGTTGAAACTAGTAATGCTGCTCCCAAAACTGCTGGGCTAACCACTAAGGATTTCCACAAGAGATTAGACATCTTTTCTTTACTCCTCACACCTTGTATAGATAATTGGGTTCGTTGCACCTAATTCTTAAAAATGCGGCATCTCATTGAAACCTGTGGATGAGGCATAGTTGCCTCTAATACGATTTTAGTTTTCGCAAAGCTAATAAACGATTAACTTGTAGTTAAAAATTGATGTGATTAACTTATGCAAAAACATATCCATATATCAAAATATTATAAAACATTAAATTTAGATGGCAAGATTAAACGGATCGCCTTAACAACTGTCACACATCAGCCATTGATATATTTAAGTAGGGAGTAGAGTTTGAGGCGATCGCTAATCCGAACTTAGCTCAATTTTTGAAAGCTTTAGACACCCAGCAACTTCTGGGCAGAAATCAAATGTTGCATCTAGCCTTGAAAATCAGAAATTACCACCATTGGCAATGCGATCGCTCGGTTATACCAACGAAGTTTGTCTAGTATTGTTGGAACAAAGACAAGATCAAAAAACCAATTGCAGTCATAAAGAAGTAAATAAAAATCAAGGATTGGGCATGGCGTATGGGGCATTGGGAGAAGTGAGGAGAGAATTTCACCCCACCTCCTCATCTCCGCCATACCCCATACGCTATGCCCAACTTCATGTCATGAGAAATCAGTTACTGAATTTCGGAAATCACCCCAGCAAGATCGAAGTCATTCTGCGTCAGCCCACCTGCATCATGTGTTGTGAGTGTAATCTTGACTTTGTTGTAAGAAATCTCTATATCTGGATGATGTCCTGCTGATTCAGCAGGTTCCACTAGCTTATTGACAAACTCAATTGCTTGGATAAAATCCTGAAATTTGCGAACGATCTGCAACTTTGCCCCTTCAACTGCCCAACCTGAAAGAAGCTTTGCCTGTTTTTGAATTTCCGCTTCAGTTAGTAGTTGTGCCATATTGAAAAATTCCTAGCTATATGTTGGTTACATATTGGATATCATGAAACCAAACCTTTTTGATTCTGCACACAGATGGATGGGAGAGTGAAACTTTACTAATTTAAGCTTCGGAAAAAACTATAAGGCGAGCTATCTGAGCTTTCAAAAGCAACCACTGATAAAACAAAAATTACCCCTAAAAAACTATCCGCTCTGATTTAGATCGGGAGATCTAAGTCAGAGCGGTCTAGCGGGTCTTCAGGTTGCAACCAGACTGCCGGAAGGAACTCCGAGCTTCGCCTAGCTACTTGAGCTAACTTAGTCTCTCAAGGTGACTAAGGCTAACTTTTAGAGAACAGCCCCGGCACACAGCCGGCTAACTGCAACCTGATGACCCATGCTTTTACTACTTTCTATCATGGGCATCACCTCCTTGTTGCCTAAGCGGTCTTAGTCTCAAAGGGACAGAGCATTTCGCTCCGGGTTTATCACCTGTACCTAACATAACACATAAATTTAGAGTATTAGCCATAAATATAAAAAAAATCTCCCACTAAAAGGCGGGAGATCGCTGGAGAATGAGGAATATTAACACCTTCTTGACATCAGCCAAGGAGATTATTTCATCTGGGTGGTGTCAATAGACTTCTTGCATAAGTCGGGAAAAGGGAAAGGGGGAAAGGTTTGTTATTTTCCCTTTCCCCTTCAACATGAGTCCCTTTTCCCACCTCTTGCAAAAGTGCTTTTTGTAAGAGGTCTAATATATAGCCAGCCACAACCCTGATTCTGGTTATGGTCGGCTTTTGTGATTAGAGAGCGTTACCGCGAGGTAGAACTTCCTCAGGGAATACAAATTGTTCGTGGATTTGATCTTGAGGAGCCATCCAAGCGCGGATACCCTCATTCAGCAAAATGTTTTTGGTATAGAAAGTTTCAAACTCTGGGTCTTC
>NZ_JACJRQ010000012.1 GCF_014697355.1 Nostoc calcicola FACHB-3891 | reverse complement strand
AATATGGCGGTTTTCTACTCTTGATGCCAGGGTGAAACTGCAACATCTTTATCCAGTTTTTGAGGAGGAGGAATCCGTTAGTTCTAATGCAACATTTTAGCTGTGTCAGTCCACTACTGGTGTGACAAGCTTAAAATAGTGCATTAACTTGACTCTTGTGGGATGGGCGTCTCGCCCGTCCGGTGCGGACAAGATGTCCACACCACAAGAAAATTTTTTGCAACATTTTAGCCTTGTCACGCTACTACTGGCTCATGTACTTATAAGCAACCTTATAGTTGGGTTGCGTTCAATATTTCTCGTAGGTTAAAAATTAATATCAATTAGCCTCATAAGTGGCACAATTAGAGCAAAAATATACTTTGATTAAACCGATTATTTAAGTATATACCTCTATTGTTGCGGCTTATGTCATCGCCCCTTGAGCGCCCGCTAAAAATTGAAATCAGACTTTCGTCTTCCCATCCTCAGTTATTAGAAGGACTTGAGATATGGCTGCGTTTAGGTTTGATATCTGATTCCCAAGTTAGGCAGTTATGCCGAGAATTTCTCGTTTGTACAGTGGTGTTGCAACCCCAGGCTAAAGCTGAACCTGAGGTCATATTTGCAACTTCCGATCTTGTGGAACAGTTGCCCATAGCAGCTTTACAAACTAGTCGCCGTAGAGAACCATCAGAAACACCAGCTCAACCCAACTTTATCGGCGCAATGTTGCAGTCACTAGGGGCAGAATTAAGTGTCCGCTGGCTGCTTTTTCTAGGGGTATTTTTGGTAGTGGTGTCTTCTGGGGTACTGGCTGCTAGTCAATGGGAAAAATTTCCTGCTTCTGGACAGTATGGAGTTTTATTTGCTTATACTTTGAGTTTTTGGGGGTTAAGTTTTTGGGCAACTAGACAAAACAATCTGAGATTGACAGCTCAGACATTATTGATTGTCACTCTTTTGTTAGTGCCAGTGAACTTTTGGGCTATGGATAGCTTTGGATTATGGCAAAATCCTTTGAATTGGATTCTAGTTGCGATCGCCTTTCCTACCCTGACTGCTATTACTGTTTTAATCTCCAAAAATCGGACTATTTTTCCCAATTTATACGCGGGTAAATTACCTTTACTAAATATTCTGGGGCTGAGTTATCTGCATTGGGGCTGGCAATTAAGAGGATTTCCCTTGATTGCCATTTATCTGGCAATGATAGCCACAACTATCATTACCGTTGTTGATAATCGCTACCCAGGTGTGGAAAATGTAGGCGATCGCCATAATTTAAGTATTAGTCTACGTGCCACAGTAGTTATTTATGCTTTAATCATCCTGCTAGTGCGGGCGATTTTTATTGCTGGGGTAAATGTCACACAGCTAGGCTTAGCCATTGGTATTTGCGGCTGGTTGGTGACTTGGTTAGCAGGAGGGGAGAGGGCAGGGGGCAGGGGGCAGGGGGCAGGGGGAGAGGAGAGGGCAGGGGGCAGGGGGCAGGGAGCAGGGGGAGGGGAAGAAGCAACAGTAATATCTCCCTCATCCTCACTACTCTGGGAAAGACTTGGTGTCATTTTACTCTTGCTGGGTTGGCTGGTTTCAGTCATCAATTATCCCTGGCAAGCGATCGCTGTGAGTGGTTTGGGTTTGTGGTTTTTAGCAAATCGCTTGGGGCGGTACGGCTTAAAGGTTGATTTAGCGGCAGTTTTCGTTGTTGGTTTACAGACAATTTGGCTATTTTGGCGGTTAGTACCTGATCGCTTACAGGAATTGGCCATCGCCACTGCCACCCGTCTCACAAATGCTCAAAATGAACCTTGGGCTTTGCTGGGTGTAGTTTTATTTCCCTACGTAATTTTCATGGTGGCGCTCACAGATAACTTATATCGCGCCCAAAGGCGAGAATTGGCTAAGTTTGGGGAACTACTTACTTTATTATTAGGAGCTTTTCTTACAACCATCGCTGTAGTCAATCCGGCTTTGCGATCGCTAAATCTGCTATTTTCCACCATCACCCTCGCTGTCGTTACCAAACGGCGTTCTAGCTCATCCGCTCCCCTGGTATACCTAACTCACATCATCGGGGTGCTGACGTTTTGTTCGATGGTTCATTGGTTAGTACCAGCACTCAGTAGACAAGCTTGGGCAAGCATTTTATTGGTTCTGATGGTTGCAGAATGGAGATTTTGCTTGGGAGATGGATTATGGCGACGTAGTGCATGGGACATGGGTTTAGGACTAGCCGCCGCTAGTTTTTTCCTCTTGTGGATGAATGCAGAATCATCTTGGTATGGTTTGGCTGATAGCAGAGCTAATTGGGGAGTCATTTGGCTAGTTACGCCTATAGCTCTCACAGGTGTTGCTAATGCCACAAATATAGAGAATAGGACTATTAGCCGTTACTTGAGTGTCTTGGCTGTGGGAATTGCTCAGTTACTTACTTTACAGCTACCAGGAACAAGATTAATCGGTTTGGCGGTAGGTGCAGGGTTAATGTTCGTAAATACGCGCTATTTGCGAAACCAAGTATCTGCGGTAATCACTGAAGGATTTATTTTAAGTTTTATTGGAGTACTGTTGTGGACGGGTGTACCTCGTCTGGCGGTGGCTGGTTGGTTTGTTGTTGGAGCGATCGCCATTTTCAGTTTATGGTTAATCCGCACGGCATTAAGACAGCGTGGTAACGAATTATCACTTATCTATGCAGCCGCTAGCGATAAATGGGCGATGGCTTTGTGTGGTTATGAATTGTTGGGTTTAACACTGCACTCAGTGCTGATTTTCCAAGGGCTGACTAATTCCGGATTTTTGTACTTAATTGCCACTGGTATTACCTTGGCAGCCATTGTCTATCGCAGTTGGCAACAACCAACAAATTGGGCATTTTATGGCATTGGTTGGTGTTTGGAATTGTTGACAGCCCAGGCGCTAGGGTTTGGGGAGCGATCGATTATGAGGATGGCGATCGCCAACATCGCCTTAGGTTTACTTGCTCAGTTTGTTGGAGAGTGGTGGCGGCGACGACATCAATTACAAAGGCTGCCTAGCAGCTTTCACATCCTGCCAATAATTTATGGTGTATTTAGTGTATTTTTGCGTGTAAACACCTTCACCGAGTGGACGGGTTTATTTTCCTTGGGCGTAGCTTTGATAATTATTGGCGTGGGGCGACGCCGGGAAGACTTTAAACCCCTGCTGTATTTAGGAATCATTGGCGTATCAATTTCTGCCTATGAACTTTTGTTTTATCAAATGTTCCAAGCCTCAGGAGGAGCATTAGGTGATGGATTGATTGCTATGTCTGCCCTTGGTACCACTATTATGTATGCCTATCGCATCCTGTCCCCTTGGCTGATGAGTTACTTACGCTTAACTCCCCAAGAAATCAAAGCAATAGCCGATATTCACTGGGCTTGGAGTAGCTGTTTATTAATGGCTGCCATTGCCCTTCCCATTGGAGTTAACCGTTTAGTGGGATTGGGAACAGGGGTATTTTTGATTCGCTATGCGATTTTTCAGGGAAAGCGATCGCCCCAATCCTCCGTGTCTTCAACATGGCGGATAACAATAGATGAACTTTGGGTTTACCTGGGTTTGTTAGAGGCGGCTGTCCTCAGTATTTTCTTGCAGGATATGCCAATAGGGCGTTTATTTACTACACAATTACTTCCTTGGAATGGTGCGATCGCCTCTGTAGTCGCCTATTTTCTGTACATCTTACCTTGGGAAAGTTGGGGTTGGTCTAAAAGACCTTGGCAACAAGCTGCATACGTTCTACCACTATTGATTTTATGGCAAACTAGACTGCAAATTTACCCAATTACTTTGGTACTCACCGCTGGATTTTACATCTTCTTGAGCATTGTGGGTGAAAACATCCGTTTTACCTACGTTAGTGTAGCGTTGATTGATTGGGCGCTGTATCGTTGGTTTTATGGCTTAAATCTGCGCGATGCTTTGTGGTACGTAACACCAATTGGGTTATCACTACTTTATATTGCTCAAGTAGATACCCAACTGAGACTACCAGAATTTAAAATAGCTCGTCATAGCCTGCGGTTGCTAGGTAGTGGTTTAATTTGTGGGTGGGCGATTTTGTTTTATCAAAATACGCCTTGGATACCGGGAATTTTTAGCCTCATCGCCATTTTTGCCGGATTAGCTTTGCGAGTGCGGGCTTTTCTCTACATTGGTACAGCTACTTTTTTAATTACGACTATCTATCAATCAGTAATTTTCAGCTTACAGTACTCTTTTTTAAAATGGGTTGTTGGCTTGCTACTTGGTATTTTATTGATTTACATCGCCGCCAACTTTGAAACCCGTCGCGCTCAAATAACTGCCCTCATTAGTAACACCATTGATGAATTGCGATCGTGGGAATAAAGCGGCGTTGTCGATCGCAGTATGAATTAAGCAGATACAGGAATAAAACGCGATAAAGTTAAGTTCTTGGTTGATTTGGTGCGTTATACCAATTTAATGTTAAGTTGCACATATCTCGATCCCCCTAAATCCCCTTTAAAAAGGGTGACTTTGATAGATGTTTTTCCGGTTCCCCCCTTTTTAAGGGGGGTTAGGGGGGATCGAGATATGTGCAGCTTTATAAAAAATTGATATTACCAAAGAGATGGGTTTAAAGCCTCACCCTTCTAGGGCGACTTTTCTTTAAATTCCGAATCAATTCCCTGAGTACATCATTTTGAGTTCGATTTGTTTCTGTGCAATACTCTACAAGTATTTCGTATTCTTGATCGGAGCATCGTACTGTTAATCTTTTCATGCTGTCATATTGCTGTCATATGGTGGTAAGATATTAGCATGAAAACACTGAAGTTTAAATTGTACAAACATAAACGGAATAGACATCTCAAGCAGACAATCAACGCCGCAGGAGTCATTTATAACCATTGCATTGCCCTACATAAACGGTACTACCGGATGTGGGGAAAGCATTTAAATTGTGCAAAACTTCAGTCTCACATTGCCAAACTGAGAAAGCGTAATTCTTTCTGGCAATCAGTAGGTTCTCAAGCGGTGCAAGATATTTGCCAGCGCATTGAGAAAGCCTATCAATTATTTTTTAAACACAATAAAAAAGGGGTTCGTCCACCAGGGTTCAAGAAAGTCAAGAAGCACAAATCATTCACCCTAAAACAAACAGGTTATAAGTTTTTGGATGGGAACAGAGTAAAAATTGGTAGTCGAGTTTATCAATTTTGGAAGTCTAGAGAGATTGAGGGGACAGTCAAAACTCTAACCATTAAACGCACTCCGTTAGGTGAATTGTTTATGGTTGTGGTAGTTGATGAAGGTAGTCAACCAGAAGTTGAAGTCAAGACAGGTAAAATCGCTGGCTTTGATTTCGGGTTGCGTACATTCCTCACTTGCTCAGATGGCACTTTAATTGAGTCTCCGCAATTTTTTCAACAGTCTTCTTACGCCATCAAGAAAGCCAGTAGACAACACTCTAAAAAACTCAAAGGTTCTGCCAATAGGGAACGAGCCAGAAAGCATCTAGTACGCAAATATGAAGATATTTCTAATCGTCGTCGTCATTGGTTTTGGAAGTTAGCCCATGAGTTAACTGATAAGTTTGATGTGCTGTGCTTTGAAACACTAAACCTCAAGGGAATGCAGCGTCTTTGGGGAAGAAAAATATCGGACTTGGCTTTTGGTGAGTTTCTACAAATACTAGAATGGGTTGCCAAAAAGAAAAATAAACTGGTTGTTTTTATCGACCAGTGGTATCCAAGCTCTAAGACTTGTTCTAGTTGTGGGCATATTCTAGAAAATCTTGATTTGTCGGTAAGAGTTTGGCGCTGTCCTTCCTGTCAGTCAATTAATGGAAGAGATGAGAACGCCGCACGTAATATTCAAATGGTTGGGGCATTAACCATTGGCTTAGGCGATGTAAGTCGGTTTGAAACTGCAATTGCTGTTTGAAGCTAGAATCGCCACCCTTCAAGGGTGGGGAGTATGTCAAACCTAACTGTATTGTCAGGCTAGTTCTCCAAAAACTTTCGTTCCATTGCTCACTTTTGACTAATAGCTGATTATTGCTGATTTCTGGAATAAAAAGTGGATCGTAACGTAATACCGTTCACTTAAGGCTAAAACTCTTATTTTACGAACCGCAGAGGCGCAGAGAACACAGAGAGAAGAAAGAGTAGAAATATTTAACTTAACTGTATTGGATCGTAACAAAATTGCCTAGTTTGTGGGCTGTCAGGGCGATTTTTTGTTGCTTCCCATGAAACCTCTAGGGTTAACGTTTTCATATTTCGCGCAGTCTGTAGAAGCTTCCGCCTTGAGGTTTCGGTGTTTCGCGCAGTCTGTAGCAACTTCCGCCTTCGCTGTAGAAGCTTCCGCCTTGAGGTTTTGCTGTTTCGCGCAGTCTGTAGCAACTTCCGCCTTCGCTGTAGAAGCTTCCGCCTTGAGGTTTTAGTGTTTCGCGCAGTCTGTAGCAACTTCCGCCTTGAGGTTTCGGTATTTCGCGCAATTTGTAACAACTTCCGCCTTCCTTGTAAAAACTTCCGTGGTAAAGTGTCAAAGTTTCCACAACTAAAAAAGCTACCGTCACTCTGAACAAGTAGCTTTTTTGTGAGTACATCAGCAAATGCCAGCATTAAAAGGGAACAGGCAATAGGAAATAGGGAAATCCCCATACTTCAAAGTAGGGGATTTGTACAAGGACGCATTTTTTCTTGCACTACGTGTCCCCTGAAAAAATATTTTTCTTCTTTTCATAAATAAATTTAGTTGCTCTGAACCCAGTATTCGGGCAGGTTTTTCCACTATTCCCTATTCCCTGCCCGAAGGGCTTGGTAAAGAGGAAAATTAGGAGGATAGGCAATACAAAGATTTTATCCACTCCCATTCTTGTATCAAACCCTCCTTTAAGGAGACTTGCGGCTGATATCCGAGAATTTTCTGTGCTTTAGATATATCAGCAGCAGTGTGACGGGCGTCTCCCATAGCCTTTTCGATGTGGTTTCTTTTAATTGGTTTGCCAACGATTTGTTCAATCGTATCCAAGACTTCTGCTAAAACCACTCGACTACCGCCGCCGATATTAAAGATTTCTCCCACCGCTTCAGGTGCGATCGCTGCGGCTAAATTAGCGGCGATAATATCACTAACAAACGTAAATTCCCGCGTTTGCTGTCCATCGCCATAAATCGGAATCGCCTCATCCTGCAAAATCGCTTGAAAGAACTTATGAAATGCCATATCTGGGCGCTGTCTGGGCCCATAAACTGTGAAATAACGCAATGACACACAAGGCACACCAAAGTTTTTGTGATACAGTCCACACAAAAACTCAGCCGCTAGCTTTGTAATCCCATAGGGAGAAACTGGTTGGGGACAAATTGCCTCGTGTGTAGGTAACGTTTCCGCATCACCATATACACTCGATGAAGAGGCAAAGACTAACCTTTTGAGGTTTTTAGCATCTTTGGCTGCTTCTAGCAAGACTTGTGTAGCGTTAATATTTCGTTCTGTGTAGTTTGCAAAAGCTTTACCCCAACTTGCCCTCACACCTGCTTGTGCCGCTTGATGATAAACTACATCAACATCTTTAAGGAGTTTTTGCCAATCTAAAAACTGAATATCTGCTTCAATTAAGCTAAAGCCAGGTGAGCAATTTAACTGTGCAACATTCTTACGCTTTAACATCGGATCGTAGTAATCATTGAATTCATCAATCCCAATCACTTCTTCTCCTTGTTGCAGCAATGTTTCTGCTAGATGAGAACCAATAAAACCAGCGACCCCAGTTACGATAATTTTAGCCATGTTGCCTATTTTCTGATGTCTTTACTAATCTGTGTATTCACAGACTAATAGTTGTAATTAACAGTAATTATTGCTTGAAAAAAACAAATCATCAATTATTGCAATTATCCATAGATAACAAATATTTAAATAAATATATAGCAATACCTTCTCTGCGAGACGCTACGCGAACGCCATTTTTTTGTAGGTTGGGCTTACCGTGTGAAAACCCAACGTATTTGTTGGGTTTCGTACCTCAACCTAACCTACGAATTGAGCTGTACAGTTAAAGCTTAGGGCTGTTTGCCCATTCTCCCTTCCCCCTTCCCCATTCCCCATTCCCCATTCCCCATTCCCTCCAGAAAGGGCTTGCACAAGTGTGAGAATTAATGGAAAAATTGATCCGCGAGAGTCCCATAGGACATTCTCGTTTCGCAAGGAACGCACGAGGAAATCAGTGAAAGTTTTAGTTGTAGGGAATGGGGGGCGCGAACACGCTCTGGCATGGAAACTGCTGCAATCTGAGCAAATTGAGCAAGTTGTTTGTGTACCAGGGAACGGGGGCACAGCAAGTATGAAGCGTTGCCAGAACCTGCCCCTGGCAGTAGATGATTTTGAGGGTATAAGCCGATATGCTCTAGAACATGGCATCACTCTGGTGATAGTCGGGCCAGAAGTCCCCTTAGCTAAGGGAATCACAGACTATCTCCAAGACAAAGGACTAATGGTATTTGGCCCTGTCAGAGCAGGGGCGCAGATTGAGGCAAGTAAAGCTTGGGCAAAAGCCCTGATGCAAGAAGCCGGGATTCCCACGGCGCGGGCTGCGGTATTTACAGAGGCAGCAGCAGCAAAATCATACGTTAAATCTCAAGGAACGCCAATTGTTGTCAAAGCTGATGGCTTGGCTGCTGGTAAGGGTGTAACGGTGGCTGAAACAGTTGCACAAGCCCAGGCTGCCATTGATGCGATTTTTCAGGGACAATTTGGCAGTGCTGGTGAATTCGTGGTCATTGAAGAATGTTTGATTGGGCAAGAGGTATCGGTTTTAGCGTTAACGGATGGGTTAACAATTAGACCTTTACTGCCAGCTCAAGATCATAAGCGAATTGGTGAAGGCGATACTGGGGAAAATACTGGCGGGATGGGAGCCTATGCGCCTACACCCATTGCGACACCAGAGTTAATGGCACAGGTTCAAACTGAAGTTTTAGAAAAAGCGATCGCCTCTTTAAAATCCAAAGGCATCGACTACCGTGGTGTACTGTATGCTGGGTTAATGGTTGCACCCGATGGCAACTTCAAAGTTTTGGAATTTAACTGCCGCTTCGGCGATCCCGAAACCCAGGTAATTTTACCACTTTTAGACACACCTTTAGAAGAATTGCTTTTAGCTTGCGTACAGCAGCGCTTAGGTGAATTGCCGCCCATTGCTTGGAAGGCAGGAGCATCTGCCACAGTGGTTGCAGCTTCCGGCGGTTATCCGGGAGAATACACAAAAAATCAGACCATTACTGGTATTGGAGAAGCAGAAAAAGCCGGAGCAATTGTATTTCATGCAGGGACGAAATTGAACCAGCAACAACAAGTAGTGACAGATGGGGGACGGGTATTAAATGTAACTGGCATTGGAGCAGATTTTGAGCAAGCGATCGCCCAAGCCTATGCAGGGATCGAGTATATTCAATTTCAGGGGATATATTACCGGAGAGATATTGGTCATAGAGTACTGGCAATACGGTTCGGTTAAAGGGGAAAGGGGAAAGGGAAAGGGGAAAGGGAAAAGGTTTCAAATATATCCTTTACCCCTTACCCCTTAACCTCCCAGACCACAAGGGAAGTTCATACTGCTTATGCGAACGCTTACAAAAGCTTCTTCAAGCAGGATGTGATTCAACTCATCCTCAACAAACACCAACTTCCGCTGATTGTCGTCGATACACAGACAGAGGAGATCGGACAATGGATAAATTAACTGAGTATCCCAAAATAATTAAGCGTATCCTGAATGAGTACGTAGAACTATGTAACCGTCGTCCTCACCGAGATATCGAAACATTCTTGATTATAGATGAGCCAAAGGGTCACTATATTTGGATGAACCTTGGTTGGCAAAATGGCGATGCCTCCGGCGCGCTACGCGAACGCATTACTGGTATCACCGCCTACGTTCGGATTCGAGATGGCAAATTCTGGATTGAGGAAGATTGGACTGAGGATGGTATCGCAACTGACCTAGTTCGTGCAGGTGTCGCCAAGGAGGATATAGTGTTGGCATTCCATGAGCCGAAGATGCGGCAGTACACAGATTTTGCAGTAGCATCTTAGCGATGCGCCCTCTTAAAATGCGGTGCCGCGGAGCTTTTTGTGCAGGGTAATATAAAGTCAGTTTTCCAGTAGCTCAAGATATGACTCCAGCATCCGATAGACAAACAGCCATTATTCGTACAGAACGTGGATTGACGATCGCAGGTACACGCCTGACGGTTTATGATGTGATGGATCTTCTCAAAGCTCAGTATCCACCAAAATTAATCCGTGACAAATTTAATCTTACAGATGAACAACTTAGCGCTGTTTTGTCTTACATCAAAGCAAATTCCACTCAGGTAGAAACTGAATATCAACAAGTGTTGCAAACTAGAGAAGAAATTCGCCAGTATTGGGAAGATCGCAACCGCGAACATTTCGCCCGCATTGCAACAATCCCACGTAAACTCGAACAAGAAACTCTTTGGGCAAAGCTTGAGGAACAAAAAGCCAAACGCGCTTCAAAGCCGTCATGACCTTCTTAGTTGATTACAATCTTGACGGATATGCGCTTGTTTTCCTTGGCATTTTGGCAAAGGGCGGTTGGCTGGAGTTGATATGTGTTCGTTTTGTGACCTTTCGAGAGGCTGGTTTATTGATGGACAGTAGCGACCGTATTCTCTGGCGTTTCGCTCAGGCAAACCAAATGATCGTCCTCACAGCAAATCGGAACATGAAAGGTGAAGATTCTTTGGAGAAAGTCATGCGCGAGGAAAACACAACGGATTCATTTCCTGTAGTTACAATTGGGGATCTTGAGCGCCTTGATGAGTTCGACTATCGAGAGCAATGTGTAGATCGTCTCATCGAGATTGTACTTGACATTGAAAACTACATGGGAGTTGGTCGGCTGTTTATTCCATGAAGTTATTTCTGCCAATTTCGTCATTCCCCCCTCATCCCTAACATATTTGTCAAATTAACTGTTAATTTTTTAGTTGTTGGGGTTTATAAGAAGGACTACTAACAACTTTATTTAAGATGCTAGCTCTGATAAAAACAATTCGAGATGCGATCGCCAGTTGGTGGTCTGAGTTCACCCTCCAAACCAAACTCTTGGCTGTGGCGACAATGGTAGTCTCCTTGGTGATGAGTGGTTTGACCTTTTGGGCTGTGAACACGATTCAGCAGGATGCACGGATGAATGACACCCGCTTCGGGCGTGATTTGGGACTGCTGCTTGCTGCCAATGTTGCCCCCCTAGTGGCTGATAATAATTTGACTGAGGTTGCCCAATTTTCCCAACGCTTCTACAGCAGCACCTCTAGTGTGCGTTATATGCTGTATGCCGATGAAACTGGGAAAATCTTTTTTGGCATTCCTTTTTGGGAACAGGAGGTAGAAAACTCCCTCACCATTGAGCGGCGAATACAACTGCCAGAGGATTATCCTGGTGATGGGGAAAAGCCGATGGTGCGGCAACATACAACCCCATCTGGTACGGTCACGGATGTATTTATTCCCTTGATCGTCAATGAAAAATACTTGGGTGTATTAGCGATCGGTATTAATCCCAATCAAACTGCTGTCATCTCCACCAATTTTACCCGCGATGTCACCATTGCTGTATTTATTACTATTTGGGTAATGGTAATTTTGGCAGGAGTGATTAACGCTTTGACCATCACCAAGCCAATTAAAGAACTGCTGGTGGGCGTGAAGCAAATTGCGACTGGGAATTTCAAACAGCGGATTGATTTACCTTTAGGGGGCGAACTGGGGGAATTAATTTTAAGCTTTAATGAGATGGCAGAGCGATTAGAGCGCTATGAAGAACAAAATATCGAAGAACTCACCGCCGAAAAAGCCAAGCTAGAAACTCTAGTTTCCACCATCGCTGATGGCGCTGTGTTGATAGATAACAATATGCAGGTGATTTTAGTCAACCCCACAGCTCAGCGAATTTTTGGTTGGGAAGCCGCTGAAGTGGTAGGCCACAATGTACTACATCACTTACCCCCGGCGGTACAGATGGAAATCACTCGCACTTTGTACGAAATGGCAGCAGGCGAATGCGAAAGCGCCGAATTCCGGATTTTTCTCAACCAACCCATCCACCGGACAGTCCGAATTCTCTTGACTACAGTACTCAACTCGCAACGAGAAAGTATCAAAGGCATTGCCATTACCGTCCAAGATATCACCCGCGAGGTGGAATTAAACGAAGCCAAAAGCCAATTTATCAGCAACGTTTCTCACGAACTGCGAACGCCTTTATTCAACATCAAAACCTATATTGAAACCTTGCACGACTACGGCGAAGACTTGGGCGTAAAAGAACGGCAAGAGTTTCTGCAAACAGTAAACCATGAAACCGATCGCCTGACTCGCTTAGTTAACGATGTTTTAGACTTGTCAAAACTCGAATCTGGTCGGAATTATAGCTTTGATGGAGTGGATTTAGCCCAAGCGATCGAGCAAACACTGCGTACTTATCAACTCAATGCTAAAGATAAATGTGTTGAACTCATTCAAGAAGTTGCTCCTAATTTGCCCTTCGTAGTAGGTAATTATGATTTGTTGGTACAAGTATTTGGTAATTTGATTGGTAATGCCCTCAAATTCACAAAAGCTGGCGGTAAAGTGGCAATCCGCGCCTACCAACTAGATTTTAAGCCTAATCACACCCAATCTCCGCCAGTGCGAATTGAAATTTCCGATACAGGAATTGGTATTGCCACAGAAGACCAACATTCAATTTTTGAGCGCTTCTTCCGCGTAGAAAACCGAGTTCATACCCTAGAAGGCACAGGTTTAGGTTTATCGATTGTTAGAAACATCATCGACAGACACCGTAGTAAAGTCCATTTGGTGAGTGAAGTTGGCATTGGTACGACTTTTTGGTTCGACTTAGCCGTATTTGAAGAAGAACCACTACCTGTAATAGTTGAGCCTAATGCTGAAACCCCCAAAATCACCAAATAAGGTAAAAGTAATAAGTAAGTGATATTCAATTGTAGGGTGTTACTGTTGAGGGTACGGCATCTTGAATTTTTGATGCTGCATTGCGCTGCTATGATGTGACCAAGGTTGATTGAGTAGTACGATCGCCACCCGATAGTCTATTTCACCTTCACAGTCAACAGCGATCGCTTGAACTTTAAGGCTTAATGTTGTAACCATAAGGCTTTATGTTCTAGCTCTAAGACTTAATGTTGTAACCTTAAGACTTAATGTTGTAACTTTAAGACTTAATGTTGTAACCTTAAGGCTTTATGTTCTAGCTCTAAGACTTAATGTTGTAACCTTAAGACTTAATGTTGTAACATTAATGACCAAAGTTTGTTGGTGAGTGGTTTGTAGCATTAATCTAAGTTACTAAACTGAATAACAAGCAGACCAATAATAAACCCAATATCAACAGCAAAGTCTGATTGCGTTTTAGCCAAGTTTTCACAGTTACCGCAAAACTCTTGGAGTGACGATGCTGTTCTAAATCTAACTTTGTCTCTTCAGTATTTTGGTAGAGGGTACAGTCTTTGGCGTGAGGACGGTGGGGAAAATTGCAAGTATCATCAGCATGATAAGTGCAGGTGTCACACAGATAGCCGTCCCCAGTTGCACGGTGCAAAGGAATACCGGGATGACCGTAAGCTTTAAGTGTTATCCGACAATAGGGACAACTAATAGCTTGACTATCAACAAGTTGATGGCAGCGGGGACAAGATACAGTAGCCAAAACCTTTAGCGCGAATACGTTAACTAAACACTTTGATTCTAGCCATTTACCACGGCAATAGGTAAATTCAGCAACCCCTTTGCGGCTTTTCTCTGCGTCTGGGCGTCTGTGCGTGAAACATTGAGCTATTTTCTAACCCCGCATCTGTCGCAATGCATCAAATGCCTTACCTCGCAACCCAACTGGTAACAGCGATAACCCCAAACCAGTCCAAGCTTTAGCAATGGAAAAAGATTGTCCTGCTAAAACTAACTCTCTACCTTTTTGCGTTTCTCCCTTTTCAATTAAACGCAAACCTAATAATAACTGCGTTTCTTTTAAACGATTCTGCCTAATATTTTCTAACTTTTCCGATTCAAATTTATAACTTTCTAAATACCGAACTTTATCAAAAAAATAAGGAATAGCTCGATTGATACCTTGCTGCTCTGCATGGCAACGATATTCCATCAGTAACTCTGGTAAATAATAACCCTTTTTCCCAGCCAACGCCAGCCGCACAAATAAATCATTATCCTCGCAATTTTGCATATTGGGCAACATAAATCCTAATTCTTGTAGTGTCTTACGCCGAAATAATGTTGCTCCAACTTGAAAACTTTGATGGATAAATACAACTTCCAGCAAATTATCTACAATACCTGCTGGTAAATCCTTTCTCCCCCAGCGATGAGAATTTTCCTGAGTTTTTCCCTCATCTCGGATGTTGTTAATATCAATTATCCAATGGTCTGTACCAACAAAATCAATACTAGAGTCTCGGTCAAGAATAGCTGCCGTACTTGCGAGAAAATCAGGTGTTAGTCCGTCGTCATCATCAAATTTAATAAAATATTCACCGTTGGCAGCATCAAATCCAGAGCGCATGTTATTACTTTTACCAATATTTTGCGGATGACGAATGTATTTAATCCGATGGTCTGTGTACTTTGAAATTAATTCAGGTGTACCATCGGTAGAACCGTCATCACAAACAATTAGTTCAAAGTCTTGCTCTGATTGATTAAGTACGCTGGCGATCGCATAAGGCAACAGAGAGATACGATTAAAAGTAGGAATACAAACAGTTATTTTAGGCATAATATATACTAATGTAATTTTACTTACACAGCGTTACAAATAATTGCGATCGCTGCTTTATGAGCTATTATTCCCAAATCTCTAATTTTATAAACATCTATAGCCGTTGAGTCTTGGCTTTTGTTGTTGATGGTCACAATATAATTCAGCATTATATCCAAAATTACAGTTGTAAATTATACAATTAAAAATTTTTACTGAATTTTATTGTAGAAGATCGCAGTAAGTTTTTGCTGGCAAGTAATTGAACAGTATTTGGCTCTAGTACAGCGCGGCGGAAATAGAGATACCATTCACAATCACCCAAAAGCTGACAACACAAGCTTTTTGATTTTTGACTCTTGACTTTTGACTCCGCGGCGGTACTAGGGTGTATTGCAATGAACGCACATATATTTCCTCTGTCTGTTACGCCATGAGCTAGTTAATAACAAAACAGAGCTTAAATGCAGTTCAATGATTCTGTAATTGTAATACTATTCCAAGTATAATTAATATCCAAAATCCATTACTTGTGTTTATTTGGTAATTTGCTAATACTAGCAAAAAATCATCAAATTTGAGATGATGATAACAAACAAAAAGACCTGATTTTATTTAAATACATGAAGAAAAGTATCAGATGTTTGGCTAAAGTTGCCTTATTAAGTACAATAGCATCCATTTTTGTAAGTTTACCTTTACTAGAAAATGCAACTGCTCAGTCAAGTGATTCTCGTTTACGAACTCAGTTTACAGGTTCAGATAAGTGCTTAGACATCATCAACGATGGATTGAACAACAAACTTACGATGGCTGCGTGTGGTAACTTCTCTGGACAGTTATGGAGTATAAAGCCTAGTAAATATAAGGGATATTACTATCTACGGACACAATTTACGGGAAAGAATAAATGTCTAGATATTATTAATGATGGAGTAAATAATAAAACCATTATGGCTACATGTGGTAACTTTTCTGGACAATTGTGGAAAATAGAACCTACACAAACTGCTGGATTTTTTCGTTTGAAAACCCAGTTTACGGGAAAGAATAAATGTCTAGATATTATTAACGATGGAGTAAATAATAAAACCATTATGGCTGACTGTGGGAACTACTCCGGACAATTTTGGAGTTTATCGATTTGAAGTTTCTTCGACTGACTGTCAACAAAAATAGGAGAATGTTGATAAGTGCGATCGGCATCTCTAATCAGTATTTTCTAATGCTGATATAGCGGTTCCCATTTCAGATACGGTACAACATTATATGCCCAGGTGTAGGCGCACGGCACTGCCCATAGGTGTCAACTTAAGCTTAAAAACTTGTCCCACATACGCTTTACCCCCCTTAATCCCCTCGATGGATTGGGGGGAAAAAGAAATCTAGTTCCCTCCCCAATACATAGGCTACGGTGTACACACAAGTCTTAAAATCCAACCTAAAACTTGGTTTCGTAGCCCTAGCCCTAAAAATTAGCGGGATAAATAGAGTTTCCAGTTGCCTAAAATTTAGGTATTTATGGGGCTGGAAGCCTTGGAACCCTTACGGCATATACTTGTGTGTACACCGTAGCCAATACATAGGGGGAGGGTTAGGGTGGGGTAACAGGGTGAGTAACCGTAAGTGAATGAACTTTGCGTAACTCCTGTGAAGGAGACAAATACCTTCTTTCCCCATTCCCCACTCCCTACTCCCCATTCCCTGTATTTCTTATAGAGCGTTATAAAATAGAAATAAAGTTTATATACATTAGGCTAATTAAGCATAATTACTCATGACCACTTCTAAACGCCACTATCACATCACTACTTTCGGTTGTCAGATGAATAAAGCTGACTCAGAGCGCATGGCTGGCGTTATGGAAGACATGGGCTTTGAGTGGTCGGAAGATCCAAATAATGCAGACGTGATTCTCTACAATACCTGCACAATACGAGATAATGCCGAGCAAAAGGTATATTCTTATCTTGGCAGACAGGCGAAGCGCAAACACGAGCAACCTGATTTAACTTTGATTGTTGCTGGTTGCGTTGCCCAACAAGAAGGCGAAGCGCTGTTGCGGCGTGTGCCAGAATTAGACTTGGTAATGGGGCCACAACACGCCAACCGCCTCAAAGATTTGCTGGAATCAGTGTTTGAGGGTAACCAAGTTGTGGCAACCGAGCCAGTTCACATTATGGAAGATATCACCCAGCCGCGACGAGATAGTAAAGTCACTGCCTGGGTAAACGTGATTTACGGCTGTAACGAACGCTGCACCTACTGTGTAGTTCCCAATGTGCGCGGTGTGGAACAATCTCGCACACCAGAAGCTATTCAGAAAGAAATGACAGAATTAGGACGACAAGGTTACAAAGAAGTTACTTTACTCGGTCAAAATATTGACGCTTACGGCAGAGATTTGCCAGGAGCCACACCAGAAGGACGGCATCTGCATAACTTCACAGATTTACTTTATTACGTCCATGATGTACCGGGAATTGAGAGATTGAGATTTGCTACAAGTCATCCCCGTTATTTTACTGAAAGACTAATTCGGGCTTGTGCTGAGTTGCCCAAAGTTTGCGAACACTTCCACATTCCCTTTCAATCTGGGGATAATGAACTTTTAAAGGCAATGTCGCGGGGTTATACACATGAAAAATACCGCCGAATCATTGATACCATTCGGCGATATATGCCAGATGCCTCAATTAGCGCCGATGCAATTGTGGGATTTCCTGGGGAGACAGAACAACAGTTTGAAAATACCTTGAAACTGGTGGAAGATATCGGCTTTGATATGTTAAATACAGCCGCATATTCGCCGCGTCCAGGGACACCCGCCGCTTTGTGGGACAATCAACTGAGTGAAGAAGTTAAAAGCGATCGCCTACAAAGATTAAATCATCTAGTAAATGTGAAAGCAAGCGAGCGATCGCAACGTTACTTCGGACGCATTGAAGAAGTTCTAGTCGAAGACCAAAACCCCAAAGATAAAACTCAAGTCATGGGACGCACAGGTGGTAATCGTTTAACTTTCTTCACTGGCGACATCAAAGAATTAAAAGGGCAATTGGTGAAGGTAAAAATTACCGAAGTTCGCGCCTTTAGTTTAACAGGCGAACCAGTGGAAGTGAGACAAGCCATATCTATCTAATATTTAGCGTTGCTCCCTTTGTGAGATAAATTTGATTGTCGTAATTTCTCTACCAGCGTTTGCACGGTAGATTCTTCTTGCTTACGTGGCATCGGCTTTTGTTGTCCAAAACCATCAAACAAATCATCAAGCTTGACAGTTAACCCCAAATATGGCCCACCTGCCGATCGCGTCCCAGAAAAATCTCTGTCGCCAACTTCACCAAAAACATATCCAGCGGAAACCCGCAAATTAGGAGTCAGATAGTAACCTGTTTCCAGAACAAAGCCCGTCTCACTATAGTTAGATTGACCAATCCAACGAGCCTCACCAACTAAATCCCAGCTATATCCCAAACGATAAGTAGCTCGCAATTGTCCCAAATTCACCGTACTTGTACCAACTAAATCGTTAGCTAAGTAAGAAGTACTATTACGCAAAGCATACTTACCGTAAAATTCCCATTGCCAGTTAGGGGCGTAGATAGCTTCTAAAGCAAAAGTATGGTCTTGGGAACCCGTACCACTACCTAAAAAAATGGTTTCAGGAATAATCGCCGGATTTTGACGATATTCATAACGCAACAAAGCATTAAATTTATCACTATGGGGGTCACGATAAGCTAAACCCACTTTCAGGTTTGCGGTATCTGCCAATCCTGAAAGTCTTTGATTGGAAGAATTTGCTTGTTGATAACGTACTAAAGCCGTCAGAGACGGAGAAATTTTACCCACTGCCCCTGCGGTAATTACTGTATTAGTACCACCGGAAGAGGAGCGATGTTCGTAGCGGGCGCTGGCTTGAAACTGCGGATTATCGCTGTATTCCAACCCAACACTGTAACTATCGCCACCATCAAATCCGATCGCTGATGCCGCTTGACCAAAGGCGTAGGGTTGGGGATATTGTTGACCTGCCGCAGTCCGGGCGAAGAAGTTACCAAATACGTGTTCGTAAGCTAAATTCAACCGCAATCCGCGAGCAATAGTCCAACGGTTATTTAGACCGATCGCACCTTGGGTAGTCAATTCATTGGCACCACCCAAAATTGAGTAACGACCAGTTATGGTGGTGTCCTTTCCAAGTTTGTGTTCGCCGTTGACACTCAAGCTAGTGATGGAGTTACCAGACAATTGACCGCTACTGTAAAACTGTTGGGCTAGACTGACATTCACACCAGGAATTACCGCCCAATTCAACCCGAAGATGGTACGGTCTGGATAAACGCTATCTTTTTGGGAAGATAAACTGAGTTCGTTTTGGGCTTGGAAAGTCAGGTTTTTAGCGATGGGAACTGTAAAACGCGATCGCAATTGATCGGAATTACCACTCAAAGCATCGGGTGAAATGCGGTCTTGGCGATCGCGGTGAATCCAATCGAGATCGAAGATCGCCCGACCCAACCGTTGTTGAATCCCAGCGGTAATCGTCGTCAGAGAATTATCAACTTTGCTCCCTGGTATGGCATCATTACGGGGTGCAAATAATTCTTCAAATGTGTCTAACGGTTGGGGAGCAATGCCAAAATTGTCCTCGTGGTCGTATTGCACCCTGACATTGGTAGTTGGAGTCACTTTAGCTGTAACCTGCGCCCCATAACGAGTTTGTCCCGGTACAAAGCTGACGGTGGCATTATTAGCGAAGCCTGTATCAGCAAAGCGATAATAGGCGCGTCCTTGAATCCCATTAGCAATTTGTCCGTCAGCTTCCAAGCGATAGGCATCACCCCTAACTTTTCCCAGAACATCAGAATCATTACTCGAATGGGCGTATTCTGCAATTAGCCTACCCTTATCACCCAAAGATATCAGCGCATCTGCACCATACAGTTGAAAATCACGCACACCCTGATTTTCTTGGACATAAGTTGCTCCAATCCAACTTTCTTGGTTCAGCTTGCGGGAAAGGTTATATTGCAAACGACCTGCAAAGATATTGCTATCAGAGTCTTCACTTTCATATTGATAACTAACAACAATCCGACGTACCAAGACTTGTCCGGTTTCATCAATATCGGTGCGAAGAATCGGTTCGCGGAATAATAGGGTACCGCGATCGTAGTCGATTTCGTAGTCTGGGCCTCGGTTAAGCTGTTGGCGTTTCAATACAGTCCCAGGGCGATTCAATTCTTCTAACTCAATAAAGACATTTTCGCTACCTGGTTGTAGGAGTCTGCGAGACAGGAAATAATAGCCGCTGGTGCCATCGGGAGCAATGGTATCTCGTTGAAATCCTTCTAAATTATTGCCGTAGAAACCTGTAATTTGTAAGTTTCCTAAGTTGTAGTTAGCTTTAAAACCGTGGAGTTGACGAGTGATAGAAGTAAATTGCTGCGATCGCCGTGCAAATTCTTCTGTGTTATAGTCACCCCACATGGCAAAATCAGGGGAAGCTCCAGGTATACCAGTTGAACGCTCGAAACGCAAAAACAAGCTGTCAATGGAAGGAGCAACCACATCAACCTTCGAGCTATCGCCGTAAACAGGATAGTTTTGCTCGCTAAATTGGTAAGTTCTGAACAAGCGATTATCACAGTTGCAATCTTCATTCAAGTTACGAGAACTGTTGTATGCGCCTGTAAACAACCACTCTCCGACAGTACCAGTAGCAAATATCGCTGAATGGAAATCTAATTGGGTTCTATTGTCTTTGTCAGGGGGGAGGAAATCACGGAAACTACCATAATAATTTGTACCTCTAGCACCCAAACGTAAATCTATCACCCCAGTCAGCAAACTCGGACGTAATGCCGTTTCAAATTGCAACTGGGTAAAGGCTTCTAAATTATTAACGACGGCGCGGATTGTGACAGTTTGCGCTTTGAGTTGCGATCGCAATATCGCTGTAAATTGCCCTCCTTTCGCCTCCACTTGAAACCCTGGTTCATCTGGTTTGAAATCTTTCCCCACAAAGTCCCCAGCAGTAGGTATCAAAGTGACCACAGCATCATAATTAGAGCGATTCCTACTTGCGTCGAGCAGTTGACCCCGGATTGTAGCCGTAGAACGTCCATCTGCTGGGATACGAGACTCTACTGTTTCCAAACTTAGTTGCTGCGGCGCTCCCCGCACTGCAACTTGCACTGTTACAGGCGCTTGGGTTCCCCCAACTACCTGTGCAGAAATAGTATTTTGACCTTGTTGTAGCGAAACACCATACCATGTCTGCGTTACCAAATTAGTACTCGCATCAGTTTCCGTCCGCCCCACCAAGGAAGGATCTACCAACACCCCATTTACCCGCAATTCCACCTGGCTACCAGTAGGAAATTGCACAATTACCGTAGTAGCTTGTACATCTACAACACTGTCAGCCGCCGGAGTTAGGATTTTGATTCCCGTAGAAATCGGAGTAGGTGAAGACACAGGCATATTTTCATTTCCCCGCGTCTCCACATCTTTATCTCCCCCCGTCCCCTTGTCCCCTTGTCCCCTTGTCCCCGCGTCTCTATCTCCCTCAATCCCCGCGTCCCCATTAGCAATTTTGCGTAAGCCTTTGGGTAAATCTACAGAAGTTGCTGGTTGAAATGGTTGTATTTCCCTTGGCGATTGGTCTTTCTTCTCCTTGATTCCTGCAATTTTGCGTAAGCCTCTAGGCAATTCCCCAGAAGTTGCTGGCTGAAATGGTTGTATTTGCGTTTCAGTTGGCTGGACATTTGAAATTGAGGTAACAGTAGCCGATGCAAAAGAAACTGACGGCTCCTGTCTAGAACTTCCCAACAAACGAGAAGAATTTAGCTGTTGCTGAATTCTCCTCCTAATCTTTGCGCCTTTGCGCGGCAGTCGCTTCAAGTCGGCAAAGCCGCCCAACGCGCTGCCTTGCCTTTGCGTGAGCCTTTCATATCCTGAATCGCCAACCCCAGAATTCACATCCATACTTTTTTCAACCACTCGATCTTCGACACCCTTCTCTGCTTGCAAAGGAGAATCAGGCAAAACCAAGTTTTCACCAGTGAGTTCTGCTTTGACTATGCCAGGATACACAACAAAGCTGAGAGCTATCGGCATCGCCCCCATCAACATGAAGTTGAAAATAGTTGCACAGTGCAGTCTGGGTTTCATTTTTTGACTGGCTCCTGAAATGGGGTGACACCGAAGTTCATACGTACTAACCCACCTGGTTCTAAATGCACCAGGCGAGATTGGCTATTGCGTTCGCGGAATTTTTTGTTGGGAGCTAAGTTGTAACCCGGTACACTACTGAGGTCTAGTACGCCTGTGTGGTATCCAGGTAAGACATTAGCTAAGGAGAACAAACCATTGGGATCTGTAGTGATACGGTTACCGTCTTCGAGAAAAACCACCGCATTGGGTATTCCAGGCTCACCACGCTGTTGTTCGCCATCAAAGTTTTTATCAACAAACACCCGACCGATAATCGTGCCACAATCAGAAACGATTCCCGGACGGATTTTCAGTTGGTGTGTTGCTGGCCCATCCTTAGTGCTAAAACGGTTATCAGTTCGTTGAGCATTAGCGATCGCACTGTTACGACCACTACCACGCAGAGAATCGGCTGTTAATTGAGCAGCATAAGCAATATTCAAGACTTTCTCTGCGGGAATCGTCACATCTGTCCGGAATATCACCGTATTTCCATTTCGTTGAGAGGTGATATTGAGTGCTGTACCATCCAGTTCTCCGCGCACAGATTTCTCCAAGAACTGGAATCCTAAAGGTAGGTTGTCGGTGATAACTACATTGTTCAAACCAGCATCAGCGAGATTTTTGAGCGAGAGGCGGTAGATTACCGTATCTCCAGGTTCAGCAGTAGCGCGATCGCCTGTTTTAATAATCTGCAACTGATTCGCTTGGCACAAATTTGTACTAAATTCAAAGGCTAATAAATCCAATCCCACTACTTCTGCATTAGGAACTAAAACAACTGTTTGCTCCAGTCTGGTTTCACCTGTCAGACTAATTGGTTGTCCATCCAAAGAACTAGCTACATATCGCACTATGCTATTACCTTGTGTGCCAGTGCTATCAAGGATTTGGATCTTGATCCGCCGTTGTTTATAGATAGAAGTTGGTGGTGGATTGACTACAAAAATGTAGGTTCTACCTGGATCGGTTTGACCTTTGTTTGGATCGAGTAGGAAATTGTAGACACCCGCAGGGTTATTTGTAATGAAATATGGATTGCTATTTTCGATATTTGGCGATTTTCCTCCAGGCAGATTGTTATTAGGAATATCCGGTAACTCTGTTCGAGTCAAAGCAACTAGACTGCCCAATTCTGTGCCCGTTGGATCGCTAGCATTAGGTTCGTATACCCCAACTGAAAAACCTGTATAGTCCGGTAAAAGCGTACCAGCACAACCTAAAATCCGTCCTAATGGGTCAACTAACGGGTTAGGAGTAGCGTTAAGCTGACTAGAACTTCCTTGATATTCATAATTAGTAGCTGGGTCTGTATAAGTATAAGAAGCTTGATTTGTGATTGCCAAAGTTCCAGCTTGATTATTATTTTGTTGCGCTGTCACTGATATAGGTAAAGTAGTATATAAAAAACTTCCCAGCAGAATACTTGCCGTTAATCTTGGCCACCAGCTACTAGTAAAATTAATTTGCTTTTGTTTTTGAGGACGGCTCACTGAACACATCTCCTCTGGATGCCAATCTGATTGTTAATAAAAGTACTTATCAAAATAGAATGCAGAATTCAGGAGTCAGAATTCAGAATGAATGATATGCGACTATCAGATCGCGCAGTGGTAGGGAGTCCACGAACGTCTGAATAACTGGGTTTAATACTGCACCAAATTTCCAATTTGCTAGTCTTTAATCATCGAACGAGCTTAATTCCCTGTGCTGTTGTTTCTGAATTCTGAGTTCTGAATTCTGAATTCTTCTTTCAATCAACGCACTTGGGTTTGATAAGTCGCCTTGACTGTCGTCTTTGCTGGAACTGACGAAACCTGTAAACGGATGTGGGTGTAAGCAATGGCTGGCGCTGGTTTAGTTTCCACTTTGCCGTTAGGAAGAGTAACTTTAACGGTGGGATTTTCGACGAAGCTACGCCCACCATCAATGCTATAAGTAATTTTTCCATTATTAGTTACATTTGCAGATTTAAGTACGTAGACCATTCCTTTGGGAATGGCTTGATTCAAAATCAAATTTTTCACTGGGCGATCGCTCATATTTTCGCCACTTAAGGTATACCTCAATACATCACTGGGTCGCACCACAGCTTGACCTTTCAAAGGTTCCCATTTCTGGCTTTGCTTACCCTGCTCATCTTGAACCACCACCAGTTTTTCGGCTTCTAACCGCAATTGAATTTGCGCTTGAGTTTTGATATTTTGGGCGTAAGCACTTTCTAAATGCCAAAGATTTGCAACTCCTGGAAATTGACCCAAAAATGGAACTGTAGCTATGAGTGCGATCGCACCTAAACCTGCAAAAGAAACACCCTTCATCATAAATAGCTTCCAGAATCTTGATTGTTGACTTATCTTTCCCTGCTTGTATTCAAAAATAGTCACTCCCCACTTTGCTTAATTTTTGGGCATTGACGCTCAGAGTTAGGAGTTAGGAGTTAGGAGTTAGGAGTTAGATTATTTTTTCAATTGGAAGTCCCTCATCTCCCTCATCCCCCTCATCTCCCTAACTCCCCACTCCCAACGAATTAGTTAACCTTGCGCTGGAAAGTAAATGTTCTCTGCACAGTCGGTGCAACCTGTCCAGTTACAGTATTCACATACTTAGTGACATCAGTATTTACCGTAGTTCCAGTTTGGTCATTCCCAGAGTTAGTTGCTGGATTACCATTGAAGAATTGAATAGTTGATGCTCCAGAATCCTTAGCTGAACCAACAATGTTGCTAGTATCAATTTGACTGTTGTTATCATTATCTAGCGCCCAGTTGCTACCACCTTGAGTGCCATTTTCAGTAATCACAATCTTGTCGGCACTCAGAATTATATTTCCGCTTCCCACTTGAGGACTAGAAATATTTTTGTAAGTAATCCGATACTCAATAATGTTTCCTGGAGCGGGTTTTTTGGGTGTAGTACTAAAGGTGCCATCCGTGCTACCCGCTGGTAGTGCAGGCCCAGTTCCTTGTAAAACTCTTGACTCTTTGAGCAATTGCAAGAAGCCAGTGTATACACGGTCAATAGTGATGTTAGTAGCTGCATCATCAGCTAAGCCATTATTGTTGGTATCAATAAAAGCTGTAACTGGTGCGGGGAAACCGCGTTCAATAGTAGTTGTGACAGTTGCACCTTGAGCGGTAGTATCAGTTGAAAGTGGCGTACCAGGAGGCAAGTCAACGCTTACACCATAGTTAGCTGTACCACCATTGGCAGCAACTGCATCAATTCGGAGTGGATTAGTGGCACTAATTGGGTTACCCCCGACTACACCAGTACCACTTGTGAAGTTAAACTGTGTACCATTGTAGGTGTAAGTAGCTGATAAACCTTGATAGGATATTGTCACCACCGTATTTACAGGTAAATCACTTGCTGTTGCAGGTGGTGTAGGTACGAGAGAAATATTGGCAACAGATGTACCAGTATTCTGAACTGTGTTAGTAAAGGATACTCCAGCCGGATCGACGTTTGAACCAGGAGCAATATTAGGTGGAATTAGCGCTGATTTATTGGTGAAGTCATCATTGTTGCTGGTGGGTCCAACGGCATTAGGCACTCCATTTGGCCCATTCAACAGCGAGGTGGCATTGGGTACTGAGAGGGTAGTTACGTTTATATTCCCAGTCGGACTATTAGTACCAGTGTTATTATTCCCTGCGTCAGTTTGATTTGCCGGAACTACCGTGCCATTAGGAACAAAACCAGCGTCTGGTGTAGTTGGAAAGGTGCTATTACTGGGGTTAAAGTTATCTGGGTTTTGGTCTCCTGAGTTGTCATAGATTTTAGTGGTTGGGTTTCCAGCAGTTGTACCGGCTACTTGAGCGATGTTGTAAATGTTTACCGGGCCATTTCCAGTTGCACCAGTGGTCTTAACTTGAATGGTAAAACCGTTAACTGTTGTCCCAGTAGCAACTGAAGTCACAAGGTTGGGATCGTTAACGAAACCGACCCGTGTTACTGAACTCAAGGAGCCTGGAGCAGTAGTTGACCAGGCAGCTGCTTCAGCATTTGTAGTAGTAGGAGTGGTAGTATAAACTACTTTCCAACCGGTTGGAGCAATTGGAGTGCTATTAAGCACTGTGTTTGCTGGAATAGCATCAGATACTAAAATGCGGGTGACTGGTGTACCGTCAACATTGATATTTGTACCAGCTAAAGCTGCGGGGGTGACACCAGTATTAGTTACGTCGTTAAGCTCAACCCGCAAGCTCAAACCATAAGTTAGCAGGTCATCAGTCAGGGGATTAGAAGTACCAGCATTGTCATAGGCTGTCTTAGTTTTGAGGATCGTTGCTAAAGCCCTAGTTTTAGCAGTGTTTCCTACTTGAATCTGCTGGGTAGCACTGGCTTCTCTAACGCCATTGACTGGCGCTCCGGCTGGGTTGTTATTATCTACAGTGTAAACGTCGCCACCATCAGCAATCCGGGGTTGGTTTTGAGCATCACCAGGAGTTTGTCCTAGTCTGACGGTGATGGTATCACCTGTTTGAGCGCCGGGTTGCACGGTAACTGGTACACGCACTAACACAGTCCCATTAACTGGGATTGCACCTGTAGTTAGCCCACCAGCAGGGATATTTGTCCAGGTTGCACCGCCATCAGTGCTGTATTGCAAGTTCCCATTGGAGGGTGTAACACCATTCTTATCTGGAGGTAGTACCCCAGATACTGTAGCCGGTCCTGTTGTTGTTGCTAAATTAGGAATCTGGAATTTGGTGAGGTCGTTACCTACGTTGGTAACAGTGTAAGTGTAAACCAGCGTATCACCAGGCTTAGTACTACCACCTGGGGTAGTCTGATTGGCAATCCCGGAACCTGTAACAGTAATACCAGCTACCTCTGCTACAGTCACGGTGACAGTGTTAGAAGTAGAATTGATGGGACTCCCTGGCGCATTGGGATCTTCGTAAGTGGCTGTGGCTGTGTTACTGATAGATTGACCTGCCGTAGTACCGTCTGCTAATACAGGTGCAATAAATGGGAAAAAGCTACCAGTTAATAACGCTGTTGCTATTAGACATTGATAGCCGTGACGTTGCTTGTTTAGAGATTTATTTCGTTTTACCATAGAAATAGTTTGTTTTTTGCTGGACTTGTATCCTGGGTTTTATGACGAGGATAAAGTTCGGCAATTTTTTAAAGAATTACCGATGATATTGACCTAAAACTTTAACGTTTTGGAAATGCAGATTTGAGGAGTTAAGTTGTTCACGCTCCTCTAAAGTTACATTGAGGCAATAGTCTTCAAATTAATTCCCCTGTCTGATTTGCGATCGCCCTCGATAATCAAAGCTGGTAATCACAAGTACGGGGAACTTACTGTTGCGTACTGCCGAATTGTTGATCCAAGTAGAAATGAATGTAACTTTTGCTGCAAAAAAAATCTACCGTATAAATAAGTAACTTCTCTAGCGGTGGATGAGTGTATCAAAAGTTAAAATTCAACTTTATTGTTGCAACATAAATAGCCACTCCAGTCTTGAATTCCAGAGCAAAAATGCTAAAACCTATATATGAAAGTATTCTTGGCTCTTTGTTGCTATATATTTAGTCTAATTTATAAAGTTATTTCAATAAATTCAGTAAGCAATTTAGTTCGCTCAAAAGTGGCGTTCTTGCAGATAAATGCATATTAATCATAGCTACTAACAGTATTAAAACTGAATAGCTGAAGCTCTTATTTTGTTTTATTACCAAAAATAAGTAAGTGCAAATACTAGCTATAGAAATTACTGACATAAAAATTTTACAAGAATTATTACTTTCGCTACTAAACATACCCGACAAAAATTATCGGGTATGTTTGACTGGTATTTTTACTCGTGTTAGTATCAGGCGACAGTTGATAGACAGACAGACAGGGAAAGCTAGTTATATGACTCAGGCAATCACAACCCAATCCCAAGTCAGCAATGCCACATTTTTTAAAGCCTTGAAGTGTAAGGAATGTGGTGCAGAATATGAACCCAAAGCCAAGAATGTTTGTGAGTTATGCTTTGGGCCTTTGGAAGTCAAGTATGACTACAGCGCTCTGCGTCTCTCTGTCACTCGTGAAACAATTCAAGCTGGACCTAATTCAATTTGGCGCTACCGTCCGTTTTTGCCTGTCGCAACTAATAATGTTATAGATGTGGGAACGGGTATGACTCCCTTGGTTCGTTCCCACCGTCTTGCTCGCCGCCTGGGTCTAAACAAGCTTTATATTAAAAATGATGCCGTGAATATGCCCACCCTTAGCTTTAAGGATCGGGTGGTGTCAGTCGCCCTCACCAGAGCGCGAGAGTTGGGTTTTTCCACTGTTTCCTGCGCTAGCACTGGTAATTTGGCAAATTCTACAGCGGCGATCGCAGCTCATGCCGGTTTAGACTGCTGTGTGTTTATCCCAGCAGATTTGGAAGCTGGTAAAATTCTCGGTAGCCTGATCTACAGTCCCACCCTCATGGCTGTGAAGGGCAACTACGATCAAGTCAATCGTCTTTGTTCGGAAGTAGCTAATACATACGGCTGGGGATTTGTCAATATTAATCTACGCCCCTACTACTCTGAAGGTTCCAAAACCTTAGGCTTTGAAGTTGCAGAACAATTGGGTTGGCAATTACCTGACCATATCGTTGCTCCTTTGGCTTCTGGTTCGCTGTTTACCAAAATTTATAAGGGCTTCCAAGAATTTGTCGAAGTTGGTTTGGTAGAAGGTAAAAACGTCCGTTTCAGCGGCGCCCAAGCTGAAGGTTGTTCGCCCATCGCCGAAGCATTCAAAGAAGGAAACGACTTTATTAAGCCAGTCAAACCGAATACAATTGCCAAATCAATTGCGATCGGTAACCCAGCAGACGGTATTTATGCTGTGGATATAGCTAAGAAGACTGGTGGTAACATTGAATCAGTCAATGATGCAGAAATTATTGACGGCATCAAACTGCTGGCAGAAACCGAAGGCATCTTCACAGAAACAGCGGGTGGTACAACAGTCGCCGTGCTGAAAAAATTGGTAGAAGCTGGCAAGATCGATCCAGATGAAACTACTGTGGTTTACATCACTGGCAATGGATTGAAAACCCAAGAAGCAATACAAGGCTACGTTGGCGAACCCTTGACTATTGATGCTAAACTGGATAGCTTTGAACGTGCCTTAGAGCGATCGCGTACTCTCGATCGCTTGGAATGGCAACAAGTCCTTGTTTAATTATGAGTTAGGAGTTTGGAGTTATGAGTTATGAGTTTTTTTATTCCTAACTCCTCACTCCCAACTCATAACTCCTGACTCCTCACTTTTCACTCAAAACTTTCTACTTCTATGCCCGTAAAAGTCTTAGTTCCTACAGCTCTTCAACAATTTACTAATAACGAAGCTATTGTAGAATCCAATGGCAACACCATTGCTGAACTTGTGGATTCATTAGAACAAAGCTTTCCTGGCTTCAAATCACGATTGTGTGACGATCAAGGAAAGCTACGACGATTTGTGAATTTTTACCTGAATGACGAAGATATTCGCTTTTTAAAAGGGGCAGATACACGCCTCAATGATGGCGATGAAGTAAGTATTGTCCCTGCTGTCGCTGGTGGTTAATGCCGGGAATAGAGCAGAATTCAGAATTCAGAAGTCAGAATTCAGAATTAGCATAGTTTCTCTGCCTAGCTACCAGACATAGATAGTGTACTTCACGCTTCTTAAAATCTGTTGTATCTACCTAAATTTAGCAAATGGACAAATGTAAGCTTGCTGTGATTGGCAGGCTTATTTTTACTCTAATATCATGTCCGCTTGATTACTGATTACAGCGTTTTTCATCCATTTGAACCACAATCCCCAGTAGGGTAGCACAGCTGTGCTACCATACAACGTGGTCTATTTACCTGAAAATTGCTGTAAAACCCAAGAACCCCACCCCGCCAAAGCTGCGCTTTGTCTCCCCTCCCGAAGAGCGGGGGGCTGCGGGTGGGGTGCAATGACTGTAGGAATCATAACTAATTATCCGGACTTGATATAAAATCTAAAATCTAAAATCTAAAATCCAAAATTGTTTGACTAATTACAAATTGTTTTGACTGTGCCTTGATGCTCTATCTCGTTACATTTGAGGCGTGATTGCAGAGCATCAATTTTTCGTAAAAGCGACATTCCCCACACTATAGAAATCGCCAACTTGATGGTCATACCCAGAAGTAAAAGTGCTACGATTCTGGAAGATCTTCTCTGTTGAGCTAGCCTTTTTTGTTCTTCTCTTAGTCGCGCTTCGACTTCTTTGGCACGTTCGGCCTCTAATGCTTGCTGCATTTCTCGTCGGTCTAATTCTTCACTAGCAGCTAAAAATCGATAATCTAAGTTGCTCAGACTCTTGCCATTTGCCCAAGTTTGGGCATCAATTAAAGCTTGTCCGCGCAATAGGCGGGATTCATCCTCTTGCTTTGAGGCTACCCAGGCATTGAAACTTTCGTAGTAAGGGCGTAAGTTAGCTAATTTTTTTCCAACCCATTCTAGATTGAAAACTTCTTCATAAATGCGGTTTTTGATTCGGAGAAAACCTTGCTTTTTAATCACCAAACCAGACAGTAAAAGTTCTACCTGTTCTCGACTATCATCAACGGCTACTTTAACTCCTTGGAGGATTTGCTGATAAATTCCCAGCAATCTGGCAGCAGATTGTTCGTTTCTGAGAATGCGATCGCGAATTGTCCTCAGATGCTCTGGTTCATCTTGTGATTCCCATTTCTCGATGATATGCGATCGCACTACATTTTCTATCCAAAATTCTTCTGTTCCAGGCGGGATTTTGAGCTTTCTACCGAGATCGTCTTGAGACAACTTGACAAGCAGCCCACACAGTTTTTGAGTTAGAAATGGTTGCCCTTGCGTCCAAGACAATACCTCTTGCAAGACTTTTTGAGGATTATTGCCTTGAATATCCAGCCCCAAAGCTAATGGTTGAGCTTCTTCAAATGTGAAACCATTTACTTCTATAGCTTTACCAATATTAAATGGGGTAGTATGATTGCGATATAAAATTAAGTCTGAAGGTGTCGCAACACCGAAAATTGCAAATGTAATCCGATTGTATTCTGGATTAATTGCTCGTTGATTATAGCAATATCTAATCAAGCTAAAAAAGTCATCGACTGGGAAATCTAAGCTTAAAATACTATCAATTTCATCAATAAAAATAAACAGTCTTTCATTAGGGAACTGAGACAATAGTATTTCTGAAATAAAGTGACTAAGTTTTTGAACTAAAGATATATCTTTTTTTTCTTGCCACCAGTTTTTTAAATTAACTTTTCCTAATAGTTGAAAACCTAACCATAAATCGCCCGCTATTCCTTTGTACCACTGTTCTGGAGTGATATTTTCACAACCAATATTGGTCATATCAACAGTGGCGCATCGAAAACCCTCTTCTTGTAACCGATGTTTTGTTTTCACCATCAGTGAGGATTTGCCCATTTGCCTACAGCTGAGGATATAGCAAAATTCACCTTGTTTTAAAGCATGGTAGAGATTGACATCTGCCTTGCGTTCAACATAGCTAGGAGCATCACTCGTGAGGGTACCACCAACTTGGTATCGATAATTGTTCATTTGATTTTAAATATCTTCTCTTTCTTTATCAAATAAGTTATCTAAGAACAAGAATGAATATTTTAATTATTTAGCAAACAGAATTCAGGAGTCAGGAGTCAGGAGTCAGGAGTCAGGAGTCAGAATTCAGAATGAATTTTGACCGTAAAAGCGGATAGCGCCGGCGGCAAACGAGTCTTCTCCCAAAGGGAGACGCCAAGGGCGATAGCGTAGCGCTAGCGAGTCATCGAGCGTCACGAGCGTCGCGTCAAGATTGCTGAATTCTGAATTCTGAATTCTTCTTCAATTTTCAAGATTTTACCAGAAGTATTAGCATCCTGAGTGCTTTGCAAGCTGTTGGCTAAAATAAAGACGATATGATTCACACATGACACAGGCTTGATTGCCATTGAGTTGAACTAAACCCATGCTTTCTAGTTTAGAAGCAGCGATCGCATCTTGTAATCCATAACGCAATGCTAAATCCTGTACCTGCTTGGGGGTAAACGGTGGCAGAGTAATTGTAATCCCGACATTCAAAGGCGATTGGTTAAGTTTCAGGGGAATATATAGCGTTTCCTACTCTGCTGAGGTACAAATCTCTGCGTACCTTTGCGCTTTACTTTGCGCCCCTCTGCGTTTCAAAATATTATCTGTACCTCACTTAACTGGGAATCGCTATAAATTTCTGTGGTGTGAACTACTACCATTCGCAGTTTTTGCCAGATTCGGTGTTGCTTTACTTGTTCGTGCCAATTTCATGAATCCGGTTAACATATGCCAACGATTTTATTCTGGCGAAATTTCTCGATAAGCTTGCCGACACTGCTCATAGTTGTCTGGTAAAATTTCATCATTACCAAAACATAATTGCTCGTGAGTGGTAATTAAAGTTTCATAAGGCTGTATGGGACTCACAGACGATCGCAGTAATTGGAGATATTCTCCATCTGTACGGCTGAGTTTGTGGGGTGCGACGGCTTGCTGATGCAAGTGCTGCAACAGTGCTAAATAAAGACAACGGCAAGCTTCACGGTAGTTGCCTTGACGATAAAATTGTTGCGATCGCTCTAATAAAACGGCAATGGATGACTCATCAGACCGATTTTTTACACCCCAATCAGTGAAATTGCTACCTCTACTCAGCCAAGAATATAGATAAGGGCTGAATTCTCGCCATAACCGCCAACCTACCCAAGCTACAAATAAACCTAATATCAGCCAAAACAGAAATTTCAGTAACTCACCTACCCAGGGGCTAATTGACCATCCACCGGGCAATTCTGGCAAAGCGCCTTCCAAGCGGTAAAACTGGTATTCCCACCATTCTCCTACTTGTTGTTGGAATTGAGAAAGCTGCCAATTCCAGCTAGTTTTTTCAAAAGCATCTGTGGACATAGGGGGGAGGGGGGAGTGGGGAGATGAGGGAGATGAGGGAGATGAGGGAGATGAGGGAGTGGGGAAGTGGGGGGAGTATAAAAAAGCTTCCCAACTCTCCTATACTCTCAGCGTTCCATACCCCATACTTCTCTGCGAGAAGGTAAGTGTAGCTTGCTTCCCCGCAGGGGTACGCTTATTACAAGTGCCCAATGGTCTATTCTTTAACTGTTGACTCTTTTTTTATCATTATCCAGCCGATAACGGCAAGTAGCGCACCGAATGCAAGAAATCCTACATCCCAAGCTAACTGATTTGGACCTGGTTTAACATGATGGATACCGAGAATTTGGTGGTCAATCAGTCCTTCAACTAAGTCGAATAAGCCAGCACCAATAAGTATTGAACCAACAAATGTCTGTGATGACCAAGGAACATCATCACGCCCTCCGGCACGCCATAGTAAGATGATTCCTACTACGGTTAATAGCCAATCGAAAGCATGGAATAAGCCGTCCCATACCATGTTCAAATCTTGATTGGCAACATTTGTCAGGGGTCGAATGTTGCTCAACATGTGATGCCACTGGAGTAACTGATGCAGTAGAATTCCATCAATAAACCCTCCAAGACCCAAACCAAGAACAATTCCTGCAATAATCAGGGGTGTCCGTCGGTTGAGGTTTGTACTCTTTGCCTCCATGATCAACCTCATAGATCGGATTTTCACTAAAATAGAATTCTTTTGGCAAAAATATCTTCTACCTTGAGGCAAGTACGGTGATTAGTAGAGGGTGGAGACTTCCGCTTTATGTTAAAATAGATTAATTTTCAAATTTAATTTGCATACCGGCTTTGGCTGGGTCGAAATTTTCGGGAAAATGGGTACTGCGATCGCAGTCTGCTTTTTCCAGGTTCGCTCCCTTAAGATCGGCTTGGCGAAGATTAGCTGACATTAACAATGCTCCTCTAAGATCGGCATCTCTCAAATTAGCTTGGCTCAAATCGGCATAGCTCAAATCAGTTCCTCTTAGATTAGCACCGCTCAAATTAGCTTGACTCAAATCAGCATAGCTAAGGTCAGATCCTTTCAAATTAATACCTTGCAAGTCAGCATTACCTAATTCTGCTTTACTAAAATCTCGTTTTCCTGCTGCATACCTTTCAACAACAGTAGCAGCATTGTTAATTGACTGTTGAGAATTTATTTCAGACATATAACAGCCTCACAGGCTATATCATTATTACTTTTAATAAGGATTACACCATAAAAAATGTCTAGTTAGACATTTGAGATCGCAAATTTTTCAATACTTCTTGCTCAAGGAACTAGTATTGCCTCAGCAAATGCTTATGGAACAGTTTTGTTTGGTGGGTTATTGCTGAGAGTACAACACTAAAAATATAAAATGGTGCGTTATGGATATCCATCCTAACGCACCCTTGGTTAAATGTAATACATCAGTTCCTTCTGTTGTCGGATTGTTCTTCGTTCACAGAGGTCTTGGAGTGTGTATTTTTCCAATACAGAGTTAGCAGCTTGACGTGCTTCCTGCCAAACTTCCTGAATTAGCTCACCTTCTACCGTGGCGGGAGGCGGTTCACAAGTAGAGACAACAGCATCTGACCCTTCCATGCAGGAAAAAGCATCCAGCACTGTGATTGTCCTGGGGTCTCGTGCCAAAACATAGCCACCTTTGGCTCCGCGTATACTTTTAATTAAACCTCCACGCCTTAATGTTGCCAGGAGTTGTTCTAAATAGCGGTTTGGTATGTCTTGTAATGCTGCTATCTCTCGAATTTGCAGGGCATCACCGTTAGGGTAGCAAGTTGCCAACTCTAACAGGGCTAGAAGTGCGTATTCTGATTTGTTAGAGATTACCACAGGCGTAATATTTTAAACTCACACCTAAATATACAAAGTTATCGATTCTATTTCCCTAAGCTATTGCTAAGAAAAACTTGACAATCAACTGATTGTTGACCGGCTAACTTCAGTTTAAAGACTTTCAAGCATAGAAACAATTACTTTTTTTTTTTAATTTGATAAATAAAAATGATTAATTAGTTGGCAGTCTTTGCGATCTCAAAGAGACTGGGGGCTGGACGGAGGGTTAGAGGAAAACATTCACCAATTCTGATTGCTGGTTTATTTTTGACATATGGATAAAAGTAAACATTCCCAGACTAGCCGTGGTTGAGCGTAAGCGAGTAAGTATTTACGAGCTTGTTCTAGCTGCTCGATCGCCTTGGCTTGATGCCACTGCTGCCAGTAAAATTGTTGAAGATAATCAACTAACCATAGTTGCGCTTCTGTATCTAAATCTTTATCAATTTTCTTGGCTAACTCCAAAGCATTGCGGTAGAATTTTGGAGCTTTTTTCAAATCTTCCAGTAATTCAGGGGGAATAGCTTGTAATTGCTCGTAAGAAGCGATCGCACTTCCCGCACTCCCAGCTGCTACGCTTAATACTGCCTGATGTTGCAAAATTTCTTCATGACCTGTTTGCGTAAGTACAACAGCTAAAGACTGTGTATCTAAGCGGTAAAAAGGAATGCGTTGACAGCGTGACACCAAAGTTGGCAACACAGATTCAGGTGTAGGTGCAATTAAAATTAACGTTGCTTGTCCTGGTTCTTCTAAAGTTTTGAGTAAAGCGTTTGCTGCGGCTTCTGCCATTGTTTGGGCTTCCTCCAGCACTACCACATTCCTTGGTGCGTCTAAAGGTGGACGACTGAGAAACTCAGTGATTTCCCGAATTTGCTCTAGTCGAATTACAGGTGGTGCTTTACGCTTGAGTCCTTTTTCAGCCGCTTGTGCTGCTGTAAATCGCTGTCCTTGGTATTGATAAGTTGGTTGCACCCACAATAAAGCCGGGTGGTTACCCTGACGCAAACGGTTTTGTAAAGTACTAGTGATTTCTATGTCACTAGAAAATAGCAATTCCACAAAGCATCGGGCTGCTAAACTCCTGCCTACACCATCTGGGCCGACAAATAAATAAGCTGGAGCAACTCGGTTTTGTCTAACAGCTTCAGTGAGCAATTCTATGGCTTGCTGTTGCCCTACAAGTGGTGCAAATGGCTTAATGGTCATTGGTCATTGGTCATCAGTCATTAGTCAATTGTAATCTGCACAACAGCAAATTACGTATTATAGTTTATTGCAATTCTAAAGATGATTTTATAAAATTTAATGTTAATTTTTTAAGTTTTAAGTTAATAAAAATAGTCTTTTGATTAGTTACTATACTGATTTGCTAAGTATCATTTTAGCTAATTTAAACTAAAGAAAGTTTTTATAAAGAAAAGCAAATATTTTCAAACAATTTTTGCCAGCTTAGATAATCTGAATACATAGAGTATGAACAAAAAAGCTTAGATTATTAAATTATTGCCGCCTAACTATCTGCAAGTTTTCACAAAGAATTGCAGCAAAATTATGCGGCTAATTTAAACACCCTTCAGGGCATCTAAATGTGAATTAACCTATCGGTTAAAAAGTGCCGCGGCTATATATCAAAAGATTTGGTGATGATGGAATTACCACCAATACGGTTCGGTTAAAGGGGAAAGGGGAAAGGTTTCAAATACATCCAAATCCCCTTAACCCTTAACCTTTTCCCAGACCACAAGGGAAGTTCATACTGCTTATCCGAACCGTATTGGAATTACCACTATCACCGATAAAATCCTTACACGTTCTACTGAATGGTTATTCTACCTGATTTTCATTTAGTGAAAGCTACAAAGCTAGATGAAAAAATCCTGCCTATTTTGCGATTTTTACAAGTAAAAAACCGCCATAAAAAACCATAACGCCGAAATCAAGATAAATCAATATTGCTAGAGGAGGCTGAGATGGAAATCTTCGATTACGTGATTTTAGGAGCTGGATTGGGTGGACTTTCCGCCGCAGCTTGTTTGACCCGACAAGGCTACCGGGTAGTAGTTTTAGAACAACATTATTTACCTGGTGGATGCTGTCACACCTTTGATTATGGAGAATACAGTTTTTGTGCTGATGTTCATTACATTTCTCAATGTGGTTCTGGTCAGACCATAGGCCAATTTCTCGACTATATTGGTCAAGATATACCCTTTAATAGCCTCGATCCTGACTGTATAGATCGCATCATTACACCAGAGGCAGATTTCAAAATTCCTTTGGGATGGGAAAATATGCGATCGCGTTTACTTTCCACATTTCCAGAAGAAGCTGGTGCTATTAATCTTTACTGCGATGAAATTCAGCGACTCCATCAAGAAATTCGCAGCTTGGTGCAGGAAGTACACTGGTTCGATCGCCAATTATCTGATTGGTTGAAGTTACCAAAATATTTTAATTTATTTTGCAAGCGGAAGTGGACACTACAAGATTTGTATAACGATGTGAGATTATCGCCCAAACTCCAAGCAGTACTGGCAGGACAAAGTGGCGACTACGCCCTACCTCCAGAAGAAATTGCCCTACTCACCCACACTTCCCTCGTTTGGGACTACTCAGAAGGCGCTTACTATCCCAAACATCACTTTAAACACTTTGTTGACGCCATTGCAGAGGTAATTACCGCAGGTGGAGGTGTAATCAAGTACTCAAGCCCAGTTAACCATATTCAAGTTAGCCACCGCACTGTCCACAGCGTACTTGCCGATGGAATCACTTATCGGGCCAGCAAAGCTTATATCAGCGACCTCGATCCGAAATTAACAGTAGAATTGATGCACGATTCTGAGGCTTTGAGTCACAAAGAACGTCAACGCCTCACCCGTTACGAATACTCAGCGAGTGCTTTCAATATTTACCTGGGTTTAGATAGCCGCTTCGATCCTCAACGCTACGGCATCGGTAACTGGAATATTTGGTATTATCCCACAGGCAACCTCAATAAAGAATACCAACAACAATTGCAGGGAAACCTCAGCCATCCGTGGATTTTCCTCTCGTGTCCGACGATGAAATCCAGCGAACTAGGGATGGCGCCAGAAGGACATCACGTTTTAGAGATTGCTACTGTCTGTTCCTATGAAGAATTTGAATATCTGCATAAAACCAGCCCAAAAGCCTATAAAGCCAGAAAGCGGGAAGTTTATCAGCAGATGATGACAAGTGTGCGAGATTTGATTCCAGATGTGGACAACTACGCGCGCATGAAAGTTTACGGTACACCCACCACCAGCGAATTTTATCTCGGACAACCCCAAGGTAATATTTACGGTGCAAAATTAGTGCCGAAACAAGTTGGTTTAAATCGTTTGGGGTATGTGACGGAATTACCGAACCTATTTTTGGTAGGGGCGAGTGCTGGGTATCCCAGCGTACCAGGTGTAATTGGTAATGGGATGGATGTAGTGGAACTGTTGACAGGGCGATCGCCACGTCAGAAACTGGAAATAACCCAGCCTTTGGTAGGAGTTGGGTGATTGACTTTTGCAAGGGGTAGGAGAGCGATCGCTGATATTTGACAAATTATTTGCGATCGTCATAATCATGATACTATTAGCTCAATAGTAACTCGGTTCTGGTGGGGGTCAGCCATCAGAGGTAACGGGGAAAGTCCGGTGTAAATCCGGCGCTGTCCCGCAGCTGTAATGAAGCTGATGCTTCAAAGTCAGAATGCCCGCCGAAAGTCACACACAAACTCATACCCATCTGCGAGGTACAGATGAATATTTGCATAAATATTTCAACAACAACATATCAGTTTCACGCTTTCATCGTCCCAGAGAAACGCCACGGACTACTCATGGCTATGAAATTATAGGCAGTTTATTGATTATTGCAATTACGCTTTAGTGTAGCTGTAATTTACGCTAGTGTTTCGCAGCGTGCAATCTTTTGCAACATCATTTCTGCCAAATTCACTCAATAGCTATGTTGCAGTTGTACGACTGCAACAAGATGTCATATCTGCAACTCAGGCTTTTTTCTACACACTTCAAAATCAATGATTGATAAACAACATACTTTATTTGTTTGCACGACTTGTGGCAGCATTTGGCAAGACGGCAAACGAGTTGACGAAAGCAAAGGAGAACAACTACTACAACAACTTCAGCAACTTGCACAAGATTGGGAATTGCAAAATAAATTCCTCATTCAAGGAGTTGAATGTATGAGTGCTTGCAACCATTCTTGTGTTATTGCCTTTGTTGCAGAAGATAAATTAACTCATCTCTTCGGTGATTTACGAGTTGATAGTAGTGCATCTGCTATTTTGCAATGTGCTACTCAATACTATGCTAAACCCAATGGCTCACTGCCTTGGTCAGAACGTCCCGAACCTTTAAAAAGAGGTATTTTGGCAAGTATTCCACCACTAAGTAAGTGGACAAAATTAAACGTAAATTGTTGTTAATTGCTCATTAGGTAGTATCAAAATTACCTTGTTACCAGAAAAATTCCACAATTCAATAAATATGTGATAATGATTATCATCATCACATAAATATATTACGGCTTCCTTCTACCGCTACACAAGCGGTGGCTAGTTTCACTATGCTTGTCGTCCTTTTGCTGAATCAAAATCAATTTTCTTAGTTATACAGGTTGCTTAAATCACAAATGCATAGTAATTTCGTTGCCAGATGGGGAATTCAAATTGTTGTGTCTAGTTTGATTGTTGCCCTCAGGATACTATCGGAAAATCACAGCACTAAAGCCACAGAAATTCCAGAAATATCAGAATTATCCAACCGTGGAGGTTCAGCCAAAGACTTACAATCAATTGGGGAAGTTATATCTCAAAATGCGCCAGCCTCCACAGCAGAAAAAGAACCTGACATTGAACTAACAGTCATCGACAAGTTATTAAATGAACCTGTGTATTCACCCTTTCGTCGTGAAGGGACAGTGAAAGATTCTACCCGTCCAATTTACGTAATCACGGGGGAAGAAATGGAAGCGCAAGGTGCTAGAACTGTCAGAGAAGCACTAAAATTTCTTCCTGGTATTTTGCCTGATGGTACAGTTGGAACGGAAGTGAATGCTTTAAGCGGTCAATTTATTCGCGGTTCTAACACCGGTCAAGTATTAATATTACTTGATGGTAGACCAATTAATAATCTTGGTAGCGGTGGGTTTGACCTTTCAGAATTTACCACCAATAACATTGAAAGAATTGAAGTATTACCCGGTGGTGGTTCTACTCTTTATGGTTCCGATGCAATTGGTGGAGTAATTAATATTATCACCCGTCGTCCCACAGAAAAAATTACAACGGAAGCGAAAGTCAACATTGGTGCTTATGGACTAAACCAACAGAGTATTCAAAATAGCGGAAAAACTGGAGATATTGGTTGGGTAATTGGATACAACCGCACTCAAGCCAAATATAACTATCCTTTTGCAATTCCTGAAGCCAATTTTCAGGGAACCAGGGAAAATAATGATACTCTCTACAATAATTTTAACATTAAACTTGATGCCAACTTGGGTAAACGTAACACTCTTGCCTTCTCCACAATATATTTAGCAAAAGAACAGGGTGTACCGGGAGGAGTACCTATTCCTGTACCACAATTTGGTCAAGGTTTTTTTAACTCCCTAACCGAGAATAATCGCAAATACACAGACCAAGTTTTGACAGATTTAACCTGGAACTCCAAACTAGGTAGTGGAGATGATTCACTTTTAACAGCAAGAGTTTATAGCGATTTTATCAACACTCGTTTTGACAATCGTAGTGGCGCACTTGCATCTCAGAATCGCTTTGATTCTAACCAAACTTCTTACGGAATTCAAACTACACACAGTTGGAATTTTGCCAAAAATCAAAGCTTAGTTTATGGCTTTGATTATCGCAATGTAAATGTACGCAGTACTTCCTTTAGTTATTCTACAAATATAGAGAGGATAAACTACGATACTAGTATCGATCAAGGAGCCTTATTTGCTAGATATGAAATCAACTTAACTCCTAGCTGGATTGTAAATTTAGGCTTACGGCAAGATTTTAGCAGCTTGATAAATGGTTCAGCAACATCTCCATCTGTAGGTACAAAACTTGCTATTTTTGACTCTACAACTCTTAGAGCCAACTACATCAAAAATTTCCGAGTTCCAACCATTGCTAATTTATTCAATAATAATCCTAGCAATATTGGTAACCCAGAACTTAAACCCGAAAGAGGTGATAGCTTTGATGTAGGAATTGACCAAAAAATCGGCAATATTGGCTTATTAAGGTTAACATTTTTTTACAATCGAATATCTGATTTGATTGCTTTTAAATCACTGATACCACCCGTGAACGGAAATACAGGAACTTGGGAAAATATTGGCTTAGTTGAAACTACAGGATTAGAAGCAACCTTGAATTTACAGATTGCGAAAAATGTCTATGCTTTCGTCAATTATACAGCGAATGACCCCCGGATTTTAGAAAGCTCTAATCCCGCAGAAACTAATAAAGAATTGCGGTTTGCAGGTGCAGATAGTATAAATGTTGGAATTAATTATGAAAACCCAGAAGGTTTATATATGGGAATACTTATGCATTCACTTGGTAAATATCCAACGAATAACATCAACACCGAATTTCTAGCAGGGTATACGACATTTGATGTGAAATTACGAGTACCTTTAAGCGCTAATTTAGCTGTGAATGGTAGTGTAGATAATATCTTTAATCAAAGATATCAATTATTTGCAGGGTTTCCTGATGGAGGTAGGGTTTTTCAAGTTGGGTTGAACTGGAAATTTTAGATTGGCTAAAGGATAGGATAAATTTTTGCAGTTTAGTTTCTCAAACTATTAGCGTAAATCAAGCTGAATACTATAGAGTTAAAAGCCATGACTGAATTTAATTCCTGGGTAAACCGATTAAATCAATTTGTCACTAACCCTTTACCAGGGGGTGGAAAAATTGAATATGAATATTTTGATTCTAGTACCGATGTTTTATCGTCTTTACTTTACACCTTATTTCAGGAAAATTGGCAGCAGGTAGGGGTAGGACATATTGTGCAAGGTGGTGTATTAGAATTGGAATTTAATGCTCCACCTAAAATTTGTATTCTCTATGATGGATATCTCACAGTAGTAGCAGAAGGCTGGCATTTGCATCTATGTATTGAGGCTAATTTAGGTGGCCCTCATTGTAAGACTCCTTTAGAACTAAGGCAACAACGTCAAGTAAGTCGTGCTGCATTTTATCGACGGTTTAATGCACAAGGTATCCCTAGAAGTTGGGGAATCGATTTTTGGAATGGTGCAGATGAAAACCTCATGACTATTTTCCTACCAAATCCATACGTAGAAGGTGAAAATTTATTACCAGAGGGTAAGCCTAACTTATCAAAGTTAACTCTTTATCAGGAACTACGAGATATTTATGTTTTAGGAAATAAACCCATACCCTTTACCAAAAATCCCTTAAAAAATTCTTATATCTCAGTTTGTACTTCTACTCGTTGTCTTCCTTCACGGAAATGGCAACCTACATTTGAAGCTTTAAAATCAGCAGTTGAAAAAGTAGGTGTAAACGTAGAAGTCAGAACATCTGGCTGTTTAGAAGTTTGTCAATTAGGCCCAGTAGTATTTTATTCCGATGATAGAACTTGGTACACTCGCGTTAACCCAAATGTAGCTGAAACTATTATCAATGAACACTTGGTTAAAGGTAACAAACTTATTGAACATTCCTATCCACCAGAACCTGTGTAATTTATCCTTCTTAAAATCTCACGCAAAGATATAAGAGCAATTTCTCCTCATACTCCTCTCTGCGCCTCTGCGCCTCTGCGTGAGAAAAATCATATTTCTCTAAAACCCATGAAATTGGTAAAACTTCCTCACTCAAAACCCATTATTTTCTTGTGTCAATTCTTCTTAATAGCAACCTTAATCATTGCTTGCCATAGTACAGCAATCAACACATCGAGAGATAACAATAATAACGCCTGTATTCAAAACTATGACCCCAATACTGATTACTTCCCTAATAAAATTAAGATTATTCATGCAACAGGCTTGACAGTAGAATATCACAAACACTACAAAATCGTTACCATAAAAAATCCTTGGCAGAATGCTAAAACTAGTTTTCAATATGTTTTAGTTCAATGCGGAACTCCTACACCAAAAGTATTTAATCAAGCACAGATAATTCCAGTACCAGTTAATTCCATCGTTTCTCTTTCAACGACTCATTTACCCCACTTAGCCAAATTAGGAATAGTTGATAAACTTATTGGAATTAGTGACATGAAGCAAGTAAATACACCTGATATTGTCAAGCAAATCCAAACGGGTAAAATTTCAGAAATAGGTAATAATTCCAATGTTAATATAGAAAAATTATTAGAATTAAATCCAGATTTAGTAACAAGCTATGGTACTGGAAATTCCCAAACGGACAGTTACCAAAAATTAACTGAAGCAGGGTTAAAAGTAGCTATAAATGCTGAATATATGGAAGATACACCATTGGGGAGAAGTGAATGGTTGAAATTTACTGCTTTGTTTTTTAATAAAGAGGAACAAGCAGAACAGATATTTGGCGAAATTACGAAAAAATATGAAACAATAGCCCGAAAAGCTCAATCTTTAAAAAATCGTCCGAGTGTTTTTGTTGGATTTAACTTTAAAGGTACTTGGTATATGCCTGGAGGCAAAAGTTATGTAGCCAAATATCTAGCTGATGCAGGAGGAAATTATCTCTGGAGTGATGATAAATCATCAGGTAGTTTACCTTTATCTTTTGAGGTAGTTTTGGAACGTGCTAGTAATGCTGATTACTGGTTAAATTTTCGTCAAAATTGGAGGAGTATCAAAGATTTAATAGCTGAAGATAATCGTTATGCTGATTTTAATGCCCTAAAAAAGAGGAATCTTTATAATAACAATGCTCGTGTTAACGCCAATGACGGTAATGATTACTGGGAAGGTGGAATTAGTAATCCAGATATAGTGCTATCTGATTTAATTAAGATACTACATCCAGAGATATTACCTAATTATAGATTATTTTACTATCGTCAAATCATTGAATGATGTTGAAGAAGAATTCAGAATTCAGAATTCAGAATCAATTAGTTCGGAGTAGCTTGCAACTAATTATAGACGACTTAAATTTCAATTTGTGCGGTGTTTGACCGTTTATTGAGAGGGTCGTTCAGTGACACAGCGAATCCCTGAATTAAATTCACTAATTCTGGCAAATGACGCCAATATTGCTGTTTTATTAAACAAAAAAATAAATTGAAAAACTACTTAATAATGCACAAAATTGCCAATCAAAAATTTCTACTTTTCTCCATTTTACTTACAGCCTTAATCTTGGCGTTTTTATTAGACTTAGCTTTGGGGTCTGTCGATATACCCATTGATGAAGTAATTGCTATTTTATTTGGACAGCAACCAGAAAAAGCGATATGGACTAGTATTATTATCAAATTTCGTTTACCTAAAGCTTTAACTGCAACTTTAGCAGGTGCAGCTTTGGGTGTAAGTGGTTTACAAATGCAAACTTTATTTAGAAATCCATTAGCAGGGCCATTTGTTTTGGGAATTAGTTCTGGTGCAAGTTTAGGAGTAGCATTAGTTGTATTGCTAGCAAATGCTACCACACCTACATTATTAGCAAATTTGGGGATAATTGGCGATTTTGGTTTAGTAATAGCAGCAAGTCTTGGTGCAGCATCGGTGTTAGGAATAATGTTAGTTGTTTCTCGCCGAGTGCAAGACACAATGACATTACTAATTTTAGGTTTATTATTTGGCTATGCTACAAGTGCAATGGTGAGTATTCTCTTGCAATTTAGTTCCAAAGAACGGATTCAAAGTTATATAATGTGGACTTTTGGCAGTTTTGCTGGTGTGACTTGGCAACAGTTAGTGATTTTAACTCCCGTTATCTGTCTAGGATTATTAGTAGCAGTGCTGTTATCAAAACCTTTAAATACTTTTTTACTTGGTGAATCTTATGCACGTAGTCTAGGATTAACAGTCCAACAAACCAGATTTTATATTATTAGCAGTGCATCTGTGTTAGCAGGAGGAATTACAGCTTTTTGTGGCCCAATAGCGTTTTTAGGTGTTGCAATTCCCCATCTTTGTCGCAGTCTTTTAAATACTGCTGACCATCGGATATTAATTCCTGGGGTAATTATTATGGGAGCAATTTTAGCTTTGATTGCAGATTTGTTTTCTCAACTTTGGGTAAGTCAAATGGTTTTACCTTTAAATGCTGTTACCGCTTTGATAGGAACTCCTGTTGTGACTTGGGTAATTCTGCGGCGTAATTCTCAAAAATCTTTCCCCTCATGAGTGATGCTATTCTCACAACTGACAATTTGACTATTGGTTATAAAACATCCCGAAAAACCCTCCGGAGTGTTGTGTTGGATATTTCTGTATCTCTGCAAGCTGGGGAACTTGTTTGTTTACTTGGCCCTAATGGTGCGGGTAAGTCTACATTACTGCGATCGCTCGCCGGAATGCAACCCCCAATCGCAGGTAAAGTGCGACTCTTGGATGATGATATTTACAAGTTAGCGCCGCAAGATTTAGCCAAACGTCTGAGTTTAGTACTCACCGAGAAAGTTGATGTGGGAATGCTATCAGCTTACACCTTGGTGACTCTGGGACGATATCCTTACACTAATTGGTGGGGAAAGTTAACACCTGAAGATGACGCAATAGTAAATTGGGCTATCAAATCTGTAGGCGCAGTACACTTAGCACCACGTCAAGTTAGCGAATTAAGTGATGGTGAACGACAAAAAATTATGATTGCGCGTGCTTTGGCTCAGTCGCCTATTGTTATGTTACTTGATGAGCCAACAGCATTTCTCGATTTACCGCGAAGGGTAGAAATTATGCAATTGTTACGCCAGTTAACACGAGAAACAAATCAAGCGATTCTCCTTTCTACCCACGATTTAGATTTAGCTTTGCGGCTTGCGGATAAAGTTTGGTTATTATCAAGTAATGGAATTTTAAATGTTGGCGCACCAGAAGATTTGGTTTTGAGTGGTGCTTTTGCTAATACTTTCCACAGCGAAGGTGTAGAATTTGATATTTATTCAGGAGAATTTCATCTGCACACACCGCACAAAGGAGAAATTAATATCATCGGTGAGGGGATTGCAGTAATATGGACTATTCGTGCTTTAGAAAGAGTGGGGTTTTTGGTTAATCAAAGTGTAAATTTTTCGCCTATCATAGAAGCTAATCCATCAAAAATATCACTAGAGGTGATAAAGAATCAAGAAAACTTTGTGTGGCAAATTACAAACAATCAGACTTTAACTAGCCATTATTCACTATATGAAATTATTAAATATTTGGATTGCTTGCATCATAAATCATAGTTATAACCCGCAAGTGAGTTTTACGGGCTACAGAAAATTTGGCTAGGTAACGCTCTTAATTAACTATAGCAATCCGATTTGATTTCTGAATCACTCATAGAGGGAAGGGACTGGGGACTGGGAAGAAGGAATAAAGGTGTACTGAGTTTTGTTAAAAAATCAAATATGAGTCCTATAGAGGTAAAAACTATGAACATCCAACTAAAACCAGAATACGAGCAATTTATACAAACCCGAATTGCTACAGGTAGATATGACAATGCTGAAGATGTGATTGTTAAAGCATTGAAACTGCTGGAGGAATGGGAAAAAGGTTATCAGGAATGGGAAGAAGAAACTAAGAAAAAACTAGCGGCTGGGCTGGCTTCTATCGAACGTGGAGATGTAGTAAATGGTGAAGTGGTGATGGCGCGACTAGAGGAGAAATTACGCAAAGCCCGCGAGACTCAAGAATAATGGAATACTTCATTGCCAAAGAAGCAAGCCAAGATTTAGATGAAATATTGGATTATTTTTTAGTTCGCAATGTCAACGCTGGGGAAAGATTTGTTCGAGAATTTAATAAGAAATGCCAAAATATAGCTCAATTCCCGAATATAGGGCGAAGTTACGCCAAGCTTGACCCCAGTATGAGAGGTATACCGTTGGATGGCTACATTATTTTTTATCGAGTTTTTGAAGATAGGGTTGTGATTGTGCGGGTAGTTAGCGGTTATCGGGATTTAAAATCTATTTTTGCAGATGTGGACGATGAGTAGATTTTTGAGTGTCTTGAAAATGGCGTTGAAGTGTCCGTCAGAAAATTATCCTAAAAAAAAGCCCCTGGTATTTCTACCAGAGGTGAAGCATATAATACCATTTCACTTGATGTTTGTCTGAGATGCCCCTGTTTGTACCTCTGCCTAAGCAAGAGGCTAGAGTGTTCCTAAAATATTACAGCAAAAAGTGATTAGGTATAAATATTAGCCAAGATATTAGCCAACATTTGCCAATAACAACTCTCGTTTTGCTGATTTTTGGACTCTTACTTGGGAGTCATCGTCAACATCGATAACCGCTGTATCTCCGTCTACAATTTCACCAGATAGCATTGCTTCGGCGAGAGAATCTTCTAAAAGGCGCATAATTGCTCGGCGTAATGGTCTGGCACCATAGCTGGGATTATAGCCTTCTTGTACCACTCGTTCTTTGAAGCGATCGCTAACTTCTAAAGTAATTCCTTTTTCTGTTAAGCGGTTAGCAACATCACGGAGCATGATGTCAGCAATTTGCTTGACTTCATCTCTGGAAAGCTGGGTGAAGACGATAATTTCATCGAGGCGGTTGAGGAACTCCGGACGGAAGTAATTTTTCAGTTCTTCATTTACCAAGTTGCGAATGCGGTTGTAACTAGCGTCCGCTTGGGTGTCAAAATCAAAGCCTAAACCACTACCACCTTTTTCAATCACCTTGGAACCGATGTTAGAAGTCAAAATGATTAGCGTGTTCTTGAAGTCCACTTTCCGACCTTTGGCATCAGTAAGTTGACCGTCATCCAAGATTTGCAACAGCATATTGAATACATCGGGGTGTGCTTTTTCGATTTCGTCGAAAAGCAGTACTGTGTATGGTTTGCGCCGCACTAATTCAGTTAGCTGTCCGCCTTCATCGTATCCGACATAACCAGGAGGCGAACCAATTAATTTGGAGACGGTGTGGCTTTCCATGTATTCGGACATATCTAAGCGAATCATCGCTTCTTCCGAACCAAAGAAATAGGCAGCCAAGGCTTTAGCCAATTCTGTTTTACCAACGCCAGTGGGGCCAGAAAAGATAAAGCTAGCGATGGGACGATTGGGATTTTTTAAGCCGACGCGGGCGCGGCGGATGGCACGAGATACAGATGTGACTGCTTGCTCTTGACCGATGAGCCGCTGGTGCAGAGTGTCTTCTAGGTGCAGGAGCAACTCTGACTCAGATTCGGTTAGCTTGTTGACTGGTACACCAGTCCAAGAAGCCACGATTTGGGCGATGTCTTCTTCGTCAACTACAGCAGTATTGACAGATTTCTCGTTTTCTGCTATTCCAGCTTGCAGTTGAGATGTGAGTTCCAATTCTTGGTCGCGCAGTTGTCCGGCTTTATCAAAATCTTGGACTCTGACTGCTGCTTCCTTGGCTTTGGTAACGCCAGCGAGTTCGCGCTTGAGTTCTTTATTGGGAGAATTTTGAGAGTTCCGCAGACGAACGCGGGAGCCAGCTTCATCAATCAAGTCTATTGCTTTATCTGGCAAAAAGCGATCGCTAATATACCTATCTGACAACTTGGCTGCTGCTACCACCGCCGCGTCAGAAATTGTGACTTTGTGATGTTGTTCGTAAGCACCGCGCAAGCCGTAAAGAATTTGTACGGTTTCCTCTACTGATGGTTCGCCGACCATAATCGGTTGGAAACGACGCTCCAGGGCGGCATCGCGTTCGATATGCTTACGGTATTCATCGAGGGTGGTTGCGCCGATACACTGGAGTTCACCCCGTGCCAAAGCAGGTTTAAGGATGTTAGCTGCATCCAAACCGCCTTCTGTACCACCAGCGCCGACCAAGGTATGAATTTCGTCAATCACCAAGATGATATTGCCCACAGAACGGACTTCTTCGACGACTTTTTTAATCCGTTCTTCAAAATCGCCACGGAAGCGAGTTCCAGCCACTAATAAACCCATATCCAGGCTGATGACTTGCTTATCTTGTAACGATTCGGGGATATCTTGATTAACAATACGCTGAGCTAGACCTTCAGCGATCGCAGTTTTACCAACTCCTGGTTCCCCAATCAACACTGGGTTATTTTTTGTGCGGCGACCGAGAATTTGGACGGCACGCTCAATTTCTTTCTCACGACCAACTACTGGGTCGAGTTGGCCTGCTTGGGCTAACTTGGTTAGATTTCTGCCAAACTCTTCCATAGTTAGCGTTTGGGTGCGTTTTTGATTACCACTACCAGCAAAAGCCGGCGCATTTTCACCCAAACGGCGAGTAATCGCACTACGGACACTCTTGAAGTCAACCCCTAGATTTTGCAGTACTTTAGCGGCGACACCTTCGCCCGCCTCTGTTAATCCTAAGAGTAAGTGTTCAGTATTAATGTAATTCTGTCCCAAACTATGAGCTTCTTTAAACGATTGCTCAAAGAGGCTTTTCACTTTGGGAGTAAAAGGAATTTCTGGTGGTACAAAACCAGAACCCCTACCAATAATTTTTTCTACCTCGCGGCGTGCGTCTTTGAGAGTAACGCCTAATTCGGCCAGCACTTTAGCAGCAACCCCAGTTCCTTCTCCCATCAAACCCAGGAGAATTTGTTCAGTTCCTACGAAGTTGTGTCCCAGGCGACGTGCTTCCTCCTGAGCTAGCATAATTACTCTAATGGCTTCGGAAGTGAAGTGTTCAAACATAGCGGGTTCTTGCTCCCTTGCTGCTTCGACTTTGGGTGATATAAGGTTCACCCTCATCTAAAGATTTTTGTATTTTCTTAAGGACTAATGTAACTTTATTTAAATTTAACTGGCAGTGGTGAGAGCCGTAAGACCTCAGGTGTAGTTGCCGTCTGATAATTAAGTTAGGAGTGAGGAGTGAGGAGTAGTAAGAAGTTCTCAATTTTACAATTAATTTTTCAGTGCATAAGATGATTTTGTTTTGCCTTTTCTGCTCCTCTGCTCTGGGCTAGACTTACAAAACTTAAGACTCAGCACTCCTAACTCCTAACTCCTAACTCCTAACTTAATCATTCAGGACTGACGATGAGTGAACCAACGGGCAAAAAAGATCAACAGCACCCTCTTTATAACCGCGATCGCCCTCTTATTGATATCTTACTCGCTCAACAAGCGACAGAATATAATTTAGCAGAATTAGCTAGATTGCGAATTCGTTATCAAGGCTTTCCAGGGGCGAGAGACATTCAAAAAGATTTGGATAAAGTCTTGCAGCAGTGGGGTTTGACGGAAGCCCAGCTTTTTGAAAAAACTCGCCAAATCCACGACTTGGGCGGTATTTACAAAAGTCGCGGCAAAAAAGATGAACAGGATTGGAATTAGGGAATGACCTATGGGGCATGGGTAAGAGGCTCCAGGAGCAGGGGGAAGGGGGCAAGGGGGAGAATGAAGAATTGGTAGCACTGAGCTAACCATCATAGGTGTCAACTTCAGGTGAAACCCTTGTGAAGACGTGATATTTAGTTCATTTACTCACCGCGTCACCCCACCCCGGTTTTGTCTAAAGCCAAAACCGCCCCTCCCCTTAGTAAGGGGAGGGGTTGGGGGTGGGGTAAAACGGCTGTGGGACAAGCGTTTGAACCTAAGTTGACACCAATGACTAACCATCCCCCTTTCCACGACAAAGAAGAGGGCGCTGTGAAGTTCTACTTACATCCTAAAGACTCACGCGTATCCACACCAGTTTTAGAATTTACACCACTTGCCTTAAGGCAGAGTTTTTTCACTTGGGTTCCATCTAAAACTGTATTTGTGAAATCAGCACCAGTAATATCAACATTGTCAAATATAGAACGCAGCATCATTGCCTCACTCAAGACTGCATCACTTAAATCAGCGTTCTTAAATCTTGCCAGATAGGCTATGCCATTAGTAAAATCTGCACCATGCAGATTTACTCCCTCTAAGACAGTACCATTAAACACAACGCCGCGTAAGTCAGCATTGCTAAAGTTAGCATTTTCTAAATCGACGTTGGTAAACTCAGTCCCGATTAAACTTTGACCAGAGTAATCCTTGCTTTGAAGGTTGTCTCCAGCAGAACGGGTAATACTGGAAGAACTTGCAGCTTGCGCTGACAGGGGAAAAACAAAGAGAACCATAGCTAAGACAAAGCTAGCTAGTATTTGTCGATACTTCATAATGTTAAATTAACAAATCTCAACATTTCCACCATTAACTATTAAACCTTGTAGTGAGGCAGAGACGCGATTAACCCAAGTCTTTCCAAGAGTTAGGATATTCTCTCAAACAGGAAAGCATCTCGTAGGATAGATAGATGTTGAGGTGCGATCGCATAAATACCTGTGGCTAATCAAGAAGACAACGCCCAATCCTTGGCCCGAACTGCTTTATATCAATTGGGTGTAGAACTCAAAGCACGCTTTACCAGCTTTGGTGGCTGGGAAATGCCGGTACAATTTAGTGGCATTAGCCGCGAACACGAAGCTGTAAGAAATACAGCCGGAATGTTCGATATTTCCCACATGGGTAAATTTACTCTCCAAGGGAAAAACCTCATCTCCCAACTCCAGTTTTTAGTACCCTCAGACTTGAGTCGGTTGCAACCTGGTCAAGCACAATACACCGTCTTGTTAAATCCCCAAGGGGGAATCATTGACGACATCATTGTTTATTATCAAGGTGAAGACACCAGTGGTAAACAGAGGGTGTTTATTATAGTCAATGCAGCAACCACAGCCAAAGACAAAGCATGGCTATTGCAACACCTCGATCGAGATCGGGTGCAATTTCAAGACCTTTCACCAGAAAAAGCCTTGATTGCCGTGCAAGGGCCAAAAGCTATTAAATATCTCCAACCCTTAGTACAAGAAGACTTACAACCAGTCAAAGCATTCGGTCACCTCCAAGCAACGGTATTGGGTAAACCAGCCTTCATAGCCCGCACAGGCTACACCGGAGAAGATGGCTTTGAGGTGATGGTAGACCCTGATGTGGCAATAGAGTTATGGCAAAGTCTCCATAACACTGGTGTCATCCCTTGTGGACTTGGTGCGAGAGATACCCTGCGGCTAGAAGCAGCAATGGCACTTTACGGACAAGACATCGATGACAGTACCACACCCTTAGAAGCAGGTTTGGGCTGGCTAGTTCACCTAGATACCAAAGGCGATTTTATTGGTAGGGCGGTTTTGGAACAGCAAAAAGCCGAGGGAGTGCAGCGGCGCTTGGTAGGTTTGCAAACCCAAGGGCGCAACATTGCTCGTCATGGTTACCAAATTCTATCAGCAGGTAAAGTTGTGGGAGAAGTTACCAGCGGTACTTTGTCGCTGACACTTGGTTATCCCATTGCTTTAGGCTACGTTCCTACCAAGCTAGCAACTGTCGGCCAGCAATTAGAAGTTGAGATTCGCGGCAAAGCTTACCCCGCAGTTGTAGTTAAACGCCCCTTCTATCGCTCAAAAAATCGTGTAACTAACTTATAAGTGCTGAGGTTTTTAAGGAATAATGTGTTTTCAGTGGTGTCCAGTTGCCAATACTGAATTTCAGTCATTGCTCGACACCGCTTTTGTGAGTTACTCAATCTACAGTCAGGTTCATTACCAGATATGGGTTGGATGACCATTGGGACAATAAATTTGATAAGGGAGAGGAAGTGATATGTCTGAATATCCTGAAGATTTAAGATACCTGGATTCTCATGAATACGTGCGACTAGATGGCGATATTGCCACCATTGGTATTACTCAGTTTGCCGTAAACCAATTGGGTGATATCGTATTTGTGGAACTACCAGAAATTGGTGATTTGCTGACAAAAGAAGACAGTTTTGGCACTATTGAATCAGTGAAAGCCGTTGAAACACTGAATTCACCTGTAACTGGCACAGTGGTAGAACGCAATGATGCTGTGATTGACGACCCCGAACTAGTGACAGATGACCCCTACGGAGAAGCATGGTTTTTAAAAGTGCGTGTCAACGACGCCGATGAACTAAATGATGCCTTGACTGCCGATCAATACCGTGCGCTGGTAGAAGGGGAGTAGGGAGTGGGGAATGGGGAATGGGGTATTGAGAGTGGTGAGTTAGGAGTTAGGAGTTAGGAGTTAGGAGTTAGGAGTTAGGAGTTAGGAGTTATTCTTCTTTTGTCTCCCTCATCCCACTCCCTACTCCCCACTCCCTACTCCCCTGAAAGATTAAGTCATCAAATTTAGATAAATTGATAAATTACACTGACTTCTTATCAGTATTTGTTGCAAAATATTAAATAGTATCATCTGGAGAGTAATTTGTGGTATCAAATCTCCCTATTTTCAAGTCTAGCGATCGCCATTTCAAAGACGAAACGAGTCAAAAGTTAAGTAGTTTTGCGCCAAGACACATTGGCCCCAACTCCGATGACATCAAGCAAATGCTTGGAGTCTTGGGGTTTTCTAGTTTAGATGCCCTCATCGACCAAACTGTACCCCAGGCAATTCGGGTTAAGGAACCGCTGAAGTTACCAGAGGCAGAAAGTGAATACGCCGCACTGGCATTGTTGAAAAAAGTTGCCAGCAAAAATCAGGTTTTCCGCTCATATATTGGTATGGGATATTACGAGAGTATTACCCCTCCAGTCATTGGACGTAATATCCTAGAAAACCCTGGTTGGTATACTGCTTACACTCCTTATCAGCCAGAAATTGCCCAAGGACGATTGGAAGCTTTGTTGAATTTCCAAACTCTGATTATCGACCTCACAGGTTTGGAAATTGCCAATGCTTCATTATTGGATGAAGCCACAGCCGCCGCGGAAGCCATGAGCCTCAGCTATGGTGTTTCTAAAAATCACGCAAATGGCTATTTTGTGTCTCGTGATTGCCATCCCCAAACCATTGATGTGTTGCAAACTCGCGCTCAGCCATTGGGGATTAAGATCGTTATTGGCGATCATCAAACATTTGATTTCGAGGAACCAATTTTTGGCGCCCTTCTGCAATATCCCGCAAGCGATGGCACCATTTACGATTACCGCGCTTTTATTGAAAAAGCCCATGCTCAGGGTGCATTGGTGACGGTAGCAGCAGACCCCTTAAGTTTAACTTTACTCACCCCTCCTGGGGAATTTGGCGCTGACATTGCTGTGGGTAGCACCCAACGCTTCGGTATTCCCTTGGGGTTTGGGGGACCTCATGCGGCATACTTCGCTACCAAGGAAGAGTATAAGCGATCGATTCCAGGGCGAATTGTGGGAGTATCAAAAGATGCTCGTGGCAACTCTGCATTACGTCTCGCCTTACAAACCCGCGAACAACATATTCGCCGGGAAAAAGCTACCAGTAATATCTGCACAGCACAGGTGCTACTGGCGGTGATAGCGAGTATGTACGCCGTTTATCATGGCCCTGCTGGACTCAAGCAAATTGCCGAAAATATCCACTCCCTAACGGTGTTGCTGGCAGAAGGACTCAAGGGTTTGGGTTACAAAATTAGTTCTGAATATTTCTTTGATACCCTGCGAGTAGAACTGGGAACACACAATCTAGAAGATATTCTGGCAGCTTCCGAACAACTTCAAATTAACTTGCGGATTTTTGATGCCACTGCTGTTGGTATCTCGTTGAACGAAACTACCACAGTAGATGATGTACTTGACATCTTGGGAATCTTCGCAGGAGAAAAAGAACTACCTTTGGGCTTGGAAGAATGGTTTTCTCCCCATCTTTCCATCTCCTCATCTCCCCATCTCCCCCTTTCTCGTCAAAGCAGTTACCTAACTCACCCAGTCTTTAACCGCTATCACTCAGAAACAGAGTTATTGCGCTATCTCCACAAGCTAGAAAGCAAGGACTTGTCGCTAACAACATCGATGATTCCCTTGGGTTCTTGCACAATGAAGTTGAATGCAACTGCTGAGATGATTCCGGTAACTTGGGAAGAATTTGGCAAGATTCATCCTTTTGCCCCGCCATCCCAAACCCAGGGTTATCAAATTCTGTTTGAGCAACTTGAGGCATGGTTAGCTGAAATTACTGGTTTTGCGGGAATTTCTCTGCAACCAAACGCCGGTTCTCAAGGTGAATACGCCGGACTTTTAGTAATTCGCCAATATCACGAAAATCGTGGGGAAGGACACCGTAATGTCTGTTTGATTCCCACCTCAGCACACGGAACAAACCCAGCCAGCGCGGTAATGTGTGGTATGAAGGTAGTGGGAGTTGCTTGTGATGCACAAGGTAACATTGACGTTGATGACCTGAAGGCTAAAGCTGAAAAACACAAGCTAGAACTCGCCGCCTTAATGGTGACATATCCCTCGACTCACGGTGTTTTTGAAGAGTCAATTCAGGAAATCTGTGCGGTTGTTCATACCCACGGTGGACAAGTTTACATGGATGGGGCAAATATGAATGCCCAAGTAGGAATTTGCCGTCCTGGGGATATTGGCGCGGATGTCTGTCACTTAAACTTGCACAAAACTTTCTGTATTCCTCACGGTGGCGGTGGCCCTGGTATGGGGCCTATTGGTGTTGCTTCTCATCTTGTGCCGTTCCTACCTGGACATGCTGTTGTCACTATTGACAAGTCAACTGGGCAATCTCATCTTGGTGCTGTGGCGGCTGCGCCTTGGGGTAGTGCAAGTATCTTGGTGATTTCTTGGATGTACATTGCGATGATGGGTACAGCTGGTTTAACCGAAGCAACGAAAGTGGCAATTCTCAACGCTAACTACATCGCCAAGAAACTTGAATCTTACTATCCCGTTTTATATCAAGGGAAAAATGGGTTAGTTGCCCATGAATGTATTTTAGATTTACGATCGCTCAAAAAATCCGCAGCGATCGAAATCGATGATGTTGCTAAGCGTTTGATGGATTATGGTTTCCATGCGCCGACTGTTTCCTGGCCTGTGGCTGGTACAATTATGGTGGAACCGACAGAAAGCGAATCGAAACAAGAGTTAGATCGTTTCTGCGAAGCCTTGATTGCTATTCGCCAAGAAATTGCTGAAATAGAATCAGGCAAAGCAGATGTCCAAGATAATCTTTTGAAGAACGCACCCCATACTGCTGAAAGTTTACTCATTGGGGAATGGCATCATCCCTATTCCCGCGAACAAGCTGCTTACCCTGCACCTTGGACACGCGAACATAAATTCTGGCCTGCTGTTAGCCGCATTGATGCGGCTTTTGGAGATAGGAATTTTGTTTGTTCTTGTCTGCCAATGGACGCTTATTAACTAACTAAGTCAAGAGTTAGGAGTTTCAATTCCTAACTCTATCACTGTGGCGATCGCCACAGTGATAGCATTTCGCTTTAAAATTGATACAGATACCTCGGTAGGGGCGCACAGCTGTGCGCCCCTACTATATGTATCAGGATTTTCGTGAAATGATATTACGCTTCCTAATTCTGATTGATGAAAATAGGGTATTGGTTACACAACCTGAAAATTAAAGCTAAAACTTGCCCAATTATTCACATCCAAGATATATGAGTCGGCGGCTGTACCGTTCATCTCGGCTTTGATGGCGCTGGCGTTATGTAAATCTTGTAGCAAGGCTTGAACAACATCTAACGATTTCAACAATGGGGCAATTGGCTGCTCGTCAGGTGTGGGATACTTTGTAGTGTTCAAGACTGCGAGAGTTGCACTGAAGGGAGCAATACTAAAAATTAGTTGTTGTTCCGAAAAGAAGGCTGGCGCTGGAATTACCCATTCAGAACTAGCATTTGTTTGGGGTAAGGTGAGGGTTTCACCTGGGGCGATGACAACTTCCCGAAACAGGGGCTTGGTGTCTGTAGTGTCTGGTTCTAGGGGAGTTTCCCAAGAGTAGAAGGCAATTGCTGTCTGATTATTTCTTAATCCTAGCAAGATTAAATATACTGGGCGATCGCTTTGATTTTCCAGCCGATACTGCATTCGACTACCAACAGGCACTGTAGGAGTAGGTAGAGACGCAATTAATCTCGTCTGTGGCGATTTGGTAGAGACGCGATTCATCGCGTCTGTGGGGAGTGATTTTTCCCAAGTGAAAGTTCGCAGTGTTTGCCGTTGCGTTAACACCTGAGATGATGCACCACTAATTATCTCTAGGCTTGCTTTGACTGCTACGCGGGAAGAACCTTCATTTTCTGTGAGTCGCCATAACTTGGCTGCTAGCAAGGTAGATAATTTTGGTGCCAACCGCAGTACTGCCACTTTTACTGCTTCGCCAACTTCGCCGGCGGTGTTGGGAATTAACTCGCCATCGAGAGTAAATAATCCATAGCGACTAGGTGTTTGCTGGAGTTTACCAAATATATAATCAGCTGGTTGTTCCCCTGCTACTACGGTGGACACATGGGCAGTAGCGGCAAAGCCACTTGTGGCATCTACTCGTTCAATTCTTTCCAGTCGAGTATCCAGACCAATTATTAAATTAATATTTTTTGGCAAAACGCGGACTGCTTCTTGGACAAGTTGCCCGACTTGCACCCCAGTTGCACCTTCGATTTTGGCAATTTGGGCTTTTGCTGTTAACCCACTGCGCGATCGCAATATCAATTGCTCTGTTGTTGGTAGAGTGAATCGAGAATTAACTCCGTAGTATAGCAGCACTTGGGGAGGTAATCCTGCCAACCACAGCTGCACTGTTTTGCCATCTTCTTCAATGGCTCTCACCACGCCCTCTGCACCAATGTTACTCTCTGGAAGAGACGTTACATTTAAGGTGTCTGCATATTGATTTTTCTGGGTATCTAATAACTCTGGTTGCTGTTTGCTACCCATTTTAGACAGAGAATTTTCCACATGAGAAAGGGCGACTTGAATTTTGGTCGCTGGGGTAGTTTCCCATAAATACTGGGTCAAGGCATAGGTAAATAATCCAGCACTAAAACCAGAAAACAGCGCTTCCCTCGCTGACTGCTTGGGATTTGAGGTAGCTGTTAACACAACAGGAGTGCTGAGGGATTTTTGAGTTTTCAGGTGTTGAAGAAAATCGAGTTCCTCTGTTATTAGCTTGGCTTCTGGTGACTCTTGGAGGGCACGAGTTTTTAAACCTATGACTGAACTAGGCGCATCATAGCTAGTATCTAATACTGCTGTGACTTGGTTAGTGGGGAGCGATCGCAATAATAATAGTAAAGTTTCTTCTAATAAATAATTGACTATCTTATCAGTTTGTGATATGGAAATTTCATTAGCTGACACTAGAGCATTTTGCATTGTCTCCGGCGATGTTTCCAATTTGACACGGCTACCGTAGCCGCTAAAGTGGAATAGAACCACATCGTCAGGTTGAGCTTGTTTGCCTAGATGGTCTAAAAAAGCCGTTTCAATGAATTCCCTGCTAGCTTGTTCGTCAGTTAAAGTGAGAATATCTGACCTTTGGAAACCAAAGCGATGAATCAAAAGTTCTCTTTGAAGTTCCACATCAGTGAGACAACCACTGAGGGCAGGAATTTTTGGGTATTGATTAATACCTATTAATAACGCCAATTTGCGCGGACTGGGTTGTGCCAAAGCATAGTAGTAGCGATTTCCCAAAGTCAACCACTCAGCTTCAGTTACTCCCAATACGGCAAGTATTGAGCCAATTCTGTTTAAAAACGTGCGCCGTTTCATAATTAGCCACCAGTTCTCAGCCTACCAGCTAGCAGCTTAAAGGTTTCAGGTCTGTGGTGTAAAGGGGGAGTGGGGAGTGGGGAGTGGGAAGGTAGGGAGGTGGGGAGGTGGGGGGAGAATAATAACTCCTAACTCTTAACTCCTAACTCCTAACTCCTAACTCTTAACTTCAAACTCCAAACTCCAAACTCCTAAGTCCCAATGCCCTAAACCGACACCTGTATCCGCATTGCCCGCGCCAATTCTGCGGCTACTTCGGGGCGGGAAAATTCTGGTGGAGGTAACTCACCGCGTCGCAGCATTTCCCTGACTTTGGTTCCCGATAGGTGAACGCGTTCTTCTGGCTTGCTAGGACTGGTTTTAGTCGTAGCCATCTGCTTGGTACGGGTACAGTAGAAAGCGTGTTCAAATTTCATGGGCACGATGCCTAATTCACTTGGCTCAAATTCCTCAAAGATGTATTGAGCATCGTAAGTGCCATAATAGTCACCAACGCCAGCATGATCCCGCCCGACGATAAAGTGAGTACAGCCGTAGTTTTTGCGGACTAAAGCATGGAATATTGCTTCACGAGGCCCAGCATAGCGCATTGCAGCGGGATTAATTGCCAAAATCACGCGATCGCTAGGATAATAATGTTCCAGCAAAATTTCATAACAACGCATCCGCACGTCGGCGGCAATATCATCATCTTTGGTTGCCCCGACCAATGGATGCAAAAATAAAGCATCTACTGTTTCTAAGGCGCACTTTTGAATATATTCGTGGGCGCGGTGGATGGGGTTGCGAGTTTGGAAACCAACAATGGTTTTCCAGCCATTTTCACGAAAGATTTGCCGTGAAGCTGCTGGATCGATTTGATAAGTGGGAAACTGGGAATGGGCTTCGCGTTGCAATAGCCAGATATCACCAGCCAGATGTACTGAACCTTGGTTATAGAGTACCTGCACGCCGGGATGATTTGCATCATCAGTGCGGTAGACATTAATTGCCTCGCGGGTTTTGTCGTAGTGATATTTTTGCGTGAGTTGCAAAACTCCAATAAACCGCCCTGCGGGGTTATCTAGGCGAATCAAGCCACCTTCTTTGAGAGGAGAAGCTACTTCTTCGGCTACCGATAGTGTAATTGGTATTGACCACACAAAACCGTTAGCTAGTCGCATTTCTGTTACAGTGCGATCGTAGTCTTCCTGATTCATAAAACCCGTGAGTGGACTAAAACCACCGATCGCAATCATTTCTAAATCAGAAACGGCGCGATCGTCAAGTTGCACTCGTGGCAAAAAATCAGCTTTTGAGAGAAATTCCTCTCTTTGTTCTGGTGTGGCGATACGGTTAACCAACTGTCCACCGTGCGGGGCAATGGCATCTGGATGGTGACTCAACGTAATCCCCTCTTGCAATAATTGCTATTGTTTCAGACTATGTACTAACTTACCAAATGGTGGGACAAAACTGAGTGCTGAGTGCTGAGTTAGGAGTTAGGAGTTATTCTCATAGGACTTATCCTCCATTAGGTCCAACGCATTCATCCCATACCTGAAGGACGGAATGCGTCACTTTCGTGACTGTTGTTCATGGGCTTTGTACTCTAAATCCTTGTAAAATTAATCTCCATCTGGTATTTGCTAACCCTTTGACGCCCATGTATTGTGACTACCTCATCCAAATCCTGACTGCCCGTGTCTATGATGTTGCTCAAGAAACACCACTAGAGTATGCGCCAAATCTGTCTGCACGGCTGAATAATCAACTCCTGCTGAAACGTGAGGATATGCAGTCAGTATTTTCCTTTAAATTGCGGGGTGCTTATAACAAAATGGTACAACTACCGCCAGATATCTTGGCACAGGGTGTAATCGCAGCGTCAGCGGGAAACCATGCTCAGGGCGTCGCTCTGGCAGCCAACCATCTGGGAACGAGAGCGATTATCGTCATGCCGATAACCACACCCCAAGTTAAGGTAGATGCGGTTAGAAATAGGGGTGCAGTGGTTGTATTACATGGAAATACCTACGATGATGCTTATGCTTATGCCCGTCAATTAGAAGCTGAAAAAGGGTTAACTTTTATTCATCCCTTTGACGATCCCCATGTCATTGCGGGACAGGGAACAATCGGTATGGAAATTTTACGGCAATATCAGCAACCCATCCATGCGATTTTTGTAGCCATTGGTGGGGGCGGATTAATTTCTGGAATTGGAGCTTATGTGAAACGGTTGCGTCCCGAAATTAAAGTGATTGGTGTTGAACCAGTAGATGCTGATGGTATGTCTCAATCCTTGAAAGCCGGACATCGGGTGCGTTTATCCCAAGTGGGGTTATTTGCTGATGGGGTAGCGGTGCGGGAAGTAGGTGAAGAAACCTTCCGTTTGTGTCAGCAGTATGTAGATGAAATTATTTTAGTGGATACGGATGATACTTGTGCGGCGATTAAAGACGTGTTTGAGGATACGCGATCGATTTTAGAACCAGCAGGTGCATTGGCGATCGCAGCTGCCAAAGCCTATGCAGAACGAGAACAAATCACTGGACAAACTTTAATTGCTGTCGCTTGCGGTGCAAACATGAATTTCGATCGCCTCCGCTTTGTCGCAGAACGGGCAGAGTTTGGCGAACGCCGCGAAGCTATTTTTGCAGTCACAATTCCTGAAGAACGAGGAAGTATTCGCCAGTTTTGTGAATGTATTGGCAAACGCAATCTCACCGAGTTTAATTATCGCATTGCCGATGCCAAAACAGCCCATATTTTTGTCGGTGTGCAGATTCAAAACCGTGCTGATGCTTCAAAGATGGTAGAAACCTTTGAAGCTCACGGATTTGAAACCTTGGATTTAACAGACGACGAACTTACTAAACTACATCTACGGCACATGGTGGGTGGGCACTCTCCCCTTGCTGACAATGAATTGCTCTATCGTTTTGAGTTTCCAGAACGTCCCGGTGCATTGATGAAGTTTGTTGGTTCCATGAGTCCGAATTGGAATATCAGTCTTTTTCACTACCGCAACAACGGGGCAGACTACGGTCGAATTGTCGTTGGTATCCAGGTTCCTCCCCACGAGATGGAAGAGTGGCAAGCATTTCTGGATACCCTTGGTTATCGGTATTGGGATGAAAACAAGAATCCGGCATACAAGTTGTTTTTGGGGTGAGTGGGGATTGGGGAGTGTGGGGAGTGTGGGGAGAGATTTCTTCCCCATCCTCCCACAGCTCTCACACCTCCAATGCCCCATGCCCCATGCCCCAATCCCTAATTCCGATAACTACCTTGCAATATCATATTGGAGTCCCAAGTATATAACCCAATTTGGTCGGGAACCTTAGAGAATCTCCCTGTGCGATAGCCTCTAGATAATTCATTCAGCACCTTATTTTTGATCTCTCGAAGTTCCTGAGAATTTATTTGTCCGTAAATTCCGGCGATTACTTCAGCGACGGTGAAAACTTTACCCGGATTTTGTTCAAAGAGAGAAGTGAGGGCATCAATCAAGAATTGGCCGTCAAAAGCTTTGAGCATTGGTACTGTTTTTGTCTTGGGAGGTACGAAAGGTTTCTTCTTTTTGTTTTTGATACTCCTAGAAGCACCATTACCATTGTTTGGGGCGACTAAACTTAAATCCAGAGTGTAACAACCGGGTTCTTCGGGAATAATTACCCAGTAGCTTCTTTCTCTGCCTTGGGTGAGGGAAGATTGAACTCTACCTTTAACTACTCTAAACAGATTAGAGTCTAATTCTCCATAAAGCGATCGCACAATGAAATCGATATGACACACAGTACCTGCCTGTTCTTGCAATAGCTGTTTTATGGCTTCCATTCGAGACAGAGATTGATACTGGGGTAGCATGGGGATTTCCGGCACCTTAGCTGAGTTATCGTTGTTCTCTGGAAGTGCCTGTATATCTGGGGATGTACTTCGAGTTTGACTTGTTTTTGTATCAACACCACCAAAGGAAGTATCGATTTCAATGTCGTCTGAGTCTCTTAGTTCTGACTCTATAGACTCCACCAAGTTGATTTGGGAGATGTCATCATGGGCTGATAAAAACCGCAGAGAGGTTTCTGGGGAAGAAGTGGAGGTTTCATCAACTGCCTTCAGTCTTGATATATGCTTGTTGCCATCAGAGAAAGACCAGGTAGATAATAACGCTTCTACATGATCGAGTTGCGATCGCGCTTGCACAAATAAGCGTTCATACTCTTCTGTGAGCCGAGCATAATAGTCTCGTAATTCCAACAGTGGCGAGAGAAATGTGCCCGGAGGTGGTTCTAGTTGTCCCTTTGAATTCATAGCGCTTTAATCAATTTAAGTCAGTATCACTTTTGTAAGACATTGGTCTTGGTTTAGCTTTGACAGATGCGGGTTGGGATTTCTTCGGCGGTTGGGGAGGGCGACATCTCTCACAATATAAAGGTCGAGGTCCATAAGTCTCACGTTTTGTCAGATCGTTACACTCTTTACAGACAAACTGAAAAACACGAGTGTGAATCTCTCTTTTGTGCGCCCTGACAGTATATTCCCTAACATCAATGAATTTACTTGCCATAATTAGGAATCTTCAATTTCCTTCGTATCAATGTCCTATCAATATAGCTATTCAAGCAAATGAAACTGCATCAGTGTGTGTTTATGTAGAAGTTTTATCCAAATCAGTGAATTTGATGCCAAGGACAAGGTGCGAATATTGCTTAGCAACAAATTCAGAGTGAGCCTTGGCTATCCCCTGAGCATATACCTGGTGATGAGCAAACACGATCGCCATTCTTATAGTGCTTGAGAAAGAAAAACAATTCCTACTGCCTATGACTAGCTGTTTTTGCCTGACGTGATGCACTTGCGATGCAGAGTGTGTAGTCTTCAACTAAAGTATAATCCCTCTGAATAATGCCAGTGTTGTAAATCAAGTACTACATAATCAGATTATCTCGCCAAGAAAAGGCAAGCACGGACTCGTTTGGTTAGATAAGACTGGGCTTCCACAACAGTATCTTAAAGACCTCAAAGGAGCTGCTTGAACAGACTGTAGAAATCTTACCAAAGTATTCGCACCTGAATTTTATTCGTAGAGATATAGACATAAGAGATTTTTGTCGGTTTCATCAAGGAAATTTACATAGATTGACAAATCAAGTTATTGGCAGTGTATTTAATTGCCCATTTTATTTATAGCCCTTCTTCCTTCTGATAGAGGATTCTCCATCGAGGAAGCCATTTATGTATAAGCAACAACCGCCTCTTTAAAAATAAGAGGCGGTGATTATCGCTAATTAAGGCATAACCAAAATATAAAACCCTGAATATTTACTTGAGAGAAAATTATTTGCGATCGACAAAATCGGCATCAATCACATCTTCAGTGCCCTTGGCCTTGTTGTTCACCACTCATGTTGGTCGCAGCTTGGGCGTAGACAGCGCTAGCCATTTGCATTAAGGCTTGTTGTAAATCGCTAGATAAAGATTTAATGCGATCGCTATCATCTTGGTCATTTACTAGTAGTTCGCTTTCGTGACATAGCGGGGGAAAGGGGAAAGGGGAAAGGTTTTAAATCCCTTACCCCTTCCCCTTTCCCCAGCCCTCACAAGCGCATTTTTGGGTTGGCAGAGTACTAGTGCTTCAATGGAAGAGCGATCGCAAAACTCACTCGATCGCTCAAGTCTTGCAGCTGTTTCTGGGCTTGATATATTAGTGAATCTGCTAGATTATTGGTATTAATTTGTTCCGGGCATTTCCGGTCTTCTTCAGGGTACTGGGGATTGGCTAATGGAGATTGGTGATTGAAAGTTTACCCGTTATCAAGCCACTAGGACACCAATTCAGTAATCTAGGAAGAACCTCTCCCCCAACCCCTCTCCTCGTAGGAGAGGGGAGTTTAGCTCCCCCTTCCCTTGAAGGGAAGGGGGTTGGGGGGTTAGGTTTTTGATTACTGAATCGATGCTCTAGTCCCCAGTCCCTACTCCCCAATCCCTAACGTTGAATCAACCGATGTTAACTTTGACAGCTTTGCGTTTTTCTGACTCAGCTTTCGGCAAAGTTAAGTGGAGAAGACCATTTTTGTATTCAGCTCGTACTTTGTCGTTTTGAACTTGGGAAGGTAACGGAATTACGCGATGGAATTTACCATAACGAAATTCAGAGCGAGTAACGCCGTTTTCTTCAGTCCTGGTTTCAGTCTTGCGCTCACCGCTAATGGAAATTGATTCGGGAGTCGCTTCTACGTTGATATCTTTTGATTCCAAACCAGGTACTTCTAGTCTCAAGTTGATTGCATCATCAGTTTCTTCTATTTCTACGGCAGGAATAAAGGTGAGTCCAGTCCTTTCACCGCCGTCAGTTGGTATTAATCTGTCAAACAACCGATTCATTTGCCGCTGTAAGGTGTCAATTTCTCGGAATGGTTCCCAGCGTTCACTGTCTCGGAATGGTTCTAAGCGTTCAATATCCCGGAATGGGTCCCAACGAATGAGTGCCATAACTATCACCTCTAAGATAAACTATCTAGTCTTAGGAGGCTCAATCTCAAGCTTTCTAGCTTGCGAACACCTGATATAATACGTTTGTCGAGCAATCTTCAAATTTCACTAAGCTCAATTTCAAGCTTCCTACTTATCAGACTAGATCGGGATTCAAGTTGAGTAGGTTCGGTTTTATAGTCAAGAGCGATCGCAATAACCGTACCTTTTGAGAGTTAACAAAAAATCAGATTTACCCATCAGCAACACAAAATAAAAAGTTGTTAGTAGTCAATGGGAATCAGAAAAACACTGAATCAATGATAACTAACAACTAATTGACAAAACCATTTTATATCGCAGTCAGTTTTGTAGCTCTACTGCTGACTTGGTGCAGCGGGTTGCGATTGGGGTTGGCGTAAACGGCGCAAAGATTCCCGCAATTTGTTTTGGCTTGTGTTTTCTCTTCGCCGCCGTCGATTTGTGCTTGCTTGTGGTTTTTGTGATGAATTAGTAGTCGCTCGTTCACTACGGATGCGGCGTAGAGACTCTCTTGCACTTCCTTGAGAGCTAGTTGTCCTTGTTTGGGATGATGAACTTGTGGCAGTATTTTCGACTCTCTGACGACGCAACCGCCGACTAAATCCAGATTCTGCCGGTCTTGTAGCTGTAGCTTCATTAGATGGCGGTGTAAACTCTCGCCGCCTGCGTCTTGGAGATTCTTCTGTGGTATTGGAGTTGGCAGCTGCTTGTTGGGTTCTTTGTTCTGCTTGTCTTTGTCTGTTCCGTTCTTGAACTTGGCGGTGTCGCTGCGAACCTTTTATGGCAAATTCAGTGGCGATGGATACTCCTTGTCTGCCTCCAGATGCAGGTTTTAATTTCCAGTCACGCGCTTGTCTCAAGGTTTCTTCATCCAAGTCACGGTTCCCACTGGAGCGAGCAATCCGCACGTTGGTAACATTACCTTGTGCATCAGTATCAACAGCTACTTCTACTCTCCCTTCTACCCCTCGCCGTCTTGCTGCCTCAGGATACTTGGCATTGCATTCGCGGCACGCTGCACGACCATTACCATTACCTGAAGTGTTAATTTTTGGCGGTGTTGGGACTGTTGGCGCTACTGCTACCGGACGGTTTCCTGTTTGATTGCCAATTCCACTGCCAGTGCCACTACCAATGCCGCTACCAGTGCCAGTGCCACTACCAATGCCGCTACCAGTGCCGCTACCAATTCCGCTACCAGTGCCGTTACCAATTCCACTACCAGTGCCGTTACCAATTCCACTACCAGTGCCGCTGCCAGTGCCAGTGCCAGTTCCACTGCCAACACCACCGCCAGTGCCAGTGCCAGTTCCTCCCCCAGTGCCAGTACCGCTGCTTGTACCTACAGCAATACCACTACCTGAGCCTAAACCAACACCAGAGCCGCCACCACCGCCACCACCGCCACCACCTCCTTTGGAATCTCCGGATAGAGGCGAAGCTGGAATGGGTGCAGATTTCACAGGAGCTTCTGGCTTGCTAGGAATTGCTTTTGGCGGCGTATTTGTCGGCTGTGGCTTTTGGGCAACTGCCGTAATCTGTTCAAATTGCTGCTGAACCTTTTCTACTGGCGGAGTTTCTATAGACTGTTTTTGTACAATTTCTGGTTCTTTTTTGATTTCTTGTGGAATTTCTTCAAGTGGTTTTTCTGGTTCCGCAGTCGAAGCATCAACGATCGCCACCTCTATTGGTCGATCGTTCTCTTCAGGCATTCTTGTCAAATAATTACTTATGCCTGAAGACAATACGCCCAAATGCAGCGCCAGTGAGCCTATCAGACTGTAAGCCAGAAAAGACTTGAGAGCCTCAACTTCTTTGGAACGTTGCTTGACAGTAATACCGGAAAAGCTCATAGCTATTGCTACCTATTCTCACTAATTCAGTCATCTTAGAATGCACGGTTACAAATATCAAGCAAAAAATTAAAATTCTTTGAGGTAGTTTTATGTAACCCGACATTAGCCAAAACATCTTGGAAAACTATCAATATCACGATTCATAAACAAAATAAATTTTTGTCTTGATAAAATTAATTTATGTAAAGTGAGCCAATTTATGTACAAGACTTACACAAGCAGCACATAAAGTAAATCAAAATCATGATGATTACATTTAAAAAAATTATCATTATATTTTAAATTTTATTGAGAAAAAGTTTCAACTTTTCTCTAGATTCTGCTAGTCTTACTGTGTGTTGTTGATGACGTTTAGAGAACATGGGTATTCAGAATTTGTTTGCAGCGGGCGGTGTGGTCATGTGGCCCCTGCTGGGATTTTCGGTATTGGGTGTGGCACTGATTATCGAGCGTATCAGGTTTTGGGTAAGGATCAATCAGCGTCAAAGCCGTGTGGTGCGGGATGTGTTGAATCTTTATCGCCTCGATAATGTTGTCGGTGCAATGGATAAACTTCAGAAAAACGCAGATTTGCCACTCGCCCGGATTTTTCTTTCAGCTTTAGAATTAGAGGAGCCAAATCCAGAGGAATTTCGTTTGGCATTGGAAAGTGAAGCGCAGGCTGAAATCCCAGTACTCAAACGTTTCCAAAACATTTTTGAGACAATCATTAGTTTGGCACCACTTTTGGGTCTTCTGGGCACAGTATTAGGATTGATAACTTCCTTTGCTTCCCTCAATCTTGGTGACGTGGGAGGTAGCAAAACCGCAAGTGTTACCGCTGGGATTAGTGAGGCTCTTGTCTCTACAGCATCAGGATTGATTGTTGCTATATTCATACTCATGTTTGCCAATACCTTCCGGGGATTGTACCAGCGTCAAATCGCGCTAATTCAGGAGTATGGGGGACAACTAGAATTACTTTATCGCCGTCGCTATGAACGAGGAGAAAAAACTTATGCGTCTTCCAGATGAACCAGAACTTCCGTTACAAATCAACATCGTACCGATGATTGACGTGATTTTTGCAATTTTGACATTTTTTATCATGTCAACTTTGTTTTTAACACGTTCAGAAGGTTTGCCTGTAAATTTACCGAAGGCAGCTACTGCAAAACAACAACAAGTCCCCTCTAAAATTACCATCACAGTAGATGAACAAGGAGTAGTAAGCCTGAACCGCAAACCAATTGCAGTTGATGATTTGACACAGCAAGTGCGGACTTTAATTGGTTCTAACTCAGAAATGTTAGTGATTATTAATGCTGATGAAAAAGTTGGTCACGGTAAGGTGGTGGCTGTGATGGATCGGGTACGTGAGGTTCCGGGGGCAAAATTAGCGATCGCCACTCAAAGACAATAGGAAAAGGGGGGGATGAGGGGGATGAGGGAGATAGTTTTTCACTTCTGACTTCTAACTCCCAACTCCTAACTCCTAACTCCTAACTCTTAATGATTACCTGTGCGATATTTACGACGCATTACACCTGGGTATTTGCAATTCTTGAGATATAAGTTTAAGTAATGAATTTTGATGAGAGTGTATAAAAAAGTGGTCGCCGTCAAGCATTTGTAAAGAGAAAGTAGACATCCCCAGTTCTTGCCATGCTTGCAGAGATTCATGGCTAACTTCTTTGTCTTGCCAACCACCAAATATAGTAATGGGACACTCTAATGGCTGTTGTGGAGTGTAAATATAAGTTTCTAGAACTGCAAAATCTGCCCGCAAAATAGGGAGGAAGATTTCCATTAGTTCTGGATTTTCTAGTACTGCTTTGGGTGTACCGTTGAGAGTGCGTAGTTCTTCGAGTAACTCCGGATCTGGTAAGGTGTGGATGGGTGGTTTTGTACGTGGAATTTGTGGGGCGCGGCAAGCAGATATAAAAAGGTGAAACGGTTTAAGATTATACTCTAAGCGCAGTAGACGAGTTAACTCGAAGCTAATTAATCCGCCCATGCTGTGACCGAAGAAGGCAAATGGTTTGTCTAAATATGGTATTAGAGATGGAGCGATCGCTTTTACAAGAGCTTCTAACCGCGTGTAAGGTGGTAAATTTATCTGTTTTCCCCGTCCAGGATATTCCACAGCACAGACTTCGACATTACGAGGTAGGCTATTAGACCATGTACGAAAAATTGCCGAGCTACCACCAGCGTAGGGGAAGCAGAATAAACGCAGATTTGCTTGGGGATTTGGTTGGGGACAGTTAATCCAAGAATTGAAGGTTGGTTTAGTTGTCATGATAGAACTTGTATTAGCTGTTTCATTCTTTGTAGTTAGTAGCTAGAATTTACAGCATCCCAATTTTACAACAATACGAAGAAATGTCTACGATAAATATTTTTTGGTTCGCGCAGAGGCGCAGAGGCGCAGAGAGGTAGAAAGGAAATTTACGCATTTGGGATGCTTGCGTAGAATCAGTTATCAATGTTGATTGTTCAAGTATTTAGGGATTACCAATAAATAGTTGAGTGTTTTTTATTTGTCAGTCTCTTAAAGGGAATTGATGAGATTTGTGCATGATAAACAAATTAATTAAACCACGTTGTTTTAATCGTACCAAATGATTGCTCAAGGGCAAGTATTTTAATAGTGTATTCTTGAAATAGTCAATAATAAATGAGCGTTTACATTATCCGGTCTCAGATATCATTAGCGCGATCGCTAAATGTTCAATCTCAAAAGTTTACACCGGAAAGTCGCAATCCACAAATTAGAGAAGTTGTAAATTTTTGGCGGGAAGAGCCAGCATACCAACAAATTAAAGACTGGTTGCAAGACGCAGAAAACAAGAACAGCGAAGTAATAAGGTATCCAGATTACTCAGGTATTACTGGTGCAAGTGTTGTAGAAATGTCAGATAAAGAAGCGGCCAGGATTCGTAAAGATTTGCCTGACGTTTCGATTTTACGCGATCGACTGATTGAGTTGATTCATCCACTACAAAGCAATACAGATGCTCAAGATGAATTCAGCACAGATGAATTGTGGCATTTAGATGCGATCGCTCTCAACATAGCGCGTCAAAATGGGTTTGGGCGCACTGGTAAAAATGTCACAATTGCTGTCCTCGATACGGGTATTGATTCAAACCACCGAGAATTGCAAGGCCAGGTAACTAAATCTTATAGTTTGAATGATAGAACTAAGGAAATCCAGTTAACACCTTCCCAAGATACTAATGGTCATGGTACTCACGTAGCTGGACTAATTTGTGGTAAGCACGTTGGCGTTGCACCAGAAACTAAACTGATTGACGGCCTACTCCTCCCAAAAGGTATTAGCAACTTATCAAACTTTGTGATCTGGTTGAACTGGCTAGCACTTCAACAGGACGTGAATATTGTCAATATCTCAGCTGGTCTTCGTATGTATGCTGATGAAATGAGCGATGTCATTGACACTCTCTTGGCGGTTGGTATACTTCCTGTTTGCGCTGTTGGTAACGATGGACGTAACAATACTAGAACACCTGGAAACTGTCGAAATTCAATTTCAGTCGGTGCGACAAATTTTAATAATCAAGTTGCCAGTTTTAGCGGTAGTGGCAAGATGTCTGTTAATAATCTTTGTTATGACGTTCCTAATTTGGTTGCGCCTGGGGAAGGAGTTTATTCATCAGTTCCAGGTGATAAGTATAAAGTTGAAAGCGGAACTTCAATGGCAACCCCAATCGTTTCTGGTGTAGCAGCGTTAATCTTAGAGAAGTATAACAAGAATATTTCGGTGTTAAATTTAATTGAGGCACTGCTGACAAGTTGTAAAGATTTGGGAGTTGATAAAGAACGCCAAGGTAGAGGTTTAATTCAGGTAACCGCAGCCCTATGAAACTTAACGAAAACCAAATTGCCAAAATTGATCCTCTGCTTCAGCAAGTTTTGATAGATGCTAAGGGTAATGAAGTAATTCGGGCAGTTATGAGGTTGGGAGACGAAAATAAAATTAGATTAAATGTTAGCAATTCACCGCTAGAACCTCAACAATTTACATCATCTGAGGCTTATCGACAGGCATTAATTGAACAGCGCAAAAGTCAACTTGCCCAAATGCTGGGTGATACTATTCAAAAACTCCAGAAACTTTCTTTGAAACCTGTTGGAGGTGAACTTAGTCGCGTTGTGGTTGTGGAAGGTTCCGCTGATGCTATTTTGCGCTCATTATCACTGTCTGGAGTTAACTATGTGACTTTAGATCGGCTGATTGCACTACCGGAAGTTGCACCAGATGCAACGGTTAAACATTTTGCCGATATTTATATAAACACGCTTGACTGTTCTTTAGATGACAAAATCATAAAATTAATTTATCAAGCATCTGAGCAATATATTATTAACTACTACAGGCGTCATAACAAGTTGCAAATATTGGGAATGCAACAGCCCGTAGATTTAGATTCAATTTACACATCTGTGCAATGTTTGCAGGAAAGTGATATTTGGCGCTGGCAAATATCACTTCAAGATTTAGAGAAGAACCCCAGAGCTACAAACCGCAGATTTCAGACTAAAGGTGTTGATAAACGAGAGGGTATTAAAGTTGTCAATGAGCAGCAATATTTGATGGTACTCGGCGCACCGGGTGCGGGCAAATCTACATTTTTGCGAAAGATAGGATTAGAAGCATTTAAGGGTAAATATGGTGAATTACAACATGAATGTATTCCGGTTTTTATTGAATTAAAATTAGTTAATGAAAGCAAAATCAATATTAAAGAATTAATTATAGAAGCATTCAGATTATGTCAGTTACCATTGTCTAGGAAATTTACTATTAATGCTTTAAAACAAGGCAAATTATTAATTCTGCTGGATGGTTTAGATGAAATACCAGCCGAAAATACAGATTTAGCAATTAACGAAATTAAAAGCTTTGTTGAGGAATACAAAGAAAATAGATTTCTAATATCTTGCCGGACTGCTGCTTATCGCTCGCAGTTGAGAAATTTGATTGAAATTGGGTGGTTTGCCGTAGTTATCGCAGATTTTGATGATGCTCAAATTCAGCAGTTTATTCAAAATTGGTTTTCTTCAGAGGTAGATAAAAGAGCCAGAACTGCTGACAAGTGCTGGGATTTAATTAAAAGCCAAGAATCAACTAAAGAATTATCTAGAACTCCTGTCTTATTAACTTTTCTTTGTTTAGTGTATGACGCATCTCAAAACTTGCCTAAAAATCGAGCTACACTTTACAGTAAAGCTCTCGATATTTTACTAGAAAAATGGGCGGCTGAAAAACGTAGTCAAACAAAACCAATTTATTATCAGTTTGGCATCGACTTGGAGAAAATGATGCTAACTGAAATTGCATATCACAGCTTTAAATTACAACGGCTATTCTTATCTCACCAAGAAATTGTAAGTCAAATTAAAAATTTCCTGCAAAATAACCACAATGCACCGAAAGATTTAGACGCTGAAGCAGTTTTAGATGCTATAGCTATTCAGCAGGGAATTTTAGTAGAACGAGCAAGAGATATCTATTCATTTTCTCATCTGACGCTACAGGAATATTTAACCGCACAGTATATTGATGACCATCACCAAGTTAAGAAGTTAGTTACTGAACACCTGACAGATGAAACATGGAATGAGGTGTTTTTATTGGTAGCTGGTTTGATGCGTGGTGGTGCAGATGATTTGCTGTTGTCGATGGAAAAGGAAACGCAAAAATATCTTAACACTCCAAAGTTACAAGCATTATTAAACTGGGCAGAACAGGTAACACTTGGATCAACAGGTAATTTGAAAGGTGTGGGTAAACGTGCATCTGCCATCGCCTACGCTTATGCGATCCTCAACACATACTCTATCGCTCATGGTCTTGCCAATGGTATCGGTTATAGCTATGCTCAAGCCTACGGTTATGCTAGGATTTACGCTAATGCCAGTGCGATCGCAAATATTTACACCGATTCTCCTTTCGGCTCTTATCCTAAGATCTACGACATTGCCAACGCTTACACTAACGCTAACGTTACTACCATATCTTTAGCTAGCGCTATCTACAACACCAATTCTATTAAAGATGCGATCGCCAACACAATCTCACACTTTAGGTACTTAAAAAAATTAAATATCTTCAGAAGTATCAACTTAACTGAGTTGATTGAAAAACTACAATCTCAAATTCCTACTGAACTTAATAGCGACCAAAACTCGATTGAAGACCATCGAGCCTTTGTTCAAGAAAATTGTCAATACTTGATTGAAAAATTCACAGAAGAATGCTTGAAAGCTTTCAATCTGACCACAGATAAGGTAAATGATGTTGATGAAGTTGAGGATAAATCTTTGGCCAAAACTAAAGATAGATTCTCCAAGCCGACACTAGCTTATGCAGGGAATTACACCAGTTCCTTTAACAGTGGGAACCCCCGCAACAAACTAGCTGAGCAAGACCGCGCTCCCTCGCCTTTGCACCTTCCCCCAAAGCAAAATTCATCCGATCAATCCGCAACACCGATAAATCTATCTTTGGAAGAAATAAAAGCATTGGAAAATTATCTCTATGTCAATTATCTCATTATCCAATGCAAACAAGCGGCGGTGCGGGTGTTACCCCAAACCTGGGAAGTAATTGAGGCGCGGATGTTGTTAGTTCCAAATGGTTAAGCAACAATAAGAAAATTAGGTACAGAAATTTCTAGGGTAGTACTGCTGCTATGATACAAAGTCTTGTATTTAAGAATGGACAAACTGTTATTTTCCCTCTTCTACATATATGTCATGTTCTCTGTTGATGAAAACCTCAGATAATGCCTGATAAGCTTCAGTCCAAGCTGCCATCACTTCGTCTGTAGCTGCTTCTTGCAAAACATCTTTCATCGCTTGCAATAAACTTTCTCCAACAATAGGATATTGTTCTGGTGTAACATGAGTCTGCACGTGACGATGAGCAATTTTTTCTACCATTGATTTTAAAGCAGCCAAGTTATCAATTTGGTTAGCATAACTATAAACTGCTGTAGCTAATCTCGCAGGCTGAGAACCATCTGCTTGATCGGACATATTAAATTGTTCTCTAATTTCTGGATGGTTTTGAAACATAATTTCATACATCCGAGATGTGATTTGCTGACCGTTTTTTTTCAAGACTGGTGCTGTAGATTTAACGATATCTATTGTTTGTTGGCTAATCATAATTTTTTCAATCCTTTAGAATATTTATTGACTTCAATGTAGCGGTTATTTCTAGCAGTTACTATGAGCTAGCTCACATACAGCAGAATTCCGCAGTCAGAAGTCAGAATTCAGGAGTCAGAAGTCAGAATTCAGAAGTCAGAAGTCAGAAGTCAGAATTCAGAATTCAGAATTCAGGAGTTACTAGTAGCGTGACAAGGCTAAAATGCTGCAAAAAATTTTCTTGTGGTGTGGACATCTTGTCCGCACCGGACGGGCGAGACGCCCATCCCACAAGAGTCAAGTTAATGCACTATTTTAGCTGTGTCAGTCCACTAGGGTGCGTTAGGCTAAAGCCATAACACCCCGATACACAACAATGTAGAATGCATCTGTGTAAATCAATAATTTATCAGATCTTAATTGAATATGCAGACACTTAATAAAAAGTCAACTAAAAGAGCTTGGGCAGGTGCGATCGCCAAACCAGCTACAGAATTCCCCAGTACCCAATTGCCAATTCTCTCTGGGAAAGTCCCAGATGGCTTGCGTGGTAGTCTTTACCGCAATGGGCCAGCGCGGCTAGAACGTGGTGGTGTGCGTGTGGGACACTGGTTTGATGGAGATGGTGCAATTCTCGGCGTCCATTTTACCGATGCAGGAGTGACGGGAGTTTATCGCTATGTGCAAACAGCGGAATATCAAGCTGAAACTAAAGCAGATAAATTCCTTTATGGTGTTTATGGTATGCACGCGCCGGGACCGATTTGGAAGCGGTGGAATCTGCAAGTCAAGAATGCAGCTAATACTTCAGTGTTGGCTTTACCTGATAAACTGTTGGCTTTGTGGGAAGCAAGTAAGCCTTATGCCCTTGATTTGCAAACTCTAGAAACCAAGGGATTAGACGATTTAGGTGGTTTGGATAATGGATTACCTTATTCTGCTCATTATAAGCGCGATCCACAAACAGGGGAAATTTTTAATTTTGGTATCAGTTTCGGAACTTTTGTACAACTCAATCTCTACAAAAGCGATGCCTATGGCAAAATTATTCAAAAAGCTGCTTTCAAACTAGACCGCTATTCAATAATACATGATTTTGTTTTAACTGAAAGATATGTAGTGTTTTTCGTGCCACCGATGCGGATGAAAACACTATCATTTTTAGTCGGTTTAACTACTTTCAGTGAATCTCTTTCTTGGGAACCTCAGTTAGGAACTCAGGTGTTAATATTTGACCGGGAAAACTTATCTTTAGTGAGTCGTGGTGAAACCGATCCTTGGTTTCAATGGCATTTTGGTAATGGGTGTGAAAATCAAGATGGTTCGGTGATTTTGGATGTGGTGCGATATTCAGATTTTCAACAAAGTAATGAATTTCTGAGAGAATTTACAACTGGTGAAACACACACCGTTTCTCAAGGGACATTATGGCAAGTACATCTCAATCCTCAAACTGCCAAAGTGACAGCAACTCAAGAAGTTATCAACCGGGTTTGTGAGTTTCCTGTGGTGCAGCGATCGCAAGTCGGGCAACCTTGGCGTTATACTTATGTAGCTTTGCGCCCGGAAAGAATTAAGACAGGTAAAGAATGGTTGAGTGCGATCGCTCGTTTTGACTACAAAACCGAAACCCTCACCGAAGCAGATTTAGGAGAAAATCGTTATACCTCAGAACCCATCTACGCCCAAGATAGCCAAAACCCCGAACTTGGTTGGGTGTTAATCGTGGTTTACGATGGTAATTCTCATAGTAGTGAAGTTTGGATATTTGATAGCGATCGCTTAGATGCAGAACCAGTTTGTAAACTAGGATTACCCAGCGTGATTCCTCACAGTTTCCACGGTACTTGGAACCCAGCGTAAAAGTTAGGAGTTAGGAGTTGGGAGTTAGGAGTTGGGAGTTAGGAGTTGGGAGTTAGGAGTTAGGAGTTGGGAGTTAGGGGTTAGGAGTTGGGAGTTAGGAGTTAGGAGTTAGGAATAAATATTAAAAATAAGTCAAAATATTTCTAGCTCCCGCTAATATTCTTAAATTTTGCACTAATCCGAAATCGAAAATCCAAAATTGTTTGTCTTATGCAAACTGACAAATGACAGCCAATAAAAAATATTTCACAAATCAATGAAAAGTGCCATATCCTATTAAAATCTGAGCAGGGAATTTCAAGGGGATCGCAGAGTGGCTGATGAACGCATAGTCAATGCAGAACAGATTCATCCAAGGGACTTTTCGTGGCGATTATGGCCTCTTGTGCCACTCTACCCGTATGGTAGACGGCGGACAATCCGCAAAGAAGTCCTCAAGGATACAATCTGGAATTTTGACCAGATTCAGGGCATTTTTTATGTTGTTGTGCCAATTCGCATGACTGTTGTAAAGCTGGAAGCTGGGGGTTTGTTGGTTTATGCGCCTGTTGCGCCTACCCCAGAGTGCATCCGGCTTGTGAATGAGTTGGTAGCTGAACATGGTAGTGTGAAGTACATTATCCTGCCAACTGTCTCCGGTTTAGAACACAAAGTTTTCGTCGGTCCCTTCGCTAGATACTTCCCGACTGCACAGGTGTTTGTAGCGCCGAATCAATGGAGTTTCCCGCTAAATCTGCCCCTTAGCTGGCTTGGCTTACCTGTAAAACGCACTCAGCTACTTCCAGAAGATAGCAGCAAAACACCTTTTGCTGATGAGTTTGATTATGCCATGCTTGGCCCTATTAACCTTGGTTCTGGTCGGTTTGCGGAAGTTGCTTTTTTTCACAAGCGATCGCATTCTCTACTTGTAACAGATTCGGTGCTTTCCATTTCAGAAGATCCGCCTGCGATCGTCCAATTAGATCCATATCCCTTACTATTCCATGCCAAAGATAATGCTTGTGAAATTGTTGCAGACATTCAAGCAAATCGCCGCAAAGGATGGGGGCGCATCTGTTTGTTTGCTTTATACTTTCAACCAAGCAGCTTGGAAATACGTCCTTGGGGTAAGGTGTTCCAAGATGCCATCAAAGCAGCAGAACGCTCAAAAAAAGCTTATTTTGGATTGTATCCCTTTAAATGGCAAGATGATTGGCAGCGATCGTTTGATGCCCTACGGGGTAATAATCGGTTGTTCGTAGCACCAATTTTACAGACACTAATTCTCAACCGCGCACCCAAAGAAACCATTGATTGGGCTGATAAAGTTGCAAGTTGGAACTTTGAGTGGATTATTCCTTGCCACTTTGATGCACCGATTAAAGCCCAGCCGTATCAGTTTCGTCAAGCTTTCTCTTTCTTAGAAAAGCAACCTCCTTTGGGTGCTGGTTTGTTTAACACTAACACCTATCCCTTACCAGCAGAGGATTTTAAAGCACTTAGGGAAATCGACGCAGGTTTAAATAAATTTGGCATCGTGCCGCCAGCCAAGGAGAAAGTGTAGGAAAAAGGGAGTAGGGAGTGGGGAGTCGGGAGATGAGGGAGATGAGGGAGATGGGGAGGCAGGGGAGCAGGGAGCAGGGAGCAGGGGAGAAAATCTTCCCCTCTGCCCCCCGCCCCCTGCCCCCCTGCTTCTTCCCAATGCCCAATCTAAAATCTAAAATCCAAAATCCAAAATGGTGCTTCATTATTCTCTACTCTCTGCAAACGCTGGCTCTGGTAAATAGAGACGTTCTTCCCTAGAATCATACTCAAATAGTTCTGCGTAGCGACCCCAGTCAACGGCGGTAGCAAATTGTCGTTCTGTTTCTGCATGGGGAAAATATTCATCGAGTAAATCCAGGAAAAAATCTGCCCGCATTGAGCCATTGCGTTTTTCCCGCAGTGTCTGTACCATACTGACCAACATGGGTACATTTTGCAGAACTTGTTGCTGAAATAAGTCTTTACTTCGCAGAATCGTGGTGGTAGCAAAGTCACGCCCAATGTCAGTGAGTTGGACATCACCTTGTGTGACTTGTGCAAAGCCCAACAACACAGCACCATCGAGAATTGGTAGCAGGTCATCTACTGCCAGTTGCAGCCGTTCTGCTAACTTAGGAATATCTTCCTTGCCTTGTGGTTGCTCAACAATCAATTCCAAAAGACCACTGATTCCACCAACTCGTACATGAGGTAGTGATTGGGTATAGGGTGATTTAAATGTTTCTTTTGGTGCTTTGGTGGCTGCTACCGTAACTTCTCCAGTGACTTCGGCTTCTGGGTTGGTCATCACGGTATATATATAGTCTACTAAAGCTTTGAAGCGGGGGTGAGTGCGATCGTGGGGACGTGGTAAATCGATGACTACTTCACCACGAACGCGCCCCGGATTTGCTCCCAAAATAACCACTCGGTCTGCTAAAAATACTGCTTCCTCAATGTTGTGAGTGACAATTAGTATACTTTTGGAAGGAAAGCTGCCAGCATTCCAGAGATCATCAATTTCACCCCGCAGGTTCTCAGCCGTCAGTACATCCAAGGCACTAAATGGCTCATCCATAAATAATACTTGCGGTTCAATCACAAATGCCCGTGCAAAGCCAACTCGCTGTTTCATCCCACCGGACAACTCTTTGGGGTAGGCACTTTCAAAACCGTCTAAACCCACCAAGTCAATAGCTTTGAGGGCGCGTTGTCGTCGTAGTTCTCGACTCACTCCTTGGGCTTCTAACCCTAGTTCCACGTTTTCCTGTACTGTCAGCCAAGGTAGCAGTGCAAAGCTTTGGAAAACCATTGCCACATCTTTGTTAGCACCACGTAAGGGTTTGCCATTGCTAATGACTTGTCCATCACTAGGTGGAATCAAGCCTGCCATAATTCGCAAAAGAGTACTTTTACCACTCCCACTACGCCCTAGCAAACCGACAACTTCACCTGAATTTACCCTGGTGTTAATGTGACGTAGAACTGTAAACTCGCCTTTGCCATCGGGGAGGGGAAAACTTTTGTTGACCTCTTCAACAGTGATTAGTACTTGCTCTGTGGTTGGTGTTATTTTTGTCATATATTACACTAATTTTTACTCAGATTACTGTTGCAGGACTGAGGCTGTGCGTCATCAGGGCAAGTGAAAAAGAGGTACGTAGTAAGCACTTTAGTGCTGAAAAACGTGAGTTCGACAAACCTCTCCCTGCCTTGAACTAAAGTTCAAGTCCTCCCTCTCCGAGTCGGAGAGGGACAGGTTTTACTACGTAAAACCAGGGAGAGGTCTTTTAATTTTATCGAAATTTTTGGGTCTAAAACCCTGTCCTTGTAGGACGGCTTTAAGTGGTAAAATGATCGCAACAGGAAGGGTAATTAACCTGTCTAAAAACCCGATTGCTGCCTAAACCGCAGACAAGGCAGTGCGGTCTTGGGGTCTCCCCAAGTAGAGCAACTGCCGCGCTGTACCTTGACAACTGAATCTTGCTGGTTCTACTTCGTAGTTCTAGTATCACCTGGAAGTAGGTAAAAGATTTACAGGTACTAGACGCTCAGTATTTCAAACAAACAAATTTTGGAGCAATCCAACTATGGTCGGGCAGACCAAAAGTTAACGCTTGGGGAGAGAACCACCTCTGGGATAGGTAACGCAAGGAACCTACTCTAAGTGGACTCGTTGAACCAAGAATCCTCGCCTTTTTAGGGCGGTGGAGTGTCAAAAATGGTATTTGGTTTCTGCTAGGTGATACAACCGTCGCCAGAATAATCGATTTAAACCGACTACATATAGACTCATCATACCAATTCCCAAGGTGATGCGAGGCCAGTCGCCTGCTTCAGTGGCTTGGGCAATATACGCTCCTAAGCCAGTTGCGGTCAAAGTGGTTTGTCCCCAACTGACAATTTCAGATACAATGCTGGCGTTCCAGGCTCCACCACTGGCAGTAACGCCGCCTGTAACCCAAGAAGAGAAAATCCCAGGGATAATTAATTTACGCCATAACTTCCAGCCATGTAAGCCGACATCTGTTGCCATTTCACGCAAATCAGTGGGTACGCTCATTGCTCCAGCGATGGAATTAAAGAGAATGTACCACTGAGCGCCAAGGGACATCAATAAAATGCTACCCCAATCAATGCTGATGTGGGTACGAATAAAGAAGAGGGTGGCAAAGGGAAAGATGAAGTTGGCGGGAAATGATGCCAAAAATTGCACCACTGGCTGTAATAGACGTGCTAGTTTTGGGTTAAAGCCGATCGCCACACCAATGGGTGTCCAGATTAGTGATGCTATTACCAATAATACCAAGACGCGCCCCAAGGTAAGTAACCCTAAGAAAAATGCTTTGACTACTTCGCCTAACCCCACTGTGGCGAAAATAAAGTGCAACCCGGTAATTACAAGTGCGCCAATTACTAGTAACAAAACAAAGTTGTAAAGGCGATCGCTCAATACCTGCTGATTTTTATCTACATTATTATGTATTGGACGTGGTGGAGTCAGTGACGACAGAACACGGCTGACAAGTTCACCGACTGGCGTCAAAGTCTGAGCAATTAAACTGGGAAGTCGCGCAGCTTTGAGCAAATCGAGTAGCCAAGACTCCGGTGCTTCTGCTGCTGCACTCGTCTCTAAGCGGAACTTATCTGCCCAAGCAATCAACGGCCGCCAAAACAGTTGATCCACTAATAAAACTATCACTACAATGGTGAGTAACGCCCAAGCTAAGGCGGACAAGTCTTCTTTTGCAACAGCAGCTGCAACGTAAGAACCGATTCCGGGAAGCGTATACTTCTGGTTCAAGACGCTAATGGCTTCACTCGCCGCCACAAAGAACCAGCCACCCCCAAAACTCATCATTGCGTTCCACAACAACCCAATCATCGCTGAAGGTACTTCTAACTTTGTGAACCTTTGCCATGCTGATAGGCGGTAGAGTGTTGCTGCTTCATTGAGTTCGGGTGGTACTGTTCTCAACGATTGGTAAAACGAAAAAGTCATGTTCCAGACTTGGCTGGTAAAGATCGCAAAAATTGAGGCTGCCTCTAATCCCAGTAAACTACCAGGAAACAACGCAATAAAACCTGTCACTGTAATTGACAAAAAGCCCAACACAGGAACAGATTGTAAAATATCCAGCAGGGGAACTAAAACTCGCTCTGCCGTCTTATTTTTGGCAGCAATGTAGCCATATATTAAGGTAAACAAAGTTGACCAAAATAGGGCGATAAACATTCGTAGGGTCGAACGCCCTGCGTAGTACGGTAAATTAATTGGATTTAGACTGACACTAGGTACAACGTCTGGCGGTACAAAGCTGATTAGTGTACCTGCGCCTACACGTGCAATTAGTCCCACTAATACTAACGTACCCAGAATCAAGGCAATGTCAGCTAGACCAAACGGTAAGCGTCGCAACGCTTCCGGCGAGGGGAAAGTTCGCCTCAGCATAGTTGTAGTTCCTTTTTTGAAGTCAGCGGTCTAGCTTTTTACATGAATATCATATTGCTTTTAGCTGAAACAACTTTCAGAAAAAGTCAATAAGTCTTTATTTTCGTTAGAGTTGGGATAATAATCAAAGTGTGAGGATCGATACTAATGCGAGTATTGCTGGTGTATCCAATATTTCCCAAAACCTTTTGGTCATATGAAAAAATTTTGGAATTAGTCGATCGCAAGGTTTTATTACCACCTCTAGGTTTAGTCACAGTAGCAGCAATTCTCCCTCAAGAATGGGAATTTAAGCTAGTCGATCGCAACATTCGTTCAGCAACAGAAGAAGAATGGGCGTGGGCAGATATGGTAATCTTGTCGGCGATGATTGTTCAAAAACAAGATTTACTCGACCAAATTCAAGAAGCAAAACAGCGTGGAAAGTTAGTTGCAGTGGGTGGTCCTTACCCCACTTCTGTTCCTCACGAAGTCCAAAATGTTGGTGCAGATTTCCTGATTTTGGATGAAGGCGAAATCACTTTGCCGATGTTTATTGACGCAATTCAACGGGGAGAAACTTCTGGAACTTTCCGCGCCACAGAAAAACCAGATGTCACAAGCACACCAATACCCCGTTTTGATTTATTAGAATTGGACGCCTATGACATGATGTCGGTGCAGTTTTCGCGCGGGTGTCCCTTCCAGTGCGAATTTTGTGACATCATTGTTCTCTATGGTCGCAAACCACGTACCAAAACCCCGTCCCAACTTTTGGCGGAGTTAGATTACCTCTATGAACTGGGTTGGCGGCGGGGTGTGTTCATGGTGGATGATAACTTCATTGGCAACAAACGCAATGTGAAATTGTTGCTGAAAGAGTTAAAAGTCTGGATGGCAGAACATCAATATCCCTTCCGCTTTGACACTGAAGCTTCAGTTGATTTAGCACAAGATGCAGAAATGTTGGAGTTGATGGTTGAGTGCGGTTTCTCGGCGGTGTTTTTGGGAATCGAAACGCCGGATGAAGACAGTTTGCAACTAACTAAGAAGTTTCAAAATACTCGCAATTCTTTAACTGAGGCAGTACAAACCATCACCAAAGCTGGATTGCGCCCGATGGCTGGGTTTATTATAGGGTTTGATGGCGAAAAAGCAGGTGCTGGCGATCGCATTGTCCGCTTTGCAGAAGAAGCAGCAATTCCCTCTACTACCTTTGCCATGTTGCAAGCCTTACCCAATACCGCCCTGTGGCATCGCCTGAAAAAAGAAGGACGACTCCGGGAAAATCAAGATAGCAAGATTGCCAACATCAATCAAACAACATTGATGAACTTTCTTCCCACCCGTCCCTTAGAAGAACTTGCCAGAGAATATGTTGAGGCGTTTTGTGCTTTATACGACCCAGTTAAATACTTAGATCGCACCTACCGCTGTTTCTTAATGATGGGTTTACCCAGTTGGAAAGCACCAGCCAAAATGCCAGAGTGGGTAGTTATCAAAGCATTGTTAATTGTGATTTGGCGACAAGGAATCAAACGCGAAACCCGTTGGAAATTCTGGCATCATTTATTTAGCATTCTCAAACGTAACCCTGGAGTTGTTGAACATTACATCGCCGCCTGTGCCCACAACGAACACTTTCTAGAATATCGCCAAATTGTCCGCGATCAAATTGAAAGTCAGCTTGCAGAATATCTGGCGCAGGGTGCAGAAACGCCCTATGTGCTAGTGAAGGAAAAAGTAGAAGAAAAAGCGGAAGCTGTAGTTAGTTAAATCTGGTGATGGTTAATAGGTAAGAGTAGGGGCGCACAGCTGTGCGCCCCTACAAATGTACAAATAATTTGGGACAATTTATTTTTTTGAAGTCCCTATCAGCAATATTTTCAATAACTTCATCTAAACTTCATTTTTTGACTAAATTCAATAAGCAAAATCCGCAATTACTTACTCAAAATGCCATTTGACTTACTCAAACCCCAGTTTGCTTTCTCATTTTGGTGTTTTCCGCAAGTAAAACAAACTTTGACTTACTCAAAATGCCATTTGACTTATTCAAACCCCAGTTTGCTTTCTCATTTCGTTATATTAAGTTTGCGCTCTAGATTGTGAAAACTGCAAAGTATTTTGTTATACTTCCTGGCAATAGAACAGAACCTTGAAAACTTAATATCACGTTTCCAAGCGAAAGTAAAAGTATGTCTTTTTACTTAATATACGCAAATTTTGCGCGGGGGTAGAGCGATCGCCAAAACCCTGATTCTTAGGTTGACCCCCGCGAAAAGCTTGCTGGGTAAGAGTTTGAATAGGGTATACCAGCACTCCATTATCAATAAATCTAGCTTATTGACAGGTAAATTAGACCCCCCGCTAAAATGACCCCTTCAAACCCAGTCATAGTAATAGTTCTACAAGGGTAGGGTTTTCAAATCACTTCCCCTAACGGGGATTGAAACTTTTCGTATGCTTCCATTGCTTCGTAGTAGCCAAGAGTTTTCAAATCACTTCCCCTAACGGGGATTGAAACCCATTTCCTGAAATTGACTTTCAGTAAGGCAAATTGCAGTTTTCAAATCACTTCCCCTAACGGGGATTGAAACCTGAAGATTTACTGATAACTAGTTTGTAATTGTCTACAAGTTTTCAAATCACTTCCCCTAACGGGGATTGAAACCTCCACCCCTTTTGGGAGGGGTATCGTTACACTAAAGGTTTTCAAATCACTTCCCCTAACGGGGATTGAAACTACAGTCATAGCAAACAAGGATATAATGCCTATATCCTTGTTTTCAAATCACTTCCCCTAACGGGGATTGAAACTTAACTGCAACGCCGTTAATGTTTTAGGAGCTAAAGGAGTTTTCAAATCACTTCCCCTAACGGGGATGGAAACTTCTGGAGATATTCCAAGCATTTCAATACTTTGGGTCATCAATTACACCAAAATAGAGAAATCAGAACAACTCCGTGCTTAATTTTTGCTTACTAAGGTTGAACTATAACACTGCATTTTCTCTAGCCTAAAAGTCTCTCATCCTTTGAGAGAGATAGTTTCAGCATAAGCGAGTTTTAATTCCTATTGATCCCTGATCAATAATACATATAATTATACGTATTGAATTATTGATTTCATTAAATCGGCGTTAACTAAAAACGCATAACCTATGGCTCTAGGCAATTTTGGCAATATTTATTCAGACGAACTAATTACTGCCACTGAGTTAAATCGTCAGCCTGGACGAGTTCTAGACAAGGCTTTAGAACATCCAGTGACAATTACTCGTAACGATCAGTCTTTTGCCTTATTGCGCCGGGAGGAAGTAAATTCTCTTGTCAAGACAGCTACTCAAAGTAAAGCTGTTTTTGAAACATTAACCGTCGCTTTTTCTTTATTACTAGGGGAAAAAATCAGCTTTAAACATCCTTATGGATGGTTGAGCGTGTTTGACGCAGATGATTTGCAAGAGTTTATCAAGGAGCTAAGTGAGGCTTTTCGGCTGATAGATTCTTCAACCACAGCATGGGAGATGATTGACGCACTCATCCATGAATGGCATGAAAGTGCAATTGCTTACTCTAGCCCCGAACTAGCAGCAGCTTTTAGTGCTGAAACTGATGAAGTCCCATTAACCAAACCATAAAGGGGAGTGCTGTGTGAGAAAGTATGTCAGATAACCAAGAAGAAAATCCCATAGTAGAGAATGTAGATCCGCCAGAAGTTGTGAGGTAGACGATTCATCTGTTACCCAGATATAAAGTGTTTTTTACTCCTGAATTCAGAATTCAGAATTCTGAATTCAGAATTCTGAATTCTGCTACTATTTCAACTTAAACTCATCAAACTTCACCACCTCTGAATCAGCCTTGCGAGTATCAAAACGATAACTACTAATTGCACCCGTCCCCGTATCAAAAATACTAAAAACAGTAATCTCATTACTAGCAACATAAGGCATCGCCTTACCATCTTCACCTAACAAAGGCGCAATTGTTGGTAAAATCGGTTCTAAACCATTGGGATCGCCAAGCTTAACATAATCCTCTTGATAGTTAATTGGCACTTCTCGCTTTCTCTCACCCCAAGCAGCACCATAAGTATTACCAACATTAGATGTTTCTAAAAAGTGCATTTCACTGGGACTAACAAAGCGATTCCACAAATGAGAATGTCCATAAAATACTAATTGTACATTAGCTGTTTCAAGCATTGGCACAACATCGCGGATGATATAATCTGCGTCTTTGGGATACTCGTAACGCACTGCTTTAATATTGGGACCATTCCGCTCAATTGTTTGTACTGGATTTGTATAGGCAGGAACTATATTATCACCCAAAGTGTGAGGCGGATGATGAAACATCACAACTTTGTATTTTGCTTGTTTAAATTCAGGGCTGTTGAGTTCTGTCTCTAGCCAATTATACTGCTTGCTACCTTTAGCAATTGGCTCATAAATCACCTGTCCATAACCCCAATTTTCTGGATTATTGAAATCCTTTTCTGCTTCTTGATATCTACCTTTTGCCTGTGCATCTAACTTGGGAGTACGCCACATATTCGTAATGTATAATACTACGAGACGTACATCACCAAAGCTAACTGCATAATATTTTTTTCCACCCTCTTGACTGGTTGGTAGAGTGAGAATTTCTTCGTAGGTAACAGTATTAAAAGAATGATCTATGGGAGATTTATCGGGGTACAATTTTTCGGCAACTGCATGAGGAATGGTATCATCAAATTCATCATTTAAACCTCCAGTTCTCGCAAATCGCCCCATGACTTCATGATTACCAATGCAAGTAAACATGGGTGCATGTTGAATTATTTTCCCACCAGTGTAGGTTGTCTTAACACCGTCGTGGGTCATTTCGTATTTAGCACGACCTTGTAAACCGGGAAACAAGGCACTACCATTATTATCATCAAACCATTCCGAGGCGCGATCGCTAATATTTACCAAATCACCAGCAAACCACACCCCATCAACACGTCCAACGGTTTCTACTACCTTTTGCAAATTTGCCGATGTCATCGGCTTTAATTGATGGTCTGAAGTAAGTAGAATTTTTAATGGTGTACCAGGTTTGGGAGTAGCAGCAAGAGTAAAAACATCACTGCTAACACTTCCTCCATCTTCCCCCACACTCGCCACGCGATAGTTTACCCGCACACCAGGAGTTAACCCAGTTACCTCAGCTTCATGTCGCCAAATGTCACGCCCAACGGGTTTTTGATAAACTTGGCCGTCTTGGATTTGGTTTGCAACTCTTGATTTTTGGTCTTCACGCGTGCGACTGAGTTTGATAGTATTCGCCTTAGCGGTTTGTTTGAGATTTTCACCGTAGAACACTGTGTGTTGAGTACCAGCAAACTCGGTAAACCAAACTACTCGCACTGAATTTTCAGTTGGCAGTTGCAAAAATGGGTCGGTCAGCAGATAGGGTGCTGATATCATATTTGTTTGCCTACATGAATGCACGCTTACTAGAGTAAAGCATATAACAAGTACAAGCATAGCCACTGAGGAGATTTTACCGAGAAGGGGGAAAGGGGAAAGGGTAAGGGGAAAAGGGTAATAATTAAAAACTTTTCCCCCACACGGTATAAAGCCCCTATTTTGAAATATGGAGAATATTAAAAGAAGGTTTTTGAGACACGCAGTGCGATAAAAATCAGCATCCATATTTTGAAACCCCTATTTTTAAAGTATGGGGTTCCCTTTCCCCTTTCCCCCTTTCCCCTTCCCCTTCTTCATGGCTGCTTAAGCGTCTGAGCATGAGTAACATACCAAATTTTTTTAGGGTATTCACCAACTGAACGCAATTTTATTATTGAAAAACCTGCCAATCTTTTGAAAAGACTAGCAGGTATCTTTTATTATCAATCGGAGCGGCGGGATTCGAACCCACGACCTCCACTACCCCAAAGTGGCGCGCTACCAAGCTGCGCTACGCCCCGAATACTCAATGTTGGATTTTAGATTTTGAATTTTTTTAATTACAAATCTTAAATCTGTTTATTGAATTTTGTTATTCTAGCATGAACCTAAGCAAAAGTATAGATATTATATTTAAAAAACTTTGAGCGTTCCACTGGCTTGCAGTAAATCTGGAACAGCAAAAGCATCCCATTTACCTTCTACACATCGCCCTGTGTTGAGTATGAAACGCAGACTGTAGGCGTGGGGATAGCCTTCTACCTCCATCCATAATAAATCGCTTTCAGCTTCACAGGCGATTTTCTCCTCTTCCATTAATTCTGTTGCGAGTTGTTTCATGGTGTCTGCTAGCTGTGCCAGTAGACGACAAAAATCGTTCAACTCGGCTTCGGTTAACTCGATTGCCCAGTCATCTGTGCCTATTAAACCTTTAAATTCATGTGCATCGGGGTTCCAGCCAATACGCCAACCAGATCCACTTTTGACAAGGCGTTCCATAATTTAGTTAGGAATAGAGACGCGATTAATCGCGTCTGTACAAGAGTTACTTGAGTAGTTCGGCGCCTCCTTGTTGGGGTGGCTGTGGAGTTGTTGATGTAGTGGGGTTTGGTGTGGTGTTGGGGCGAGGGGCTGATGTGTTTTGGGAAGTAGGATTAAATATATTGACTAAAACTTCGAGTAGGGCATTTCGCTGACTGCGAGTCAGACGGGCGATCGCACTTTTATCGCCTTCTATCGGATTTTCCCGCAGTATATCATTTCCTGGATAGCTAGTATCATACATAATTTCATTTGCACCCAGGTAATCAGCTAAAGTTAGTTTCCAATCCAAGCGATAAATTGCGGCACGCCCTTTGGTATAAATATGATATCGAATCAACCGATTTGCTAGGGTATTGTTTTCATCAACTTTGCCATTTTCTTTGCTGATATACTTATTTTCTCGGGGAAAATCTGGCAATTTTTGGTATACTACCTGCCAAACATCATTGGGAGTGATTGTTTGTGCTATCCCCGGTTGGTTACTAAATAACCCTGAACCCAAAACAATTAAACTCAGCATTAACGCAAACAGTATTGCTAAGTACTGAGTTTTGAGTTTTGAAATAACTGATTTCAACAGAAATTTTCTCTTTTTCATAGAACAAAATTTTGGGCGTTGCTGAGTGAAAATTCCAGAATTCAGAAGTCAGAATTCAGAATTCAGAAGTCAGAATTCAGAATTCAGAAGTCAGAATTCAGAAGTCAGAAGTCAGAAGTCAGAATTCACAATTTAGAACTCCCAACTCCCAACTCCCAACTCCCAACTCCCAACTCCCAACTCCCAACTCCCAACTCCCAACTCCCAACTCCCAACTCCCAACTCAGCACTCAACACTATTTTTAGAGTTCGCCAATAATTTCTGGCTGAGTCAATTCATCTGACATTTCGATGATTGCCCTTAGCACTGGCTTCATCATGGCATCTTCGTTATTTTCAAAGTCTTCATAACGCCGACGTTTGGCACGATTTGCCACCTGAACCGTAATCCGGTAACGATTTGAGGCTGCACTTATCAAATCCTCAGCACGATGCATAATTTGAGATTGTGTTGTCTCGAACTTAGAACGCTTTAGCATAAATCAGTGCTTCTTGGGGACATTCTCCAGTGTAACAGCACTAAATCAGTCTGCTACTGTCTGTTTAACCGCCAGCAACCTTTCTAGTGATAGAGGTTAAGAGTATTTTAGCCACCTTATAAGTAATTTATAGTATTATTTAACGCATCCTCATGGCTGACCTTGTGGAAACTGCGATCGCCGCAGGAAATTTCAATACGCTGATAAAGGCTGTTAAAGCTGTAAATCTCATCGAAACTCTCAAAAGTCTTGATTCTTTGACACTCTTTGCACCCACTGACGAAGCTTTTGCCAATTTGCCAGAAGGAACTTTAGATTCGTTACTACAAGATATTCCCAAGCTGAGGAAAATTGTGGCCTATCATATCGCCAGTGGGGATGTCAGGTCTGATGATTTGGTACAAATTAATGAGGCACAGACCCTCGAAGGATCGATTGTAGCTATTGAATCTGTCAACGGCAAAATTAAGGTGAATGACGCCAATGTCATCAAAACAGACATTTTGACAGACAATGGCGTAATCCATATTATTGATGCAGTGCTAATGCCTGCAATGGTGGCGGGGAAGTAAAGGCTTTAGGAATGGGGAAAGGGAAAGGGGTAAAGGGGAAAGGTTAAATTTATTCCTTTTCCCTTTTCCATTTAACCTTTTCCCCTGCCTCGCCAGTCCCTAGCCCAAAATGCAGCCAGTACGTCCAGAAATAGTTAATGACAACTGCTGAGTTTCTCCTTGACTATTCCACTCAACTTCAGCACTACCATATAAGAGTTTGTTGGGTTGAGTGTGCAAACTGGCGATATCTACATTTGCTGTTGCCGAACTTGTCCCAGCGTTGATGGCAATTATCAATTCTTCTTTCTCCAAGGTTCGCGCAAAGATGTAAAGTTGTCCTTGAGCATGGAGGACTTGGTAATCACCTGTACGTAATGCTGGGTAAGTGTGGCGGAGGGTAATTAATTGGCGGTGAGTATTGAAAATTTCTAGATTCCAGTTAGTCTCTAAGGGAAAACCACGACGTGAGTCTGGATCTATAGCGCCAGGTAAGCCGACTTCATCGCCATAGTAGATACTGGAGGCACCGGGAAAGGTTAGTAACAACAGAGTTGATAATTCTACACTGGCTATATCACCTCCCGCAATGGTCATCAATCGGGCTGTATCGTGACTTGCTAGCAAATTGAGTTGAGTCAGCTGAATTTCCCAAGGATAAAGTTGCAGTAATTCTTGGATTTTGGTGGCGTACTCGGCAGCAAATAAGGGTGGATAAGGTTTATAGTCGCGGCTTTGGACTTGTTCTAAGACTACGCGATCGCCAGCCGCAAAGGCAATTGTCGGCCCAGCAAACAAATAGTTCATCACCCCGTCAAATTGCGTCCCATCCAGCCACTCACGGGAATCTCCCCAGACTTCGCCAACAATGTAAGCTTCAGGATTGATGGCTTTGACGCGATCGCGGAACTCTTGCCAAAAACCAGGGGTTTTAATTTCAAATGGTACATCCAATCGCCAACCATCTATGCCGAATTTAATCCAATATTCGGCAATTTCCATAATGTATTCTCGCACTTCTGGATTGTCGTGGTTAAATTCTGGCAAAGCACGATTTCCAGCCCAACCCACGTAGTTAGCAGGAAAATCTCCTGTATAGGGCGCTAAAGGCCAGCCTTCAATTTTAAACCAATTTACCCACGGGGAATGAGGCCCATTTTCTAAAACGTCATGGAAAAAGAAAAATCCCCGACTGGAATGGTTAAAAACGCCATCCAGAACGACTTTGATATTCCGTTGATGGGCAGCGTCTAGTAATTCCTTAAAAGCTTCGTTGCCCCCCAGCATCGGGTCAACTTGATAATAATCATGGGTATGATAGCGGTGATTGCTGGCGGATTGAAAAATCGGTGTAAAGTAAATGGCGTTAATGCCGAGATCCTTGATATAGTCCAAACCTTCCATGATGCCCCATAAATCCCCGCCTTTATAACCTTGGAGTGTTGGCATCGCGTCCCAATCTTCCCAACGGGCTTCGTGCAACAGCCGTTTGCGTGGCTGTTTGCTTCTAGCAAAGCGGTCTGGAAAGATTTGGTAGAAAACAGCGTGTTTCACCCAGTCTGGTGTTTGAATTTGCATGAATTACTCTTAGTGGCTTCAGAAGCGATCGTTGCAAATATTAGCTTCTTTGTGGCTCTTACTTATGATAGAAAATTGGAAATTGGGCATTGAGCATTGGGCATGGGGCATGGGAAGATTCTTGAGCATTTTTTATTATTTATTTAGAATAGACTTTTCCATAGCAAATATTATCAGTTTTTGAAAAAATTATTACCATCATTATTAATGATCCTTAATTAATTCATAAAATTTAATATTTTTTGAATTAACTTTATCCGTAATCACTTAAGTAAACACTGGATTATTTTTATAGATTATGAATTATGTCAAGGTGTGTTGAGTCCTAGTACTAAAAAAGGAAGCTAGGATTCAAAATATGTATTGTTCTGGTTCCTGACTCCCAATAAATTTAATTTGAGGCAAAAATGAGACACGACAAACTTTCTCCCGGATTACTTTTGGCATTTCAGGATTATCAAAACGAAGGAGAACAGGCTTTAGTTACACATAAGCGATCGCTTGGTATTATTGCTCATAAAAATGCAGTCAAACCAACTAAGAGCGTCGTTTTTATCTACTGTGACTCTGATGCAGACTTGAGTTATTTATCGCAATATAATATTGAAGTCAATCAAAATTCCGGCAGTGTCCGCACAGCTTTTTTACCAATAAATGCTTTAGATGTCTTATCTGAAGAAGATGCAATCCAACGCATCAAGCCATCACGTAAACTGCATTTGCGGATGGATGTTGCACCAGGAAAAGTCAAACTACCGGAGTTTAAAAACCAAACCGGACTCACTGGCAAGGGTGTAATTGTCGGCATCATAGACAGTGGCATTGACCCGAAACACCCCGCCTTTGCCGGACGGATTTTACACATTTGGGATCAAACACTCCCAGGCCCAGGAGTCACAGAAGGTACCTATGGGGCTGAATTTACGGAAGCGCAACTGACAATTTCTCAGGATACTGATGGACATGGCACCCACGTTGCTGGAATTGCTGCTGGTGCTGATGCTACCTACAGCGGCGTAGCACCAGAGGCGGAATTAGTTGTAGTCAGGTCAGATTTACAGGATGCCCACATTGCCGATGGCATTCGTTACATTTTCCGAGTTGCCAGGGAGTTGGGACGCCCAGCAGTAGTCAATCTCAGCTTGGGTGGACACGCGGATGCCCATGATGGTAGCGATTCTCTATCAAAAGTGATTGACGCCGAAACCGGTCCTGGAAGAATTGTTTGCTGTGCTGCGGGTAACGAAGGAAGCATCAATATTCATGGTCAAACAACCATACCCAGCGGACGCACCCGTGGTATGCGCTTTAATGTTCCTTTGAATCAAGTAGGCATAGTTTGGCTAAACGCTTGGTATTCCAAAGACAGCGAGTTGGAAGTGTCTGTACGGAGTCCCAACGGTTTTGTTACCCCCTTCCAAAAAATCATTACTGACGGTAATCCTACTCAAGAACATCAGTTACCGGATGCACGGGTGGAAATAGTGACACCAGGCCCTGACCAAATTAACGGCGACCATAATTTCTTTGTGCAAATACGTGGTAACGGCCCTTCACAAGTAATGGGGGGTATTTGGCAACTACGCCTACGCAATACTTCTACAACTGAGACACGTCTAGATGTTTGGACATTAGATGATATGTCATCAGTGTTTTTCACAGGTAAAAGCATCAAGGATGCCCTAAAAATCGGTTCGCCGGGAGCCGCTAGCAGCGCTGTAACAGTCGCAGCTTATACTACAAAAGCTAAGTATACAGATATTGATAACCAAGTGCGAGAAATGGGCTTAGATTTGGATACTATTTCAGAATTCAGTAGTGAAGGTCCCCTACGCAATGATGCCCAAAAGCCTGATGTAGCAGCACCGGGAGCAATGATTGTTTCCACACTTTCTGCTGATGCAAATTCTGCCCGTTCGTCAATGATTAATTCTAAGTTTGTGGCAATGGCTGGTACAAGTATGGCGACACCTTTCGTCACTGGGTTAGTTGCATTACTCCTGCAACGTGACCCTCAACTCGATCCGGCTACTTTGAAAGATTTGTTACGTAAAAATAGTACAATTCCCGGAAAACCCGTAGGCACATTCGACGATAAATGGGGTTATGGAGTGATTAATGCCCTAAATCTGTAATTCAACTAATAAAAGCGGTATATTGAATTACTATATATCGCTTTTTTAAAACTATAGCAGTCCTAAATCATTTGTGAAAATTATATATCTCTTTCTTCTTTCTTACCTTTGCGTCCAACTCTTACGAGATGCTCCGCGTTGGCGAAGCCTCTCGTAGAGAAGGCGTTCTTTGCGGTTCGTTTTCTTATCCATATTTTTCACGACTCATTTAGGATTGCTATAGTATAAAATTATTCTTAAATACCTCAATATATTTAACTATTTTTTTATATTAGATATTAATCTTACATAGTAAGATTTTGTAGTATTAGAAATTATTTACCCATGATTACTCTTAGTATTCAACAATTCGCCGAAGACAATAATTTATCTTTAGAGGAACTTAGCCAGCATTCAAATGTTGCTCTAGAGGATATTCAATCCTATGCAATTATTGAAACTTTAACAGATGAAATTGCTACAAACCTTAGGAAAATTGCATCCGAGTTAAATGTTAGTGTACTAGAGTTAGTCAAACCTATACTCAAACAAGGAGCTTTGAGATTCAAGATTTTTGAAATGATTCAAAACAAGGATTTAACAATTGAGGAATTAAGTAAACTTTCTGGTGTACACCCTGCTATTGTTGCTTTCTATAGTACGCAGCCCATTAATGAGCATAAATTTAACGAGATGGAGCGCAAAAATAAGTATCTTACCAAAATTAGTGAAGTTATTGGTTGCAGTACTGAGGAATTAAAGGTCGAAACCGATCAACCAATAATTAAACTTGATGTCAAAAAATGGGCAGAAAAAAGAGGCTTAAATTTAGATGATATAAGTCTACTTACAGGTCTACCTTTAGATTTTATAGATTTGATTTCTACACAATACATAGATGAGCCTATTGATATTTCTTGCAAAGAAAGTAGCTCACGGAATTTATTGGGATTTATGTCTGAGAACTTACCAGCAGCATTGCTACCACCACAAAAAACTCCAAAAGAGATATTTTGCCAGTGGCTTGAAATAACTATAGGTAAAAAAATATGGATATGTAAATAAATTTAATAACACAGATAAATTATTTATCAAAACTTGAAATGATTGAAAATAACTAGTTGAATGAAAAAAAGATATGAAAAAAATATTTGTGGCATTTCATTTCGGAGTCAGGATTTAAATGAGTCTAATTTTATAGAAGTACGAGCAGGACTGAAACGAACAACAAGATTTTGCTTAGGGCTATTTGGTGTTACTCTAGCTTCTTTATCCAGCATCATAGCTATTTTTTCTGCGGCATTAATCGCATTAGATTATACCTCTCTAACAGTCTATAAATTTAGTTTAGCCGAAATCAGTTTTCTCATATATGTAATTAGTATAATTCTAATTATCAACCGCGATTTTGAAGTATTATCAATTAGTATTTTTGTTATTTTAATTGTCATTATTACTTTTATAACTGTAGTTTTTGATAAAAATTTCGGGATATTTTTTTTGATTCTTTCTCTTGGTTTTAGTATAGCTTTAGCTTGGTTAGGAGCAATTACTATAGCATTTTTTGCAGCTTTTACTAGTATAATTGGGGGAGTTTTATGTGAATTTTCAGCTTTGTTAGGTACTGGTTTGATAGCTACAGTTATAACCCTATTTATCATAGAGCCAACACATAAAACCGTAACACTTATTGCAGTAAGTATAGTTATTTTTGCAGGTGTTAATGTTGCACGAAAAGTAGTAAAAAGCGCAACAAAATGTATATGGATTAGAGAACAAGCTGTATTTTGGGCATCAACAGGTGGAACATCATTTTATGGAGCAGATTTAACGGATACTTGCTTTGATGGCGCACATTTACCTTATACTGATTTCAGAAAAGCTAATTTAACTCGCACTAGCTTTAAGGACGTAAAGGGATTAGAATTTTCTCGACTGCAAGGAACGATACTGGAAAATTTAAAAGTTAGGAAATTGCTAGTAAGCAAAAAAGGTAAAAATGAAGATTATACAGGCGCTGACTTTCATGGCGCTAATTTAACGAATGCTGACTTGACAGGGGCAATTTTAAGCGGAATCAATGCTTTAGATGTCGATTTTTCTGGAGCAACCTTGAGCGGTGCTTGCATTCAAGAATGGAATATTAATAAAAATACCCGCTTCACGGGGGTAATATGTTCACACGTTCATTTAAAATGTACTAAAATTGGCGATCGCCTTTTTTTTCCAGAACGTAAGCCAGACAGTGGCGAGTTTAAAGCTGGTGAATTTGAGAAATGGATTAGTGAACTTCAAAAGACAATCGATCTAATTTTTAGGGAAGGATTGAATTGGAGAGCTTTTATGTTTTCTCTAGCTCAAACTGCTATTAATCATGAAGGATTAGATTTATCTCGTTATAGCATTACTAGAGATGAGAATCTTGTTTTTGCAAAAATTGGTTTATTTGCAGGTGCGGATCATCGTGCTATTCACGAGGAATTTACAAGTTGTTATGAAAATGCTGTGAAGTTAATAGATTCAAATTATCAATTAATTCTGCAAGCAAAAGATGAAGAACTAGAAAGATTAAGAGAATTGTTCACATCTAATTATCAAATTGTCAGAGAGTTAGCTTCTGTAGTAGCAGGTACAGGTAGACAAGTATTAATTCAAGGCACAGGTAATCGCGTATATATGCTTAATCAAGCAGGGGATATTATGGAAAGTAAAAATGAAGGGATCAATATAGGTGGAAATGTCGGTGGAAATTTAGACACTGGAGATAAGATATCCACAGGTGGAGATCTGAACCTTACTGGTTCTAGTTTGACAGGGAATCTTAATAATGTTACTAATACAAATCAGCAGTTAAGCAATGTTAAAACTGATAGTAGCGAGGAGTTGGCAAAGATTTTAAGCATTTTGCAAAAATCTATTGCTGATGATGTTGCACTTTCTGAAAATCAAAAAAAAGAAGCCCTGGAAGCAGTAGAAACTATAGCTGAAGAAGGAAAAAAACCACAAGGAGAACGAGCGCTGAAATACTGTTCAATGGCTGTTAATGCCCTTAAAGGTTTGACATCTACTGTCAGTGATGCTAGTAAATTAGCTGAAGTCTTTAAAACCTATTTGCCTGCTCTTACCAGCATATTGGGTCTTTAGACGTAGTAATAAATCTGTAATCAGATTGAGACGCGAATATATAACTCTGTACAAGGATAGGCAATAAAAACCTGTAAATTTGATAGGTTGTTTGTAGGGTGGACAATTTTTTGGCCACTTTTTTTTACCAAGGAATTGTTATGAATTATCAAAAGCTAGACGCTGCCCTTGCTACAGCGTTAAATGATGTTAAAAACCCACAGCAACCAAGTTTAACGGTTTTCATCCATACTGAACCAATTTTAGACTCGGCAGCGATCGCTGTTTTAGAGAGTTTGGGTGTCAACGGCATTACTAGTGGTCAAGATATTTTTACAGCAACACTGTCCCCAAATGCGATTTCTCAGTTGTCAGAGCAATCTTGGGTGAAGTCTTTGAAACAATCACAGCAATTGCGTTTGGTCAATCAGAAAAGAACTTTAGGCGGCTTGAGAGTTTGAGATGATGCTGTAAAAATAATTCTTTGTTTATTTGTCGTGCGTAGCGTCTGGCAGAAAATGTGTTGGCACAGCGATCGCTCCTCAATTTTCCATATAATACAATTGTTCTAGTTGTTAATTCATTCAGACAGCATCATCCATTACCAGCAGCATTTTTTAAAATTCATCCCAGAGATTCTTTGATCCCCCCTTACCAGCTGCCACATACAGTCCTAAACTGTAGATGAGAGTTGAAAGGCAGCTGGGAGAAATTTTGTGAAAAAAGTTTTATCAATCATCCTTGGTGGTGGCGCGGGGACTCGGCTTTATCCCCTAACCAAACTCCGCGCTAAACCAGCAGTACCAGTGGCGGGGAAATACCGCTTAATCGATATCCCTGTCAGCAACTGCATAAATTCCGAAATATTCAAAATTTATGTTCTGACACAATTTAACTCAGCTTCCCTGAATCGTCACATCGCCCGTACCTACAACTTTTCTGGTTTCAGTGAAGGGTTTGTGGAAGTGCTAGCCGCACAGCAAACACCAGAAAACCCCAATTGGTTCCAAGGTACAGCCGATGCAGTGCGTCAGTATCTGTGGCTGTTGGAAGAATGGGATGCAGAGGAATATTTAATCCTCTCAGGAGATCACCTCTACCGTATGGATTACCGTTTGTTTATCCAGCGTCATAGAGAAACAAATGCTGATATCACTCTCTCAGTTATTCCCATCGACGAGCGCCGCGCCTCAGATTTTGGTTTGATGAAAATCGACGATTCCGGTAGAGTCGTTGACTTTAGCGAAAAACCTAAAGGCGAGGCCTTAACCAAAATGCAGGTTGATACCACTATTTTGGGATTAACAAAAGAACAAGCCCAATTGCAGCCTTACATTGCCTCGATGGGGATTTACGTCTTTAAAAAAGATGTTTTGATCAAGTTGTTGAAAGAATCTTTAGAACGGACAGATTTCGGCAAAGAAATTATTCCAGATGCCTCGAAAGATTACAACGTTCAAGCTTATCTATTTGATGATTACTGGGAAGATATTGGAACAATTGAAGCCTTTTATCATGCCAATTTAACGCTAACTCGGCAACCCCAGCCACCCTTTAGTTTCTACGATGAAGAAGCACCAATTTATACCCGCGCTCGTTATTTACCTCCAAGTAAACTATTAGATTGTCAGGTAACAGAATCAATGATTGGCGAAGGTTGCATTCTAAAAAATTGCCGCATTCAACATTCAGTTTTGGGAGTGCGATCGCGCATTGAATCTGGCTGCGTCATCGAAGAGTCTCTACTCATGGGTGCAGATTTTTACCAAGCTTCTGTAGAACGCCAATGTAGCTTAGTCAAAGGTGACATTCCCGTAGGCATCGGTACTGACACAATTATTCGGCGTGCGATCGTTGATAAAAACGCCCGCATCGGTCATGATGTCAAAATTATCAACAAAGATAACGTCCAAGAAGCTGACCGCGAAAATCAAGGTTTCTACATCCGTAGTGGAATCGTAGTTGTGCTAAAAAATGCTGTAATTCCTGATGGAACGATCATTTAATAGTTAGGAGTTAGGAGTTAGGAGTTGGGAGTTGGGAGTTGGGAGTTGGGAGTTGGGAGTTGGGAGTTGGGAGTTGGGAGTTAGGAGTTAGGAGTTAGGAGTTGGGAGTTAGGAGTTATGGAATATCAGTTAGGAGTTACAAATAAAAATTCTGAACACTCCTCACTCCTCACTTCTAACTCCTCACTCCCGACTCCTCACTCTTCATTTTTGTTGCTAATTGGTCTTCCAGGTAGCGGTAAGTCAACTCTGGCAAAACAATTATTAGCAGAATGTCCCCAGATGCAGCTAATTTCTACAGATGCCATCCGGGGGCAACTATTTGGTTCCGAAGCTATTCAGGGATCGTGGCTGCTGATTTGGCAGGAAGTCGAACGGCAATTTCAACGAGCTATTTCCACAGGTAATACAGCAATTTTCGACGCTACCAACGCCCAGCGACGCCATCGCCGCGAGGTCATCAGCTTAGCTCGTGATTTTGGTTTTAGCCACATTACGGGAATTTGGGTGAATATGCCAGTTTGGCTGTGTTTGGCACGCAATAAAAGGCGATCGCGCCAAGTTCCAGAAGAAATTATTTTGCGGATGCACCGTCAACTCCGGGATGCCCCCCCAAGCCTGGAAGAAGGGCTAGACAATCTGATTCGATTTTTTTGAAACTGACTCAAGGGGCATGGGGCATGGGAAGAAGCAGGGGGGCAGGGGGCGGGGGGTAGAGGGGAAGATGTTCTCCCCTGCTCCCTGCCTCCCCATCTCCCCCATCTCCCCCCTCTTCCTCATCTCCCTCATCTCCCCATTCCCTGTGCTTATTGAAAGTACGGAAATTGCGATCGCCTGGTGAGCAAGAACCACACTTGATTTTCTATATTCTTTGCTAATTTAAAGTCAGAATCTTTTTGCTTGGCATTATACCTGGCAAACTAAATATCTCTTATCTTAAAAAAACATAACGGAAATTTATATAGGAGGCTGGTAGATGGCTGCAACGGACTTCAAAGACTATTACGCAATTTTGGGAGTTAATAAGACTGCCAGTCAAGAGGAAATTAAACAAGCCTTTCGGAAACTAGCCCGCAAATACCACCCTGATGTGAATCCAGGCAACAAACAGGCAGAGGCACGCTTCAAAGAAATTAACGAAGCCTACGAAGTCGTCTCAGACCCAGATAAACGCAAAAAGTATGACCAATTCGGTCAATATTGGAAACAAGCTGGTCAAGGTTTCCCATCTGGCGGTGCTGGTGTCGATATGGGCGGCTTTGACTTCAGTCAATACGGCAATTTTGATGAGTTTATTAATGAGTTGCTAGGACGCTTTGGTGGTGCTAGTCCTCGTGGTGGACGACAAACCTATTCTTACCGCACTCCCACAGGTGCCCCCAGCGGTTTTGGTGGCTTTAACGATTTTGGATATCAAGATGCAGGTGCTGCTAGTGCCCAAGATAGTGAAGCCGCCATCACTCTGACTTTTGGTGAAGCATTTCATGGCGTGCAAAAGCGCTTTAGTTTAGGTAATGAAACAATTGATGTTCGCATTCCAGCTGGGGCTAAAACTGGTACTCGCCTACGTGTGCGTGGTAAAGGTCAAATCAACCCCATGACTCAACAACGGGGGGATTTATACTTAAAAGTCGAACTTCAACCGCACTCGTTCTTCCAAATAGAAGGCGATAATCTGGTTTGCGAAGTCGCGATCGCGCCAGATGAAGCGACGCTGGGAGCATCTATTGATGTACCCACACCTGATGGTATGGTTAATGTCAAGCTACCAGCGGGTGTGCGTTCTGGTCAATCGCTGCGGTTACGTGGCAAAGGCTGGCCTCTCGCCAAAGGTGGACGCGGCGATCAGTTGGTAAAGGTGGCGATCGCACCGCCAAAAGACCTCAGCCAACAAGAGCGTGAATATTATGAAAAAATCCGGGCTATACGTACCTATAATCCCCGCAGTCATTTACCCCAAGTCAAGCTATAAGAATGTTGCCTGAATGTGTAGCAATCCGATTTGATTGCGTGAAAAAATTAAGTATGTTTAGGGAGTGTCAAAGCTAATGACTAATAATTGTTGATACTGGCTGCAATTTTGTTTGATAAACTTTCACTAACCTATCAATACCTTTGAAACGATAATCCCCCATTTCTTGGAAATCTGAGGGTTGTGAAAGCATTGCATGGGTGGCTTCACTAATCACGCATTCACTCGGAGGGCAAACTCCTTCCATGCGGGCTGCGAGATTAATTGTCGCCCCTAATGCTGTATAGTCTACCCTTTGGGAACTACCAACATCTCCCACAACGGCTTTACCACTATTAATTGCAATGCGTAACTGTAGCGGTTCTTGCCAAAAATTATTGGCGTTGAGATGTTCCAGACGAGTTAGCATTCCCTTGGCAGCAGCAACTGCGCGATCGGCATGATCTAGTTGCGGTTCTGGAGCGCCAAAAAATGCCATGATACAATCGCCAATATATTTATCTAAAGTGCCACCCCAAGTAAACACTTCTTTGAGCATTTCTTCAAATAAATTATTTAATAATTGAGCGATCGCAGTTGGTGTTAATCTTTCAGAAATTGCTGTAAAACCGACTAAATCCGCAAATAAAATACTAATTTCGCTCTCTGATGGTGCTAAACGGCCATCTGGCGACGCACCTACAGATATCAACTGCTGCACAACTGCTGGGGAATGATACCGTTCTAGTCGGTGACGAATCATTTCTTCAGTTTTAAGTTTCTCTACCAGTAGCCAACGCTGGACGCTAGAAGCCACAAGGTTGGCTAAAGCTGAAAAAAAGCTCAGTTCTTCCTCGCCTTCATTTGCCCAATGATAAGAAGAAAGATTGGCATCGGCATAAAGAACGCCCACAACTTTATTTTCATCCCATAAAGGCACTGCCATTGCACTGCGAATGCCTTTGACTAAAATACTCTGTTCGCTAGCAAACCGTTCATCTTGATGAGTATCACCGGTTTGAATGACGACTTTTTCTTCAAATACTTTTTGACAAATACTACGGCTAATCCAGCTACCATCGGCAGGAAGATGTTTCTGTTGGGAAACATTTCTGGTGGCAGCATTGACTAATTCTAAGTGCCCGCAACCATTAACATCAATTAATAATCCCAAGCGATCGATACTATCAAGGTAACGAAATACAACTTGTTGTACCTGAGAAAAAATCTCTTCTATGGACGCTGCTGCACAGAGATTTTTGGCTATGTCAACTAAGTCTTTGAGACGGGCAATGGTTTTATCTTTATTGCTGATGTTGCCATCTTTACTATCAGCTGCAATCCATTGCTGTTGTAATTGTTCTACGTTATGAAGAATTGTTCTTTGCTCATTAGTTTCCGAAGTTGGCGCATACTCTGGTGTAAATGTTGATTGTGAAACAGGACTTGTGAGCAGTACTACCAGGCTAACATTACCCAGCCAAACGACATCGCCATGATGTAACTCTTGGGGACAGTTTATAAGATATTTATTTACTTGCGTGCCGTTTTTGCTGCCCAGATCTTCAATAGTCCACATACCTTCAGCCGTTTTTAAAATACGGGCATGGTTGCGGGATACTCCAGCAAAAGGTAGGTACAAGTTACATTCTGGCAAACGACCAATTGTAAATTCATCTCGATCGACTGCGATCGTTGTCTCGGTATCTCCCTCTTGTAGGCGTAGGGTGAGTTCAGTCATGAGTGTGATAGATCCATTGAAGCTACAGGTGCAAGCAACTTTTGGGTAGGTCATACCCTACAGGTTAACTCTTCACCTTTTCTTTATGACACTGTTAACCGCATTCCGACAACTGCGTGTGTTTAATATTACAATTTTATTTAAGTAAATTGGTGCAATTAAAGATAGCTAGTGAAGGCTGTCATTTGTTCTTTGTCATTGGTCATTGGTAAAAGTTTAAAGTTTATTTACGTTTCGTAATATAGTTTGTTTTATTTCCACTGACTTACTTACAAGGAAATGAGAATTTCAAAGCCTCTCAGCAGCAAGAGAGGTGTTTGAAGTCTTATCTTTAAGAGACTTCCAAAAAATCAAGTCACCCAGTAATAGTAATAATAATTATTAGGTCTGGATCAAAAATTTTGTCAAGCCCTTCGGGCCGGGGAAAGGGACTCATGTTAAAGGGGTCTTAGGGTTCGCCATAACTCAAGTTAGGGGCTTGATACTATGAGGCTATATTTCTTGTACTACGTATCTCGAAATATATCTTTTTCCTTCTCCATCTTTAAAAAGAGGGGCTTTATACCTGTGGGGAAAAGTTTTTAATTCTTTCCCTTTACCCCTTTCCCCTTCCCCTTTTCCCTTCTCGGTAACAGACCTATATCTAAAACTAAAGTGCTGCTCAAAATGCCCACAAAAGTTTAATTTGGTGGTATTTCTAAAGCTATTTCTCCTAGTAATCCTTTGCGAAAATCTGTTAAAAGTTGCCTTGCAGTTCGCTCTACATCTCCTTTGTAACGATGCTCTGCTAAGGCGTGCAAATAGACATCTCCAGTTTCAGATATAGAATCGAGTTGGTAGCGGGATTCTAGCGGTTTTTTTGGTAACAAATCTGTGGCTACAGCTTCCAAATAGTTGAGTAAATCTACGAGGGCTGCTGCGACGAGCTGATTATCGTAAGATGCTTCACCGATATCATCACAAATTGCTAATTTCAATGCTGCATCTTGGTCTTCTAACCTAGCAGGAATGACACCAGGAGCATCAAGTAATTCCAAATGTTCCGAAATTCGCACCCAGCGCAGTTGGCGAGTTACCCCAGGGCGGGCTGCACTTTCTACTACTCGCCGTCCTAACAGACGGTTAATCAAAGCTGATTTACCGACATTGGGAAAACCAATTACTACAGCCCTTACTGGACGGGGTAACATACCGCGATCGCTTCTTCTTTTATTCAGTTCTACCCCAGCTGCTTGGGCTGCCCGTGCCACTTCTGCTATACCTTTACCATGTTGAGCGTTGGTAAAATAAGGGGTTTCCCCTTGACGTTTAAACCAATCTATCCATAGCGATCGCATTTGTGGCGTAATCATATCTACTCGGTTGAGTATTAACACCCGTGTCTTACCCTCCACCCACTCAGTTATTTGGGGGTGGTGAGTCGCTAAAGGAATCCGGGCGTCTCGTACCTCAAACACCACATCTACACGTTTTAGCTGTTCTTTAAGCTTCTTTTCAGCTTTGGCAATGTGACCTGGATACCATTGAATTAGGTTTAATTTATAGTTTTGAGTTATAGTCACTTGTACTTTGTCCTTTGTCTTTTGTTATCTAACAGAATTCAGGAGTCAGGAGTCAGAATTCAGCAATGTTTTCTGTGCGAGTGGCGGATGAATAACCTGGTTTAAGACCCCCACCAAATCGTAGATTTGGTGGTCTTCAATCAGTCGCGGGTCTGAATCCCCGACTGATAGCGAAGCGTTAGCGACGCAGGAGCGTCTTGATTCTGACTCCTGAATTCTGACTTCTGAATTCTTCTTTAATTGTCGTTTGTCAGTTGTCCTTTGTTCTTGACAAATGACCAATGACTAATGACTTTCTTTAGCTTCATGTAAAATTAGACGATTACCATCAGGGTCATATGCATAAATCTCTCTGCCGTGGGAAGCAATGGAAATCTTTCCTGGTGGGGGATAGCCCAAAGCGGTTAAGTGGGCGATCGCATCTTCCAAGTTACTCACCTCTAAACATAAACTTATCTTACTTTTGCTGTAGACACAAAGCGGCGATTCAAGAGACATCACTTCAAATTCCGATTCATTGGTATTTTTTGGCTTAAAAATACCCAATCGCATACTAGTTAAATGAAACTCAGCATAGACATTCGGAATCAAAGTCACTGGCTTTTGCTCCAGCAATTTTGTATAGAAACTCACTAAATTTTCACAATTAACCGATGCTATAGTCACAAATGCATCAATGTACGAGAAAACCATATTTATCTAACAAGTAATTCAATGTCAAAATCTTAGATTTAATTTATTCTGACTCCGGAATTCTGACTTCTGAATTCTTCTTCAAGCCTTGATTCTTTGCAAACCAGTATAAACATTAAACCGTTCTCCGCGCAAGAATCCAATTAAGGTAATTCCGAATTCTTTGGCGACAGACACCGCCAAACTGCTGGGAGCAGAAACAGAACAGACAATAGGAACTCCAGCAATTGCAGACTTTTGCAAAATCTCAAAACTAGAGCGTCCGCTTACTAGAACAATATGATTATTCAAAGGTAAATCGTCACTGAGGAATGCTGAACCAATCAATTTATCTAAAGCATTGTGACGCCCGACATCCTCGCGCAGATTTAACAATTGTCCTTGAGCGTCAAAGGTAGCGGCAGCGTGTAAACCCCCTGTAGCGGTGAAGATACCTTGAGCAGCTCGGAGCCGATCTGGTAGGCTGTAGATGATGTCAGGTGTTACTGTTAGACCGGCAGGAATCACTGGACATCCGCGCAAACGCAAAGCCTCAAGGCTGGCTTTCCCACATACTCCACAAGCGCTACTAGTGTAGAAATGACGCTCCAAAGGCTGTAAGTCTGGAATTAACCCATGTCGCAGTTCTACATTTACAATGTTATATCGCTGCTCGCCATCTACTGATTCATCTAGGCAGTAACTAATACGTTGGATATCTTCCTTGCGGCTAACGACTCCTTCAGCATAGAGAAAACCAGCAGCGAGTTCAAAATCTGCGCCAGGTGTCCGCATGGTAACAGCTACGCTTTTTTGGAAGGGGGCGAGACGAATTTCTAAGGGTTCTTCGGTGGTGAGACGATCTAAACGCGATCGCACTTTACCATTTTCCACAGTCCAAACTTGCGCTTTGGTTTTGCTACCAGTTTGTCTATTCATTACCTATATAATTTTAGGCATCATTTGGATATTTGCCGTCTTATTGCTATACTAGCCAGCTTAGCCAACTTTTCCCAAGTTTGCGGTCATCAAAAGCGATCGCCCACATCCAATGTCATCATAGAAGAAGCAATGAGTAAAAACAATATAAAAGCAGCTTAAAAAAATGGTTATATCAGCTATGCTGGAATTGTTCTTAGTATTCTGAATTCTTACTGAGAAAGTTTTATCGTACAGAAAACATTGCTGAATTCTGAATTCTGACTCCTGAATTCTATTTCGATAAAAAATCATAAAAATGAGGAGATGTAATGTGTCCAGTCAAAAATTATCTGCAAGTTTAAAATTGATCGTCATTACATTGGCTACTGGTGCTAGTACTTTAGGTATGAGTCTGCTATTAGGCACCACCAAATTTGACCATTTATGGGGAATTCAACAGCCAAAAAGTGAGAGTACCAAAGCAAGTCAACATAAGGCAATGATTGCATCTGCACAAGCTGCTTCCCTAGCAATAAACCAAATGAATCAAGTGCCAAAGAAATTTCAGGGAACAGTCATTTATGAAGCGAAACTTAAAGCAAATGAGAAAGTCATTGCTCTCACTTTTGATGATGGACCAAGCCCTAAAAATACAGCACAAATATTAGAAATTTTGCAGAAAAACAATATCAAAGCTACGTTCTTTATGATTGGGCAAATGGTGAAATATTTTCCCCAGGTTGCTAAGCAAGTTGCAGCTGATGGCGAGGTAATTGGCAACCATACATGGCATCATTGGTATCGTCATATGGATGCACCTACTGCGGCTAATGAAATTAATCGTACAGCAGACATAATTTATCAGACTACAGGAGTGAAAACTATTCTCTTTCGTCCCCCAGGCGGCTTTTTGAATAATGGATTAGCCGAGTACGCTAAAAATCAAAAGTATGCTGTTATGATGTGGTCAGAAGAGTCCGGAGACGCTCAACGTCGTTCGCCCCAAGTGCCAGGGATGGTAAAAAATGTACTAAAAAGTGCCAAACCAGGGGCAATTGTACTAATGCACGATGGTGGCGGTAATCGTTCTCGGACTGTCCAAGCTTTACCGCAAATTATCGACGGTTTAAAAGCGCAGGGTTATAGATTTGTGACAATACCTGAACTACTGGAAATAGAAGCCCAAGAAAAAAATTTGGTAACAGCAGCATCGCCTGTAGTCGCAAATCATGAATATCCAAACAATCAGCTTAATCATTAGCGATAGCACACGGGCAGCTACACCTCTAATTTTTGCAGCATTAGGTGAATTAGTGACTGAAAAATCGGGGGTGTTAAACCTGGGTGTTGAGGGAATGATGCTGGTTGGGGCTGTGGCTGGTTTTATTGCTGCTTCCGTTACAGGTAATATTTACTTAGGATTATTGATAGCACTGATATCGGGAATAGCGATCGCTTTTATTCATGCCTTATTAACAATTACTATAGCTGCCAACCAAGTGGCGGCGGGTTTAGCCCTGAGTATTTTTGGTTCGGGGCTCAGTGCTTTTGTTGGTACAGGTTATGTAGGTAAGACAATTACCGGGTTGCAACCGATTGACATCCCCATTTTAAAATCAATTCCGCTTTTGGGTAAAGTTTTATTTCATCAAGATATTTTGGTGTATGTCTCAGTTGTCTTAGTGACACTGGTGTGGTGGTTTTTGCGGAGTACACGGGCGGGTTTAGTGTTGCGGAGTATTGGCGAGTCACCTGATGCTGCTGATGCTTTGGGTTTACCTGTTAGCAGAGTTCGTTATTTGGCGGTAATGTTTGGTGGGGCGATGGCTGGGTTAGCGGGGGGTTATCTCTCCCTTGCATATACGCCGCTATGGACGGAAAATATGACTGGTGGACGAGGATGGATTGCGATCGCATTAGTTGTGTTTGCCACATGGAAACCTGAAAGAATCCTCCTTGGTGCATACTTATTTGGTGGCGTTGGTGCCATACAATTAATTCTTCAAGGATTAGGAGTTAACATTTCTCCTTATCTTTTGTCTTGTTTACCTTACTTGGCTACTATCTTGGTCTTAGTGTTCATCTCACAGGATAATACACGCATTAAACTGGAGACACCTGCATCATTAGGACAACCTTTTAGATCTAGTCATTAGACATTGGTCATTTGTCATTTGTTATATCATGTCCGCCTAATTATGATAACGCGGTTTATGATTAATGCTTGACTTCTACCAACAACTAGCAAAAACCTTAAAAAAAAGTGCCGTAGTTTTAGCCACCGTTACCAACACCAAAGGTTCCACACCCAGAGAAGTCGGCGCGAAAATGTTCATTAGCGCTGATGGCAAAACAGTAGGAACAATTGGTGGTGGTGCCGGGGAAGCAAAAGTTTATCAACAAGCTTTGCAATTACTAAAAACTGGTAAAAAACAATTTGTAGAAATTGATTTATCTGGCGTATCTCAACGACAAACGCAAGGCGTTTGTGGTGGAACAATGCAAGTATTATTAGAGTTATGGTCAGGCTCTGAAAGCTTAAACTTAGTCAATCAAATTATAGACACTTTAACATCTGGGCAATCAGCAACAATGATCGTGCCATTTCATACAGATGAAAAACCTTACTTACTTCAACAAACAGAAGTAATTGCATCTCTACATCGCACAGCATTAATTGAACCTTTACTACCACAGCCAACACTGTTGATTATTGGTGCTGGACATATTGCAGTTTCCTTAGTGCAGATAGCCAAAATAGCAGGTTTTCAGGTTATTATACAAGACGATCGCCCCGATTTCGCCACCAAACAAAGATTTCCCGACGCATCCCTGGTGCTAGCAGAACCCATCACCTCAATTCAGGAAATTTTAGATAAAAATACTAACTTATATGTTGCTTTAGTTACTAGAGGTTATCTGCAAGACTTAGCGGCTTTGCGGCTATTGAGTAATTATCAACTGCCATATATTGGGATGATTGGCAGCAATAAACGAGTTAGCACTGTATATAAAATCCTGCAAACAGAAGGTTCTAATCAGGAATTTTTACATCAGATATATGCACCAATTGGTTTAGATATTGGTGCTTTAACACCAGAGGAAATTGCAGTTAGTATCTGTGCTGAATTAATTAAAGTTCGCCGTGGTGGCACCGGGACTTCTTTATCCGAGAAAATATAGATTGTTAGTATTTTTAGTGTAATTTAGTGTAATATAGCCCCATATCAAGAAATTACTTGATATGCGGTCTTTTTTCATAAAATTGTAAATCAAGTTATGATTCAATACGGTTCACTTAAGGACAAAACTCTTGTTTTACGAACCGCAGAGGCGCAGAGAACACAGAGAGAAGAAAGAGTAAAAATGCTTAACTTAAGTGTATTGAGTTATGATTTACACTAATTTGAACAAAGATTGCAGCAAAGTCAATTTTTCAGAATCCAAAATCTCAAATCCAAAATGGTATTATTTGTATGAATCTTCCATTATTCACACGTTCTGCACAAAAGTTTTCTGCTGTTGTCGGAACAACACTCTTGTTAGGATTTTCTTCTTTACCCGTTCAAGCAATCTCATTTGTAACAGTGCGGGACGATTTGAACGCTAATGACAAAATTGATTGGTCTAGTTTAGACTTTGGAATATCTAGGGAAATATTACCAGGTACGATTGCTAATTTTGTACCTTACTCTTTTGATTCTAAATCTGAAAAGGGTTTAGGATATGGTGTCGATATTCCAGTTATTAATAACCCCAGATTTACAACACCTTTTGTATTCCCGGTTTCACCTAATCTGCCAATTAACTTTTCTGATGGAGATGCCATTCTCTTGACTGGATTTATTCCTGGTGGTTTTCCTGCTCAAGGTAATCCTGGCCCAATAACTATTACCTTCGATACCCCTGTGCTGGGTGCAGGTACACAACTTGCAGTAGATGACACATTTAACTTTACAGCCTTTATTTCTGCTTTTGATAACAAGGATAACCTTTTAGGTAGCTTCTCAATTCCAGGAACTTCTTCGACAGTAATTGATAACTCTGCTGTTTTCATAGGTGTGAGTAATGAAATTGCTAATATCTCTAAATTAGTTATTAGCAGTTCCGAAAATAATCGGGCATTGGGTATCAATTTTGTGAGTATTAGCCGTACTTCTATCCCTGAGCCAGGTACTATTTTAGCTTTGAGTCTTTTTGGTATTGGGTTGTTATTTAATAAGCAAAAATTTGCAAATTGACACACTTTGCCATAGTCCTCGCTGCTGGTGCATCTACTCGCATGGGTACTTGTAAAACTTCACTTCCTTGGGGTGCAGGTAAAACATTATTAACTTATCAACTAGAACAGTGGTTAAGTTTAGGTTTTACTCCTGTGGTAGTGCTAGGTTTACACAATAGCCAGAAACAAAAAGATTGTCCTCCTGGGAGTTTAACTGTCATTAATCCTCAGAGTCATGCAGGGAAAACAACCTCTCTTCTGGCAGGGTTGCAACATGTTCCCCAAGACTTTGAAGTATTGGCAATTTCCGCAGTCGATCAACCCAGGAAATTAGAGATTTATCAGACATTACTTTTAGCACACCAAGACAATTCAGCATTGATTACTGCACCTACATATCAAGGAAAAATGGGGCATCCATTGTTGTTTAATAATCAAATGCGATCGCACTTACAAAATATTCGGGAAGAAACTCTCGGTTTACGCCAAGTTATCCAAGAATTTTATCCTGTAATTTGGAAGGTTGAGTTGAATCATCCTTCTGTATTATTAGACATTAACACGCCAGAAATATATCAAAGTAATTTTTAATGGACCTCTTGCATAAATTTTTTTGTCTCACGCAGAGGCGCAGAGAAGAGAACGGAAAGAAAGACTTTCGCAAGAGGTCTAGTGACAACAAACTATAACATGAGGTTTAGATGTCCGCCTTTCAACTTTAGACTGAACTGAGTAGTATTTAAATCTATTAAAAGAGCGAATTTTTTTAACAACTTATGATGAGAAAACCTCTATCTGGGGAGTGATTTGGCTGATGAGCCAAATGAAGTAAATATAGAATGCTAAAGCAAATGGACATTGTATTCTATGAAACTCAATTATTTTACAAAAGGGCTTTCCATTGTAGGACGTTGGATAGCTACAACATTGTTTTGTGTATCAGCCATGACTTTTATTTGGCATGGTGCATTTTTGGCGAACACCTCAGCAATGGCTAATCCTGCAACACACTTAATTGCATCTGCCGATCTCAACGATGCTAAAAGCAAAGCTAGTGAAGATGCTGGACGAACCAAGAATTTCATCCAAGATACAGCAGATAAGCTAAAGGAAACAGCAAAAAACAATGCCAATAAAGTAGACGAAGCAACAGATAATGGTAGCTTTGTTGGACGCAAGGCACAAAGAGATGCGGCTCGAATCCAAGAAAGAGCAGATCGAGATGCAGCTCGCACACAGAAAGCAGTAGACGATACCAAAAATGTTGTTCAACGCACTGTTGATGGCATCAAAGATGCTTTAAGCAAATAGGGAATAGGGAATAGGGAATAGTAAAAGTATTAATTGCTTCTTGGCTCTTGCCTATTCCCTATTGCCTTGTACGCCTCTTCTCTCATCCCCCAACGTGGATACCGGGACGCATTTCGGGATCTTTTTCAGTCCGACGGAGTACTTCACGGGTAATCACAGCAATATCGCCTTCACCAAACAAAATAAACCGCAGTAAATATTGTATGGGGTTTCCCTCGACCCAGCCGAAGTAAGCATGGGGAATCTTACCTGTTCGATCGCGGATATACAATAGTAAAGCTGCGATCGCATTGGGTACTGCTGCACTCTGGGCACGTAGGATGCGGTAATCACCAACTTGTACCCCTTGTACTTTAATCACCTCAGCAAATTCCGAAGCATCTGACACCATAATTTCTAAAAAGAGAATTGGATCGTCAGCTGGAATATGATTGTCTTCACGCACCTCTTTCTCTTTTAAGAAATACTCTAGGACATCGCCTGTATTCAAGCGATTAGCAATTATTCGTATTGCTCCTTGGCTTTCTTCGGCAATGAATTCACGAGCATTATCATCAATTTCAATTCGCTCAACTCGCAGTTCAGTTGAACGCCAAACGCGAGAAATTAAGGAAGTGAAAATGATTGCACCGATAAAACATCCAGCAATCTTAATCCCCTCTGGTCTTTCGATGATATTAACAACAGTGGTGTACACAAACAACACTGTAATAATTCCAAAGACGAGGGTGGCGTGCTTTTCTCTGTGACGGTGAGCTGATAAAGTTACGGCAAAAGCGGCTGAGGTAATCAACACCAGCACACCAGTTGCATAAGCCCCGCCTTGAGCTTCCACATTTGCTCGGAAGATAATTGTGACAATAAAAGCGATCGCTGTATACACTAAAACTAAAGGTCGGCTGACTCTTGCCCAATTTGGTGCCATGCCATAGCGTGGCAAGTAACGAGGCACAATATTCAGCAGTCCTGCCATTGCCGATGCACCTGCAAACCACAAAATGGAAATAGTGCTTAAATCGTAAATTGTGCCAAAGGTATTACCTAAATAAAGATGTGCTAAATAAGCAAGGGCACGTCCGTTGGCTTTGCCTCCATGTGCAAATTCTGAGGCAGGAATCAGTAGAGTAGTTATAAAACTGGTGCTGAGTAAAAAGAAACTCATAATCCCAGCAGCAGTAGTCAGCAGCTTACGTGTATTCTGAATCCTAGCTCTGGGATACTCGAAAGTGTCGCTGCTGCTACCTTTAACCAGGGGCATAACTGTAACCCCAGTTTCAAAGCCTGATAATCCTAGCGCTAACTTGGGGAATACGATAAGAGATAAACCGATTAGTAGCAAAGGATTAGAATGGCGGGCAAATAATGCAGTTTGCCAGTTAGCGATCGCTTCTCGGTGAGTTAGAATCTGATACGCACCAACGCTAACTACAATAAAGTTTAACAGCAGATAAACTCCCACCAAAAACACTGCAATGCCGATGGCTTCTTTGAAACCTCTAAGGAAAACTGCGCCTAGTAATGCAATTAATATTAGAGTAATGGCGATCGTTTGATTGTGAAGCCAATTTGCAGCCAGGGGATTTTCGACGATATGGGCTGTAGCGTCAGCAGCCGACAGAGTAATTGTGATAATAAAGTCCGTTGCCACAAAGCCGAGTAGGCACAGCACAAGTAATTTGCCTTGCCACCAAGACAGTAAACGCTCTAACATGGCGATCGACCCTTCCCCATGATTGCTTTCGGCAGCAATGCGCCGATAAATGGGCAATGCGCCAAACAGCGTTAGCAAAACTAGAATCAGCGTCGCCACAGGAGAAAGAGCGCCAGCTGCTAGTGCTGCAATCCCAGGTTGATAGCCCAAAGTCGAGAAATAATCTACACCAGTCAAGCACATCACCTGCCACCAAGGATGCTGGCGATGTGATTCTTCCTTGCGGTAAGGTCTTTGCCGCTTTCGTCTATCTTCTTCCAGCAACCAGCGCATGAACTGTTTGCTGAGCCGTTTTGTTGAAACAATTGATTTAACCATCAAATACGCTTGTGTTGCAAAAGTCAAAGTGACTGATAGAATCTTTGCTTTTCTGTCTGCGCTCTTTGTTTTACAAGAGTGCTGAGTTAGGAGTAGAGATGCGATTAATCGCGTCTGTACAAAAGTTAGGAGTTTTATTCTCCTCTTTGTCTCCCAATTGCTGAAGAATTCTTTGTCAACAATTTTATCTACGTTGACACGACTAGAGCTAACTGTTATTGTCCATTAAATTTGTCACTTTGCTCAACGGGAAACTCACGCATGTGGCTGTTGTTTTTTAAATTCAAGGACTTACGCACTGTAGAAATTAATCATGGTATGGTTTTACCTTCAAGGGGCGACAAGCGAGCTAAAGAGCTTGCTGTATAAGCTTCATCGCCTTTAAACCTTGCTGATAATATGCTTGCTTATTGCGACTCAAAGCGACCAGTTCCTCGACCCATGCTTGACACTCATGCCAAGCTACTATCCAATTTTGACCATATAAACCTATCCAGAAATTACTGTGACGCTTCTCATTACTACACTCAAGGCATTTAGTGTTAAAAACCTTTGTAAATGTCGCCTCCGACTATTTTGCTGGATTGGTAATGGTAGTGTTGCTGCCAGCCTTTCCAGTCTTACTAGATGATTGATTCTGTAACAACCACACGAACAATTTCAAAGTGATTAACTGTGATTGATTTAGGTATTTTTCCAGTAAATTTGATAAAATCAAAGCAACATTATCCTGACGGTCTGGTTCAATTTACGAGACCGTTCTTTTTTACCATTAAACTGTACCTAACAAATATCTGCTTAATAACTGTACAGTTCATTCTCAATAAGCACCCAAATTTTTCCAGGGGTCTGTGCCCCTCACACCTTTAGCTGGCTGGGTTTAGAGGCGATTTTCGCCCCTTGAAATGTACCACCTTTAAATCTTCTACAGCAAGAAATTATTAGCTTACTAGGGCTGTCTCCTGATATTTATAGCGACTTGGTGGATAATTCCTCTTAGTCAAATCCTATTACGCGAACGATGAGTACTACCCTTGGTGTTTCATAAATAACGAAAGAAGATATCAGCGATCGCATTCCTCAAAACAGAAGATAAAGTGCGATCGCCTACCTACTAAAATTAACTTTGATAAGGGCGCGGTAGTTGGCGTAGTTTATGGGCAGTATCTAATTCACTATTATTTTTTTTGCCATATCCCCAACCCAATATCTTACGATATTCACCCATGATACCACTTTCAATCAACTCATCCTCATTGACTGCAATCTCAGTGTGAGATTGGGGTGCAACATATAGCGCATCCGCAGGACAATATGCCTCACACATGAAACAAGTTTGACAGTCTTCCTTGCGAGCAATCACGGGTGGTTGATTGGGAACTGCATCAAAGACATTAGTAGGGCAAACTTGAACGCACAGATTGCAATTAATACAGAGTTTATGGCTGACAAGCTCAATCATGATATTGCTCCTACTACAACTTTGATACAATGGGTGTGGTTTGAGTGGTTTGTATTGGTGGCGTAGCAGGAGTAGTAGGAGCATCCGTAATCCAATCGCGCCTTACCCAAAGCTTATCTAAGCCGCCTGTGGCTTGATAATAACGCTGATCGGGATCGGTCTGGGGATAGTCCACCCGAATATGTTCGCTACGAGTTTCCGTGCGATGTAAAGCACTAAAATATGCCCATCGCGCGACAGCAGTCAGAGCAACTGCGCGACGAGAAAATTCTATATCGCGCACAGTATCTTGTTTTGGATTTTCTTGTACTTGCTGCCACAGTGTTTCTAATTTGGCGAGGGAATCAAGAAGTTTCTGTTCCGAACGCAAGTAATTTTTCTCTAACGGGAACATCTGGGCTTGGACACCGCGCACAATTGCATCGCTATCGAATGTTTCAGGCTTGGGGGAGTTTGAGCGCATTCCCACTTGACCAGCTGCACGTGCAACCCGTTCATTTGCACGTGCGCCCAAACTCTTCGCAAAAGCAGCCGCCCCTTCTCCTGCCCACTGTCCTGTAGAGATTGCCCAAGCAGCATTAGGACCACCACCACCAGAAGCTAACCCAGCTAAAAACTCCCGCGATGCAGCATCTCCAGCAGCATAGAGTCCAGGCACTTTTGTAGCGCAATTATCATCGATAATCCGAATTCCACCTGTCCCCCGGACTGTCCCTTCTAAAATCAGTGTTACAGGTACTCTTTCTGTATAGGGATCGATGTCAGCCTTTTTATATGGTAGAAAAGCAATGAAATGAGACTTTTCAATCACTGCTTTGACTTCATCTGTGGCTCTATCTAAACGAGCATAAACGGGGCCTTTCATCAGGGCATTAGGGAGGAACGCAGGATCGCGACGACCGTTAATATAACCACCAAGATCGTTACCTGCTTCATCGGTGTAACTAGCCCAGCCAAAGGGAACACCCCTTGTCACTGTGGCATTAAAAGCAGTTGAAATTGCATAGTGATTAGAAGCTTCCATACTAGATAGTTCGCCGCCAGCCTCTACTGCCATTAGCATTCCATCACCTGTATTAGTATTGCAACCTAATGCTTTACTCAAGAATGCACAACCACCATTGGCTAAGACTACTGCACCAGCACGAACGCTATAAAAACGATGATGTTGCCTCTGTACGCCTCTTGCTCCTGCCACAGAGCCGTCTTCAGCCAATAAAAGCTCTAAAGCCGGACTTTGGTCGAGAATTTGTACTCCAGAACGCAACAGGTTTTTCCGCATGACCCGCATATATTCCGGGCCATAATAACTCTGACGCACAGATTCCCCATTTTCTTTAGGGAAACGATAGCCCCAATCCTCTAATAAGGGCAAACTCAGCCAAGTTTTTTCAACTACACGCTCTATCCAACGTAAGTTAGCAAGGTCTTTCCCTACGCGATAACGTTCTGATACAACTTTGTCCCAATGCTCTGGAGAAGGAGCCATGATGCCATTACCGCTAGCCGCAGCAGCACCGCTTGTACCTAGAAAACCTTTATCAGCAATGATGACTTTGACACCTTGAGATGCTGCTGCCCATGCTGCCCATGCTGCGGCCGGGCCACCACCAATTACCAGCACGTCAGCACTTAGTTGTAGTTCATTTTCTGTTAGCAATTTTTTTCTCCTTTTTAATATTGCCTTAGCAATAGCCGCTGATTTGTTTGTGATGAATGAGTGCTGTTTTGTCGGACTAATTATGCAGGAGATGAACTCTGCATAATACACAATGAGTATATAAAATGAATGACAGTTAGTATGATACTCTAATTGTTAGTTTATCGAACATTAAGTATTGCAAGTTAATTATTATCTGGTGGGAATTTTTTGTAAGTGTCGCACGCGAGGCATAATTTCTTCGGCAAAGCGTGTCATCTCTCGCACAAAGGGATTAAATTGCAACATGAAAGTATCGATACCTGCATCAACGAAGGCTGCAACGCGAGTGGCTACAGTATCATAGCTGCCAACTAATCCTGCGGCTGTGCCACCATTGCCGCCAACAGCCGGATTTTTGGCAAAGAGTTGAAACATAACGGCTTCTGGGTCAACTCCTTTGGCAACGCTTAATTTATATTGTCCTTCTAGCTTTTGCAGTGCCATGAGTCGTTCGAGTTCGGCTTGTGCTTCTTCGTCTGTAGGACGGGCAATAACAAAGGCTGATAGACCAAAACGGACTGGTTGATGTAAGGAACGGGGACGGTTTGAAACTTGTTGAATTACTTTACGGACATCTTCAATTGGTTGACCGTTAATGAAATAAACATCAGCTTGTTGGGCTACTAAAATCTGCGCTGGGTCTGATGCGCCTCCTAGATAAATACGAGGATAGGGTTGAGCAACAGATAAGGGTCGTAGGCTCAAATCTTTGATGTTGAAATATTCACCCTCGAAGTTTACCCTCTCGCCACTCCACAGAGCTCTAACAACCTGCAACCATTCACCAGAGTAGCGATAACGCTCATCATGGGGAGGGAAGGGGATATTAGTACGCTCCATTTCTGGGCGAAACCAAGCACTAATTAGGTTTATGGCAAAACGCCCGCGACTGATAGCATCAATTCCTAAGGCCATCTTAGCTAGAACAGCGGGATGAAATAATAAAGGTTTGATTGCGGCGATAATTTCTATAGTTTCTGTGGCTTCTGCTAAGGCTGCACAAGCTGTCCAAGTTTCTAACTGTTCTAAATCTAAACTGCGGGGGTTGGCAATGTGCTGTGCTACTAAGGTTGTGACATATCCTAAACGTTCTGCTTCTAATACTAGCGATCGCGTGCGTTCATAACTAGCATTAATCGGCTCATCTGGTGTATTGAGAGGGCCAAAGTTACCGCCCACAGGCGACCAAATACCGTATCGAGGTTCTGACATTCTTGCCTCCTTAAGGATATGAGGGGCATCTCACTGGAGTTTCCCCAAAGATGAGTAACTTAATCTCTAATACCCCCCTTGTTTTTTATGCTTATCTGTGCAAATCTCATAGTATACTACAGTAACTCGATTAAGTAACCGTAGTTTAAATTGGTGCAAAATCAACTTTTAGCACCTAATTATCAAGGTTCGAGAAAGCTATGTCTGAACCACGCTATGGGATTTGGATTCCCGTTTACGGTAACTGCGGCGTAATGAACCATCCTCTTGAACCTCGTGACGCTAGTTACTCACGAGCCAAGAGCCTCATCCAATTGGCCGAAAAGTGCGGATTTACCACAACTTTAATAGCGCAACATATCATCAATCCCAGGAACCAAGAACTTGACCAGCTAGAAACCTGGACAGCCGCAGCAGCACTTGCAGAAGCGACAGACTCTATCGAGATTATTGCAGCAGTTAAACCATTACTATTTCATCCTGCCGTCTTAGCAAAGATGGCTTTAGGTATTGATGCAATTAGTGGCGGACGTTTTGCGATTAACTTAGTCAGTGCTTGGTTCAGACCAGAAATGGAAAAACCAGGGATCAACTTCCTTCCCCATGATGAACGTTATCGATATTCTGACGAATGGATTAGAGTTGTCAAAGCTCTGTGGAGTGGAGAAAAAGTTAACTTTCACGGTGACTATTTTCAGATTAATGACTTAAAGTTCAGTCCACCACCTATAGCCAAACCATATCCGCGCGTCTATGTAGGCGGAGAGTCAGAACCAGCCCAAGAACTAGCTGCAAAAGAAGCGCATACCTTTTTCCTCAACGGTCGTCCGATTGAAGTCATCCGCGAAACTATTGCTCAAGTTACGAAAAAAACTAAGTTTCACGCTCAACCTCTGGGCTTCGCCATGTCGGCCTTTGTTATTGCTCGACCAACAGACGAAGAAGCACAAGCAGAATATCAAAATTTAAGAGCAATGGTACTCGCACAAGACGATCGCTCCGAACTTCTCAAAGGAGTAGATTCAGAAGTAGTAATGTTCAAAAATATGGCTAAGTACCCTGGTGTGGGGAGCAATGGCGGTACAGCAGCAGGACTAGTTGGTAGTTATGAAACTGTAGCCAATCGAATTGCTGAATTTACCAAAGTAGGAGTCGGTACTTTCATGCTGCAATTCCAGCCCTTTTCTACAGAAATGGAGCGTTTTTCTGCGGAGATTATGCCGCGAGTTCGGGCATTAACAAAAGATAGAGAAAAAGCAATTGCAAATTGAAAATAGGGGCTAACAATTTTTGATTGAATCCCTATGCTCCATCACCACTTATAAACGAAAATCTATGACTGCAATACTTACTCGTCCAGCTTGGACTACTGATTTAGAACTGGAAATTTTTGACAAACTGCTTGATAAACACGCCCCTTACTTACCAAAAAAGCGACTAGAAGAACCCAGACCACCAGAAACTGAAGAAGAAAAAGAGAATTTCTACCGTTTCCGTGTTGCTGGTGCAGCCCATGACCTATTTATTGTGCAAGCCTGCGCTAAGATAATAGACCAAATACCCGACCCAGAATTACAGCTATTTTTGAGTAGACAAATCGGGGATGATGGCGCACACGCCCAAAATACTCGTTTAAGAGCGCAAGCGATATCAGGACGAAACCCGATTGAGGATATTCAAAAGCAAGTACAAAAGCATTGGGATTATATGGGTGATTTACCCATTCGTAATTGGCAAGGCTTTTTAGCATTTGAGTTGCACTATGAACTTCATATTGTGGCTTTGCTATTCATCAATAGTCGTACCAGCAAAATCAATGACCCAGACTCAGCTAAGTACGCCGCAGAAAGAATTCTGCCAGATGAAGCAGCCCATCGCCTGGGAGTTGTAGACTGGTGGCAACGTAAATTCGATCGAGCTTCGCCAACAGAAAAACAGGATTTAGTTGCACAGGTTCTAGAAGCTGATGAAGAAGGTCAACGCCGACGAAATCCTTATCTTTGGGATCATTGGCGGTTGAGTCAAAAAGCTATTGGGATTGAAATTGATGATTTGCCAATACTTTACGATACTTGGCGGCAAGAAGTTTTATCTTATTTCTTGGATATCCCTGTCACTAAATTGCCCAAACTTGTGAGCGTAAATGATTAAGCAGTAGGGTGGGCATTTTTAGTAAAACTATCTTTACATATAACCCACATTCCGCACTTCAAAATGTAATACGATATTAACGTAAATAATATTACTAAAAAATTTCCCCTGAGTGAAGAATTTTTATCAGGACAGTAGAAAATTGCTGACTTGTTCTACGAGCAAAAATTCATCACCAAGAAAATTAATGTTAGGGATGCAACTCTCTGCCTTGAAAAATATGCTGCTCATACTCCATCAGATGTTAAGCCTGAAGATTTGCAATGAAAGTTAAACATGAAAAAATTGGTAGCAAAATATGGTGGCAATATCTAGAAAACGCAACTTTCTAATTTTATTAGTAGCTGGAGTATTTACTCTCTCCACAACTTTAGTAAGTTGTAAAGCACCAGATACAGGAGAAAAGGCGGCAGTTGCAGTTCCTAATGGCATTAAGGCAAAAGTGTTAAGAATTGGCTACTTTACTGCTGCGGATATCACCAAAAGTAAACAAGTTTTAGAGAAACGCTTGAATCCCTTGGGTATTCAAGTGCAGTGGGCGCAATTTACAGCTGGGCCACAGCTTTTAGAAGCAATAAATGTGGGCAGTTTGGATGTCGGTGCTGTTGGTGAAACTCCACCCATATTTGCCCAAGCAACTGGTATTCCCTTTGTTCTTCTTGCTAATACTATACCGGGTACTGGTGAAGGTTCGGCGATCGTAGTACCAGAAGAATCCCCCATCAAAACTATAGCTGATTTAAAAGGTAAGGGAATTGCCTTTCAAAGGGCTACTGCTAGTCAATACTTTGTGGTTAAAGCTTTACAAGAAGGAGGACTAGAGCTAAAAGATGTCAAACATCTCAATCTGATAGCACCAGAAACTCGTGCAGCATTATCGCGTAAGAGCATTGATGCAGCTGTGCTAGGTGACCCCCACCTGGCTATATTTCAGAGAACAGAAAAAGTTCGGATTCTTCGTAATGCTAAAGGACTTTCAACCCAAGGAGGCTATTGGATAGCTGCACGCAGCTTCGTGAAAGAAAACCCTGAGCTAATAAAAATTCTCCTTGAAGAAGTTCACAAATTAGGCAAATGGTCTAAAGCAAATACGCGAGAAGTTGCCGAAATTGTCGGGCGTGATACCAAGCTTGATTTACTAACCTTAGAAACAATAGTCAAGCGTCGGGGTTTTGGCATCAGACCGATTACCGATAAGGTTATAGCAGGACAGCAAGAGATATCTGACTTGTTTTATAAGCAAAAATTCATCACTAAAAAGATTAATGTCAAAGATGTAACACTTACTCCTGAAGAATATGCTGCTATACTCCCACCAGAAATCAAGCCCTGAGCATTTGCAGTGAACATCAAGCCTAAAAAAATTGACAATAGATTATGCTTCAATGACAGATGAAAGAAGTCAGTTAAAAACCACTTTTAATCAAGTAGCACTGTTGTATGACCAAGTTCGACCAGGATATCCAGAAGCGCTTTTTGACGATGTGGTGTCTCTCTCAAAAATCACTTCCTTCGGAAGGATATTAGAGATTGGTTGTGGTACTGGTCAGGCAACTGTGCCCTTTGCCCGCCGGGGTTATCGTATACTCTGCATTGAGTTGGGTGAGAATCTTGCTACAGTTGCCCAAAAAAATCTGGCTACTTATCCGCAAGTACAAGTGCGTAACATCGCTTTTGAGGATTGGATAATAGAAGAAAATGCCTTTGATTTAGTGATTTGTGCGACTGCTTTCCATTGGCTTGACCCAAGTATTGCTTACAAAAAAACGGCTCAAGCCCTCACATCCCAAGGAGCGATCGCGCTATTTTGGAATGAACACGTACATAGTGATGCTAGTAATAGCTTCTTTGAGGAGGTACAGGAGCTATATCGCCGCTTGGTTCCTGAATTAGTTAAGGATGACAAGCCTCTTCCTCGCGAGCATGAAGTTGCTAGTAAAATAGGTGAGATTCAGCAAATAGGTTTGTTTGGTGAAGTAGTCTATCGCTCTTATCGATGGGATGCAACATACGACAGTGCAAGTTATCTCAACCTTTTAAATACTTACTCCGGTCATATAAATTTAGATAGTCTTAAAAGGGCGCGTTTTTTTGATGCGATCGCCCAATTAATTAATACCAAGTTCAATGGTCAAATTACTAAAGGCTACTTAACTACTTTATACGTAGCCCACCTATTGTAATCTTATCTAACTCAGTTTGCAGATTTGATTAAACAGTTCACCAACATAGATTTTTCACAGGATATTCGGAGATAAAAACTAATGATTAAGAGTCCAGAGAAACTTGTAGATACGACAATTGAGTTTTTGGCTCCTGTAAGAGCAAATTCGCCGGAACTCCAGCAGCTTTTTGATTTTATTGCACTGGGAGCAAGTGAACGCGATCGCGATCGCATCCTGCCTTTTGATGTGATTGAATTAATCCGGCGTTCTCGGTTAGGTGCATTGCGAATCCCCCTAGCCGAAGGTGGTGGTGGTAGCACTGCACGGGAACTATTCGAGGTCGTGATTAAACTAGGAGATGCCGATCCGAATGTCGCTCACATTGTGCGGAATCATTTCTCTGTCACAGAGCGAATTTTACGTTCTGAGCGCACTCCAAGGAATCGCCGGTGGCTTAAAGCCGTTGCCGATGGTGCAATTATTGGACTCGCTTCCACCGAACTAGAAGTTAAACGGGCTGGCGGCGGGCAAGTCGTGAATACAAAATTAACTCCCGATGGCGACGGCTATCGTCTGAATGGGACGAAGTATTACAGCACTGGCAGCCTTTATGCAGACTTGATTTTTGTGCGTGTACTAGTACCAGATGGCACTACAGCGTTCATACTAATTCCTACTAACCGTGAGGGTATTGACCTTGTGGATGACTGGGACGGCTTCGGGCAAAGACTTACAGGCACAGGAACGACTAACTTTACTAACGTCCGAGTAGAGGCAGATGAAGTAATTTTTGAAACAGACACAGACAAAGACAACCTGCCATACAACATCATTCCGCAATTATTCCTCACAGCAATCAACGCTGGCATTATTCGCAGCGTTCTGCGCGATGCCACAAACCTCGTCCGTACTCGACCTCGGACTTTCTATCATGCCGTAACCGAGCAAGCAACAGAAGATCCAATTTTGCAGCAGACTGTTGGGCAGATTGCTGCCAATGCTTTTGCTGCTGAGGCGATTGTTTTGGCGGCAGCTGATGGACTCGATCGCCTTCCTGCTGCCAAAGCTCAAGGTGAAGAGGCACAGACAGCTGCGGCGTTAGAAACTTCTCTGAGTGCAGCCAAAGCCAAATTGATTGTCGATGACTTGGCATTACATTCGGCTACCTTGCTGTTTGAAGTTGGTGGGGCTTCGACAACGAAGAAAAGCTCAAACTACGATCGCCACTGGCGCAATGCTCGTACTTTGTCCTCACACAACCCCAATCACTTTAAGGCGCGTGCAATTGGGGACTACGAAATTAACGGTACGCCATTGCCGCAGAGAGGGTTCTTTTAAGGGGTTTCAGGGTGTAGGGGTGACAAGAAAAGAATTAGACATCAAATAGTAGCACTTACAAATTTACTCTCCTCCCTAAACCCCACACCCTTTATTCACAAGGATTTCACCTTTATTTGTGAACTATGAATGTGATTGATAGTACTTCTTTAAGAGAGGATATAGAGGCGATGTCTGGCGACAAGCCCCTTAGCGAACGCGTCTACGCATCTCCGACAGACTATTCTGAAAGCCCGTTATCCGAAGCTTTGAAGCAACCTGTACTGCTAGGATTGTTCTTACCAATTCATCATGGTGGCTGGAGTTCATCACATTTGCCGCGCACTACCGATTGGTCGTTTGACTACAATGCCAAGTTGACCCAGAAAGCTGAGGAACTTGGTTTTGACTTAGTTTTTGGTTATTCCACATGGCAACCTAAAGGTGGACAAGGGCCGACTCGCACAGAAGCAGGTTTAGATGCGTTCATTGCAACTGCTTCTTTGGCTGGGATTACCTCACGGATTCTCTTAATCTCAACAATTCACGTTCTTTATGGGCCTTGGCATCCCATCCATCTGGCTAAATTTGGTGCGACACTTGACCACATTTCTAAAGGTCGCTGGGGAATTAACGTTGTCACCGGACACCGGGCTTATGAGCATGAACTGTTCGGCTGGAGTCAAATCGAACACGATCGCCGCTACGAACTGGCTGATGAATTTGTGACGGTTTTGAAAAGACTCTGGTCGGAAACAGAAAATTTCTCTTACAAGAGTCAAAACAGTTCTTGGCAGTTCAAAGATGCCTACATTAGCCCACGACCGCTTTATGGTCGTCCTATTTTAGTTAACGCCACTGGTTCGGATGCTGGGATTACGTTTGCAGGTCGCCATTCTGATATTGTGTTCATCACCAGTCCGGCAGGTGGAGATATAGAAAGTGCCTTGTCATCGTTACCTGCTCATACTGAGCGTGTTAAACAATCTGCGATCGCTAATGGTAGACAAGTCCGCACTCTCTTGAATCCGCTAATCGTTGTACAGGAAACTGAAAAAGAGGCACAAGAATACGCCCAGGCAATTATTGACCATGCCGATTATGAGTCAATTGCTGGACGTTCTCGCATTAGTAGCGATGCACACGCCTGGAAGGGGCATCAGAAGGGAAATCTGCGTCATGGCGTTGGCAGTGCGATCGGCGGTAACGTGCAGCTAATTGGTTCACCCGAACAAATCACCGAACAACTTTTGCAACTAAATAAAGCTGGTGTCGATGGCTTTCAGATAGCCTTCTACGATTTCGAGCCAGATCTAGATTTATTCGGTAAGCGCGTTCTACCACTATTAAAACAAGCTGGTCTAAGACTTTAACCCCAAAACCCTTACACCCTTTTCAAAAGATACAAGGACAAGAATTACTCCAAAGTTTACTGCAAGCCACTGGCAAAACTTTTTATATGGTGAGTATATCGGCATTGGTCGCTATAGTTTTGGGCTTGTTACTAGTAGTTCGCCAAGTGAACTTAGCGGGGTAAAGGGGAAAGGGGAAAGGGGAAAGGTTTTAAATCCCTTACCCTTTACCCCCGCCCCTTATCCCCAGAGGGGGCCCCACCTTCCCCTTTCCCCAGCCCTCACAAGCGCATTTTTGGGTTGGCAGAGTACTAGTAATGACTAGCCCTGGTTACTTGCTAGATTTTCCGCAACTGCATAAAGTATTGGGTGCGATCGTTAATACTGGACGCTCATTTCCTTTTATTATTCTGCTGGTTGTTTTAACACCACTCACCCGCTTAATTGTCGGTACTTCCATCGGTAGCACCGTCGCCTTAGTTCCCCTAACTATCGCCGCAATTCCATTTTTTGGTCGCATCACTGAAACCAGCATTTTAGAAGTCGATAAAGGACTCATCGAAGCCGCTCAAGCAATGGGATGCAATTATTGGCAAATCGTTCTCAAAGTAATGAACCAAAGATTCAAAAGTTAAACAAGCTACTCGTTCATCCCAGTGTCAAAGACTTTATCAATAAAGAATATCAGGGAAGGTTTGTACCTGTTTAAAAAAAAATGTCTCGCGCATAGATGCAAAAAAAAGTATGTAAATAATTGCATTTACAAGAGTTTTATTCTCTGCTTCAGAGATAAAGAAATATTGATTTGATTTGGGCAGTCCATCAAAAGATGGTATGCTAATTTTATTAAATACTATAAGTCGACCGATTTACCGTATTTAACCCGCTATCATTATCAATATGGCTGCTTCAACTCCTAAAAATTGATATCAAGGAGTCAATTGTGGTGAATAATTTCACTAAACACCGCTTTTCGGATAAACTGAAATATCCTGCTGGTAAGATATTAGCGATCGCAGCTTTTTTGATTGGATCGATCGCTTCTGGTTGCAGCCAACAAACAGCCACCAATGTCTCAGCTAAATCAGATACAACCTCAAATACTGTTACTACCAAAATAACAGAAAAAAATAATGTGATTCGCTTAGGCTACCAAAAAGGCGGGATTATTCCCTTGGCGCGTCAACGAGGTGAGTTAGAGCGTCAGTTAGCAACGCAAAATATTAAAGTTGAATGGACTGGGCCATTTGACCGTTGCGCCACACTGTTAAATTCTCTCAATGGTAATCGAGCAGATATTGGCGGGTGTGGTGATATTCCTTCCATCTCTGGTATTGCTGCTGGACAACCTCTTTGTATTGGCTATGTACAGCGTCCTCGTCCAGATTCTTTGAGTAATGCCATCTTAGTTCGTGGCGATTCTCCCATTCGTAAACCTGCTGATTTAATAGGTAAAAAAGTCGCAGTCAATCAAGGTGGTGCAGGCGAATATCTATTATTAAAGGTTTTGGAAAAAGAAAATATTCCTTCATATAAAGTCCAGCGAGTTTACTTATCACCGAATGATGCTGCACCTGCTCTATATCAAGGTTCTGTTGATGCTTGGGCTGTTTGGGAGCCTTATATTTCTATTGCCGAATTAGAACATAAAGCGCGAAGAATTACTACTACACATCCTGCGCCTACCTACGGCATTATGATTGTTCGTAGTGATGCAGCTAAAGAAAATCCCATTGCAGTGAAAGCTGCTCTGACTGCTTTGAGCCAAGATGGTGACTGGCTCAATCAAAATACTAAAGCTGCATCAGATTTTTTAGTTAAAGAGTTAAAACTATCAGATGCTGTAGCCAAGCAGGTGACTAAAAATCGAGGATCGGAGTCTTACGTATTTCCGAATGCTGAAGATGTCGCCAAACTTCAGAAAACAGCTGACTGGTTATTAGAGCAAAAAATTATTCCGCAACGAGTAGATATTAGAACCGCAGTGTGTCCGTTAGAAACTGCGGCCGCTAGGTAGGAAAGATACAGTATTTGATGCCTATTGTAAGTAATGATACTGCTAGCATTTGGCGACATCATTATCATCCCAAACAAAAGAGTCTGCGGTCTTTACGCTCTGGATATTCCAATGTACTTATGAAACAAGAAAAAGAAAATCATGACAAATTTCACTAGACCACAACCGCCAGTCTTTGAACGAGTTGAAGAAGAACGACTTTACCGCAAACAACGCCTTGCGGCTGCATTTCGGCTGTTTGCTCGTTTTGGCTTTAGTGAGGGGACAGCAGGCCACATCACCGCCAGAGATCCTGAGTTTACCGACCATTTTTGGGTAAATCCCCTTGGCAAGTACTTTGGTCACATCCGAGTTTCTGACTTGATTTTGGTCGATAGAGAAGGGGAAGTTGTCAAAGGTAATGCTCCTGTCAATCGCGCCGCTTTTGCGATTCATTCCCAGGTTCATGAGGCGCGGCCCGATATAGTTGCAGCTGCTCATGCTCATTCTCTGCATGGTAAATCTTGGTCAAGTCTTGGTCGCCTGCTCGATCCCCTAACTCAAGATGCTTGTGCTTTCTATCAAGACCACGCTCTATTTGATGACTATCAAGGAGTAGTTTTAGATACTTCAGAGGGTAAAAGAATTGCTGAATCTTTGGGAGACAAGAAAGCTGTGATTTTGCGGAATCATGGCTTTTTGACGGTGGGACAGACAGTAGACGAAGCTGCTTTTTGGTACATTTCTTTTGAGCGATCGGCTCAAGCCCAACTGCTTGCAGAAGCAGCTGGCAAACCACTTCCCATTAACCACGAAACAGCAACTTTTACTCATAACCAAGTAGGAACCCATTCCGGCGGTTGGTTTAGCTTTCAGCCACTTTACGACCGAATTGTAGGCGAAGAACCAGGCTTACTAGAGTAGTTGGTGGTTATTTTTCTTGATTGTCTTTTTATACCCAAAAATTAACGTGTTTACCAATTGGCTGCGGCAGAATTTTTTCTTCTCTTTGGGTTGCTTGTTAATAGCAACAACAGCTTGTTCAGAGGTTAAGTCTACCAGTCCGGCAACGATCGCTACTAATCCTAGTGCATCCCAAGTCGCACTATCGAATACAACTCAACTGCATGTTGCTAAATTTAAAGGTGGCTGGGACTTAAATTTAAAGTTAGCTAAACTAGATAATTTCCCTTATCAAACTCAATTTACTGAGTTTACTGGGGGTAATTTGATGGTACAGTCAATCAATGCAGGTGCAATTGACCTGGCTTCAGCTAGTGAAATTCCGCCGATTTTTGCGATTGAATCGAAAGCATCTGTAAAAATTATTGCCACTCTCAAAGGGCCTACGGTTGGTCAAGTTGTACTCGTACCCAAAAACTCGACTGCCAAAACGATCGCTGACCTTAAAGGTAAGAAAGTGGGTTACGTTAAAGCTACAACTGCCCACTACTTCCTGATTAAGATGTTGGAAAAAGTCGGGCTAACGATGAAGGATATCAATGCAACTCCTTTATCGATACCCGATGGACTAGCTGCTTTTCGTAAAGGACAGCTTGATGGTTGGGCTACCTACGGTTACTCCATTCCCCAAGCCAAAAAAGAAGGGGCGCGGGTGCTGGAATCTGCAAAAGATATTTTGAGCGGTAACTTCGTAATTATTGCTTCACCGAATGCGATCGCCGATCCCCAAAAGAAAGTTGCGATCGCTGATTTTCTCTGTCGTTTGCAGAAATCCCAAACTTGGCGGGAATCTAATCTCAAGCAATGGTCGAAGAATTATGCAACTACTATCGATGTTGATGAAGGCATCGTTTATCAGGATGCCAAGGAAGGACTACAACAGCGTCGTCAAGAATTACTTCCTGTTTCTGAGGAAGCTATTGCTTCTCAGCAAAAGGTTGCTGATACCTTTTTTCAAGCGGGTGTAATTTCCACAAAAGTTGATGTTAAACAACTTTGGGACAGCAGTTTTAACGAAGATATCGCCAAATGCCAATAATTGTAGCAAGAAGTAAAAAGCTAAATGCCAAAATCACCTTATTTTTCATCAGGGTAAAAATATGTTTCCTGGAATAGAAAGAGAATTATTAAATGGAGTACCTTGGTTATTTGGGCAACAGTCTCAATTACCACATCATCTCCAATTATTAGATGAGCAAGAACATGAGAACTGTGATATTTGGGAATTCCCACCACAAGAATCCGAGCGTCGCGAGCCTGTTATTAAGCAGGAGATAAAACAGTTTGGGATTTTTAGCAAACTAAAAAGTTTTTCTTTAAAGGCGATCGCCAATAAATAAAGCTCGGCATTATCAGCTACTCAAATTTATAGAAAATTTCAACTAATTTGCAATGTGCAGTACACCTTTACCGGGGTAGCTTCTTTGTAAGAATTCAGGAATCAGAATTCAGAATAGTTAAAGAATCAGGAAAACATTTGATGACTCTCATTTCATCCTCAAATAGCGACATGACAACAACGACTGACCTCGATTTTGCTGCACGTGAGGCGTTGCGCCTACTCGGCCCCGATCCCGAAAACTGGGTGAGCGATCGCTCAGGCATTGACCACAATGTGACAATAGTAGGCGGTAGTGGCAGTGGCAGCACCTTCGCATTTGCCCTGCGGCGTGCCGGCATTGGCAGCGTGACAGTCATCGATGAGGCTCTTGACGAAGCTCATGCTGGCGTGTGGCTGACGCGGGCGCGGATGAAAAAACTACGCACACCAAAAAATTTGCCAGGGCCAGAACTGGGCATTCCCGCGCTGTCTTTTCAGGCTTGGTACGAGGCGCGGCACGGTGTTGAGGCATACGCAGCCATTGACAGGATTCCACGAGTATTATGGGCTGAGTATCTCAGTTGGTATCGGCATTTCTTGGGTATTCCAGTTAGGTATCAGACGAAGTTAGTGCGGATTGAGCCAGAAACAGGTTTCTTTCGTCTACACCTCGAAGTAGATGGTGTTCCGCAGATAGAAACGACACGTAAGATTATCTTTGCTAATGGTGTAGCTGGCACTGGTGGCCCAAACATACCACCTGTACTGGCATCTTTGCCGCACAATTTATATGCACATACCGCCGATGAAATAGACTTTAGTGAGTTGCGTGGCAAAACAGTAGCAGTACTGGGTGCTGCGGCTTCGGCATTTGATGCGGCAGGAGTGGCACTAGAATCAGGTGCCAAAGAAGTACACCTGTTTGCACGGCGATCGCAAATCGCATCTGTGCCAGTGATTCGCGTGCGGGGTTATCCTGGCGCTTACTACAACTATGCACAACTACCTGATGCGGCTCGCTGGTTCCAAGCTTGGCGGTTTAATCAGTTTGGCTCTACACCACCACTAGATGCAATTGAACGCGTAACTGCGTTTTCTAACTTTCATCTGCACTTATCTGCGCCTTGGAGAGAGGCTCACAACCAAGGCGATCGCATTGTGGCTCAGGTGAATGATAATGTTTTCGAGTTCGATTTTGCGATCGCTGGTACGGGCTATTTTGTCGATCCAACTAAGCGGCCGGAACTTGCTGATTTTGCCCATCATATAGCCTTATGGCGCGATCGCTACGAGCCACCAGCCGAGCAGCGCAATGAACAACTCAGTACTTACCCTTCCCTCGGCAACGCCCATGAATACCAAGAAAAAGTCCCTGGCAGCGCGCCTTACTTAAAGGATATTCATGTGTTTAATCCTGCTGGCTTTGTCAGCTTCGGTCTGCCCATTGGCGATGTACCTAGCATCCGGCGTGATGTGCCAGCAATAGTATCACGTATCAGTCACGACTTATTCTTTGCTGATTGGTCATTACACGAAGCCAGGATTACTAGTGATAATGTGGCACCAGACTTCGAGCCGTCACTGTATGCAAATGCAGTTTGGAAACAGCCAGCTAAGGTAGCAGTCAGCTAAATTTGACGTGAGTAGATGGATTGCAAAAACCCCGCTTCCATTCCTCTTCCCTACGACACGCGGATTAAGAGCGTTGTAGCAAGTGGCACAGAGGCTTCAAAAGCTAGTTTTTCGTTGGTAACTTTGCCAATTAACCTATTTACAAAGGTAAAAAGTATGACATCAACAATTTAATTTGACCGTGTATCTGATGTTTACGACTCCACAAGAGGATTACCACCAGAAATCTCTGAGCAAGCGACTGACAGTATCCCAAGATAGTTTCACCGAAGAAGCAGGGGGGAAGGGGGCTCTTAGCAGGGGGAGCAAGCCCTTCCCCTCTGCCGTGGAGCGGAGCGGAACATGGGTATGAAGCCCCGCCCTTCTAGGGCGCTCCAGAAGGGGCGGAGTCCAAGCTCGTCTGGTGTCTTCCCCCCTTGCTCCCTGCTCCTTGCTCCCTGCCTCTTTTGACCCGAATCTTGTGTTGTTATTGAAGATAGCGATGTCGGAATTCAAGCAGCACATTCAGCCGGAATCTATGCTTTGAAATATTCTAGTGAGGAAGAAGCAGTGGAAAAAAATAATGTATTTTATAATATGAAATTTCTTGCAGAACGGCTCGATGAAATTTATGCGATGAAATGCAATCGCTCTTAATCATCGAAGAATATGTAATAATTTAATGACTTTTGGTGGCAGGGTATATCGATAAACGTTGCCTGAATAAGGAATCCTTATATCGCGATAGTTGAGGAGTTTTCAGGCTATATCAATGCCAGTAAAAAAAGTTCTTGACTTATTATTGCTTAAGAGGTAGGTTATCAATATTGTCTTAAGTACGGTAAATCTATCAACATAAAGTATGATTGGATCTTAAAACAATATAAAGTTTGTTAAATTAGTGCAAATTTATGGGAATTTTTGATGAATGGAAAATTGCTAATTTTTTGCATATTAAGAGGATGTCTGAGAAGTATCAAATATTTATTGATCCCCCCTAACCCCCCTTAAAAAAGGGGGGAATAAGAGTCTTAAAGTCCCCCTTTTTAAGGGGGATTTAGGGGGATCTCCAAGGGTTAGGTGTATACAAAAAAACTTTTCAGACATCCTCTAATAGACTGATGAATATTTATCAGCAATATTGAGTAATTTTGATTTCTTCTTGTTAACAGTAAGCACCACTGTGTTAAGGAAAATTTTTTTAGCACTGTTATTAGTTATAGGAGTAGCGATGCCTAGGTTGGGCTACGCCTACACCCTCATCATTCCTCCCGCTTTTGCTGCTACCGCTAATCCCTGTCCTCCAGAAATGGTAATGATTCCCGGCGGGACATTTACGATGGGATCTGATAATTCCGGTTATGTAGAAGAACTCTTAGCACCAGAGGTAAGAGTTAGTTCCTTTTGTATCGATAAATACGAGGTGACAAACTCACAATTTGCAGAGTTTGTCAAAGCGACGGGTTATGTCACAGTTGCAGAGCGTCCTTTATCAAAAGATCAGTTTCCCGACTTGCCAGATGAGCAGAGATTACCCGGTTCTTTAGTGTTTGCAATAGCACAACCAGGAGCAAAACAACTCAGTTGGTGGCATTGGCAGACTGGAGCGAATTGGCGGCATCCGTTTGGAAAAGAAAGCGCTATCGCACATCAAGGCAACTATCCAGTCGTTCATATAGCCTACGAAGATGCTGTAGCTTACGCCCAATGGGCAGGAAAATCACTACCCACCGAAGCTCAGTGGGAATACGCTGCTCGTGGAGGGTTAAATGGTGCTACTTATGCTTGGGGCGACCAGTACTCGGAGAAAAAAGCCAACACTTGGCAAGGGATATTTCCCTTTTTCAATACCAAGAAAGATGGTTATGCAGGTATTGCTCCCGTTGGCTCCTTTCCACCCAACGGTTATGGTCTTTATGACATAACCGGTAATGTGTGGGAATTAACATCTGATTGGTTTATGCCAGGACATAACCACAAAACCCACAGTGTTAATCCTACAGGCCCACAACAAAGTGTTGACCCCAATAAACCCACTGAAAACGCCCTACACGTCATCAAAGGTGGCTCTTATTTATGTGCGCCTAACTATTGCAGCCGCTTCCGTCCAGCAGCGCGAGAATCTCAATCGCCGGATACGGGAACCACTCATATCGGATTTCGCTTAGTGAAGAACTTGACTACAGAAAGGATAAAGAATGAAGTTTGAATCCAAGCACTGGAAATTGTTTCGAAAAATTGCTAAGGCGATCGCTTTATCATTGCCGATCGCTTTGTTAACGATCAATAGCCCCGCCATCGCAGCTACATCTGAGGTTTTACCCCTATCTTTACCAGATTTTAAGGGGAAAATCGGCCTCACCTATAAAGATTCACAACCAGACTTTCCCCAACCCATAACCGCCCCAGCCAACGCCCCCAACGTCTTGCTAGTCATACTAGATGATGTGGGCTTTGGACAAGCCAGTACCTTTGGCGGCCCGGTAGACACTCCCAACTTAACGCGCCTAGCCGAAAGAGGATTACGCTACAACCAATTTCACACCACAGCGCTGTGTTCACCTACCAGGGCAGCTTTGTTAACTGGACGCAATCACCATTCAGTTAATACAGGGGTAGTCGAAGAATTAGCTACAGGTTATCCTGGCTACACAACGGTTTTGCCTAAGAGTGCTGCTACTGTTGCCGAAATTCTGCGACAAAATGGCTATAACACAGCCGCTTTCGGGAAATGGCATAACACCCCAGACTTTGAAACCAGTGCCGCCGGGCCTTTCGATCGCTGGCCTACAGGGTTAGGATTTGAGTATTTTTACGGTTTCCTTGGTGGTGATACTAACCAGTGGAGTCCAGCTTTAGTAGAAAATACTAAACGTATAGATAAACCCAACAAGCCAGATTATCACCTGACACCTGACTTAGTAGACCATGCGATCGCCTGGATTCGCAACCAACAATCCATTGCACCAGAAAAACCCTTTTTCGGGTATCTCGCCACAGGCGCTACCCACGCACCCCACCACGCCCCCAAAGAGTGGATTGACAAATATAAAGGTAAATTTGACCAAGGCTGGGATAAATTACGCGAAGAAACCTTTGCTCGACAAAAACAACAGGGTGTAATTCCTGCCAATGCCCAACTCACCCCCCGCCCTCAAGAACTGCCAGCTTGGGATTCCCTCTCAGCAGAACAGCAAAAACTCTATGCCCACATGGCCGAGGTATTTGCTGGATTTTTAGGTCATACAGATTATCAAGTAGGTAGGTTAATTAATGCTGTTGACCAACTGGGAGAACTGGATAACACATTAGTCATATATGTTGTGGGAGATAACGGTGCTAGTGCCGAAGGCGGATTAACAGGTAGCGTCAACGAACTGCAAGTTTTCAATGGTGTACCCGAAAATCTCCAACAACTGCTAGCTGCCTATGATGATTTGGGTAGCCCCAAAACATTCAACCATTTTCCTGCTGCTTGGGCATGGGCAGTTAGCAGCCCCTTCCAGTGGACAAAGCAAATCGCCTCTCACTTTGGGGGTACTCGCAACCCCTTGGTGATTTCCTGGGGCGCAAATATTAAAGACCAAGGCGGCATCCGTAGCCAATTTCATCATGTCATTGATATTACCCCTACCATCTTAGAAGTAGCGGGAATTACTGTCCCTAAAGAAGTAAATGGTGTCAAGCAACAACCAATTGAAGGTACTAGCTTTGCATATACCTTTGACGATCCTAATGCGCCTTCCCATCGAGAAACTCAATATTTCGAGATGCTAGGTAACCGAGCTATTTACCATGAAGGTTGGATAGCGGCGGCGCGTCATGGTCGCTTACCTTGGGAACGAACTGCAAAAGGCAACTTTGATACAGATAAGTGGGAACTGTACAACATTACCGAAGATTTTAGCGAGGCGAATAATCTAGCCAAGGAAAACCCAGAGAAGTTAGAAAAACTGCAAAAGCTGTTTTTAAAAGAAGCTAAGAAGCATAACGTATTACCGCTAGACGATCGCCTTGCTGAAAGGTTTGATGTGAAAATTCGTCCCAACCTCACCAGAGGACGCACAACATTCACCTACTATCCAGGTACAGTTGGCATTCCAGAAGGTAGCGCTCCAAATTTGAAAAATCGCTCCTTCACTATTACAGCCAATGTAGAAATTCCCGAAAATGGAGCAGAAGGTGTAATTCTAACCCAAGGCGGTCGCTTTGCTGGCTGGAGTTTTTTCCTTGAAGATGGCAAGCCTACATATATCTACAACTATGCCAATACCGCCCGCTACACTATCCAATCACCAGAAAAATTACCCATCGGTAAATCAACAATCCGGTTCAACTTTGATTATGACGGTGGTGTAGGTGCAGGTGGAATCGGCAAATTATTCATCAACGATCGACAGGTAGCTGAAGGTCGAGTAGATAAAACCATCGCTTACCGTTTAGCCCTAGACGAAACCTTTGATGTAGGCAGAGACACAGGTACTCCAGTTGTTGACAGCTATCAAGTACCCTTTGCTTTCACTGGCAACTTACAACAAGTCAGCCTTGATTTGAGGTAATCAAGATTGGGGCATGGAAATGAGGAAGCAACGCCTCGACTCCGCGATAGTTGAATCTCGACTTCGCTCGATTACCGCGTAGTCGAAACTCGGCGACCGGAAGTTAGAGGAGAAGAACTCTTATTCCCAATGCCCAATTCCCAGGTGGCTGAGCGAAGTCGTTCGCGCAGCGTCTTGCAGAGAAGCCAATGCCCCATATCCAATGCCCCATACCTAATGACCAACCACCCTATAAATCATGAATGAAATATTAGTAGTAATCGACAAAGTTGCACTATTCACATTCATAGTGTTCACTATGTTAGGTGCAGGTTTAGGTCTAACAATCAAACAAATTTGGGAACCACTCCGCAGCCCCAGACTTGTCATATTGTCGTTGTTGACAAATTTTGTATTGGTGCCAATTTTTGTCTATCTGCTAGTACAAGTAGTACCTCTTAGTGAAGCATTAAAAGATGGTTTACTCATCATGGCAGTAGCATCAGGTCCTCCCGCTTTGCCTAAACTTGCCCAAATAGTTAAGGGCAATATAGCTTTTTCTGTAGGATTAATGATGTTGCTAATGTTTGGCACTATTTTTTATATGCCGATAGTACTGCCCTTAGTGGTGCAAGGTGTGCAAATCAATTCTTGGGACATTGGCAAACCTTTGTTATTGATGATGATTAGCCCATTAGTAATTGGACTATTCATTAAAGCTAAATTTGCGGCGATCGCTCCTGTTATCCGACCTATTTTATTCAAATTATCTAATGCTGGATTACTTTTCGGTTTAGTAGTCAGATTAATAATTCATACCAACGATATTATTGGTTTATTAAAAACAGGCGCAATCTTTGTTTGTGCGGTATTTATTATCTTTTCCTTTAGCGTTGGTTATCTTTTAGGCGGGCCTGGTGTTGACACTCAAAGAGTGTTAGGAGTAGGAACAGCACAACGAAATTTTGCTGCTGCATTATTAGTAGGTACAAGTAATTTTGAAGATCCCAACGTCGTGAGCATCATCATGGTGACGAGTATATTAATGATGTTGACAGTTCTCGTTGCCGGGCCAAAGTTTATCGAAATAGACCAACCACAGGATGGAGACATCAAACAGTTAGATATACCAGGGGAAACGCATGTGTGACTCGTTCCTAAGCCAATACATAACTTATACCGTTTCACTTTAAAATTGATACAAATAGGCAGCAGGGAAGCAGGGGGTAGTTCTTGCTGGGGGAAAGAATTAGAGACTAATCATTTGTATCAAGTATTTCGTGAAATGGTATTAGTCATGGCTGCTTGCTTCTCTAGAAAATGCGATCGCAAACTCGCCAACAAACAACAGAAGCCGCTATTGTTAAGTCAATAGTGGCTTTTGTTCGCCCAATAGTGGCTATCCTTCATCCAATAGTGGCTATCCTTCATCCAATAGTGGCTATCCTTCATCCAATAGTGGCTATCCTTCATCCAATAGCGGCTATCCTTCATCCAATAGCGGCTTTTCTTCACCCAATAGCGGCTATCCTTCATCCAATAGCGGCTATCCTTCATCCAATAGCGGCTATCCTTCATCCAATAGCAGCTATCCTTCATCCAATAGCGGCTATCCTTCATCCAATAGCGGCTTTTCTAATGTTTCCTATCTCTTGTTTTTGCGCCTTGCGTTCTTCAGATGAGTAATTAAACACCGAAATATTACTGATATTAGCTGAAAATTGTACGAGCAAAAATTGCGATTTCTGCTGAACCAGATTTCGATTTAATTAAGGCAAGCTAGGTTTAGAAGTATTTTAAAAGGGTAAATTTATGGCTCTCAAAAAACGTAAATCCAGCGTTTTAGAAAAAGTTGAGTCAAGAGCAGCCGGTATGAAATTGATCGATCCAAGCCTCAAACTGGATAATGATTATAGTCTGTCAAAACTGCTGGAGTCAATGGAACTGTTACGTAATAAACTTGATGTCCATAATAACGCTCTGGCTTTAACTGATTCTTCTTTAACTGAAGTTGAAGAGATGGAAAAAGATTTGACTACACTTTCTCAAAAGATGCTAATGCTAATTGCTATTAAGTACGGCAAAGATAGCGCTCAATATGAAACAGCAGGTGGTGTTAGAGATAGCGATCGCCTCCGCAAAATGCGATCGAGCCGCTTGAAAAATGTTGCAGAACAAGCATCAAATAAAAAAGAAAAAACTGTATAAAGAAACTCCAACAAAGGGCAGGGGGCAGGGGGCAGGGAGAAAGAGGGTTTTCTGGTTTTTGCACAGATGTGGGAATCATAACTAATTAACCGGACATGATATTACCAAAGAAGAATTCAGAATTCAGGAGCCAGAATCCAGAATGGATTCTGTGCGACTGGATGGAGAATCGAGGTTTAAAGTCCCCGATTTGAAGACGCTCTCGGACTCGCTCATAGCGTTGCCATGCCGAAGGCTTTACGCTTCGCTATCGTGGAGAAGAAAAAATTCTTTCCGATTGTTACCCCTGACTTCAGGCACGGGGTATTCTGAATTCTGAATTCTGTCTTCTGACTCTTTCTCATAAGTTCTCCCTTACCTCAGGAATTGTTAACGTTTTTGCTCGCAACCATAACCAAGGTGCTACAATCAACAACCATGCTAGGGGTGCCTACATAATCAGGCTGAGATCACACCCTTAACACCTGAGTCTGGGTAATACCAGCGGAGGGAAGCTGTTTATCGAGGAATTCAATATGCGGACAGAATGGGTTGCTAAACGGCGTGGGCAGAGTAATGTATCTCAAATGCATTATGCACGCCAAGGTGTTATCACCGAAGAAATGCACTACGTTGCCCACCGGGAAAATCTCCCTGTCGATCTCATTCGTGAGGAAGTAGCGCGGGGACGAATGATTATCCCGGCTAACATTAATCACACTAACCTAGAGCCAATGGCTATTGGCATCGCCTCTAAATGCAAGGTAAATGCGAATATTGGCGCTTCACCCAATTCTTCCAATCTTCAAGAAGAAGTGGATAAGCTAAATCTGGCGGTGAAGTACGGTGCTGATACTGTGATGGACTTGTCTACAGGTGGCGGTAATTTGGATGAAATTCGCACCGCGATTATTAAGGCTTCACCAGTTCCCATTGGTACGGTGCCAGTTTATCAAGCTTTAGAAAGCGTCCACGGCACAATTGAAAAGCTGACTGCTGATGACTTTCTCCATATCATCGAAAAACACGCCCAACAAGGGGTAGACTATCAAACCATCCACGCCGGGATTTTGATTGAACATTTGCCTTTAGTGAGAAGCCGCATCACTGGTATTGTTTCTCGCGGCGGCGGTATCTTAGCACGGTGGATGCTACATCATCACAAACAAAATCCGCTTTACACCCACTTCCGAGACATCATTGAGATTTTCAAAAGATACGATGTTTCTTTCAGTTTAGGAGATTCCCTGCGTCCTGGCTGCACCCATGATGCCTCGGATGCAGCACAATTAGCTGAATTGAAAACCTTGGGACAGCTAACTCGCAAAGCCTGGGAAGATGATGTACAGGTGATGGTGGAAGGGCCTGGACACGTACCAATGGATCAAATTGAATTCAACGTCCGCAAGCAAATGGAAGAGTGTTCGGAAGCACCTTTCTATGTATTGGGGCCATTGGTAACAGACATTGCTCCTGGCTACGACCATATTACCTCAGCGATCGGCGCAGCGATGGCAGGATGGTACGGTACTGCAATGTTGTGCTACGTAACACCAAAAGAACATTTGGGTTTACCAAATGCTGAAGATGTGCGGAATGGGTTGATTGCCTACAAGATAGCAGCTCACGCAGCCGATATTGCTAGACATCGCCCTGGTGCAAGGGACAGAGACGATGAACTTTCCAAGGCGCGTTACAATTTCGATTGGAACCGTCAGTTTGAATTATCACTCGATCCGGAAAGAGCTAAGGAATATCACGATGAAACTCTGCCAGCAGACATCTATAAAACTGCTGAGTTTTGTTCGATGTGCGGGCCGAAGTTCTGCCCAATGCAAACTAAAGTTGATGCTGATGCGCTGACAGAATTAGAGAAGTTTTTGGCGAAAGAGCCTGTCACCCAAAGTTAATTGACGCAGGAATGCAAACAATGTAGAGACGTAGCACTGCTACGTCTCTACTAGAAAAGGATGCGAGGAGCGATCGTGGGACAGACACAGGAATTAGGACAAATTATCATCCTCAATGGTACCCCGCGATCGGGGAAGTCGAGCATTGTGGCAGTCATCCAGGAGACGTTTGATGGTGTATGGATGAACTTGGGTGTCGATAAGTTTATGCAAATGACTCCTCCACGATACCTGCCTGGGATCGGTCTGCGGCCAGGGGGAGAACGCCAAGACCTCGAACCCCTGGTTCCCATTCTGTATAGCGCCATGTATGAATCCATCGCCGCCCATAGCCGCTTAGGACTGAATGTCGTGGTTGATGTCGGACACCATGACGCATACGCAATAAAGCGGGGCATTCTGACTGATAGCGCTCGGCGTTTAAAGGGATTGCCTGTCTTGTTCGTAGGCGTTCGCTGCCCCATCGAGATAATTATGGAAAGACGACAAAATACGGGGTGGAAGGCGGTAAGTGCAGCCGACTCTCCAGTACCATCTGCGATTGAGTTATGGCAACGTCAAGTCCACATCCCTGGCATCTACGATCTTGAAGTCGATACTTCGTTGTTAAGTCCGGGTGAGTGTGCCGAGGTGATACGCCAGCACCTCGTAAATGGTTCACCACCATCGGCATTCCAACGACTCGCTGCACTGTCTGGCGACTAAGGGACTTCTAATTAAAAAAATAACCAATCGCTATGCAGACAGGGGGGCAGGGAGCAGGAAGCAGGGGGAGTAAAGAAAAATCTCATTAAATAAATTGGGTAATTTACGCATTATGTGGATTAGACGCTAAAACCCTTAATTTATCGTTGTAAAGATGTTGCACTGCAACGTCTCTACAGGGCGCACAATCGTTGATATTTCGTTGATTTGGATAATTCACATCAGACGTAATTTATTCTCTGAAAGTCCCTAATCTTGAAGACGCGATAAATACCGAAAAGACGCGATAAATCGCGTCTCTACATGAGGGTTTTGGGCTTAGCATTATCTTTATAGCAGTTTTTATGTGTTTGAACCACTCAGTAGGGTAGCACAGCTGTCATAGGTGTCAACTTACAGCAGTTTTCATGTATTTGAACCACATCTGTCGTAGGGGCACAGCAGTGCTGTGCCCTTACCGCGTGGTCTATTTACCTGAAAATAGCTGTAAGGTGAAACCCTTGTGAAGACCTGATATTTAGTTCATTTACTCACCGCGTCACCCCACCCCGGTTTTGTCTAAAGCCAAAACCGCCCCTCCCCTTACTAAGGCTACCGTGTACACACAAGTCTTACAGCAGATTGCAAGTTGGTGAGGTACAGATAATTGTAAGGGCACGGCAGTGCCGTGCCCTTACCCGCGTACCTCATTTACCTGAAATACGCTGTATAAAGTTGCCTAATAGCGTTTCGATCCCCCCTAGCCCCCCTTAAAAAGGGGGGAAAAATTCTTCAAGTCCCCCAATTTATCGGGGGATTTAGGGGGATCAGAGGATTTGTGTGTACACCGTAGCCTTACTAAGGGGAGGGGTTGGGGAGAGGTTCATCGAACTCACGTTAACCCAAGGGTATTGGCTTAAAATGCAATTTCTATGGTGAAGCTGCGAATCTTTCCTGTATCTAGGTTCGCTTTATCTGCTACTTCCAGCGTCCAGGTTCCTTGGGGACTTTTACCTTTAAAGCCAGCAAGTTTAGGGGTGTTCACTTCGTCATAGGTTGTTTTGATGTTATCTGTAGATCCGCCCAGGCGATCGTGGAGAATTATCGGAGGTACGCCTGTTGAGGCTGGGGGGTTAAGAGTAACTATCAGGTCAGCAATGTAAGTATGCTCGATGTCTACGGTAACTTTGATGGATTTTACGGGGTTGGTATTAGCGATCGCCACTGATAATTTTGATGTTTGCAAGTCGCTAATTGGTACATCTTGCACTGCTTGGAATACGCCAATGGGTGATGGTTGATTGGGCTTGGCCAATTCTACAGCTTTGAGAGCATTAATTCGACCGTAACCGTAGTAGGGACTGCGACCATTAGCATCATATTTACCTCCCGCTTGGTCAATGCGATCGCAGGAGCGTTTAATGATGTCTCGCACTTCGTCCCACCGCAGATTCGGGTTGCTGGCAATAATTAAGGCTGCTACACCAGCTGCACCCGGACAAGAACTGGAGGTGCCGCCGAATTCGTTTGTGTAGTTACCTCGCGCGTCACCCAAATCCACATTACCAGAGTTATAACCAACTACACCAGTGCGATCGGTTGTCCAAATTCCAGGGGTTTGAGAAGGATTGCCATTGTTGCTGGGGAAGGCGCACCAGACTGCTTTACCAAAGTCACTGAAAGCGCTTCTTGTGCCGAAGTCGTTACAAGCTGCCACAGCGATCACATTTTGGTAGCTGGCGTAGCCGTCGTTATCTACGCTTTCGTTACCATTACCAGCAGCGAAGAAAATTACACAGCCTTTGCCGTTACGTCCTTTATTAATTGCATATTCAATGGCAAGTCTTGTAGAGTCAGGTAGAGGCACTTTTTGGTTGTGTGCTGGATCGTTTGGCTGATACCAAATACCGTCTGCTGGCCCCCAGCTACAAGAAATGACATCAGCACCATTTTGAGCCGCCCAAACAAAAGCATCGGCTTCGTTTTGCGATCCCAACGCCGAAGCTAAACGAATCGGCATCAATTTTGCACCAGGCGCGACACCAGACGCTCCAAAGTTGCCGTTTGCACAGGCTACTCCCGCACAGGCTGTGCCATGATTATCATCGTTTCCTGGTCTGGGATCGTTGGTTTTGCGTGTGACATCACGGGGAGCAACAATTTTTCCAGAGGAACGGAATTCTTCATGATCGAGATCTACACCATCGTCGATAATTGCAATAGTCGTTCCTGTGCCATCGCTCAATTTCAAAGCTGCTTCAACGTTGGCATGAGCGTTGATTACTTTACCATTAATTGTTGTTTGCTTGAGATGCCACTGCTGGGGGAAAACTTGACGTGGGCGTAACTCACGCACGAGTTCGGGATGGCACAACTCAACTGATTGCTCATTTAGCAGTGTCTCGGCAATATCAAAGATGGCTAAACCAGTATTTGTAGGGGCGCTGACAAAATAAGCATTTCGTGCATACTCAAGTTTGCGTTTTATTGTTAAGTTGTAACGTCCTAAAACTTCCTCACATATCGTTGACTCTTGTCGATTATCGAATTTAACGAAGAGGTTTTCCGTATAGATTACAGGTTCTTGGGATCTGGGATCGATAAGAACACGCCCAGCAAATTCAATTTTAGATTCTTCATTGAGAATTGCCCTAGCGCGATCGCGCAAAGCAACCCCCTGATCTGGAACTTTCGCACGCAGAATTTCTACACCCGCTTGTCGAAACCGCGTTGTTAACTCAAATTGATTAAGAATGCTACGAGCTGCAACTGACACAGGTGCGACTTCAAACGGTCTTTGACCAAGTAGAGGGTTGCGGTTTTCGGTACGAACTACAATGTGTTCATCACTAATAGCAAGTTCATACCGTTGACCATTTTCACCACCATAACGAACCTGAACCATAATTTAATCTCCTATATTGGGCATTGGACATGGGAAGAGGCGAGGGGGAGGGGGAAGAAGGGAAAAACTCTACTCCCTTGCTCCCTCCCCGATCTTTACTTCCTATTTCATGTGTTATATCTGGATTAGGGCAAACGAAAGATATATTAAACAGAATTTAATCTCTCTAAGATTCATACAAGTCTTCAATTCCTCTTTCCAGAAAAAAGGGAATTAAAAGTCAGGTTGATTCACGAATCTTCATTATTTAGTGGGCATATACATTTGTGCAGTTCTACAAAAGATTTGTATTTCATGCCACTAAAAAACGCTATAACATCATTAGAACTTAAGAAAGATGATTTATTTTCCTGCTGAGTATTTGATTGCGATATATTCTCTACCCCCCATTGCTGAAGTGAGATTCCAAAAAGATTACTTTTCTGATTATCCCCAACAAATTCGGGTTGGCAGCAATGGCTCTGCTGTATCCTATACTCGGAAACCTGGGTATTATGCAGTACATTACAATCAACCCGATACGGTGGATCGAGGAGCAATCTTACAACTGAATGAAGGAGCGATCGCAATTTTTTCCGGCGAACCCAATCAATCAGAAAAAAATACATTGAGTCCGATTTACACACTAGAACCCAATGGTTCATTTGCTGTACCAAGTGGACTAGTTTTCATTCGTTTTGCTGAAGGCTTTGATGTGGAGTCCCAGGGCGAAGCAATTAATCGAGCAGGTTATGAGGTAGAGCAAAGTCTTGACTATGCGCCTAATGCCGCCTGGTTGCGTCCCCGATCGGGTAATATTAACGATGCGATCGCCGGAATTTCTCAGTTAGAAGCCATACCAAATGTTGAGAATGTGGAACCTCAGATGCTGATGGAAAGAGGTTTGAGGCTAGGCAGATAAAGTGACTAGTACTGCAAGGCAAAATTCTTAAAGGCAACAGTGAAAGTGTGGGATGGGGATTTAAACCCCGCCCCACGCAATCGCCCCTTCAGAGGCGGGGCTTTTGACCTTTGATTGTTGGTCGAGGGAACGAACAGGCAACAATTTCCGCGTCTCACCAAAAATCTTTACTGTTGCCTGTTGCCTGTTCCCTATTCCCTCGACCGAAGGTCGGTAATTCGTAATTCTTAAGTTTAAGACATTTCAAATGGTTGGTTTATTTACGCCGTGCTGTACTAGGAATTGGGGCAAAATAACTAATGAGAAAGTTTATGATGACAGCGGATCGCTGGATTTACGAGCTGTTACAAAGAACATGGTGACATCATTCCAATAGCCTGCTTCGGTTGAAGCTTTATTTATCTCTGTGAAGTATTCTTGCTTACACCGCTCCAACTGTTCCTTTGACCATTTCACATCCTGAAGCCCGAAAGCACTCCTGGCATTGCCAGTCCAGACACTTTCCGCATCTTGCAAGTAGAAGCCAAATTGCTCAGTTGTGATTTCTATCTGTTCAAATCCAATTTTTTCAAGCAGTTGACAACACCGCTCAGGCGTTCCAAGTAACTGATTGGGATTCGGAATAGTCATACCGTATCGTTGTACCACTGTCCGAAACAAAACAGACGCAGTTGGGGAGGTTTCGGCAAGACAGGAAAATGCAACAATTCCCCCTGGTTTCAAAGCATTGTGCCATTGACGAAGCGATGCCGGAATATCTATCAAGTAGGCGATGGCAGATGAACAAAGGATGGCATCAAATTGGGTGTCCTGCAATTCTTGTTCATCTGCATCAGCTTCCTCAAATTTGGTATTTGTCAGTCCCAAGACCTCAACTTTCTGCTGGGCTTGCTGCAACATTCCTAAAGCAAAGTCAGTACCTAAAACACGACCTGTAGAACCAACAACCATTGCCGCAGCAATAGCCGCTAGACCAGTGCCAGTAGCGATATCTAGAACATACTGACCTGATTGTAATTTTGCCAACTCTACCAATCGAGTTGCAGCCCGTTTATGAAACTCATTTTCGTAGTTTGTCCGGCTGTTGAAGTCCTTGATAATTTGTTGTTTATAAGCACTTAGCGATGAATAAGTCATAACATGTGTTAGCGTTTCATTACGGCAAAATTCTACATGCAAAATATACAAGTAAAAATAATAAATTATGTTTTTTATCTCTATCAATAAATGGCGTTGCTGAATTTGAATATGAAATGTAAAAATCAACTCTTACTCTCTGCGCCTCTGCGTGATACAAATTCATATTTCAACTCAGCAACGCCCAATAAATTGAGGGGCTTGTATTATTAATTACGAATTATTTTATGCGCTCTAAACTATCAGAGTGCTTTAACTGATACAAGGTCGCATTGCCTGTGCAAAATAATACTGTGGTGATTTCGGCAATTAATACCTCAGCGAGTTCGGCAACTGCTGTCTCTGATACTGCTGCTGCTTTCAGGAAGGGCATTGCTAAACCGGCGATGTCTGCTCCTAAAGCGATCGCCATTGCTGCATCTAGTCCATGACGCAATCCCCCCGAAGCAATCAAGGGCACATCTGGGGCGATCGCTCGAATACTGGTAATGCACTCTGCTGTCGGTAAACCCCAATCGGCAAATGTCCTGCCTAAGCGACGTTGCAAGGCATTTTCAGCCCGTTCGCTTTCCACCTTCGCCCATGAAGTACCACCCGCACCAGCGACATCAATGGCTGTGACTCCAGCATCTAAGAGTTTTTTGGCGATCGCACCTGAAATTCCATTACCCACTTCTTTGGCAATTACTGGTACTGAAATTTTAGAACATACTTTAGAAATATTGTCAAGCAAACCCTTGAAATTCGTATCACCTTTGGGTTGAATGCACTCTTGTAGGGGGTTAATGTGTAAAATCAATGCATCAGCCTCTAAAATCTCGACTACCCGCAAACATTCATCTAAGCCATATTTATAGTTCAGTTGCACAGCCCCCAAGTTGGCGAATAGCAGAACATCCGGCGCATATTTGCGGACAGCAAAAGTATCAGCTACCTGGGGTTTTTCCACAGCTACTCGCTGGGAACCGACACCCATTGCAATTTTGTAGTGTTGGGCGACTTCAGCCAAACGTTGATTAATGATTCCTGCTTGTTCGGTTCCGCCAGTCATGGAAGAAATTAACAAAGGTGCGCCCAGGTGTTTACCCAAAAAAGTTGTACTGATGTCAATGTCGGTGTAGTCTACTTCCGGTAAGCAACAATGGGTGAACCGATAGCGTTCTAGTCCATTGCTAACTTCATGACACTGGACATCTTCTTCTAAACAGATGCGAATGTGATCGGCTTTGCGATTTTGAGTTTGGGCGGAGACGTTGGTAGGGGCGTTCACTGGTGATGATAATTTGTTTGGTTGCGATCGCTATTGTTACATTCTGACAGCCTCAGGTATCTGCTTTATCTACTTACTCAAAAATTCTGTGGCTTACATCAATTCCATACTATACTCTAATTTAGTACATATGAACTGATTGCTGCTGGCGATCGATATAAAAGGCACAATTAAATATTATCCCGCAGCCAATTTCTAAAAGCTTGAATTGCTTGGCTGCTACCAACAACTTGAGTTTGCTGGACGTATTGATTTACTAGCTCAATTATTGGAATATGTGGAAAAGTAGGACTAAAATTTGACTCTAGATATTTTCCACCTTGCAAAACGTTAATTTGTAAGCCTTGTTTTCCATATCGCCAAAGTTCTGGTACTCCCAAAATTTGGTAATTATCCAATTGCGTGCGAGAAGTTAAATCAATTTCTATGGCTAAGTCTGGGGGTGGATCTACACTTAAATTTATGCGATTTTTACCAATAACTGCCGCTTGATTCTGAATGTAAAAACAAGTATCCGGTTCTACTCCCTGACTCATTTTTTCGTTTTTTAGGGTGGTTGAACCTAAAGCATCATAATTGATACTTAGTTCATTCAGTAAAATTTTGACTATATCGCCAATAATTTCTTTGGCTTTTTCATGTTCGGGTAAGGGAACCATAATTTCTAAAAAACCATGACTATAGGAAATTCTGGCAGCGCGATGTTCTCCTAATTCCGCCAAAATATTTTCAAATTGCTGCCAGCTAACGTCCTCAAGTAACAGTTGCTGTCCCGGTTGAATCCTCAATTGTCTTAACTCTAAAAGCATAAAGATTCATCCAACTTTTTTACTACAATATTCAGGAGTCAGAATGGGCTACGCCCCGCTGCGCTAACAGAATTAGAATAAGCTCTGCCTAGCTTTTAGAGCTATATAGTGTACTTCACTAACTGGAAATCTGCTGTAAATATTTATGAAAGCGATCGCCAAGTTTTTCCACTGTCAAATCCTGAGTCCAATATTCTACTAATGCGTGGCCAAATGCCCAAGCATTTTGCTCAGGTGAACCGGAATTTTCTAACAGCAACGGCCACAAAGCTAGCAACTCAAATTTCAGCGGGTTAGGGTTAGCTGTATTCAAAAGCGAGAAAAGATCATAGGCCATTTGGAGTTTACCAATTACAATTGGTAACTGTTCCACGGGAATTTGTTCTGCTAACAAATAAGCCAAGTTTGGAGATCCAGTTGATAGGGTAGAAATAAACTGAAGAACTGGACTTTTGAGCAGCGATGCTAATCCCTTGGTTGTCGCCATTTGGAAAGTGTACCGATCGATGATTTTCGCAGCAGCAACGGTGCGGGCTTCTAGGTTACGCAAAAACCGGGCGAGACGGAGTTGTTTTGCAGGGGCGATCGCATTTATTAATCCCAAAGATAGCGCCTCCACTCCCCAAGGAACTCGATTTGTTTTACTGTCGGCTGTCACCACTGGTAAAACTAGATTGCAAAACTCATCCAGCAGCTTGGCGCGATATTCAGTAGCTTCACGAATGGCAATTTCCTTGGGACGATCGCCCCATTCCCAATCATAAGGCGGTTGCCATTCCCGAATCGGACGTAGACGATCTACTTGGGTGACAACTGCGATCGCTGGTAAATCTGCAATTTCCGCTTTCATGTCTTGGAGAAAGTCTACATCCATTTGCAGCGCAGGATCGAGGGCTGGAGTAGCTAACAACAACAAATCTGCATTTATAGCATAATCAAGCACTAAATTTCGTAAGTCTGTACGGTTGACTTGTTCGTAACCTGGTGTATCCAAAAGCGTCAGACTTTCCCCGGTTTGAGACTGCCATTGGTAATTTTGAATGCGATCGGTACTAGGCAAAACATCAACGGCTGCGAGATCCTGTTGAAATAACGTGTTAATCAAGCTGCTTTTTCCCGAACCCGTGCGCCCCACCAGCAGAATATTCACGGGTTTTTGTTCAACCGCTTCGGCTGGTTGGGCTTGACTCAGTATTTCTTTGAGTGTTTGAGTTTTTGCCTTGGGTAGGGCTGGCGTAGTTGAAGATACTGAAATCGGTAATGCGTTACCTCCGTAGAGAGCGATCGCTTGCTTACATAAATTCCTCAGGGCAACTTCCCGGAATAATTGACTCAAATTCACCAATAATTGCTCAGTTGCGCGGTTGCTGGAACCCTGACTAACTTGTTTTGCCACCGCCGCCACCGGATTTAATAGCCATTGTGCCCAGTTCCAAACTTTCCAGAACTTTCGAGCAGATGGTTCCAACTTCCGGTAAACTTCGTAGGCTTGGTATGCTTGGCCAACCGTTACCTGATTCAGCACCGGGGATAAGTTTTGCATCCACAAATCCACATCATCCACCGTTCCCCGAATCAGCCCGTAAGCCTGGGGTACGTAAATATTTAGCAAGGGATATTGAACTTGAGGATTGTAAATATGAGCGATCGCTACAACTAAATCCTGACATCGCGTCCAAAAAGTTTGCCAATCTTCCCAAAGGGGGCGATCGCTTTGTGCAGCTTGCAGAATCTCTTGGAGGGCGGCTTCTGCAAGCTTTGTGGCGTCACTTCCCACTGGTACTACATTATTTTCTGTCCCCGATTCTAATTCTTGTTGGACTTGCGCCAACACAGCTTCTACCTGTTGTAAGGCGGGTTGAGTCCATTTTACTAACAGCCAACGCCAGCCAACAAATAAAACAGTGAACACAGCCCAAATCCAATTAATGCCCCACGCATGGATTTGCAAACCAGCGGATACGAGTAAGAATATAATAATGAAAGCGATCGGCATCGCCAACACAACCCATTGCCACAGCTTTAATCGCACCATTGCCCCATACCTTTTGAGTTTTGGTAAAAATCACCCCTGTAAAAAGTTTATCGTTTTCAATTTGGGCAGGATAAAGCAAATTGCAAGTTGGTGAGGTACACACACGGGTAGGGGCGCACAGCTGTGCGCCCCTACCCGTGTGTGTACCTCATTTACCTGAAATACGCACTACAGCGATCGCTTTATGGGCTGATGTTACTCAAGCTTAGAAGAAAGTCTCAAGAACTTGACTTTCAGTTTATGGGCAAAAAAGCATATTGCTTTCTCATTTCGGTAGATTTAGCAAGCAAACAGCATATTGCTTTCTCATTTCGGTAGATTCCGCAACCAAAGTCTCAGCAATTATTTCCGCGGAACCTTAGCTGTTTTTTTAGATATATGAAAAATTACGCTTGAAATCCTTACCGTAAATGCATTTCAGCGATTTTTAGCATAAATGAGATCCGCGCAAAGTTTGAAAAGGTTGTACTGTAAGCTTTTCAAGCTTTTTTTTCAACCAGAAACTTGACAAGCGATCGCTCAAACGCTACTTTTGAATGAGACCCGCGAAAACAGACTTCAAAACCCTGTTATTGCAAGTCTTTCAAAGCCTTGCAGTCTCCAATAACAATTTGGAGGCGAATTAATGGAAACGACCTGGAAGAGGGAGACTCTTTAGAAGAAGTGAGTCTCCAATAACAATTTGGAGGCGAATTAATGGAAACGGCAGCGTTCACCAACTACTTACTCTCGCTGAGTGATGACCGTCTCCAATAACAATTTGGAGGCGAATTAATGGAAACGCATTGTGCCGAGGTTCTTTGCAGCACTGCTTTTGGTCTCCAATAACAATTTGGAGGCGAATTAATGGAAACCGATTGTATAGTTTGCAGGTGTGGCAGCTTCAAGTCTCCAATAACAATTTGGAGGCGAATTAATGGAAACGTAAATCTGCTTTAGTAAAGCAAGAATCGGGGCTAAAGTCTCCAATAACAATTTGGAGGCGAATTAATGGAAACTGAAAGACTCAAAAAGAAAATTGATTTTATCTATGTCTCCAATAACAATTTGGAGGCGAATTAATGGAAACCCTTTACCTCTGATGAGGTACGGAAATTAATTTGAGTCTCCAATAACAATTTGGAGGCGAATTAATGGAAACGCTAAATCAAGACCCAGTAACTTTATACAGTCCCGAGTCTCCAATAACAATTTGGAGGCGAATTAATGGAAACTTCAATTTCACAGTTTTTCTTACTGGTATTGTTTGTCTCCAATAACAATTTGGAGGCGAATTAATGGAAACATACCAGCGTGAAAAGTCTTTCCCACAAAATGGGGTCTCCAATAACAATTTGGAGGCGAATTAATGGAAACATATTTTTATTAATTTCAAACCCGCGTAGGCGGGTTTTCTTTGTGTACACGCGGTTTCTAATACCATTTCTTTGTGAGGCTGCACCAAACTCTTTTAACTTCTTTCTTTCTTTCTTTCTTCCTTTCTTTCTTTGTGTCCTTTGCGTCCTTTGCGGTTCGTTTTTTTCTTGTACTTAAATATAGTTTAGCGCATCTTCATACAGAACTGGTATAACCACCCTTTCACTTGAACTTCTGAATTCTTACTCCTGAATTCTGAATTCTGAATTCTGCTAAATTAATTATATTTGTCCCCGTTCACGCAGATAAATTAAAACTTTTTCTAGACATTCATTTACAGATTCTTTGTGAGTTTTGAGAGTTATATCTGGGTTTAAAGGCGGTTCATAAGGAGAAGAAATGCCAGTAAATTCCGGAATTTCACCAGCTAAAGCTTTTTTATACAAACCTTTCACATCCCTTGTGATACAAACTTCCAAAGGAGTATCAATAAAAATTTCGATAAAATTGGGTATTTGAAGTTTGAGTTGTTCGCGGGAATCTCGATTAGGAGAAATTAAAGCCACAACGGTATTGATGCCATGTTTATTTAAAAGTCCACAAACAAAGCCAACTCTAGCAACATTGGTATTTCGATCTTCACGAGAAAAACCTAACCCTTTAGAAAGATTAGTGCGGATGACATCACCATCTAAATATTCACACGGAAGTGATAATTGCTGTAATGCTTGAGTTATTTCTATTCCTAGAGTTGACTTTCCTGCGCCGGATAATCCAGTTAACCAACAAGTGAAACCTGGTGATTTCAAGTCTTTCATTTTTGTAAAATATATTTTAATTTCCAATCTGAAGATTCAATTTAACTTAACATGCGATCGCCATAGCCTTGATTTACAGCATATTTCAAGTTATGAAGTACACTATCTAGGTCTGGTAGCTAACCATAGAGCCGATTCTGACTCCTAAATTCTGCTGTAAAAATAATCTGGTTCATTTTTCGGAAAATCGCTGTAAAATGTGCTATTACAAAAATCTATTAGTTAGAAGAATGAATGCTGATTTGAGTAATCGCTACCAGCAAAATATTTTGATTCAAGCCATACATACTGCTGTTAAAGGCAGAGCAAGATATAAAGTAAGTGGACTGAAGCATTCCCCAAGTCTCGAAAACTACATAGAAACCAGATTATCACAGGAAAAAACAATCGCCCAATTTCAAGTGAATCATTTGACAGGAAATGTTCTGGTGATTTTTCATCCAGATTTCAGTCCAAATGCGATCACCTTAATTCTCCGAAATATTGTTTTAGATTATACAAAATTCTATAAAAAACTACTTATTACTAAAATTGATGCCAACGAAAAGGCTAAAACTTTACCTATATATACACTAAACAATCAGCTTATTCAGTTATCTGGAGCTATTTTTTCCCTAGCGTTTTGTAGTGCATTGCTACACAGATATGGTCTCGATCGCAGTATTTTGCTAGTAATACAAAAGCTGCATACTCCACTACTAGATCGGGTAATGCTGAGCATAACTTTTTTTGGTGAACCACTGGTTTTACTATTAATTAGTTTAGGATTAGAAATTAATTGGTTATATAATAATCGTCGCTGGCAAGCAACTACTTTGGGTATAGCTACTAGTAGTGCAATGATTTTAATTTATTTGCTGAAAATACTTTTTGCTAGGCCGCGTCCAGCACTGTGGAAGTGGATTATTAATGTAGGTTACCCAAGCTTTCCCAGTGGTCACGCCATGTTATCTTTAGTAGTCTACGGTCTCATCGCCTATATTTTTGCAAAGCAATTTCCTCAATGGCAAAAACACATTTTCACCTTGACTACTATCTTAATTATTGCCATCGGTTTTAGTCGGCTTTATCTAGGCGTTCACTGGCCTACTGATGTCTTCGTTGGCTATGCCGTAGGTTTATTATGTTTAGTTGCTTGCATTATCACCTTAGAACTAGAACAAAAATATCGTGCTTATCAATAAATTGTTTTGCGACTTCCAAATAAAAAAATATCCCAAAACTGACGCAAAAACCCTCTATATTTCTCCTCTCTCTGTGTTCTCTGCGCCTCTGTGGTTCGATAATTTATTTCTTGGAAATCCCTTGCCGATGAATTCAGCGCGATCGCTAATGATTTACTAATAAAGTCAAAAGTAATATTGAATTTATTTTTATTTTTATTGACTCCGTGAATACCCTGGCTTTATGTGTATATTTTATATTAACTTAACATTATGTTTATAATTCCCGTATTTAAATTAGCTAAACTTCACATTTTAGAGTAAAATTTATTTCTTCACCCTTAATCAAGGAATATAGCATTTGTCTTCATTATTTCTTAAATGCAATTTCATTGATTATACCATTGTAGTAACAGCATAAAAAACTGATATTAGAAAAGTACTAGCAAAACATAGTTTGTTGAATCATGAATAAAAAATGGGCTGTTAAACGATTTACAATCAATCTGGCATCAGAAGAGGCACAGAAGCTTGAGCAATACTGCTCAACTACAGGTAGACCCGCAACCGACGTAATTCGGGAGTTAATTCGCTCTCTTTCTACTAATGAGGAAAAAGTTTCTCAACAATAGAGAGTGTTTGTTGACATAGGTAAAATTAATTGCAAAATTCAAAGCCTCTCCCCCTTCTAGGGGAGAGGTTTTACCATACTAGATTACGACAGATACAGCAGATTGCAAGTTGGTGAGGTACACGAGTAGGGGCGCACAGCTGTGCGCCCCTACTCGTGTACCTCATTTACCTGAAATATGCTGTAGATTAGACCTCTTGCAAAAGTCCTTCTTTTCCTCTTCTTCTTTGCGCGGCAGTCGCTCATGGGGGAAACCACGCCAGTTGCTCATGGGGGAAACCCCCAAGACCGCACTGGCTCCCCAAGACCGCGCTGCCTTGCCTTTGCGCCTTTGCGTGTTAGAGAAGCGGGGCGTAGCCCGACAAAAAATTATTTATGCAAGAGGTCTATTCATACAAACCAGATATACAAAGCAATTCTCAATCAAAAATCCAAAACTTGTACTGAAAGAAGTCGAAGAATCCAAAATCCAAAATGATTTAGCTCTCCCTACTCTTTCAAAGGCAGGTTTTCCTCAATTCAGTCCCAAAACCTGATTTTTGCCTTCAAAAAATTTCCCCCCGTCCCCGCGTCCCCCTCAGCCTTACTTAATAAATCTTCAACTGAACCTGATATTAGAGGAGGAACGGACGATTTTTTGCAGTGATGCCAAACCTGGATACGAGTGGCCAGTCAATGGTATTGCTCGAATTCTGACATGAAAGGCGATCGCTACAAAGTTTATCCATCAGATACTAGGCAAGTCTCCTTCAGGTAAAATATTATCTATACTGAGTACCCACGGTATACCTTTATCAACTGGAGAACTAACAGTAATTCTAGCTCTATTGGTAAACTGTTTTAACTTCTCAGCAAAATGGGGAATAGTCTTCATGATGTTGCGATAACTTTCCATATCGTGACAAATCATGATTAATGACAGAATGCCACAATTGATTTGAAAATACCAATGGCAACTAGATAACAAAACGCGTGTCATATTGTCGCACGCCAAGAAAAAGCTTTTTTTAGTTGCTTCTTCAAGTTGCCTAAATAGTACTTCACTCACTCTTTTTGTTTGATCTGAAGGCAAATCATCTGGAGGTAGACAAGATTTATTCATAGAATTTTAGCCAGCAGCAAAGTACAACAATGATTTTTTGCACAAATATTGCAAAAAAAATCAGTCTTCATATAGGACTTCTATTTGATTTTTGAAAAAACTTGCCTTCAACTTGAAAAGGCTAATTCCCCACTTCCTACTCCCTCGCAAATAACCCTCGCAAATAATTTCAAAAATCAAAGCAGATTACTGCATTATTATTCTTGAGCTATCAGCCAGAGTAAGTCTAGCCACAAGCGCGGATAAGTTTCTTTCAGATTTGACAGAGGATCGCGTACCAAGTTGTTAGCATTCAAACAAACAACCTCAACTAAACCAATGTATTCTGCTACTTCTCGAAGTAGGTTTTTCTCGGCTACTACTGCATTCATTATTCTGTCAGGACAATAAATCGCAATGTATTTTCCATGACGAATACATGTTTTGATATTCACTCTTGTTAAATAAGGTTTAGGATCGATCGCCTTTACATAACACTGACGTAGCAATTCCCAGACTCGTGGGTGAGCGTGTTCGATAATTACGCTAAATTGTTGGGCTAAGTCTTCTTCAGTTATCATTATTCTCTCCATTGCTGTCAAGCAAACAACTACAAATTGCCTCTCATCTATTGCACGTTTTGGTAAATAGCCGATTGTGCAATATATATCTGCATATTCCTTGAAGTGAAAACGATGAAGAAGGGGAAGGGGAAAGGGGGAAGGGGGAAAGGTTAAATTTATCCCTTTACCCTTTACCCTTTAACCTTTTCCCCTGTTTTTAATTCTTACCCTTTCCCCTTTCCCCCTTCTCGGTAATTTTTAGTGAGGTAAAATTTACCCCAAAGAGCAAAATTGGTTGGTGGTATATTCTTTAAGGCTGATATATAGCTGTAGTCACATAGCTGAAGACAGTGTTGATTACAAGAGGGTACTCATCACTTTGCTATAACTCGCCTATCAAGCATCAAATCCTAAACCAATTTCTAAAACTGTATTCAGAGCTACTTTTTACCAAATAAGTTGGTAAAAATAAAATCTGAAATAAATCCTTTGTTAGCGATAGTTAAGGAGTTTTGAGTCATAATCGAGAGCTAAAAAATAGTTTTCTGCAAAAAAAATTGCCCCTCGCAAGGAAATTTGCAAAATGTGTGATATTCTATGAATATAGGGAATCAAAAGAGCGAAAGCACAGTTATGTCGTCCAAGAGGAATAATATAAACTCAAAGACCGTGCTTTCGCCTTGGCAGATTTAGTTAAATCCGCTACGGCTTTTTCAAACTCAGAGAAGCTCAAGCCAATGAAGCAGGATAACGATCTCCGTAACAACTTGAAGTCAATTAGAACCCGCTTAGGCATGAGTCAACAAGATTTGGCAAACCTAGCTGGTGTTACCCGTCAAACTATAAGTGGTGTAGAGTCCGGACAATACGCTCCTTCAGTGGCCATCACACTCCGCCTAGCAAAGGCACTTGGCTGTCAAGTAGAGGATCTATTCTGGTTAGAGCGGGATTTACCTGAAATTGAAGCAGTGCTTGCCAAACCTGTTCCTGCCGGTCAGCAGACGCGAGTCAGTCTGGCTCGTGTGGGGGGACAATGGGTAGCTTATCCCTTAATTGGCAAGAATGCTTTTCGCCAAGATATGATTCCGGCTGATGGAGAGGGCGAGACTCGTACAGGTACAGATAAAGTTCGAGTCCGTCTCTTAGACGATAATTTGGACACACTCCACAACACCGTTGTGATTGCTGGCTGTGCGCCCGTGATTTCACTATGGGCGAGAGCTACCGAACGTTGGCATCCCCAACTGCGAGTCCAATTTAACTTTGCCAACAGCATGTCTGCATTGCACAGTCTATGCCGAGGTGAAGCACACATCGCTGGGATGCACCTTTATGATTCCCACACAGGTGAGTATAATACTCCCTTTGTTCGAGATGTTCTTGCAGGAAGAGAAGGAGTTTTGATTACCCTGGGTGTTTGGGAAGAAGGACTTTTAGTCAAACCTGGTAACCCGATGGGAATCAAAACAGTTAGTGATTTAGTGGAACGGGGAGCGACTATTGTTAACCGCGAAATAGGTGCTGGTACTCGTTTGCTTTTAGAACAAAAACTCGAAGAGCAACGAATACCGTTTGATGCAATCCAAGGTTTTGACTATATTGTTCAAAGCCACCAAGATGTTGCTCAAGCAGTAGTATTGGGAGTTGCGGATGCAGGTATCAGTACAGCATCTGTAGCCACCGCTTTTGGGCTGGGATTTGTGCCGCTACATCAATCGCGATATGACTTAGTGATTCTTAAGGAATATCTGGAAGAAGCGCCAGTACAGCAGTTGCTCAGTACTTTGGGACACCGGATGGTTCACTCACAATTTGAAATTCTAGGTGGCTACGACATCAGCAAAATCGGGGAAATTGTAGCAACCGTCTAGAGTAGATTGCAATTAGGGTTGGTTGGTGGTTTAGGGAAAAACTCTGCGTAAATTTGAATTCCTGTTGCAATCACTCCTAGAGAATTTTGGATTTTGGATTTTAGATTTTGGATTGGAAATTGCCTCTGTTTTCAAAGAAATTATCTGATAGAGCAGAATTCAGAATTCAGAATTCAGAAGTCAGAAGTCAGACGGCCTTTACCGCAGGCTTTGAGACTTAGTTGTGTACTTCACTTTCCTTGAAATGCGCTGTATCATGTCCCGCTAATCACTTGTGAATTGAAATCTCTTCGCGTCCCCTTGTTTCTCCTTCAGTCTAAGCAATAAGTCTTCAACCAGATTTGATATGACTAAGAGTCTGGTAATACTTGCAATATCCCTAGAGCAGTATTCCACAAAAACTATATCTGCTTCTATGCATTAGCAGCAATGTAGTGGAAGTAACAAAATTACGGTCAACCATCACCTCAAACCGTACATTTGATGCAGTTTTGTCATTAATCAGGACAAATGATAACCAGAAATGCGATCGCTAATCATATGTATTCAATACTAAATGGTTTTGTTGTAGAGCGATCGCCTCCAACGACGTTCTATAACTGGTCACTACTGTAACTTTACAGTGTGCAAAACCCAATCAAAAGACCCACCAAACAAACAATTGCAGGAAAAATCATCATGTCCGACGACAAAATTAGACAAATAGCTTTCTACGGTAAAGGCGGTATCGGTAAATCTACCACCTCCCAAAATACCCTAGCCGCTATGGCAGAAGTAGGTCAACGCATCTTGATTGTCGGATGTGACCCCAAAGCTGACTCTACACGCTTGATTTTGCACACTAAAGCTCAAACTACAGTGCTGCACTTGGCTGCTGAAAGAGGCGCAGTCGAAGACTTAGAACTTGATGAAGTGGTACTAGAAGGCTTCCGAGGTATCAGATGCGTAGAATCTGGTGGTCCAGAACCTGGTGTAGGTTGCGCCGGTCGGGGTATCATCACCGCCATCAACTTCCTCGAAGAAAACGGCGCTTACAGCGGGGTAGATTTCGTATCCTATGACGTATTAGGTGACGTTGTGTGCGGTGGTTTCGCTATGCCCATCCGTGAAGGTAAGGCACAAGAAATCTACATCGTTACCTCTGGGGAAATGATGGCGATGTTTGCTGCTAATAACATTGCTCGTGGCGTTCTCAAGTATGCTCACACAGGTGGTGTGCGCTTGGGTGGTCTGATTTGTAACAGCCGTAAAACTGACCGGGAAGACGAACTGATTAGTACCTTAGCAGCCAGACTAAGCACCCAGATGATTCACTTTGTCCCCCGTGACAATATCGTGCAACACGCAGAATTGCGCCGGATGACTGTCAACGAGTATGCGCCTGATAGCAACCAAGCTCACGAATACCGCACATTAGCAGACAAGATTATCAACAATAGAAATCTTGCTATTCCTACACCCATTGAGATGGATGAGCTAGAAGAGTTGTTGATTGAGTTCGGTATTCTTGAAAGTGAAGAAAATGCTGCAAAAATGATTGCCAAAGCTGATGCCGAACAAGAAGCTGCTAAAAAGCAAGAAGATGCTCAAGGCGAAGCACTAGAAGCACTTGCAAAAGGCAACGTAGAAATAGTTTCTGGTAGCTAAAAAAGCAATTAGGTGGGTAACTAGCCCACTTTCTTCCACCATTAAAAAGATATGGAGGTTCAAGAAATAATTCAACATTAATCCTGTGTAAATAACAGATTAATCAATCTGAATTGTTTATCTGTTAATATCTACCCGGTCAAAACCGCTCTTGTGGTTTTTGTTTTCTCCTTCTACTAATTGGTTGGTCATTATTTAGGGAATGAGGAATTCTCTTTCTCATTCCCTTTTATTCCATGCTGGAAGCACACCACCAAGCAACTAAAATTATTGTTCAAAGTTTTGAAGTCAGCTAATAGCTAATAATTTCTACCTCTTCTCACTAAAAAAATGAACCCTCAACCTAGAAAAATCAATGATTCTCCCAGTGAATCAAATGGCGAAAGTCAACAGCAAAAGCAAAAGAAAACAAAATCTTCTACACAATTACCCCAGCCTGGAACTGCTCAAGGAAGTTGCGCTTTTGATAGTGCAATGATGACTTTAGTACCAATCACTGATGCTGCTCATGTAGTTCACGGTCCGAGTGGTTGTGTTGCTAATATTTGGGGAAACTACACCAGTCTCTCTTCTGGTTCAATGCTCTATAAAATACGCTTTAGCACTGACATAGATGAGAGTGATATTATTTTCGGTGGAGCCAAAAAGCTATACAAAGGCATTCTAGAATTACAAAGGCGCTACAAACCGACTGCGATATTTGTCTACTCCACCTGCATCACCGCTTTAATTGGTGATGACATCGAAGGAATATGCAAAGATGTTACTGAGAAAACAGGAACACCAACTATTCCTGTGCATTGTCCTGGATTCATTGGTAGTCAAAATCTCGGCAACCGCGTTGCTGGTGAAGCGTTGCTAGAACATGTTATTGGAACTGCCGAGCCAGATATTACCACACCCTATGATATTAACCTGATTGGTGAATATAACATCGCGGGTGCAATATGGAATGTTCTACCGTTATTGGAGAAATTAGGTATCCGAGTTTTGGCAAAAATTACAGGTGATGCTCTGTATAAAGAAGTTTGCTATGCTCATCGTGCCAAGCTCAATGTCATACTCTCCTCAAAAGCGTTAATCAATATCGCAAAAAAAATGGAGAAAATCTATGGTATTCCTTATATTGAAGAGTCTATTTATGGAATAGAACAAATCAGTCAGTGCTTAAGAAATATTGCGGCAAAATTAGGTAATCCTGATTTAGTACAACGTACTGAAAATCTGATTGCAGAAGAAAATAGTATCTTAGAAGAAAAACTCACCCCTTATCGCGCCCGATTGCAAGGTAAGCGCATAGTTATTTCTATTAAAAATTTCAAGAGTTGGTTAATTATCTTTGCAGCGAATAAATTAGGCATGGAAGTTATTGCTGTCTGTACTCAGAAAAACACTGAAGATGAATTAGCTAGGATCAAAAATTTATTGGATCGAGAAGATAGCATAATTTTAGAATCAGAAAATCCTGAAGAAATCTTACAGATAATTAGCAATAATCAAGGTGATATTTTAATTAACGAGGGTCGTTATTTAGACACTGCTCTCATAGCCAAAATTCCTTTCCTAGACATTAATATTGAACGCAATCATCCCTATGCAGGTTATATAGGAATATTAGAAATAACACGAGAATTGTATGCGACTTTTTACAATCCTGTGTGGGAACAAGTATCTCAACTGGCTTCGTGGGATGTACAAAAACCAGGCGAAGAAATTACTCCCTCTACTTCATTGGAGGAGATCTAATGGCAATTCTTAGCGTTACAAGTACATCAGTTGCAGTTAATCCTCTCAAACAAAGCCAAGCGGTGGGTGCAACCTTAGCCTTTTTGGGCTTGAAGGGAATGATGCCTTTATTACATGGTTCTCAAGGCTGCACAGCTTTGGCTAAGACAGTACTAGTACAGCATTTTCGTCAGACGATTCCACTTTCTACTACGGCGATGACGGAAGTTGCAACGATTTTGGGTGGTGAGGAGAGAGTTGAACAAGCAATTCTGACTTTGGTGGAGAAATCGAAACCGGAAATTATCGGTCTTTGTACTACTGGACTTGTGGAAACCAGAGGCGATGACATGGAACGTTTTATCAAAGAGATTCGCCACCGTCACCCAGAACTGGATTATTTACCGATCGCTCTTGTTTCTACACCAGATTTTAAAGGTACATTACAAGATGGCTTTGCTAGCGCGATCGAGAGCATAGTTAGGGAAATTCCCCAAATATGCTCAAAGCAAAAGGCTTGTCCCACACAAATTACAATTTTGGCGAGTTCTGCTTTTACCCCAGGTGACATACACGAAATTAAAGAGATTGTCACCTCCTTTGGATTAGTGCCGATTGTTGTCCCTGACCTTTCCGGCGTTCTAGATAGTCACATAGAAGATTCCTCTGGTGTCATGGCAGCCAATGGCACTACTTTGTCACAGTTGCGGTCAATCAGTAGTTCTGCGTTCACTTTAGCATTGGGTGAAAGTATGCGGGGTGCAGCGCAAATTTTAGAAAAGAGATTTAATATACCCTACGAGATGTTTGGGGAATTAACGGGACTAATAGCAGTAGATAAATTCCTCCAAGCATTGGCAGATATCAGTGGTGTTAGCGTACCAGACAAGTATCGCCATCAGCGCCGTCAGTTGCAGCATGTAATGTTGGAGAATCATTTTTACTTTGGTTGCAAACGAGTTGCTGTAGCGCTGGAACCAGATTTATTATGGTCAACGGTTGATTTCTTGCGATCGCTAGGAGTTCAGATTCACGCCGCAGTCACAACAACACGCTCTCCTGTACTAGAAAAACTGCCGATTCCTAGTGTTACCATTGGTGACTTAGAAGACTTTGAGCAACTGGCGGTTGGTTCTGATTTGCTGATTAGCAATTCTCACGCAGTTGCGATCGCTCAACGCTTAAAAATTCCTCTCTATCGTCAAGGAATTCCCATTTTTGACCGTTTAGATCGCAATCATCTTACCAAGGTTGGCTACCGAGGTACCATCCAGTTTTTATTTGATATTGGCAACCTGTTTTTAGAGCAGGAAGCAAAGATTAATATCGTGTGCGGTTAAATTTAGATGGCAGGGGAAAGGGGAAAGGGGAAAGGGGAAAGGGTTAAGAATTCAAAACAGGGGTAAAGGTTAAAGGGAAAGAATTCAAAACAGGGGAAAAGGTTAAAGGGTAAAGGGTAAAGGCATAAATTTAACCTTTCCCCCTTTCCCCCTTCCCCCTTACCCTTTCCCCCTTCCCCCTTTCCCCCTTACCCCTTCCCCCTTCCCCCTTCCCCATCTAAAAATATCGACAAAAGTCTAATTACTTTAGAAGAGTAATACAGATAACCTAGATGCATCTGGATTTAGCTACCAGCACAAGACCTTCATGCTTATCTTCGTTCTTCAAACTTTAGCGGAAATTCTAGCTGGAGGAACTTCACTTACCAGTACAGAGCAGATTGACTTCAGCCATCCCAGCAATCGCAGGGAAGAAGGAGCCGGTCCGACTCTCAATTTATACATTTATGACATTCGTGAGAGTAAGCAGTTCCAACAGGCCGGAAGGCAAGTTGAACGTAATATCACACGTCATTTGCAAGCCGGCATCGTCAATTGGGCACCTGTTTGGTTTGATGTTTCGCTGCTATTAACAGCTTGGGATAGGACGACTTTAGGCGAGCATCACTTCCTCAGTGAAGCCTTGAGGGTACTTATGCGCCATCGAGCTTTAGAGGAGGAGTTTTTAGTTCCAGAATTGCGGGGCTATGGTAGTTTGCCAATGATGGTTGGACTACAACCCTCAGTTGAACCTGGAAGCTTATGGAGCGCTCTCAATGTACCTTTGCGCTCAGCGTTATATTTAACACTCACCGTACCTCTTGATACGCAATCTACTACAGTACCTTTAGTTTGGGAACGAATTTTCGATCTGCGAAATCAAATGCACGGGAATGGTAATGGTAGCACGCAAATTATGAGTAGGCGCGTAGTAATTGCAGGTGTTGTCAAGAGTGCCACGACAAATGTGCCATTAATGGGGACAAAAGTTACTTTGCTACGAAGTAAAAAATTCATGGAAAGCAATAAAGAAGGGCTGTTCTTTTTTGAAAACCTTGAGATGGGTAACTACGTTTTAAATATAGATTGTCCTGGCTATTTACCCCAGAATGTTAATGCATTGGTAGATGACCAAAGTCATACTTTCAAAGAGATATTTCTAACCCCTGAATAATTAAGTTTTTACTGACTTGGAGGGACTTTCATGGCTCGACTTGATTACTTTGCTCCTGGTGTTTATATTGAAGAATTTGACCGAGGGAGCCGACCGATTGAAGGTGTTAGCACAGCAGTTGCTGGGTTTGTCGGTTTTACAGAAGATGTTCGAGATGATGCTGAGCTATTTAAGCCGATGTTGGTGACGAATTGGACGCAATATCTCAACTATTTTGCTCGTCCTAATTCTGATGGTTTCACCGATTTCAACGCTTATTTACCCTTTGCAGTCTACGGCTACTTCATGAATGGTGGCGGTCGCTGCTGGGTAACCAGCATCGGTACTCAATTACCAGGGGCACCCAAACCCGCAAATCCTGAACCTGCTACCATCCGAATCAACTCTCGTGGCAATCGTCCAGCTCTGCGCTTTACTTTGCGCCCCGAACAAGCAGCAGGGGGATTAGTAAATATTCTAATTATCGATGGTTCTCCTCGTGCTTTACCTGAAGGTACTGAAGGAGAAGCTCCGCCAAATACTGGGGAATACTTCACCATCCAGATTCGTCGGGGTGATGAGCTGCTAGAGCAATACGAAAACTTGACCATGAACCGCGAACCTGGTCAGGTTGCGACTTATGCGCTGGCGGCTTTGAGAAATTCTATGTATGTCATCGTAGAAGACATTACTCAAAGCGGACAGCCTTTAACTCGCCGTCCGGTTAATGGTCAGTACGAACTAGCGCCGCCCATTGTTGCCACTCCACCGGATAGATTTTCACGAGATTTAGAAGGGGTACGGGACGATCGCACCGGGGTACGCGGTATTTTTGAAATTGATGAAATCACAATGCTGGCTTGTCCTGATTTGATGCGGGCTTATCAAGAGCAAGTGCTGAATTTGGATCAAGTCCACGGCATCATGGAACTGATGATTAGCATGTGCGAAGGTTCCGCCAGTGGCGATATTCCTAATCCACCCAACCGCATGGTTGTACTTGATGCACCACCGGACGCTGTTAAACCTCAACATGTGGTTGATTGGTTGAATAGATTTAACCGTCGTTCGATGTTTGGCGCCCTTTATTATCCTTGGATCAAAGTTCCAAATCCACGCGATCGCGGTAATCCTATTTTAGTACCTCCTTGCGGTCACGTAATGGGTGTTTGGGCACGCACCGACGAAACCAGAGGAGTCTACAAAGCACCTGCAAATGAAGTACCCAGAGGCGTAATTGGTTTGGGTTACGACACCAACTTCCGCGAACAGGAACTATTGAACCCCCTTGGTATCAACTGCATTCGCAGCTTCCCAAATCGAGGTATCCGCATCTGGGGTGCGCGGACTTTAGTTGAGCCAGATAAAACAGAGTGGCGTTATATCAGCGTCCGGCGGTTGATTAGTTATCTAGAAAAATCAATTGAACTAGGCACTCAATGGGTAGTTTTTGAACCCAACGACCAAGATTTGTGGGCGCGTGTCCGACGTACCGTCAGTAACTTTTTAGAGCGAATTTGGCGTGAAGGTGCTTTATTTGGGGATTCACCAGAACAAGCATTTTATGTGAAATGCGATGCCGAATTGAATCCACCAGAAACCATAATTTTAGGTCGTTTGTATGTCGAAATAGGTGTTTGTCCCGTTAGACCAGCGGAGTTTGTCATCTTCCGCATCAGTCAATGGAATGCACTTGATGAGCAATAAATTTAGTCATTAGTCCATCGTCATTTGTCCTTTGTAGACACAAATGACCAATGACCAATGACCAATGAAAAATGACCAATGATAATTATTAATTAGGAGATGAAATATGGCTGGAGAATATGTAGTCGCCTCTGTATTCTATTTTGAAGCAGACGGCATCACTGAAAAATTCGTGCAATCAGTTACCGGATTGGGAGCAAAAAATAATGCCACCAAAGGCGTTAGAGGCTCAAGCAAAAATGGTAAGACAATGCGTCAAAATCTTCCCGGACAGGCTGAGTTTAATAATGTCACAATTACCATGAATTACAATGGTGACGAAAGCCTACACAGATGGTTTTTAGCTTGTAGCGAAGATGGAAAACCTCGTCAATGGGATGAAAACCGCAAAGCTATTTCAGTTGTTGGTTATACCCAAGATAAAAAAACTGAAGTAATCCGTTATAACCTGAAAGCTTGTTTCCCCGAATCATATACAGGTCCAGAATTCGATGTCTCAAAAAATGACCCTGCAACAGAGAAGATTGAAGTCTCGATTGAGGGTTATGAAATCATTGCACAGCAAAAAGAAGTAAAAGCAGGCTAAAACTAAATCTTTAGTTTTTTGAAGTTCCAAATTAGCTGTCTATGTTTGGCAGTAGGTTGTTATCATCAATTGATAGCAACCTTGACTGCTAAATAAAACAGGAGTCAGAATTCTGAATTCTGAATTCTGAATGAGCTGCGCTAACAGAATTGCTGAATACTCCACCCATCAAAGAGTGGAGTATAAAAGAGGAAAAATATTTTAATTTTGTTTCGCTCACAAGGAGGAAGGCTTTCAACTAATATTCATTACCCAGCGATGCACTGAGTTTCGACTGCGCCCAAATCGAGCGAAGTCAAGATTCAACTACCGTCGGTCGTTGTGTCGCACTCCAATTCAATGCTGAATTCTGAATTCTGACTCCTGAATTCTGAATTCTGACTCCTGACTCCTAAAACTTATAGTGTGAAAAATAATGGCTGAAATACCTGAATTTCTCACAAATTATCGTTTCTTTTTAAGATTAGACATAGGCAAAAATGATAGCGATGGCTATTTTTTAGAATGCCAAGGCTTCAAAAGAACCCAGGAAGTAATTGAAATTTGTGAAGTAACTTCTCAAAAATGGGGGACTGCTTCAAAAGGTAAAGCCGTTAGAACTAAACTTCCTGGCAATGCTAAAAGTGGTAATATTACCCTCCGTAAAGGTTTGAATAAATCTAAAGATTTATGGAAGTGGTTTGAAGAAGTTGAAACAGGTAAGTGGGCCGAAAAACGTGAATTTATTTCTTTATCTATTTACGATCAAGCATCTGGAGAACAAGCTAGATTTGAATTAGCTGGTGCTTGGCCTACTAGTTACAAAATTGCTGATGTCAACGCTAACAGTCATGAAGTAGAAATTGAAGAGTTGGAGATTGCTTTTGAGGAATTTAAACGCGTGCAATAATCAGGAGAAATATGTTTCCCACAGAGTTTGAATTTATATTGCCTAAGGGGTATCTAGACTCTGAAGGCAACCTTCACCGCAAAGGTGTAATGCGGTTATCAACGGCGATAGACGAAATTGCACCCTTACGTGACCCAAGGGTAAAAGCCAATCCAGTTTATGCCACAATTATCATCTTGTCGCGCGTGATAACGCACTTGGGTGCTTTATCTGATGTCAGTCCTGCAATAGTCGAAAACTTTTTTGCCCAGGATTTAAATTACCTCCAAGATTTTTATCGTCGAATTAATGGCTTGGAAGGCGAAACTTCTTCATCAGAAGATGTAGTCAATTCTTCTGAGCCAGTACTGCAAAATTGAGTGATGGGGAGATGGGGGGACAAAGGAGACAAGGGAGACAAAGGAGAAGATCCTCCCCTTTGCCGCTACTCCCTCTGCTGCCTAATACAATACTCAAATGACCGAATAAGAATAAGGACACAAGCCCCTAAATTTATTTATGGGAATTGTAATTTTAAATTTTGAATTTTGAATTTTGAATTCGGAGCGAAGCGACGCGACCTATGCCCCGTAAAAAGGATAATCTCTGCACTGAATTTGCTTTCACTCTTCCTAGAGGGTTGAGTGATGGTGAAAACCGAGTACATCGTCAAGGAGTGATGCGTTTAGCCACTGCTAAAGATGAAATTTTGGTGCAACAAGAGCGCAAAGTTCAAGAAAATCCAACTTATGGGGCATTGGTAATGCTTGCACGTGTTATCACTCGCTTGGGTAGTTTGAACTCTGTTAGCCCTGAATTACTCGAAGGACTGCTGCTACATGACATTGCCTATCTGCGAGAATTTTACAATCGAATTAACCAGCAAGGTAATGCACACATTCCGGCACAATGTCCCCATTGCAATACTCAATTTTCAGTGGAGCTAGAACTGGCGGGGGAGTCATAAGCTACCCCTCTGATAGCTTATATGAGGAGGTAGCTTTTATTGCTTATCATTTTCATTGGTCACAAAATGATATTTTAAATTTAGAACATACTACCCGTCAGCGTTGGGTAGCCGAAATCAATAAAATTAACCAAAAATTAATATGAAAGTAAAAGTTAGCTATTCACCAACTCTAAGTGAACTCAATGAAGTTGACCTTACCATAGACACTACAAAGAGGGGAGAATGGATAGTAGGTCGCTCCCCTGATTCTGATTTAGTCTTGGATAGCCCTGATGTCAGTCGACTACATGCCAAGTTCTTTGTTAAAGGTGGAACTTACTACTTCAGTGACCTTGGTAGTAGAAATGGCTCAATATTTAACGGAAAACAGGCTGAAAAGGATCGACCATATACTTTGAATGATGGAGATATCATTCGGATTGCAGATTATGTACTGATCTTAGAAGCAGTTAGTCCCACGTATGAGCAACCAGAAACAGTCTTTAGGATTATAGATCCTTCACTGTTTTCTCGGCCGCGATCGCCGGAAAATGTCAGCACTCCCAATATTGCCAGTCCAGCACCAGAGGTAGTCAGCGAAGTTATCACGCCAATTAGTAACGAAGTAGAAACACCAGAAATTAGCGAAATTTCAGAAGTTGCTTCTACTAAAACTGATGATGAAATCCCAGTTGTTGAAGTCACCAGCCCTGAAAATATAGTTCAGCCACCAGAAGTTGTACGCGATGTCCGTAATGATATTGTCGATTTGCGTACATTAGTTGTAGAAGAAGAAGTTACCCCAGATGTTGAGGAAGTAGAAGTTGCACAAGTCAGCGAAGCCGAGCCTGATGAAGCAATAGCCACACCTGAAAATGTCATTGAGATTCCTGAAGAAGAAAGTACACCACAAGAAGCCCCTCACGACGACGTTACAGATTTTGATGCAGCACTGGCAGCAGAAGCTACTTTTGTACAACGGCGTGAGATCGAAAGTGTCATTCCCCAAGCTGTTGAACAGCACGATGCAGAGTTGGAAGCAGCACTAGAGGCAGAAGTCACTTACGTCCAGCCTCGTGATATTCCTGACAATCTTGTTCCTCAAGCGACTGAGGAGCGCGATGCAGAGTTGGAAGCAGCACTAGAGGCAGAAGTCACCTTCGTACAGCCGCGTGACATATTCAACCAAGTACCCCAAGAGAGTGCTGTTCCCCAAGCTACTCATGAAGAACCAGTAAATTTGGATACGCCAGTTGCAGAAGAAGCTGGTGCAGATGTTGACGAAGTTGTAAGTGATGTTACCCCAGAAACGACTGAAGTTGTGAGTGATGTAGACAGTCAACATCAAGATACATTGAGCGAAATTCCAGAGGAAATTAGCGACGAATTAGTAAATTTAGATACGCCAATTACAACAGAAAATACCGCAAATGTTGATGAAGTAGAAACTGATGAAACAATCAACGAAGTTCCTGAAGTCTTGACTCCACCTGATGATAATCTTCCACAAGTTTTCAGTAATCAATACGTTGATTTGAGTGATACAACTACCGCAGAAGTCAATGTAAGTGAAGTCTCTGGTGCAGGTGATATTGAATCTTTGGAGCTAGTAGAAAGTGAAGCTCCTGAAATCAGCAGCCAAACTGTTGAAGAAGTTTCTGAAGTAGAAGCAACTGAATCCGATCGAATTTCAGAAGAAGTAGAAGCAACTGAATCCGATCGAATTTCAGAAGAAACAAATTTAAGTGAGCCACCACAAATGGTCGTTGAAAGAAACATAGTAATCATTGCTCACGAAAGCAAGAAATCAGAACTTGCTGAATTTGTTGCTCAGCATCAGGAATTTTTCTCACAGAGTTTTACAATAACCTGGCCATCTGTTGGCGAAGTTTTACATCAACAAGCGGGTATAACTATTAGTCAACAAACCCCCGCCCCAACTTCTGGAGGATATCAAACAATTGCTTCATTGGTTGGGTCAGGAGAGATTTTAGCAGTTATTTTCTTAAGAGATTTGCTACAACCCCAGCCTGGTCAAGCAAACGAAGAAGCACTGCTGAGATTATGTACTATTAATCAAGTTCTACTGGCAACTAATTTACCAACGGCAGAGGCGATCGTGCATTATCTCAAGCAGGTAGTAGATTAGCATTAAATGGGGAGTGGGGAATGGGGAGTAGGGAGTAGCGAGACGGGGGGACTAATGCCCAATAATGCCCCATACCCCATCCTCAATGACAAATGACAAATGACAAATGACAAATTTTCAAATAAAACTTATGTAAAAAAATGTTTGCCAACTTTAAAAGTTTACTGAGACAGCCAGTTATTTTTTCAAGTGCGATCGCCACAGTTTTACTAGTAGGCATTCAAAAACTAGGGGTTTTCGACCCTCTAGAAATGAGAGTCTACGACCAAATGATGCAATTACGCCCCGATCCAGGCCCAGACTCTCGTCTGTTGATTGTTGCTTTAACTGAAAAGGATCTCCAAAAATGGACTTGGCCGCTTTCTGGTGAACTTCTAGATCGACTGTTGGGCAAACTTGAGGAATACGAACCGCGAGCCATTGGTCTAGATATTTTTCGTGATTTACCAGTGCAGCCTGGTCACGACAAACTACTACAACGCCTACAACAGAGCGATATTATCATTCCCATCTGCAAACATTCTGGTTTTAAAAATCCGGGAACTGCTCCCCCTCAAGGAGTTGAACCAGAGCGAGTGGGATTTAGTGATGTTGTAGAAGATACTGATTCTACAATTCGGCGCAATTTATTATTAGCAAGTTCAGAGGAATCTGACCCTTGTCAAAGTACATATTCCTTTAGTTTACAGCTAGCACTCAAATATTTAGAAGTTGGTGGCATCCAACCAGAATTTACCCCAAATAAAGAATTAAAATTACGAAATACTGTATTTAAACCCCTGCAAAGAAATGCTGGTGGGTATCAAAAAGCTGATACCAGCGGTTACCAAATCCTGCTTAACTACCGTTCTGGTCATCAAATTGCCCAACAGGTAACAATTACAGAAGTGCTTGCAGGCCAAGTTAAACCAGATTTGGTTAAAGGCCGTATCGTTTTAATTGGTTCCACAGCAAATAGTTTAAATGACATTTTTAATACGCCTTTTACTAGTGGTAAATCAGATAATTCTGGCAAGATGGCAGGAATTGAAATTCATGCCCACAGTGTCAGTCAAATTCTCAGTGTTGTTCTTAACCAACAGCCTTTGTTTTGGTTTATCCCTGAGTGGGGTAAAGTTTTGTGGATATGGGGATGGGCGGTAGTTGGTGGCTTATTGGTGTGGCGAATTCAGCATCCTCTAGCTTTAGGATTGGCAGGAGCAACAGCCCTGGCGGTATTATTTGGAGGTAATTTTATTATCTTTACTCAAGCTGGATGGTTACCAGTAATACCTCCGATGTTGGGGTTAGTATTTACTGGCGGGAGTGTCCTTGCCTATAGCTCTTATCAAACCAAGCAAGAGCAAAAAGAAATTACACAACGAGTTCAAGAACACCAACAATTAATTATCGAATTACAAGCTCTTTTACGGCAACGGGGTGATGCTTCCAATGAAGCGCCAACAGTAATTGCTGATTCTATCGGGCAAGAAATTGCAGTTGGTACTCTACTAAATAGCCGCTACAGAATTACTGAACGCTTAGGTTCTGGAGGATTTAGTAATACTTATTTGGCTGAGGATATCAAGCGCCCTGGTAACCCGGAATGTGTAGTTAAACAATTACGACCTCCCCGCCAAGATACAGAATATTTAAATGTTGTCAGACGCTTATTTGACGCAGAAGCAGAAATTTTAGAAATTTTGGGTAAGCATCCACAAATTCCCCAACTATTAGCTTTTTTTGAAGAAAATCGCCAATTTTCTTTAGTACAAGAATTTGTCCGCGGGCACGCTATGGACAAAGAGCTAACCTCTGGTACACGAATCAAACAAACTGAAGTTGTGGAAATACTCAAAGAAGTTTTACACGTGCTTGTTTTTGTTCACAGCTATGGCGTAATTCATCGAGATATCAAGCCTAGTAATTTGATTAGACGAGAATCAGATCGGCATATTGTTTTAATTGACTTTGGCGCTGTTAAGCAAATTCACCCCCAACAACAAGAAAATCAAACTATTTCAATTGGTACTCCTAGTTATGCACCTTCTGAGCAAATGAGTGGATTGCCAAAACTAAACAGCGATATTTATGCGTTGGGAATTATGGGTATACAAGCTTTAACTGGAGTAGACCCAAGAGTATTTCGCAGAGATACAAATACTGGTGAAGTAATTATCCAAACTGAACCTGACGGTAATACAGAGGTTTGGCACAGTTGGCGCGAATTAGCTGAGGTGACAAACGAGTTAGTTATTATCTTAAATAAAATGGTACATTTCGATTTTACTCAACGATATCAGTCAGCAGCAGAAGTGCTAAAAATTATTGAAAGTCTTTAATAAGCTGTTCCGCCTTTAACTTGCATAATTAGGACAGGCAAGATACCCACTTCACAAGAGTTGCCTTGAATCCGATTATGCAATTTAGATGTTTTTCAGCTTATACAGCATAATTTAGGAGTCAAAATTGCTGAATTCAAAAGTTGAGCGCGGCCGAGTACGCCATCGCACATTTACTATGTGATTTCTAGTGGATTACTGGCCAGTTGTAGTGAAGCGATGACCGAGCGCTGTGGCTTTGCTGCTCTCGTGAGCCTACAGCGTTGGGTCAACAACTGGCGATTTGTGGTTGTTCTGTTTTGCTGATATCTCATTTAAACTCTAAAACAGAGAGTTGTGATGCCAAATTGCCATAACCTTTAAACATGGCGTCATCACTTCAATTTTTTTTGGAGTATGGTTCTGGACAGCTTGTGGTGTCAGGGTTTAGAATCGGTGGGTCTCCTTTGATGAGGAGAGATAATTGATTGGAAACACACTGTTGAAAGCAGATTGCGCCCTATAAAAATAATGTCTCTTTTTAGGAGAGGAAATAATTGATTGCAAATTCTAAATAATGTCACTACTTACAAACATTCGCTGGCGAACTATTCTTTCTCTGGCTATTATTCTTCCCATTGGACTTTTATACAGCCACTATCGCTATTCTACTGGGTGGTTGAACCAAGAGGTAGGAGGAATTTTTTATGAGATATTTTGGTGCTTGTTCGCCTTTCTATTTATCACCACTCACTCTTCAGTTTGGCAAATCCCTTTATGGGTATTAGACCTCTTGCAAAAGTGCTTTTTGCAAGAGGTGGGAAAAGGGAAAAGGTTAAAGGGGAAAGGGAAAATACCAAACCTTTCCCCCTTTCCCCTTCCCCTTTTCCCGACTTATGCAAGAAGTCTATTGGTAATTACTTGCTTGTTGGAGTTTTTGCAATTGTGGCATTCCCCATTTCTAAATTTGGTACGTTCATTTTGGTGGGGAAAAATGTTAATTGGTAGTGCCTTCACTTGGGCAAAGAAAGGGGTAAGGGGGAAGGGGCAAAGGTTAAATTTATCCCTTTACCCTTTAACCTTTTCCCCTGTTTTGAATCCTTACCCTTTTCCCCTTCTCGGTAAAGTTGTATTGGGCATCGCTTTTCTCGCAACGGTTTTTTATTGGGGCGATCGCACCCTTAAATATTGATTCGTAATACTCTACAGTAACGGCTACGTAATTCGTAACAATCGTGTCAAGATAGTTTGTCTATTTGAATTTGCCCTTGCTCAGGCTAAATTTTGGGTTATTCATATAGTTTTACATTTATTATACGGTAAATTGGTCGAGTTACCGTATAATATTTGGAGTTGCGATCGCTTCCTTTGATTACCCTTGACAGCAACCAAAGGAAGCGGACTTTGCGAAAACTACCCTATGGATTAAACTCTGGAGAATTTACATGAGCAACAAACATATTGAAGTCAAACCAGTAGCTGGTTTCATCGGTGCCGAAATCAGCGGCGTGGATCTTTCGCGTCCTTTGCACGATGATGCAATCAAAGAAATTCGTCAAACACTATTGAAGTGGAAAGTTGTGTTCTTTCGCGGTCAGAACATTGACCATGCTGCACAAATCGCTTTCACATCTCGTTTTGGCGAAGTGACCTACGCACATCCCCACGAGGATGAGCCAATTGAAGGTTTCTCACAAATCTTACCCATTGACCGCAGCCGCTACGAGAAACGCAATGGTCTGCGCCGTTCTAGCTACGAGAGTCGCTGGCATACCGATGTAACAGCTGTTGTCAATCCCCCTGCGGCATCAATTTTGCGTGCGGTTAACGTTCCCAGCATCGGTGGCGATACACAGTGGACTAATCTGGTTGCAGCTTACGAGGGTCTGTCAGCACCGTTGCGGGCGCTCGCAGACACATTGAAAGCGGAACATCGCTTTAATGCGCGTTTGAATTTACCCAGCAACAGCAAGATCGCTGAGCGTATCGCAGCCAATCCTTTGGTTTCTATCCATCCAGTGGTTCGGGTTCATCCGGAGACAGGTGAGCGTGCGTTGTTCGTTAACCCTGGCTTCACCTCACACATTCTTGACGTGTCACGACAAGAGAGTGACCTGTTGCTTGAGTTGTTCTTCAACCAGATCGCCAAGCCCGCCTACACAACTCGGTTCCGCTGGAACAATGGTGACATCGCTTTCTGGGACAACCGCGCCACCTCGCATTTAGCCCCTCAGGATCTGGATCATATAGAAGTTGAGCGTGTACTGTACCGCACCACCATCACAGGCGACGTTCCAGTTGGAGTTGATGGTTTCCGCTCCCAAGTGGTTGAAGGTGAAGCGTTCAGCAGCGAATTACCAACCATCTTGAAGAACAAAGCCCAGAAAATAGAAGCTCAACCAGTGCTTTCATAAGGTACAAGGTCAACCGGATTGCAACTTCAATAAGCAATTTGGTGAAGTACAGATAATTGTAGGGGCACAACATGTTGTGCCCCTACCTGTTTACTTCATTTACCTGAAATACGCTGTAAATTCAAACCCCAAGGTATGGGGTTAATCTAAAATCTAAAATCCAAAATTGTTTGACAGTAGCTAAAAATTTACTTTTGGACTTTATTGGTATCTTCAAGATTATTAATCCATTTAGAAGTATTTATTACCTTACTAATAAAAGTGTCTTGAGCAACTAAAGTTGCTCTATGAAGTTCTTCATCAGTAGCAGTACCTGCATTATTTTGAAAGGCGAGGGTTCCTGTAGCATCAGAAAGAAACTCTACGGAAAAACCCAGATGGGCGGCTTGTTTAGCGGTTGTATCACAACACATTTGAGTCATGTATCCAGAGATCACGACAGTATCAATATTCTTCTCTTTGAGCCAAGTCTCTAATTCTGTCGCTGTGAAACTTCCTGGCAAATTTTTCTCAATCAGGAGATCGTAGGGATATTTGGCAATTTCCGGATGAAGCTCCCATTCTGGACTTCCCTTTTGAAAAATGGGAGAGTTTTCTAGCGGCTGTGTATGTCTAACAACAATCACAGGTATATCTCGTTCTTTAGCAATATTCATCACTTGAAGAATATTATCTAAACTTCCTGATGGATAGGTTATTGGTAATTTACCAGTGAAGTATTCGTTCTGAACATCAATTACTAATAAAGCTCGTTTCATGTTGATTCTTCTCTCTGATAACTTGTAATTATTTGTCAATCAATTTGGATTTGAGGAAAAACTACAGGACTTACGCAAGATGTGACCGAAAACCTTATTCTTGCGTAGCGGTAATTCATGTAGACGCAAAGCGGCTTCCCGCAGGGTATTACCGCTACTTTCCTTATCTTTTGAGTAAGTCCTGAACTATCCAAAATCCAAAATCTTAAATTGCCATAGTGAATCGTTTACGCTAAAAAGCGCCCCCCTTTCGGGAGAGCGCTTTTTATTCTATTTAATTTTCACTCAACTTAGGTAGTGATTAACCGTTGATAGCAGGAGCGGTTAGAGCTACAGGAGCAACATCAGCAGCAGCCAAGTCTAAGGGGAAGTTGTGAGCGTTGCGCTCGTGCATTACTTCCATACCCAGGTTAGCGCGGTTGATGATGTCAGCCCAGGTGTTGATGACGCGACCTTGAGAGTCGATGATGGACTGGTTGAAGTTGAAACCGTTCAAGTTGAAAGCCATTGTGCTTACACCCAAAGCGGTGAACCAGATGCCGATTACAGGCCATGCAGCTAGGAAGAAGTGCAAGGAACGGCTGTTGTTGAAGGAAGCGTATTGGAAGATTAACCGACCGAAGTAACCGTGTGCAGCTACGATGTTGTAGGTTTCTTCTTCTTGACCGAACTTGTAACCGTAGTTTTGAGATTCACTTTCGGTTGTCTCACGAACTAAGGAACTTGTTACTAGTGAACCGTGCATTGCAGAGAACAAGCTTCCGCCGAATACACCAGCCACACCTAACATGTGGAAGGGGTGCATCAAGATGTTGTGTTCTGCTTGGAACACAATCATGAAGTTGAAGGTTCCAGAGATACCCAAAGGCATACCATCAGAGAATGAACCTTGTCCGATGGGGTAAATCAAGAATACTGCGGTTGCTGCTGCTACTGGTGCAGAGAATGCTAGGCAGATCCAAGGACGCATTCCTAAGCGGTAGGAGAGTTCCCACTCACGTCCTAAGTAGCAGAATACGCCAATCAGGAAGTGGAATACTACCAACTGGTAAGGACCGCCGTTGTACAACCACTCGTCTAAGGATGCTGCTTCCCAAATTGGGTAGAAGTGCAAACCGATAGCGTTGGAGGAAGGAACAACTGCACCGGAGATGATGTTGTTTCCGTAAACTAAGGAACCTGCAACAGGCTCACGGATTCCATCGATGTCTACTGGAGGTGCTGCGATGAAGGCGATTACGAAGCAAGCGGTAGCAGCTAGCAAGGTGGGGATCATGAGTACACCGAACCAGCCGATGTATAAGCGGTTGTTGGTGCTGGTGATCCAGTTGCAAAACCGCTCCCATACGTTGGCGCTTTCGCGGCGTTGAATGGTTGCTGTCATTGTTTTATGAATGCGTTATTTGCGAATGAATTAGGCGGTTTGTTTTTGCCTGTGAATGTACTTTACATTGCTTTACGCAATTTAATCAAGTTTTATTAAGACAGTAAAACTTATAACTTGTATAAAATTTACTTATTTAAAGTTGAGGAGGTGCGATCGCCTACTCACCCAGGCGATCGCACCGTCTGAGCGATCGCTCTTTGGTTCTATGAAGATATGTATATATATGTAGAAAATTCTGACAAAAAAGCCCAGTTTTGAGAGACAGTGGACTTTTAACCAGCATTTTGCAGGTGCGATCGCAACCGATTAAGCAACGGGTGATTAGAGATTAATCTTGACGACTTTGTTTTTTTCTTGCTCTGTTTTAGGTAGTGTCAGATGCAAGATGCCATCTTTATAATCTGCGGTGACATTGGTGTTTTGAATTCGAGCAGATAAAGGAATTACACGTTGGAATTTACCGTAGTAGAATTCGGTCTTGGTAGTACCGTTTTCTTGGGTTTTAGTTTCAGACTTCCGTTCAGCGCTAATGTGAACAGCATCTTCGGTGACTTGAATATCTAAGTCTTTAGCGTCGATTCCTGGCAGTTCTAGCTTCAGAAGAACAGCATCATCAGTTTCTTGTAATTCAGCAGCCGGAACTTTGATAAAATCTCTATCAAGGAATCCAGATGGTACTCTGGTGTCTTCAAATAAGCTATTAATTTGACGTTGTAGAGTGTCGATTTCTCTCCAAGGATTCCAACGAACTACTGCCATAACTCTTCCTCGCATCAATTAGTTATTTGTTTAATCATTTTTGCACTTGGGTTTGTGCTTACTTTTAATATTACGTATAGTTAAAACTGCTGTAAATTCGGTTAGTATCACCGACGAATTGATGATTACCGCACCATGTTATGGATGACAATAAATTACGGTTTACTCTAATTGTTATGTTCGGAAAACCAGAATAGACATGATAATTCAGGAATCAAGTAATTACTCTATCGCCATTTAGTTGGAGCTTTTTTAACGTGCTAGGAAAGATTGACTCAACCAATATCCAATCGTTCCGAATACAATTATTAGTGATACAGGGAGAAACCATATCCCTAAGTTAGGGTTTGTTGTAGTTGCTAAGTAGAAAATTTGCCATTCAATATAAGCAAATATCCAAACCATTTCAGTTTTTAACCAATTGAGCATTGAGCAGGCAATTTTATACTGCCGCAAGGCATTTTGTTCAGTAATTTTCACTGCATAATTAAATGTATGAGGATAACGACTGATAAATGTTAAAAGCCCATAAATTGCTAAACCTACAATTGGTAACAACCAGAGATTTTTTTTGCTTCCCCAACCGTTAGCTTGTCCATCAAATCCAAAGTGAATGGGTATAGTATCTCGTAATGTAAACCAAGCGTGAATAGCTATGCAGAATAATGCCACTAGCCCTGCAAGTGCAATCAAATTTAGTGTTTGTGCTTGAGATGATTGAGCAATTAACAAAACAGGTCTATAACGGCTCATGTTAGTAGTTTTTGTAGGGTAATTCGTTTGTAATTTATTTTTACAAGCAGGTAAATGATTTGAGTGCAGCAGATTTAGAGTGATTCTCTTTTTGAGAGCAGATGTGAGCAAGGCTGCGCTGGGTAAACAGCAGCAACAATCTAACCCCCAAGATTATCGAAAGCCCTGCTGATATTGCTTATTGTATGCCGTTTTATACTGGAAACGGTAGACTCCTGATTAGGTTTAGATTAGACTTCTTGCATAAATATTTTTTTGTCTATACATCAACCAATGGGACGATTTCCAGGATTGACTGCATGAATATATTCACTACCCGATCGCGGTCTTCCTCGTTTATAATAAGCTTCTTCTGGTTTACCCCATCCTAGCTGCAAAATTATTTCCAAAAAGCTAGAATTTTCCCACTTCCATAAACTTGCCCATTCTGTTCTTTGAGCAATTCTCTCGACATCAGGCGTGATAATCTGTTGATGTTGTTTACTATTGTTAAAGCTTAAGTACAAGTCCATCCCCATAGTGACTTCATACCAAAATTCTAAAATAGAATTTTTAGTAGCTTTTAAGATTTCTAAGTCACTGGTAAGCGCTATTAATTCAGTATCTACTTCGGGATAATGCAAGTTTTTATCCTTGACTGTCACCTCCCGCCAGAGAATACCTGACACTTGATTTTCTCTTTGGTAGTCGTGAATTGCCGCTTTGAAATCTTGATAGGCTGTGAACTGTTGCAACCCATCAGTTCTGATAAACTGGTCAATTACGGGATTACCAGAAGCTGTTACTTCTAGTTTTAAGCGTTTTCCGTTGAGGCAAGCTTGGCGTTCGGCTGCCAAAATTTGGATTAGTTCCTGAGTGGTGTAAACCTTTGACATCAGAATACACTCTAGTTAGTCATTGGTTATGGGGCATTGGGCATTGGGCATTGGGCATTGGGCATTAGCTATGAACTATAGACTATGAATGAACTTTTTACTTGTGAATACAGAATATTTAAATAAGTGGATGCAGATAATTAAACTTGAAATACCAACTAGTGAAATTAGCTTCCAGAGAAGCTTTTACCTTCTGTATCCTGCTTTTTTCCTGCTGCCTTCTACTTATTATGCTTTGCCATTGAAAACAATGCAGTAACAGATAGCACTAAAAATTAGGGCAGACCAATTTGGTCTACCCGATAAGTTACTGAGCTAACTCACTACTGAACTCATTGAAAGCCCGTCGCTGTAGTTTTGCTGTTTCGGTGCGTGGTAGTAAATTAAATATTTTGCGGAATTCATCGTCTATCTCTTCAAAAGGTACTTGACCCTTTTTATTCAAAACTACCTCACCTGATTGATTAAACACCAAAACTTGAGGAACACTCCCAGAATAGTAATACCCTGGTTCTGTGGGGTCGTAGGTCTCTTTAAACGGGATACTATCTACACTGATGGGGATAATCTCTGCCACCTTGCCATAGAATTCCTGTACCCGTGAAATGGAAATGGCATATCTTTTGGAATCACTGCTGTCATCAAGATAAAACGCCAAAAATACAGGTTTATGTTCTGCTAAAGACTGTGCGAGTGTTTGTCTGGAAGGAACTAATGAACCATTACCAGCATAAACTACAAACATGTTGCCATCATATCTATCATCATCGAGACCAGCATATGCAGGTTGCATACTTATAATGAACAGACAAACAACCAACAACACACATTTGGACAGCAACCTCCGCCAGCCATTAAGTTTTTTATGTAAAAAAAGAAACCTTGTGCTATTCATCAAAAGAAACCTTGCAAGCTACTACTTGTCGTGAGTTGTGCTGAAATCGGCAAACTGGGCTGGATATGTAATTACGCCCAAGCACTATTTTTTAAGATAACGCCTAGTGAGATTATCTCTCGTCTATTACCCATAGAAAAATTTTGGAATGTTTTCCTAGTTCCCAGTCCCCAGTAACTTTATGTGGGTTTTAACACAATACGGTTGGGTTAAGGGTTATTGGCGTAGAATATTGGTCTTTCAGACGTGATGAATCGCGTCTCTACATGAGGGTTTTGGGCTTAACTGAACTGTATTGGGTTTTAACACTAAATTGTATTGATGAATCGAATGAATCGAATGGGAGGCGCTATTCCAGGCACCGCATAATCCGACGATCTTGCAGTAAACTACGCATATTTTGGCTCGATGCCTAATACAGTCAAAATAGTCTGCACTAGTAGCTCTGGTTCAATTGGTTTGGAAATATGCTGTTGAAATCCAGCGGCTAGTGCTTGTTGTCGATCGCTTTCTCCAGCATAAGCAGTGACGGCGATGGCCGGAATTTCTCCGCCTTGGTCAGGGGACTGCTTTCTAATTTGCCGAATTAGTGTGTAGCCATCCATATCCGGCATCCCAACATCGCTAATTAACAAATCATATTTTGCTTGCGTCAAACTGCTCAGAGCTTCAATTGCTGAGTCTGCTTCAGTCACTTGCACTCCATACTGTTCTAGCAGGAAGGCGATGAAATCCCGCGAATCTCTGTTATCGTCTACAAGCAGTGCTTGCAATCCTTTCAGATTGAGGTCTGAGGGATTATCAAAGGCACTATCATCTTGATTGAGTTTTGCCGTAACGATGAGTGGAAGCTTGACTGTAAATGTTGCTCCTTGCCCTTCTCCAGGACTCGCTACCAGAACGGTTCCCCCGTGCAGTTCAACTAAATGACGCACGATCGCTAACCCCAACCCCAACCCCCCAAATTTTCGGGTCGTTGTTCCATCAGCTTGGCGGAAGTAGTCAAAGACATAGGGCAAAAAGTCCCTAGAGATGCCCCTGCCACTGTCGCTGACAGTGATTTGAGCGTATTCCAAAGGATGAGTATCTAGTTGATTCATCGCTTCTCCTTCATCCTTTATCCTTTCTAACCGCACTTCTACTCGACCACCGTGTGAGGTAAATTTAATCGCGTTGGAAAGTAAATTCCAAACAATTTGTTGCAGGCGACCGGAATCACCCAACACTTGCCCAATGTTCGATTCAAATATTGATTCAATTTGAATGGATTTAGCTTCAGCAGCGAGCCGCACGGTTTCAAGGGCAGCTTTGATGGTAAAAGGTAGACCGACTGGAACTGTGTTCAAACTCAACTTGCCTTGGAGAATACGCGAGACATCGAGCAGATCCTCGATCAATTGTGCTTGTAGTTTGGCGTTGCGTTCGATGGTTTTGAGCGCGTGCTGAGTTTTGCCTGTGTCCTGCTGGCTCGTTTGCAAAATTTTTGCCCAACCCAGAATCGGATTTAGGGGCGATCGCAATTCATGAGACAACACTGCGAGAAACTCATCTTTAATTCGGTTGGCTTGCTGTGCTTGTTCAGTCTGTTGCTGCAAAGAGACCATCAGCTGATTGAGGCGATCGTTCTGTTCTTGCAGCAAAGCTTGTGCTTGTTTACGCTCGGTAATATCTGACAGGATGAAAACGGCACCTGTGAGAGTCCCCTGCTGATTAAATGCCGGGTCGATGGTTTTGGCAAACCACCGTCCTTGAGACTGAAATTCTAGAACTTGCCGTTGGTGAGTTTCTTTAGCACGGCAAAAACAAATGCCGTCACCGAATCCCCATTGGGAGTTGATCAACTCATGGTAGAGACGACCCAAAATTTCGCCCGGATGCTTGTCAACCATCTCTATCATCGCTCGATTACAGCGCAGAATTATACCTTCTTGGTCTACCAGAGATACACCGTCGTTCATAGAATCAAAGGTGCTTTGCCACTCCCGCGCTGAGGACAAAGCAGCTTCCTCCGCCCGGCGAATTCGCAATAGCGATCGCACCGTAGCCAGCAGTTCAATCGGTTCAACTGGTTGTACTAGATAGCCGTCGGCACCACTATCCAAGCCTTCTGCTTTATCCTGGCTGTGGATAAAAGTTGCAGAAAGGTGTAGCACAGGAATAAAAGCCGTTTCGGGGTTTGCCTTAATTTGCCGACAGACTTCAAAGCCACTGATATCTGGTAGTTGGACATCTAAAATCACCAGATCGGGCTGATACTCAGCAACTGCTTTTAATCCACTTGCTCCAGTTGCTGCTTCTACCACGGTAAAGCCTACATTTTGCACAATCCGGGTGATAACGTAACGGTTGGCTTCGTTATCGTCAATATGCAGGATTGTTACCTGTGGTTCAGACATTGCTTTCCTCCCAAGTACCCAGAACTAGTCCAGCTTTGACGAGCGCATCTTGAAGTTGGGCGTAGACGCTAAGCGGCTTGTCGTCAGACATCGCTGCCGTTTGGGAGCCTGTTTCTTTGGAAACAATGGCGATAGTTTGTTTGGCTAACCAACTCCGTACTTCTGCATCTAGTTGGGCAGATGAGTGGATGATCGCAGGAATCGCCTGAGTGACGGAATTGTTTTTCAGTTGCTTGAGTACCTCAAAACCGCTGAGATCTGGCATCTCCAAGTCAAGTAAAATCGCACTTGGCTGCTCGTGTTGTGCCAAATATAATCCTTCTTGTCCGTTCGCGGCTTCTAAAATACTCAACGGTGTATTCATTAACAGTTGTTTTACAAGATACCGATAGGCGGGGTCATCGTCAATTAATAAGATTTTTTGAGGCCTATTCTTATTAATTAGGGTACTGAGTTTGCTTAATAGCGGCAATCTATCTACAGGTTTAATTAGAAAGCTGTCAGCTCCTAGCGCTAGTGCTTGCTTCTCATTATCAATGGCCGTAATAACTATTACAGGGATGTTGCGGGTCGTTTCATCTCCTTTGATTTCTCGCAAGAACGTCCAGCCGTTTTCTCCTTCTAGCATAATATCTAGCACGATCGCTGTCGGACGAAATTGTTGTAAGGCAAGCCTTGCCTGAGCTAAGGTGCGGGTAGCAATTAATTGATAAGTTGATTCCTGGAGGTGGTTTTCGTAAATAAATAGCGTTTCCGGATGATCTTCAACCACTAGAATGGGCAGACGAGTTGGCTCAACTGATGCGGGTTGCAGTACTGTGGAAAATTCAGTGCTATGTGGGTAGACGATGGGAATTGATGTTGTAAAAGTGGAGCCTTGACCCAGCTCGCTTGTTACCGAAACGCTGCCACCGAGTAGCTCCGCCAGCTTGCGCGATAACGGCAATCCTAACCCGGTTCCCTTCACCTGCTTTTGTAGAGGGGACTCAATTTGCACAAAATCCTCAAAAATGCGATCGTGATCGCCTGGAGCAATGCCGATGCCCGTATCAGATACACAGAAGGTGACGGTATGACCTGTTTGCATGGCACTGACGCGTACCTCTCCCTCCTCAGTAAATTTGAGCGCATTTGAGACAAAGTTTCTGAGAATTTGAGCGACTTTGCCTTCATCGGTATAAAGCACAGGTATGGCATCGGCTTCTTCCACAACCAGGGTGACAGAGGAGCCTTGAACCAATAATGGGCGGAGCATTCCCCGCAGCGTGGCAAACAAGTCCCTGACTTCAAAGGAACTGGGACGGACTTCAGTTTTTCCAGCTTCCACCTTTGCCAAGTCCAGCAGATCGTTGACTAGTTCTGATAATCCACTCGCCGCCTTTTGGATAAATGTCAACTGCTTTTCTTGCTCGGTAGTCAAATCGCCATCCATGCGTGCCAGCAACATTCGAGAAAGCGACAGAATCGAGTTGATCGGCGTGCGAAACTCGTGACTCATGTTTGAGAGAAAACGGGTTTTTAGCTCGTTTACCTTTTGCAAAGAACTTGCCTTTTCATCTAGTTCTGCATACAGGGCAATCACACCGCGATTGGTATCTTCGAGTTCCCGATTGAGTTCGGTCAATTCTTCCTCGCGCTTTTGCAGCTCTGCCATTGCCCGCAGTAACTCCTGGTTTTGTCGCTGGATTTCTTCATAGGGATTCTGGGGCGATCGCCCAATTACGTCTTGACAAATCTGTTGCAATTGCGAATCGGTGAAAGTAGGTGTACGCTTCGACAACCTTTTGCTCATCGCCACCGTTGTTCCCTGTTCTGATGATTCAATCTCAAAGAAATCCATCAGTCTGCGGGTGCCTACGATGCCCAGCCCCATTCCTGTGTTAGAGGAATAGCGTCCGGAAAGAATGTCTGTTAGTTGAGGAATGCCGCCACCCCGATCCTGAATCCGAATCAAAAACGCTTGAGGCTCTCTTTCCAGACAAAATTCAACGGTTCCGCCTTTAGCATACTGCAAGGCGTTGCGGGCAATTTCTGAAACTGCTGTTGCCAATCGCGCCTGATCTTGAGCATCAAACCCCAATTCTTGGGCGATCTGGCGAGTTCGTTGCCGAGCTTGCACAACATCTTGTTCGTAGTGGATTTCGAGCGTGAAAAGGATTGTCATCTGCTTATTCCTTTAACCACCAACACCGTCACATCGTCCCGTTCTCGGTTAAAGTCTCGGTATAGCACACCTGCAATCAGGCTGGGATGTTTTTGACTCAAGCCGGGATAGCGATCGAGCCGCCACTTAGCGCCTAATCCGTCAGAATGCATAATTAAAAGTCCGTTGGGATACCAGGGATAGCTAAACTCTTGAATTTTGCGAATTTCATGTCCAACTATGCCGTTATGAGATACCAGGTTGTGGTGTGCGGTAAACGAAAAAATGCTGGCAGCGATGTTGCCAATTCCGGCAAAGCGGACAGACTGTTGTTCAAAGTCGATTTCGGCAATGGCCAGCACTGCTCCTCGCGTACTTCGCAAGGCGGGGTGGGCAGCTTCAACGATCGCCCCAGGAGAACGATGATGATGGTCTTGAAAGATTCTCACAGCTTGGGAAGCAGCACTAGCAGCCGCAGATCCATGCCCTAAGCCATCGGCTACTAGCAACAGGCTGCGGTGGCGATCGATTTCACATGCCCAGGCATCGCCTGAAACGTCCTCCCCTTGTTTAGGCAAACAGATCGCTCCAATTTCTAAAATCTTTTCGGGCAGATGGGGCGTTGAGTTTGACCAAAGGTGGGCGAGGAGTGCTGTTCCTTGGTTAGGAATAGAGTAAATTTCAAATAACTCAGAGAGGCGACGAATTGCACCCATTCCATTACCTGAGGTTCCGCCTGTAGAAAAGCCATCTTGCAAACACTCATCTACATCGACCATCCCCGGTCCTTTATCGAGGGATAAGACCTCAATGCCGAGGGCTAAATCGTGCTTGAGCGGCCGCAGCAGCACCACGCCGCCGCGAGCGTGTTGCACCAGATTATTAGCAACTTCTGTCACCACAATGCCAACTTTGCCCCGTTCTGTTTGCTGAAAGCCGAGCTGAGTTGCCAAAGCCATCGCTACCCGTCGGGCTTCGCCGGTCTGGCTGGATTCAGTAATTGTGATGGCGACAGATTCGATCATTTTATTAAGAAGAATTCAGAACTCAGGAGTCAGAATTCAGTATGAATTCTGTACGAGTAGGTGATAACGCAGCGTTAGCGGGACTTACGCACAGCTAACGGAAAATCGAACCGCACAGAAGCCAGTGCGTTGGGGAGCCAGCGCGGGGGGGTTTCCCCCATGAGCGACTGGCGTCCGGGTTCCCCGACTTGTACTCCTTCTCTACGAGACGCTACGCGAACGGAGAACCCGAAGGGTAACAACTGGCGCGACGCAGAGGGCACCCAGAAATAAGAGTTTCAGAGAGTTCTTGCGTAAGTCCTAATTGGTTAAAAGCGAGTGGAATGGTAAACGAAAAAAATTAAAATATTCTCATCTTAAAACTCTATCCCTTTATGGGTAGAGTATTCTGAATTCTGACTTCTAACTCCTGAATTCTGACTCCTGAATTCTGACTCCTGAATTCTGACTCCTGAATTCTGACTTCTGTTCTATTTCCATCGTACAATTGTTACCCGTGTTCCTTCTCCCACCGCAGACTGAATCTCAAATTCGTTGGCAAGTCGCTTGGCGCCGCTCAGTCCCATACCTAACCCACCACCTGTGGTGAACCCATCCTTGAGCGCCAGTTCGATATCGGGAATTCCTGGGCCTCGATCTTCAAAGGTCAGCTTGAGTCCTCGTCGTTTTCCTTCCTGAAGCGTTTCTAGCTTTGCTGTGCCGCCTCCCCCATAGTCTAGGGTATTACGCGCTAACTCACTAGCGGCGGTGACAATTTTAGTTTGGTCTACTAAGCTAAAGCCAATCTCCACAGCCAGGTGGCGCACGGCTTGGCGAACTAAGACTACATCACCAGAAGATTGAATTGCCATCGTTTCAGTCTTCTGCATCGTCGTCTGCAAGCCATTTGGTGGTAGTAATTTGATTTGTGGTTTCACCGAGTGACGATCGCAACAGTGCCATGCCCTTTTCTACATTTAGGGCAGTGCGAATGCCCGTCAACGACAGCCCCAATTCCACTAGGGTGATTGCTACAGCAGGCTGCATTCCAACGACAACTGTTTCGGCATCCAGCACCCGTGACATTTTGGCAATGTTACTTAAAATCCTGCCAATGAACGAATCAACAATCTCTAATCCAGAAATATCGATCAGCACACCGTGAGCGTGAGTTTCAGTGATGCGGTTAGTCAGGTCATCCTGTAGCGTCATGGCGAGGCGATCGTGCATATCCACTTGGATCGTCACAAGCAGGAGATCCCCCATTTTCAGTATAGGAATGCGTTCCATTGGTTTTTTCGCTCCATCTATTTCGATTGAGAGCGAATACTTGCTCCCATCCGTTTTAACGCCGTGAGAAAGGCATCAGCTAGAGTCGCCTTTGTTGTCACATTTGCAAAATCAATGCCGAGATAGACCATAGTTTGGGCAATTTGCGGACGAATGCCACTGATTATACAATCAGCTCCCATAAGACGGGCAGCGGTAACGGTCTTGAGCAGATGTTGAGCGGTGAGGGTATCGACGGTGGGAACCCCAGTAATGTCAATGATGGCAACTTCTGACCCTGTTTCAACGATTTTTTGTAATAACGACTCCATTACTACTTGAGTGCGGGTACTATCCAGGGTGCCGATAATGGGCAATGCCAAAATTCCCTCCCAGAGTTTAACCACTGGGGTAGACAGCTCCATCAACTCTTCTTGCTGTCGGAAAATCACTTCTTCCCGCGCCTTCTGATACGCTTCCACCACCAGCAATCCCAGCCGATCTAGTAAGCTTGTGGCTAGCCAAATCTCATCACCCAAAACAATGGGGTCAAGCAATTGCTGGCGCAATCGATTGAACAGGGGTTGCTTGAAGGAAAAGACGAATGTAGCCGTTTCAGTCGGTGTGAAACCTTGTTGCGATCGCGATCGAGAAATGCTAGTCAGCATCTCCCGCATCTCCTGCCACGCTGGTGTCTGAATATTAGTCAAGTTGCCCTGCCCAACGGCGAGCCTAAACAAGCTCAGAAATTCCCGGCACTCCTCCTTTAACTGGGCTTCTTTAATTAAGCCTCTCCGAATATTGACAGTGGCTAACTCCTGAGTCCACTCCGAGAGCAAATCTGCCTCGAAGGTTTCTAGGATCTCTGGTATTTTACTTTCGCTCATCGTTCCCATAAGGTAAGGGCAACCGCTTTCATCAAGTACAAAATCAGTGTATGACGATTCAGTCCAAGGTGAGAGATGAAGTCAAAAAGAGGAAAGGGGGCAGGGGGTAGGGGGCAGGGGGCAGGGGAGGCAGGGGAGGCAGGGGAGGCAGGGAAGGCAGGGGAGGCAAGGGGGCAGGGGAAGCAGGGGAGGTAGGGAGAGATGCTACGGTGTACACACAAGTCAAGTCTCTTGACTTGCATCTTTGTTGCATTGACCTGCACCTTTGTTGCATTGACTTGCACCTTTGTTGCATTGACCTGCACCTTTGTTGCATTGACTTGCACCTTTGTTGCATTGACTTGCACCTTTGTTGCATTGACCTGCACCTTTGTTGCATTGACCTGCACCTTTGTTGCATTGACCTGCACCTTTGTTGCATTGACCTGCAAAAATTATGCGTTGCTCAATTGCGGTATGAATCCAGATGTAGAGACGTTGCAATTGCAACGTCTCTACAAGGATTTTCTCACCCTGCCCCCTGCCCCCCGCCCCCTGCCCCCCTGCCTCTTCATATTGACACTGGCGTTTTCAGCTAGGATTCGCTAAACTCACAAGATTAAATTTGCAACGCCAAAATTTTCAATTAGCAACCGCCAGAAGACTAGGATACGGATGTGGGAAACAAAATACAACTTACAGATAGAGTGCGATTGGGTTTCGCGGTGTCAGTGGCAAAAACTGTGACGTTTTTAGTGCGATCGCTGCGTCTCGGTGCTGCTAGTGTATTACCAGGCTCAATTGCTCGTCGCATTGAACCCCAACTTTTACAATTATTGAGTCAGCAAGTTAAAAAGGGAGTGATTTTAATTGCCGGTACTAATGGCAAAACTACAACATCGCTGCTTTTAAAAACGATACTAGAAAACAAAGGCTACACCATTGCTCATAATTCTACAGGTGCAAATCTCGAAAATGGCTTGATGACGGCTTTGTTGGAGGGCACCAATTTGGTAGGTACTTTAGATGTTGATTACGCCATTTTGGAAGTTGACGAAAATATTGTCCCGAAAGTCTTAACTCCACTCCAACCGCAAATTATCCTTTGTTTAAACTTGTTCCGCGACCAGCTTGATAGATACGGGGAAGTGGACACAATTAGTAAACGTTGGACAAAAGTTATTTCCACCCTACCACCAGAAACAGTGGTCATTCCTAACGCTGACGATCCAACTTTATCTTACCTTGGTCAGCAGTTACCCCAACGGGTGTTATTCTTTGGCTTGAATGAACCACAACATTATCTAGAAGCAATTCCTCACGCTGTTGATTCTATCTATTGTCCCAAATGTGGACATTCCTTAGATTATCAAGGTGTTTACTTATCGCATTTGGGAGATTTTACTTGTCCCAAGTGTGGTTTTAGTAAAAGTCAACCAACTCTCGAAAGTAGTGAATGGCCGCAAATTCTTGTTGGTTTGTATAACAAATATAATACTTTGGCAGCAGTAACAGCAGCCAAAGAGTTAGGAGTTGATGAAGCAACAATTAAAAATACTGTTAACAATTTTCAAGCCGCTTTTGGTCGTGCTGAAGATTTAGTAATTAATGGTAAGAAAGTGCGAATTTTGTTATCAAAAAATCCTGTGGGTACAAATGAAACAATTCGCGTGGTGACTCAAAGCACAGATAAAACTACGTTGTTAGTATTAAACGATCGCACCCCCGATGGTACAGATGTATCTTGGATTTGGGACGTGGATACCGAGAAATTAGTCGAACGAGGAGGAACTTTAGTAGTAAGTGGCGATCGCGTTTATGATATGGCACTACGCCTGCGTTACAGCCAAAAGTCTCCTGAAAGTACATTAAATTTAATTGTCGAAGAAGATTTACGACAAGCGATCGCTACTGCCCTAGAGCATACACCAGACAATGAAACTTTGCACATTCTCCCTACCTATTCAGCCATGCTAGAAGTGCGAGAAGTTCTCACTGGTCGGAAAATTCTTTAAATTTGTCATTGGTCATTGGTCATTTGTCATTTGTTATCAGTTATGCCCCATTCCCCAAAATTATGAGTTCCCAAGATTTAGAATTAACAATTGGTTGGCTGTATCCGACGTTGATGAGTACCTATGGCGATCGCGGTAATGTAATTACTATAGAACGTCGCGCTCAGTGGCGGGGATACACTGTTAAAGTATTACCTTTAGATCGAGATGCCACAGCAGATGATATTAAATCTGTAGATGTCATAGTCGGTGGTGGCGCACAAGACCGCCAGCAAGAAATTGTCATGCGTGATTTGCAAGGCGCGAAAGCTGACGCCATGCGTGAAAAAATTGAAAATGGGACACCAGGAGTTTTTACTTGTGGTTCTCCCCAATTGCTGGGACACTATTATGAACCCAGCTTGGGAAAACGTATTGAAGGCTTGGGAATACTCGATTTAGTTTCTGTGCATCCTGGTGAAAATACTAAGCGCTGTATTGGAAATTTAGTAATCGAAGTTACAGCTTCACGTTTGGCGCAGGATTTGCAAGAGATGACGGGTAGTACACCATATTTGGTAGGCTTTGAAAATCACGGTGGACGTACCAAGCTGGGGAAAGTGGAAGCTTTGGGACGAGTGGTGTACGGCTTAGGCAATAATGGTGAAGATGGAACAGAAGGAGCGTTTTATCAAAATGCGATCGCTACCTATTCTCACGGTCCTTTGTTACCTAAAAATCCCTTCGTAGCTGATTGGTTAATTCAAACGGCATTGCGGCTAAAGTATCAACAGGCAATTAGCCTGAAACCATTAGACGATCGTCTTGCTGTCCAAGCAAGGGAAGCGATGTTTCAGCGATTAAAGGTTACTTTACCAACTCACGCGACGACGCAAGCTTGAGTTTTTACTATTGCTGAATGTTCTTTACGATTCAGTGTATAGAAAATTTGCCAAATTGGCAGGATGATTTTGGTTGTCTCTGGTAAAGTATTAAAAGTCAATTACTTGTGGGCTATATTTACCGAGATTTACTATACTTTTAAGTACCTTTAGTTAAGTTTGCTTTGCTAAGGGAACAATAAAGTTGCTGACATATTTACTACGACAGCAACAAGCAGAATTATCAGTTTTGGTTAATTTCCCTCGTCCCTTGTAAGAGACGAGGTATTTTTTACTTTTGACTTTTGACTTCCGCGCAGCGGTACTAGCCTCTTTTAATTATCGACTTGAATTGATACCAATTACCCCAATGATTATTAAGGTGATGGAAATGAGTTTGGTAAATGTGGCAGATTCACGAAACCAAATCATACCAATCATAGCGACTAGAATAGTTCCCAATGCAGCCCAGACAGCATAAGCCACACTTACTTCAATTCTTTTGAGAGCCAGGTTCAAAAAAGTAAAAGAAAGTCCATAGAAAACAAATATGAATACCGAAGGAACTATTTTAGTAAATCCTTCTGATAATTTCATGCAAATTGTGCCTGAAACTTCAAAAGTAATTGCTGCAATGAGGTAAATCCAACTTATTGACATATCTGTTGTGAGCAGTTGGTTATCAGTCTTTTATTATCTCTATAAAGATTAAAAAATGCAATCCAATCAGATATAGTGGTTCCCAATCAAATGAGGTACAGAAATTTGTAGAGGCGCAAAGCTTTGCGCCCCTACCTTGTACTTGTAGAGGTAAGTAACCTTTTTCTACACGTTAATTTCTGCTTTAAATAAAGCCTCTGCTTCTTGTCGATTGAGACAGTTAATATCAGCTTTGGAGTGGGAACGAATGCGGTTTACAGCTATTTCCACGTAAATAGACCATGCGGTAGGGCCACAGTATTGCTGTGCCTTTACAACAGATGTGGTTCAAATACATGAAAACTATTAATGGCAAACATGATATTAAACGTAATAAAAAGCGCTCACTTTTGGAGAGCGCTTTTTTGTCTGATTTGCTGAGCCTATACAGGTTTTTTAGGAAAGGGCAAAATTTTAAATCTTGTAAGCAGCGAGCTAGTGCGTTGCTTTGGTTGCCAAAGTTGTAGTAACTTGTGAACCAGCGATCGAGAAGGTTTCCTTCTGTAGCCGACTAGTCTTAGGGCAGCCTTAGCCACCTTCGCTTTGTGGAGCCTCTCGTAGAGAAGCGTCTCGCTCCAGAAGGAGCCTCACCCAAAGGGTGTTGTGTTATCGCGTAGGGTAACCCACTACTTGAGATTTTAGGTGCGTTAGGAAGAATATCCGTAACGCACCTGACAAACTTGCTCTTTATTAAATCCAGATTTCTTAGTTAAGCGTTTTGGAGCGCTTCTTCTTGATGGGTTTCGATGACGCAATCAGAAAGGGGTTTAGCCACACAGGTAAGTACCCATCCTGCGTCAATTTGGTCGTCGTCTAAGAAATTTTGATCGTCTTGGTCAATTTCGCCTGAAATCAGCTTCCCGGCGCAGGTAGAGCAAGAACCAGCGTTACAGGAGTAGGGCAAGTCTAGACCGTTCTCCTCGTTAGCAATCTCTAGGATGTAATCATCTTCATCAACTTCAATTGTTTTTTCACCATCTGGGGTCTTTAATGTGACCTTGTAAGCTGCCATGTAAAAATCCCTAACTAATATAAACTCCATTTTCGATACTACGGGTTTATGTGCTGCTAGTCTAGAGTTAATTGTGGTTGATTTTTCTAGCTTCAAGAAGCAGCTAGTGACGCTAGTTGACATCTACCAGAAGCTAGACACGAAAATCACACCGCGAAAAATTTGGCGATCGCTTCTGCAAATCCCTCAAATGAACTATAATCCTCAGATACTATAGAAACGTTGACTCCTAAATTTTGAGCATTGGCTGCTGTATAGGGACCAAAACAGGCGATCGCACAATCTTCGTAATCGCTTGGGCAGTTAACCATTCTTAAAAAGCTTTCTATTTCCGCTGTGCTACTAAAAGCAATTACATTGATGTTTCCTTGACGAATCAGGTTTAATTCAATACTGTACATATTTTTATCTAAACCCTGGGTAACATAACTAGGTACGCGAGTTACTTCGATGCCCAAATTCTCTAAGTCTGTAATTAAATTGGGTATAACATTAGGTTCCGGCAAACTCACAACCTCTGGAGCAGGTATCAGAACTTTTTTTTCGTGAATCCGCCCAAGTTTGCTTAATTCAGCCACAATTCCCCTTGGGCCAGATTCTCTGGGAATTAAATCCACTTTGCCACTAAAAGATAATAAGCTCTCGGAATCTTTCCCTAATGCACATAATTGACAATTTTCTAACACAGACACAGGAATATCTAAATCATTCATCCGGTGAAAAAACGCAGTGATTCCGTTTCTGCTTGTAAAGATAATCCAATCAAATTCTTTTATCTGGCTCAGAGCGGTATCTAACTGAGTATAGTTTGATAAATAACAGGTTTCGATAGTAGGCATCAAAACAGGTAGACCACCTTTTTTGATGATTTGTTCAGATAACCGATAAGCATAATTTCTCGGTGCTGTCACTAAAATTCTCTTGTTATATAGAGGTAATTTTTTAGATGGAGTGAGCAAGTTAATTTCTGTTGATTTAATACGCATTATTCAAGTATACAATTAAAGATTAAGCTAGTTTTGAAAAACGGCTCGTGCTTTTATTAATGATGAAGCTATAGTTACAAAAATTCCTTCTGTTGTTAATAATACTGAATATGCTCTTCAATATTTTCAAAAATTCCAAATCTACTATTTCATCTGTAGAGGTTTCCTCTAGCTGGCATGTAGTTTGGGGAACATTAAATACTCTAACAGCAGATGTAGTCTGGCGAGATGACCAGTTTGCTGTAATTTCTGCACTGACTACAGAACAATTTGGACTCAGTTCCACAGAACAATTTGTGGTAGTTGGAGATGTCTGGTTAATTAATCGATTGGAGTTGCTGCAAAAATTGGGAGCTGATGCAAGTAGTTTTTCGGAAAACAATTGTCAATTGATTGCTGAACTTTGGGAAAAATTTGGTTGCGAATGTCTGAAATTTTTGGTGGGGATGTTTGGGTTAGTAATTTGGGATCGTCACAAACAAGTATTATGGCTGGGACGCGATCGCATTGGTAGCCGCACTCTCTATTACACTACTACTGGTGCAATTCGCGCCATCGCGCCAAAAATGCGATCGCTTGCATCCTATCGTTCAACCGATATCGATTTGGTGGCATTGCGGGACTATCTCTGCTGCGCCTTTGTACCGGGAGAACGCACACTTTGGGAACAAGTGCGAGAAGTGCGTCCCGGAACTGTTATCGAAATGCCTTCAGAGAAAGTTTATACTTACTGGGAATTGCAACAGCAGATTACAGGTGCGAATGAATCTTTAATATGGCATGGCGATCGCTTACGTTCTCTCCTAAATCAAATTATCCAAGAATATTTACCGCAAAATGCACCTGTTGGTGTTTTCCTTTCTGGTGGTTTGGACTCTAGCAGCATCACCGCTTTAACAGCAAAGTTTCATCATCCACCAGTCCATACTTACTCAATTCATTTTGGGGCTGAATCTCCCAATGAGTTAGAATTTTCTAGTTTGGTAGCCCAACATTGCCAAACTCAACACCACATTCTCGAAATTACTTTTAAAGATATGTGGGAACGCCTACCCGAAACAATGGCATATCTCGACGATCCCATAGGCGATCCGCTGACAGTGCCAAATTTTCTCTTGGGAAAAATGGCGCGAGAAAATGTGCAAGTTATCCTCAATGGTGAAGGTGGCGATCCATGTTTTGGTGGTCCGAAAAATCAGCCGATGTTAATTAATAGTTTATATGGTTCAATTAATAATCAAGATTCACTACAAGCATATTTAATCGCTTTTCAAAAATGTGCATTAGACTTGCCGCAACTTTTTAAATCAGAAGTTTGGACAGCAGTCAAAACAGAACCATCTGTATTTTCATCTGATTTAAATTCTGATGCCAGTTACTTAAATCGATTAATGGCACTGAATATTAAATTTAAGGGAGCAGACCAAATTTTGACAAAAGTAAATAACTTAACTCAAGCAGCAGGTTTACATGGGCGATCGCCACTTTTTGACCAGCGAGTTGTTGACTTGAGTATGCAAATTCCTCCAGAATATAAACTGTCAGGAGTAGAAGAAAAAGCAGTACTCAAACAAGCTGTTGCTGATATTTTACCAGAGGCGATTATTCATCGTCCCAAAAGTGGAATGATGGTACCTGTACAGTTGGGATTTCGCAAGCATTGGCAACGAGAAGCTAGAAAATTATTGTTAGATAAAAAAAGTGCGATCGCACCTTATTTCAATCAGTCACTACTACGTGATTGGCTAGATTATAAAGGCGATGTTTGGGGACGTTATGGTGTTAAACTTTGGTTATTGGTAAGTTTAGAAATTTGGTTGCAAGCATCTAGTCCTAGCGATTATAAATCGTCGCTACACAAACTCAAGTAACAAAGAGTTTAAGCAATTTAACCCGCGTAGGCAGGTTTTGTTTGTGTAGCCGCGACTTCCAGTAGCCTGGTGCAAAATCTGAGATTAATTAGAGCTCGCTGAATAACGGTAAAATCCTGATATTTCAAACTTTTCAGGGTATCACCGCACCAAAAAGTGCAAGTTTTTTAGGTGTATAAGGCTTAAAACTCTTGCATTGACAATTTCTAGTACCACAAGAAATTGAAAAAAATAGGGATAAAACTATTCCCTATTCCCTATTCCCTGCCCTCACCAAAGGACTTTTTCAGCAAGCCCTAATTAAATTTGAGTCAGTCTGGCTTAGACATCCAGTTAATCACAGTGACAATTTCCAGAAGATGATTCTGGCACAACAGTAGATATTTTCTTACCCCAATTACACGTCGGCACAAAACCAGGTAACTTGGCGTACTCCTGCGGTGTGAGTATCTCACCAGTAGTTTGATTAGTTACAATCAAACTAATAGTAATTTCTGAAGTTGGAGTCAGCTTGAGGTAATAGCTGTTGTAACTAGCATCAATGACACGCGTTACACCATCTTTAATGCATCTGCCCTTGTTATCTTCAATGCCCATACCCAGTCGCATTATTTTTCCAACAAAGTTCAAATTATCGCACTTTGCATCTTTGGGCTGGGGATTGCTCTGGTTAAGAAATATATCAATGGAGTAAGTATCATAAGTACATTTGACGTTGTTAAAGATGATGTATAAATAATCTGACCACTGGTCATAGAAAGTTCCAGATGAGTCTGGTACGGATGGCACTTCATAGTCATAGCCCAGAGACTGTGAATTCTTTGCCATATCACCAATTGTGGTATAAAGATAAGACCGAGTTTCAACAAGGTCGATCTCTTGAGCTAAAGAACCAATCAACGGGCGAAGTGGGAAATTAGATGTAAATATCGCACCTGGGTGTGCGCGATTCCAGTTTTCAAAAATTCGATCGACATTTGAATGATAAGACCAGAACACAGGGTCATAAGCTGTATAAGCATTATCTGCCATATCTGGGCCGACCCAACCATGCATATTGTCGTGGGGCTGCTCGAATAGACCATCAAAGTCACACTTGTTTGGGTACGCGCAATCAGGGGGAGGAGGATCGAAGGAGAGGATGTTTGCCCAAGGATACCCAGGATTGCCCTGCGGTGTACTAAAGATATCCCACAATAGAGCATTAGCAACTTGGCGTTGATATTTACCCACAAGGGCTAACTTTTCTTCCCGTTCCTTGCGTCGATCGTCACCAGTCGTATATAAGATGGGATCGCGCTGCACGTACTTGCATTCTTCTTCATTGAGACAGTCACCTGTTTGAGTCTGACATTTCTTACTTTTACCATCTTTGGCAATAGCAAATCTCAACGGGTTAGGTCTTTCTTCACCTGTCTGAGGGTGAATGTAAGTCAAGTCTTTGAATGCTTGTGGCAAACCTGATTCTGGATGACCATCTTGAGTGGCATTTGGGGACATCCAGTTCCAATAAGGAATGGGAAAGTCAATCAAGTTCTCAAAGTATAATAAATAGGCTCGATGCCAGAGTAAAAATGCTTCCTGGTAATGCAAACACCAAGTTGTGTGCAGATAGGCTAATCTTTGCCAAGTAGCGTTAGAATCTACTTTGGATATATCTAATGTTTCCAGTTTCATGCGATATTCATTCAGTTCATCCTCAGTTAAATCAAGAATATTTTTCCGCACACGTAACTTGATAGGTTTTAATTCTGGAGGAGGAATAATGGGTTCTTCATGAATTGGCTGATTACTATCGAGTCTACAACCTTCATTAATCCAAACACGTAGTAATTCCAGCGCATCATATGGCCAGTATTGAGTAGTATCGCGGGTCAAAGGCATACTTTGAGAGTATAGGTGATGGTAAATTGTCACAGCCGATTCACGAACACTCTTATAATCATCAAGCGTAATACCGAAACCAGACATACATCCCTGCCATTCAGCCGCAACTTTATCTCGTCTATCTTGTTCTATCCAGTAGGGCTGAGAAAATAGTTGTTTAACGTTGTTATCCCAAGTAGGGAATTGTATTGTGTTCATTGTATTTATCAAAACAGAATTCAGAAGTCAGGAGCCAGAATTCAGTATGAATTTTGTGCAACTGGCGGATAAATGAACGGGTTTAAGACCCCTACCAAATTTTCAATTTGGTGGTCTTAAATTAGTGGCGGGTCTGAATCCCCCACTAATTGATTCTGAATTCAGAAGTCAGAATTCAGAATTCTTCTTTAAGTATCTGCTCAATAGACTTTTTGCAGAAGTGGGAAAAGGTTGTGTATTTTCCCTTTATCCTTTTCCCACAAGAGTGCAAAACAGGTTATCAAACAGAATTCAGTAGTCAAGAGTCAGAATTCAGCAATGTTTTTTGTACGACTGGCGGATAGCGCAGCGTAAAGCCTACGGCATAGCAACTCTTAGAGACGCACTCGCGTTCGCTTAGAGCAACGCAGGAGCGTCTGAATAATCTCTTTTTAGACCCCCACCAAATTTTCAATTTGGTGGTCTTCAATCAGTAGCGAGTCCCAATCCCCGACTGATAGCGTAGCGTTAGCGAGTCCTCGATAGCGAGTACTCGAGCGTCGCGTCTTTATTCTGACTCCTGAATTCTGACTTCTGAATTCTTCTTCAACGTCTCCCCGGAATTTCCGAAGCAAGTATTTTAAGAACTTTATCGCTAACAACTGATTCTAGAGAAATATCAGCTGCTTTTCTAGATACTTGGAGACGCTTTTCAACTTTAGCAAGGGTTCCAGGTGGAACCACTTCTAACAGCCCAAAAGCTGCCGGACCATGAGAACCATCTGGATTAGTTAGTAACACAGAACGATTACCTAGTGGAGCATCAGGATCTGCTGTGATGGAAAGGATGAACAATCGATCGCCATTAGTTACCTGAGAACTAAGTTTAGTTACTGTTACCCCACACCCATTTGTGAACTCAATGGTGGCATCAGCATCAACATCTGATGCTAGCAGTGCCACATTATCTACAGTTGTACCTGGCTCAATTCGCATATTCAGACTAGAACGCAGGGCTATTTGCAATACATCCGCCTCTCTTAAATAGAGAGGACGTGGTAGAGGACGGGAGGGAGTCCCCGCACATGGAAGTTCTTCTGGTGGGGCGATCTGAGATATCGGTAACCCAGCTAGAGCAACTTGGAATGTTTGTGTAATCTGAGAACCGTATTGAATATTAATCCCATCAATAGTGATGTCACTGACAGTAAACCCCTGCTCTTCTGGCACTTCAAACACCGCATGGAGGATATAATCCACCTCCTCTCCATTTTGACGCTTGCGACCGCGAACAATCTTCCAGTAATCCGAGGGTTGTGCCCCATCAGGTGCCGAAAAGGGAAGTTGATAGCGATCGAATGCTGGCTCTTGGATGTATAGTCCAACCGGATTCTCTAGTGAAATTCGCACACCAGAACCAAGTGCGCCACTACCACGAACTAAAGCATTTACCGTGGCTCCAATAGTCGGATCGCTATTACGATTTGGCGTGCCGTACTGACTACAGTTAATCAGTTGCCCTTGGTCAGTAATCGGGTTTCCCGCACCATCCTTACGCAGGATAGTAGCTTGACCAGCCAGGAAAATCTCAGCACTTAAGGAATTAGGGTTACTAATTAAATGTACTGCTCCATCTGTAGTTGTGCTATTCCATTTGTTGAGATCGTTGTAGGCAGGTCGTCCAGTTTCGGGGTCGATTATTGGCTGATTATCTTGCGTCAAGTAAAGATCCTCTAATTTGACTTCAGGACTAACCAATTCTTGATACAGTCGCAACACAACTTCTGGGTCGATGTCCCAAAGGGTGTACCAGTATTCCCGGTTCTCACAGGTAAACATCACCTTAGTAATTTGGTTGTCTGCGTTGCGGGTAACACTCCATTCACAATACTCATCTTGCCAACCACGAGGTCCCTGCGGTCTATAGTTTGTATCTGGTGGTCCTTCATCCGCGTACTTCCATTGGTTAACTTGACCTGCACTGGGATAAGTAACCAATATCCGGTTTGGAAATGCAGTCCATTTGATAGCAGCTCCTTTTGTTCCCTCAGGAATGTCTGTGTCAAGCGGATTATAGTACTGAGTTAGTTCTGGTTGATTGGTTGAACTCCAGGGGTCGTTTTGTAAGGTCTGCTGTGTAAACCGATTAATGTTATCGTTCCATCGCGATCGCAAGGCTTTCTCTTTATCTTCTTCACCGGGTTTAAAATCATTCTGATTAGCTGGTGGATCGAATTGAGGTAGATTAGGCATATTAATTCCTTAAAGAAGAGGAAATGTTTGCAGTTGTGTGATTGAAATAAAGAAAATACGACTAGTAGTTCGCCAAGCGAACTTGGTGGGGTAAAGGGGAAGGGTGAAGGGGGAAAGGGTTTAAATCCCTTACCCTTTTCCCTTTCCCCTTTCCCCAGCCCTCACAAGCGCATTTTTGGGTTGGCAGACTACTAGAGGCTAGGGAGATAAACTGGTTTGGGGAAGAAGTAAGCTAAATTCATTCAGGTTGCTGATGTATTTCCAAGACTTAAATTGATTTCGTCGTTGCACGCTCAATTTCATCAGTCGATCTAATTGCTCATCTGGTGAAAGTTGTGCAATCGTATTCAAATAGTTTTGAATTTGTTGCTGCACAGTTGTTTTCCATTGGTCATTTGCTAAATTCCAGATTTGAAGGAATTGTTGCTCACCTGTACAGCTATCTAAATTGTTTGCATCGCAGGCAGGTTGTTTCTCAGCCGCAGATTTAACAAGGGCAACAAATTTGTCAGGTACGTCGCTGACTCCATTTGTGATAGTACCAGTTGTAATTTGATCTGCATACTGCTGTAAACCTGTGCGCTTCTCAGAAAAAACTGGGTTTTTGAAATCCACCATTAAAAGGGCGGCTATAAATTTATCTGAGAGAATTTTCTGTTGACGCAGTTGTCTGACCATGAGAGTATCTTCTGCCGAAGGTACAGGTACAAAGAAAGCAAAGTAAGTGGAACCATTCTGCTCATAACCAGGAGATTGATCTTGGACAAGTTTGAAGTTATTGGCTTTCAGATAATTGTCGTAATCTTCACGCTTAAATGTGATGGTTGGAATCTGGTATTGGAGACCCAAAGTAGTACTTAGAATTGAATCCCAAAGCAAAAAGTCATTTGGAATTCCGCTAATATCACTGTTGGGGGGGCTTGTCTGACTGCCATTGCTTTGAATATTGGTGGAACCAAAGTTGATTGTGGTATTAGAAATGACATGAGCCAACATTTGATTAGTATCACTCAGCTGAACAGTGGAATCCTGCTTTTGGTAGCGCTTACGCAACCAATTGGTGTAGTAGTTCTGAAATCCTCCTTTAATGACCTGTTCTAGGTTCTCAGCACCAGTCAAATTCTGAAATATTGCTTCGTTGGCAACGACTATGGGTACAACTTGAGACGATATCGTGGCACGTTGAGATTGCCAGTTATTCCAGGGAACCGCTAGTTCTTTCATGATCGCGACCCCATTATGATGGCAGTCAAAGCACCCTTGTCCTATCGTCTGGGGAAGCCGCGCCATTGATGAATCTCCTGCCCAACTCCATACTTTAGTAGTAGACCCCATATCTGAACTGCGCTGTTCTCGGAATTCGTAGAAGTTGTATTTATTAGCTTTAGAGTCCCAGGAGATGATCTGTAAGAAACTCGAGTCCCCCCCCGGTGCTGCGCTGAGTAAAATCTGAGCAGAGGTAGTTGGATTCGTTCCCCAAGCAATGGCATAACGCAGATTACGAGGAGCTTCACGCAAAGCGATCGTAGTGGGAATTTGACCGCCTTCCCCTACCATGTAGTTAGCCTGTTGAAAATTTAACCCTGAGTTGGAAATAGCTTGGATTATCTTATCAACGCTATCTGGGAAAGTTCCTTCACGAAGAACATTTGTAGCAAATTGATCGTTTAAATTCTCCTCAATCTCCTGCTGCGTCATCGCAGTCACGCAGTTATCTATTCCCTCCAGAAAACGGTATATTTTGCCAGTTTCAACAGCAGTACAATTTTGATCTGCCATTAGCAAGTTCCGAGTCCTAGTACCGGATAAAAACTTGGGATGAGTTTCCTTGAGATAACTTCGTAATCGAAAGTCACCTGTTGAAAAACTCTCTTGTGTTGGTATTTTTGTACTGGCTTGTAGCGAGTCAGCCATAAAGGTAGAACTTGCTATTAAAAACAAGCTAAATAATAGAATAACGCTAAGCGTTTGAAAATTAAATCGGTGAATCTTCTCCATGTTTTATTCTTAGTCAGTTTAATTGGAGATATTAGGAATAGTGTCTGATTTTTGAACAATAAAGTTGTCGCCAAATCAGCTAAAAAATCGATTAAAGCCACTCAGAGCAAGCATATTACCTAATACCAACTCTATCGCTAAAACCTAAGCTGTATAAGATTTTGAGCTTCATTAAGTGATTAAGTGATAATTCTGAAATTTAGACTCAAGTCCATACGCTCCGATCGTCTCGGTGGCTCAAATGGCAGTGATTCTGGGTGTACTTACCCATTTCCAGGTAGATATACGCCAGGTCTTTGAATGGTTTAGGCAGTCCCGCTTTTGACATACCAGCATAATTTTTTCTCAATATAATGAAGTAACTATTATTACAATATTGATATGCAGCTAATATGTGATTATTATCTATATACCTGATAATATCCTTAAACGTACTACTAGGATTACAAAACTTTACAAGGTATTCCAGTTAAATCAAGCTGATTTAAGACATTATCTGGATCGATTACATCGTAAGAGTTTTGTTCTTCAAACTCAGATTAAATACTGAGAAAATCATATATTTAGTATAATTTTACTTATATACTTAGAAATTTGTCGGCGCTATGCGTCGGCAAGCTTAAGGCGATCGCATGATTCATACTTGGAATGGGAACCGCTGTAATTCTACTACCAGCATTGCCGACACGGGGAACAGAAAAAATTATATTTTCATCCTTGGTGGTGAAATTTTTTTCATCGGGATTGCTGTTATTGATAAGTTTTATTATATCCTCTCAGATAAAAATTCTATTCATTAATAATTTATTGTGGAGTAATTTAATTTGGAAATCCGAATCAAAAATGGCATTTTTAAAAGATTTTCAACCACCAGCAAATCAGAATGATTTTCCCAACGATCCAAACAAGCACCAAGAGCTACTTGATTTCTGGACAACAAATGTCAGCGGCTGGATTAATCAAGCCATAGTTGGCAATCCTTGGAATGTCACCAATGCTTCTAACCAAACATTCTTTTATAATCCCTTATACACAATCATTCCAAATAGCGCAGCAGCGGCACAAATTCCCTGGAATGCATTTCCAAATCGACTGTCTCAATATCTAAAAGCTGGGGCAAATCCAGCTAATCCCTATAATAAGAGCGATGCTCAAATTCTCCAACTAGCCGATAGCGGCTATTGGCAACAGCCAGAAACTCCGGCTAATTCCTTTCCCAAAATACCAACAGATCTTTGTCCACAGGTAGATTGGTCTAACTATCAAACTAATGGGCACATTTATGGCCCTTATGGTCCTAGAGGTTGGCAAGACGAATACTGTGAATGGAGCGTAACACGAGATAGCAATAACAATATTATTCGCATTGATTTTGTTTGCGAAAATTCTGAATATTGGCACGTACTCTGGAAAATCGATCCTGAAAAAGTCCGTGAACTTTACGAGGAGACACTTAATTATGGTGTACCACCGCAACAGCAGATTTCGGTTGCCCTAGAAGACTTGCAATTGCTAGACCCAGAAACTAATCAACCAGTCATCGATCCAGAAACCAAAAACCCTGCTTACAATCCACTCAACAAGTGGAACAGTGGCCCAATTTCTGTGAGGACGGGCGATTCTAGGCAATTTTCTGGTGGTGCTATGCATCTGACTAGTACACCCAATACACTACAGACTGAACTAGGGCTAGCTGGTGCTGCTACAGTTCAACGCAAAATAGGTAATAGCGATCCTCAGCAATTAATTTGTTGTAGTCAGTACGGACAGGCTTATCGCAACAGCGATCCAACAATTGGTCGCTCAGTTAACCAGGCAGTACAGGGACAAAGTAATGCAAATATAGCCTGTCTTGCCGATCCTGTCGGGCTATATATCCAAATGCCTGACTTTAACCCCGAATCTACCTCATATTCGGTATCTTCACAGGTAAAATTACCTGAAGGTGCAACAGTTGGGGACTGCTGGCAAATTGTCAGGGGACAAAAGTCTTTGGTGGATTCCGTAACTAACGAGCCTTTCCCTGGTGAATATTACGATCCAGTCGATCCAAACCTTCAGGGTGTGGGCAATTTCATCTTACATGCTGTGTTTCAGATTCCCCAATCTTGGCAAAATTTAAATGATAATAAACTCACCCTCTCAGACATTCTGATTCAGAATCAACCCATCAATTGGGCGGGACAGGTTGCTCGTACCTTCAATATGTCCCTCTATGCTCGACCGATACCCACCGCAAATACACCCCCGGCTTTGGACTGCGTAGGTACTCCGACGACACTTGCTAACCAGCCTTTACAGTTGATATATACAGACTTATGGAATGCATACTACAACACAAGTGAACCGAATCCAGCAGGACAATTAATGCCCTTGGCGAGCAATACAACCTTCATTATTACCCGTGTAGAGCAGAACCAATCAGGTATCCAAGTAGTTCTAACATATGCTCCTGTTAATAGCACATCTCCACCAATACCTACCGTAGAATTTTCCACAGTAGATGACCAAAACCCAAATAACCAGAGCGTTGACAGCCAGATCGCCGCAAAGGTACTTGGACAACCAACTCTAGTCAGCTATGCTGTGCCGGGAAATTCTTATCCTGGCGATTACTATGTTTTGTCATTGGAACTAGACATTACATCTGAGACTGCGGTTGGTGTACGTGGAGTCCGAATTACTGACCCAGGGCAAACACCTGCTGCTTTTGCACCATCTGTGCTAAATGTAGTTGCTGCTGGTACTTTCTCAGCCAACTCATAAAATTCTCATTCAACAAATACATCCAGGCAAACTTTCCAGTAAAAAGGCTGTATTGTTTGCCATTTCATATTGCAATTACTATCATTCCAGAACAAGAACTATGGGAAAAAGAAATGTAGATTTCTGGACTATTCGTTTGGTATCTGTTTATCTAGTTTGTTGTTTGTTATTAAGTCCGATCTTTACTCCTCAGGCATATGCACAAACTACCCCACCAGTCGTTAATTTTAATTGCAATGCTGTTGGCTTCAAGGTTCAGATTGCACCAATAAACCCAACTCAAATACCAGCTTTTTCCCAATCTCCGGTGAATTGTATGGCATGGCAGACGTTTATTGCTCTCAACTGGAAGGCAAATCCCCAAAATCCTGGTCAGCCAGATCTAACTGCTACGGCAGAACAGTTTGGCGATCCCGCGGATTCAACCGATCCGGTGGTATGGGAAAGTTACAAGGATGTCTCAGATGTTTTTAGACCAAACCCTGTCAAAAGTTGGAAGTCTCCACAGCTTTTGCCAGAAAGTTTTCGGCAATTCAAAAACATTGCTGACTTGACTCCTACATCTAACTTTGGTTTCAAACCCTTAACAGCAACTTCAAAATTTGCTGATGGTCCAGATTTTATACTTGACGAAACTACACAAGCGTTTACAAATTCTTGGTTGACCGCGCAAAATCAAAGCTTGACATTTTACGAGATCAGACTAAACCAAGATGAGTATGAGTACATTACACAGAACAATTTGACAAGCCCTCAAGCACAGCAAAATTGTGCTACAGGTAGTGCTGGACTTAATTTGCCAAGTGGTAGTGCAGATAGTGATTGTGCAAACAATTCAGCTAATTACGGTTCTGATGGGGCTATTGAAATTAAAGCCGCTTGGGTTGAATTAAAAGACTCCAGTTTGTATCCCAAATATAAAATTAGTCAAGCTATTATTAAAGGGCCAAACGATGCAGAACCTAGACAAGCGACTATGGGTCTTGTTGGTCTACACATTATCCACAAAGTACCCAATGGCAAACAATTTGTGTGGGCAACTTTTGAGCATGTAGACAATGCACCAACTCCAAATGACATTAATAATGGGAATTTGAAACCTAGTTATACCTACTACAACCACGCCTGCGATCCTCAAACCGATCGCTACCAATGCAAATTTAATTATCAACCTCAGCCTTGCAACAGCGGACAGCAAAGCGGTTGCGATCCTTACACTGCGCCTGTGCAAGTTGTGAGATTAAATCCGATTCCATCACCTTCAGCTTCGCTAAACAGGGCAGTTTGGTCAACAATCACACAAGTTAATCCTGACTCAGTGTTTCAAAACTATCAACTAATCGATACTATATGGCCTAATGCCAGTTCTCCTGTCCCTCCGGGAGCAACAACACCTTTGAACGATGGTAATCCCCAATCTGGCACCCCAAATAATTATGTAGCGAATACGACGATGGAGACTTATTTGCAGCAAGCAGTAATTCCGCCAACTAATAAAGGTGGTTGTTTAGGCTGCCATGTTCTTGCACCGATCGCTTCTCCAACAAAACTTGGCACTAAAGCCAGGGTGTTACTTTCTTTACCAAAGGAAACACTCAGACAAACTCAGTCTAACGCTCCACTTGCATCTGATTATTCCTTTGTGTTTTCTCAAGCTCAAGCGATCGCTAAACACATTCAACCCAAGCTACAAGAGGTAGGAAGCAGTAACTAGTACACCTTGGCGGAATTCAAAATTCACGCATTAATGCAGCATAAGCGTTTCGTTGATTTGGAATGGTCTGTTTATTTTCGCTGTGCTGTACTAGTAGTTGGCTTTCGTAGCGCAAGCGGGGTAAAGAGGAAAGGGGAAAGGTTTTAAATCCCTTACCCTTTACCCCTTACCCTTTCCCCAGCCCTCACAAGCGCATTTTTGGGTTGGCAGACCACTAGCTTATATTGAACTGTGAAGAACAAAACCCAACATAACATTTGTTGAGTTTCATATCATGTGCGGCAAAACAGTTATGATTAAAGCTCACGCAAAGACGCAAAGGCGCAAAGAAGTCTGCAAGGTTTTTATCGTAATTAATTAAAGGGACTTGATATCACTTCGTACCCCTGCTCTTGGGCAAGCTACAACCCAATGTACAATTATCCTTAACTGACTCCTGAAGTCTCCTACATTAACCAAAACTTTCAACGACGTACATATCATTTCCTGTATCGCCGACTAAAAATAAGCCAGTGTCATCACTTTCGAGATTTTGACTACCAGCAATACCCTTTTGCAGAATTTGAATTAATCTTTGGGGAGTGAAAGATTCCAATTCCACGAACTTTCCAGATTCCAAAAATTCTATTTCGTCAGTAGATAAATTTTGACGAATTTCTCCAGTTAATTTTTTTCCTGCTTGCGCCGATTCTAGAGAAGATTGAATAAACATTCCGCGTTTAGCAGCAATAATTTGACGTGGTGTTAATCCAATGTCAATAATTACAATATTGCTATCTTGAAACCATTTAGGGCTAGTGCGTAGATGGTGAACTAAACCGATTCCTTGGGGACTGCAATCATGGAGTGCATAGACTTTCAGATCGGGATTGCGACGTAGCATTTGCATCATAGTTTCAAAAATACCTTGAGGATAACCAGTGATGCTCAGGATTGCACAGTTATTTTCAAAATGGAAATTATTAGCGATTAATAGTTGAGCAATTGTAGCGCGATCGCAAACGACTAATCTATCAAAACTGTAAGCTGTAACATCAGGATTAAATGTGGTGAGGGTATTGTCTTCGCGTGGTGAAGGAAGAATTTTGACCATTAAACCATTAATTTGTCGCCAGCGATTTACCCAACTTTCAAACTCGTTTTGAGAAAATAAAAATTCCTGTGTTGATAGTCCAGTATTTTGTAGCTGTTGAGTTCCCAAATATATCGACACCATTCCCATGAGGACGCTCAAGGTAAATGCATAGAACGAACTTATCACCAATATACTGGCGGAAATTCCTCCACCGAGAATGATAATTCCGATAATTTGTAAAGCTCTGGCATTGGCTCTGCGACTTTTGGGGTTAAGTTTATTAGAATCTGTATTTTGAAAAAGATTAAAAATATAAAAAGAGTTAAAAATAAACAGTGCCAAGGCAGCAATTTCTTGATTTCCACTAGTGAAATTAACTGACCCCAAACCTATCACTATACTCCAGAAAAAATATACAAATAACGAGCTAAATACCGAAGAAAATGACTTACTCCCAAGACGCAGATTTAAAAAATAGAATAGTTGTTTAGGTGTAAAAAATAAAGTATTGTTAGCAGAAATATCAGATAAACCTTTGGCAAATAGAGGGTCAGTAATTTTAATTTTACCCATACTCGTCGGTTCAAAAGCAAACGGATGATTACATTTTATACACCGACCTTGATTAGCTATCCGCTCTTTTAATTTATTATCAGTTCCGCATTTAATACACTTCATAATTTTTATCACTGATTTAACTGATTTAATGATTTCACGGAATGAAGGATATGACAGTAAATGAAAGGGTTTAATACCCCTACCTCTACAGGTAGCAAGTAATGGGATTGGGGTTAAATCCCCATTACAAAACTTAATTACGAATTACAAATTATTTAATGGATATTAGTAGTGAATCGTTAGTTATCCAACACCTGATTCGCCAGCAGAACATTGTAATCTTCCCGTTGGCGAATTAGGCGATATCTGCCATTTTCTAATAAGACTTCCGCAGGTTTAGGGCGGTGTAAAAAGTGAGATGACATAGCATAGCCATAAGCACCGACATCTAAAATGGCAATAATATCACCAATTTCTAATGCTGGGAGTTGGCAATTTTTCCCTAAATAATCTCTTGAGTAAGTTGTGTTACCACAAACATCAGTTGGAAATAGGGAATTGGTAGAGACGCAATTCATCACGTCTGTGGGGAGTTGTTTTTCCCAAGTAATGATTTCTCGGTAGCCGCCGTGTACTGAAGGTACTGAAAGATTAGCAACGGTGGTATCAACTCCGAGAATTTGTTTGTCTTGTTGCCATTTTACAGAAACAACTTGAGCAAGCATTGTTGCACATCCAGCGATCGCACTTCGTCCCGGTTCAATCACCAAATCAATTTTCCTTCCCAAACGCCCAATTCTCTCGCTCAACTCAGCCCCAAATATTTCCCAATCAAACCCTACTTTGCTGTGATGATAGGGATAGCCAAAGCCACCACCAAAATCGAGATATTCCCAATCTGGTAAAAGTTGTGCTGTAGCAATCACCCGATCGATCGCCTCAGTGAAAGCTGCTGTAGCATTAGTTCCCGTCCCCCGATAGAAGTGTAAACCACTCAACTTCAGCCCAACCTCAGCAGTCAAAGCGATCGCCTCACCAAATTCCTCAGAACGCACACCAATGCGACTATCTCCCGTAACCTCCGGCAAATTAACACGTAAACCCAGCCTCATATCTTTCTCTCTGCGCCTCTGCGTTTCTGCGTGCAAAAAAACTTCACAACACAACCGCAACTGATCCAAACTATCTAAATTGAGAGTTGTGACTCCCCAATTCAGAACCTGTATCATCTCCGCCCGATTCAAATTGCTCCCACTGTAAACAATCTCACTGGGGTTAAAACCAGCTTGCAAACCCAGAAAAATATCTCCTGGGGTATTAGCGTGGAGTCCCCACCCAGCCGAGCGAAAAATTTTTAACAGCGCAATATTACCATTAGTGACGCTGGCAAAGCGAAATTGTGTACGGTGATAGCTGACAGCCCCAGTTATACACTTAATAGTTTGGCGTAAGCGATCGCCATCATAAACATAAAGCGGAGAACCGTAGTTATTCAATAACTCCTGAGCAAGTTCCTTGGTGAATGAGGGGGATGAGGAGATGGGGAGATGAGGAGAATAACTCTTAACTTCTAACTCCTCACTCCTCACTCCTAACTCCTGACTTTTATCTAAGCTTGCCATCGCTGATAATTCCTCCATAGCCAACGAGGTAACCAAAACGGATGATTCCAAGATTGTTTGCTGAGTTTTTCATTTAAGAAGTGCGATCGCCAAAGTTGCCACATAATTAATAACCAGAGAATCTCACCAATCCGGCGCCCTTGAATAGCTCCTCCCAAATTACCTTCAGCTATTTGGGCGGCGATGTGTGGATTAAAATGATTGTTAGCACCCAGTATTTCTGGATTTAGCCAGACACCAATTTCATGCCAAAAATCATTTAAACACCAAGAACTTAAAGGAACTCCCATACCCCGCTTTTGTCGCCAAACAATTTCCGGCGGTAACCAATTTTCTACAGCACGTTTGAGGATATATTTTTCACAGGCTCCCTGTAAACAAAGTTCTCCAGACAAACCGAATGTCCAGTGTGCTAAATCTAGATTACAAAAAGGCGATCGCACCCACAACCCATGAGCCAACCCCAAAGCAGTAGCACGGGGATGGATATTCTGCGCCCCTTTGAGCATCAAACTCGCACGGCGGAGGCGATGCAGCAAAGATGGACACTCAGTAGCATCGAGAGCCGCCAACAGCCAATCTTCAGGATGCAAATTCTCTATTTGAGCAGATATTTCTGGCTGATAAACTTGACATTCGTATCCCCAAAGACGGTGAAAAGTGCGGAGATATTGCTGAATAAAAGTTTCCTCACCAGCGGGATTTTCTGACTGATAAACACCTGCGGCAATTAAAGGTTTATTCGTCCAACCGGCAAATAATTGATCTCCACCTTCCCCATTAAAAATTATCTGAGTTTCTTGACTAGCCCTTTGAGATAGCAGATACAAAGGAACACATACCCCATCTCCAAAAGGTAAATCCAATGCCTGCACCGTAGGAATTAAAGCATTTTTGATGTGATTTGGCTCTGCTGGCACTTTTACTAAAGGAATTTTCAGAAACTGCGCGACTTGTTGGGCATAGGGATATTCTGGAATCCCTGCATCACCGAAATCCAAAGTGTAGGCGCGGACTTTCACCCCTGCTTGCACCAGTAGCGCCGCCACAATTGAAGAATCAAGTCCGCCAGAGAGAAACACCCCAACAGGCTCATCCTTTAAATCGGCAATTTGTTGCCCAATGGAATTTTTCAGGAGGATTTGCAATTCTCTAATTGCCGTAGCTTCATCTGTTAACTGTTCTGGGGCTTGTCGCCAGAAATTGATATTTTGAGATTTAGGTGTTTGAAGGATACCTAATTCACAATTACCCTGCCAAATTAATTCAGTCCCCGCCGTCACTGCAAACACCCCAATCACAGGAGTTAAAGGTGTTGGAACATAAGAAAAACAGCCATAGCCGTATAAACCAGGAATACTAACTTCTAATGGTTGCAAAATCGGTAAGAGTAGTTGCAGTTGAGTTGCAAACCAGATGACTTGTCCTTGCACAGTCCAATACAAAGGCATCTTTCCGAAAGGTTCTCTGCCCAAAATGAGGCAGTTATTTTCCTCCAGACTTACCCAAGCATCGGGCGAAGTTAATATTCCTGACGCCGAAACACCAGCAATTTGATTTTCTAACCGGGAACAACTTCTATCTAGTCCTATATGAACAACATTCCAGACGGGAAGACGATGATTTTCTTGTGGAGAGAACTGACTTAACCCCTTAACCCCTAAATTCAAAGCCTCTTGCCTCGTAGGGGAGAGGTTTGGAGAGAGGTTTTCCAAAACACCAGTTAACAGCGCTTCCAACTGATGTTGAGCGCCGTAACCCCAATACCCAAGAAAATGAAGTGGGATGTTGTCCATATTGGACTAGTTCACTTGAAAGGTTTCATCGCTAATTTGACGGCCTTCCAAAAACATTTGCACCTGCCATTTGCCGATGGTTGCACCTGAATTAATAGTGTGGCGACACTGAGTATTCCAAACAGACGTATTAATTTCGCGGGTTTGATAGCTGTTTTGCTTGACAATTTGACCGTTTGGATCTGTCCAATTACAAGAGAGAGCCAGTTTTTTACCCAAGGGTGTATCTTTCAAAGTGACACGGTAAAAAACTTCTGGATTGGTTTGGCGCGAAATTGTCTCTAAATTGCCGCTATTATTTTGTGCGAAAGTGATGCGGTCTTGTTGAGCAGAAACATGAGAAAGTGCAGAACTATGTTGGTGCATCACAAATATTGTAGATGCACTCACTACCGCTAAGAGTGCCACCACTCCAGAGGTAATCCATCGATTTTGCTGTTGCTGCACCTCCAAGGCTTGACGACGATTCAACTGAACTACTGCTTCATCTAGTAACTCTGGCGGTAAATTCATCTCCTGTAAAATTTCTTTAACCTGCTCTTGGTCTAACTCGACTTCTCGACGCGTTTGCAGACTTTCAACTTCAGTAACTATTTGTGCTAATTCCTCTTGAGTCAGTCGCGGCGTCATAGCTTAACTCCTGTTCAAAAAAGTTGATGGCGCTTGTTGATGATGTGCAATTTGAAGAGTGTTTGGCAGAAGTTACCCTACTAAATTGCAAACCGTTACTATGCATTCCCATGAATGGCATCATAAACTACAAGTTTAGTTTCTTGCTTTTCGGATTCTTTTCCAAAAAGTTTTGTAAAATTGACCAGCCAGTAGCTAGATTTTTGATGCCTTAGAACTAGCCGATTAAAGCTGCTTTGTGGTGGCGTTACTCCATCTGGAAACCGTTAATGCCAATATTAATTGTTTAGTTTTTTAACATTATTGATAAATTTGGTTAATTATGTTTGTGAAATGTATCAACAAACATTGCAGAAGTTATTAAAATTTTAAATTTCTTTATTTATACCAATAGCTAGTTCCTTTTTGCTATGTTTCAGCTGTTTCCAAAGCACCCTAATTTGTTCGTAAGCTTCTTCGGAAGATAGTTTTCCACCTGTTTGTAGACAAGTGATATAAGTAATTTTTTGGGTAAATTCTTGGAGATTGGCATTAAACACCAAATTCTCTGGCTGGAATTTACCATAATACCGACTACGAGGGTAAAGAAAGTTGTTTTTGTCTTGTGGATTAGGGTGTGTCATAAGTTTGCTCTCTATAATTTTTACTAAAGTTATAGACTTATAGCATTTCTTGATTTAGTGACGTATACCTGTAGGGGCACGGCAGTGCCCATTGGTGTCAACTTAAGCAAAAAGTGAGCAACAGATGTAATCTAAGAACATTGATAAAGATGTTCTTAGTGATACATCATGGCGAGAAAAAGACCAGCTAGAATTGGCAACC